>CAMYID010000016.1 GCA_947258435.1 uncultured Alphaproteobacteria bacterium
CCGCCGGGTTTTTCTTTTTCCGTTGCCCGAACCCGGGCCGCGCGTGTACGCAAGTCAGGTTCCGCGTTCGGCCAGTGCTTCGGCTTCGGTTGCGCTTGGCACATCCTCGGCCCGTTCGGGATTGGCGGCAAGATCGGCACGCAGATGCCGCGAGGCGATATAATAGTGGAATGCCGACCATAAATTGCCCAGGAACACCGCCATCAATGCATAGCGCAGTGCTTCGATGCCAAACATCGGGGTCAGCAGATCACTGACAATCCCGACAATCTGCGGCCCGAGCCCAAGCCCGATCAGATTGAGCACAAACAGCAATATGGCCGCGGCAAGCGCGCGCATCCGCACCTCGACAAGCCCCTGTACCATGGCAAAAGTCGGGCCGAGATAGAAGGTGCCGAAATAGAGCGGAATGATCAAAAGCATCATGGTCTGCAACTGATCGGTCACAAAGAAGGCGGAGATAAAGAAGGGGACGCTGAGCCCCAGCGTAATCGCCGGCACCCACATATACCAGCGCGCATCCTTGGCACCGAACTTGTCGGAAATATAACCGCCAGAGATGGTGCCAATCCCGCCTGCAACACCCACAAGCAAGGCAAGCCAGGTGCCGATCTCGCCGCTGCTCATGCCATAGGAGCGGTTGAGGAAGGCAGGGAGCCAGGACGTCATGCCATAGCCGACAAAGCCATGAATGGCAGCGGCAAGCGCCAGATGCCGGAATGACTTCCGCTCCCACAGATAGGCGACCACCCGTTTGATTTCAGGCGCCGGCGCACCACTTGCGAAGGCTTTGGAACCGCTGCCGGTTTCGGAATGGCCGCGAGGCGGTTCGCGCAAGGTCAGTTTGACGACGATCGCCAGAAAGACCCCCGGTACGCCGACGACGAAGAACGCCAGCCGCCAGCCAAAGAACTGCTCGATCCAGCCGCCGGCCAGAAAGCCGAACAGAATGCCGATGGGAATGCCGAGCGCATAGATCGACAAGGCGGTCGCGCGCGATTCCGGCGGGAAATAATCCGATATCAGTGAATGCGAGGGCGGGCTGCAGCCCGCTTCGCCGATGCCAACGCCGATACGGGCCGCCGCCATCTGCCAGAAATTCTGTGCAAAGCCGGTTACCGCAGTCATGATCGACCAGACAGCCAGCGAGATCGAGACGATATTCACCCGCGAACGTGTATCGGCAAGCCGCGCAATCGGAATGCCAAGCGTTGCATAGAAGACCGCAAAGGCAATGCCCGACAGGAAGCCAAGCTGGGTATCGTTCAACCCCAGATCTTCCTTGATCGGCTGCATCAGGATCGCAAGGATCTGCCGGTCAATGAAATTGAAGACATAGACGAACACCAGCACGCCAAGCACGTAACGCCTGTAGTTCGTCGAAAACAGTGCAGTACCTTCCTGCTTACCCGCGGCTGCGGGAGACGAGTCACTCATCTGGAATGTCCCCTCGAATTTATTATTATGGTTTAGTTATGCCTGAACTGAAATCCGCTCACAAGCCGCTTTCGCCAATAAAGCCACCAAAAATCAGGGAATTTCATGATTTTCAGACAACGGATCAATGCCAGAGGCCCGTCCGCTGCGGATTATATGTTAATACGTACGTTTGATTGTTTAATCTGCGTACGGTGGATTGGGCATGTCAGAGAATCTGAAGGCCGACATGAACAATGCGGGGTCACGATGCGATGAATGGAAAGTTCAGCCTTGCGGAACGGGTCGTACTGATCACCGGCGCGGGTTCGGGGATTGGCCGGGCAACGGCCCTCGCGGCCGCCGCGCGCGGTGCAAGGCCGGTGCTTGTCGGCCGGCGCGAGGCCCCGCTGCGCGATACATTGGCGGCTTTGTCCTCCGTCGCGGAAGCCGCCGAGCCTGGGGGGTGGGTCTTTGCCTGCGACATTACAGAGGCGTTTCAGCGGCGTGCCCTGATAGATGCGATTGCCCGACGGGAAGGGAAGCTTGATGTTCTTGTGAATAATGCAGGCGCATTTCACGATGGCCCGCTGGCAGACATGACCGATCGTGCGATTGCGGAGATATTTGCGGTGAATCTTGCCGCGCCTGCCGCGCTGATCCGCGACAGCCTCGATCTGCTGGGCCGTGCGACCCGGCCGGTTATTGTGAATGTAGGGTCGGTCAATGGCGATTTGCCGGATCCCGGATTCAGCGCCTATTCGGCGGCGAAATCCGGATTGCGCGGCCTGTCCGATGCCTTGCGGATCGAGCTTGCTCCGGCAGGGATTCATCTGTGCCATGTCGCCCCGCGCGCAACCGATACGGCACCGCCCGCTACCGCGCCGCGGGGCGAGGAAGGCATGACAGACGATGCAACCACGCGTCTCGATCGGCCCGAGATCGTTGCGGAAATGCTGTGGTCCGCGGTTGAGCGGGGCGCGCGCAGCGCCTGTCGCGGCCGGGCGGAGCGTTGCCGGATCCTGTTGCGGCGGCTATGGCCCGGACTTTATGACAGGCTGTGTATTCGCTGAGCCGAAGCCTGACTGGCGGATTTGAGCAAACCTCCGTCCGACAGGTACGACCGGCTTTCCCCGAAGCGCTGCATCGGTTAAGAACGGCGCCATGAATTTGTGTTTTCTGAATTAAGGCGGAGAGTCCCGTTATGAGCGCGATTATCGATATTACCGGCCGGGAGATTCTGGACAGCCGCGGCAACCCGACCGTCGAGGTCGATATTTTGCTGGAAAGCGGGGCAAAGGGCCGCGCGGCGGTGCCCTCAGGCGCATCGACCGGGGTGCATGAAGCGGTCGAGCTGCGTGATGGCGGTGCGCGCTATCTGGGCAAGGGGGTGCGCAGGGCGGTTGAGGCAGTGAACGGTGAAATCTTCGATCTGCTGTCGGGGATGGAAGCGGAGGAGCAGATTGCGCTCGACCGGATGATGCTGGAACTGGACGGTACACCCAACAAATCACGGCTTGGCGCGAATGCGATCCTGGGGGTGTCGCTTGCGCTTGCCAAGGCAATGGCCGATGAGCTTGATCTGCCGCTTTACCGCTATGTTGGCGGGCCGGCGGCGCGGGTACTGCCGGTGCCGATGATGAATATCGTCAATGGCGGCGCGCATGCGGACAATCCCATCGATATTCAGGAATTCATGATCATGCCGGTATCGGCAGGTTCCATTGCCGAGGCGGTGCGGATGGGGGCCGAGGTCTTTCATACGCTCAAGGCCGGGCTCAAGGCCGCGGGGCACAATACCAATGTGGGGGATGAGGGCGGCTTTGCTCCCGCGCTGGGCTCAACGACCGAAGCGCTCGACTTCATCATGCGGGCGATCGAAGAGGCAGGGCTGAAACCCGGGCACGATGTCTATCTTGCGCTCGATGCGGCATCGAGCGAGTTCTACAAGGAAGGCAGTTATGTGCTCGCAGGGGAAGGCAAGACCCTTGATGGGGCAGGTATGGCTGCCTATTACGGCAAGCTTGTCGGCGATTACCCCATTATCTCGATCGAGGATGGGATGGCGGAAGATGACTGGGAGGGCTGGAAGGCGCTGACCGATGCGATCGGCGACAAGGTACAGCTTGTCGGCGACGATCTGTTCGTCACCAATCGCGCAAGGCTGGCCGATGGTATCGCGCGCGGGGTCGGCAATTCGATTCTCGTGAAGGTGAACCAGATCGGCAGCCTGACCGAAACCCTCGAAGCGGTCGAGCTGGCGCATCGGTCGGGCTACACATCTGTCATGTCGCACCGCTCCGGCGAAACCGAGGATGCGACGATTGCCGATCTGGCGGTGGCCACCAATTGCGGCCAGATCAAGACAGGCTCGCTCGCCCGCTCAGACCGGGTTGCCAAATATAATCAGCTGATCCGGATCGAGGAAGAGCTGGGCCGCAGCGCCGAATATGCAGGAGCTGCAATCCTGAAAGGCTGACCGCAACTGGCATCCGTTGCAAGGCGGGCGGCATGCGACCACCCGCTTTCCAGGCCGGATTGCTAGGCCGGTGCCAGTATGATCTGCGTCTGGGTGATCTGCGCAACCAGTGTGCCATCTGTCCGTGTCACCCGCGTCTGCCAGACCATGGTGCGTTTGCCGCGGTGCAGCGGGGTGCATTCGCCGATCACTTTTTCGCCCTCGATACCACGGGCAAAAAAATTGGTTTTCGATTCAATGGTTGTTGTACCCGCGCCCTCAGGCAGGTTGAGCGCGGTGCCATAGGCGCCAAGGGTATCGGCGAACGCCATGATCGCCCCCCCATGCAGGGTGCCCGGCTGGGTGCAGATCATGCGGGTAACAGGCAGTTCGGCGACGATTTTGTCGGCGGCTGCGGCCGTGAAACGCAGCCCGAGCGTTTCGGGCAGCAAGCCGGCTGTGGTTGCCTGCAACTCTGCTGGCCCGGGAATTTGTTGTGACATCTCCACTCTTCCTTCGAAAGCAGCTCCCCGATCGTGGCGGTCTGCGCAGGTTAGCCTCATTGGCCCGGTTGGGGCCATGGCAGGAACGGACAAATGCCCGGAAAATCACGCCGTCATATTGGCAAAATTATTGCAACATCCGGTCGCATGACGGGGCAGCGGTCGGGAAATGTTCAAAAAATTGCCTTGCTGCATCCAAATCCATGTTCTGTTGCATCTCTCCTCGTAAATCGACAGCTACAAGAGCTTAAAGGATTGCGAAGATGGATATTGGTACAGGGCTTGGTGCGTTGGCATTCTGGGGGTTTCTGGCCGTGGGTTGCGTGGCGGGCATCTGGTATGATCTGCGGCGGCGGCAGGCACAGCAGGAAACCATGCGCGAGATCGTGCGCAATGGTAGCACGCTTGAGCCAGCGGTAATCGACAAGCTGCTAGAACATCGTGGCGATAAGGGGGAGGAAACGGCGCGTGATCTCAAGATCGCCGCGGTGATTACCCTGTCGATTGCGCCCGGGCTCCTGCTGCTTGGGTTTGTGCTGGCAGCGGTGGCGGACCCGATTATGCTGCCGATCATGGCCGGGGTTGCCGGGCTTGTCGGTTTTATCGCGCTAGGATTATTCGCGGCGGCGCGCATTGCCGTGGGTGGCAACCGGGCCGCCGATCGCACGATCGGTATCGAAGACTAGGGATCTGGTTGGATGAGCCCGGAACGGCAGCCAGCAGCGCATCTCGCGCGATGGTCTGAAGCAACGCTTGTGCGGTGCGCGCAGGCCGGCGAGGCCGATGGTTTCGCCGAGCTTGTGCGACGGCGGCAATCCTGGCTGCGGAACCTGATGCGGCGCAGTTGCGGCAATGGCGCGCTGGCTGATGATCTGGCGCAGGAGGCGTTTCTGCAAGCCTGGCGGCAGCTTGGCCAACTCCGGACGCCGGACAGCTTTGGCCCCTGGTTGCGCCGGCTGGCGCTCAATATCTGGTTGCAGCATTGCCGGCGTGCCGATCCGCTGCGCCATGCCAGTGAGGTCGGGCGGGGCGCGGAAGAGGCGTTCCATGCACCCGCGGCAACCGGGATCGCGGCTGATCTGGACCGGGCCCTGATGCGGTTGTCGGTGGCGGAACGGTTGTGCATCCTGCTGGCCTATCATGAAGGGATGAGCCATGCAGAGATTGCGGCGGATACCAGGTTGCCGCTCGGTACCGTCAAGTCCCATATCGCGCGTGGCGGCGCACGGCTTCGGGAGCTTTTGTCAGACTACAGAATGCCGGAAACGGACAGTGTGAAGGGAGCGAATGATGCAAAAGCATGAAGGCGGTGCGCATGACCCGGTCCTGCGCGAGATATTTGCGGCGGCCGATACACCGCTTGCTGACAAGGGGTTCTCGGAAAAGACGGTGCAAGCAGCCGCGCGCGCCGCACGGCAATCGCGCCGGCGCAGGATCGCAGGGTGGAGCGGCGTGCTTTTGTTGTTTTTATGGCTTGCGATCGTTCTTGGCGGGCCGATTCAGAAGGTGGCCGCCCGTCTCATGGATACGCTGATGCAGCCCTTGGTGCCGGTTCACGACCCCCTGCTTGTGATGTTGCTGGGGCCGCTTAACCACCTGTCGGGGGTGATGCTCATCACCGGCGCGGCGATCTGGTACCTGTACCGCCGCGCGCGACCCCGCCGCCGCCGCCTGCTGTAAGCGCGCTCGGCCGCGACGGTTCAGGCGGCGTTTTCAAAGCGGCTGTCAACGATGGTTACGATATCGGCCATGATGTCGTTAAGCTGGTAATCCTTGGGGGTGTAGACGCGTGCGACGCCGGCGGCAACCAGCTTTGCCTCGTCTTCGGGCGGGATAATGCCGCCCACAATCAGCGGAATATCGCCAAGCCCTGCGCTGCGCATCCGCTCCAGCGCATCGAGCACCAGCGGCACATGGCTGCCCGACAGGATCGACAGACCGACCACATGCACCCCTTCCTCAAGCGCCGCATTGACGATCTGCGCGGTGGTCAGGCGGATCCCCTCATACACAACCTCCATGCCCGCATCGCGTGCGCGCACAGCGATCTGTTCGGCACCGTTGGAATGGCCATCGAGGCCGGGCTTGCCGACGAGGATTTTCAGCCGGCGGCCAAGTTTGTCCGATAGCTGGGCAACACGGGTGCGCACCGCCTCAAGTTCCGCCCCGCCGCTTGCCCCGCTCGAGCGGCCCACACCTGTGGGGGCGCGATATTCACCAAAAACCTCACGCAATGCGGCACCCCATTCGCCGGTGGTAACCCCGGCTTTCGCCGCCGCGATGGAGGCGGGCATGATGTTGCGGTCTTCCTGGGCAGCCGCGCGCAATTCGGCAAGCGCTGCCGTGGCGGTCTTTTCGTCGCGTTCCGCACGCCAGGCCTGCACATTGGCGATCTGCTGTGCCTCGACATCGGGATCGACAGTCAGGATGCCGCCATCCGCCCCCTGCGACAGGGGGGAGGGTTCGGTTTCAGTGAACATGTTGACGCCGACAACGATCTGTTCGCCCGCCTCGATGGCATCCAGCCGGGCACTGTTCGATTCGACGAGTTTCTGCTTCATATAGCTCGATTCGATGGCGGCGACCCCGCCGCCCATCTCGTCGATACGCGCCAGTTCAGCGCGGGCTTCCGCTTTCAGCTCCTCGACCTTCTCATTGATTACGGCGCTGCCATTGAAGATATCGCCATATTCAAGCAGATCCGTCTCATAGGCGACGATCTGCTGCATGCGCAGGGACCATTGCTGATCCCAGGGGCGCGGCAGGCCGAGCGCCTCGTTCCAGGCGGGTAGCTGCACCGCGCGGGCGCGGGCGTCTTTCGACAAGACGACGCCGAGCATTTCGAGCAGAATGCGGTACACATTGTTTTCAGGCTGCGGCTCTGTCAGGCCCAGCGAATTGACCTGCATGCCATAGCGGAAGCGGCGCAGCTTGGGATCTGCCACCCCATAACGTTCGGCGGTGATGTCGTCCCACAGATCGACGAAGGCGCGCATTTTGCACATTTCGGTAATGAACCGAACGCCGGCATTGACGAAAAAGCTGATCCGCCCAACCACTTGCGGAAAATCTTCTTCAGGCACATGGCCGGCTGCCTTGACCGTGTCGAGAATGGCAATCGCATTAGCCAGCGCAAAGGCCAGTTCCTGCACCGGTGTCGCGCCCGCTTCCTGCAAATGGTAGGAGCAGACATTGGTCGGGTTCCATTTCGGGATTTCCTTATAGGTGTAGGAGATCACATCGCTTGTCAGGCGCAGGCTGGCGGCGGGCGGAAAGATATAGGTGCCGCGCGAGAGATATTCCTTGATGATATCGTTCTGGGTCGTGCCCATCAGTTTTTTGGGGTCCGCCCCCTGTTCTTCGGCCGCCGCGATATACAGCGACAACAGCCAGGGCGCGGTCGCATTGATCGTCATGGAAGTGTTCATCTGCTCGAGCGGAATACCATCGAACAGGGCGCGCATATCGCCAAGATGGGCGATCGGCACGCCGACCTTGCCGACCTCGCCCGCCGACAGTACGTGATCGGCGTCATAACCTGTCTGGGTCGGCAGATCGAAAGCGACCGACAAACCCGTCTGACCCTTGGCGAGGTTTTTGCGGAAAAGGGCATTGGAGGCAGCCGCCGTCGAATGGCCCGCATAGGTGCGCAAAATCCAGGGCTTGTCTTTTTTCGCCGCCTTCGGAGACGTTGTAGCTGCCTGGGAGCCCGTTTCATTCTGTGCCATCGCGCAATCCTTACCTGCCGAACTGATTGACCTGCCGCAGCGGGATTCGAGTAATATTCCGTGACATTTGGTCCGCACGGAATAGGATCATTTCCCGTTCGCAACGGGGCAGGAAATATCATATCGTCTGTTGCGGTGCAAAAAAATCCCTTGAAACTGGTTTGTCATTGGCGTTTTATCGCGCGCCACGATGAAAGATTAGGCAATTTTGTGGAGACGAGGCGCATGTCCGCTGTCGAGACTGTATCTGAAGGTGAAATCAAGGATCTTTACGAGGTCGGGGAAATTCCTCCGCTCGGCCATGTGCCGAAGAATATGTATGCCTGGGCGATCCGGCGCGAAAGGCATGGCCCGCCCGAGGAGGCGATGCAGCTTGAAGTCGTTGAAACGCCCGAGCTTGACAGCAATGAAGTGCTGGTTCTCGTGATGGCGGCGGGCGTCAATTATAACGGCGTCTGGGCTTCGCTGGGTGAGCCTGTTTCTGTTTTCGACGTACATAGTCAGCCTTATCATATCGCCGGTTCCGATGCGTCGGGCATCGTCTATGCGGTCGGGTCGAAGGTGAAGCGCTGCAAGGTCGGGGACGAGGTCGTGGTGCATTGCAACCAGACCGACGGCGATGACGAGGAATGCAATGGCGGCGATCCGATGTTTTCGCCAAGCCAGCGCATCTGGGGCTATGAAACGCCGGACGGGTCATTTGCGCAATTCTGCCGTGTACAGGCGCAGCAGGTAATGCCGCGTCCCAAACATCTGACCTGGGAAGAAGCGGCCTGCTATACGCTGACGCTGGCAACCACCTACCGCATGCTGTTCGGGCATCGGCCGCATATTCTGCGCCCGGGGCATAATGTGCTTGTCTGGGGAGCGAGCGGCGGTCTGGGCTCGTTTGCGATCCAGCTTTGCGCAACGACGGGCGCCAATGCCATCGGCGTGATTTCCGATGAATCGAAACGCGATTTCGTTATGTCGCTCGGCGCCAAGGGGGTCATCAACCGCAACGACTTCAAATGCTGGGGGCAGTTGCCGCAGGTCAACGGTCCGGGCTTCGACGAATATATGGCCGAATCGCGCAAATTCGGCAAAGCGATCTGGGAGATCACGGGCAAGGGGGTGGATGTCGATTTCGTGTTCGAACATCCCGGTGAATCGACCTTCCCCGTCTCCTGCCTCGTTTGCAAGCGCGGCGGCATGGTTGTGTTCTGCGCCGGGACCACGGGCTTTAACATCACCTTTGATGCGCGGTTTGTCTGGATGCGGCAAAAACGTATTCAGGGCAGCCACTTCGCCAATCTGAAACAGGCCTCGCAGGCCAATCAGCTTGTCATCGACCGGCGGATCGACCCCTGCATGTCGGAGGTCTTCTCTTTCCAGGATATCCCGAAAGCGCATACCAAGATGTGGAATAACGAGCACCAGCCGGGCAATATGGCGGTGATGGTTTCGGCCAAACGCCCCGGTCTGCGCACCGTGGAAGATGCGATCGCCGCCAGCAAGGAATAGCGCGGCAATCGGCTTTCCTGAGCAAAACCGATTTCGGGCCGGGATTTTCCCGGCCCTTTTTATTTGCGGTTCGTCCGATCCATGTTAGCATTTTGTCAAAAGAATGAGCCGCGCATTAAAGACGTGAGCATTCAGGTGAGGGAGAAAAAGCGATGGTCGATGCACATCCGCAAAGCTCGCCCCCCATGGGCAGCGAGCCCCCGACGCAAGCCAGGCCTTTGAAAGTCACAGCCATGGACGCGCCGCTTGGCGCAATTGTCGAAGGCTGGGATCCGTCGGCAGACATGACAGCGGCGCTCAAGGCAGAAATCAGCCGCGCGCTGGCCACGCATCAGGTGCTTGTTTTTCGCGGCCACACGCTACCTACCGATCAGCGACTGGTGCGTTTCGCGCAGAATTTCGGCGATCTTGTCAAAGGGTCGGAATGGTTTGGCGATGTCGACCCGATTCCCGAGATTTTGCGTGTGAATAATCTGGTGGGGGATGACGGGGTGCCCGAAGGGACGGGCGCCTCGCGCTCGCTCGAATGGCATGCGGATTATTCCTATGTGCCGACAGTGGGTAAGGAAAGCTTTCTGGAGGCGGTTGAGATCCCGCGCAACAACCCGCCGCAGACCTGTTTTTGCAGCCAGTATCTGGCGCTTGAAACCTTGCCTGCCGCGCTGGTGAATGCAGTGCGGGGCAAGCGTGCCTATCACTCGATCACCGGCTACACCGCCGGGGGGGAGGAGCCGCAGATCAGCGAAAACCTCGCATCCGATGAGGAGTTTCGCAAAGGTTTCGCCGCAAAGCGCGAACGTAACCGGAAATTGGGGGTCAGCCGCCCCGATATTCCGCAGGCGATCCATCCGGTCATCCTGCGCCATCCCGATACGGGGCGCGAAATCCTCTATATCAGCAAGGGGATCACCCGTCATATTCTCGGCATGGCGGAAGATGAAAGCAAGGCGCTGCTCAAGGAACTGACTGAGCATTCGACCAGGCCGGAGGTTGTCTATGCGCATAACTGGCAGGTGGGCGATTTGGTGATGTTCGATACGCTCGGTACGCTGCATCGCCGCGATGCCTGGGACCCGGGCGAGCGCCGGGTGATGCGCCAGCTCAGCACCTGGTGGACCCCGCCAGCCCAGGACGCAGACGCCGCCTGAGCGGGCACGCCGCGAAAACAAGGAAGGACTGGCGATCCCGGTAGGATTCGAACCTACGACCTGCGGATTAGAAGTCCGCTGCTCTATCCAGCTGAGCTACGGGACCAAAGCCTGGGTTAAAACCGGTTCATCGGGCGGATTTACCCGCCACTCAATGGGTCCAGGGTGCGGTCCGGTCGACGCGGAAATTATCCGAATAGGTGCGGATTTTGCGCCGTCGCGGCGGCGGGCTGATAAGCTGATAGTCGATACCATGCTTTTCGGCAAATGCAATCGCCGCCTTGCTGCTGTCGAATTTCAGCCGGACTTCATTGTTCTTCATATCCGAGGCGGTCGTCCACCCCATCAGCGGCTCCACCCTTTTAGCCGCAGAAGCCTCAAATTCCATCAGCCAATGATCGCTATTGCCCCGGCCCGACTGCATCGCATTCTTCGCCGGTTGATAAATCCGCGCCACCATACCCAGATCCTCTGTCTTTTCGACCCGTCGTCTGCCCCACCCGGCAAACTGACTGCAACATCTACATGGGCGGGCGGTATTTGCAAGACAAACAACGCCCCTCCGCCCACCACACCATTATCGCGATCGTCGCGCCGGATGCGGTTCTCAGGATGCGAAACGGTCCATTGCCTGCGCCATCGCGATATCGAGTTCGGTAATGCCGCCCGCATCATGGGTGGCAAGTGTCACATCAACCTTGTTATAGACATTGAACCATTCAGGATGATGATCCATCTTCTCCGCCAACAGCGCAATCCGGCTCATCCAGCCAAAGGCGGCATTGAAATCGGCAAACTGGAATATTTTGCGGATCGCCTCACGCCCGTCGACTTCTTCCCACCCATCCAATGTCGCAAGCGCCTGCTGCCGCGCATCGCCTGAAAGTTTTTTCGCCATCTCGATCCTGCCCCTGCCTTTGCCTGAGAGTTTATGCTCGCGCGCCTTACCGCGCCCTTTACATGCCGCAGCCCCCTGAAGGTTGCGCCCAGTTACAGATAACCCGCAAATTCGCGGGCCTGATAGTTCTGTTCCACCCGGTAATGGGTGCCGTCGCGCGACTGATGACTGGACATTAGCAGGAATTCCTCCACCGCAAACGCCCCAAGCCCCAGCATATTATGGTGGGCGACAAATCCGCCAAGCCGGTCGCGATCGGGAAATTTCAGCCGCGCCAGCGTCACATGCGGCACATAGCGGCGGGTATCGGGGGGAACACCCGCCCGCGCAAGCGCCAGGTTGACCTGCTCATGCAGCCGCATCAGTTCCGGATTGGGCGCGATCCCGGCCCACAGCACGCGCGGCTTGTCGCCGCCGAACTGGCCGATCCCGTCCAGCCGCAAATCGAAAGGCACAAAATCGATACCGGCCAACGCATCGTCGATATCGCGCATCCGTTCGCGGTTCACCTCGCCGATAAAACGCAAGGTCAGGTGCAGACGTTCGGGTGAAATCCAGCGCGCGCCGGGGATACCGCCGCAAATCAGTCCCAGCCGCTGCTGCTGTTCGGACGGCAAACCAATGGCAACAAAAATCCGGGCCATAAAAATCCCTTACTTTCCGGCGCCGATATGCGATGCGGTTAGCGGCGCTAACCCAACTCAAGCAACGCAATCACATATGGCGCGATTCGTTCAACAATGATTTCCACCCCCGCAGCATTGGGATGAATCATGTCAGCTTGATTGAAGCGCGGATCGGCCGCCACCCCGTCGAGGAAAAAAGGATAAAGCGGCACGTCATATTCTTCGGCCACACGCGGATACACCGCGTTGAAGGCATCGGCATAATCGCGCCCCATATTGGGCGGCGCCCACATTCCCGCAAGCAGCACCGGCACGCCGCGCGCGCGCAATTGCCCGACAATCCTGCCCAGATTTTCCTGCGTCAATGCAGGCGACAGGCCGCGCAGGGCATCATTGCCGCCAAGCTCGACAATCACCGCATCCGCATCCTCGCCGACAGACCAGTCAAGCCGTGCAAGCCCACCCGCCGTCGTATCTCCCGAAACCCCCGCGCCTTCCACTTTCACCGCGTGACCAAGCTGCCTCAGATACGCTTCAAGACGCGCGGGAAACGCCTCCGTCTCGGTCAGCCCGTAACCCGCGGTCAGACTGTCGCCCAGAATGACAAGCCGTTGCGCCGGCTCCGACGCAGGGGCGGCAAGCGGTGCATATAACAGAAACAGGGGCAGTAACATCGCCCACAGAAACCAGGTTTTCTTATGCCGGGGTCGCGCCGCGCCATTGAAAATATGCAAGTTGTGGATATGTTCTGACATAAGCTTTCTCAATGGATACCTGTCTTGCCCCAGCCAATCATCACTTTTGATAATCTGCATCTAACATTGGGAAGTCGCGCCGGGCAGGTCAATATCCTGCGCGGCATCGACCTGACAATTCACAAAGGCGAGGCGATTGGCCTGATCGGCCCGTCCGGGTCGGGCAAATCGACCATGCTGATGATGATGGCGGGACTGGAGCGGCCAAGCGCGGGCCGAATTCTGGTCGCCGGTCACGATCTTGGCACGATGGATGAGGATGCGCTGGCCCGCTTCCGGCGCGAGACAACCGGTATCGTGTTTCAATCCTTTCACCTGATCCCGACCATGACCGCTGTTGAAAATATCGCCGTGCCGCTAGAGCTTGCCGGCCACCGCGACGCGTTTGAGCGCGCCGCGGCCGAACTTGAGGCGGTCGGGCTGCGCGATCGCGCGGGCCACTATCCCGGACAGCTTTCAGGCGGTGAGCAGCAGCGCGTGGCGCTGGCCCGTGCGGTTGCGGGCAATCCGCAGATCCTGCTTGCCGATGAGCCGACCGGCAATCTCGACCAGACAACGGGCACACAGATCATCTCGCTTATGTTCGCATTGCGCGAACGCAGCGGCGCAACGCTGATGCTGATCACCCATGATCCCGCGCTTGCCGCCCTGTGCGACCGGGTGGTGCATCTGCGCGATGGCAGAATCGACCAGATCACGCCGGGCAACGCCACGGCCGGCCCGTACACGGCGGAACAGCCCCCCCTCACCGCAGGCCTGCGGGCAGGCGCGGCAGATTGACGCCGCCCGTGCGCATCGCCGCCGCCCGCATGCCAAGATCCCGGAAAAATGGTTTTTCGGGCCGGGGACTGCCCGTATTCCTGCGCATCGGCCTGCGTGAAATGCGCGGCGGACTGAAGGGTTTCGGGATATTTCTTGCCTGCCTCGCGCTGGGGGTGGCCGCCATTGCCGCGGTCGGATCGGTCGCCAGCGCCATCACCCGCGGGATCGAGGCGGAAGGTCAGAACCTGCTTGGCGGCGATGTGGATCTGCGGCTGAGCTACCGCGAAGCGACGCCCCGTGAGATCGATTATTTCACACAAAGCGGCACCCTTTCGGTCAGCCATGAGCTGCGGGCGATTGCCAAGAACCCGGCAAATGACGCACGGACACTGGTTGAGCTGAAGGCGGTGGACGGTAACTACCCGCTCTATGGCCAGCTGCAATTACGCAACGGTAGCGCCCCTGCACAGGCGCTTGAGCTGCGGGCGGGTCATTGGGGGGCGGTGATCGAAGCCCCGCTTGCCGACCGGCTGTCTGCGCAGCCGGGCGATCTGCTGAAGATCGGCGATATAGATTACATGCTGCGCGATATTATCCTGCATGAACCCGACCGGCTGTCGGGGGGGATGGCGCTGGGCCCCCGGGTCATGGTCAGCGGCGACAGCCTGGCGGCCACCGGGCTCATTCAGCCGGGCAGCATGATCTGGCGGCACTATCGGGTGAAGCTTGCCCAGGACGTGTCGCTGCCGCGCTGGATCGCCGATCTGAAAACCCGTTTCCCGGATGCGGAATGGCGGCTGCAGACGCGCAATAACGGCGCCCCGGGCGTGCGGCAGTTTGTCGAGCGTATGTCACTGTTCCTGACGCTGATCGGGCTGACCGCGCTGATTGTGGGCGGCGTGGGGGTCGGCAATGCTGTGCGCGGCTATCTGGAGCGGCAGCGTGATACAATCGCCACCCTTAAATGCCTGGGCGCGACCGGCGGTACCATATTCCGGACCTATCTGACGCAGATCCTTGTTCTGGCTTTTTTCGGGATCTTTATCGGGCTTGCGATCGGGGCGGGCGCGCCGCTGCTGCTTGAAATGCTGTTTGCCGACCAGCTGCCGATCCCGACCCGCTTCACCATCTACCCCCAACCGCTCATCGAGGCGGCCGTCTTCGGGCTGATCACCGCCCTGAGTTTTGCGGTCTGGCCGCTGGCGCGGGCACGCGAAATCTCTCCCGCCGGGTTGTTCCGCGCGCTGGTGGCACCCGAGCGGCAATGGCCGCGCCTGCCCTATATCTTGCTGACGGTTGCAAGCGCGGTGCTGCTGGTCGGGCTCGCCTTCGCGATTGCCGAGGATCCGCGCTTTGCAATCTGGTTTACAGGCGGGATCGCGGGCAGTTTCCTGCTGTTCCGGCTGGCAGCGATCGGTGTGATGACGATTGCACGGCGGTTGCCGCAACTGCGCCGCCCCGAATTCAGACTGGCGCTGGGCAATCTGTACCGGCCAGGAACGCAAACCCCGACCGTCATGCTGTCGCTGGGGTTGGGGCTGACACTGCTTGTCGTGATCACCCTGGTCGAGGGCAATATCGCGCGGCAGGTCGACAGAAGCGTGCCGGAAAAGGCCCCCTCCTTCTTCTTTGTGGATATTCCCTCAGCGGACAAATCCGCCTTTGCCGAACTGACACGCGGCATCGGCGGTGTCACGGATGTCGAGATCCTGCCGACCTTGCGCGGCCGTGTGACCCGGATCAATGGCGCCCCCGCGATCGCGGCGGAAATGCCGGCGGAAGCCCGCTGGGTCTTGCGCGGCGACCGGGTGCTGAGCTATGCCGCGAACCAGCCTGACAACAGCACCCTGACCGCAGGCGAATGGTGGCCCGAAGATTATCGGGGACCGCCGCTTCTTTCCTTTGACACAACACTTGCGCAGGCAATGGGTATCGGTGTCGGCGACCGGCTCAGCATCAAGATTCTGGGCCGCGAGATCGAGGCGGAAATCGCCAATCTGCGGTTTGTCGACTGGGGCAATCTGTCCGTTAATTTCGCGATGATCTATTCACCGGGGCTGATCTCCGCCGCGCCGCATAATTATATCGCCACCGCGCGCGCGCAATCCGGGGCCGAGACCGCACTGCATCGCGCAGTGACCGACAAGTTTCCCGGCATTTCCACCATCCGCATGAAAGAGGCGCTTGAGACAGTCGATAATGTGCTGCGCGAGCTTGCCACCGCGGTGCGCGCGGCGGGCAGTATTACGCTTCTGTCAGGCGTGCTTGTACTGGCGGGCGCCATGGCGGCAGGTCAGGGGCAGCGGCATTACGATGCAGTGATTCTCAAGGTTCTGGGGGCAAGCCGCCGGCGCATCCTCACCCCCTATATTCTGGAATATGCCATATTGGGGCTGCTGGCGGCACTGCTTGCCTGCCTGTCGGGCGGGGTCATCGCCTACGGAATTGTGACGCAGATCATGCGCGCAGACTGGAGCTTCCTGCCCGGGGCTGTGGTGCTAACACTTGTTTTTGCGACAGTTCTGACAATTTTGCTTGGCCTTGGGACGACCTGGCGGACATTGCAGCAGAAATCCGCCCCGCGCCTGCGCAACCCCTGACCGCCAGAGGCACAGAACGCCGCCAACTGAAAAGACTGCGAACATTTCGCAAATCTTGATTTTCACGCAAAACCAGACAATATAAGCGAGAGATTCAATTTTTTCGTTGGGAGACAGTGAAGTCATGGCTGAATTGGACCAGAGGCTCGCACGTGGTGGCGTCGATGCACAGACGCGGGCGCAAGCGATAGACGAAGGTCTGCGCGCCTATATGCTGCGTGTTTACAACTATATGGCCTCGGCTCTTGCCCTTACGGGCATTGTCGCCTATTTCGGTTTTCGCAGCGGGATTTATGCCTCCCTGGCGCAGACCCCGCTGATCTGGGTCGTTATTTTTGCACCGCTTGCCATCGTTTTCTTCCTCAGCATGCGCTTGCACAAAATGAGCTTCGGATCGGCACAGACCTGGTTCTGGGTCTATTCCGCGCTTGTCGGGCTATCGCTGTCGGGCATTTTCTATGCCTATGCGGGTACCAGCATCGCGCGGGTATTCTTCATCACGGCCGGCCTGTTCGGCGCGATGAGCCTTTATGGCTACACCACGAAGAAAGATCTGTCGGGCTGGGGCTCGTTCCTGTTCATGGGGCTGATCGGTGTGATCCTGGCGTCGCTGGTCAATCTGTTCCTGGCCTCCTCGGCACTGCATTTTGCGATTTCGGTGATCGGTGTTCTGGTGTTCACCGGGCTGACCGCCTATGACACGCAAAGCATCAAGGAAATGTATTTCGAAGGCGACAGCAGCGAAATCGCAGGCAAGAAGGCGATTATGGGGGCATTGCGCCTCTATCTCGATTTCCTGAATCTGTTCCTGATGCTGCTTCATCTTCTGGGCAACCGGGATTAGCTTCACCGCGCAAGACACCCCACTGCGCAAAAGATCAGAACCCCCGCCTTATATCGCGGGGGTTTTTCTTTGCCCGTAGAAGCAGACGGCCCGACCACCCCCCTGCCTGCGGCTTACGCCATCTGCACCGGGTTCAGGAGCCTTCATCCACAAGTTTCAGCAGTTTGCGCTCAAATACGCGCAACAGCTGCGGCAGTTCGCGACCGCGCTTGAGCACTTGCCCCGCCGCACCCAGCACTGCATATTGCCCCTGACGATTAACCAGTTTGGGCTGCTTCTCGATACGGTAGATCGGCATTTCGCTCGCGCGGCGGAAAATGGCAAAGACCACCCGGTCGGGCAATGTATCGATCGCATAGTCGCGCCATTCCCCCGCCTGCACCATGCGCCCATAGATATTCATGATGATCTGAAGCTCGCGCCTGTCGAAAAAGGGTTGCTGGGGCTGCCTTTGCGCCAGCATCCCCGAATGCAGCACGATACTTTGCCGTGCGGGTCCGGGCCGTGCGGGTCCGGGCGCCGCAGCCTGCTTCTGCGGGACGCGGCGGGAATTTATCGGTGTTACATCGCTCACGCAGCGATTGTTGCGGCTCGGTGGTGACAAGGCAACCCTTAATGCAACTTTGCCCTGTTCCGCCGCGGGGTCCCCGCTCCATCCCCGATCATGCCATCCCCGGCGCAGGCGACTAACCCCGCAACCGCCGCAGCAGCCAGCCGCGCAGGGCGGGCGCCGCCAGTGCCGCCGCGCCAATCGACAGCACCCCGCATACCATTATGAGCGCAGCGTCAAAGCCGCCCCCCGCCTGCACCAGCATCAACCCCCGGTGCAGCAAAGCCACAACCAGCAGCGCGGCGCATGCGGGCGGCAACACATCGCGCAGCCACAAAGCAAGCCTGAGACTGCCTGACAGTTGATAATGGCACAAAAGCGGAAAACCGGCCGCAAGCAGGGCATTCACCGCCAGCCAGAGCCCCGCCGCCCCGATCGCCCCATACAGTTCGGCGACACGAACAAGCCCGGGCACAAGCACGACCACCGCCGCAAGATTGCAATAGAAGGCCAGCCGGGTGCCCCCATGGGCAAACAGCAGCGCATAAGGCAGAACCAGCAACCCGCTGCAACCGACCCCCAGGCTCAGCAGCCGCAATATCGGCGCCCCCGCCCCCGCCAGCGCCACGTCCTGCGTCCAGATCAACAGGATTTCGTGCGCGAAAAAGGCTACCGTAAGGGCAACCGGCAACACAATCACCGCCACGGCCTGCACCCCGAAACGATAGACCTCCCATAGCTCGGCGCTGTTTCCGCGCGCCACAAGCGCCGACAGCCGGGGGAAGAAGCTTGAGAAAATCGGGCTGCTGGCGCGCGCAATGACAAGCGCCAACATCGCCGCCAGCATGTAATGGCCAAGGGTTGCAAGCGGTAGCATCCGCCCCAGTACAAGCTTGTCAGCCTGCAACAGCACCGCCCCCAGCAGCGAAACCGCCCAGACCCCGCCGCTGAACCGCAGGATACCACGCAGCGCGGCCAGACGCGGTGCCTGCCGCGCGCCGCCACCAAGCCCGCGCCACAACATCGCCGCCAACACCCCCGCATGCAGGAAGGAGGCCGCCGCATGCCACAGGAAATAGGTTTCAAGCCGGGGCGGCAAAATCCACAGAACAAGCGCCGCACCGCCCCAGCGCAGCACCGCGAATATCCCATTGACCGCATTCAGCGCCACATGCCGTTGCTGCCCCAACAAACCGCCATTATAGAGCGTGACCGGTAGCTGAAAGAGCAGCACAAGCCCCATCAGCGCAAAGATATGCGCAACCTGTTCGCCACCCACCTCATCCACGCCCAGCCAATGCTGCGCCAGCCAGGGCGACAGCAACCAGATGCCCAGCCCCATCGCCGCCGCCAGAGCGAAATAGGCAGATTCCATGGCCCGCAGCCGCGCCTGGCGCTGCGCCGGCGCGCTTGTCGAGGCCATCTCACGGTTGAGCGTTGTGCTCAATCCCCCATCGAGCAGCGCCATGACCCCGTAAAGACTTGCATAGATGCCGATCAGCGCAAACCGTTCGATACCGAGCAGATGCACATAAACCGGCAGAAACAGCACAGCGGCAAGCGCTGTCACCCCCTGCCCCATGAAGTTCGCCGCCAGATTGTGGCTAAGCCGTGCCATGTTCGCCCTGTCACCCTCCACGGCCGCCGCCGGCCGGCATGGCCGCCCCTGTTTCACGGCGGGATTCGTCATCGCCGGGATCGTGCCATGCCGCCACCGGTTTGAACAGTCAGCCAGGCCGCCACAGGCCGCCCCTTGCGCACAGCCGATACGGGC
This sequence comes from uncultured Alphaproteobacteria bacterium, assembly GCA_947258435.1. Taxonomy (GTDB): domain Bacteria; phylum Pseudomonadota; class Alphaproteobacteria; order UBA11222; family UBA11222; genus CALAQW01. The sequence goes on from CAMYID010000016.1 coordinate 19,566, forward strand.
TGGCATAACCCGCAGCAGGCGCATCCGGCAAATCGGCAAGAGAAGGCGTGAGGGGAGCAACACAGAATGAGCACCGCCAACATCACATTCGGCTTTAACGAAGAACAGAAGATCATGCGCGACAGCGTGCTGAGCCTGCTGGCGCGGGAATTGCCGGTCGAACGGATCAACGAACTCGACAAGGCCGGGGAATTTCCGCTCGACGCCTATGCCGCGCTTGCCGATGCGGGCTGGATGGGGCTGCCTTTTCCTGAAAAATATGGCGGGATCGGCGGCAACTATAAGGATCTGACGGTTTTGACCGAGGCGCTCGGCTATCATGATACCGGACTTGCGGCAGGTTATCTTGTGACCGTTATCTATGCGGGGATGCATGTCTATCTGCATGGCAGCGAAGCAATGCGTGAGGAGTTTCTGCCGCAAATTATCTCAGGCGCCAAGAAACTCGCCCTCTGTTTGACCGAACCCGATACCGGATCGGATGCGGCAGGCATCAAGACGTTCGCCCGCCGCGACGGCGATGACTATGTGATCAACGGGCAGAAAATCTACAATACAGGCGCTCATGTCGCCGATGCGGTGGTGCTGGCCGCGCGTACCGATCCTGACGCAACCGGCTATAAGGGGATGAGCCTGCTGCTTGTGGATACCGATCTGCCCGGCGTCACCATCCGCCCGATCGATGCGCTGGGCCGGCACACGATCAAGGCCAATCACTGCTTTTTCGAAGATGTGCGCATTCCCGCAAGCCGGGTGATCGGCGCTGAAAATAAAGGCTGGCACGATCTGATGGAATGCCTGAATGTCGAACGGCTTTGCCTGGCGGCTGCCGGCACGGGCAATATTCAGCGGATCATCGAACATACCCGCGATTATGCGCAGCAGCGGATACAGTTCGGCCAGCCGATCAGCAAGTTTCAGGCCATCGCCCATAAATTCGCCGATATGGAAACCGGCTGGCACACTTCACGGCAGATGAGCTTCCATGTGGCCGATATGCTCGATGCGGGGGAAAACCCGGTGATCGAAACCGCCATCGCCAAGCTGCACGCAACCGACAGCTGCTGGAAAGCAGCGGATCTGGGCATGCAGATCATGGCAGGGGCGGGCTTCATCCTCGATTACAGCATGCAGCGGCTGTTCCGCGATGCGCGGGTCGGCACAATCGGCGGCGGCACCAATGAAATTCAGCGCAATGTGATCGCCAAGCAGATGGGGCTGTAACTTTCAGACAGCCCGGCCCCATCTGTTCCCGGGTTATTGCTCAAGCGCCTATTCCGCGGCCATCGCCGCCTTTGTGCGCGCCGCGTTGCCGCCATACCGCAGCAACCTGCCCGAATAACGATCCGTCTCCCGATCATCCTTGATCGTGATCCCGCCATTCACAAATACATAGCGGTAGCCGCTGGCGCGCTGGATCCGCCGCCATTCGCCGCCCGGCAAATCATGGGCAACCTCGCTCTCGCGGACCGCAAGCGCATCATAATCATAGATCACGATATCGGCGGCCTTGCCTTCCTGCAAAACGCCCCGATCCTCGAATCCCGCGACCATCGCCGGCAACGCCGAGAGCCGCCAATGCGCCTCCTCAAGGCTGATCATATTATGGGTACGGACGATCTTGACCAGTGTTTCGGTCGGGTACCGCCCGGCGGTCAGGAACTTGGTATGCGCCCCGCCATCGGACACACCGAACAGGATATAGGGGTTATCCACAATCTCCCTGAGATAGTCGATCCTGCCATTGGGTGGTGCAGCAAAAAACTCCGTCTCCAGATTATCGGCCACCGCGATATCGAGCATGGCATCGACCGGATGCTTGCCGGTCAGCTCCGCCACATGCTGCAATGTGTGATCGAGATAGGGTTCGGTCCCGGCGCTTTTCGGACCGGTGACGACAATCCCCGGAAGCGGCCCGACCGCGGCCATCGGCATGCGCCGCCTAAGCCCTTCGCGGCGGGCGGGATCGGAAAGCTTGGCAAGCCTTTCCGCCTTTGTGCCGACTGTTGCCTCGCGCCATTCGGCGACATCGTCAAACAGGTTCCAGTCCTCGAACGAGAAGGTGAAGCCGGCATCCGTCGTCAGGCCCTGGCCGTAGACACGCACACCGCGCGCGCGGCAGTCTTCAAGCCATTTCAGCGTCGCGCGATGAATTTCAGGCCGGTGATCGACCGCCTGCACCACATTGTAAAGCATGGGGCGGCCGGAAATTTCGGCAAGCTCCTCAAGATGCCGGCGGTCCGCCTCCACATCGCCGGAAGCCAGGATCATCTGCATGAAGCCCTGATTGCGCGCGCGCAACACACGCGCAAGCGCGCGACAGGTATCGTCATGCATCACATCGGTCGCCATGGCGGTGCCGTCATAATCGACCTGTACGGGCGCGGGCCCGGTCGGCGGCAACCGTTGCGCCGACCAGCCACACGCCCCCGCATCAAGCGCTTCCTCCAGCATGGCGCAGATCTGCGCTTCTTCTTCCGGCGTCGGTTTCCGGCCCGCCTTCGCATCCTCAAGCCCAAGCACCCAGATCAGGATCGGCGCAATCGGCACATAGGGCAGAATATTGATTGCCTTGGGCGTGCGCTCGACACTGTCGAGATATTCGGGGAAGCTGACCCAGTCCCAGGGCATGCCCTGACGCATGGATTCAAGGGGGATCGCCTCGACCCGCGTCATGGTCAGCATGGCGCGTTCGCGCATCTCCGGCGCGACGGGCGCAAAACCAAAACCGCAATTGCCGATCACGACGGATGTAATGCCGTGCCAGCTCGACAAGCTGCAGTAAGGGTCCCAGAAAAGCTGCGCATCGTAGTGGGTATGCAGATCGATGAAGCCGGGCGCCACATGCAGCCCGTCCGCATCGACCAGCATGTCAGCCTCGGACGCATCGATATGACCAATGCGTGCGATGACACCGTCCTTGATCGCGATATCGGCGCGATAACGCGGGATACGGGTCCCGTCGAAAATCATGCCGTTCTTGATGACTGTATCGAATTGGGCCAATGTCCCCTCCCTTCGCGGACGCGAGGGCCCGCCTGTTCCGTCTGCGCGGTTCCGCCTGTCCGGTACGGTTACTCACGGGACGCAACAAGAGAAGAACGGGTGGACTGCACTGTACCGGCGGGGACCGTGACGGCTTATTATAACTGCATTTTATAACTGCATTGCCGCAGTCGCCTGTTATGCCACACGCAACGGTCCCGCAATCGGCCGGCGATGTCAACAAGCGCGGGTCATATTACCCCGGCCTGCAAAATGCCGGATGGGGTCAAAAATCTGTGACAAATGACATATATGTCAATTTCTGTTGGCAAGTTTTTCATCTATTGAATATATTGTCGGTAGAAAAACGGAGTTAAGCGACACGCCCCAGTCGGACGCGTCGGACAATAAGCCAGTTCCGAAAGGGTGTTATCCCGAACGGGCAACCTGATCCCAATATATCGGCTATCGCAGCCAAATCGTGTGAGCGCTTAAGGAGGATAGGATGAAGCATATTACTGTTGATGACGCGTTTGAAACCGTCGATCACGATGATTTCCCGGCCATGCTTGAAGTCAACCGCTACGGCAAACGGTCAAGCGCGTTCGACAAGATCATCTCCGCCACCCATGACCATTTCTGGGACCCGCTGGATAAGAAATATATCGATTTCACCCAGCCATTCGACATGAAGAACGAATATCTGGTGGACCCGAAACTGACCGCCGAGCTGCAGACCGCGGTGGCCGACAAGCTTGACGAGGGGCAGAAAATCCACCTCGCCAACCGGCTGCAGCAATATCAGCTCTCCTCGATCCTGCATGGCGAACAGGGCGCGCTGAACATGTCGGCCAGCCTGTGCCATATCATGCTGGACCCCGGCGCGCAGGAATATGCTTCCAACCAGTGCCGCGAGGAAGCGCGCCATGTAACCGGCTTCACCCAGTATATCAAGCATCGCTGGGGCCGACCCGAGCCTGTTGGCGGTTTTCTGCGCAACCTGCTGATCGAGCTTGTGGGCAGCGGCCTGGTCTGGAAGAAGATCGTCGGCCTGCAGATGGTGCTGGAAGGCCTCGCCATGGGTGTGTTCGCCTCCTACTTTCAGTATGCGAACGACCCGGTGCTTGTGCGGCTGATGCAGCTCACCATGACCGATGAGGCATTCCATCACAAATTCGGCAAGATCTGGGCCGATAAAACGATCCCGCATATCGAGGCTGAAGCCCGCGATCAGATTGAGGACTGGGCGATGGAAGTTTACCAGTCGCTGCTGATCAATCTCAGCGATCCCGAGCAGAAGCAGCATATCTATGCCGAGGTCGGGCTGGACTGGCAGGAGGTGAAGAATGCCATGCTCGAAGCCTTTACCGACGATTTCCGGCGCGAGCAGATGCAGGAAAGCACCAACATCTTCCGCGTTCTGATCAAGACCCTGCTGAAAGCCAACATCATCACCAACCGGACCGCCGGTTTCTATTCCGGCTGGGTCGATATGGAAGAGTTGAAGGCGGAAGGCGATCAGATGGTCGGCGACGTGATCGCCGAAGACGGGATCAAATTCCTCAAACAGGTCAATGGCACGGGCGGTGCCGTGATGGCGGCTGAATAAACCGCGACAGACCCGTCCGGCAGCGCCCTCACCGGCGCTGCCGCCCGAACACCCCAAACCTCCGTTCGCGGTGTACTGCGGCGGAGGTTTTTTATGTCGCCCCCCTTTATCGCCCCCCCATGCCGTACGATGCCGGACCGTGCCATAACTTGCCATTGCAACTGCCTCGTGACACGGGCTTCCCAAAACCGCTATTCTTCCTGCGCAACAAGAGCAATAACCGGGACCGGCGCGCAATCTGACAGCTGACGCCCGGTCGGCCTGAGTGGGGAGGATATCAATGCCCGTCGAGTTACAGTCTATTTTGCCGCAAAGCCGGATCGAGGCGATGGAAAAGTCCGGCGAATGGCCGAACTATATGGCGACCGACCTGCTGGACGCGGTCGCTGCAAAATCCCCGGATGCGGTGGCGATCACGGGCTTCAATTCGATGCGCGGGCAGCGTGAGACGATCAGCTTCGAGCGGCTGCGGATGATGGTCAACCGCATTGCATTGGGTCTTGTGCATTTTGGCGTCGAAAAAGGCGATGTGGTGTCCTACCAGATCCCCAATTGGTGGGAATTCGCGGCACTGCACCTGGCCTGCCTCAGGATCGGCGCGATTACCAACCCTGTCATGCCGATCTTCCGCGAGCGCGAGCTGTCCTTCATGCTGTCCTTCGCGGAATCGAAAATCGTCTTCGTGCCGCAGGAATTCCGCGGCTTCGACCATCTTGCCATGATGGAAGGGCTGCGTTCCGATCTGCCGGCCCTGAGCCGTATTTTCGCATTGGGCGGCAAGGGCGAGAAAAGTTTCGAGGCGAATTTCATCGACCGCGCCTGGGAGGAGGAGATGAATATGCAGGCCATCTTCGCAGAGCGGCGGATGAGCCCCAACGATGTCAACGAACTCCTCTATACCTCGGGCACGACGGGTCAGCCCAAGGGCGTGATGCATACATCCAATACCCAGTTCGCCAATGTCAAACCCTATGCCGAACGGCTGGCGTTGTCGGGGGAGCGCGATGTGGTGCTGATGTCATCTCCCCTCGCCCATCAGACGGGCTTTCTTTACGGCATATTGATGCCGCTCATGCTCGGCACCAAAGTCGTTTATCAGGATATCTGGGACCCTGCCGGCGCCGCCAAGCTGATCGAGGAGGAAAAGGTGACCTTCACCATGGCCTCCACCCCGTTTCTGGCCGATCTGACCGATACCCCGGCGGTGCGCGAATGCGATATCAGCAGCCTGCGGATCTTCCTGTGCGCCGGGGCCCCGATTCCGCGTGTGCTTGCCGAACGCGCCAGCAAGGAACTTGATGTCATCGTGCTGTCGGGCTGGGGGATGACGGAAAATGGCGCGGTCACGACGACCGAACCCAACGATCCACCCGAAAAGGTATTCCAGACGGATGGCAAACCCCTGCCCGGAATCGAGGTCCGCATCGTCGACCCGCAGGGCAACATCGCCCCCAACGGGGAAGAAGGGCTATTACAGGCACGCGGCATTTCCGCCTTTGTGGGCTATCTGAAAAAACCCGAACTTCACGGCACGGACGATCAGGGCTGGTTCGATACCGGCGATTATGCGCGGATGGACGATGACGGCTATATCCGCATCACCGGTCGCGCCAAGGACATCATCATTCGCGGTGGTGAAAATGTGCCTGTGGTCGAGGTGGAGGAACTGCTCTACCGGCATCCCGCCATTATTGACGCGGCGGTGGTCGCCATGCCCGACCCCCGGCTGGGGGAGCGCGGCTGCGCCTTTGTCACCCTGGCGGAAGGGCACGAACTGACCCTTGAGGACATGGTGGCCTATCTGCGCGACAACAAGATCGCGCGCAACTATCTGCCCGAACGGCTGGAGGTCATCGGGGAAATGCCCCGCACCGCCAGCGGCAAGATTCAGAAATTCAAGCTGCGCGAGATGGCAAAGGATTTTTCAGTCTGAAACGGGCAAAGGGGGACAGGCCGGTGAACTATTGTGTCGATGAAGGGCTGCGCACCGCACTGCACCGCAATGTCAGTGATTTCCCCAACCGCAACAGCCTTGATGACGGGCTGAAACATGCGGCGGTTACCCTGACAGTTGTCGATAACACACAAGGCGAAGGCGCGATCCTGCTGACGCGCCGCTCGGCGCGTCTCAACGCGCATAAGGGGCAATGGGCCTTGCCGGGCGGCCGGCTCGACCCCGGGGAGACGCCGGTCGAGGCGGCGCTGCGCGAACTGCATGAGGAAATCGGCATTGAACTTGGCGAAGAAAGCGTACTGGGCCTGCTCGACGACTACCCGACCCGCTCAGGCTACCTGATCACGCCCGTCGTTATATGGGCAGGGGCGGGCATGACGCTTAATCCGAACCCGGATGAGGTTGCCTCGGTCCACCATATCAGCTTTACCGAGCTTAACCGCCCTGATTCCCCGGTCTTTTTCGATATTCCCGAAAGCGACCGTCCGGTCATCCGCGTACTGGTCGAAGACAGCTTCGTTCACGCCCCCACAGCCGCTGTCATGCACCAGTTCTCTGAAGTTTGCATCAATGGGCGACACACCCGGGTCGATCATTTCGAACAACCCGTATTCGCGTGGAAATAAACACATAGCAATGGAAGTAATCCCATGGCCAGACTGGAATTCTTTTTTGACTGCTCAAGCCCCTGGACCTATCTCGCCTTCAGCCGGATCGAGGCGATTGCTGAGCGGGCGAATGCCGAACTGATCTGGAAACCTTTCCTGGTCGGCGGTGTGTTCAACAAGGTCAATCAGGAACTTTACGCCCAGCGCGACAATCCGAACCCCGTAAAGGCGCGCTATATGAACAAGGACTTGCAGGACTGGGCACGTTATTGCGGGGTCACGATCCGCTGGCCCGACTTTCATCCCGCCCGCGCGGTCGACTGCATGCGCGGCGCATTCGTCGCGATGGATGAGGGGAAACTGCCCGCCTATGCCCGCGCCCTGTTCGAAGCCTATTGGGGCGAAACCCGCGATATCGGCCAGCAGGAGGTGCTTGCCGATATCTGCCGGCAAGTCGGCCTTGATCCGGATCACTATTTCCGCCGCATCGGCGCGCAGGATGTGAAAGACAGACTGCGCGCCAACACGGAAGAGGCGATCGAACGCGGTGCGTTCGGATCGCCGACGATATATGTCAATGGCGACGATATGTATTTTGGCAATGACCGGCTGCCGCTGGTCGAGGCCGCGCTCGGCGCGGGCTAGTGATGCGGGGCATGCTCTTGTTCGCCGGGTTCTTGCGACGGATGTTTTTCATGCGGCATATCATGCGCCCCATGATGATTATCCGCTTTGCCGCCGGATTGTCCCACACGGGCGGTCACCTCCCATACCTGACCACCGGCAAGGGTAAAGCTCAACGGCACCTCACCGTCCACGCTTAACGTGGTGGTCAGCCCCATCAGCATGATGTGATCGCCACCGGGTTGCCAGGCGAATGCCCCATGCGCAGGCACGCTGATCCCCTCGCTCACGCTGCGCATCCGCATCACCCCGTCGACAAGCTCGCTGCGGTGAAACTGCGCATGGGTTGCAACAGGCGTGGCAACGCCTGTCAGGACCACTTCGTGATCGCTGTGATTTTCGATCTGCGCATATACGGCGGCCGTGCGTGCGGCAGGCCCCACCGCACGCACCCAGCCATCTTCAAAACGCAGCCCGCCAAGCGGACATTCCGGGTCATCGCAGGCCAGAGCCGCGCTTCCCAGAAGGGGGGCCAGAAGCCCCCCTATGATCCATGATTTCCACATCGTCAAAACGCCTTCTGATAACCAAGTGTGAGGTGATAGTCATGTGCCATCTGCGGACCGTTCAGATCCTCATAGACAGGAAACCCTACCTCAAGGGCAAGCCGGTGACCGCGCATGACGCCGCTTTGCCCGACAAAATTCAACCCGAGCGCCGCGGTTAACCGCTCGCCCCCGTAATTATCGGGGTCGGCGGTCTGCACCGGGCCGATAATGCGGGCATCGCGACCATCGACCTTGCCGCTTGTTTCCGCGCTGAGCCGCACCGATGCGCTGACCGACGGCGCGAAACGGTAACCGGCCCAGCCGGTCAACTGGTGCCGATCGCCATGGGTGTAGCCTTCATCGGTTTCATCGAGCCGGATTGCGCCGCTATATTGCGCGCCCCAGCTTATCGCGGCGCGGTGCCCGGTATAGGTCAGCCCGGGCAGCAGATCGAAGGTGCCTGAACCATTCTGCATGGAATAGGGCAACCGCGCGCGCGGCCGGGTGCCAAGCGGGGTCAGAATGTCATCTTCCTCGTCGATCGAACCGGTGGGCAGGCTGATGCCCGCATTCAGATGCAGATGATGCGCCCCCCAATCGCCCAGCCCGACCAGCGCGGTGAGCCTGGTATCACCGATGCCACTCGACTTGGTGGTGAAATTGCCCCGCCGCACGGTGCCCGCGGGCCCGGCAAAGGTGACGTGATCCATCTCCTTCGTGACATAGCTGCCCATCGCCATCAGCGTAACACGGTCACTTGGCGCATACATCGCGCCGACCATATGCATATCCATGGTCATCTCAAGCGGCACCACGCGCAAGGTCGGCGGCTGACCGGGCACACCGAAGAACCGGTTGGGCACCGTCGTGGCGATTGTCTCGGGCGATACCTTGTCGTCACCGATCCGGGCATCCCCCATCTCCATCCGCATAAAGCGGTAAGAGACCATCCATTCCCCCTTTTCATGCAAATGGTCCCCCATCACCCCTATGGGCGCATGGGAATCAGCATGGATGGGCGGTTTGCCAGATGAGGATATCGCCGCCCGGTTATGGAGCGGTTCGGCATTCGCCGCGCCCGTAAGGGCCGCAGCAGAGATTGCGCCGCATGTCAGCAGCGCGACAGAATTCAGGATTCGCATAAATCCCCTCGCTTTGAAAAATGGTTTCGTCTGAGTGTGTCGGTTCAGGCGAAAGCGGGGGGTGCGCGGCAGCGGTTCAGCCGCGGTGCGGGCGATGAATATGGGGGTGAGATCCGTGCCGCCAGACGCGGTGGCCGGGCGGACGCGACAAACAGGATGATATTGGCAAGCAGAAAGGCAATCGCCGCCGCGCAGACGGCCTGGCACATCGCGCAGCTTTCCCGATCCGCAGGTGTCCGGTCAGATGCGGGGGAAGACCCCGACACCGGAACCGATGCCCCGCCCCACAGCCGTGCAGCCTCGGCCGCGGGGACAGTGCGTGTACCCTCGGGCGAACAGATGACGATCGGCCCGAATGGCCAGCCGCCCTCCGCCGCCTGTCCCGCCGGCACGCCTGCGGGCCGGGGACCGGCAGCAACACACAGGATGCTCATCAGACAATGCGCGGCCATCGCGGCAAGCGCAAGCCAGCCGCCCATGCTCTTCGGTTTTTTCAGATATGCCGCGCGTGTCATAACCGCGCAGCTAGCAGCAACCGCCCCGCCCAGGCAAGTACGAAGATGTCGCAGGTGGCTTTTTTCATCTCTGCGACGCTTTCGGGACGCGCCGAAAATACGGCCCGTCCCGAAGGCTTTTATATTCTATTCCGCGAAAGTACAGGATGCCTGCGACAGCACCACATTGCCCTTTTGCGTGACCGCCTGCACCACGGCCTCCCCCGGATTGGTGCGCCAGATTTTGGTGATCACCTGATCGCCGAAAAACACCTGATCGGCGAAACGGCCGGTCATGGATTTGAAATTTGCCGGATCGCCGCCGCACAGCGTGTGCAACAGTGCGCGCCCGACAAAGCCATAGGTGCAAAGCCCATGCATGAAGGCATCCGGATAGCCCGCCTTTTTGGCGAACTCAGGATCGATATGCAGCGCTACCCGGTCGCCCGACAGGCGATAAAGCGCACCCTGATCGGGCCGGGTCTGATATTCCACCACGTGATCGGGCTCGCGGTCAGGCGGCAGGTTGAGCGTTGATGTCGAGGGGCCGCGTTCGCCGCCAAAGCCGCCGCCACCGATATAGAACAGCGTCGAATGGGTCTTGAACAGCGGGCCGTCCTTATCCTCGGCTGTGCATTCCACGCCGATTACCGCTGCCTTGCCTTCCCCCTTGTCCCAGATTTCCGACAAGCGTCCGGTCATGCGGATTTCGGTATTGGCGGGCAGCGGACGAAACTGCTCGATCCCCTGCTCCCCATGCAGCATGCGCGCGATCGGCATCTTGATATATTTGCCGACGCAGCCCATCGCCCACATGCCCGGAATCACCGCCCAGGTCGGCAGCACCTTGGGTCCCTTGCCCTCATACAGGAAATCCAGTTCCCCATCGGGTTGCGCACCGACGCCGATTGCGTAAAGCATCACATCGTTATCGGTCCAACTGCGCGTTGTTTCGCCAAATTCGGTTCCAACCAGCTCCGGTGAGATCGCTTCCGCCGCCATCATTTACTCCCTGTTTTGTTATGGTCTTATGCCTTGAGTGCCGCCCGCAGGCGTCTGTGCCGACTATAGGAAAATCGCGCGCGCACAGTAACGTGTTTTTTGCGGCGCCGTCCGATATAGTGCCGCCTATCAGCTATCAGGCCGGTGCGGAGCCGGCTCCCATCATCGACATAACGACAAGCAAAAAAGGGGAGGATATTGTGAAAGTACTGGATTTTCTGAAGGGCACGCCCGCCGATAACGGCGAATGGCGGTTTGACCTTGGCCGGGAACTGCATGGCGCATTCGGCGGGGCAAACGGCGGCGTGGTCGGGGCAACCTGCGTGGCGGCCGCCCGTTCGGTCGCGCCCGAGCGTGTACCCGCAAGCCTCGATGTGCGCTTCATTCGCGGGCTGACAGAAGGTACAGCCCGGGTTATCCCGACGCTGCTGCATGGCGGGCGGACCCTGTCGGTGGTCAGCGTCGATATCTTCGACAGCCGCGACAAGCTGTGCACCCGCGCGACCGTCAGCCTTGCCAATCTCGAAGCGCTCGAACCGTTCGAACATGATGGCTTTGCGGGCAAACCCGAAGGCTGGGTCAGCTATGAAGACGGCAAACCCTGGGCAAAACCGGGAAGCGGGGTGGAAGTGCCGCTGATCGACACTTTCCAGCCCCGGCTTGTGGGCAATGACGATCGCGGCTATGCGACCGAGGTCAAGGTGCATTGGGACGAGCCGGGCACCTGCGCCGAAGCCGCCTGCATCGCCGCCGATATTTCAGTCGGCCCACCGGTCGGCAGTGCGCTTGGCGGCAAGCCGATCCCGATTCCCAATCCCGATCTCACCTTGCGTTTCTGCGCCGAACCGGCCCTGCCCGCGACGATGATTTCCGCCTGCCGGCTGGAGCATATCTCTCGCGGTGTCGCCTCCACCCGGATCGAGGTGCGCGCCGCCGATCAGATCGTCGCCATCGGCGTTTCGACAACCACATTGCTCGCCGGTGCCTGGCCCGATGCGCGCAAACCCAAAAGCTGAGACGAACGAAAAACGCCGCGCCGGGATTTTTCCCCGGCGCGGCGCAACGACATCTCTGACGCGCCTGCGGCGGCTCTAGCCGTCGCTATCGACCCAGCTGCGAATCAGTTGATGGGCGATCGCAAAAGGCGGCGGCACGAAAAGCGAGCCATCCCCCTTCCCCGCCAGCACATCGCGCAGTTCCGCACGGCTGCACCAGCGCGCTTCGGCAATCTCGATCCCGTCAGGCTCAATCTCCTCATTATCGGCCTCAGCGATGCACCCGATCATCAACGACATGGGATAGGGCCAGGGCTGGGTCGAATGATAGCGGACGCTTGAGACCTTGCAGCCCGCCTCCTCAAACAATTCGCGGGCCACCGCTTCCTCAATTGATTCGCCCGGCTCGACAAAGCCTGCCAGCGCGGAAAACATCGCCTTGGGCCAGATTTCCTGTCGCCCGAGCAGTGCCTTGTCCCCATATGTGGCAAGCATGATCACCACCGGGTCGGTCCGCGGAAAATGCTGCGTCTCGCATTTCGGACAGTCGCGACGGTAACCGGCCTCCGCAATCACCGATCTGGCACCGCAGGCGGAGCAGAACTGATGCGTGCTATGCCATTTCAGGATCGCTTTCGCCTGCGCCGCGATCGCCGCATCGGCGGCCGCGATCTGCGGCGCGATGCTACGCAGATCGGTAAATTCACCAAACCCTTTCAACGCGCCCTGCTGACTGGGATCGGGCTCATCGGACAGATCAATGGCAAAATAGGGCCGCTCTTTATGATCGAGCCCGAGAAACAGCACCGTCGCCCCCGCGGCAATCGAATCGGCGAACATGCCCGGCCGCATAAAGCCAACCTCCGGCGCTTCGCCGCTTTTGGCGGGCGGCAGGATGAACGGATCCTCACGCCAGGTCGGCAGGATGAAGGCGTCGGGATTCTCAAGCTGCCCGGCTACCCAGTCGGCATTCACCCGCCTGTCGCTCACACGATCAAGCGGATTATTGGCAAAAGTGTTGGGATTTGGCGGTAAAGCCATCGATCATCTCTCCCTCGCGGGGGCACGCCCCCGCGCTTGCCGATGGGCTCCACCCCTGTTTTGACAGGTCATTTTTCTTTCGCCCAAGACTGGCATAGCAGCCCGGCGGGGGCAACGGCTAAGCCCCCGACACGGGCCACACCCCCGCCCGATCGCCGCACCCCCTTGCCACGGGCGGGCTAATGGCTGATATAGTGCGGTGGGAGGTTGGCGATGGACAGGATTACCGCCAACCCGGTCAGGTCCGGAAGGAAGCAGCCGTAACGGATTCGTTCTGGGTCATTGTCCAGCCTCCCACCAGCCCTGATCACCCGCGTCCGGCCCGCCGGTCCCATACCGGATCACAAGGCGCGCACCGGATCGCAGAAAACGGAATAGCCGCCCGAGCGCAGGCCAGAAAGCATGGATGATCGCAACCCGACAGGTTCCGGCAGCCCGGACGCAGCCTCCGGCGATGCCCCCATGCTCGGGCTGACCGGCGGCACCGCCACCGGTGACGATACCGGTTATCAGGTTCTTGCACGCAAATACCGCCCCAACAGCTTTACCGATCTGATCGGTCAGGAAGCACTTGTCCGTACCCTCACCAACGCGATTGCGACCAACCGGCTGGCGCATGCCTATATCCTGACCGGGGTGCGCGGTGTGGGGAAAACCACCACCGCGCGCATCCTCGCGCGTTGCCTGAACTATGCGACCGAATCGGGGGATGCCGGCCCCACCGCCAATCCCGAGCGCGAAGGCATTCACTGCACCGCGATTGCGCAATCGCGACATGTCGATGTGATCGAGATGGACGCAGCCTCGCGCACCGGTATCGACGATATCCGCGAAATCATCGAGGGCGCACGCTACAAACCCGCCAGTGCGCGCTACAAGATCTATATCATCGACGAAGTGCACATGCTGTCCAAGGCGGCCTTCAATGGCCTGCTCAAAACCCTTGAGGAACCGCCCGCGCATGTGATCTTCATCTTTGCCACCACCGAAATCCGCAAAGTCCCCGTCACCGTGCTGTCCCGCTGTCAGCGCTTCAATCTGCGCCGGGTCGGGGTGGCCGAACTATCGGCCCATCTGGCCGGCATCGCCGAAAAGGAAAAGGCCGATGTCAGCGCGGAGGCCCTGTCGATCATCGCGCGCGCGGCGGAAGGATCAGTGCGCGATGCGCTGAGCCTGCTTGATCAGGCGATTGCGCAAGGCGATGGCACGGTCGGAGCCGACGAAATCCGCGACATGATGGGGCTTGCCGACCGGTCCCGGATTTTCGATCTGTTCGCGGCGGTCATGGGCGGCGATATGCCCGTCGCGCTAAACCAGTTGCAAAGCCAGTATGCGGCGGGTGCCGACCCGCTGATCGTGCTGACCGACCTGCTTGAGCTGTCCCACTGGCTGACGCGCATCAAGCTTGTCCCCGCATCGGCCGACGATGCGACCCTGCCCGAGGCGGAGCGGAGCCGTGGCCGCGAACTGGCCGAAAAACTTGCCATGCCCGAACTCACCCGTGCCTGGCAAATCCTGCTCAAGGGGCTGGGTGAGGCGCGCGATGCGCCCGATTCCCTGTCAGCGGTGGAGATGGTGCTGATCCGGCTGGGCTATGCGGCAAGCCTGCCGACACCAGGCGATCTTGTGCGCCAACTGACCGCAACAGGTACGCAGCCAGCCGCACCGGCATCCGGTTCGCCTGCCCCCGCCACAACATCCAACAACGCCACCGGGGGCGCGACAACACACTATAGTGCCGCGGAACACCCTGCCCCCGCGCCCGCGCCACCGGCGGCGGCGGCGGCGGCGGGATATGAAACGGGCGGCAAGGCGCAGGCCACCGCCTTGGCACCGCAGGCCGCCCTTGCCCCGGCGGAAGCCGTGATTGCGCCCGCTCCGGCGACCCGGCCCGCCGCCCCCATCGAAAGCGCGGATATTGATGCGGGCAATATACCGGCAAGCTTCCGCGAGCTTGTCGCCCTTGCCACCCGGCACAGGGCCATCAAACTGAAAACCGCCCTGATGCAGGATGTGCATCTTGTACAGTTCGAACCCGGACGGATCGAATTCCGCCCTTCTGACACCGCATCACCTAAACTGGCAGCCGAACTTGGCGAGGCATTGCAGGCATGGACCGGCACACGCTGGATCGTGTCGGTGGTGAACAGTGCCGGTGCCCCCACACTGGCGCAGCAGGAAGCCGAGGCAGCAGCGCAACGGCGCGACGAAGCGATGCATGATCCGCTGGTGCGCCAGGTATTGGAAAGTTTCCCCGGCGCTGAAATCATTGCGGTGCGGGATCAGCCGGTTCGCGAGAGGCAAGCCCCCTCCCCTCAACCCCCAATTTCATCGCGTGGAGAAACAGAGTGAAAGACCTTGGCAAATTGTTCAAGCAGGCCCAGGAGATGCAGTCGCGGATGGCGGATATGCAATCCCAGCTCGAAGCGCTGGAGGTTGCCGGTCAGTCGGGCGGCGGCATGGTGCATGTGACGCTGGACGGCAAGGGCAATATGAAATCGGTCGCCATCGACCCCTCGCTCCTGAACGGGGATGAGGCGGAACTGCTCGAAGATCTGCTGGTGGCCGCCCATAATGATGCAAAAGGGCGGGTCGAGGAGAAGATGCAGGAAGAAATGCAGAAACTGACCGGCGGCATGGCACTGCCCCCGGGCTTTAAAATGCCGTTCTGAGCGACGCGTCCATGCCGCGTCAGGAACCTGCAGGACCCGAAATCACCCGGCTTATCACCCTGCTTGCGAAACTCCCCGGGCTTGGCCCACGTTCGGCGCGGCGGGCCGCCCTTTATCTGATCGAACGGCGCGCGGCGCTGCTTGAACCATTGGCCGGTGCCCTGGCTGACGCGGCGGCACGCATCACAAGCTGCGGGATCTGCTACAATCTCGATACCCGGAACCCCTGCGCGATCTGTGCCGATCCGCGCCGCGACCCGACCGTCCTGTGCGTTGTCGAACAGGTCAGCGATCTGTGGGCGCTGGAACGGGCAGCGGCCTTTTCGGGGCGGTATCATATTCTGGGGGGCACCCTCTCGGCACTCGACGGGGTGGGACCCGAAGACCTCACCATTGCCGGGCTTGTCGAACGGATCGCGGGTGGGCAGGTCAGGGAAGTGATCCTTGCGCTCAACGCCACGGTGGACGGACAAACCACCGCGCATTACATCTCCGACCGGCTTGCCGAATTCGGCATTCGTATTTCAGGGCTTGCCCATGGGGTGCCAGTGGGTGGGGAGCTTGACTTCCTCGATGACGGGACGCTGACCGCCGCCCTGCGCGACCGCCGCGATTACTGACTGCGCCGGGGCGGCACCGTCTTCCTGTAACTGCGGGGCTTCTGACCTGTCATTTGACTTGTCACTGGCTGCTTTTAACTGGCTGCTTGTACCCGGCTGTTTCTAACCGGCGGCTGGTTGTCGGCGGCTACTCCCCCTTCCCTGTCAGGAGCGGGCCTGTTCGGCTGCCCTGCGCGGGCGGGGATCCGTCGGGCGGGGTAGCGGCATCGGGGGCGATGGCGGGGTTTTCGAGATTGTCCGCCTCCTCAACCTGAATTTCCTCGATCCGCTCGGCACGGCGGACGATCTTGCCTGTGGAGGTTTCGATCTCCCGCACATCCTTTTCCATATTGCCGAAATGGCGGCGCAGGTTTTCGGTGCGCTTTTCAAGCCGCACCACATCCTGCAAAAGGGTCTGCACCTCCTTCTGGATGACGCCCGCCTGTTCGCGCATCTGCGCGTCCTTGAGAATGGCGCGCACGGTATTCAGCGTCGCCATCAATGTGGTGGGCGAAACGATCCAGACATGCGCCTGATGGCTTGCCGCGACAACCTGCGCGAAATTGGCGTGCAGCTCCGCATAGACCGCTTCGGAAGGTAAGAACATGATCGCCGATTCCGCAGTTTCACCCGGTACGATATAACGCTCGGCAATATCGCGCACGTGCTTCTGGATGGCGGCGGCGAAGGCGCGGGCCGCCGCGATGCGCGCCGGCTCCTCCTTCGCGTCATGCAGGGCGCGGTAGGATTCCAGCGGAAATTTGGAATCGATGGCAATGGCCCCGGGGGGGTTGGGCAGGGTGATCAGGCAATCGGCGCGCTTGCCGTTTCCCAGCGTCACCTGAAATTCATAGGCCGAAGGCGGCAGGGCATTGCGGACGATATCGTTGAGTTGAATTTCACCGAATGCGCCGCGTGCCTGCTTATTGGCAAGAATATCCTGCAGCGAGACCACCTGACCGCTCAGATTGGCGATATTCTTCTGCGCCTCGTCGATCACCGCCAGCCGCTTTTCAAGCCCTGTGATGGTCTGACTGGTTTTCTCCGCCGACAGGGTCAGATTATCGCTGACCCGCTTGCCCAGCGCGTCGAGCCGGTCATTCATCGCCTTGGCGAATTGCAGCTGCACATTATTCTGGCTTTCGGCCATCCGCCTGGACAGATCATCAAGCCGGCTGTTCAGGCTACGGCCCAGTTCGGCCTGCGCCACGTTGCCGGCTTCTGCAAGCTGGCTCAGGCGGCCGGTCATCTCGATCTGCGCGCGCTGCAGGGTGTCGAGCGTCTGCGTGGTTGCCGCATCGTCCTGGCCGCGCCGCAACTGCACGAGCAAGGCAATCCCCAACATAAGGGCAAGCGCGCCAAGCCCCGCAATTACCGCCCATTCCCAGCCTGCCATCGCACGCCCCATACTCTTCGGATTTGCGCGGCACGGATTCGCGCCGCCTGCCCGCCGAGTATAACAAATCGGCGACATTGCCACAGACCGGCGGTGCTGCCGGGGTCGCCGCCGGTCTTGACGCCCGGCGGCTCAGCGAATATCTCAACAGCATCATGGCTGTACGCGACATCCTCATTGCGCCCGATCCGCGCCTCAAAACCGTTTCCGAACCTGTGGACAGGGTCGATGATGAATTGCGCGCGCTGATGGACGATATGCTGGAAACCATGTATGCCGCGCCGGGTATCGGGCTTGCCGCGATCCAGATCGGCGTGCCGGTCCGGGTGATCGTGATGGATCTCGCACATGACGGGGATGCGCCCGAACCGCGTTTTTTCGTCAATCCCGAAATCCTTGATCAGTCCGATACATTGACCAGCTATGCGGAAGGCTGCCTGTCGGTGCCCGAATTCTATGAAGATGTCGAGCGGCCCGATACGGTGCGCGTCCGCTATCTCGATTATGACGGCAACCCGCGCGAGGAAGAGGCACGCGATCTGTTCGCCGTCTGCATCCAGCATGAGATGGACCATCTTGAGGGGGTGCTGTTCGTCGATCATCTGTCGCGGCTCAAACGCGCAAGCATCCTCAAGAAATT
The DNA here is from genome assembly GCA_947258435.1 of uncultured Alphaproteobacteria bacterium. GTDB lineage: Bacteria > Pseudomonadota > Alphaproteobacteria > UBA11222 > UBA11222 > CALAQW01. Next base: position 37,875 of record CAMYID010000016.1, read on the forward strand.
GCAGAAAAGCCGCCGGCTCGCCACCGCCGGTTAAGGCGCGCGGCAGCAGATCGCTCATCCGCCCGATCGGACTAGCGGGCAATGCGCTATGGCAAAGAGGGGAGCCGGAATGGCCAGATTGCGTCTTGTCTTTATGGGCACACCGGATTTTGCCTGCCCCACCCTGCGCGCGCTGATCGCCGCCGGGCATGAAATCGCCGCCGTTTATACGCAACCGCCGCGCGCTGCGGGCCGCGGTATGAAGGAGCGCCGCTCTCCCATCCATGAACTCGCGCAGGCCCATGGGCTGAAGGTGCGCACGCCGGCCCGGCTGAAAGACCCCGAAGCGCAGGCGGAATTCGCCGCCCTTGCCACCGATGCGGCGATCGTCGTCGCCTACGGGCTGATCCTGCCGCAAGCCGTGCTCGACGCGCCCCGGCTTGGCTGCTTCAACCTGCATGCCTCACTGCTGCCGCGCTGGCGCGGGGCGGCGCCGATCCAGCGCGCGATCATGGCAGGCGACAGCGAAACCGGGGCCTGCATCATGCAGATGGATGCAGGCCTCGACACAGGGCCGGTGCTGGCGCGCGAAAGCTGCCCCATCGGGCCGGATGACACCGCGGGCAGCCTGCATGACAAGCTGGCGGAAATCGGCGCGGCGCTGATGTGCGAAACCCTGGTCGCGCGCGCCGAAAACCGCATCACGCCAGTGCCGCAACCCGACAGCGGCATCACCTATGCCGACAAGATCAGCAAGCACGAAGCGCGCCTTGACTGGACCCGAAGGGCGGCCGCGCTCGACTGTCAGATTCGCGGGCTGACCCCCTTCCCCGGCGCCTGGTGCGAGATCCCCCGCGACGGCAAGCCGGTGCGGGTCAAGATCCTGGCCGCACGACCTTGCGCGGGGACCGGCGCGCCGGGTACGGCGCTCGATGCGCGGCTGACCATCGCCTGCGGTGCCGGCGCCCTGCGGATCGAGCAGGTTCAGCGCGCGGGCAAAGCGCCTGCTCTGGCGGAAGATTTTCTGCGCGGCTTTCCGGTGCCCGCGGGCACGGTTCTGCCCTGATCCGCTCACACCGCCCGGCGGCATTTTCATGCGACACAGCCGCGCAACATATGCAACAGTTCGGCACCATGAAACGCACCACTTGCGACACATTATGCAACAGCTGGTGCAACACATAATACAACAGAGGGGAGACAGATGGGCAGAGTAGACGGAAAGGTCGCCATCGTAACCGGTGGCGGATCGGGAATCGGCCGCGCCTGCGCGGAAACACTGGCGCGGGAAGGGGCGAAAGTCGTCGTCACCGATATCGCCGCCAAGGACGGGCAAGCAACCGTCGATGCGATCCGCAGCAATGGCGGGACTGCCGACTTCCTGACCCAGGATGTAGCCAGCGAACCGCGCTGGGAAGAGGTGATCGCGGAAACCCGCGCGACCTATGGCGGGCTGCATGTGCTTGTGAATAATGCCGGAATCGGGATCGGCGGCGCGGTCTGGGAATTTTCGCTGGAGGATTGGAAAAAGCAGACCGCCGTCAATCTGGATGGTGTGTTTCTGGGCACAAAGCACGCCATCCTCGCGATGCGGGAATCAGGCGGCGGGTCGATTGTCATCATGTCCTCGCTTGCGGGAATGCAAGGTTCTCCGGGGCTTGCGGGCTATTGCGCGACCAAGGGCGGGGTGCGACTGTTCGCCAAGGCCTGCGCGGTGGAATGCGCCCGCGCGGGGTTCAATGTACGCGTGAATTCGGTTCACCCCGGCATCATCGAAACGCCGATCTGGACCAAACTCGGCGGCAATGCGTTCGGCAGCAACCGCGCGAACGCCATCGACCCGACCGTGCTGGCGCAGGCTTCCGCGCCGCTCGGCCGGTCGGGCAAACCGCAGGATATCGCCAATGGCGTGCTGTTCCTCGCATCTGACGAATCCGACTATATGACCGGCGGCGAGCTCGTCATCGATGGCGGCATCTTCGCGGGCTGAATCGCGCACTGGCCCGGCCCCGCGCGCGGCTATTTTTGCGGCCGCGCGCGATTGACCGCGAAATCGGTGAAGTCGAGCGGTACACCCAGCGATTCCCCGAATTTAAGTGCGAGAATCAGATCCTTGCCCGCCAGCTTTGCGGTGTCGGCCGCCCCGTGCGACGCGCGCGAAATCAGCGCCCGCATCGGCAGAATATTGCGCAATGCCCAGCTGTCACCGGTACTGACCCTGGCGATTTCGACCATCTTTTCCTCATCAATCCCGGCAGCCCTGGCGAGATTGAGCGCTTCCTCGACGATCTGAATATTTACAAGCGACATCAGGTTGTTACACAGCTTCGCCGCCTGGCCCATGCCGACCGCACCCATATGAAACACATCCTCACCGACAATATCGAAGACCGGGCGGGCACGGGCGATATCTTCCGCCGCGCCCCCCACGATCAGTGTCAGCGTCCCCTCGATCGAGCGGGCTTCCGCCCCGCTGACCGCAGCATCGATCACCGATATTCCATGATCCCGAGCAAGTGCTGCCATCTGTTTGCACGTATCGGGATGCACCGTGCTGTGGATGACGATCAGACTGCCCGGTGCCATGCCGGCAAGCAGCCCCTCACCTTCTTCCCGACCCGCAATGACTTCTTCAACCTGCCGATCGCTCATCACAACGATTTCGACGATATCGCAGTGCCGCCCGAGCTCTGCCGCCGAAACGGCCGCTTTCGCCCCCAGCGCGACAAGTTCCGCGACCGGCGCGGGATCGCGGTCGAATACGGTCAGATCCGCCCCCGCCCGGGCCAGATTAACCGCCATCGGCTTGCCCATATTACCAAGACCGATAAATCCCAGTCTGTCACCCATGCCTACCTCCCCTGAATTGGTTTTGTTTTGCCCTGCCCGCAAGACGGATACCGTCCGCCGCTTGCCAAATTGTGGCGCGCCGCTATGGTGCCTCCACCCGACAGGATTGAGCGGAACAACCGGCAACGTCCATGCGCTACAAGTTAACCATAGAATATAATGGCGAGCCATTTTCCGGTTGGCAGCGGCAACAGGCACAGCCATCGGTACAGGCGGAAATCGAAACCGCCATCACCCGGTTCTGCGGTGAAACGGTCACCCTTTATGCTGCCGGGCGTACCGATGCGGGGGTCCATGCATGCGGTCAGGTGGCGCATGTCGATCTTGCGCACGCGGTGCCCGGTGACAGGCTGCGCGATGCGGTGAACGCGCATCTGCGCCCCGCCCCGATTGCCATTCTGGCCGCCGAACAGGTCCCGGCTACATTTCACGCGCGCTTTGACGCGACAAGACGGGCCTACCGCTACCGCATCGTGAACCGGCGCGCACCGCTGACGCTTGATCGCGGGCTGGCCTGGCAGGTTGCCCGCCCGCTCGATGCGGCAAAGATGCATCTGGCCGCGCAGGCGCTTGTCGGGCAGCATGATTTCACAACATTTCGCGCCGCCGGATGTCAGGCCAGATCGCCGCTCAAAACCCTGAGCGAGATTTCAGTTACCCGCCATGGGGAGGAGATCGAGATCGCGGTAGCAGCCCGTTCCTTCCTGCATCATCAGGTCCGTTCGATCACCGGCAGCCTGAAACGTGTCGGGGAAGGCAAATGGCCGGCTTCGGCAATCGCTGAAATCCTGGCCGCACAAGATCGCAGCCGTTGCGGCCCGGTTGCCCCGGCGGCCGGGCTTTATCTCATGCAGGTCGATTATCCCGACAGCTAGGCCCGCTGTCAGATACCAAGCAGGCGATTACCGCTGACATCGAGCAGGATCGACAAAAGCAGATCGATAAACAAAAAGGCCAGCGCCATCCCGCCTGACACGGCAAGTGCTGTCCGCGTCAGAAACCAGCGATAGTAAAGCACCGCAATGGTCGCAAGCAGGTTGAGAAAACCCGCCGCGCCCGCACCGATCACCTGCAACCCGAACAGAGTAAAGGGCGGCAGCAGAACCAGAATGACAATCACCGCAGACCAGTTATAGGCAATGATGAAACCAACATAATATTGCCCAAGCCCGAGCATCCGCGTGACCGGGATCATCAACAAGGGATAGGCCGCCCAGGAAATCAGAAAGAAAATTCCCTTTACGACAAAAAATCCCTCAAGCGCCGGCGCCTCGGCCAGCAAATTATATTCAAGCCTGAGCAACAGAAAATAAAATGGCGCAACGAGCACCGCCGCAAAGAAAGAGCGCCAGAAACCGGCAATCGAGATATCAAATTGCGCCATTGCGCCGGTATCGCGCAAGGCAAGCCGCCAGGCCGCATAAAGGGCACGCAGAATATCAGCCTGTGAAGGTATCGCGATTTCCCCCTTGCCTCGGCATAACGCGTTTATGGTTACGCCATCGCGCTGCGGATCTGATCGTCCGCACTCATTCAGTTTTTAACACCGAAATATGAGCTTAACAGCAAATCGTATATTTCGGTTAAAGCGGCAACATCCTGTACCGATGCATGCTCATCGACCTTGTGCATCGACTGCCCGACAAGCCCGAATTCCACGACTGGACAATGATCCTTGATGAACCGCGCATCCGATGTGCCACCCGATGTCGACAGTTCCGGCCGGCGGCCAAGGACCGCTTCGACCGCATCGGCAAGCTGCGTGCTGAGAGTGCCGGGCGGGGTAAGAAATGCCTCCCCCGTCACGTGAAACCGCAAGGCGAGCGTCACGCCCATTTCATCGCAAACGGCTGTGCATTCGCGGCGGATCCAGTCGCTCAATCCATCGGAATCATGCGCGTCATTGAAACGGATATTCAAAATGGCGCTTGCTTCCGCCGGAATGACATTGGTTGCGGGATTACCGACATCAACCGAGGTAATTTCAAGATTGGAGGGCTGAAAATGATCGTTGCCACGGTCGAGTTCGCGCGCTTTGAGCCGTCGCAAAATCTCAAGCAGCGGGGGAACCGGATTTGCCGCAAGATGCGGATAGGCGACATGCCCCTGCACACCGCGCACGGTGATCCAGGCCGACAGGCTGCCGCGCCGGCCAATCTTGATCATATCGCCAAGCTGCATCGGATTGGTCGGCTCACCAACCAGGCAATGATCGATCCGTTCGCCCTTGTCCGCCATCCATTGCAGCACTTTTCTGGTGCCGTTGATCGCGGGCCCTTCCTCGTCGCCGGTGATCAAGAAGCTGATCGAACCGGCAAGCCTGCCCGAAGCTTTGGTGATCACCCGCTGCGCAGCGGCAGCAAAGGCCGCAATCGCGCATTTCATATCCGCCGCGCCGCGGCCATAGATCAGGTCGCCATCGCGCCTTGGCTCGAACGGGTCGGAGTGCCAGGCCGCGACATCGCCGGCCGGCACCACATCTGTATGCCCGGCAAAACAGAAATTGGGGGCGCTGTCGCCAAAGCGGGCATAGAGATTTTCCACATCATCGGTACCCGCCTCGCTGAAGCGGAGCCTTTCGCACCGAAACCCGAGCCCTTCGAGCGCCGATTGCAGGACATCGAGCGCACCGGCATCAGCCGGCGTCACGCTGGGCCGCCGGATCAGCGCCTCCGACAAGGCGACCGGGTCAATCGCGCCGGTCTTTATTTCGGGCGGGGACATATCGCTGACTATATCCTAATCGCGCAATAATTCGTTGACGGAGGTTTTTGCGCGGGTGCTTGCATCCACCTGCTTGATGATAACCGCACAGTAAAGGCTCGGGCGTGGCGACCCGTCACCGGCGGGCGCGGCAGGCAGGGAGCCTGGCACAACGACAGAATAAGCAGGCACTTCCCCCTGGAAAATCTGGCCTGTCGCACGGTCGATAATCTTGGTCGACGCACCGATATAGACGCCCATCGACAGGACAGCGCCTTCACGCACGATGACCCCTTCAGCCACCTCCGAGCGCGCGCCGATGAAGCAGTTATCCTCGATAACCACCGGATTGGCCTGCAGCGGTTCCAGCACACCACCAATACCCGCACCGCCTGAAATATGGACATTCTTGCCAATTTGCGCGCAGGAACCGACAGTTGCCCAGGTGTCGACCATCGTCCCTTCGTCAACGTAAGCGCCCAGATTGACGAAACTGGGCATCAGAACAACGCCGGGGGCGATATAGGCCGAGCGGCGCACCACGCAGCCCGGAACCGCACGGAAACCAGCGCCGGTAAATTCAGCCTGCCCCCAGCCTTCGAATTTGGAAGGCACCTTGTCATACCAGTTTGTATCCTTGCCCGGACCACCGGCGATCGGCGTCATGTCATTGAGCCGGAAAGACAACAGCACCACCTTTTTCAGCCACTGATTGACAAGCCATTCATCCTTGAATTTTTCGGCGACCCGCGCCTTGCCGCTGTCAAGCAGTTCAAGCGCGGCCACAACCGCATCGCGCGCAGCGCCCGTTGTCTGCGCTGTTAACTCGTCCCGCGTGTCCCATGCGGCTTCAATCTGCTGCTCAAGTTCGGATAGATTCATGGCCGTGCCGTTTCCAGTTCACTTCGAAAAAAGATACGCGCCTGTCGCGCGATCCGCCAGATAGATCGGCACCGAACATAACGGCGCGACGGGCCTTGTCAATGCGCTGTGGCAGGCATCGCGGGAAAGACACCGATCCGGGCTGTGCTGGCAGGCCGGGCACGCCGTCGCGGCAAAAAAATCGGGATGCGGCCCCGAATGGGACCGCATCCCCGGGCGGGCGATGCTCCCGCCGCCTGCCGCAATACGACGATGTTGAGCGGGTTGCGCCGAATTGCGGCAAAGACCGATATCGCGGCGTCAGACCGAAACCGCAATCGACAGATCGTCCTCCGCCTCATCGGCTCCGGTTTCTGGCTCGGGTTCGGGATCGCCATGCTCATAAGCCGCCAGGAAATCAAGCAGTTCCTGCCGGTACCGGTAATAGTCAGGATGTTCGAGCAACGCCTTGCGGCTGCGCGGGCGCGGCAGATCGACATTCATGATCTTGCCGATTTTCGCGTGCGGCCCGTTGGTCATCATCACAACCCGGTCGGCAAGCAGGATGGCCTCATCCACGTCATGGGTAACGCAGATCGCGGTGACACGTGTCCGCGACCAGACTTCCATCAGAACTTCCTGCAATTCCCAGCGGGTCAGGGAATCGAGCATGCCGAACGGCTCATCAAGCAACAATAATTTGGGTGACAGGGCAAAAGCACGTGCAATGCCCACACGCTGCTTCATGCCGTTCGACATATCAGCCACCGGCTTGTCCAGCGCATCGCCCAGACCGACGCGCGACAGGTAATAGGCAATGATATCCCTGCGTTCCTGCTCGGTCGCATGGGGGTAAACCTGGGCGACCCCCAGCTCCACATTTTCCGATGCCGACAGCCAGGGGAAAAGGCTCGGTGCCTGAAATACGACACCGCGATCAGGCCCCGCGGAATCGATTTCATTCATATCGAGAATGATGCCGCCGCCACTGATATCGTTCAGCCCCGCCACCATCGACAGCACTGTCGATTTGCCGCAGCCCGAATGCCCGATCAGCGAGATGAACTCCCCCTTCCGCATCCGCAGATCAAAACCATCCACAACCGTCAAAGGCCCGTTCGGAGTGGGATAGATCTTGGTGACTTCGGAAAACTCGACATAGCGTTCAGGATGCAGGGTCTGGCTTAACGCAGCTTTGCGGGCCGCCTTTGGCATATAATCGCGCGAGGTAACGGGCACGACATCGGGCAGGCTCGGCCCGTCATCTTGCTGATTATCGCTTTCCATCCCCACCTGCATGAGATAAGCGGTGATATCGGCGCGCAGGCGAATGAACTGCGCATTGTCATTCATCGCCGAGCGGTCGCGCGGGCGCGGTATATCGACCCTGAAATCCGGTCCGAAGGTTGCGTTGGGACCGGGGTCAAGCGGGATAATCCGGTCGGCCAGCAAAATCGCCTCATCCACATCATTGGTAATCAGGATGACGGTCTTGCGTTCGTGGCGCCAGATTTCCTCAATCTCGTCCTGAAGCTTGGCGCGGGTCAGCGCATCAAGCGCACTCAGCGGTTCATCGAGCAGCAGCACCTGGGGCATCATGGCAAGCGCTCGGGCCACCGCCACACGCTGACGCATGCCGCCTGACAGCTCGGCCGGTTTGCGGTCGATCGCGTGGCTCAGCCCCACCATATCGATATATTTGCGCACATGGGCGGCGCGTTTGTCGCGCGGCCAGTCGGCAAATACCGAATCAACGGCCAGCGCGATATTCCCCTCGACACTGAGCCAGGGCATCAGGGAATAGCTTTGAAAGACGACGCCGCGCTCAGGCCCCGCCCCCTCAATCTGCCGCCCGTTGAGCAGAATTTCCCCCCGATCCGGTTCGATCAGTCCGGCAATGGCTGAAATCAGCGTCGTCTTGCCACTGCCTGAGAACCCGACAATGGCCACAAATTCGCCCTCCTCCATCGCCAGGCTGACATTATCGAGCACATCGGTTCTGCCAGCCCCCTCGCCATAGGATTTGCAGACATTGCGCAGTTCCAGGAAAGCCATCCTGTCGCTCCTATCGTTTATCGTTGATCGCCGAAGGTGAAGAAGGTCTGCAGGGCCAGCATTACCCGGTCCAGCAGAAAGCCAATAATGCCAATCGTGAAGACCGCCACCATGATCCGGCCGAGCGAATGGGAACTGCCATTCTGGAACTCGTCCCAGACGAATTTGCCCAGCCCCGGATTCTGCGCCAGCATTTCAGCCGCAATCAGCACCATCCAGCCAACGCCCAAAGACAGCCGCAAGCCGGTAAAGATAAGCGGCAGGGCCGATGGCAGCACGAGCTTGAAGATCTTGGTGCGGGTCTTCAGCCGCAGAACCTTGCCGACATTCACAAGATCCTTGTCGATGGATGCCACACCCAGCGCGGTGTTGATGAGCGTCGGCCACAGCGAACACAGGGTCACGGTAATCGCCGAAGTCAGAAAGGATTTCTCAAAGAAAGGGTCGGGGCTGACGTAAAGCGCGCTGACCAGGATCGTCACGATCGGCAGCCAGGCCAGCGGCGAGACCGGTTTGAACACCTGTATCAGCGGATTGAACGCCGCATTGGCCGTACTGCTCAGCCCGCAAAGAATCCCCAACGGGACCGCCACGATCGTTGCCAGCAGGAACCCCATAAAGACCGTCTTCAGGCTTGTAAAAATCTGGTCGATATAGGTCGGCTTACCGGTATAGCCGCGGATCTTGACCTCGGCATCGGGATTTTTGGCAAGCTTTTTACGGTTGCGTTCCTCCTGCCGTTCATAAAAGGCATCCGCCTTTTCGCGCTGCGCGACGTGATCGTCCCACAACCCGACAGCCTCCTCCCAGACCTGCACCGGCCCCGGAATGGTCCCAAGGCTTGTTTCGATCTGCTGCGACACCTGCGCCCACACAAGAAGAAATGCCAGGATCGCCGCCAGCGGTATGCCGATGCCCCGCAGCGCTGCCCGCGCCAGCGTCGAAGGGCTTTCGCGCATCAGGGCCGGCAATGGATTGAAACGCGCCAGACCGGCTGCGAAAGAGGCATTCGACGAAATACTACTCATGTCAGTTCTCCGTTTGGGGAAATGCGGGCTGCGGTGCCATCGCGCCGCAGCCCGGCATTGCCTACTGCTTAACCACCTCGGACGCGGCAATGACCTCACCGCTCTTCAGCCCGATCGGAAAGCTGTCGAGATAGGCATTGGGTTTGCGGCCATCGAACGTAATCTCGTCGATGAACTCGCTTTGGGGCGCGCGATAGCCATCGGCATCCCAGGGAAAGTCCGCTTCATTCGCAAGCCCGTCATCGACCAGCGCGCGCGCTGCTTTCAGATAAAGGTCGGGACGGTAGACTTTCCGGGCAATCTCGTCATACCAGCTATCGGGTTTGGTTTCGGCGATCTGCCCCCAACGGCGCATCTGGGTCAGATACCAGACCGCATCGCTGTAATAGGGATAGGTCGCGTTGTAGCGGAAGAACACATTGAAATCAGGCAAGGGCCGCTTGTCGCCCTTCTCATATTCAAAAGTGCCGGTCATGCTGTTGGCGATGACTTCGCGGTCAGCGCCGACATATTCGCTGCGCGACAGGATCGTGACCGCTTCCTCGCGATTTGCGCCGTCATTTTCGTCCAGCCAGATCGCAGCACGGATCATCGCCTTGGTCATGGCAACCAGCGTATTGGGATGTTCATCCGCCCACTGCTTGCTGACACCGAACACCTTTTCGGGATTGTTCTTCCAGATTTCATAATCGGTGATGACGGGTACACCGATCCCTTTGAAGACCGCCTGCTGATTCCACGGCTCGCCCACGCAATAGCCATAGATCGTACCCGCCTCCATGGTTGCGGGCATCTGCGGCGGCGGGGTCACAGACAGCAGTGCCTCGGCCCTGATCTGCCCGGTGATGTCGGCCGGCGAATAGAATCCGGGATGAATGCCGCCCGCCGCAAGCCAGTAGCGCAGCTCGTAATTATGGGTCGAGACGGGAAAGACCATGCCCATATTGAAAGGCTTGCCTTCCGCACGATAACGTTCGACAACCGGCTTGAGATACTGCGCGCCGATCGGATGCACAGGCTTGCCATCCGCATGCGGAACATACTGTTTCATTTCCTCCCAGACAGCGTTGGAGACGGTGATACCGTTACCGTTGAGGTCCATGCTGAAGGGGGTGATGATATGCGCCTGGGTACCAAACCCGATGGTTGCACCCAAAGGCTGACCGGCCAGCATATGCGCGCCGTCCAGTTCTCCATCGATCACCCGGTCAAGCAGCACCTTCCAGTTGGCCTGCACCTCAAGCGTGACATACAGCCCTTCATCCTCGAAATAGCCTTTCTCATAGGCAATCGCGAGGGGCGCCATATCGGTCAGCTTGATGAAGCCGAATTTAAGCTCGTCTTTCTCAAGCTCCTGCGCCGTTGCCGGCCCGGCTGACAGCCCGATGAAGGCCGTCGCTCCCAGCGCTGCCACGGAAAGCCCCCGCGCAGCCCTGCAAACTGTTCTGCTCAGTCTAAAAATACGCTGTTTCATAGCAATTCCCTGTTCAAAAATTCGTAACGGCCAGGCATTCAGATTCTGGCGATGAAAGTCATCCAGATCCTGTCGGTATCGGTCAGACCGAAGACCGGCCGGCCGGCTTCGTAAAATGCGCCTTTGAGTTCGGCTGTATAACGCTTACGGAATGTTTTTCTGGCAAGCAGGTTGACTTCATCGCCAAGGTCGGCACCGCCGCTATCGCCCTCAAACATGTGATAGGCACCAAGCAACCTGACCCCCATGAACTGTCCCGACAGCGAGACATAGCCATCGGCCAGACCCGACACAGGTGTCACCAGAAACTTGTCAGCCCAGCCATTGAATTTGTGGCCGGTGGCAAGCGGGGTCTGCAATGCGGTCGTACCATCACCGCTCAGCACTTCATAACCTGCCTTGGCGGTAATCCCTTTGGCCTTCAGCCCCAGTTCTGCATGATAGTAGTCATGATCGAAGCCCGCCGGATTGCTGTTGAAATCCGACTGATGCGCATATTCGCCGCTATAAAGCAGCGTAACGTCATCATTGAGCCTGTGTTTGCCGACAGCGCGCAGGCCATAGGTCTGCGTCGACAGTGCAAGCAGATTGTCATAGTCGAGCAGATAGGCGTAGCCGGTGATCTTGGCCGGCGACCAGCCGCTATAGCTCACATTGAAGATGTGCGATGTCATCTCATGATCGCCCATCGGTGAGTCGCTGCCAAAGATGCGGTTCACATTATCGATAAAGATATAGGTCGCGCCGATATCCTTCAGCGACTGGTTGTCAATCCGCAATGCATCGAATGTCTGCTCGTTCTGGCGGAAACCGACATTGCCGATGAAGCGGTCATTATCGAGTTTTATACGCTGCCGGCCCGCGGTTATCCTTGTTTGGGGCAGTCCGGTAAAATCGATAAATGCCCGATTGATTTCCGTTTCATCGGGATCGGCGACAACAGGAAAACGTACTTTGCCATTTGTCGTGCTGTTATAGTCATCGTCCCCGATATCGCGGATATCTTCCGCCTCGATCATGGCCGAAAAGCCTTCGAACCGGCCGGTATGATAGCCAAGCCGCGAACGCAAGGTGGAAGCGCGCGCATCTTCCGGCAAACCGGACTGATCCGCCATTTCATAGCGATAGCGGAAATTCGCGCTGAATTTTCCACCGGTTAGCGCAGCTTCAAAACTATCGATTTTGCTGCTGCCCGCATCGGCACGCGCCGCGGGTGCAGCGCTCATCAACATCAGAAGTAAAAATATGGCGCCACCCGTCAAACGGGAGAAGCCGGTTGGGATTGTTCTGCTTTCCATACAGCATACCTCAGCTCTGCTTGAGTAAATCCCTCCCGTATCGGCTGGCGGCCTGGACGCCGCTCTGTTTTTTGCCAGGATGTTCATGCGACGTTTTCCGCCGCTTGTTGGTCTTGTGAACTTTGGCGCGCTGATCTGATCAGCGCATTGATTTCGGGAATGCAGGAGCCGCAATTGGTCCCTGCCTGCAGGCAATCGCCAACCGCTGCGGCTGTCGCCAGGTCACGCTCGCGAATGGCCTTCTCGATCGCGAACTGCCCCACCCCGAAGCAGGAGCAGATCGTCGGCCCGATATCGTCCTGCCCGCTGATCGGCCGACCGGCGAGCAGATCGCGCCGTGCCTCCGCGGGTAGCGTTGTCCGGGAGAAAAGGCCCGACAACCAGGCACGCGAAGGCAGATGATGGTCAGCCGCGACAAACAGGCAGGCAACCAGCCGGTCGCCGGCAACGCGCGCGAACCGGTATTGCTTACGGGCTGCATCGCAATAGCTGATCCATTCATCCTGTGTGGTCGCACCCGTGACCGCACGCGCCCACCCTTCCCAATCCCCCGGTTCGCGCAGACCGGCCAACTCGTACCGGCAGAATGCGGCCCCTGCCGCACGGACCCAGTAATCGACTTGCGTAACCGCACTCGGCACAGCCACAGACGACAGCAGGAAACCGTGCCATTGCGGTGTAAAAGGCGCGATGCGCACAGGCGTTGCCTTTGATTCCGGCTGCCCGGATACAGGGTCCACGGCCGGTGCGACCAATGCATCGGTCCGGCCTTGCGCGGCGAATTGATCCGTCCAGTGAAATGGCACGAATATTTCGCCCGGACGCTGATCGGTTGTGAACGCCACCCGCGCGACCATCCGCCCCCATCCACTTTCCAACTGCGCCAAAGCACCGTCCTCAAGCTGAAACCGCCCAGCGTCGAGCGGGTGGATCGCCACAAACGGCTCGACCGTATGTTGTGAAAGGCGCGGCGACTTCCCTGTCCGCGTCAGGCTGTGCCAGTGGTCGCGCACCCGGCCGGTATTCATTATCAGCGGAAACGCACCATCGGGCTTGTTTTCAGGCCCGCGCGGGCTGACCGCTATGAACTGCGCCTTGCCGGACGGGGTATAGAACCGTCCATCGGCAAACAGCCGCTCGGTCCCCTTTCCGGTCGCCGCCGCGCGAACAGGCCACTGCACCGGCTGCAACCGGTCATAATCCTGCGCACTGAGCGCGCTCAGGCCGGACAGGTCGAAATCGCGACTGCCGTCATTTTCAAAGGCAGACAACGCCGCATGCTCACGGAAAATGTCAGCCGCGCTCGGGAAGTCAAACGCATCACCGAAGCCCATACGGTTCGCAACATCGCAAATGATCTCCCAATCCGCCCGCGCCTCACCGGGGGCAGGCAGAAAGGCGCGCTGCCGGGATATGCGGCGCTCGGAATTAGTCACCGTGCCATCCTTTTCGCCCCAGGCAAGCGCGGGCAGCAGAATATCGGCATAGTGCGTTGTGTCGGTGCGCCGTATGCAATCGGACACCACAACAAACACATCGCCGCCAAGCGCTGCACGGACCGCACCGGCGTTAGGCAGGCTGACCGCCGGATTGGTCGCCATGACCCAGACCGCCTTCACCTGCCCGTCTGCCACCGCATCAAACAGCTCCACCGCCCGTAGCCCCGGCTGCGCGGCAAGCTGTGTTGTCTGCCAGAAACGCGCGACCTTCTCGCGGTGATCGGGGTTTGCAAAGTCCATATGCGCGGCAAGCTGATTGGCAAGGCCGCCCACTTCCCGCCCGCCCATGGCATTGGGTTGTCCGGTGAGCGAAAACGGGCCGCATCCCGGCTTGCCGATCCGCCCGGTCAGCAGATGACAATTCAGGATGGCATTGACCTTGTCGGTACCGCTGCTCGACTGATTGATGCCCTGGGAATAAAGCGTCAGCGTTTGCGGGTGATCGCGGAACAGCTCGAAGAACCGGCGGACATCGCTCACACGCAGACCGCAGGCTTTGGCAATCGCGGCCAGATCACCATCAGCCGCTCCCCCTGCCCGCGCCAAAGCATCTGCCAACCCTTCGGTATGGTTTTCGACAAATGCCGCGTCCATGCAGCCCTCGCCATGGAGCCACGCCAAAAGCCCGTTGAACAGATGCGCGTCGCTACCCGATCGCAAGGGCAGATGCAGATCCGCAATGTCGCAACTCTGCGTCCGGCGCGGGTCGATCACCACAACTTTGGTGCCATGTCGGGCGCGCGCGGCAACGATCCGCTGATACAGCACCGGGTGGCACCAGGCCGCATTCGACCCGATCAGGACGATCAGCGATGCCTGCTCGAAATCCGCATAGGCGTTTGGCACCGTATCGCTGCCGAAGGCGCGTTTGTGGCCGGCAACGCTTGAGGACATGCACAAGCGTGAATTTGTGTCGATATTGCCGCTGCCGATAAAGCCCTTCATCAGCTTGTTGGCGACATAGTAATCTTCGGTCAGCAACTGACCCGACACATAGAAGGCAACCGAATCCGGTCCGTGTGCGGCAATAATCTCGCTAAAACGCGTTGCCACAAGATCAAGCGCTGTGTCCCAGCTTGTGCGCTGCCCGTCAATTTCGGGATAAAGCAGCCGCCCGTCGAGATCCGTCGTCTCCCCCAGCGCGGAACCTTTCGAGCAGAGCCGCCCGAAATTTGCCGGATGTGCCGGATCGCCCGCAATCTCCACCGTACCGTCTGTGACCCGCGCACGGATACCGCATCCAACGCCACAATAGGGGCATGTCGTCGCAATGGATTCGGTCATCAGCCAACCGCCCGGGATACCGGTTTCGCAGCGATTTGCAGATAGATACCGCCCCCTTCGAGCTTGACCGGATAGGTTCGCACACACCCTTCATCGGGCGCGACAGCTTCCCCCGTTGTCAGGCCGATCTTCCAGTTATGCAGCGGGCAGGTCACCGACTTGTCATGCACGATGCCTTGCGATAGTGGCCCCTCCTTGTGGGGACAGCGGTCATCCAGCGCGAATATCTCATCCGCTTTGGTGCGGAACAGGGCGATATCGCCCGCCCCTGTCCGGACAACGCGCGCACCCAGCACGGGAACATCTTCCAGCGTGCCGACCTTCAGCCAGTCGCTCATACGCTTTCCAGTTCGATAATGGGTTGAAATTCACGCGTGACTGTCTCGGTCGCCGATGTCTCTGTGGCACGTTCCGCCCAAGGATCGTCCTGCGCATACTTCTGGGATTCCAGGAAACGGGCGTGAAGCTGCTTGCGGTTTTCCGCGTCCTCGACGACCCGGTCCTTCACATGCGCCAGGCCAACGCGTTCGATCCAGGGGGCCGTGCGTTCCAGATAATGCGCTTCCTCGCGGTAAAGCTGCAGAAACGCACCGCAATATTCCTTCACCTCTTCAGCGGTTTTGACCTTGCACAGCAGATCGGTGGCGCGCACCTTGACCCCGCCATTGCCCCCGACATGCAGCTCCCAGCCCGATTCAACGGCAACAACGCCAAAATCCTTGATCGTCGCTTCCGCACAATTGCGCGGACAGCCCGATACCGCCATCTTGAATTTGTGCGGCGTCCAGGTGCCCCAGCTCATTTTTTCCAGGTCGACGCCCATGGCGGTGGAATCCTGCGTACCGAAACGGCACCATTCCGAACCAACGCAGGTCTTGACGGTTCGCAGCGCCTTGCCATAGGCATGGCCTGACACCATTCCTGCCTTGTTGAGGTCCCCCCACACGGCAGGCAATTGCTCCTTCCGCACACCCAGCAGATCGATCCGTTGTCCGCCGGTGACCTTGACGGTGGGGATATCATACTTGTCGGCCACATCCGCGATCGCGCGCAGCTCGGCCGGGGTGGTAACCCCGCCCCACATGCGCGGGACGACCGAATAGGTGCCGTCTTTCTGGATATTTGCGTGGGCGCGTTCATTGATGAAACGCGACTGCTGATCGTCGCTGTACTCGCCCGGCCAGGCGCAGATCAGATAATAGTTCAGCGCCGGCCGGCAAACATGGCAGCCATCCGGGCTTTGCCAGTCGAGAAACTCGATCACCGCCGGTATCGATTTCAGGGACTGGGAAACAATCGTCTGGCGCACCTCGTCATGGGTATGCTCCGTACACCCGCAAAGCGGCTTCTGTTTGGGTGAAGTCGAGTAATCGCCAACGATGCTGGCCAGAAGCTGCTCGACAAGCCCTGTGCAGGAGCCGCAGGAAGAGGACGCCTTCGTATGGGCGCGAACATCTTCAAGGGTGAACAGGTTTTTCTCGACAATCGCTGCGGAGATATCGCCCTTGCAGACGCCGTTGCAGCCGCAGATTTCCGCGTTGTCGGGCAACGCCGAAACCCGATCCTCGCCGCCTGTCCCGGAATCGCCCAGATGCGCCTGCCCGAACAGCACCGTATCGCGGAATTCCGAAATATCGCTGCTGTTGCGCATCAGATCGAAATACCAGGCGCCATCGCCAGTATCGCCGTAAAGCACCGCCCCCAGAATTTTGTCCCCCTTCACGACCAGCTTCTTGTAGACGCTGTTATGGGGGTCGGAGAGGACGATTTCCTCGCTCCCCTCGGCGCTCAGGAATTCACCGGCCGAAAACAGATCGATACCGGTGACCTTGAGCTTGGTCGAGGTCACCGAGCCCTGATAGCTGGCATAGCTGCGGCGGGCGAGGTGATTGGCGCAGACCTTGCCCTGCTCGAACAGAGGCGCGACAAGCCCGTAAGTCAGGCCGCGATGCTGCACACATTCGCCGACCGCATAGACCCGCGGATCGAATGTCTGCATGGTATCGCTGACGACCACACCGCGTTCGCAGTGAATGCCCGCCTTTTGCGCCAATGCGGTATTGGGCCGAATACCCACCGCCATGACGACGAGGTCGGCGGGAATTTCCTCGCCATCCTTGAAGCGCAACTTTTCGACACGACCGTCGCCGAGAATGGCCTCGGTCTCGGTGCTGAGGCGGAATTTCATGCCCCGCTCTTCCAGCGAACGCTGCAGCATGCCGCCCGCCGTCGCATCGAGCTGCCGTTCCATCAGGCTGTCCATCAGATGCACGACCGTGACATCCATGCCCTGCTTCATCAGCCCGTTCGCCGCCTCAAGCCCCAGAAGCCCGCCACCGATCACCACGGCATTCCTGTACTGACCTGCCGCATCGATCATCGCATCCACGTCATGAATATCGCGGAAGGTGATCACGCCGGGCAGATCATGTCCCGGCACAGGGATCACAAACGGATCGGATCCGGTCGCCAGCAGCACCCAGTCATACGGTTCGACCGTTCCGTCGGATGCCACGATACGGTGGTTACGGCGGTCGATTTCGACGACCGTCTTGTTGGCATGAAGCGTAATATTATTTTCGGCATACCAGGCCAGGTCATTGACCATGATATCGTCAACCGTCTTCTCCCCCGCCAATACGGGTGAGAGCAGAATCCGATTGTAATTGCCGTAAGGCTCAGCCCCGAAGACAGTGATGTCGTACAGGTCTGGATTGAGTTTAAGCAGTTCCTCGACACAGCGCATTCCCGCCATGCCGTTGCCAATGACAACAAGCTTTTCGCGCATCGGTCATGTCCCTTCCGCAAGGTAAAGACAACCGCCTCAAACCCGCCTGATCCGGTCCCCATCGGTGGGGCCTGAGCGTGCGTAGTCTGAAGCGGGATAGATTTCCGATGCCCGTCATTGGGCTGCACCATCATTGGAGTTCGGAGCCGGCAACCCGCCGCCGGCCAGTTGGCGTTTCTCGAAGGAGCGAATATATCCCTCCGTATCCTGCGGATCGAATATCCGGCCATCGAGAAACAGATCTGGTCCCATGACAATTTCCCGGCTCGCATCGCAGAGTGTCCAGGGACCGGAATTCTTCCCTTCCGTCTTGTAATCGTGAAGGGGGTAGTCGATGCCGACAGCTTCGGCTGCCTGGCGATAAATATCGGGGCGATAGATGTCGCGCGCCGCAGCCACAAGATCGCGTGCCCCGTCAAGCTGCCGCCAGCGCACCATCTGCGTCATAATCCAAAGCGCATGGGAGCGCCACGGAAAACCGGCGGCATAGCGGTGAAACACGTTGAAATCGGCAAGCTGCACAGGCTCGGCCGCCTGCCCGTAGCGGAACGAACCCGCCATCGACATTTTGACCACATCGAAATCCGCATCGACATAGTCAGGTTGCGCGATAAGCCGGGCAACCTCCATCCTGTTTTCGGGCTGGTCTGCCCATTGCCCGGCCTGAATCAGCGCACGCAGCAAGGCCTGATGGGTGTTGGGAAAATTTTCCGCCCAGTCACGGGTGACACCAAGCACTTTCTCGGGGCCGTTGTTCCAGATTTCATAACCGGTGATCACAACCTCGCCACTGCCACGCGCCACCGCTACTTCATTCCACGGCTCGCCCACGCAATAGCCATCGATATCGCCCGCTTCCAGATGCGCCACCATCTGCGAAGGCGGCACCACGACGATCCGCACATCGCGGTCAGGGTCGATGCCGCCCGCCGCCAACCAATAGCGTAGCTGGTAGTTATGTGTGGATACGGGGAAAACCACAGCAAAGGTCATCGGCCGCCGCCGTTCACCGACATAGGCAGCGCTTACATCGCGCAAGACACCCGCATCCAGCGGCCGCTGTGCCATCTGAGCGGGGCTGTGCGCGCGCAGCCGCTCGCACAGCGCGCGCGACAGGGTGATTGCATTGCCGTTCAGATCCAGGCTGAGCGCCGTAATCATCGAGGTCCGCACCGCGCCGATGCCAAGGCTTGCGGCAATCGGAATACCCGCAAGCATCTGCGCGCCATCCAAGACACCAAGCGCAACCTTGTCGCGGATATTGGCCCAGGAGGGTTCCTTCGACAGCGAAACCTCAAGCCCCTCCTGCGCGAAAAACCCCTTCTCCACTGCCACCACCAGCGGTGCACAGTCAGTCAGCGGAATAAAGCCCAGCGAAACAAGCGTGCGCTCAGGCTTGCCGACAGCAGATCTGTCCCCGGTTTTCGACCTGATTTGACGGTCGGGGCCGGCAAGCGAAAGAGATGCGGCGGTCGGCAAGCGATGATCCGCCTCGGCAATATTCGCCCCACCCTCGCCCTGGTTCACCAAATCCATTCCTACACCAACAAATCCGCAGCCGCGATAATGCTTTTTGCGACATCGACCAGCTTCATATTGCGATCCATCGCCAGATCGCGCATGGCCTTATAGGCGGTTTCCTCGTCATAGCCGCGCCGGCTCATCAACAATCCCTTCGCGCGATCAATCGCTTTGCGATCGACAAGCGATTGCTGCGCCTGCCGCAACTCACCACGCAGATTTTCGATTTCGCGAAAGCGCGCAATGGCCACATCGACGACCGGCCGCACCCGGTCCAGTTGCAACCCCTTGACCACATAGGCGCTGACCCCCGCCGCCACAGCGTCGCGAATGGTCTCGGGTTCGCCTTCTTCGGCAAACATAACGATGGGGCGCGGACGCTCGGACGTGATCGTACGCATATGCTCGATCGTGTCACGATTGGGGGAATCAAGATCGATAATGATGATATCGGGATTGCAGCGCTCGACCTGACTTTGCAGAACGCCGCAGAAATCTGTCGCCGAGCCAGGCCGGATATCGACCTCATACCCTTCAGAACGGAGCGCGGTCTCTACCATTTTTGCGCGCTCCTGATCATCGTCGACCACTAATACCTTCATCACCGAACCACAAATACGCCCCACAGACATCGCGGGGTAACAGCGCTAATTTTGCAAGAGCTGTGCCACACGCTCCCCCCACAGGATATTACCTGGAAAATCGCTGTTTTCCGGGATTTCCGACGCAGCGACACCGGCGCGGCACAAGATGAGCTGCCCCAAACAGCTCCCCGCCATACAGCAAGTGCACAGAAATTATGCATGCATAATAAGGGGGCAGGCGCGCAATCAGGGGCCAGACGCGCCCAACGGCGCCGATCAATCCACGAAATTCCCGCTGCGTATGCGAAGATTAATATCGCGGCGCACAACTCGCATGCCCCAGAATGACAAAAAATCGCGAAAACCCGCCGATCTCGGCAACTCCCGGGGCATTATGCCCAAATTTTGAGCAATGCTGCTATTGTGCAATGCACAATCACTTGCTTTCCATGATCCAGACGCCATCCCAGTCATCGCCCGGGGGATTTGCAATCAGCTGTTGCGACCGGTCGATATAGAGCTGCGACGCCTTGTCCCCGGCATGCAGCGCCAGCGCCGCCTCGAATTCACGGATCGCCTCGGGCCAGTTGCGCGCACGATACAGGCCAAGTCCATCCCGGAAACGATTGCAGACATCCACGACATTGGGGAATTCCTCTTCGCCATAGACATCCATCACCTCATAGATCGCGACCGGTTCGGTCTTGCCTTTCACGACAAGCCGATCAACTTCGCGCATCCGATAGGTGCCGCGCAGCCCGTTATAGGTAAATTCACTGATCAGAACGTGCGCGCCATATTGCTTGGTCGCGCTTTCAAGGCGGGCCGCAAGATTCACCGCATCGCCGATGACCGTATAATCCATTCGCTTGGGGGAACCGACATTACCCGACACCACATTGCCGGTGTTCAGCCCGATGCCGATGGAAATGCCACGTTTGCCATCCTGTTCCTGCTGCCTGTTGAATTCCTCAAGCCGATGCATCATCTGAATTGCCGTTCGCACCGCACGATCGGGATCATCCTCATGCGGCAGCGGCGTTCCGAATATCGCCATGATCGCATCGCCGATAAACTTGTCGAGCATACCGCCCTCATCAGCGATACAATCCACCATCTCTGTGAAGTAATCATTCAGCAGACTGACAATACCCTGCGCGCCAAGCTCCTCGGACAGGGTGGTAAAGCTGCGGATATCGCTGAACATCACGGTAGCTTCACTGCTCGCACCGCCCAGAATCTCCGTCCCACCGGCTTTCAGCAACTGGTCGGCAACCGTTGCATCCATATACCGCGCCATGGTGGAGCGCACACGCTTTTCGCTGGAGATATCTTCCATCATCAGCATGCAGCCCAGATTGTCTTCCTCATCATTGGTCAGAGGTTGAATAGTCAGATTGATCGACAGCGTTTCCTCACCGAATTCGGCGCTCGCATCGAGCACATTCATCGTATCCTGAGTTTCGGCAACATTTTTCAGCCCGTCGAAAATCCAGCTATTGGCATCGCTGAAAAAGGCTTCGGCTTCCGCCCCGACGACATCCTCCTCCGCAACCTTCATGATTCGCGCGCCGGCCGAATTGCAGGTCACGACCTTCAGCTCGTCATCGAAGGTAAGCACCGCGCTCGACATGCTTTCGAGCATGCTCTCATTATAGTTCTTCATGGCCTGCACGTCGGAGAACAGCTTGGCATTCTCAAGTGCCATGGAAATCTGCGATGTAAAGGCCTTCAGCCGTGCTTCATCTTCTGTCGTGAAGGGGCCGCCGCGCTTGTTGAGAACCTGGGTGACGCCGATAATTTTCCCTTCCTTGTTCGCAACCGGCACACACAGGATCGAGCGCGTGAAATAGCCTGTCTGCTTGTCAAAACTGGGGTTGAAGCGCAGATCGGCATAGGCATGGGGAATATTTACCGTTTCGCCACTGGTGAAAACGGTACCCGCAATACCGACACTATTGGGAATGCGGATGGTTGAGGTTTCAAGCCCCTGCCCGATATGGGTGAACAGTTCCTGCGTCTTCTCATCATTGAGAAACAGGCTGGTTCTGTCCGCCTCCAGCAGGGTCGTGATTGCATTGATGATCATCTGCAACAAGGGGCCGAGATTGATTTCGGATGCCACACCGGCAACGATATTCAGGAAATCAGCTTCCTGCGCGCGGGCATCCTCCATCCGCTGCATATAAATCGTGTTCTGAATGGTGATCGACGCCTGCTGCGAGATAGCCTCAAGCAACCGCAAATCCGCCTGGGTGAAGGTGCCATGCCGGCTGTTCAGCGCCTGGGCAACGCCGATCGTTTCCCCATCGAGCGTCCGCACCGGCGCACAGCAAATGTTTTGCGTCCGGAAGCCGGTCGCCTGGTCGACCGAGGCGTCAAATCGCGGGTCCGCGTAAGGGTCCTCGATCAGAACCGATTCTCCGGAGGTAAACACGTAACCGGCAACGCCCTTATCGCGTTCGAGCCGGATTTCACGATTGATATTGCCCTGCGCGACATGAGAATAAAGTTCGTCATTCACCGTGTCATAAAGAAACAGGGTGCCGCGCTCCGCCCCCAGCGCTTCGGCCAGCGCATCGACGAGCACAATCAGCTGCTGATCGAGCGAACGGAACGTCGCAATGCGGTTTGAAATCGACAGCAAGGTCTGCGGCACATTGCTGTGCCGGTCATGATCGGGCAGCGCCTGCATCGGTTCGACAGGTGCAAGTTCTGTTACACTTCCTTCCGCCATGCTCTCGCCATTTCTTTTTGTTTTCGCTGCCCGTCTGGGCTTTTACGCGTCGGTCAGTTCCAGCCGGTCGCGCAATTCATGGATCGTTTGCTGTAACATCCGCACTTCCTGGCGCCATTTGAACCGCTCTTCCTCAAGTGTGACATCCGCTGTCACCGCCTGCTTTTCCATATCCTCCCGGATGCACTGAATTTGTTCGTGCAACTGGCGGATTTCACGGTGCGATGCGCTGGCGGCTTCCTGCATCCGGATGGAATATTCTTCCTGCTTTGCCTCCAGCGTATCGCGCAACGCCGAAATGGTTCCCTGCAGCTGTCGGTTTTCCTGACTAAGCGGACGCAACGCATCGCTCTGATTAAGCTGTTGCGCGGCCTGCTGCTCCTCAAGCTGTTCGCGCAGCACAATAACCGTCCGCCGCAGATGCCGGATTTCAGCCTCTGCCTTGGTCAGCTGGTCGCGCACGGCATCCAGTTCAGTTTCAGCCGACATTCTCTTATTCCCAACCGGCAGGCAAAACAGCCGCAGCAGCCACCAGGCCATTGCGGATCACCTCAATCAAAAAATCGTGCCGCGCATCCTTGCCTCGGCACATTGAGGTGCATACTTCGCCAAATTTCGACGAAGTTATACTAAATTTTACTTAAATCAGATCAAAAACGAAAGGTTGGCGATCGGCTCGTCCGCATCGACCAGCAGAATTTTCTTGCTACACAGCCGCAGCTTGCCCCCTTCGCGACGCAACCGGTAGATCGCGCGCCCGCCCCACAGGTTCATATTGCGCGTCGACTGCACCGCCAGCTCCATCAGCATGAAATTCGCCGCCGCCTCATATTCATCGTCCGACATCTTTTCGATTTCGATATTGGACAGGACACGGCGCATGGGCGATGCAGGTGTCTGACTATAGCGCACACCGGATTTAAGCTGCCTGATACGCGTGGCGATCCGGGTCCGGTTATCGTAGATATGCGAAACCTCCGTTTCCGGGTCGGCATCGGGCCGGGTCGGCACCCAATAAAGGGCATCATCGGCCCATAATGCTTCCCACCCGTCATAATCGGACTCGTCGGCCAGACGCGCTTCCTTGAACAAAAATGCCTCGACTTCCCGGCATTCACTCTCTGACAACATAATATCCCTGCCCCTTATGCCGCTTCGGACATGACGGACAGGTAGTGCCGCCAGAATGCGCGATTTGTGGTTTCATCAGAGACAACCGAACTCAAAAGGCCCGAAGCCTCGTCCACCTGCTCGCGCCCCATGCCGCGCCGGAGATCGAGCCATTCGGGATACTGCGCCGCCAGCCCAAGCTGGTTACGCTCGGCCATGCAGGCATCCTCGGGCAGCAGGAACGACCCCGGCCCCATCGCGCCTTCTGTCTGGCGGATGGCGCGCGCATTGATTTCCGGCGCGCCCTTCAGCAGCATCGGCGTGTAATACTGCACGACCTCATTGGTGCTGACCGGGTAGAAGTAGGTGATATTGAGTTCCGCCAGGAACAGGTTGGGAAAAATGATGGCATGCGGCGGCCCGTCCATCATGCGCTCATTTGCAACTTCATCGCCGTAAGTCTCGCGCATGGCGGCCACATAATTGGGCAATTTCTTGGGTGAGGTGCCACCAAACCACAGGAACGGCATCCCCATCATCTTGTAACGCGGCGCGAAATCGAGCTCGGTATGCCCGCCGCCCCAATCGCGGATGAGCGAGGGATCGCCCTTCTCATCGTTGAACGCAAGAGAATCGGCAACTCCCGTCGCGCGCAACAGGGAGGCATGGGTCGTCACCACATGATAGCCGTCGGTATTGTTCTCAGGCAGCATCTTCCAGTTTGCCTTGAAGCGGTGCTTCAGCCAGCCGGCACTCAGATCCACCTCCCCCTCGGGCGACAGATCCGCCGCCCGGTCGAGCAAAATCTTCGCATCCCCCAGATATTCCTCAAAGCTCATGCCCTCGCGGGCCAGCGAGGCGAAGATGAAACCGCGGTGAATACCGACGCGCGGCACCTCGGCCAGCGACAACGCCTCCCTGTCGAAGCTGTCCCCCATGCCGCCGGGCATCGGCATGCCGCGCAATTCCCCGCCAATGCCAAAGCTCCAGCCGTGATAGGGGCAGGTAAAGCTGTTGGCGTTGCCGCGCGTGCGTGTGCACAGAAGATTACCACGATGCGTGCAGCGATTAAGAAACAGCTTCACCCCGTCGCGGGGGGTATGCAGGATGAGGACAGGCTGACGCCCGATCTGTCGACGCGCGAAATCACCGATATTGGGCACCTCACTCGTGTGCCCGACAAATACCCACCCTTTATGGAAGATGTTTTCCATCTCATCTTCAAAAATCGCGGGATCAATATAGAGCGATCCATGCACACGATCTGGATGGATCAGCGCATCATAAGCAACCTTCGCCGCCATCGAACTCTCCCTGACTTGATTATTATCTCTTATCATGATTTTAGACTGCGTACCGCGAACTGCCAAGGACGCATTGGCCCGCAATGCGTGACAGATTGACCCGCACCGCCGGTTGACCGATAAGAGAGGGTCAACGCCCCTTCTTTGAGCGACCAGACCCGCGCACCATGGCAGAAAATCGTCAGACAAGCGATACCGATACACAACCGCTGCTGCCCGAGCTTGCCCTGCCGCAGGATGCGCAATCGGGCGTCTGGCCCGCGCAGCGGCTCAAGGCGGCCTTCGCACGCGGTGAAATTCAGGCGGCCGAGGCCCCCGACCCGCAGCAGATCCAGCCCGCCAGTATCGATCTGCGCCTTGGCCCGGTTGCCTATGAGATCGCGGCAAGCTTTCTGCCCGGACCGCGCCTGACCGTGCGCGACAAGCTGCCACTTGTTACACGGCGCAAAATCAATCTGGAAGTCGGCGCGGTACTGCAGACCGGACATGTTTATCTCGTACCGCTGATGGAGACGCTGCAACTGCGCAAACGCATCTCCGGTGTCGCCAACCCGAAAAGCTCAACCGGGCGGCTTGACGTCTTCTGCCGGGTGATTACCGATTATGGTGTGGAGTTTGACCAGATTCCCGAACGCTATTCCGGTCCGCTATGGCTTGAGATTGCACCCCGGTCTTTCAATGTCAAAGTGCGCCAGGGCAGCCGGCTTGCACAGCTGCGCCTCAAATCGGGCACCCCGCCTTCAAGCAACGCCTTTATCCGCCGGCTCGACGAGGAGGTCCGGATCGTGCGCGACGAAGACGGGCCGGCCAATGTAAAAGAGGGCGCGATTGCCCTGTCGGTCGATATTTCCGCGACTGGTGACAGTGACCTGATCGGCTACAAAGCCCGCAAGGTCAGCGCGGAAATCGATATCGACAAAGTCGGTCACTACGATGTCGACGCCTTCTGGGAACGGGTGTTCCTGCCAAAGGAAGGCGGTCTTATTCTGTATCCGGATGAGTTTCATATTCTGGCGACCAAGGAAAAGGTGGCGGTCCCCGATGACCTGGCCGCCGACATGGTCGCCTATGACACCATGGTGGGCGAATTCCGCGTGCACTATGCCGGTTTCTTCGATCCAGGTTTCGGCTATACGGACGGGGTAGCCGAAGGCAGCAAGATCGTGCTGGAGGTGCGCGCCCATGAAGTCCCCTTCATGGTCGAACATGGGCAGATCGTCGGCCGTGTCGCGGTCGAGCGCCTGACCCAGTCCACCGATGCCCCTTATGGCGGCGCCATCGGATCAAACTATCACCGGCAAAGCCTGACCCTGGGCAAACAGTTCAAGCGCTAGCGCCGCAGGCATTTTCAATCGCGCGCGCCGCAGGCTTCGTCAATTGCAATGTGGCCGGGCAGTTCGCGGACCCGGGCCAGCCAGTCCCGCACATGCGGAAAATGCCGCAGGTCAAAACCGCCCTCTTGAGCAACATGGGTATAGGCGTAAAGCGCGATATCGGCGATGGAATAGCGGTCGCCGACAAAAAAGCGCTTGTCGCCGAGATGCATGTTCATGACGCGCAGCGCCGCATTGCCCTTATCGAGCATCTGCGGCAGCCGCGCCTGCTGCGCCCGGTCCGGCCCGCCGGGCAAATGCTGCCAGAAACGCAACACGGCGATATAAGGTTCATGACTATATTGCTCGAAAAACAGCCATTGATTGATCTCGGCGCGGGCGAATTTATCGTGCGGCAGCAAGGGGGTGTCTTCCGCAAAGTAGAGCAGGATCGCGTTCGACTGGGATAATGTCCGGCCATCATCCAGCACGATGGCGGGAATTTGACCGTTCGGGTTGATCGCCAGAAACTGCGGTCTGCGCGTTTCGCCGGCGACCACATCCACCGACACATACCGGAACGGGATGCGGAGCTGGCTGAGCATCAGCCTGACCTTGTAGCCATTGCCCGAAATCATATCATCGTAAAGGGTCAACACTGTGTTATATACCTCGAAATCAAATCCTCTCCGGCCGGTTTGATGCACGCCCGTGGCTGCGGATGACAGTCAGATACGGCGCACGACAGCAATGAGGGGTAAACAGTCAAATTCTGCTAGCAAACGCCCCATAATATCAATCAACTATGAATGATCTATCCGAAGCCGTAAAAATTCGTCGCACCTTTGCGATCATTTCCCACCCTGACGCGGGCAAGACGACCCTGACCGAGAAACTGCTGCTATTTGGCGGCGCGATCCAGCAGGCGGGCGCTGTCAAAGCACGCGGCGATCAGCGGCGCGCGCGTTCGGACTGGATGAAAGTGGAACAGGAACGCGGCATCTCGGTCGCATCCTCGGTCATGACATTCGGCTTCGAAGACCGCATCTTCAACCTGCTCGACACCCCCGGCCATGAAGATTTCTCCGAAGATACCTACCGCACCCTGACCGCGGTCGACAGCGCGGTGATGGTGCTTGATGCCGCCAAGGGGATTGAAAGCCAGACCCGCAAGCTGTTCGAGGTCTGCCGGCTGCGCGACATGCCGATTGCCACATTTATAAACAAGATGGACCGCGAAGCGCGCGAACCCTTCGATCTGCTGGATGAGGTCGAGCAGAATCTGGCGCTGGATGTTACCCCGGCAAGCTGGCCGATCGGCATGGGGCGCAACTTTCTGGGCTGCTATGACCTGCTGCGCGACCGGCTGCTGCTGGTGGAACGGGGCAGCACAGACGAGGGGGAGGTCTGCGAAGGCATCGACGACCCCCGGCTTGATGCGCTGCTGCCCGATTATGCGGTTGCGCAGCTGCGCGAAGAGGTGGAAATGGTGCGCGGGCTGTGCCCGCCCTTTGACCTGGCCGCCTATCGCGAGGGGCATCTGACCCCTGTCTATTTCGGTAGCGCCATCAACAATTTCGGCGTGCGTGAACTACTGCGCGGGCTGTGTGAATTCGCCCCGCCACCGCGCCTACAACGAACAGCGACACGGCAGATCGACCCCGGGGAAGACAAGGTTACGGGCTTTGTCTTTAAAATCCAGGCCAATATGGACCCAAAGCACCGGGACCGGATTGCTTTTCTTCGCCTCTGTTCGGGGCATTTCAAACGCGGTGCGAAACTCAAACATTCACGCAGCGGCAAGATCATGAATCTGCATAATCCGGTGCTGTTTCTGGCGCAGGACCGCGAACTTGCCGAAGAGGCTTTCCCAGGCGACATCATCGGCATTCCCAATCACGGCCAGCTCAGGATCGGCGATGCGCTGAGCGAGGGGGAGGATATCCGCTTTACCGGTATTCCGAGTTTTGCCCCTGAAATCCTCCGCCGTGTCCGCTCCGACGACCCGATGAAGGCCAAGCATCTTGGCCGCGCGCTTGTGCAGCTGGCCGAAGAAGGCGCGGGCAGCGTCTTCAAACCCACCCTCAGCGCTGACTGGATTGTCGGCGTTGTCGGCATCCTGCAATTCGATGTGCTTGCCGACCGTATCCGCACCGAATATGCGATCCCGGTGCGTTTCGAGGCTGCACCCGTAATCACCGCGCGCTGGGTGGAAGGGGATAACCCGCAGATGCTCAAGAAATTCGCCGATGAGAACAAAGCCAGCCTGGCCGAGGATCATGACGGTTGTCTGGTTTTCCTCGCGCGCAATGACTGGCATCTGAACAAGGCGATCGAAGACTGGCCCGAGCTGCGGTTTCAGGCAACCCGCGAGCAGACGATTTAGGATTGGCGGCCCCGTACCGGATTTCCTGCCCGCAGTAATCGGCGGTTAACCGATAGCGTGCAAGATGCCCGCCTCCGGTTAAGACGTTCATCTTGTTTCTGCGAAGGGGATACAGGTGCGTAGCTCACGCGTGGCCCTCTGGCGGCGGGCAACCTCGCCCGTATCCGGGATCGGGGCCGATTTCGAAAATGTCATTGCGGGCTTTCCCGGCCCGGCCCTGCTGTTTGGCACAACAGGCATTATTCAGGCCAATGACGCAGCCGACCGTTTGGTCACAGCCCTGTCACAGGATCATGCAAAGGAATTACGCCTGCTTGCAGCCAGCATTATCGCCTCGGCCCAGCCCGCTATCGGCCAGACGCTGATTCCCGCAGGCATTGGCGGCGCCGAACGGGTCGTCTATCACTTTACGGGCCTGCCGGCCCAGGCACCCGCCGCAACCGGCAAGAGCGCGGTGCCGCAGAATAATCTGGCGATCATTTTCGCGCGCGACGTCAGTGTCGAGCAGGCGATGCGCCTCGCACTTGTCGAATCCCGCGATCTTTATCGCGACCTGGCCCGCTGTTCTTCGGATTTTTCCTGGCAAACCGACGAAAACGGGGTATTTTCCTTTGTCAGCGCCAAAGGTGCGCTGGGTTACAGTGCGAAGGCACTGAATGGCAAGGCCAGCATCGAACTGGTTGATCTGGGCGATGGCCTGCCCCCGACGATACCGTTTGTGACCCGCGAACCGGTGGATGATACACCGCTGACCTTGACCGGCGCGGATGGCGAACGCCGCTATTGCATCATATCCGCCCTGCCTAATTTCAGCCGCAATGGCGAATGGCGCGGCGCGCGCGGCGTATGCAAGGACATTACCGATTCCCATCTGCGGCAGCAGGCGCTCACACGCATGCGGCGACGTGAAGATCAGATCCGCGCGGTGGTGGATGCGACAAACCGGACACTGGATCTGGAAGTCGCCTATACGGATGCGGCGGAAATCATCGCGCATGCCTGCGGCTTTCTGCAAACCACAATCCTGTCTGTTGCCCCCGGCGGCCACCCCGCCCCACTCGGGGAATATTGCACGCCGCAACATGCGCAACCGGTCCCCATGCCTGACGCCGTGTTCGCCCGACTTGACACCTTGTCGCCAGGTACAAGCTGTACCGAGGAAGTGACGATTGACGGTGCGCTCCATCTTCTGACCCCGACAAGTCATGGCGGGGTTGTGAACGGCGCCATCTGGGCAATCAAGGCCGAACAGGCGGAACAACGCCCGGAAGTCAGATCCGTCGATACGGACTCAGATATCCCCCTATGGGAAGCGGTTGCCGCCAATATCGGCATCGCCATCGCTCATGCCAACCAGCTCACACTGCTGGAATCGCAATCGCGCACCGATGAATTGACCGGTCTTCTCAACCGACGCGCCTTCATAAGCGACCTGACCAAAAGACTCGCGCATCAATCGCGCACCGGGCAGACCGGCGTTCTGCTGTATATCGATCTCGATAACTTCAAAACCGTCAATGACACATTCGGACATGAAGCCGGCGACCGGGTGCTGCGCGATATTGCGGCGCTTCTGACAACAGGCAGCCGAATTGGCGATTTATGCGCCCGGCTGGGTGGCGATGAATTCGCCCTGTGGCTTGAAGCTACAACCGCTTCGGGCGCGAAATCCAAGTCGGAGCATTTGCTGGGTAATCTGGGCCGGATCAATAGCGATGCCGGTATCGATGCAGATAGCGGTTTGCCCCGACTGGGACTGTCGATTGGAATCGCCGTGGCCGACCCCGCCGACGGGGAGGCGCTTGCCGATCTGCTCAATCGCGCCGACAACGCCATGTACAAGGCCAAGCGCGGCGGAAAAAACCGCTTCGAATTTGCCCCTCCCGGTGAAAAGACAGATGGCGGTGACATGCTTAGCTGCGACAAGGAATGAGGAAGCGTCGATGCTGAAAAAGCTACTGAAAAAAATACCCGGCGTAAGGCAACTTCCCGGCGATCTTAGCTATGAAGAAGCGCGCGAAGTTCTTGAACGCAATGACTTTGCCGCCAGAAACGAACTGGCCGGGCGTGAGGATGCGCGCCCTGAAATGCTGTATCATCTCGCTTCCGACGAATCTCCGAAAGTACGCCGTAAAGTTGCCGCCAACCCATCGACGCCGATGCAGGCGGGCAATATTCTTGTCACCGATGAAGATGACGAGGTGCGGTGCGAACTGGCGCGCAAGATCTCGCGGCTGCTGCCTGACCTGCAGGGCGAGGCGCAGGAGAAAGTCTGTGAAACGGCACTATCGATCCTCGATAGGCTGGCAAGCGATCAATTGCCGCGCGTCCGCGAGATCGTCGCGGAAGAAATCAAACATTCGACGGACGTTCCCAAAAATATCGCAATAAGACTGGCAAAAGACGTGGAGGCGGCGGTGCGTGCGCCGGTGCTGCAATATTCACCACTTCTGTCCGATGACGATCTGCTGGAAATTCTGGCGAGCGGTATCGTCGATGGCGCCATTACCCCCATCGCCCAGCGTGCGGCGGTCAGCGAACCGGTTGCCGATGCCGTTGTCGCCAGCCTGGATATTTCAGCGATCGCCGCCCTGCTTGCCAACAAGAATGCTCAAATCCGGGAAGAAACGCTTGATTCGATCATCAGCCAGGCTGAAGACATTCACGACTGGCATCAGCCGATCGTCATGCGGCCGGAACTGTCGCTGCGCGCTGTCCGCCGGGTTGCGGGCTTTGTCGCCTCTGCGCTTCTGAGCACATTGCTTGAGCGTGACGACCTTCAGCTTGATGACAAGACAACAAGCCTGCTCAAGCGGCGTATTCAGGCGAAAATAAAGGAAGAAAAGGATCTGACACCTGAACTTGAGGGGGAAAGTACCGCAAGCAATGCCAAAGAACTGTTCGATGCCGGAAAACTTGACGAGGCTGCGGTCGCGGCCGCCGCAAGCGCCCATCGGCGCGAATTTGTTTCCGAGGCCATCTCGCTGTTTGCGGGAATTTCGGGTCTGGCATGCAAGCGGGTGCTCGAGTCGCGCAGCGGTAAAGCCATCACCGCCCTGTCCTGGAAAGCGGGACTGTCGATGCGCACCGCATTGACCATCCAACGCGAAATCGGGCAGGTGCCATCAGGCGATATCTGCCTTGCGCGCAATGGCGTCGATTTTCCGATGGATGAAGAGGAAATGAACTGGCATCTGCAGTTCTTTAACATTACCGCCTGAGCGCAGGCACTCCGCGCCGGTGCGGCAGGCACAGTCCTTCGCCCCTGCCCGCACCACCGCGCTGTTCGGCGGCCGCAGCTACGCCGCTTCAAGCTCCTTGATCGCATCGGCGATCGCCACCGTGCGCTTTGCAATTTCCGCATGCAGCAATTCGGTCATCTTGCCTTCGACCGTAACAACGCCCTTGCCCGCATTTTCCGGCTTTGCAAATTCCGCGATGATCGCCCGTGCCAGCGCGACTTCGTCCTCGCTCGGGCTGAAAATCTCATTGCACGGCCCGACCTGACTGGGATGGATCAGGGTCTTGCCGTCCATGCCAAGCTCCACCCCCTGTTCGCAGATCGCCGCAAAGCCCTGCTCGTCCTTGATATCGTTATGCACGCCGTCAATGACCGACACACCATGGGCGCGGCCCGCCAGCAGACAAAGACCCAGGCTCGTCATCATCGGCAAACGCATCGGGGTATGCGCGCTGCGCATTTCCTTGGCAATATCATTTGTGCCCATGACAAAGACCGCAAGCCGCGGCGTGGCGGCTGCGATCTCCTCGGCATGCAGAATGCCCAGCGGGGTTTCCATCATCGCCCAGATGTCGGTATCGCGTGCATTCTGGCTGTCCAGAATACCTTCGACCTTGTGCAGCATCCCCGGATCGCTGACCTTGGGTACCAGTACCGCATCGGGTTTGACGGCCGCAGCATTGACCAGATCGTCAAGCCCCCAGGGCGTATCGAGCCCGTTCACGCGGATCACGATTTCCCGCTTGCCGTAACCGCCTTCTGCGACCGCCTTGCAGACCTGTCCACGCGCCAGTTCCTTCGCATCAGGCGCAACCGCATCTTCTAGATCCAGGATCAGCGCATCGGCGGGAATGGATTTTGCCTTTTCAAGTGCCCGGGCATTCGAGCCGGGCATGTAAAGAACGCTACGACGGGGGCGGGCACGATTGGCCATGGCTTCACCTGCTGTTGCTGTTGACGGGTTGTTTTGCCGGGCAACCTATCGGCAAAGCGCCCCGTTAATCAACGGGCTTAGCCTCTGGCGGAGCGGATTGCGTGCAACTGCTCGATCCGCTCGATGAAGGTCTCCTGAATTTCCGCGCCCCGACGCTTTCCCTCACGGGCAAAAAACAGGGTGCGTTCGATATTGTCGGCCTTGCCATAAGCACGTACCAGCCCGACATAGACAAGCGGTATCGTCGGATCTTTCGCGCGGACATCCTCGTAAAGCGCGATTGCCTCCTCAAGAT
Source organism: uncultured Alphaproteobacteria bacterium (assembly GCA_947258435.1). GTDB lineage: Bacteria > Pseudomonadota > Alphaproteobacteria > UBA11222 > UBA11222 > CALAQW01. The sequence continues at coordinate 71,119 of CAMYID010000016.1, forward strand.
GATTGCTTTCCTCAAGCACCCGCGCATAGCTGATCTTGACACCCAGATCGCCCGGCTCCAATGCCCGCGCCTGCTCGAAATGCGCCTTTGCCGCCGCAAAATCGCTATCGCGCACAAAAGCGACGATACCAAAACCCGAATGCACCCGCGCATTATCGGGATCAAGCACCCAGCCCTGATTGAACCGCCGCATCGCAAGCGCGAAATCCGCCTTGTTAAGCGCTTCCAGTCCCTTCTGGAAAGCGGCTTCCGCCCCCTGGGCCAGCGTCAGCCCCTGCGCGATAACAGAGGCTTTCAGTGCCGCATCGGCACGATGCATCCGGGGTGTTTTTTCGACATGACCATACTGCGCCTGTTCCGCAAGCGGCAGGCCCGCATCGCCGCCGCGCCACAAGCTCAAAGGCATGGAGGGCGGCGTGCAACCCAGCATGAAAAGTAACAGACCAACGCTGACGAAAGGACCCGTCAGCCACATCCGCTTGGTCATTTATGCCTCAACTAATGCGCTTTGGTAAAATGCGCTCTTTAAAATCAACGTTGAATAAATATTCGGAACTAAAATACGCGACAGTCGATTACCCGCCTGAAAACGAAGGGAGGCAAGGCGACTGTAAAAAATGTATCTTAACCTTAATGCGTAAAGAATCAATTATAATCGACGGCAGCTATGGCGAAGGCGGCGGCCAGATCCTGCGCTCAAGCCTTGCGCTGTCGATCATAACAGGCCGTCCGATACGAATTACCGACATCCGCGCCAACCGGCCCAATCCGGGTCTTGCGGCGGAGCATCTGACCGCTGTACTGGCGGCCGCTGAAATATGCGACGCAGCGGTGGACGGCGCCCGTCTCGACAGCAAGCAAATCAGCTTTACCCCCAGAGCGCCGGCAAGGGCGGCCCGCTATAGCTGGGATGTGGGGGCCGCCCGTCCGGAAGGCAGCGCAGGCGCGGCAACCCTTATTCTGCACACCGTTTATCCGCCCCTTGCCCTGGCACGCGGGATCACAAATCTGTGCATTGGCGGCGGCACCCATGTCGCCTGGAGCCCTACAGCCGATTATCTGATCGATGTCTGGGCGCCCATGCAGGCGCTTATCGGACCGCCCGCAACCGTCACACTGACCAAATGGGGCTGGTATCCGGGCGGCGGAGGCGAGATCGCGGCAGCGATCGCAAGCCCGGATAATGCCCGGTTTCGCGCCCTGACACTGACCCGCCGCGGGCCGCTCACACGCATCAGCGGTCGGGCCGTCGGGCTGAACAGACCGGAAGAATTTGCACACCAGCTTGCCGATGACGCACGCGCGCGGCTTGCCCCGCTCGCTGTGGAGACAGAGATCACTCCCCTGACATTAGGCGGCGATGGCGTCGCATCCGGCCTGTTCCTCACCGCTGAGTACAGCAATTGCCGCGCCGGTTTCTGCGCAATTGAAGAACCCGATACCCCGCCAGACGCCTCGCAGCTCGCCGCGCAGGCAACTGACGCGCTGCATGGCCATCACCACTCGCAGGCAACATTGGACCAGTATCTGGCTGACCAGCTGCTGTTGCCGCTCGCCCTGTCGGACGGTCCCTCGCGCATCACCGTCGAAAAGACAAGCGGGCATCTGCAAACCCAGGCAAAGCTGCTGGAATATTTCGACATCGCTACGATTGCATTCAGGCAACAGGAAGATCGTCCGCTTGAACTGACGATCCGGCCCCTGGGCGCAACAGCGCCATAAGCCTGCCCCATAAGCCTGCCCCATAAGCCGGCCATACGAGCAAAATTCACATAAGCGAAATGCACACTCGTGACAGGGCGCGCCCCTACAAGCCCGACCGACCCGCGCGACAGTCGGGGTTTGCAGCCAATTCTTTTCCGCCATTGCATGCGCCTGCCCGCTCCACTAATTTGACGCAGATTTCGTTAACGTTACATCCTTGACCAACAGGAGCGGCGACAGGCCCATGTCCTTCCTTGCTGAATCGCTTTCGCGTATCAAACCTTCCGCCACCATGGCGGTCACCCAGCTTGCCCGCGATCTGACCGCACAGGGGCGCGATATCATCGGGCTTGGCGCGGGGGAGCCGGATTTCGATACGCCGGACAATATCAAGCAGGCCGCAATCGCCGCCATCGAGCGGGGTGAGACGAAATACACACCCGTCGACGGCATTCCTGAACTCAAGCAGGCCATCTGCGCAAAGTTCAAACGCGAGAACGGGCTTGATTACACACCCGCGCAAATCTCGGTCGCACCGGGTGGCAAACCGATCATCTATAATGCGATGATGGCGACCCTTAATCCGGGTGACGAGGTGATTATCCCGACGCCCTATTGGGTTTCCTATCCCGACATCGTGCTGCTTGGCGGTGGCAAGCCCGTCTTTGTCGACACCAGTATCGATACAGGCTTCCGCGTGACGGCAGAAGCGCTCGAAGCCGCGATCACGCCGCGCACCAAATGGCTGTTTTTCAACTCGCCGAGCAATCCGTCAGGTGCCGCCTATAGTGCCGCGGATCTCAAGAAGCTGACCGAGGTGCTGCTGCGGCATCCGCATGTCTGGGTGCTGTCCGACGATATGTATGAGCATCTGCTTTATGACGGCATGCAGTTTGCCACCCCCGCGCAGGTCGAGCCCGGCCTTTACGACCGCACCCTGACCATGAATGGGGTGTCAAAGGCCTATGCGATGACCGGCTGGCGGATCGGCTATGCCGGCGGCCCTGAAGCGCTGATCAAGGCCATGGCAAAAATTATGACGCAATCGACCTCGAATCCCAGCTCCGTCAGCCAGTGGGCTGCGGTGGAGGCGCTGAACGGCACCCAGGATTTCATCCCCGAACGCGCCAGGGTTTTCCAGCAGCGGCGCGATCTTGTCGTTTCAATGCTCAATCAGGCCAGCGGTATCAGTTGCCCCAAACCCGAAGGCGCCTTTTATGTCTATCCCAGCTGTGCCGGCTGCATCGGCAAGAAAACCACGGGCGGGCAAGTAATCGGGTCCGATGAGGATTTCGTGAAAGCACTGCTGGAGCAGGAAGGCGTTGCGGTGGTGCAGGGTTCCGCATTCGGGCTTGCGCCGCATTTCCGTATTTCCTACGCCACCTCGACCGAGGCGCTGACCGAAGCCTGTACGCGTATTCAGCGCTTCTGCGCCAGCCTGACATAACCACACAACGATGGCTGGCCGCAGCGGGAAGCGACGTTAATTTCAGGGGGTCGAAAATGAAAATTGCGGTATTCGGCACCGGTGGCATGGGTGCGTTCTTCGGCGGCAAGCTCGCCCAGTCGGGGGCCGATGTGCATTTTATCGCACGCGGCGCCCATCTTGCCGCCCTGCGCGAGCGCGGCCTTACCGTATTGTCGCCCGACGGGGATTTTACCATCTCTCCGGTGCAGGCGACCGACAAGCCCGCGCGGATCGGCGCCGTGGATATCGTGCTGTTCTGCGTCAAGCTGTACGACGTGGAAAGCGCGGGCGCGGCACTTGCGCCGCTGCTTGCGAACGACACAAGCTATGTGGTCACGTTTCAGAACGGGGTTGAGGTGACCGACATGCTCGCCCCGTTGATCGGCAAGGACCGCCTGATGCCCGGCGCCGCCTATGTCTCGGCCAATATCGAGCAGCCCGGCGTCATCCGTCATGTCGGCAGCCCCGGCTATATGGATTTTGGCGAACTGGACGGCAGGCTGTCGCAGCGGGCGCAGCAATTCATCGATTGTTGCGCAAGTGCCGGGTTCGAAGCGCGTTTCAAACCCGACATCATGGCAAGCCTTTGGTCAAAATTCGTTCTGGTCGCGGCCTTTTCGGGCGTGATGGGGCTGGCGCGCGCGCCGCTTGGGATTGTCCGCGAAGACCTCGACGCACGCGCCCTGCTTGATACGGCCCTGCACGAAGCCGAACAGGTCGGCCGCGCCCTGGGGATCGCCCTGCCCGCGCATACGGCGCAATCGATTTTCCAGATGGCGAATGCCTTACCCCATGAGTTGAAACCCTCGCTGCTCGAGGATCTTGAGCATGGCCGCCGCCTTGAAGTCGAATGGCTGTCGGGCGGGGTTCGCCGGCTGGGGCGGCAGGCGGGCGTCGCCACGCCGGTTCATGACGTGATTTACAGCGCCCTGAAACTGCATGCGGCAGGGCAATAGCTTTTGTAAAGCGGCCATTCCGGGCTACAATTTGAAAATCCGCTGACAATATGGCGGCCAGAACAGTCCCGGCTTTATTCAGAAAACGTGGCAATCGTTATATTCAGAACCGGCAATGATGCGGGATTTGCGATGTGAATCCGATATTCCAGAAACTCACTAAAGTCTGGGATGCGATGCGACCGCAAAACCGGATAATCGACCGCACCGCGATCGGCCCAGACAAGCCGCCACCGGGCAAAGTTTCAGACAGCCATGCGGGGAAGGAGCTGAAACTTCTCGCACCCCCTGCCTGGTATCAGGGACAGAAACACGGACAGGGACAACAACAAAAACAGGCACAGCAATTTCCGCCATCAGCCCTGCGCGCCGACAATCGGGGCGCGCCGCCACCGCAATCGCGGCTTGCCGAACGGATTGCACGCGAAAAATTGCGGCTGCCCGCACTGCATCATCATGCTGCGCTTGAAAAGTTGCGCTTCGGGGATATTACCGCGCGAATCGATACGCTGCTTGAACTGGAAGAACGCAGCGCCGATGCCCCTGGCGAAGTTCGTCTGATTACCGCAACCGTTGCCGCCTATATCCTCGAACACACAAAATCGCGCACGCAAAGCCGGCCTGGTCCCGATGTGATGGTCAGCCTGGCAATTTTGTGCCGCCTGCTCAACGCGAATTTCCCCAGCCAGACGACAATCAGCCTGGACAAGGCGAACTTCGCCGGCCTTGAAATGGTGGATGCGGATTTTTCGCGCCTCTCCATGGCCGAGGTCAATTTCACCGGCGCCGATCTGCGCGGCGCCAATTTCAACGGGGTCAATCTGCGCGGCGCGGTTTTCCGCAACGCCCAGCTGGCAGGGGCCAGCTTCGACAATAGCAGCATCCGGCACACGATTTTCGACGGCGCGCTGCTGTCGGATGCTGAATTCGGTGCGGCACGGTTCGCGCAGGCAGGGAATTTCGACCCGACACAGCTGTTGGCGACAAGTTTTGCGCCCCACCTGCCCCCTCTCCTGCCACCGGGCTATTCGCCGGGCATTATCGGATTATATTCCGGCTCCTCCCAGTTCAGCTCGACCGATAATCCCACCCTCTAGCGCCGCCCGCCCACGCAATCAGCGCCGTCACAAAATTATCACTTTCGTTATTTCGATAATTCCAATATTTTCGAATTATGAAAAGTAATCATGCACTCGCCGCACTATCTGCCCTGGCGCAGGAAACCCGGCTTGCCGTCTTCCGGCTGCTTGTCGAGGCGGGACCGCGCGGGATCGCCGCCGGCGACATCGCCAACCGGCTGAACTGTGCGCCGGCAACCCTGTCGTTCCACCTGAAGGAACTGCACAATGCCACGCTTGTGCATGCCGTACGCGACGGCCGTTCCATCATCTATTCGGCGCGTTTTGACCGCATGCAATCCCTGGTCGACTATCTGACGGAGAATTGCTGTGCGCTTGACCCCGATGCTGACTGCGAACAGGCCGCTCTTCAATATAACGAGGTGGAAAACGCATGAGTAACGACACGAAAAATGTGCTGTTTCTATGTACCGGCAACTCCGCGCGCAGCATCATGGCCGAAGCGACCCTGAACTTCTACAGCTTCGGTCGTTTCAAAGGGTTCAGCGCCGGCAGCTATCCCACCGGCAAAGTGAACCCCCATGCGCTGGGGACCCTGGAAATCGCCGGGATCCCGACCACGGGATTGCGCAGCAAAAGCTGGGATGAATTTGCCGCCCCCGATGCGCCGGAGATGGATTTCGTGTTCACGGTTTGTGACAATGCGGCGGGCGAGCAATGCCCGATCTGGCCCGGTCAGCCCATCAGCGCCCATTGGGGGTTTGCAGACCCCGCAGCCTTTGAGGGCAGCGATGCGGAAACACGCGCCCAGTTTCAGGAAATATTCCGGCAGATCCGCGCCCGGATAGAAATTTTCGTCGAATTACCCTTTGCCCAGCTTGAGCGTCTGGCGCTTGAAAAAAGGCTGCGCGAAATCGGCGCGGGCGATCCCGCCTCACAGGCACGCCAATCCGAAAAAGGTACCGCGCCGTGACGACACCCCCGATCAACTTGCAACGTCAACTTGCGGCTGAGTTTCTGGGCACCGCGTTTCTGCTCGCCACCGTGGTGGGGTCAGGCATTATGGCCGAAACCCTTGCAGGCGGAAATGTGGCAATTGCATTGCTTGGCAATACCATTGCGACAGGCGCCATTCTGGTCGTTCTCATTCTGGTGTTCGGGCCGGTTTCGGGGGCGCATTTCAATCCGGCGGTGACGCTGGCTTTTCTACTGCGCCGTGAGGTGACCCTCAGCGAGGCGCTGCTTTATCTCCTCGCACAGATCGCCGGCGCCATCATCGGAACGATCGCCGCGCATTTCATGTTCGAGGATACGCTCATTCAGATTTCCACCAATATGCGCGCAGGCCCCGCGCAGTTCGGATCGGAAGTCATTGCCACCTTCGGATTGGTGACAACGATTTTCGGCTGCCTGTGGAAACGTGCCGATGCCGTGCCCTTTGCGGTCGGGCTTTACATTACCGCGGCCTACTGGTTCACCGCATCGACCTCCTTTGCGAATCCGGCCGTGACCGTTGCGCGCGCCCTGACCGATACATTTTCCGGTATCCGCCCGATCGATGCGCCGCTTTTCATTGTTGCGCAGTTGCTTGGCGCGGTGGCGGCGACGCTGTTGGTCGGCTGGCTTTTGGGGCGGCCGCGCGATGCGATGGTACGGCAACGCGAGACAATCGAAACAGCCGCCGAACATCATTAATCGCCCATCGGTTCTTGCCGCCCGCCCGATACCGGTTTAACACTCCAGCAAAATGAGACCGGTAAGGAGGACAGGCAGATGCGCAAGCTGTGGCACTTCATCGACGGCGAACAGGTCGCGGGAACGAGTGGCCGCTACGGTGTCGTTTACGACCCGATGACCGGGGAAGCGCAGGCGAAGGCGCCCCTTGCCTCAGCCGGCGAAACCCGCGCAGCCATTGCAAACGCCGCCGCGGCCTTCCCCGGATGGGCGGCAGAGAACCCGCAAAAGCGCGCACGCGTCATGTTCAGATTCAAGGCGCTTGTGGAAGAGAACATGCAGCCGCTTGCCGAAATGCTGAGCCGTGAGCATGGCAAGGTTATCGCGGATTCGATCGGCGATATTCAACGTGGGCTTGAGGTGATCGAGTTCGCCTGCGGCATACCGCATCTGCAAAAAGGCGAATTCACGGAAGGGGCGGGCCCGGGCATCGATATGTATTCGATGCGTCAGCCTCTGGGGGTGTGCGCCGGCATTACACCCTTCAATTTTCCCGCCATGATCCCGATGTGGATGTTCGGCATCGCCATCGCCTGCGGCAATACATTCGTCTGCAAGCCCTCGGAAAAAGACCCCTCCGTCCCGCTCAGACTGGCGGAGCTGATGCTGGAAGCGGGGGCCCCCAAGGGGGTGCTGAATGTCGTTGTGGGCGACAAGGAATCGGTCGACACCATACTGACCGATCCGCATGTCGAAGCAGTCAGCTTCGTCGGTGCGTCGACGACGGCGGAATATATCTATGCCACCGCGGCCGCGAACGGCAAGCGGGTTCAGGCAATGGGCGGGGCGAAAAACCACATGATCATCATGCCCGATGCCGATCTGGATCAGGTTTGCGACGCGCTGGTGGGTTCGGCCTATGGCTCGGCGGGCGAACGTTGCATGGCGATTTCGGTCGCGGTGCCCGTGGGTCAAACAACAGGTGATGCACTGATTGAGAAACTTGCCCCCCGGGTCGAGGCGCTGAAGGTCGGCCTGTCCACCGATGCGGAGGCCGATTACGGCCCCATGGTGACGGGCGAGCATCTGGCAAAGGTCCGCGCCTGTGTCGATAACGGGGTCGAAGAAGGCGCCGACCTTGTCGTCGATGGCCGCGGCTTCACATTGCAGGGATATGAGAAAGGCTTCTTCATGGGAGGCTGCCTGTTTGATCACGTTACCCCTGAGATGAGCATCTATACCGACGAAATTTTCGGCCCCGTCCTGTCGGTCGTGCGCGCCGATGATTTCGAAGCAGCCCTGCGCCTGCCCAGCGAACACCAATATGGCAACGGGGTGTCCATCTTCACCCGGGATGGCGACGCGGCACGCGAATTCGCATCGCGGGTGCAGGTCGGCATGGTGGGGATCAATGTCCCCATTCCGGTGCCGCTGGCCTATCATACATTCGGTGGCTGGAAACGTTCCGCCTTCGGAGATACGAACCAGCACGGTGCGGAAGGGGTGAAGTTCTATACCAAGATCAAAACCGTGACGAGCCGGTGGCCCGAAGCCGATATGCGCAGCGGTGCCGATTTCACCATTCCGACGATGAAATAGGCCCGTACTGCATGACATATCGCAGATGCGTCGCCCGGCACGCACGGTGGAGCGGGCCATGTCGTTAAAAGGCCCGGCCGCCGCCTATCGCGACCTGCTCGAAAAAGGCGAGGTAAAGCCAGATCCGGAGCAGGCGCTTGCGGTCGAAAGACTGCAGGCGCTCGATGCGGCACTGGCCAATTACCGCCCGACGCCACCACAGAAACGCGGGTTGCGCGCACTGTTTGGCAATGGCAGCCGGCAGACGCACCCCACCCCCAAGGGCATCTATATCCATGGCGAGGTGGGGCGCGGCAAATCCATGCTGATGGATCTGTTCTTCGACCATGCGCCGGTTACGGCAAAAAGGCGGCTGCATTTTCTGCAATTCATGCTCGAAACCCATGAAGCGATCCATGCCTGGCGGCAAGCGCACAAAAAGGGCGAGACCGCGAAATCCGACGGCGACGACCCGATCCCGCCGGTTGCGCGCATGATCGCGGAAAAAGCACAGCTGCTCTGCTTTGATGAGTTTCAGGTATCCGATGTTGCCGATGCGATGATACTGGGGCGGCTGTTTTCTGTGCTGTTTGAACTTGGGGTGATTGTCGTCGCCACCTCCAACCGCGCACCGCGCAGGCTTTACGAGGACGGGTTGAACCGGCAGCTCTTTCTGCCCTTTATCGATATGATTGAAGAGCGGCTGGAAGTACTGCATCTGGACAGCGATACCGACTACCGGCTGCAGCGGATCAGCGGCCATCCGGTTTATCATCAACCGCTGGGAGAGGCCGCAACGGCGGAAATGGATGCCGCATGGCGCAGGCTGACCGATCTTGAGCAGGGGGAGCCGGTGACACTTCTGGTGCAGGGGCGCGAACTGCTTGTTCCGCAGGCCGCGAAAGGGGTCGCCCGGATGAGTTTTCACGCACTTTGCGAAAAGCCGCTCGGCGGACCGGATTATCTCAAGCTTGCCTGGAGTTTTCACACCCTGCTGATCGACGATATCCCGCGACTCGATGCCAGCAAGCGCAATGAAGCCAAGCGTTTCGTCACCCTGATCGATGCGCTGTATGACAATCATGTCAAGCTGATCTGCTCGGCGGACGCCCCGCCCGAGGCACTTTATCTCAAGGGCGACGGGCGGTTTGAATTCACGCGTACAATTTCACGGCTGATGGAAATGCAGTCTGCGGATTATCTGGCCAGCGGACACGCTGTATAGCCCGGACAGGCCCGGGCAACCCTGCGGCCAGCGCCGCCCCGGTTCACAATGATACGCGCTCAGTACGCGCTCAAGGATAAGCCCAGCCCGCATCATCCTGGCCGGGCAGCAAACCATCGGCTGGCGCGGATATGCGCGCCACAAGCAGGACATTGGGCCGGTTATCGGTCTCGTTCCCCTGCAGCAATGCAAGCACACCCTTGAAATCGCCATCTGTCGCGCTGGAGCCGGGAACCTCGCAGATCGCGCGCGATTGACGGACAATTCCTTCCATCACCCGGCAGTCCTTGCCCGTGGCCACATCCATTGCCACCTCGCCAACCCCCTTGCCCTTGACGGTCATGGTCGTGACGGTCGCGATCGTGGAAATATGGCTAAGGGTCAACGGCCCGATCACGGCGGTAGCGCACCCCCCAAGTGCGGGCAGAACGGCCGCAAGTAACGCCAACCGTACGATTTGCTTCAGCATTGTCCCCCGCTGCTCCCCTCGCTTGCGTTTCGGCCGGCCACCAACTTTGCCGTTCCTGTTCGCGGCTGCCCCGGTAGTATTTGTAGCAACCCGATATTAGTCTTTAAAGAAACAGTCTTTAATAAAACCTAAATTTGCGTCCCGTGCTTGCAGGCGAATAAGATTCGCGCTACTAGCCAAATTGGTTAACCGGTCACCTCATCAGTGCCAATCAGTTTGTTTGGCGATGATCGATATGCGGGATGGGGACCAATTGAATTTGAATGGCAATTGGAGGAATTGATGGCGCGCAACAAGATTGCACTGATTGGCGGTGGACAGATTGGCGGCACCCTGGCGCATCTGGCAGGGCTGAAGGAACTGGGCGATGTCGTGATCTTCGATATTGTCGACGGGCTACCACAGGGCAAAGCGCTGGATATCGCACAATCAAGTGCGGTTGACGGGTTCGATTCCACCCTTTCGGGTACCAGCAAATATTCCGGCATCAAGGGTGCCGATGTGGTGATTGTCACCGCCGGCGTGCCCCGCAAACCCGGTATGAGCCGCGACGATCTTCTTGAGATCAACATGAAGGTGATGGGTCAGGTGGGGGAAGGCATCAAGAAATATGCCCCGAACGCATTCGTCATCTGCATCACCAATCCGCTGGATGCGATGGTATGGGTACTGCGCGAAGTAACCGGATTTAAGCCCAACAAGGTCGTCGGCATGGCCGGCGTGCTGGACTCATCCCGGTTCCAGCATTTTCTGGCGGATGAATTCAACGTCTCGATCAAGGATGTCACGACCTTCGTTCTTGGCGGTCACGGTGACACGATGGTTCCCCTGACCCGCTATTCAACGGTGGGCGGCATCCCGCTGCCCGACCTTATCAAGATGGGCTGGATTACCAAGCCGCGGCTGAACGAAATCGTACAGCGGACCCGCGATGGCGGTGCCGAGATCGTCGGACTGCTGAAAACCGGCTCGGCCTATTATGCCCCCGCCGCCAGCGCCATTGCTATGGCCGAATCCTATCTCAAGGACCAGAAAAGGCTTCTGCCCTGCGCCGCGCATCTGAAAGGCGAATATGGCGTCAAGGATCTCTATGTAGGTGTGCCGGTGATCATCGGCGCCAGCGGGGTGGAAAGAATTGTCGAAATCAATCTCAATGCAAGTGAGAAAAAAATGTTCGACAAGTCTGTCGGCTCTGTGCGCGATTTGGTAAAAGCGTGCAGGAAGATCGATCCATCCCTTGGCAAGGGCAGGTGATCAATTCGGAACTATTTGCGACACACTAGGTATTAGCGCAACGAAGCGTTAAGCATCAGCAGGTTATGTTTCAGCCTGTTTTCCCAGTTGTTGGGGCTCGACCTTCGGCACGGGATCGGATCGTTGTATCTGATTATATGCGGCGCAGTTGAGCTCCATGGCATTCCATTTGCATGTGACTGACATGCGCCCGCTCGGTCACATACTAACTTAGGTGGTGAGTTGCCATGAATATTCATGAATATCAGGCGAAGCAGGTCCTGAAGGGATTTGGCGTGCCGGTGCTGCGCGGTGGCGTGGCCTTTACCCCCGATGAGGCGGTCAAGGTCGCCAACGCGCTGGGCGGCCCTACCTGGGTCATCAAGGCGCAGATTCACGCCGGCGGCCGCGGCAAGGGCGGCGGCGTGAAAGTAGTCAAATCGATCGGCGATGTCGGGGCGGAGGCCGAGCGGATGCTGGGCATGAACCTGATCACGCCACAGACAGGCCCCGAAGGAAAGATCGTTCACCGCGTTTATATTGAGCAGGGCTCGGATATACAGCGCGAGCTTTATCTGTCCTGTCTTGTCGATCGCGCCACCTCGCGGATTGCCTTCATCGCATCCACTGAAGGCGGCATGGATATCGAAGAGGTCGCGGCCAGGACACCGGAAAAAATCCTCACCCTGACGGTCGATCCCGCTGCCGGCGTGCAGCAGCATCATGGCAGACGCATCGCTTTCGAATTCGGCCTGGTCGGCGATGAAATCAAGCAATGTAACGATCTTGTCAGGCGTCTTTACCGGGCTTTTGAACAAACCGATGCAAGCCTGATCGAAATCAATCCGCTGGTTGTGACCAAGACCGGGGATTTGCTGTGTCTGGACGCCAAGCTGAACTTCGACGACAACGCCCTGTACCGACATGGCGAAATCGCCGGTCTGCGCGATGCATCCGAAGAAGACCCGACAGAGCTTGAAGCCTCCAAACGCGACCTCAACTACGTCAAGCTTGACGGCACCATCGGCTGCATGGTGAACGGCGCGGGCCTGGCCATGGCCACCATGGATATTATCAAGCTTTATGGCGGCGAACCGGCAAACTTTCTTGATGTGGGCGGTGGCGCCGACAAGGAAAAAGTCACCGAAGCCTTCAAGATCATCCTGCGCGATCCCAATGTGGAAGCGATTCTGGTGAATATTTTCGGCGGCATCATGCGCTGCGATATTATTGCCGAAGGCGTGGTTGCGGCTGCCAAGGAAGTACAGCTTGCGGTTCCGCTGGTCGTGCGGCTGGAAGGCACCAATGTCGAGCAGGGCGCGAAAATCCTGGCTGAATCAGGCCTTCCCATTCTGTCAGCAAGCGAACTTGCGGATGCTGCGGAAAAAGTTGTGAAAGCCGCGAAGGAGGCTGCGTAATGTCGGTGCTTGTCAACAAAAACACCAGGGTCATCTGCCAGGGCTTCACCGGCTCGCAGGGCACGTTTCATTCAGAACAGGCCATCGAATACGGCACCGGAATGGTGGGCGGTGTAACACCTGGCCGGGGTGGCTCCAAACATCTCGACCTGCCGGTGTTTGATACGGTCGCCGAGGCGGTCGACGTCACAGGTGCCAACGCCACGGTGATTTACGTTCCCCCCGCCTTCGCCGCAGATGCGATGCTTGAAGCCATCGATGCGGGTATCGAACTGATTGTGACGATTACGGAAGGTATTCCGGTACTTGACATGATCAATGTGAAACGCGCCCTGTGCGGCAGTAACAGCCGCCTTATCGGGCCCAACTGCCCCGGCATCATCACGCCGGATGAATGCAAGATCGGCATCATGCCCGGCCATATTCACAAAAAAGGCAGTGTGGGAATTGTCTCACGTTCGGGAACGCTTACTTATGAGGCAGTTGCGCAGACAACTGCTGTCGGATTAGGCCAGTCGACCTGTATCGGTATTGGCGGCGACCCGGTAGCAGGAACCAATTTCATTGACTGCCTTGAGCTGTTTCTGGCCGATGAAGATACGCAATCGATTGTTATGATTGGTGAAATTGGCGGCTCCGCCGAAGAGGAGGCAGCGGAATTTCTCAAACAATCAAAGGCGAAAAAGCCCGTAGTTGGCTTTATCGCCGGTCGCACCGCACCGCCGGGACGGCGCATGGGCCATGCGGGCGCCATTATCGCCGGCGGCAAAGGCGGAGCGGAAGATAAAATTGAAGCGATGCGCAGCGCTGGCATCATTGTTGCAGATTCCCCTGCCGCAATGGGACAAACGCTGCACGAAACCTTGAAGGGTTAGAACTTATCAACCCTTATTGTGCTTACTTTGCGGCGCACAACCAAATAGCACCCCAGGGAGTGCGGGGCGATCCCGCATGAAATGAACCATGGATCAGCAGGACCCCAACGACATATCCAATGATATTTATGAGCGCACTTCCTTTCTGTTTGGCGCCAACAGCGGATTTATCGAGGAACTGTACGCCCAGTATCAGGCCAGTCCGGAATCGGTCGACCCCAGCTGGCGGAATTTCTTTGCCGAACTGGGCGAAACGCGTGAGACCGCGCTTGCCGGCCTGAAGCAGCCCGGCTGGAAACGTGCCGACTGGCCGCGCCCTGCCAATGGCGAACTGGTCAGCGCACTGGACGGCAATTGGGGCGAGTACGAGAAGACAATCAAAGCCAAGGTGGCAGAGCGCAGCGGTGGCGCCTCAGAAGAGGAAATCCGCGCCGCAACGCTTGATTCCATTCGCGCAATCATGCTGATCCGCGCCTATCGGATTCGCGGTCATCTGAAAGCCAGGCTCGATCCGCTTGGTATCGTACCACCCACTGCGCATCCGGAGCTGGAACCGGCCAGCTATGGCTTTGAAGAGGCGGATATGGACCGCCCGATCTTCATCGACTATGTGCTTGGACTTGAAACCGCCACGATGCGGCAGATCATCGCGGTGGTGGAAAAAACCTATTGCGACACAATCGGTGTCGAATTCATGCACATCGCCGACCCGGAAGAAAAAGCCTGGATCCAGGAACGTATCGAAGGTCCCGGCAAGGAGGTCAGTTTTACGCTTGAAGGTAAAAAGGCGATTTTGGCCAAACTGGTCGAAGCGGATACATTCGAGTCCTTCCTGGCGAAAAAATATACCGGCACCAAACGGTTTGGCCTGGATGGCGGTGAGTCGCTGATTGCCGCGCTTGAGCAGATTATCAAACGCGGTGGCGCGCTGGGTGTTAAGGAAATCGTCCTGGGCATGCCGCATCGCGGACGGCTTAATGTGCTCGCAAGTATTATGGGCAAACCCTATCAGGCGATCTTCAACGAGTTTCAGGGCGGATCGGCCGCACCGGAAGACGTTCAGGGGTCAGGCGACGTCAAATATCATCTGGGCACCTCCGCCGACCGGGAATTTGACGGTAATGTCGTGCATCTATCGCTGACGGCCAACCCGTCGCATCTGGAAGCGGTCGACCCTGTCGTACTGGGCAAGGTACGTGCGAAGCAGGAAATTTACGATAATGACCGCACCTCGGTCATACCGTTGCTGATGCATGGCGATGCCGCATTCGCGGGTCAGGGAATTGTTGCTGAATGCTTTGGTCTTTCGGGGCTGAAAGGTCACAGGTCTGGCGGGACGATCCATTTCATCGTGAACAACCAGATCGGCTTTACCACCGCGCCCCATAACAGCCGCTCATCGCCTTACCCCTCCGACGTCGCGAAAATGGTGCAGGCCCCGATCTTCCACGTAAATGGCGATGATCCGGAAGCTGTTGTCTATGTGGCGCGGATCGCCACCGAATTCCGGCAGAAGTTCAACAAGGATGTCGTGATCGACATGTTCTGCTACCGGCGGCACGGACACAATGAAGGCGACGAACCGTCATTCACCCAACCATTGATGTACAAGCTTATCCGCAATCATCCGCATACGGTAGAGATTTATTCCAAGAAGCTGGTCGCGGATGGCACAATTTCGGCTGACGAATATGCCGCGATGCAGACGGAAATGAATACTGAACTGGAAAGCCAGTTCAGCGCGGCGACGGGTTACCGGGCAAACAAGGCAGACTGGCTGGAAGGCAGCTGGTCGGGGCTTGGCATTGCCCGCGGCGATGTCCGTCGCGGCGACACCGCGGTTGCACAGCGTATGCTGCGCAAAATCGGGGATGCGCTGACAAATTATCCTGATGATCTGAAAGTGCATCGGACGATCCAACGGTTGCTGAAGGCCAAACGGCAGATGTTCGAAACCGGTCGGGGCTTTGACTGGGCAACTGCAGAAGCGCTGGCCTTCGGCTCGCTGCTGCTTGAAGGGCACAAGGTCCGGCTTGTCGGCCAGGATTCGACCCGCGGCACATTCAGCCAGCGGCACGCGGCCCTGATCGATCAGGAAACCGAGTTCGGCTACAAGCCGCTTAACAATATCGATGAAAAGCAGGCCCAGTTCGAAGTTATTGACAGCATGCTGTCGGAAATGGCCGTACTGGGCTTTGAATATGGCTACAGCCTTGCCAATCCGAATGCGCTGGTATTATGGGAAGCGCAGTTTGGCGATTTCGCGAATGGCGCGCAGGTCATCATCGATCAGTTTATCGCCGGTGGCGAAGCAAAGTGGCTGCGCATGAGCGGGCTGGTCATGTTGCTGCCGCATGGCTATGAGGGACAGGGACCTGAGCATTCCTCCGCGCGGCTTGAACGCTATCTGCAACTGTGTGCGGAAGATAATATTCAGGTGGCGAACTGCACAAGTCCCGCGAATTACTTCCATATTCTGAGACGCCAGCTTCACCGGAAGTTCCGTAAACCACTGATCCTGATGACACCGAAATCATTGCTGCGTCACAAGCAGGCCGTGTCCGATCTGTCCGATTTTTCACCCGGCTCTTCATTCCACCGCGTATTGCTTGATCTGGCGGAGACGAACCCGGGGGTCACCCTGCCGCTTGCAAAGGATCAGGACATCAAACGCGTCATTCTTTGCACTGGCAAGGTTTACTATGACCTGCTTGATGAGCGTGAAAAGCTTGGCGCGGACAAAGTGCAGATCCTGCGCATCGAACAGCTTTATCCGTTTCCGTCAAAGGCACTGGTCAAAGAGCTTGCGCGTTTCCCGAATGCCGATTTCATCTGGTGTCAGGAAGAACCGCGCAATATGGGAGCCTGGAGCTTTGCGGAGCCACATATTGAATGGGTGCTGACAAAAATCGGCGCCCGTCATACGCGCGCGCGCTATGCCGGCAGATCGGCAGCGGCGTCTACCGCAACCGGGCTTGCCTCACGTCACAATGCGGAACTGACAAAGTTCCTTGATGAAGCATTATCCATATAGCATCGCTGAGGGGATATTAGGATGTCGACTGAAATTCGCGTTCCCGCCTTGGGAGAATCGGTTACCGAGGCAACCATCGCCCAATGGTTCAAGCAACCGGGCGAAGCGGTCGCCATGGACGAGCCGATTTGTGAGCTTGAGACCGACAAGGTGACGCTCGAAGTGCCGGCCCCAGTGGCAGGCGTCCTGACCGAGCTCAGCGTTCAGGTGGAAGATGTTGTGGAGGTTGGTGCCCTGCTGGGCCTTATCGATGAAGCCGCACAGGCAACGGCCACGCCCAGCAAGTCTGCTGCTGCCCCCGCGACATCTGACCCGGCACCCGCAGCAACCGCACAACCCGCAGCAGCGGCCACTGCCGCACCGGCTTCTGCCCCGGCCCCGGCCCCACAGCCGGCACCCGCGGCGGCCGCACAACTGGCCCCTTCGGTCCGCAAGCTTGTTGCCGAAAACGATCTCGACCCGGCAACTATTCCCGCAAGCGGCAAGGCCGGGCGCCTTACCAAAGGCGATGTGCTGTCACAGCTTGAAAAGGTTGCACGCGAGGCACCCTCCGTTGGTGCGCCGGCAACCGCAAGAGCCCCCGCCCCCGCACCGGCCGGACAGGAAGAGCGGGAAGAACGTGTACGGATGACACGGCTGCGCAAGACAATCGCGCAACGGCTTAAAGACGCACAGAATACAGCGGCGATGCTGACGACCTTTAACGAGGTGGACATGACCGAGGTCATGGCCCTGCGCAACCGCTTCAAGAAGGATTTTGAGGAAAAGCACGGCGTCCGGCTCGGCTTTATGAGCTTTTTTGTGAAAGCCGCCATCCAGGCCCTGCGTGAAATCCCCGCCGTGAATGCGGAAATCGACGGCGATGAGCTGGTCTATAAGAATTACTACAATATCGGCGTTGCGGTCGGCACCGATATGGGCCTTGTCGTACCGGTTGTTCGCGATGCGGATCAGCTGGGCTTTGCCGCGCTGGAAAAAACCATCAACGAGTTGGGCGCGCGGGCACGTGACAAGAAGCTCGGCCTTGATGATCTGCAGGGCGGCACCTTCACCATTTCCAATGGCGGCGTATACGGATCGTTGATGTCGACCCCGATTCTCAACCCGCCACAATCGGGCATTCTGGGCATGCATAAAATTCAGGAACGTCCGATGGCAGTCGATGGCAAGATCGAAATCCGCCCGATGATGTATCTGGCCCTGTCTTATGATCACCGTATCATTGACGGCAAAGAGGCCGTGACATTCCTTGTCCGCATGAAGGACTGCCTGGAAGACCCGCAGCGCCTGCTGCTCGACCTGTAACAGTACTCATTTCTGGAGAGTTTCGGCATATGGCTGACAGCTTTGACCTGATCGTAATCGGCGGTGGCCCGGGTGGCTATATTTGCGCCATTCGCGCGGCGCAGCTTGGGATGAACGTCGCCTGCGTCGAAAAACGCGATGCGCTGGGTGGCACATGCCTGAATGTCGGCTGTATTCCATCCAAAGCCTTGCTGCACAGCTCGGAGCTTTACGCGCATATCCCCGCGCTTGCCGATATGGGGATCGAGATGGAGTCGCTGTCGCTCGATTTGTCGGCGATGATGAATCACAAGGACAAGACTGTTGGCGAACTGACCAAAGGCATCGAGTTTCTGTTCAAGAAAAACAAGGTAACCCCTATCGCCGGCACCGCGAAAATCACAGCGCCGGGTTCGGTTCAGGTGGCCTTGAGCGGCGGCGGTGAACAGACATTGAGCGCCGGCAATATTGTGATTGCCACCGGGTCCGAACCGGCCAGCTTGCCAGGAATAGATATAGACGAGGAGCGCATCGTCAGCTCGACCGGTGCCTTGTCGCTGAGCGAGGTGCCCGAACAACTGCTTGTCGTCGGGGGCGGTGTTATCGGGCTGGAGCTTGGTTCGGTCTGGGCCCGGCTCGGCGCCGAGGTAACGGTTGTGGAATTTCTCGATCATATCGTGCCGGGCGCTGATTCAGATATCCGCAAGGAGTTTCAGCGCGCGCTGAAGAAGCAGGGAATCGGGTTCCGCCTGTCGACAAAGGTGACCGGCATTGAAAACTCCGGCACTTCCCTCAAGGTCACGGTCGAACCGGCTGAGGGCGGCGCGGCGGAGGAACTGCCCGCCGATATCGCGCTGATCGCGATCGGGCGACGCCCCTATACCGACGGGCTGGGCCTTGAGGAACTTGGCGTTGCGACGGAACGGGGTATGATCGTCACCGATTCCCGTTATCAGACGAACGTTTCCGGTATTTATGCAATTGGAGATGTCATTGCGGGGCCGATGCTTGCCCATAAGGCCGAAGACGAAGGGGTGGCGGTCGCCGAGCTGCTGGCCGGTCAGGCAGGCCACGTCAATTATGCAGCCATCCCCAGTGTCGTTTACACGGCCCCCGAAGTTGCATGGGTGGGAAAAACCGAAGACGAGCTGAAAGCCGAGGATGTCCAGTATCGCGCCGGCAAAGCGTCATTTGCCGCCAATGCACGCGCAAAAGCAGCAGGCGAAACGGCCGGTTTTGTGAAAATCCTGGCCGATGCGGAAACCGACCAGATTCTGGGCGTACATATGATCGGACCGGATGCGGGCAATATGATCAGCGAAGCAACGCTCGCCATGGAGTTTGGCGGCGCGGCGGAAGACCTGGCCCGCACCTGCCATGCGCATCCGACATTGGCCGAAACGATCAAGGAAGCCGCGCTCGCGGTTGCAAAAAGAACCCTCAATTCCTGACGATTCACCATGCCGGCATAAACGCGGGCCGATTTGCGTCAAATCATGCATTATTCACATATTCGGTTTGACAATGCGCCGTCATCCAGCTAATGAATAGTTAATATTTTGCTGCGTTTTAGCAGCATTCGCGCCCAGCCTCAGTTTCAGAAGCAATTTAAGGGCCATTGTTAAAGAGCGTATGTTAAAGAGCATAACGGTCGATTTTATATTCTCGCGACCGGATATTTTGGAAGAACATATTCAATATCCAGCAAGGAATTTTGACGAATATTTTACCGTAAAGATAATTGTAAAGAAAACATTGCAAAGAGATTGATTCTACACACTGTCCCTCTACACCCGGTTTTTCAAAACCTGCTGTAGATATTTTCGGAAATTTTACCGCTGAAACAGGTTTTTAGTTCGCTGTAGAATTACCATCATCTTACCGCAACATTTCTTTACAATTGCATTACAAAAGATTTCCAAATGTTTGAAATCTTTTTACCATATACATGGTAATATAAAATTTATTGCTGCTGTGGCAGCCTCGTCTTCCAACGTTATTGGAACTTCTCGGCGAGTATTATTTATAAAGAAGGGCCTGAGATGACTTTAGGCGATCGCATTAAAAAATATTTTGCTTTTTGCGGGTTGTTCACATTTTCAGTCACCGTCAGCAATATGCCGACCCCGGCACTTGGTAACACTGCAGCGAAGAGCTGGGTGGTTTATTATCACAATGAACTGCCGCCCAGTGCCTTCCAAGATTATGATATCGTCGTCTTTGACAGCGAACATCATCCCTCCATCCAGTCGGTGCAGGCAACCGGCGCGACTGTCTATGGTTATATCAGCCTGGGCGAGGTGGAGCAGTATCGCAGCCACTTCGAGGCCGTGAAAAAAGAGGGCATTCTGCTACGCGAGAATGTCAACTGGCCGGGCAGTTACTATGTGGATATGCGTAGCCGCGCCTGGACCGAACGGGTTATTTACGAGCTTGTACCCGAAATTCTGCGCTCGGGCTTTGACGGGATCTTTATCGACACACTCGACAATCCGATCGAACTTGAGCGGGAAGATCCCGTTAAGTATCGGGGTATGGCCGATGCCGCTGCAATGCTTGTCCGGACAATTGCGGCGGAATTTCCCGAGACGAAAATCATCGTCAATCGGGGATACGAGATTTTGCCCCAGATCGCCACCG
The DNA here is from genome assembly GCA_947258435.1 of uncultured Alphaproteobacteria bacterium. GTDB lineage: Bacteria > Pseudomonadota > Alphaproteobacteria > UBA11222 > UBA11222 > CALAQW01. The sequence continues at coordinate 91,756 of CAMYID010000016.1, forward strand.
CCATCACGGGCGTCCTCGGTGAATCGGTTTACACAACCTATGATTTTGAGGAAAAGCGCGCAAAACCCACCACCGAAGATGACTATACCTACCAGGTCGACACCCTGAAGAGCTTGAAGAAAATCAACCCTGATCTGGTTATCATGACGCTCGACTACTGGGACATCAGCGACACCCAGCGGGTGCGGGAACTTTACGCAAAACAGCGTGCGAACGGATTTCTTCCCTATGTGGCAACGGTCGATCTGCACAAGCTCATTCCGGAGCCTGCACCATGACCCGGTATATCCGCCCGCACCGTCTCCCAGCGCTTGTCATTCTGATCGTTTCGATGATCGTCCTTTGCGGGCTTGGCGGGGTGTCAAGCCTGCATGCCGCAAAGATTTCGGATGGCACCGGCCAGCCGGACGGAAAACTGGTGCCGCGTGAGATCCTGGCACTTTATTCCCGGGACTCCGAGGAAGCACCGGTTTTTACACGCATCCACACGGCCGCCGAGACACCGCTTAACCATATGGGGTTCACACTCCGCTATCATGCGGTCGAAGACGGCTTGCCAGAAATCCGCAATCTGGACAATTTGCGCGGCGTGATCACCTGGTTTACCGCAAACGATGTTTTTCCCAATCCCAATGCCTATCTCGATTGGGCAAGCCTGATGGCATCAAAGGGCAAGCGCTTCGCCATTCTGGGTGAATTCGGATTTTCATTCGACAGGAACGGTAATCAGGTATCGGCCGCACGCATGGCGAATTTCCTGGACCTGATCGGCCTGAAGGACGGAGACACATCGGTCAAAGTTACCTTCGATGTCAGCCCGATTATTCATGACCGGAATATGGTTGAGTTCGAGCATTCGCTGGCTGGTGGATTGCCGTCTTACAATGTCGTCCAGGCAAAAGATACGGCCGCCGCACGGCGTTATCTGACCTTGAAGAGCCGTGACGGGCTGGAATCGGATGCAATCGTAACAACGCGCAATGCGGGCTTTGTCGCGGGTGGCTACGCCATGTATCAACTGCGGGTAGCGGAGACCAAACGATGGGTCAAAAAATGGCGCGTCAATCCTTTCCGTTTTTTCGCCGAAGTTTTTGAACCGGGCGACAATCCGGTACCCGATACGACGACCCGCGCGGGACGGCGGATCTTCTACAGCCATATTGATGGTGACGGCCTGGCCAACATTACCTGGATTGAGAAATACAAGGACAAGCGGATTATATCCGCTCGGGTCGTTCTGGATGAGGTGCTGAAGAAATTCCCGGACATGCCGGTGACGGTTGCGCCCATTGCGGCAGACATCGACCCCAAATGGCATGGCACGGAAAAGGCGCGTGACGTCATTCGTGAAACTTTCACCCTACCGAATGTCGAAGTCGGCAGCCATACATTCAGCCATCCCTTCGATTGGGGTTTTTTCGCGAATGACAATCACCGCGATCTGGAGAAGTTCTTTTTTCAGGAATATCCGGCTGCGAAAAAACTGTTCGCAAAATATCCTGACCTGGTGCGGCAGAAGAAACTCGAGAGCAAGCAAAAAGAGGAGCTGCTCAAGGAAAATTATGAACGTCCTCGGGCCTATGCCCTTGAACCCTTTTCTGTCGAGCTGGAAATTGTTGAAGGAAACCGTGTTATTGAAAAGCTTGCACCATCCCATAAACGGGTGGAAGTCATTCAATGGTCTGGTGACACACAGCCGTTTGAGGCTGTTCTGAAAGGAACGCGTGAAGCCGGCGTCGCGAATATCAATGGCGGCGACACGCGCTTTGATCCCGAATTCGCCTCATTTGCCTGGGTTGCGCCTGTCGGATTACGGGTAGGCGATGAGATTCAGGTTTATTCCTCAAACAGCAACGAAAACACCTATACAGATGATTGGACAGACCGCTTTTTCGGTTTCCGTTTTCTTGAGAATACTGCCCGGAATACGAATTCCCCAATTCGGCTGAAACCCCTGAATATCTATTATCACTATTATTCAGGTGAACGTGAAGCCGCTCTGAATGCCTTGTATCTGAACTATGCCCATGCACAGAAACTTCCGCTCCTGCGCATGCACACCTCCGAATATGCGCGCATCGGCGAAGGTTTTTTCACAACCAGAATCGTCCGGTTGGCAAAAGATAAATGGCGGATCGAAGATCGCGGCGCGCTGAATACTATCCGCTTTGACCGCGCCCTTTACCGCGCAGTTGATTTTGAACGCTCTTCAGGTGTGATCGGGCAAAGCTGGCTGCATGGCAGTCTTTATGTCTCGATCGACCCAAGTGCGATCGACCCGGTCGTTGCCCTCACCACACGGGATATGACAGACCGTCCCAGTGTCAGCGCAACACCTTATCTGCTTGCAGCGCAGTGGGATATTCTGAAGAAGCGCGACCTTGCAACCGACAGCTTTACATTCTCGGCAAAAGGGTTCGGCAAGGGTGACATGCACTGGCAGGTTGCTAATCCCGGTGCCTACAAGATTGCGCTGACTGACGGCGGCAAGACCGTTCGTGAACAGACGGTCACAGTTGATGAGGGTGGAATTCTGGCGTTTTCCGCCGCAGAGGAAACGCTCGGCCCCTGGATGGAGCGTCAGGTTCACATACTGGTCAGTAAAGTGAACGAGTCATGATACGCCAGCTGACATGGATATTGCCGGTTATATTGCTGGCGGCGGGGATGAGCTATCTGTTCATCCCCAAGAACCAGGATCTGGCGCTGGCAAAGTTCCGCTCGAAGGAGTTCTACTCCGCCCAGGCCACCTATCTCAAAGAAATTGAGGAAGGCAACGACTCGGTTGAGGTCGTGCGTGGGCTTGTTGAGCTCTATATCCACTATGGTGAAGTCGATCAGGCGATCGAACTGATGCGCAGCTATGTCAAAAAACATCCAAGTGATATTTCAGCGCTTCAGAAACTGGCAAAATATTATCAGTATGCGCAACGCTACGATGATTACATCAACACGCTTGAAGAAATTCGCGAGCTGGAGCCCGATGTCGATGTGCTGAGACAATTGGCCGATTTGTACAACACCCTCGGCCGCTATCAGGATCAGGTGACAATTCTGCAAGGCATCGTGAATTCCGCCGAAGCGGAACCGCGCGATTATCTTAACCTGGCGCAAATCGGCGCCTCGCTCGGTCAGCTCAATGTCGCGGCCGAAACCCTGCAGGCGCTGTATGAAGATACCAAGGGTGACGTTGAGCTTGATGCAATCCTTTTATGGATCAGCCTGCTGGCGCAGACAGACCAGGACAAGCTTGCAGCTCAACGTGCTTTGGATTGGATCGTTCTGAAAAATAATCCCGATGCCTCCGCAGAGCTTGCGGAAGCCCTCGCCTTCCGTTCAAGTCAGAAAGTTGCCTATCAGTTTCTGTTAAATGCGCAGGAACGTTATCCCGAAAATATTGCGATTGAAGTACAGCTTGCGGTCGCGGAAGCGGAAACAGGGCAAAAGCAGAGTGCCCTTGCACGCCTGAAGAAAGTCTACACCGCAGGCAAGCTCAAGGACAGCATGCTGGATATGCTTGTTAACCTTGCACTTGATGAAAAAGACTACGATACCGCTTTTCAAGTCAGTCAGACGGCGGACCCGTTCCTTTTCGCCCGCGGGACACTTGTCTATGTCGTGGAAACCGCTGTTGAAACCGGCTCGCTCAAGGTCGCAGAAACGATCGTTCATGGGCGCGGCGAACAGTTTCTTGAAATCGCACCGGTGCTGGGCGCACGGCTGTCGCTCATCCTTGGTGATCATGAGTCTGCCATGAAATGGGCGATGGTTGCTCTCGAGCGCGAAGGGCTGCCGCTTGAACGTCGGATGGCGTTGCTTCAGCTTCTGATGGATCTTGATCGCAATGATCTGGCCCGGGTTTATCTGGTTGAAACCCTGGAACGTGAAGGCGATGAGATTCCTGACTGGGTATTAAGCCAGGTGGCCAGCCTTTACTGGGTACTTGATCAAATCAATCCCGGGCGCAAATATTTTCAGCGGCTGATCGATAATGGCCGCGATGCGCCGCCTGTTTATGCGGGCTGGGCTGTCTTGAGCGCCGCGGCTGGCCGGGAAAAGGAAGTCCTTGCCTGGTATGAGAAACAGGATCCAAGGCAGATGCAGCCCTTTGCACTGCAGGATCTGTATTTTGCAGCCGTGGACGGCAAAGCGGATAAACTGTCCCTGGCTGTGGCAGAAGACCGGTTTATGATCCAGGCTGACAGCGTCAGGCGTCGATTGCTGGCCGATGCGCTGATCCGCACAGGACAAGCCAAGCAGGCTCTGCCATTCCTGCGCGAGCTTGTTCAGCAGCCTGAACTGGAAGAACGCACCGCATTGATTGCGACCTATGTAACCGCATTGCGGGCTGCCTATGCCGATGGCGCCCCGCTGCGGGGCGAACTGATCGATGCGTCCCTGCTTGGACTGCGTGAAGCCAAAGGCACAGACGAATATCCCACTCATGTCCAGGGTCTGGTCGATGCCGAAGCGTTCCGTCAGGCGCTTCCCTGGATGGACAGGCTGGTTCAGTCCGAAGGGATCGAATGGCTGACAGCCTATGTCGATACGGCACTTAAGGCGAACAAGCCACGTACCGGCCTGCGCGCCTTGTCACGGACATTGACAACCTCGAATATCGATGACGAAACGCGCGAAAACCTGACCTACTATCTTATCGAGGTTGGCGGGATGGCCCCCGCCCTGCCGTTTATCGAGAAGCTGGCCCGCAAGAAGGGCGGTGATTGGGAGTTCACCTATCAAGAAGCCCTGAAGGAAGTGGAAGGACTTGAAGCGCTGCTCGATTATCTTGAAGCACGCGGCTCACAACCGGGCATCAGTATTGAAGAACGGCGCAATATCGTTTTCCTGCTGCTCGATGCGGGCCGGAAAGACCGGGCTATCAAGATTTTGAAAATCCTCGCCGATGGCGCCGGCCCGGAATCGGATGACCTTAATCAGCTCATCTATCTATGGGGTCCCCGGCCAACTCCTGCGGCGGTCAACTGGCTGTCGGATCAGGCGATGACGACCTATCAGGGCCGCGGGCAGCTGGCAAAATGGGTTGAAATCCTGACTAATGCACGCACCCCCGATATCGCAATTCAACTGGCTAAACTTGAACCGGTGACCGGCGAGCTTGACGATCTCGCACGTGCGACAATTCGGGCCCTTCGCTCGCTTGAGGACCGCAACAAGCTTGAGGAATATGTCGGATTTCACCTCGACTACGCGACCAAGATTTCCGATGTTCTGTTCCTCGCAACGGTCGGGTTTGAGGAAGGCTTCACGAAAATTGCACGAAACGGGTTCGAGCGTATCCTGACCGTCCGCCCGCAACATGTTGAGGCACTGCGGGGCGCGGGACAAACCGCTTTCTTCGCCGGTGAATTTACCGCCGCCCATGACCGGCTGCTGCAATATGTCAGTCTGGTTGGCGACAAGGCAGACTATAACAGCCTGTTCCAGCTTGGCGAAATCGCCCGCAACTGGCAGGAAAACGATATTGCTGAAGATTATTATGAAAAGTCTTTGGCGGCTATTGACAAAATTGACAGACCCGATTCATCTATTAGGATAATTCAGGCACTGGTTAAACATCGTCTGGGCAATGACAGTCAAGCCCGGGAAGAATTTGAAAACTTGATGGCCAAAGGCACGATACGCAAAGAGGTCATCCCCTATTACGCCCAATTTTTATTAGACAAGAATGAATTACAGCCGGCCCGGAAAACTCTGTGGCCAACCGGATAATTGGTATGGCATTTTTCAATTATGTATGCCGTCCACTAAAGTACGTGGTGGCAGCAATTTTCATTACAACCGCCTTTTTGCGGCATTCAGCCTTGGCGGCTCCCCTTCCCGTGGTCGGCGAGTTGTCGATTGACGGGGACCAGGCGCGTATTACCCTGAATACTGACGCACTGGTCACTGAAATCGATACTCAGAACCCCAGAGAGCTCCTGCTGCGCTTCGCCGATGCAATCGATGCGACGCGACTTTCAGAACTACAGCAGGATGCGCCTGAATGGCTGGCCGAACTGTCCTATGGCTATGATGCGGTGCTGATCGTCGCCACAAGCAAGGTCGAACATGATATCGAGCTTCTGGATAACGGCGTGCTGATCCGGATGAACCTGGCCTCCACAGCCATTTCCGAAAGCGACAGCGCGCAAGATTCAGCGGATTTCCAAAACGCACTGCAGACAGATCTGCTGCGCGCGACCTATAAAGCACGCACCCGCGAATATGACGACGCCGAACTCATGCTGGTCGAACTTGCGGAACGGGCGCCCGATAACCCGCAGATCTATTCGACCCTGGCTGATGTGGACCGGCAGCGCGGCCGGTGGCGGGCCGCACTGTCGGAATATCAGCGGGCGCTGATACTCCGGCCTCTGGATGAAACCCTGCGGCGCGCGGAACAAGAGCTGCGGGATACTCATCGCCCGCGTATCGCCGGCGAGTTGATCAATAACAGCCCGGAAGACGGTGAACGCAGGATTACCGCCATTTTCGATTGGCAGGATTATCTGACCGATAACATCAAGACCGGACTTCATTATGAAGTCGCTAAATCGGGTGTTGATGGCCTGCGGCGTCGCAGCGGCGCATTGGCGGATTTTGATGGTTTCAGGCATCGTGCAGCGCTCAATATACAATATGACTGGCCGGAGGCGGATTCGGTTCAGGGCACCCTGTTTGCCGGTGGTTCAGGGCCAGGGCTTGGCCTTCGCTATAATTTCGTCGGCGTCGAGCCTGAGCGCAGTATTGCAATCACTTATCATGAGCCGAGCTGGGACTTTGTCGAGAGTTTCGTTCAGGATGGTAGCCGAGACCAAATTCTGGGCAGTTATCTCACATCTTTCCGGCGCGAAATTCCCATCAGCTTCCAGGCTTTTCTGCGGCGCTATAATTTACGTGAGAAAGAGGGGCTGGCCACAAGCGTCGGCGGCAATTTCACCGTGGCCTATCCGATTAATCAGACCTTTCCCCAATGGGAAGTCGGTTATGTTTACGATTCAGAGTATCGGCTAACCAGAACCCGCCGTTTTGACCCGGTCAACAATGATGAGTTTTTTCCGCTCCCCCTGGAACATCGGGAGCTTCATTTCGTGCAAGCAACCGTTCGGCATGAATGGGACGAATGGCTGCAAGCGCGCGCCACACTTGGTTATGGCAAGGATCGTTATGGAGAAGCCGGGCCGTCGGCCGGTGCCGGCTTCATCGCCGACGTCACGCAGGATCTGCAATTACGCGGAGATGTGAGTTTCGGTGTCGATCTGACTGATACGGACCGTTCCGTGATTACCGCCAGCCTCGGTTTCGTTTATCGATATGCCGAAGATCATAATAGTGGATTAAAGCGCCTTATCGATAATTTAAAACGATAAGGAAAATATTATTAATTCAGCGTATACTTAATGATTGATTTACAACCGAACTAAATAATACCGGTATAATTTGAGATGAGTTCAAGCTTTACAAATGAAATTATAGCCGAATTAACGACGCCGCCCAAAACCATACTTCCCGGCATCAAGCTAAGTGCATTCCTCGAAATCACCGCGTTCATGGTGATAGCAATAGCAGCCGATCATTATTTTTTTGCAGGCGATCGTTACTGGAGCATTTATCCGCACCCCTTCTGGTTGCCGGTTATTCTGCTCAGCGTCCAGTATGGCACAACGCCGGGTATGATGGCCGCGGGCATAAGCAGTGTTATGCTGTTCACTGGTGACTTTCCGTCGCAGGACATGGGACAGGACTATTTCAATTACCTGTTCGGTTTATCGGCCCGTCCACTGATGTGGTTTGTTACAACCATCGTTCTCGGTGAGCTGACCAACCGCCATGTTCAAAACCGAATTGAACTGGTCAATGCGCTCATCTCCGAGAAGCAGCGCGCCGATGATATGACCGAAGCATATAAGGAAAGCGATGCAACCAAAACGCGGCTGGAAGAACATATTGCCAGTCAGGTCAAGTCGTCCGTCTCGGCGTTTGTGCTCGCCGGGACGATGAATGTCCGCCAATATGACGAAGCGCTCTCTGACTCAATCGCGCTTGTTCAACACACAACAAATGCAACCAAGTTCGCTTTCTATTTTCTGGAAGAAGACGGATTACGTGTCACTGTCCGCGAAGGATGGACGGAAAACGACAAGTTTTTCGAGTTGATCCCATCCAACACACCTTTATTCCGTGCGATTGTCGGTGAACGTCGGCTGGTTTCGGTGAATCGTGAATCCGATCAGAAAATACTCAGCAAAGCCGGCATCGTTGCAGCGCCTATAATCGACCCCCTGACAGAACAGGTGCAGGGCGCATTGATAATTCAATCAATCCCTCTCACGAGCCTGACGTTTTACGCTGTAGAAATGATCCGTGCTGTCGCGGGCTGGATTGGCGTGACACTTGGACAGGCAGAGCGCTACGGAAAAATGGCGCAAAACAGCATGATCGCCGATGGCGGAAATGCACTATCATCTGTTTTTTATGAAAAACAAATCAGCTTCCTGAACTCTTTGGCGAGACGAACCGGAATCAATATTGCCGTCGCCTCGTTGTTCCTGCCGCCCGAGGTTACCCGTATGGGCAGTAATGCGAATGAATCTGCGGCTCGGATCAATACGGTAATTGACAGCTCGTTGCGCGATACCGACCTCTTCTTCGAAGGCGATACGGATGGCAACAGCTACCATATTCTGCTGCCGACTGCCGACGCGCAATCTGCTGAAATGGTTGTCAACAAAATCCGACCCAAAATTGCTTCATCGCTTGGGCTGGAGGACTATCCTGACCTTATTCGCTGCGAGATAGAACTGCTCGGCGAAAGTCAAAGCGCATAGGTGTGAGAAAAGCATGCGTGGACTTCTTAATCACCTTGAGTTTCTGATTGTCGTAATCCTGTCCGTTGTGGTTGAGCTTTTTGCTGGCTATTACGCCGTGGAAGGGTTGCTCAATTTTCAAGATATTCTGATCGTGCATGCCGCCCTCAGCGTGCTGCTGTTGCTTTGGGCCGGCCTGCGCAAACTCGCGGACCGGCGCTTTTCCATCACCCTCGCTGTTGCAACCTCGGTCATGGGCCCATTTGGCGCATTAGGAACGTTACTGAGTTTTTGCGCATGGTTCCTATCACCTCACAGCAGAAGCGATGCCGACGATTGGTACGAGTTGCTATTCCCGGAATGGGAACATACCCCTGAAGAGCTTATCTATCAGGACGTGCGGTTGAAAAAACGTTCGATCATGAACAATCTGGACACCGATGTCGCACCGTTATCGGATGTTTTCGAAAACGGTACGATTGACGAACGTGTGGAAGTCATCGCCTATCTCGCGCGAAACTATAAACCGCATTTCAACGATGCCCTGAAGAAGGCGCTCAATAATGACGAACCCGCTATTCGCGTGCAGGCGGCGGCGCTTGCTGCGCGGGTTGAAAGCGAACATCGCGATGAGATTTCGGAACTTGAAAAAGCGCATAAGGCTAAACCATCTGACCTAGCTGTTCTGGAGAAACTGGCAGACGCCTATGATCGCTATGCGTTAAGCGGCCTGCTGGCCGACGTAACGGCGCAAGAAGTACGTGGCAACGCGATCAACATGTACCAGCGGCTTGCCGATGACTCCGAAAACAAAAGCAACTACCGCCTCTCATTGGTCCGCCTCCATCTGCGTAATGGTGAGCCGTATGAGGCACTTTCATTGCTCAGCAAGGAAATCGGGAGTGTGGAAGAAATTCCGCTCAAGATGCTGCCCTGGACGATTGATGCGCTATACCAAACCGCACATTTCAATGAGCTGCGCGCCGCTGCGCGTTACTGGAAAGACCGTCTGTCACCGGAGGATCACCCGATCGCACTAATTCAGTCACTTCAATTCTGGGGAGGAGGCGAGGCTAGTGGTTACACAAATTAATGCCGTCAATCCGCCGCGGCACTTACTGAAGAAGCGCTACCGCCCGGATGAATATGATGCTGACATATGTTTGCTACTGGAAGGTACCTACCCCTATGTCACAGGCGGAGTATCGAATTGGGTCCACGACGTCATCCAGATGCAAAGCGACAAGAGCTTCGCCTTGTTCTGTATTGCGACGGAAGACCAGGTCAAGAATATCCGCTATGAGATGCCGGATAATATTGTCAGCCTGACTATCGTCTCTATTCAGACAATTCGCGCAGGTGCCAAGAGATTCAGAAAGCAACGGCACCTTTGCCGGGAACTTGAAAAGCCGCTGGTCAACCTGCTCGAACGCGGATCGGCGGCGGACCTTATGTCAATCATTCACTCGATTGCCCCGTTCAAGGCGCAGGTCGGAAGCAATTCACTGCTGAATTCATTACCTGCCTGGGAACTGGTTACCAGTATGTACAGCCATTCCTATGACGATCTTTCCTTTATCGACTTTTTCTGGTCCTGGCGAACATTGCTAACCGGCCTGTATGCCGGATTATTGGCCCCTCTGCCGCGGGCAAAGGTGTACCATGCATTATCAACTGGCTATGCCGGTCTGGCTGCAGCACGTGCAAAAATTGAAACCGGCCGACCCGTTATGCTGACTGAACATGGCCTTTACACGAACGAGCGACGCATCGAATTGGCGATGGCGGACTGGCTGCATGATACCAGTGCACCGACACTTGAGCTCGGCAAACGGCATAATGACCTGCGCAATGTCTGGATAAATGCATTTTCTGCCTATGCGCTCGCCTGTTATGAAACCTGCGATGAAATCATCACCTTGCATGAAGTGAACAAGGAGATGCAGCTTCACGATGGCGCACCTGCCGACAGGCTGAGTGTTATTCCCAACGGCGTCGATATCGATTTTTATGGCAAGCTGAAGCCCCCGCAACGCCCGCGACGCACCGTCGCTTTTATCGGCCGCGTCGTGCCGATCAAGGACGTCGCAACCTTCATTCAGGCCTGTAACTTTGTCATCAAGCAGGTGCCGGATGCGGAGTTTCTGGTGATGGGGCCGACGGAGGAAGATGAGGAGTATTTCGCCCGGATGCAGTCGCTTGTGGAGCAGTTCGGGCTGACCAATAATCTGAAATTCCTTGGCAGTGTCAAATTATCGGAATATCTGCCGAAAACCGATGTCATCGTCCTGACGAGCATCAGTGAATCGCAACCGTTGGTTATCCTGGAAGGCGGCGCCGCAGCCATACCGGTTGTAACGACAAATGTCGGCGCCTGCTGGGAAATGCTGAACGGCAGGAGTGATGAGCGTCCGCTGCTGCCGCCGGGCGGGTATGTGACGCCGGTCGCCAACGCACACGCAACCGCCAAGGGTATAATTCAACTGCTGACAGACGAGGCCAGCTACAATAGTTGCAGCGAGGCAATGCAAAAGCGCATTCAGACCTATTACCGCAAGTCGGATGTCGACGCCGCATATCGCGAACTCTACACCCGATTAAGCGAACAACCCACAACGCCATTTCAACTATCGAATGAAGCGGAGGAGGAAGTATGGCCGGAATTGGCTTCAGCCTGAGACGCCTCACCCGCCAGGACAACCTTTCTGGAATTTTCCAAGCCTACGGACACGCCGTCTTTTCGTCGACCGGACCGTGGCTTGCGACCGTGTTGTCGCTGGGCTCCATTTCCTTGTTTGGCGCGCAGATGACCGATGCGGCGACGCTGCAAAGTTTTCGTCTCATCGTTATTTACAATTTTGCTCTGTCTCTGATCGCGGCAGGCCCGGTGATGATGGTTACAACCCGTCAGATTGCGGATCTCGTATTTGCGAAGCGGGTGGACGAATGCGCGTCCCTGTTCTTTGGGGCCGTTCTTCTGCTGACCTTTATCAATCTGCCCATCATGCTGGGGCTTTATGTTTTTTATGCGGAATTCGACCCGATAACCACGGCAATGGCGTGCATTAACTTTTTTCTGGTCAGTGGTGTTTGGCTGGCCAGCGTATTTCTAAGCACGTTGAAAGCTTATTCCCGCGTGACCTTGGCATTTTTCGTCGGACTGGTGCTCGGCGCAACAGGCGCTCTTCTGGCTGTATCTGATTTTGGCACCGCCGGTTTGCTGGCGGGATTCAGTTTTGGCATCACCGTTACATTATTTGTTCTCATCGGCGAGCTATACGCGGAGTATCCTGTTGGCAGAGGCAGCTACCTGCTCATTTTTACCGCATTCAAAAATCACTGGATTTTGGGATTGAACGGCTTCGTCTACAACATCGCCTTGTGGATGGACAAATTCATCATGTGGTTTTTTGCGCCCGAAAGCGAAATGCATTCCAGCGGACTGATCTCATATCCTGATTACGACAGCGCGATGTTTATTGCCTACCTCACTGTCGTACCGGGCATGTCCTTGTTTCTGGTCATAGTGGAAACAGGCTTTTTCGAGCGCTATCACCGCTACTACCAGGACATGTTGAACCACGGCACACTGGCGACGATCCAGCGAAACCAGCAAAGCTTGATTTCCACCCTGAATGCCGGAATGCGTAATATGATCGTGCTTCAGGGCAGTCTGACCGTGCTCTTCGTCTTTGGTGCGGTTAAAATGTTTGAATTGGTACAAACCGATTTGACGCAGCTGTTTATGTTCCGCTTTGGCGTAATCGGATCCTTTTTTCAATGCATGCTGATGTTTTCCACGGTCATGTTATCCTATTTCGACTTACAACGCATTACCCTGACACTTATGAGCATCCTGACAATACTTAGTACCGTCCTCACTATTATATCCATTAATGTCGGATATGCTTATTATGGACTGGGCTATATGGCAGCGACAGGTATCACCTTCCTTATTTCCTACGTTATTCTTGCGCTATTCATGCAAAAGCTGCCTTTCAATGCATTCGTCAAATATAACAAGGCAATTACGGGATAGTTTTTGAGCCAAGCCACTGGGTGCGCTGGCATGTGGTCAGCCGCCCGACCCTGTGTAAATTTGCCGCAGGCGGGCCAAAGCCGGCTTTCATCGATTAATTGCATTGACAAGACCCCAATCTTATTGTGAGTTTAAGTTAAGAATGAATTTCAATAGCAGGATGCCAGGAAGATGTTTGATGAAATCAGGGATGCTGCCCTTCGGGTGTATAGCGAAATGCGGAATTTAGGCTTGGCCGACCCGCTGGCCTTTGATGCTGCGGTCAATCTGTTCCGGCATCGCGCACCGCAATCGGGCGATGTTCAAGCGGAATATGTGGTCGCGGACTGGATCTGCGAAGCAACCGGCGAAGCGCTTTGACGCCCTGCCGGCAAGGCTGTTTCCGGCCGCCTCTTGTGCAAAATGATCGGGCAGGCTAGATGCGATCGACCGCGAAGCCTGCCAGTGCAAGCCCAAGGACAACAAGCCAGGGCGGTAAGCGAAAGCCGATCAGAAGCGCAAGCCCGGCAGCGACAAGTAAAAGATCGCCTGGCTCCTTGATCGCGCCCAGCGCGACCGGATCATAAAGTGCGGCCGCCAAAATCCCCACGACCGCAGCGTTAACACCGCACAGCGCAGCCTGCACCAGGCGCCGTTGCCGCAATTGGGCCCAAAAGGGCACAAATCCAACGACAAGCAGAAAGCCCGGCAAGAATATGGCCAAAAGGCAAATCAGGCTGAGCAACAGCCTATTTTGCGGCACATCGGCAACCAACCCCAGATAGGCCGCGAAGCTGAATAACGGGCCAGGCAACGCTTGCGCCACGCCATAGCCCGCAAGAAACCGGTCCGCGGTGATCCAGCCGGCAGGCACAAGTTCCGCCTCCAGCAATGGCAACACCACATGCCCGCCCCCGAATACCAGCGCGCCGGTGCGATAAAACACGTCAAATAGCGCCAGATACCCCCCATTGCCCGCAAGCTCCAACAACGGAACTGCCAACAGCAACAGCAAAAAAACAAGTAACGCTATTCCGCCAGCCAGGGGCGAAATCCGCAACGCCTGCAGGCCACCCCCCTCCCCTGACCGGCCGGACGTCGGTATATCGCGGCATATCAGGCAGCCCGCAACGCCCCCCAGCAATATAACCGCAAGGTGCGACAGGCTTGAACTGGCGATCAAAACGATCAATGCCGCCCCGATCGCGATGAGCCGCCGCCGGGTATCGGGGGCCAATGTGCCCGCCATCCCCCATAACGCCTGCGCCACAATCACAACAGCAACAAGCTTCAAGCCATGCAACGCACCATCCAAAACGCCCTGCGCCGACATCTGAACAACGGCTGCAAAGATCACAAGCAGACCAACTGAGGGGGCCGTAAATGCAATCCAGGCGGCAAGCGCCCCCACAGGCCCCGCCCGCATCCAGCCGAGCATAAATCCCGTCTGACTGCTCGCAGGTCCCGGCAAAAACTGGCTCAATGCAAGTATCTCACCATAGGCTTCATCGCCAAGCCAACGGCGGCGGACCACAAATTCATCGCGGAAATAGCCAAGATGCGCGATCGGCCCGCCAAATGACGTTAGCCCAAGCTTCAGAAAGGCCAGAAAAACTTCGCCGATTCCCATAGACACCCAATATTCCCGCAAACGGCAACTAACGTACCGGCACGCTTTTCACACCCCGATATCGCAGCTAGACTGCAATTCCCGCCGGGCGCAAGAAAAACAGAGCATGGGCGATCACACTACCCCGATATCCTGTTGCTTACACGCTTTCAGACCGGCTTCGCGGTAACAGGTATCAAGAGAAACGGCGTGGAAAGCACTAACAGACACTCATTCCCCTTTCGGCTATTTGACCTTGTTGCAGCGGATGAAGATGCCCGGCTATGCCGCGATATCCCGGAAGCGCAATGCAATGAACAACCGCGCAGTTTTGTGCTGCAGACAGCGTCCCAGGCTCTAAGCAAGATCGGCGACAGCTTGGCTGATGCCAAAATCGTCCTGCCCTGGCTGCTCGGCGCAGTTGGCGCGCCGATGTTTTTTGTCGGGCTGCTTGTACCGATACGTGAAGCGCTGGCCTTGATACCGCAGATCCTGGTCGGCGGTTACATTCGACATTTCGCAGTCAGAAAATGGTTCTGGGTCATCGGGTCCGCCATAGAGGGCGCGTCTATTCTCGCAATGGGTTTACTGGCCATGTTTGGCGTGAGCGGCAGCCTCGCAGGCTGGTTGATCATCGGACTGCTGGTGCTGTTCAGCTGCGCCCGCGGCGTTGCCTCGGTCGCGGCAAAAGATACACTTGGCAAAACTGTTTCCAAAGGCAGGCGCGGCAAAGTCAGCGGCTATGCCGCGACATTATCTGGCATCGTGGCCTGCGCGGTCGGCGCCTATTTCGCGCTTGCACCATCTGATTTTCGACCCGACTGGCTGCTTTACGGCTTGCTCATACTGGCGGGCATCAGCTGGTTTGCCGCCGCCACGGCTTATGCCCGCATTCCCGAGCTGCCTGGCGCGACAGAAGGCGCGCGCGGTATTTCCGATTTGCTGACCGCCCAGATCAAGCTGCTGTTGCAGGATCGCGAGTTACAGAAATTCCTGCTGGCGCGCGCTTTGATGATCGCAACAGCGCTTGTCGGGCCGGTCTATGTAACCCTTGCCCAAAGCAGAACCGGGCAGGAGCTTTCCGCGCTGGGCTGGATGATGCTGGCAACCGGGCTTGCCGGCACGCTGAGCGCATCGTTCTGGGGGGCGATGTCGGACAGCTCAAGCCGCACAACGATGGCAATGGCGGCCCTGATTGCCGGGATTCTGGGGTTTGCTGTATTGGCCGCATCCTATCTGCTGCCCGCAGCAACAACGCAAATCGGCTTTTACGCGGTTGTTCTGTTCATCCTTGGTATTGCCCATGCGGGGGTCAGAATTGGCCGCAAGACCCATATCGTCGATCTCGCCGGCGGTGACCGGAAGGCCGAATATGTCGCAGTCAGCAATACCATTATCGGTATTTTACTGCTGATGCTCGGTGGCCTTGTGAGCCTGTTGCTGAGTTTCGGGCCCGAGATTGCGATTGCCATCCTGTCGGCACTGGCATTGCTTGGCGCGCTCACCGCGCTCCGCCTGACGCATGCGCAGGCCGCCGACTGATCAGCTTTCGCGCATTGCCCGCCCCAGCCGGCGCGACAAGGGCTCGAACAGATAACTCAGCACCGTACGATGGCCTGCCACAATGACAAGTTCGACAGGCATGCCCGGATAAATACGCTTGTCATCGGGCAGAATCACCCCGTCATCGATCACCACACGCGCCGTATAATAGCTGCGTCCGGTAGCCGGGTCGGTCAGACTGTCTGCTGACACATCTTCCACCCGTCCGAAAATCGTCTGGATTTCATCGGTCCGGTAGGAGGACAGACGTATTTCGGATTCAAGCCCGGGATAGACAATATCGATATCCAGCGGATCGATCCGGGCTTCGACAATCAACAATTCGTCGGCTGGCACGATATCCATCAACGGTGCGCCCGGCGCGATTACCCCGCCTTCGGTAAAAACCTGACTATTGACGATCCGCCCACTGACAGGCGCACGCACCTGCAGCCGCTCCAATATATCCGATGCCGCAATGATACGGTCACGCAGATCGGCAATTTCTTCTTCGGTTTCGCGCAACTGCATGACGACTTCATTCATAAACCGGGTCCGGGTACTGCCCAGAGCCAACTCAGCCTCAACGATGCGCTGACGCGCCCGCGCGATCGCAGCCAGATTCTTCTCCCGCTCGCCCGCAATGACCGCCGCCTGCCGCTTCAGCTCCAGAATACGCGGCTTTCGCGCAAACCCCTTTTTCAGCAAGATTTCCAGCGCATCGGTCTCTTCCTTGATCAGAGCCAGCTGCCGCTCCTGCGCCTGAACCTCGGCGCTCAGTCCCTTGATCTCTTCTCGCAATTGCGCGATCCGCTGCTGCGTCAGATCCGATTGACTGTCGAGGAAGCTGCGCCGCGCGTTGAAAATTTCCTGCTGCCCAAGCAGGATATCGAGATATTCGGACTGCCTGTCGCGCATTGGCTGACTGGAATCATACTGAAAAGTGATTTCATCAGCCTCATTCTGTTCCGCCATGAGACGATCGCGGGTTGCCATTGCTGCCGCCAGCCGCCCGCCCAGAAGACGTATTTGCGTCTCTGCCTGCGTGCCGTCGAAGCGTAACAACAACTGACTGGCCTCGACCGTATCGCCCTCACGCACGAGGATGTCTTTTACGATCCCGCCTTCCAGATGCTGCACAGTCTTGCGATTGCCCGCAACGGTGACCTGACCATAGGCAATTGCCCCCGACTGCAAAGGCGCGAAAGCCGCCCACACACCGAATGCACCGAAGAAAATACCGACAACGATCAATGCCAGCCACAGGCGCGACGACATCCCCATTGCCTTCATCGATGGCGGGGCATAGTCATGGTCGGGCAAGGGCTGAGCCGGCACCCCGCCAGCCGACTTGCCGGAAATTGTCACCTCAGACCCCATAGGCCGCCCCGCTTCCTGCGCGTTTCCCGATTGTCCGCCGCCGCCGCATCTCAAGACTTCTCCGCAACCGGTAATGCGGCAGGCGCCACAGATTGGAGCACGTCATCGCGCGGGCCGAATTTTACAATTGCCCCCTCCTGCAGTATCAGCGCCTTGTCCATTTCCGCCAATATGCGCGGCCGGTGCGCAACGATCACCAGCGTACAGCCATGTTGCTTCAGTGCACTGATCATCGCGACAAGCGCCTGTTCGCCCACCGCATCCAGGTTCGAATTCGGTTCATCAAGAACAATGAATCTGGGCGTACGGAATACCGCGCGCGCAAGGCCGATACGCTGCCGCAATCCACCTGACAGCTTTATCCCGCCAATACCGAGTTGCGTTTCATAACCATCGGGCAGATTCAGAATAAGCTCGTGAACGCCGGCAAGCTGCGCTGCGGCAACAACCTCACGATCCTCCGCATAGGAATCGAAGCGGGCGATATTTTCCCAGACGGTTCCGTCAAGCAGCTCAATCTCCTGCGGCAAATAACCGACATGCCGTCCCTTTTCGGCGGGTGCCCAGTTAGACATATCCGCACCATCCAGCCGCACGGCACCGCGCGCCGGCGCCAGCGAGCCAACCAGCAACCGGGCCAGGGTGGATTTGCCGGATCCGCTTGGCCCGATAAGCGCCATGGCCTCACCTGCATTCAGCCTGAAGCTTATCCCTCTGATCAAGGGAACATTGGTGCCCTGCGGTACGAAGATCAGCGTCTCAACCGACAGGACGCCACGCGGATCAGGGAGTTTTGTCTGACGATAGCCCGCGGGCATATCGCCCAGCATGGCTGCCAGATTTGCGTAAGTCGCACGGGCGCCGGTCAAGGCACGCCAGGCACCGATCGACTGCTCCACCGGCGCAAGGGCACGCCCCATCAGAATGGCAGATGCGATCATCAGGCCCGGGGTGATTTCCTGCCCGATGACAAGCCAGGCGCCGAATCCCAACACCGCGCTTTGCAGAATAAAGCGCAACCCTTTCGCCATGCCACTCAGGATACCGCTACGGTCCGCCGCGATCCGCTGCATCCGGAATGCCTGCCCGGTCACTTGCGCAAGCCTGTGCTGAAGCCCCGGCGCAATTCCCATCGCGCTCACCACATCCGCATTACGGATAACAGCTTCGGCAAAGTTCAGCGCCTTATTGCTGCCGCTATTTGCTTCCGCCGCCGCGCGCCGGGTCAGGCGGTCATTGATCACGCCGATGAGAAACAGCAGCACCATTCCCACAAGCGCAATCATCCCGAGCAAGGGATGCGCCAGAAATATAATTGCCAGAAAGACCGGCGCGAACGGCGCGTCAAACAACGGAAAGACATTCGGACTTGCGATATAGGCCCTCAATGAAGCGAGATCACGCAAGCCTTGCGCCGTTGCGCCACCGCTGCGCGCACCTGCCGCAATTGCACTGCTCATCACAGGGCTGCTTAACTGCTGCTCGAACCAGCCGGCGACCCGCACCATCATCTGCGTGCGCAACCCGTCGAGAATTGCCAGCACGACCAGCGCGAAAACAACGATCGCCGACAGCAGGATCAGCGTATCGATATTACGGCTGGTCAGCACATTGTCATAGACCTGCATCATATATATCGCACTGCTCAGCATGAGCAGGTTGATACCCAGACTGACAAAGGCCACAAGGCCAACAGCTTTACGCGCCGCACTGACCGTTGTTTTCAGTGGTGTATTTTCCATTACACAACCAGTTTCCCGCACATTAATGGCGCAACATCAGCCCTGATGACAAAGCGGTCGGCAATAAGTCAGAAATGTCACACCCCCACCGCATGCAGCTTAGCATAATGCTGCCCGAACGCATTATAATTACATGGAAATCTGCGCTTGCATCCGCCCTGTACCGAAGTGTGGGGCGGATGCGGCAAGGGGCTGCACCGCAACCCGTTGCGATGCAAAGAAAAGGCCGACCCACAGGGGCCGGCCTTTCATCACATGGATATCATCACACCGGCCCGCAGATGCTTGTCCTGCAGGGCTACTGGCGAATGCGTAACCAGCAGGCTACAGCAGGAAATCGCTGCTATCGAGGCTGGTTGCATCGATCCCGGCAAGGGTGATGCTGCTGTCATTGTCGAGTGTGACAACCGCATTACCGCTTACGTCGCTGATCTGCACCTCATTGAACCCGTTGAAGCCATAATCGGTGAGATCGATCAAATCGCCCTGGGCACAGTTGAAATCAATGATTTCATCATGGCCGTCACCGACCTGGAAGATGAACAGATCGTCGCCGCCGCCGCCGACAAGACAGTCATTGCCCAGCCCGCCCAGCAGCTGATCAGCCGCTGCGCCGCCGTCCAGATGGTCGTCGCCATCGCCGCCGTCCAGATAGTCAAAATGACCGCCGCCGACCAGATGGTCGTTTCCGGCATTGCCATAAAGCTCGTCACAGCCCGATCCGCCGAACAGGCAGTCATCGCCTTCACCAGCGATCAGCAAGTCGTCGCCCCTGCCCCCGAACAGATCGTCATTGCCCGCACCGGCATCCATATGGTCGTTGCCGCGACCGCCATGCAGACTATCATTGCCGTCGCCGCCATCGAGACAGTCTTCGCCTTTGCCGCCCCGCAGGTCGTCATTACCCGCGCCGCCGTAAAGCGAATCGTCGCCGGCATTGCCCACGACCCAGTCATCGCCGTCGCCGCCATCGACATGATCGTTGCCGCGACCGCCGGTCAGCTCATCATTGCCCCAGCCGCCATGAAGCTCGTCATGACCGCGACCGCCCTGCAGCACATCTTCGCCGTCGCCGCCCGACAGCACATCGCTGCCCGCGCCGCCCGACAGGAAGTCATTACCGGCTTCACCATCGAGGATATCATGACCGCGACCGCCCTTCAGGCTGTCATCACCCGCACCGCCGAACAGCTCGTCATGACCACGATTACCCGCAAGGAAATCATTACCTTCACCACCAAGCAGCAAATCATGGCCGCGCCCGCCGATAAGGTTGTCCTCACCCGCGCCGCCTTCAAGGTAATCATGCCCCTTGCCGCCATGCAGATCGTCATTGCCGGCGCCACCGAACAGCAAGTCGGCCCCTTTACCGCCCGACAGGAAGTCCTGGCCGTCGCCGCCGTAAAGCTCATCGTCGCCCTTGCCGCCGTAAAGCAGGTCATCGCCCGCCCCACCTGACAGGATATCGCTACCGCGATGACCGTTCAGCGTGTCATTGCCGTCGCCACCAAACAATTCGTCATGACCGCGACCGCCATTCAGCGTATCGTCCCCGTCATTGCCCAGCAGCAGATCGTGCCCCCGGCCACCTGCAAGAAAGTCATTGCCCGCGCCGCCGACCAAATCGTCAAGACCACGACCGCCGACAAGCACATCTTCGCCGTCGCCGCCCTCAAGATAGTCATTGCCGCGACCACCATTCAGATCGTCGTCGCCCGCGCCGCCGACCAGATTATCATGGCCCGCATTGCCTTCGAGATAATCGGCGCCATCGCCGGCATTCAAATCATCATTACCCGCGCCGCCAAACAGCAGATCATCACCGCCCTGGCCTTCCAGATAATCATCCCCCAGACCGCCGCTGATGTCGTCGGCACCATTGGTGCCAATGAGAATATCAGCATTATCGGTTCCGTTAATCACGCTCATTTCACGTGCTCCATAAATTTATAAACGAACACACACACCACCCGTTGCCGGGCGTAACTTCAGAACATGTTTTCCGGGAATCGATCACCGGCAGGAATGGCCGGCGCAAGCGAACATAATCAGTGCAAAAAAATCGATAAACCGGAAACATGACAGCTCTAATAACAAGCCTGAAGATACTGATGACCAAGGCATTGTCAAGTTGCTATTTCATGACAGGAAACAAAAATGTAGCGCGTGTCACAGCTTATGCCACGCCTCACCTCGCGGAGATTTACCATCTCTTGCGCGTGAACAGCGGCTGTCTGCTGAATTATTGGCTTGCGGCACCATTTCCTGGCCGCACGGCAACCATATTAGCATAATGTCAGCGTCTGGTATAAGGTTGCGCCCATCGGGAGGTTTGGCGCTGTCCGATGAAACGGAACGCCAAGTTCAAGACACAAGGCTATGGCACTATGGCAAAAATCGGCGTTCTTCTGCCCACCCGTCAGGGGCCCGAACATCGGCATGTCACCGCGACGCAAACGGTGGCCGAGGCAGTTATGGCAGAAAAGCTGGGCTTTGATTCCGTATGGGTGGGGGAATCGGTGCTGGCACGGCCCCGCTTTGACCCGATCACAACGCTTGCCGCGGTTGCGACACAGACAGAGCGTGTCGGGATTGGCACGGCAATCCTGATGGGGCCCATCCACACGCCGGTTCTGCTTGCGCAGCGGCTGGCTACACTTGACTGCCTGTCCGAGGGCAGATTGACCATCGGCATCGGACTTGGCGCGGATACGCCAGGCGCACGCCGCGAATATATGACAGCCGGCATTCCCTATGAAGAACGGCTTGGCCGGCTGATCCAGACCGTACATGCCTGCCGCACCCTGTGGCGCAGCGACCCCGCGGCGATGGCCGATGACGCGCCCGGACGGCAAACCAAGTACTGGGATTTGCGCGGGGTCGAACTCTACCCCAAACCCCATCGCGACGGGGGACCGCCTTTCTGGTCCAGCGCCAGCCCGTTTGTCGAGAAGGCACTCGTTCGGGTGCCGCGCCTTTATGACGGCTGGCTGCCCAATCCCCCGACAGCCGAACTTTTCGCGTCAGGCTGGCAAACCATCACCAGCAGCAGCCCGGATGCGGACCGCCCGCCAACCCGCGCCGCTTATCTGACATTATGCGCCGATGCGGATAGCGAAAGGGCGCGCACGCTTCTTGATCGGTTTTGTCGCGACTATTACGGCTATGGCGTTGAAGACGGTCAGAAATATCAGGCCTTTTTCGGCGGCGATTACGAAGAATGCCGCGACTGGCTGACCGGCTATATCGCGGCGGGGGCCGAACATATTGTTTTACGTATCCCCGATAATGACTATGCGCAGCATCTGGAAACACTGGCGCAACACATCTTGCCGGCCCTTCGCGGCTGATATCACGCTGTTCAACAAGCCCGCCCAAGCAGGAACCGCCAATGTCCCACCGCCCCCAGCGCCCCGAGCACCCCGAGCACCCCAAACACCCTGAACACACGGATCATGCAGCTCATACCGATCATCGTGAAAAAATCGCGGCGCGATATGGCGAAACCACGGCAACCGCGCATACAGCTTCGCCGGGCGGTGCGCCCCTCCCCACCGCGGCGACAATCGACCGCCTGCTCGACCATCGCAGTTGCCGCCGCTATACCGACGCGCCGGTTCCGGAAGCCGTGCTGGAGACGCTCATCGCCTGCACGCAGTCGGCCCCGACCAAATCCAATCTGCAGCAATATTCCATTATCCACATCAATGACAGCGCACAGCGCAGACGACTTGCCCCCCATTGCCCGAAAACACCGCAATTGCCGACATGCCCGATCCTGCTGATATTCTGCGCCGATCTCGCCCGCAACAAGGCCATCGCCGAAAGCCGCGGCTACGGTTTTGAGAATGCGCATCTGGACGGGCTTATCAACGGGGTCATCGATGCGGCCATGGCCATGCAATGCTTTATCACAGCAGCAGAATCCATCGGGCTTGGCTGCGCGGCGATCAGCGAAATTCGCGATGAGATTGATGCGGTGGCTGAAATCCTGGAACTGCCCGAAGGGGTGTTTCCGATTGCGGGACTGACGGCCGGATGGCCCGCGGATGCGGGCTATATCAATCAAAGGCTGCCCGCCGATATCGTTATGCATCGCGATAAATATGACGCGACGGACCTGGCTGCGAAAGTCAGCGCCTATGACAGGCGACGACACGAAATCTTTCCCACGCCCCCCTCGCGGCAAATCCTCACCGACCGGTACGGCACCTGCGACTATTACCCCTGGTCGGAAAATATGGCACGGCAGATGTCGGTCCGCGAACGGGCCATGGTGGCGCGCTTTCTTCGGGTACAGGGTTTCGAACTGGAATGAACAGGAGCAAATGCGACAAACCGCGATAACCCCATCGAGGCGCACAGGACAATTAAAGATACAAGAAGGAGGAACGACAAATGGCCGTGGAAAATTGCTGGGGCGATACAGATACATATGATTATGCCGCACTGGTGGAGGGGATGAACCGCTATCTGCGGCTGAAAGCCACCCCGATCGGCATGAAGCGCTTCCGGACGGTAGCGGAAATGGAAGCGGTACCCCGCATCCGCCGGCCCGACCCGCGCGAAAAGCTTGCAACCGATCAGGTGGTCGGACAATGCCGCTGGATCGGCTGGACGATCGGCATCACCATGGACAATCTGATGGGTGAGCAATGCGGTGCCGTCATCGGTCTTCACCCGCGCGACGAGGAATGGGCCTCTGGCGAACGCATGAACGGTGTCTGGTACGGTACGCTGGAAGACAGTGCCGCGCATCAGGCGGCGATGAGCTGTGCATCATATGGCGATTACGAGGCGCTGGCGGTTTCTCCGCTTACTTCCGGCCGGCTCGACAATCCCGATATCTGCCTGATCTACGCCACGCCGGGGCAAATGATCACGATCATCAACGGGCTGCAATATCGCAATTACGAGAAATACACCTTCACCTGTGTCGGTGAAAGCGCCTGCGCCGATTCCTGGGGACGCGCGCTTGCGACGGGGGAACCGTCTGTCTCCATCCCCTGCTATGCGGAACGCAAATTCGGCGGCGTGCAGGATGATGAACTGCTGATCGCGCTGCCGCCGAGCTATCTTCCCAAGATGGTCGAAGGGCTGGCGGCGCTCAGCAAGAACGGGCTGCGTTATCCGATCCCCAATCACGGCATCCAGAAGTCACCGCTCGACAGCATTCAGACAAGCTATGGCGGCTAGGCATTCAACAACGTAACAGACCGGGCGGCGGGTAACGGAAATCGGGGTAAGGCGTGCGGGGCGGTCAGGCCGACACCGGCCGGGCCGCCGGGCCCTTTGCCATATAGTCGAACCTGGCGCGCGGCAGATGCGGCATCACGTCTTTTGCAAAACGTTCGAGATTGTCCATCACCCTGGCATGGGGCATATCGCCGATCTGGAAGGCCCCCATGAAAATACCGGTGCCCGCGCGTTCCATATTACGTACGAGCCGCTCGCCCACCTGCTCGGCAGTGCCGATCAGCGCCTGTCCGGTGGCGATCATATTGTCATAGTCAAAACCACGGCCACCGCCTGAACTTTGCGCTTCCACCATACGGCGGAAAGATTCCTTGCTCGTATAGCCGGGCGGCACCAGCATTTGCGGCGGCAGCGCAAAACAGCGTTTGGCAAAATATTCCATATGGGGCCGGGCTTCCTCGATCGCGGTCTTTTCGTCATCGGCGATATAGACCATCGAGGTCCAGCCGAATTTCTCCGGCCCCGCCTCATAGCCATATTCTTCCGCCGCGATCTGTTTATAGAGCCCGTAATACTCAACAAGCTGATCGATCGGCGTATAGGTGCAGATATAGGGATAGCCATGCCTTGCCGCCCAGCGGATCGTCTCGGTCGACCCCTGGGAGGGCGAAAAGATCGGTGGATGCGGCTGCTGCAGCGGGCGCGGCCATACATTCACATAGCGAAAATGATAATGCTCCCCATCCCATTCAAAGGGGCCAGGATGTGTCCAGGCCTTGATGATGAGATCATGCGCCTCATGGAAACGCGCGCGCGATTGCGACGGATCGAGATTGAGCGAGAAATATTCCGCCCCGATACCGCGCACAAAGCCCGAGATAACGCGCCCACCGCTTACCACATCGAGCATGGCAACCTCTT
Source organism: uncultured Alphaproteobacteria bacterium (assembly GCA_947258435.1). Lineage (GTDB taxonomy): Bacteria > Pseudomonadota > Alphaproteobacteria > UBA11222 > UBA11222 > CALAQW01. Next base: position 116,974 of record CAMYID010000016.1, read on the forward strand.
CGGCCACCCGCAGCGGATTTTCACGCAGATTGATGCCATTGCCCAGAATGGCAATGCGCGCCTGTTTGGTACGCCGCGCCAGCATGCCCGCCATGATATTGGGCGAGGGCATAAGCCCGTAGCCGTTCTGGTGATGCTCGTTCACGCACAGGGCGTCAAACCCGATCTGGTCGGCATATTCCAGCTGATCCAGATAGTCATTATAAAGCTGATGTCCGAATTCGGGATCATAGAGTTCGTTCGGCAGCACCACCCAGGAGGAGCGGTATTTTTCCGTCAGATCCGCGGGCATTCTTGGCCACGGCATCAGGTGAAAGAAAAAGATTTCCATCGGATGGGTCATGAAGATGGCTCCCCTTGCCTCAGGCTTGCGTCTGCCTAGCCCGCCTTCGCGAAACCGATAATCGCGTCAGCCAGTTCCTGCGGTTTTTCAAGCGGGCTTGCATGCCCCGCCCCGGTAATGATTTTCAGCGTCGCATCGGGCAGCATCGCTTTCAGCTTCTCCCCATGCGCGGGCGGCACAAGCCGGTCCCCATCACCCCATAGCAGCAAGGTCGGCATCGAAATGTGATGCAGACGGCGCGGCAGCTTAGGCCCGTAAGGCCGCTTCCACATCAGACGCGCGACCGCCGCCTGCTCCGACCACATGGTGACGATCATATCCGGATTTGGCGGACCGTCGGGGCGCATCATCGCGGCAATTCCGGGGTCGGAAAACAGATAGGCACCCGCTTCCTGCGGTTCCATAATGAAAAGATCAGGCATCGGACGGTCAGGCTTCACCCCGACAGGCGCAAGCAGGGCAAGCCGCGAGAAACTGTCAGGACGGGTCGCCGCCATCTCGGTCGCGATCCAGCCACCAAGCGAAATTCCCGCAAGCGTGACCCGCGGCAGCTCCAAAACATCCAGAAGATCGAAATAGTGAAAGGCCAGATCGTCAACCCCCTGCACCCAGTCGGGCAACTCGGTCCCCGCAAAGCCCGGATGCACCGGGGCATAAACGGTGAAATGGCGTGCCAGCGCCGCATGAAACGGCATCCAGATGCCCGCGCCCCCTGCCCCGTGCAACAGCAATAGTGGCGGCCCTTCGCCGCCGATCTGGATCGGAACCGTTTCACCGCCGATAGTGAGCTTTTCGTCCCTGTAAGGTGTATCTGTCACGGCCCGCCTCCCATTTTCGGCCTTCCCCATTCGGGATTGTTCCGATCGGATCAGTCTACAGCATTGTTATTTTGCTTGTCTAACGGGAAAAGACCGGATGCCGGACGATGCTTACCCCGCCTTCTTCCATCCCAGATCATAGCCAAGCCCCATAAAGACATCGGGGCGTTTCTCGAACCGGTCGGTCGCAAGCCATAACCGCTTGAGATGCCGCCGCTCGCGCGCATCCTCATGATCTTCGAATTCGGTGCGGCCATGCAGCAGCACCCAGTTATTGATGAACTGCATATCGCCGGGCTGCAGCTCCATATCGAGCTGGAAAGCGTCGCTTTCTGTCAGCTTGTCGAGATAATTCAGCGCTTCGCGCTCATGCGCGGTCAGCCGGGGCAGTTCCTCAAACCGTTGCGCGGTTTCGATATAGCCACGCATATAGCGGTTGAACATGCGCCCGCCTTCGCTGCTGAATACAGGCATCTGATAATAAGGCAGCTCGCCCTCGGGCTGCTCCTCGCGCCAGTCATAATAAAACGGTTCATAAAGCCGCGGCAGCAGATCAGGCCGGCTGCGCGCAATTTCATTATGGCAGGCGACCGAGCTGACAAGACTGCTGATCCCGCCTCGTTTGGCGGCGCGGACACACATCAGCCCCACAAGATCGGCCGCATCCGTATGATAGGGCAGCCGGATATTCGTCTGATAGCCGCGTACGCTGGTATCCGCAATGCTGCGCCCGGTATCGCGCACATCGCCAAGCAGATCCCCGTCGGCATTTTGCGGCCAGGGCGCGCCGAGATAGGTGCCGATTCCCCAGAAAACCGTACCGGCATCTTCTTCCGAATAGTCCCGCACAGGGAAGCCGCGCAGCAATGCAAACCCCCGCCCGTCGATCAGCGTATCGAGCAGGTCGCGCAACCGCCGCGCCAATGTCGGCAGGGGGAAGTCGGCACGGGTGACCTCAACACCCGACAAGCCGCGCGACTTCGCACGCTGCAAAGCGGCATCAAGTTCGGCGATATCGCCATCGGACAGGTAATCAATCCAACTGTCACTGTCACGAAACTCCTCCCCCCGCCAGTCCGCCGGGGAAGGAACCGGTGCGGTATTCGCCATTTTCACATCACCTCCCGTAATCGCCTGTTACTTGGCTCATTTTTCAACAAGCTGCTTGACCAGTCAGATTAGCATAATGATAATACACGGTAAAAGCTAGCCGGAGGAAAATCATGGCATATGAGACAATAAAAGTACGCAAACTGAATCCCGCGCTTGGCGCGATGATCAGCGGTGTCGATCTGTCACAGGATATCGGCAATCAGACATTTCAGGAAATTCACGACGCGCTGGTTGAAAACCAGGTGATTTTCTTCCGCGACCAGCATCTGACCCCGGACCAGCATAAGAATTTCGGGCGGCGTTTTGGCACGCTGCATGTGCATCCGGTAGCGCCGGGTGTGGACGGCCACCCTGAAATCCTGCCTTTGCATTCAGACGCCAAGAAACAATATGCCGCCGCCGCCTGGCATTCGGATGTGTCCTGCGATCAGGAACCCAATATGGGCGCGATCCTGTATGCCAAGGTGCTGCCCGATTGCGGGGGCGACACCATGTGGGCCAGCATGCATGCCGCCTATGAAGGACTGTCAGACAAGATGCAGCACTTCCTGTCGGGACTTGAAGCCGAACATGGCAGCGAACATATTTTCGGCCCGCCGAAAAACGAGAAAGACAAGCGCCCCACCGCAACTCACCCGGTGATCCGCACGCATCCGGTTTCGGGCCGGCAGGGCATCTTCGTCAACAGTTCCTTCACGACCCGGATTGTCGGCATGAAGCCGCGCGAAAGCGACGCGATCCTGCAATTCATCTACCGGCATATCGATACGCCGGAATATCATGTCCGGTTCCAGTGGGAGGTAAACTCCATCGCCTTCTGGGATAATCGCAGCACCCAGCATCGTGCGCTGGCGGATTATTTCCCGCAGACCCGCACCATGCACCGGGTCACCATCAATGGCGACAAGCCGTTCTACCGGCCTAACTGAACTCAGCCGCGCCAACTGATTTCATTAGGTTCAGGCCTGTCACAACCTCTCCTCCGCGCGCCGTCGACCGGTATGCGGAGAGGATGCATTGAAAACCGGCGGAAAAACCAGCGGATAGCAGGCGGCCATCACGGGGAGGGATAGAACAATGAAGAAACAGATGCATCTGACAGGCTTTATGATCTATTGCCCGGCACCGCATATGATCATGTCCTGGGTCTATCCGCGTGAGAAAATCCGCCACCAATGGACCGAAGTCGATTATTGGGTCGAGATCGCGCAGACGCTCGAACGCGGCAAGTTCGATCTGTTCTTCTTCGCCGATGGTTGGGGCGGCGGCACCAATGCCGCAAGCGTGCGCTATGCGATCCAGTTTCCCAATTCCGATCCGCTCTGCCTTATTCCCTATCTGGCGGCAAAGACCGAAAAGCTCGGCTTTGGCGCCACCATGTCGACGACCTTCTATCCGCCCTACATGCTGGCGCGGAAGCTTGCGACCCTTGACCATGTGACCAAAGGCCGGATCGGCTGGAACATCGTCTCATCCATCGCCAAGGGAGAGGCACGCAATTTCGGCATGGAGGATCTGCCCCCCCATGACGAACGCTATGACCGGGCCGATGAATATATGGAAGTCTGCTACCAGCTCTGGAACAGTTGGGAAGACGATGCGCTGCTGATGGATATGGAAAACGGCATCTTTGCCGACCCCTCGAAAATCCATAAGATCAATTTCGAAGGCAAATGGCACAAGGTGCAGGGCCCGCTGACGGTCATCCCTTCCCCCCAACGCAGCCCCTACCTGTTCCAGGCGGGCCAGTCCGACCGGGGCCGTGAGTTCGCGGCCAAACATGCCGAATGCATTTTCGCCGCGGCCACCGGCACCAAACAGATGCGCGAATTCAGCGACGATATCGCCGCGCGCTGCGAGAAAAACGGCCGCAATCCCGCAGATCTGAAAATTATCTGGGGCGCGCAGCCGCTGGTCGCGGAAGATGAGCGCGAAGCGCAGGCCCGGCAGCGGGAAATCCGCGAACGGATCCCGCTTGAAGCCTCCCTTGCGCTGATGTCGGGGCACTTCAATTACGATCTCAATTCGCTTGATATCGACAAGCCGGTCGGCGATCTGAAGGTCCCGGGCACCCAGGGCATGCTGGAGGCCTATACGAAGTCGAAACCCGATATCACCCTGCGGGAAATTGCAAGTTCCTATCTGTCGGGCAATGATGGCGGACCGATGATCGGCACCCCCTCACAGGTCGCCGACCATCTGATCTATCTGCTTGAGGAAGGCGGCGGCAACGGCTTCCAGCTGACCCCCTCCTACTATGCGCCCGATTATTATGCGGATATCAATCGCATGCTGATCCCCGAGCTGCAGAAGCGCGGCGTCTACCGCACCGAATATGGCGAGGATACGCTGCGGGACCGGATGAATGAGCGGGCAAGCCGCGCCGGCATGCGCGCGGCGGAATAGAAACAACATCCGGCGGGGCACCCCTATGTTCAAGGCAATATTCGCATTGCGGCGCAAACCGGGCATGAGCCAGGCGGAATTCAGGGAGTTCTGGCTCAACGATCACGCACCCAAAGTCGCCAAAATCCCGGGCCTGCGGAAATATGTCGTCGATATTGCGACGGACGAGGCGACCGATCGCCGCGTTGACGGCTATGCCACCGTATGGTTCGACGATCACGCGGCCTTTCAGGCGGGTTTTGGCGGCGAATATGCGCGCGCGGAAGTCTTGCCCAATAATGCGAATTTCAACCGCATGGAGGAAATCCTTACTCTTGAGGTCGAGGAGCATGTGATCCTCTGAACCATCGCCCTTCGGCCCGGGCCCCCCTCAAGTTGCGGGTTTCAGTTGCGGACATTCTCCCTCCTGCCGTGCGGACAGCCTTATTGTCCACCATTGTGCACAGCGCCCTACAACCTGCAGCGACCCGTCCGGAAAATATTTTGACAATATGCTAAATATCGCCAAAATCGGCGTGGTGGAACGGATAATCAACTGCCGCATACAAAGAAAAAGGACAGGGAATGTCGACAGCAGGGACAGGGGAGATCGGCATTGGCATTATTGGCGCGGGGATTAGCGGTCTGCTGATGGGTATCCGGCTTAAGCAGGCCGGCATCGATCATTTCACCATTTATGAAAAGTCCGACGATGTGGGCGGCACCTGGAAGCACAACACATATCCCGGGCTGCATTGCGATGTGCCCTCACATCTCTACAGCTATTCCTTTGCACCCAATCCCAACTGGACCCAGCCTTTCGCTGCCCAGCGCGAAATTCAGGCCTATTTACGCGACTGCGCGGATAAATTCGGCCTGAACCCGCATCTGCGCATGGGGATTTCGATTGAAACCGCCAGATATCAGCAGAATGACGGCATGTGGGAACTGACCACCGAATCAGGGGAGGTTATTCGCCACAATGTGCTTGTCGGGGCAACCGGCGGGCTGACCGCGCCGAGCCTGCCGAAAGTCAGCGGGCTTGAGCGTTTTGAGGGGCTGTCATGGCATTCAGGCGCCTGGCGCCATGATATCGATCTGACCGGCAAGCGCGTGGCGGTCATCGGCAGTGCGGCAAGCGCGGTGCAGGTTGTGCCCCATGTCGCCGATACGGCGCGCGAACTGTTTGTCTTCCAACGTTCACCCAACTGGGTGATGCCGCGCCGGAACACGCCCTATAGCGATGCAATGAAAGCCGCATTCGCAGATCCCGGTGGCGATGCATTGCGCCGGCACCGGCGCGAACTGTACCGCGGTTCGCTACTTACCTATCGGGTATTCCGCCGCGATCCACGCGCGATCGCACTGCTGCGCGCCTATGCGCTCAAGCATATGAAATCGGCGATATCGGATCCGGATATGATCGCCACGCTGACCCCTGATTACGATCCGGGCTGCAAGCGGCTGCTGGTATCTGACGAATATTACCCGGCGCTGGCCAAACCGCATGTCCACCTGATCGCATCCGGCGTTGAAGAGCTGACCGAAAATGCCGTGCTGGCCACGGATGGCCGCAGGGCGGAAGTCGATATCGTTATCTTTTGCACCGGCTATAAACGCGGTGGCCGGGAGGATGGACGTCCCGCGGTTGAGATTATCGGCCCGAACGATTTGCCCCTGCTTCACGCGCTTTACCAACGCCCCTATTCCTATCGCGGCGTCGCGGTGCCGGGCTTTCCCAACTATTTCACGATCTGCGGTATCAACGGTACGGTCGCCTATAGCTCGCTGTTCTATTCGGCGGAACTGCATGCCGACTATATCCTGCGCTGCATTCAGGAGATGCGCGCGCGTGGCCTGAAATCGGTCGATGCGCGCGCGGACATCGCCCAGGCCCACAGCGAAAGCCTGCAGGAAGAGTTGCAGAAAATGAGCTGGTCGACAGGTCAGTGCACCAATTTCTACCTCGCCCCGGATGGCAGGAACCTGTCCTTCTATCCCGGCAGTCTGGGCCGGCTACGCCGCGAACTGGGCGGGCTGGGCCTTGATGAATTCACGGTGGAGACCTAGCGCGTTCGGTGCCCGCGCCGACCGGTATCGTCTGGCAAAACGGTCGTGTACGGATATTTCCGGCGCTGCAAAGTCACGCAAACGATAAGAATAATGGCAGGGAGAGCCGTATGCTGATCAATTTAACCGACGTGCAGAAAGAATGGCGCGACAAGGCACGCGAGCTTGCCGTCACTGAGCTGGGACCGCGCGCCGCCGGGGTGGACAAATCCGGCACTTATCCGCGCGACAGTATGAATGCGTTACGCGATGCGGGCTTTTACGGGCTGCGCATCGCGAAAGAGCATGGCGGGGCGGGCGCGGATTTGCTGACGACCGCATTGGTGGTTGAGGAACTGGCCAAACAATGTCCCTCAACCGCCATGTGCTACAAAATGCACATTGAGGCGAGCGAGCTTGTCGCCCGCATCCCGACACCCGATCAGGTCGAACGGTTCATCAGGCCGATTACCCGTGGCGAGGCGCTTTTCACCGTGGCCGGTGGTGAGACGAGCGGCAAGAAGGGCGATAACTGGTCGCCAACCGGCGCTTTTTCCGCGGCCGGGAAGACCGGAACAGGTTACCGGCTTGACCATATCCGCAAGTCCTATGTCACCTCCGCCGGGGAGGCCACGCACTATTTCTTCATGTGCCAGGCGGGCGAGGATGCGCCAAAGGGCGCGCTCACCGCGATGATCGTCGAAGGCGACAAGATCGACTGGGAAAAAGACGGTGAATGGAACGGACTTGGCATGCGCGGCAATTGCAGTTCGCCTGTCTATTTCTCTGGCGTGGTGCCGGCTGAAAACCTGCTCGGTCAGGAGCATGAGGGCGGCAAATATATGGGCACGGTCATGATGCCTGTCGTCGCCGTCACCTATGCGGCCGCCTATCTGGGTATTGCCTCCGGCGCGTTCGAAATCGGCTGCGTGGAAGGTTCGCGACAATATGCAAGCGGCGCGCGGCGGGTCGATAACCCGATCAATAAACGCCGCATGGGTGAGCTCAGCGCCCGCGTCGAAGCGGCGCGTTCCCTGCTCCACCTCGCGGCGCGGGCAGGCGATGAGGGGCAGGTGAGTTTGCCCACCCCCTATCTGCAGGCCAAGGTCATGGCATCAGAAGCCGCCATTGCGGTGACAGAGGATATGATGACCATGTTCGGCGGCACAGCCTTTGCCGGCCGGCTGCCCTTTGAGCGCTATTTCCGTGATGCCCGCGCGGGCATGGTGATGGGGCTTGCCAATGACGAAGCCTATCCGATGATCGCGGGCATGATCCTGCCGCGACAAAAAACGTAAATCAGGGCTGCTCAGCGGCAGAAGGCGGCAGGTCGAAAACGCCACTTATGCAATTGACAATGATTTGCATCTGTGGTTCGCTGGTTGTCAGGAGGAAGTGCAAATGTATATTTGCCTGTGCAATCAACATCGCGATGGGGATCTTCGCAAACTTGCCCAGAAAGGCATTCGCTGTGCCCGGGCGGCCTATCAGGCGCTGGGCGGCGAACCGCAATGCGGACGATGCTTGTCATTCGCGCAGCAGATTATCGACGCCATCCCGGCCGAGACGCCAAATTTGCTGCCTGGCGCCAGCAATTCGCTGGCTGCTTCCGATTAGTTCGCCTCATGTTTGCATGGAAACATCTGAACGCCCGGCAAATCGCCAACGCCCTGTCACATATCGGCATGCGGCGCGGGCGGCGAAACAAACCGCGCGACATTTCCCGCGCAAGCACGGAACGCAAGGCACCACCAAACAAATATCGCGATAAAACAAACCGGCAGATCAACTCACTATCCGCCCCAAACTGACCAAATGGCCAGCGGGGCGGTGGTTCGCCCATTCAGCGGGGCAGCTCACGCATCCGTAGGGCGCGACTGCAGCTGGACGTAATTTTCTTCACCCATGTGGGAAATCAACTGCAATTGTGTTTCCAGCCAATCCACATGCTCTTCTTCGCTCGTCAGGATCTCCCCCAGCAAATCACGCGACACATAGTCACGTTTTGATTCGCAATAGGCGATGCCGTCACGCAAGACCGGAAGTGCGGCCATCTCAAGCTTCATATCGCACTCAAGAGCTTCCCTGAAATTCTCACCGATCATCAGCTTGTCCAGATCCTGCAGATTGGGCAGACCTTCGAGAAACAGAATCCGCTCGATCACCTTGTCGGCGTGCCGCATTTCATCGATCGACGCCTCATATTCCGCCTGTCCAAGCCGGCTCAGGCCCCAGTTGTTGAGCATCCGCGAATGCAGAAAATACTGGTTAATCGCCGTCAGTTCATTGCGAAGTACGGTGTTGAGTATCTCAACCACCTTTGGATCTGTTTGCATTCTCCCTCCGGTCGGATGGCAATCTGGTACATGTCTTAAAGACAAACTGGACATGCATTATGACACAGCCTTTGCCGCCGGTTCCAACTTTACATACGCTGCGAAATATCGACGGACAGAAACTGTTCACCGGCGACACAAATTTTCATCCGGCGCAACACTGTATTCCGGGTGCCGGATACCGGCCCCCGGCGCTGCCTTTGCTGTCATTCAGCCGCGTTGGCCATCTGCTTGCGGAAATAGGGCATCACCCAGCGCCCGAACTGCCGGGCTGCCTCATCATGCGGATAGCCCGAGAGGCAGAAATCGGTGCAGCCGATATCGACAAACTGCTGCAAGGTATCGGCAACCTGCACAGGATTACCCACCACGGCAACCCCCGCCCCCGGGCGCACGGTGGTAATACCGCTCCAAAGATGCGGTGCGATCCGCAAATCGTCGCACTGCCCAAGCTGCTTCATGCGGCTGTTGCATTCGCTCTGTTCCCACAGATCGGCGATCATACGCTTATGTTTGTCGCCTGCCGAGGCAATCAGACGATCTGCCGCCGCCCAGGCATCTTCTTCGCGCTCGCGCACGATAATCTGCAAACGCATCCCGAAGCCCAGCTTGTCAGCACGACCGTATTTTGCCGCCCGTTCCCGGATATCGGCCAGATCCAACGCAATCCGGTCCGGCGTGTCGCCCCAGAAGAGATGCACATCCGCATGTTTGGCCGACACCTCCCGCGCCGCGTCGGACATGCCGCCCAAAAAGAAGGGGGGATGCGGCGTCTGACAGGGTGCCGGGCGCACCATCGCATTCTCCACCCGGAAATGTTTTCCCTGATGGGTCACGGGAGCGGTTTCTGTCCACACCCGTTTCATCAGGGTGACGGTTTCGTCCATCACCTCATAGCGTTCGTCATGATCAAGGAAACAACCATCAGCCGCCATTTCCGCCGCGCCGCCACCGGCAATCAGATTGATATAGATGCGCCCCTGCGTCAGCTGATCGAAGGTGCTGATCATCTTTGCGGTCAGCGTCGGCGCCATGAATCCGGGTCGCGCGGCGACCAGCATTTTCAGCCGCTCGGTTCTGGCCGCCATCATGGCGCAGGAAATCCACGCTTCGTAGCAGGCCGTCTGTACCGGGACGAGTGCATATTCAAACCCCGCCTGCTCCGCCGCGCGGGCAACGCGCTCGAACATTTCCATGCTGGGCGGATCGTCAGCCGCGGGATCACCAATTGCCGTGGTGTCGCCCGCCGTCGGGACGAACCAGCCAAAGCGTACAGGGGATGATGGCGATACAGGCGAAACAGGGGACACGCTCATGACACGATGCTTTCTGATATGAAACCGTTAGAAAGGCAGCGACCCGCCGGCCTGGGCGCGGTGCATTTCCCGCACATAACTGCTGTCCCAGCTATCGCGCCGGTGATTAACGCATCGATTGTCCCAGAACAGCACATCATGCGGACTCCAGATATGCGTGTACCAGTATTTCGGCTGCGCCACATGTTCAAACAGTTGCTTTGCAAGCGCCACCCCTTCCTCGCGCGACCAGTCGCCCACCACCTCTTCCGTGAAGGAGGAAACCCACAAAGCCTTGCGGCCCGTCACCGGATGCGTGCGCGCAACAGGATGCAGCACCGGTGAGTCCCGATCCGCTTCCGGGTTGGCCATCGCTTCTTTCTGCTGCACCCCGCGCATCGTCCTGTACGTGCTGTGGGGACGCCATTTCGCGCCATCCAGCCGCTGCTTCATCTCCCGCGGCAGATCGTCATAAGCCATATAGAGATTGCCGAAATGGGTGTTCCCGCCCGCCGATGGCGGCGGAATAATCGCCCCATGCAGGATCGTCACATCGGGCGGGACGTCATAATCCTGCACATCGCTATGGATGCCAAGCGGCTGGGTTGCCGCGCCATTCCTGTCTTCCACCGGTATCAGCCCGGCTGCTTTCTGATCGCGGTTGGACAGCAGCTGCACAAACGGGTTTTCCGTCATCGGCAGCTGATCGCGCTTGCCTTCCTTCCGCCCACGTACAAAAGAAGGGCCGAACCAGCGCGCAATCTGCGCCTGCCGGTCAGGGGTCAGCCGCTCCTGCCCCGGCACGATCATCAGCCCGGAATGGTTGAAGATCGCAAGCAGGGAAAAGACCATATCGGGCCGTACATCGGCGGCCAGATCGACCCCGCGCACCACTGTGCCCACCGGCCCGCCCGTCGTCGCCACCTCCAGCCCCGGCGCCACAGGCAGCGCATCGGCGGCGATGCCGCTCATCAGGATATTCGCATGCACATTCATCACGCACCCTCCCAATGTCAGATTTAAGCCAGTTCTGGGTCAGTCCTGACTTGCCAAGCTTGTTTTTACCTGATTTTAGCAGAATGCTAATTTTCGTCGAGATAAAAAACACAACAGCCCGGCAAGCGCGTTGCAGTTGGACCGCGTTCTCTAGTCAGCTAAACAGCCGCGCCGGCGGGAATGCCGCTATCGGGTGCGTCTCCGGCGGCTTTCAATATTCGATAATCGCGACAAGCTGATCTTCTTCGACCTGGTCCTCTTCCGCGACGCAGAGCTCCACCAGCGTGCCTGCGGCGGTGGCCTCAATCGGGATTTCCATCTTCATGGATTCAAGGATCATGACGGTATCGCCTTCCTGCACGGCGGCACCCACCTGCAACTCGATCTTCCAGACCTTGCCTGTCACCTCGCTTACCAATTCGGCGCGCGCCATACTCTCTCCCCCTACTTTCAACAAGACTGATCCGTACCCTGCCTGGTCCGCGCAGCAGGCTGGCAGGCGGTCAACGCCTGGGCCTCTCCCAATATTTTTTCCCGACGAGTATAACAGCAGGAATATATTGACGACGAGACATGCAGACTGGAACCACGTCAATACCCCTTCGGGCCAAAACTGTTACCTGTATCTCTGGAGAAACTGTAACCCATCTGTCCGGAACGGCGCTGACAAAGATGGTGGGCCCGGCAGGATTCGAACCTGCGACAACACCGTTATGAGCGGTGCGTTCTAACCACTGAACTACGGGCCCGCACCCGCTATAGCAGTTATCGGCACGCGACTGAACAGAAGAATGTCCCGTTGCGCAAGCCCGCCCGATTGCTTACAACCGACACCAGTTTCAAGGCCCCGCGCGCCCCGCCACCCCATCGTCCGGAGTTGATCAATGGCTTCCTATCAATATGTCTTCGTCATGCAGGGACTGAGCAAGAGTTTTCCCGGCGGCCGGCAGGTGTTGAACGATATCCGCCTGTCATTCCTGCCCGGTGCGAAGATCGGCATTATCGGCGTCAATGGCGCGGGTAAATCCACCCTGCTGCGCATCATGGCGGGGGTCGACACTGAATTTCAGGGAGAAGCCTGGGCCGCGGACGGGGTGAAGGTCGGCTATCTGCCGCAAGAGCCCGAACTGGACGACAGCAAGGATGTCTGGGGCAATGTGCTCGAAGGTGTGGCGGAAACCCGCGCGCTGCTGACCGAATTTGAGGAGGTGTCCGCAAAGTTCGGCGAGGTCGCAGACGATGACGCGATGAACGCCCTGCTGGAACGGCAGGCCGCATTGCAGGAAGAAATCGACGCGCGCAATGCGTGGGATCTTGAGTCCCGGGTCGAGATGGCGATGGAGGCGCTGCGCTGCCCGCCCGGCGAAACGCCGGTCAGCAATCTGTCGGGCGGGGAAAAGCGGCGTGTCGCGCTGTGCCAGCTGCTGCTGTCGCAACCCGATATGCTGCTGCTTGACGAGCCGACCAACCATCTCGATGCGGAAACGGTTGCCTGGCTCGAACGCTATCTGCAGGATTATCCGGGCACGGTCTGCCTGATCACCCATGACCGCTATTTCCTCGATAACGTGACGGGCTGGATCCTTGAGCTCGATCGCGGGCGGGGCATCCCTTATGAGGGCAATTACTCAAACTGGCTTGAGCAGAAACAGAAAAGACTGGAACAGGAAGAGCGGGATGAAGCGGCCCAACGCGGCACACTGGACCGCGAGCTTGACTGGATCCGGCAATCCCCGCGCGCGCGGCAGGCGAAAAACAAGGCGCGGATCAGCGCCTATAACGATCTGCTGGCCAAGGCGGAAGCACGCAACGCCCTGCCCGGCAAGGCGCAGATCGTGATCCCCGCCGGCCCCCGGCTTGGCAATATCGCCATCGAGGCGGAACATCTGAGCAAGGGGTTTGGCGATCAGCTGCTGATCGACGATCTGTCCTTCCGCCTGCCCTCGGGCGGTATTGTCGGCGTCATCGGCCCGAACGGCGCCGGAAAAACCACCCTGTTCCGTATGTTAACGGGACAGGAGAATCCCGATGAGGGAACGCTGAAGGTGGGGGAGACGGTGGCGCTTGGCTATGTGGATCAGTCACGCGATGCGCTCGACCCCAACAAGAATGTGTGGGAAGAAATATCGGGTGGTGCTGATATGGTGCCACTTGGCAAGATTGAAATGAACAGCCGCGCCTATGTCGGGGCCTTCAACTTCAAAGGCGCCGATCAGCAGAAAAAGGTCGGCCAGCTTTCCGGCGGCGAACGCAACCGGGTGCATCTGGCAAAGATGCTGAAATCGGGGGCCAATCTGCTGCTGCTTGACGAGCCGACCAATGATCTGGATGTGGACACGTTGCGCGCGCTGGAAGATGCGCTGTCCGAATTCGCCGGCTGCGCGATGATCATCAGCCATGATCGCTGGTTCCTTGACCGTATTGCCACACATATCCTCGCATTTGAAGGAGACAGCCATGTGGAATGGTTCGAAGGCAATTATGAGGATTACGAGGCGGACCGGAAACGCCGGTTCGGCCATGAGGCAGAGCAGCCGCATCGGCTCAAATTCAAGAAGTTCAGCCGCGCCTGAGCGAACCCGCACTTTCGGCGCGCTGCTTCTTTTCGCGGGCCTCGCCCCGTTTGGCGCAGGCGGCGCATTGGCGCAGACCGAAGATGGCCTGACGCAGGACAGGCCGCTGCCGCTTCGCAGCATCACCCTTTCGACAAGCGGTATCGCGCTTTACACCCATCATGGCGAGGCCGGTGCCGATGGCAGGCTGCGCTTCCCCGTCGCCGCGGATCAGATTGATGACTTCCTGAAAAGCGTACTTGTCATCGACCCTGAAGGCGGACCGCAATTTCTCACCCTGCCCGGCCGCACGCCGCTGACCGAACTGTTTGCCAATCTGCGTTTCGGCCCGGATGATTTTCACTCCGCTGCCTCCTTGCTCCGCGCCCTGACGGGAACGGCCATCACGGTTTCCGGGCCGCAAATGCTGGAGGGCACGCTGCTGACCGTGACAGCGCTTGCATCGGACGGTGCCATGCCGCAACAGCATCGGATCAGCCTGCTCACCGATAGCGGCATTCAGCAATTCATCCTCGAAGAAGCTGACAGGATTGCGCTGCCCCCGGCGATCGAAGCGGAAATCGCCACGGCCGCGGCCGGGATCGCGGCCAACCGGGCGCAGGAACAAAGGCAGGTAGAATTCACCCTGTCGCAACCGGGCACACGCAAGATCACGCTGAGCTATCTTGCTCAGGCGCCCATCTGGAAAGCCGCCTACCGACTTGTCTTGCCCCCCGATGCGGCACAGGCCGAAAAAGCGCAACTACAGGGCTGGGCCATATTTGAGAATAACAGCGCCTTCGCCTGGCAAGGAGTGAAAATCACCCTCACCTCGGGCAATCCGGTGACCTTCCGGCAGAACCTCTATGATTCCTATTATATCGACCGGCCCGAACTGCCCGTGCAGACCTATCGCCCGGTCGTGCCCCGGGCGGATCAGGGTGAACTGGCGGAAACTGTCACCCGCGGCGCATCAAAAGCCCGGCTGGGGCAGCAGATGTTCGACAGCCGCGCCTCACTGCCGATGGCAGCCATGACCCCCGAAACAGGGGCGCCTGGCACGCGCCTGCCAGAGACTGACAAGCGCGAGGATATCGGGCAAATCCGTTTCGCCTTCGCACAGGGTCTTGACGCCCGGCCCGGTCACAGCGTCAGTGCACCGATTATCGAACAGGCAATGCCTGTTACACCGGGCTGGCTTTATCAGGCCGAGACCGATCCCCACCATCCGCTATTTTCCCTGCGCCTTGAAAATAACAGCGGCCAAGCCTTGCCGCCCGGCATTCTGACGCTTTACAGCGATACAGCCTGCGAGCGGACGCCCTGCATGCCTGATTTTGCGGGCGATGCCGAATTCGCCGGATTGGCACCAGGAGCCGAGCGGTTTCTGACTTTTGCGCTCGACCGCGATACCCGGATCGACCAGCAGACGAGTCACGACAGACGCCTCCAGAAAGCAGCGATCAGCGACGGTATCCTGCGACTTTCCCATCTTTTACAGCAGACAACGGAGTATAGCGTGCGTGCACCCGCCTCCGCGGCGCGGCGGCTTGTTATCGAACATCCCAAGCGCGGCGGATGGCAGCTTGCCGGCAAAGCCGATGGCGAAACACCGACCCATTACCGGCTTGCCCTGTCAGTTGCCGCCGGCAAGACAAGAAAGCTGAGCGTCACAGTCGAGCGGGTGACGCGGGAGCAGATCTCCCTGCTTGATGGCGCAAACGACGCCAATCTTCTCGCCTTGCGCGCAGACGGGGAACTGGACGGCAAGCTGCGCGAGGCGCTGGCAACCATTGCCGAACGCCGCCGCGCCCTGACCCGGACTGAAGCGGAAATTGCCGCGCTTGAACGCGACCATCAGAATGCTGTGGATGCGCAGGAGCGGGTCCGCGCGAATCTTGAAGCCGTTTTGCCAGACAGCGATCTGCACGAGGACTATATCGACAAGCTGACCGCGCTTGAGGACAAAATCGATGCGCTGGACAAAACGCTTGCGACAAGGAATGCGGAAGCCGACAGCGCCCGACGGGAACTGGCTGACTATATTACCGGATTGAAAATTTAAAACCGCCAGTCAGGGTCAGACGCTCGTCGAATGTCGGGGCGCAATCGGCTTACGCCCCGCAACACCTCAATTTGAGGCGGACACTTTATCCGCCGGCCGGATGGTCGCCGCAACCCCGCGCAACCTGTCCAGAAGGACCGTCATATCCCCGCCATTGCTCTGGATAACGGATGCAAATTCAGAGCGCTGGCTGATCGCCATGCTGATGCCTTCGATCATGATATCGATGATCTTCAGACCCTGCCCCGAATTCCGCACGCGCCAATCCACACGTATCGGCTCAATCGCCTTGGGCGGCCTGACCAGCGTCGTCACAATATGCTCTTTGCCCGAATTGCTCACCACCCCCTTCACGGTGACGGTAGAATGGGCATATTCGCTCAGACGGCTCGCATAAGATGCAATCACATAATCGCCAAACAGGCTTTCATATTCGCTGCGCTGCTGTTCGGTCGCCCGGCGCCAGTATTTACCCAGAACGAACCTGCCGACCCGCTTCAGATCGACCCCTTCACGAAGCAGACTGCGAAATTTCTGAAACCGCTCACGATCCTCCAGGGTTTCGTCACGCAGGACGGCAAATGCCTTATTGGCAAGCTCATCGACAAATTGCTGCGGTGTCGGCGATGCGGCAGCCGGTGCCGGGGCCATCTGAACACATATGCCCAGGGCCAGCAGAAACAGGATCGGGCGCAGAAAGCGCAAGGGATTGAACGCCAGATCTGTCGCGGAAAACATGGTGGATGGATATCTTGTCATTTGATTTATAGCTGCTGATTTAAAGCTGATGAGCTGTCGCTGGCATATCCCGCTGCGGCCCCTAGAAACTGGCCTGTGTGACAAGGCCCTCGGCATCGGGGCTGGACTTCACCATACCTTCCAGGGGAAATCCCTGTTCGGGCAAATCCGGTATCTTCATCTCAGGTTCTTTCTGTGCGGGCGGTGTCTTGCTGTCGCTGCCTTCACCGTCCTGAGGGGCCATCTGCATCTGCCCGTTATCCCCGTCCGACACAGGCTCCGCTGCCGGCATGTCATCGTCGGGGAAATCGAAATCGGGCAACTGATTGAAATCGGCCGCGCCATCGCGAATTTCATCATTGATGCTTTGACGATAAAGGCTGCGCACCGCCGCATAATAATCAACCGATGTCCGCTCCAGCTCGTCAATCTCGTCGATGACCTGATGCCGGACATCAACAAGATCGGTCGCGAATATCGCACCATCGATCACTAGTTCGTCACGCAAGGCATAGTCGACCGGATTGGTCAGCCGGTCGACCACAAAACCAACCGCGTCACGCGGCGGCAACGGCCCGAGCAGCGGCCACATCAGGTAAGGCCCTTCCGGAATCCCCCAATAACCGAGCGTCTGCGCAAAATCCTCATCATGCCGCGCCAGTCCCAGCTCCTCCGCCGGGTCGAAAAATCCGAAAAATCCAATCGTTGTATTGATGGCAAATCGTGAAATAGTGATCCCGGCGCGGTTCAGCTTGAATTGCAGAATATCGTTCAGCAGAACCACCGGCGTTTCGAGATTGTCCAGAAAGTCTGTGACAGAGCGGCGCGCGCCAAGCGGTAATACTTCGCGATAAGCTATCGCCGTCGGACGCAAAAGTGCTTTATCAAGGCCGACATTGAACTCAAAGATCACGCGATTCACAGGCTCAAACGGGTCATTGACGTCATCCGCCCGGACATCATCCGTAAATCGCACTTCTTCATCCGATTGCGCGATTGCATCGCCTGCGGCGGGTGCTTGCGCGGCCGCGACATTGATGGCGACCAGGGCTAGAGAACCGCCTGCCAGGCCAGTCATCATTATCCGCCGACAAAGATCAAACATATGCCGCATTACCCGTACTGCTCCCCTCGACCTGCTGGCCATAGCGCAACCACCAAGCATTACCACCAACCCCGGTCCGGTACCATCTGCACGTTACAGGCCGCACGCGGCAAATACCCCGATACCGGGTTCTAAATACCCCAACCGTCTACCTATACCAAATTCACGCATAACGCATTAATACAGCGCTCATTAGGCGAGCATGGTAGCTGATATTGTCAAATGCAGGGCAACCTCATCTCATCGCGACAGGCGAATAATGCTCTGCCAGCGCCACAACAGGTGCGAATGTGCGCGGCCCACGACAAGAGCGCAACTGACAATTGACGCGATTGTGACCAAATTACGCGAATTGTTGCTATTTTGCTGCTCCGGAAAAATTCACGGCGCACTTTGATCCCCTGAAAAACCGCCCGAAAGGCCCGGAATACCGCCAGATCCAACGCAGCAAAAAAGATGTGTTGAAACATAAATATATCTTTATGTATAAAACACAAAATCAGACTGCCCCCGCATAGGCAGTGGAAAAGGTGATTTCGTGGATATCTTGCTGACAGGATTGCGCGCAGCGGCCGAGCCGACTCGCTTACGGATATTGGCGCTGCTGTCCCATGGGGAGCTGACGGTGTCGGAGCTGACGCGCATCCTTGGCCAAAGCCAGCCCCGTGTCAGCCGGCATCTCAAACTATTGTGCGATGCCGGGCTTGCCACGCGCATTCCCGAGGGCACCTGGGCCTTTTACCGTCTGGCCGAGGACGGACCCAACCAGCATCTGGTGGAAGCTCTGGCCGGGCTGTTGCCGCACCAGGATGAGGGTATGTCGCCCGATCGCACCCGGCTTGCCGAGGTCAAGCAGGAACGCGCCCGCCAGGCAGCCGATTATTTTCGCAAGAACGCCGATAAATGGGACAATATCCGTTCATTGCATGTCTCCGAACAGGCTGTCGAGGCCATGATGTGCGACATGCTCGGTCATCGTCATTTTGCGCATGTTCTGGACTTGGGGACAGGGACCGGCCAGGTTCTGCGGCTGATGGCCGACCGGGCGGACAAGGCGACGGGCATAGATTTCAGCCGCGAAATGCTGGCGCTCGCGCGTACCAATCTCGAGGCGGCCGATTGCCACAATGCGCAGGTCAGGCTGGCGGAAATTCAAAGCCTGCCCTTGCCCGATAATTGCGCCGATCTGGTCACCATTCATCAGGTACTGCACTATCTTGACGATCCTGCCATTGCCCTGCGCGAGGCGGCACGGGTGCTTCAGCCCGACGGGCGCATTCTGCTTGTGGATTTTGCCCCCCATGACATTGAAAAGCTGCGCGAGGAACATGCCCACCGGCGGCTGGGCTTCTCGGAAGCCGAGGTTGGGCGCTGGTGCGGAAATGCAGGATTGACGGTGACCGAGGTGCGCCATCTGCCGCCTGCATCCGCCGAGGGGCTGACGGTTTCCCTATGGCTTGCCATGCGCGGCAGCAACAAGACACAGCGCGATTGCGATGAATTACAGGAGGCCTCTGCGTGAGTTTGCAGCAGACAGAAAAAAGCGAGAGAGAAGAACCCGGATCCGCCTGGATTCTGAGCGCGAAGGACGCGCTCGATTCGGCACGCGCGGGGGATATGACGGTCTCGTTCGAGTTCTTCCCGCCCAAAACCCCCCAGATGGAGGAAACGCTCTGGCGTTCGATCACCCGGCTTGCCCCCTTTCAGCCCGAATTCGTCTCGGTGACCTACGGAGCGGGCGGATCGACCCGGCAGCGCACCCATGACACGGTCAAGCGTATCCTCGATGAGACCGCGCTTACACCGGCCGCGCATCTGACCTGCGTTGGCGCGGATCGTGGGGAGGTGGATGAGGTCATCAGGGAATACTGGCAGGCCGGAGTACGGCATATCGTTGCCCTGCGCGGCGACCCGCCGGAAGGGCAAAGCAGCTACACCCCCTATCCGGGCGGCTATGCCTATGCATCCGATCTTGTCGCGGGTATCCGCGCGGTCGGTGATTTTGAAATCAGCGTCGCCGCCTATCCCGAAGGGCATGTGGATGCCCCTGACGCACAGGCGGAAATCGATAATCTGAAACGCAAGATCGATGCGGGCGCGACCCGCGCGATCACGCAGTTCTTTTTCGACACCGATTGCTTTCTGCGCTATCTCGACCGTATCCGCGATGCGGGCATTACAATCCCTGTCGTGCCCGGTATCATGCCGGTGACGAATTTCGCCGGTGCCAGCCGCATGGCAAAAATGAATGGCGCCTCGGTTCCAGAATGGTTCGCCAACCTGTTTGACGGGCTGGAACAGGAAACTGAAACTCGAAAGCTCATCGCCGCCATCGCAGCCGCCGAGCAATGCGTCCGTTTACGTGCCCACGGGGTGCATGATTTTCATTTCTATACGCTGAACCGCGCCGATCTGACCTATGCGCTGTGCCATATACTGGGGTTGCGCGCCAATGCAGAGAAGGAGCCTGTAAAATGACCGCAGACAGAACCTCACGTATCAACGCCCTGCAACAGGCCTTGAAAGAGCGGATTCTGGTCATCGACGGTGCGATGGGCACGATGATACAGAATCATGAGCTGACCGAAGCCGATTACCGCCAGGAACGGTTCGTCGACCATGATCACGATTTGAAGGGTAATGGCGACCTGCTATGCCTGACCCAGCCCGATATCATTGCCGGCATTCATCAGCAGTTCCTCGATGCGGGTGCCGATATTCTGATTACCAACACCTTCAGCGCAACGACCATCGCACAGGGCGATTACGGGCTCACGCATCTTGTCAGTGAACTCAATGAAAGTGCCGCGCGGCTGGCGCGCAAGGTGGCGGACCGGCAGACCGAACAGACTCCGGACAAGCCGCGCTGGGTCGCCGGCGGGATCGGCCCGACCAACCGGACAGCCACCATCTCCCCCGACGTAAACGATCCCGCCTTCCGCAATATCTCCTTCGATGAACTGCGCGACGCCTATCTGGAAGCGGCGCGCGCGCTTGTCGCGGGGGGCGTCGATATTCTGCTGATCGAAACCGTGTTCGACACGCTGAACTGCAAAGCCGCTATTTTCGCGCTTGAATTACTGTTTGAGGAGCTTGGCGAGCGGCTGCCGGTATTGATTTCAGGCACGATTACCGACCGCTCAGGCCGGACGCTGACCGGTCAGACACCGGAAGCATTCTGGAATTCCATACGTCATGCGCAATCGCTTGCCATGGGACTGAACTGTGCGCTGGGGGCAGAGGAGATGCGCCCCCACATCGCCGAACTGTCGCGGGTCGCCGACTGCTATATCAGCGCCTATCCCAATGCGGGCTTGCCGAACGGCTTTGGCGGCTATGACGAAACGCCTGAAACGACTGCCGGCCATATCGCCGAATGGGCGAATGCCGGGCTTCTCAATCTGGTGGGCGGATGCTGCGGCACCACCCCTGATCACATTCGCGCCATCGCGCAGGCGGTGGCCGGCATCCCGCCACGCAAGCCTGCCGACCCGCAGCGCACAATGCGCCTGTCCGGGCTCGAACCCTTCACCTTTCCTGTTGAAAACTCCGCCACAGAGGTACGTGCGTAAATGTTACCAACTTTTGTCAATATCGGTGAGCGGACCAACATCACAGGGTCCGCCAAATTCAAAAAACTGATCCTTGACGGCGATTTTGATGCCGCCCTGGCCGTCGCCCGGCAGCAGGTGGAAAACGGCGCCCAGATCATCGATGTCAACATGGATGAAGGGCTGCTCGATTCCGAGGCGGCCATGGTGCGTTTCCTTAGCCTGATCGCGTCGGAGCCCGAAATCAGCCGCGTCCCGGTGATGATCGATTCATCGAAATGGTCGGTGATCGAGGCGGGCCTCAAATGCGTTCAGGGCAAATCCATCGTCAACTCGATCAGCCTGAAGGAAGGTGAGGAAATCTTTCTGGAGCAGGCAATAACAATCCGGCGCTATGGCGCGGCAACCGTCGTCATGGCCTTTGACGAGGCGGGACAGGCGGACACCGCCGACCGCAAATATGAAATTTGCGAACGTTCCTACCGGCTGCTGACCGGGAAAGCGGGGTTTCCGCCCGAGGATATCATTTTCGACCCCAATATTTTCGCAGTCGCCACCGGGATTGAGGAACACAACAATTACGCGGTCGACTTTTTCAACGCAACGCGGCGGATCAAGCAGAACCTGCCCCACTGCCGCGTCTCGGGGGGCGTATCCAACGTCTCCTTTTCCTTTCGCGGCAATAACCGGGTGCGCGAGGCCATGCATTCGGTGTTCCTTTATCACGGTATCAGAGCCGGACTTGATATGGGCATCGTCAATGCCGGACAGCTCACCGTCTATGCGGACATCCCGCCCGAGCTTCTGGAACGGGTTGAGGATGTCATTCTGAACCGCCGCGACGATGCCACCGAAAGACTGCTTGAGATCGCCGATGAGTATCGCGGCGACAATGTGAAGAAAGCGGCGGCTGACCTTGCCTGGCGCGAGCGGCCGGTCAATGATCGGCTCGAACATGCGTTGGTGAAGGGAATTACCGAATTCATCATTGAAGATACGGAGGAAGCCCGCTGCGCCGCCAGCCGCCCGATCGAGGTGATCGAAGGCCCGCTCATGCAGGGGATGAACACCGTCGGCGATTTATTCGGCGCGGGTAAGATGTTTCTGCCCCAGGTCGTCAAGAGCGCGCGTGTCATGAAGCAGGCTGTTGCCCATCTGACACCTTTCATGGAGCGCGAGCGGGAGGAATCGGGCGCCGCGGAAGATGCCAATGGCAAAATCATCATGGCGACGGTGAAGGGCGATGTTCACGATATCGGCAAGAATATCGTCGGCGTCGTGCTGCAATGTAACAATTATCAGGTGATCGATCTGGGGGTTATGGTGCCCGCGGACAAAATCCTTGATGCCGCGGCCGAAGAAAAGGCCGACATTATCGGCCTGTCCGGGCTGATCACGCCGAGCCTTGACGAAATGTGCACCGTAGCCGCGGAAATGCAGCGGCGTAAGATGCAAATTCCGCTGTTGATCGGCGGCGCAACGACAAGCAAGGTGCACACCGCCGTCAAGATCGCCCCCAATTACAGCAACAGTCAGGCCGTCTATGTGCCCGACGCATCGCGCGCGGTGTCGGTGGTCAGTGATCTGATCGATGAAAAGCGCGGCAGCGACATGATAACCGCCATCCGCAGCGAATATGCGCAACTGCGCGACCGTCACGCGCAGGCCGATCGCGATACCCGCCGCTCATCCCTTCCCCAGGCACGCGAGAACCGCGTCAAAATCGACTGGAACGGCTATAACGCACCAAAGCCGACATTCCTGGGACTGAAAACATTCGACGACTATCCGCTGGAGCGGCTTGTTGAACGGATCGACTGGAGCCCGTTTTTCCATACCTGGGAATTGCAGGGCAGCTATCCCAAAATCCTGACAGACAAGACAGTTGGCGAAGCCGCGCAGAATCTTTTCCATGATGCGCGGGCCATGCTGGACCGGATCGTCGCGGAAAAATGGTTTCGTCCCCGCGCGGTGATCGGTTTCTGGCCCGCCAGCGCACAAGTCGATGATATCATTCTTTATACAGATGAAAGCCGGCAGACGGAACTGCAGCGGCTGCATTTCCTGCGCCAGCAGATGCAGCGCAAAAACAGCCGCGCGAATTTCTGCCTGTCCGATTTCGTGGCACCGACAGGCAGCGGCGTGTCCGACTATCTGGGTGGTTTCGCGGTGACGGCGGGCGAAGGCATCGACGAAGCGGTGGCGAAATTCGACGCAGCCCAGGACGACTACAACGCCATCATGGTGAAGGCGCTGGCCGACCGGCTGGCCGAAGCGTTCGCTGAACATATGCATGAACGGGTAAGGCGCGAATTCTGGGGTTATGCCGCAGCGGAAGATCTGGATAATGAGGCGCTGATCGCCGAACAGTATCAGGGCATCCGTCCCGCTCCCGGTTACCCCGCCTGCCCCGATCATACCGAAAAACGGCTGCTGTTCGAGTTGCTCGATGCGGAACGGAAGGCCGGCATCCGGCTGAGCGAGAATTTCGCCATGCTGCCGGCCTCATCGGTCAGCGGCTTTTATTTCAGCCATCCCGACAGCTGCTATTTCGGTGTCGGCCGGATCGATAAGGATCAGGTCACCGACTATGCCGCCCGCAAAGGCGAGGATATCGCCGAAATCGAACGCTGGCTCGCCCCCAATCTCAATTATGAGCGGGGGTCTGGCTGACGCGCGGAAAAGGCCGGACACAAGCCGGCCGTACCACGGGCTGAAGCGCTAGAAGCTGGCAATGACAAAAGCACCAAGAAATCCGAATGCCAAAGCGACGAGCGCATGCCGAAAAGCTTCGGTAATCATGTCTCCCTCCCAAATTGCAACCCTGGCAAAACTCTGTGCAGGCAGTGATAATGATGGAGCATTACCGGAGAATTTCAAGTGGATAAATTCCCGATGAAACTCCTCCTAATGACTATTCCAATTCCGGAGCCAACACCCCGAAATCTTCAGATTTCCGCCGTCCTGCCCGCGCCGGAAACCCCGGGTTCATGCAATAACTTCTTAACGATTCCTCGCTATTGTCGGGGGAACCAAGGGGTGTCAGATGCGCAACAGGGGATTAAAACAGCTTGATCTGTTTACCGGCGAGGCGGCAACCGCGTCGACCGGTCATATTCGCGTTTCAGCCGATGAAAAGCGCCGTTTTATCCGCAACCCGGTCCCGTTGCAGATTCAGGTGATCGCGGATGGGGACGCATTTTCTGCCCATGTCATCGATATCTCCGCGGGTGGCGCCCGGCTTGTCTGCGCGCTCGTGCCCCGCATTAATGCGGTAATTGAGCTCGATATCGCCGAATTCGGTCGCATCCGGGGGCAAGTCGTTCGCCGCTTTCCCTATAGCTTCGCGGTCGCATTCGACATTGAGGCGGAGAGACAGTCGCAACTGACGGAATGTCTTACCGCGGCAGCGGCACATACGGCGGAGGACGCGGCACCGGCACCCGGGCCCCGGCGCCATGACGCGGCCTGACGACAGGCGCTTTCTGCAACAAACCGCGCGCTAACGCCCCGGAGGCTTGCCAAATCCACCACCGCCCGGGGTTTCGATAAGAATTGCATCCCCCACACCCAGCATCGCATGGGCGCATCCTTCCAGCGGCTCAAGGCTGCCCGTGGCGCGCCGGATGCTGTTCCTGCCCGGCACGGCATCGCAACCGCCCTGCAACCCAAAGGGCGCGATTGTCCGCCGCATGGACAGAATACTGACCGCCATCGGCGCAAGGAAACGGATTTCGCGCACCACCCCATCGCCGCCCCGGCTGCGCCCTGCGCCCCCCGACCCGCGCCGGATCGCAAAACGTTCGATCAGGACCGGAAACCGGCTTTCAAGGATTTCGGGATCGGTCAGCCGGGAATTTGTCATATGGGTCTGCACCGCCGACGCGCCGTCAAAATCCGGTCCGGCTCCCGCCCCGCCCGCGATCGTCTCGTAATACTGATACCGCGCATCGCCGAAGGTGAGGTTATTCATCGTCCCCTGCGCCGCCGCCATCGCTCCGAAAGCCGCAAACAGCGCATCGGTGATGGCCTGGCTGGTTTCCACATTTCCCGCCACAACCGCGGCGGGATAATCCGGGTTGAGCAGACTGCCCGCCGGCACCCGGATATCAAGCGGCTTGAGACATCCCTGATTAAGCGGAATATCGGCATCCACCATACAGCGGAAGGCGTAGAGCACAGCGGCTTTGCACACCGCAAGCGGCGCATTGAAATTGCTGTCGTCAAGTTGCGCGCTTGTGCCGCTGAAATCGACAACCGCACTTCGCGCCGCGCGATCAGGCCGCACCGCCACGGCGATCCGCGCACCATTATCAAGATGGAGCGCAAAGCTGCTCTCGGGCAAGGACGCGATTACCTGCCGCACCGCCTCTTCCGCATTGTCCTGGACATGCCGCATATAGGCCTGCACGACATCAAATCCGAAATGCGCAACCATTCGCCGCAGCTCAGCGATGCCTTTTTCGCAGGCCGCGATCTGCGCCTTGAGATCGGCGATATTCTGATCCGGATTGCGCGCAGGATAACGCCCTGCCGCCAGCAGCGCCCGCAGCGCCTCCTCCTGAAACTCACCGCCGGCAACCAGCCTGATATTGTCGATCAGAACCCCTTCCTCGGCGACATTTCTCGAATGCGGCGGCATGGATCCCGGTGTCAGCCCGCCAATATCGGCGTGGTGACCGCGGGCGGCGACATAAAACCAGATATCGCTGCCCGCCGGATCGAATACCGGCGCAATCACGGTAATGTCGGGCAGATGCGTACCCCCCGCATAGGGGGCGTTCAGCACAAATACATCGCCGGCCGCCATCGCCGCCCCATACTGCGCGATAACCGCACGCACACTCTCGCTCATCGAACCAAGATGCACCGGCATATGCGGCGCATTGGCCGTCAAGTTACCCTCCGCGTCAAACAGCGCACAGGAGAAATCGAGCCGTTCCTTGATGTTCACCGAATGGGCGGTATTTTCCAGCGTGAAGCCCATCTGCTCGGCGATACTCATGAACAGATTATTGAAAATTTCGAGCATGACGGGATCAGCCGCCGTGCCTGTCGCCTGTTTTCGGGGCGCTGCCGCATGACGATGCAGAACAAGCGTCCCCTCCTGGTCGCATTGCGCCGTCCAGCCCGGTTCGAGCACAATGGTGCCATGCGCCTCCACGATGATGGCAGGGCCCTGCAGCGCGGCACCGGGCACAAAGCTGTCGCGGCGGGTGACCGGCGCTTCATGCCACGCACCGCCAGAGAAAAAGCGCGTCTGACGCAGCAACTCAGGGTCCGGGGACTGCCCCTCAACCGGCCCTTCCGCCTGCACCGCTTCCGCCTGCCGGCTGATCGTTTCATTTCCGATTGCCTCGACCGAGACGGAATCGATCACAACCTGTTGCTCGGGCTGGGTAAAGCCGAACTGTTGCCGATGCGCGGTTTCAAAACTCGCGCGCATTGCCTCTGCAGCCCCGGCCTGCACCCCAAGACAGCTATCCGCACCGCGATAGCGCAGACTGACCTCATGCACGCAACGGATCTGCGCGGTCGGAATACCCTGGGCCGCCACTTCATCGCGCGCCGCCGCCGCAAGCGTCTCGATCGCCCGATCAAGGCTTGCCACCGCCTCTGAAGATAGCGGCAGGTTGAGCGACTGCTCACGATGGGCGCGAATATCGGCAAGCCCCATGCCGTAAGCGGATAACACCCCTGCGAGCGGATGCAGGACAACCCGCTTCATGCCCAGCGCATCCGCCACAAGGCAGGCATGTTGCCCGCCCGCACCCCCGAAACAGGCCAGGGCGTAATCGCTGACATCATAGCCGCGCTGCACCGAAATCTTCTTGATCGCCTGCGCCATGTTTTCAACAGCGATGCGCAAGAATCCATCCGCCACCTCGACCGCTTCCGTGTCGCCGCCGATCGCCTCGGCCATATCGGCGAACTGCCGGTGCACCACCGCATCGTCGAGAGGCGCCTGACCATCCGGGCCAAACAGATGCGGAAACAGGTCCGGCAGCAGTTTGCCCGTCATCACATTGGCATCGGTCACGGTCAGCGGCCCGCCGCGCCGGTAACAGGCGGGCCCCGGATCGGCACCGGCCGATTGCGGGCCGACCCGCATCCGCGCGCCATCATAGCGCAGAACAGAGCCGCCCCCCGCCGCGACGGTATGGATGCGCATCATCGGCGCACGCATCCGCACCCCGGCAACCAGCGTCTCGAAGGCCCGCTCATAGCTGCCATTATAATGCGATACATCGGTCGAGGTGCCGCCCATGTCGAAACCGATCAGCCTGTCAAAACCCGCCCGCGCCGCCGTCTGCACCGCACCGACGACGCCGCCTGCCGGCCCTGACAGGATCGCATCGCGTCCCTGAAAAAGCCGCGCATCGGTCAGCCCGCCATTTGATTGCATGAACATGAGCCGGCAGCCCGGCCCGTCCTCGCCGCTGCCCTGACCGCCCGGCCCAGGTGCCAGCGCGTCTGCAAGCTGCGCCACATAGCGGCGCAAGATCGGCGACAGATAGGCATCGACAACCGTCGTATCGCCACGCCCGACAAATTTGATCAGCCGGCTGACCTCGTGACTGACCGAGAGCTGCGTAAAGCCGATCTCACGGGCAATTCCGGCCACTATTTGCTCATGGGCGGGATAGCGATAGCCATGCATGAAGACGATTGCCGCGGCGCGGATTCCCGTGTCATAGGCCGATTGCAGCGCCGCACGCACCACAGCGGGATCAGGCGTGCGGACAACCCTGCCATCGGCGCACACGCGTTCATCAATCTCGACAACCTGCTCATAGAGCATATCGGGCAGTATAATGGCCCGTGCAAACAATTCCGGCCGGTTCTGATAGCCGATCCGCAAACCATCGGCGAACCCCCGCGTCGTCACAAAAAGCGTCCGCTCCCCCTCGCGCTCAAGCAGCGCATTGGTTGCAACCGTCGTACCCATGCGGATATGGGCGATCTTATCTATGGGTACCGGCGCGCCATCGGGCACCTGCAGCAAGGCCCGAATGCCCGCAATCGCCGCATCGCGATAGCGCGCCCGATTCTCGGACAGCAGCTTGCGGGTATGAACATGCCCGTGCGGGTCCGACGCAACAATGTCGGTGAAGGTGCCGCCCCGGTCGATCCAGAAACGCCACTTGCCCGGAGCTGCATTGATCCTCGCTGTTGCCATCCTGATCTCTTCACGTCAAAGCGACGGAAACCTGCCCTGTGATGCGTATCATTTTCGCAGGCGTTTCACTATTCCCGGTTTCGCCTGAATGGGGTAATCAACTGCGCTTACCATGCATGTGGCAAAGCACCGCTGCAAAGCCGTATTGGGGACTCGCGCCTTGTCACGTTATTTGCCATAGTCGTTCCGCAGGGGCAAAAAAGTATGTCTATTTGGGGTAAAGTTTTTGGTGCAGCAGCGGGGCTTGCCGTTGGCGGGCCGCTTGGTGCCTTGCTGGGCGCGGTCGCAGGCCATTATGCCCTGGACCGCAACGACCAGCCGACCAGCCCCGACAATTTCGATCCCAGCGGCGATACAAACAAGGTTGCTTTCACGATCGGCGTCATTGCGCTTGGGGCGAAGATGGCCAAGGCCGATGGCCAGGTGACCCGCGACGAGGTCAATGCCTTCAAGGAAGTATTCGAGATTCCGCCGCAGGAAATGGCGAATGTGGCCCGCGTATTCGACATGGCGCGGCAGGATGTGGCGGGCTATGAGCAATATGCGCGGCAGATCGCCAATATGTTCCGCCAGCAACCCCGCATATTTGAGGATCTGCTGGCGGGTCTGTTTCACATTGCGCTGGCAGACGGGAATTTTCACCCCAATGAGGAAAAATATCTGCATTCGGTGGCCGGTATCTTCGGATTTTCCGAGGATGACTGGATGCGCATCCGCGCCAGCCATCTTGGCCCCGACCAGGCCGACCCGTATGTAATTCTGGGCGTCAGCGCCGATGACAGCGACGCGGCGATCAAAAAGGCCTACCGCCAGCTTGTCCGCGAAAACCATCCCGACAAGCTGATTGCCGAAGGCATGCCCGAAGAGTTCATCCAGCTTGCCAATGAAAAGATCGCAACAATCAACGATGCCTATGATAAACTGTGCCGTATTCGTGGCATGAACTAACGGCATCCGTGGCGTTTTCCGCCCCCTCCGCATCGTAACGACTCCACCGCCCGGCATATCTGGAATGCCCGTCAAGCGCGGGGTCGGAGACTATTATGAGCCCACCCCATATCGCCCTTATCCTGATCATTACCCTGATCTGGGGCTTTAACTTTGTGGCCGGCAAGGCGGGGGTGGACGAGATGCCGCCGATTTTGTTCACCGGGCTGCGTTTTCTTCTGCTGTTTGTTGTGCTGTCGCCGTTCCTGCGTATTCACAGAGGCCAGATGTGGCCGATTTTTGTGATCTCCATGACCATGGGCGGGGTGCATTTCGCACTGTTCTATGGCGGGCTGGCGGCGGCAGACGATGTGTCGACGGTTGCAATCGCGGTACAGCTCGGCGTGCCCTTTTCCACAATCATGTCGATCCTGTTCCTGAATGAGAAAGTCTATTGGCGGCGCTGGAGCGGGATCGCCCTGTCATTTCTGGGGGTGATGGTGATCGGCTTCGACCCCAGGGTTTTTACCTATATTGACGGGCTCATGCTGGTGGTTGCCGCGGCCTTTGTCGGCTCTATTGCGATGATTTTCATGCGCCAGCTCAAGGATGTACCGGTCTTCCAGCTGCAGGCCTGGATCGCACTGTTAAGCTGGCCACTGCTGTTTCTGTTCAGCGCGATCATGGAGCAGGATCAGCTTGAGGCCATCCGGTCGGCAAGCTGGCTTGGCTGGTCCGGTGTGCTTTACACCGCAATCGGCGCCAGCCTGATCGGCCATGCGGGGATGTATTATCTGCTGCAACGCTATGAGGTGACGCAGACAGCGCCCCTGACCCTGCTGGCACCGATCTGGGGCGTGATATTCAGCGTGCTGCTGCTTGGTGATACGCTTACTGAACGGATTCTGATCGGCGGTATCATGACGCTTGTCGGGGTCGGGATCGTGTCGATGCGGCAGAAAGAACTTGTTGATACCGGGCCCTGAGCCATGCGGATCGTCGAACGCCCCTCCCCCAACTATACTGCACGCAGGGATGAGGCAGCGGTGGATATCCTGCTGCTGCACTATACCGGAATGATTTCGCGCGAACATGCGCTGGTACGGCTTTGCGACAGACAGGCGGCGGTGAGCGCCCATTATCTGATCGACACAGACGGGCTTGTTTACCGCCTTGTTGCCGAGGAACAACGCGCCTGGCATGCAGGGGTGAGCTATTGGGGCGGCGTCCGCGATATCAACAGCCACGCAATCGGGATCGAACTTGTCAATCCCGGGCATGCGCTCGGCTATCGCCCGTTTCCACCGGCGCAGATGACAGCACTTGCCGGTCTTGCTGCCGACATTCTGGCGCGCCATCAGGCCATCACCCCTGACAGGGTGCTTGGCCATTCCGATGTCGCGCCCGCGCGTAAGACCGATCCGGGGGAAAAATTCAACTGGCAATGGCTCGCGGAACGGGGAATTGGGTTGTGGCCACGCCGCGCGCCCGAGGCTGGGCCGTCTGATCCCCGGCCCGCGACGCCCGGACGGCAGGAAATCGCGCAACTGCAAAAGCTGCTTGTCGATTTTGGCTATGAGGTGCCGCAAAGCGGGATTTTGGGGGTGACGAGTCGCGCTGCCCTGAGCGCTTTTCAGCGGCATTTCCGCCCCTGGCGGATCGACGGGCTGCCCGATCGCGAGACCCGTGCCCGGCTGGAGGACCTGCTTGCGCAACGGTCGGTGATCGGCAAAGCTTGACCCGCCCTGACAGGCACCCGATATTGCAAGCGTCAGATGGCCGGATGGCCGCTCCCCTGCCGCACGCGGTCGGGGGAGAGGAAAGTCCGGGCTCCACGGAAACACGGTGCCGGGTAACGCCCGGCGGGGGCGACCCCAGGGAAAGTGCCACAGAGAACAGACCGCCAGCCGGTCCTTTTGGGCCATGGGCTGGCAAGGGTGAAAAGGTGCGGTAAGAGCGCACCGCGCAACTGGTAACAGGGGCGGCAGGGTAAACCCCACCGGGAGCAAAGCCAAATAGGGACAACGCGCCGCTTCCGCGGCAGACGGGTTTCCGCGTCAGTTGTCCGGGTCGGCTGCTTGAGGCATGCGGCAACGCATGTCCCAGATGAATGGTCATCATCCGCTTCGCGCGGATACAGAACCCGGCTTACAGGCCATCTGACAATCTGCATCGCCGCTCTCAGGCGGCAACGGAGATCAGCCGGCTTGCGGGCAGGATGAAATAGACCCGCGTTCCGACGCCGGGCTTGCTTTTGATATGAAAGCTTCCCGCATGCATTTCGACAAGCGCCTTGCAAAGCGGCAATCCCAAGCCAACCCCTTCATTATTGCCACTCAGCTCATTTTCCGCCTGCCCGAAATTTTCCAGTATTGCGGGTATGTCGGCCTCATCGATTCCGACGCCGGTATCCTGTACGCAAACGAATAACTCACCTTGCCGGGCCAAACCGGTTGAAATGGCGATTGTTCCGCCCGCGGGGGTGAACTTGACCGCATTGGTCAGCAGATTGAGCAGAATTTGCCGGACTTTCTTTGCATCCACGCGCAGCAGCGGCAAATCGTCGGGCAGACAGCTTGTAACCGACAAGCCTGCCTTTTCGGCACGGCGCACGATCTGCTGAACAGCCGAGGCGATAAGCTCCCCGATATCGCAACTTTCTTCATCAAGCTGCATGCGCCCCGCCTCGATGCAGGCCACATCAAGCAGATCATTCACAAGCCCCAGCAGATGTTCCCCGCTGCGATATATATCGGCGGCATAATCTTGATACCGGGCATCGCCCACAGGGCCGTATAACTGCTGCTGCAGAATTTCGGAAAAGCCCATGATGGCATTCAGCGGCGTGCGCAGCTCATGGCTCATATTGGCAAGAAACTGGGTCTTTGAACGGTTTGCCCGTTCCGCCTGCAACCGCGCCAGCTCAAGCTCGACCGCGCGTTCCCTGTTATAGGCCAGATTGAAGCGCAGCAGGCCAAGCGCCGTGCCGATGCCGTAATAATCGCTGCCCTGGCAAATGATCAGCCCCTTGAGCAACGCACTTGGCTGCTCGCTGGCGATGAGCCGGCTCAGATCAATAATACTCATTTCAACATCAACGATCAGCGGCGCATGGTCCATCAATACACTGATCGATTTTTTTGCGTATAAAGCCCAGCCGAACTGGTGGGACAGCTGGACCAGGAATTCATGCCTGTTGACAAGTCCGACCGGACGCCCGCCATCCACAACCGCGGCAGCAAGCAGGTCAGGATCGGCCGAAAAGACCTGGTGCACCTCCGCACAACTGACATCCAGCGGAAACGGTGCGATTGGCTCCGCCAAAGCATGCAATTTACTACCCATCCATCCCCTCGACACGCAACTATGGAGAGACATTAACAGACGGCAGTTTAGCAAAGAAAGATGACAGTTATATGTAATTTTTTCTTCTTCTGAAATAATTAACAGATTAATAACTTTATAATTATTAGTAGATCATTAATAATATTTAAAATATTGAAATTATTACAAATAATTATTTATAGTTTTATGAATCGGAAAATAAAACCATAAATTAGCGAAATACTCATACCACAACCGCCTCCGCAGCGTATAAAACTCATGGTATAATATTCAGAAATTGGCAGACTAGCTCATTTTCTGATAAGCAATTGCCAATGGTAAATTTGGTGGAGACACGTGTGAACAGGGCACCTGCACGCAACCTGCGCCGCGGCGATACAAAAGCCCGGCTGATGGATGCCGGCGAGCAGCTTTTCTCCCGTTACGGGCTGGACGCTGTCACGATCCGGCAGATCAATCAGGCCGCCGGGCAGCGGAACACGTCATCGCTGCTGTACCATTTCGGCTCCAAGGAAGGGTTGGTGGAAGCGATCTTCATCGACCGCTTTGCCGGGATCAATGCAAGGCGGCACGAAATGCTGGCGGCCCTGCCCGACCCCTTGACCGAAGCGCATATTCCGCTTCTTGCACAGGCCGCTGTCCTGCCCTTTGTCGAGCATATGCAAGCCCATGAAAGCGGCACCGATTTCATTCGCTTTTTCGCGCTTGTTTATAGCGATCCGCAATTCCGCATATCGTCCGAGGTGTGGCGTGAGCATACCTCCTCGGCGCGGCGGCTGGCGCAGCTGGCAATGGCACTGATGCCCGATGTGCCGCAGGAAGCCGCAATCCAGCGGGTCGGGCTGATGGCGACGAGCGTGTTTCACTGGCTTGCCAACTGGCACCGGCTCATTCTTGGCGATACACGCGAACGGATCGCGGAACATGATGCGCTGACCGCACCGCCCGACAGTTTCGTTGCCAATATCATCGACCTGATCATCGCCGCCGTGAAGGCGCCCTATTCAGGCGCGGCCATCGCGACCGCGCAACAACCGGACATGCCCACCGCCTAGCAAGCGCCCCTTCACAAGATGCAGGGCGCTACCGATTTCAGCGATTGATACCAAGCGCCTTGCGCAGCGATTTATGATAGTGGATGAGCGAGGGCTCGTTCCGGCCATAGATAATCTCGCTCTGGGCGCCGGAATAAAAACCCGCATGCAGCTTCTCGCTGAGCGGAAAATCCTCCTGCTCCACTGTCGCCAGTGCGATATCGAAATTATTGTCCCAATGCCGCTTTTCGCTGTCACTTTCCGGTTCTGACGGCGCATAGAGCGAGAAAGTGATATTGGTGCGATCCGGGTTATCGCCATCGGGATAGGCGCACCAGGCTTCGGCGTGATCGCCCTGCCAGATGAAGGTGGTGTTGGGGAACATCAGATAGATAATCGCGGTATAGGGCAGCAGATCCCGCTCTTCGGGCTTTTGATCGGCAAGTTTTTCATAGCCGCGTCGTGCGGCCACCATTCGCAGATTAAGGTCATAGGCATCAAAGGTCGATACCCGTTCATCGACAAGCGGGCTGACCGTCGCCTTGTGCAGCACCGGCAGATGATAGGTTTCAAGGAAGGTGTCCTGCACGATCTTCCAGTTGAAATTATAGCTCATCTCGGCAGTGCGGTAATGCACATAGCGATCAAAGCCAAAGGCCGCCATCTCCGGCGCAAGCCCGCCAAGCTGCGCGTCGATATCCACCGGACCGCCCGGCGTCGGGCGTACGAAAATGAGCCCGTACTTTTCCGCGACCGGCAAGGGGGTCAGCCCCATTGTGGCCTTGTCGACAGTGCCGAAATTCTTCTCCTGAAGAATATTCACAAGCGCGCCCGCGGTATCATAGGTCCAGCCATGATAGGGGCAGGAAAAGCGCCGCTTGCCCTTGCCGCACCCTTCCAGAAGCTTTGCGCCGCGATGCCGGCAGACATTGAGAAATGCCTTCACCGCCCCGTCATCGCCGCGGATGACGAGAATCGGCACCCCGGTCAGATGATTGGTCAGATAATCACCGGGCTTTGGAATTTGCTGTGAAATTCCCATGAACAAGGGAGTCTGCCGGAACAGCAACTCCTGTTCGCGCGCAAGCCGCGCCCGGTCGGTATAGGCACTGACCTCATTGCGGAACGGCGCTTCGGCAAGCGCCTGCGTGCCCTGCGCATTATAGGCAAGCAACCGTTCGGACAGTTCGATCTGCATCGCCTTTTCCATGGCAAACTCCCTTTTTCGCTACCTGTTGTTATGCGGACAGATTACCCGACCATGGAATAACCGCCGCTGACACTCAGCACCTGCCCGGTGACATGCCCGGCCACCGCCCCCGACGATAGAAACAGAATGGCATTGGCAAGGTCCTGCGGCCGCCCGAGCTTCTTGAGCGGCAGGGTCGCGGCAATCTTTTCGAACTGATCCTCTGTAAACATGGCATTCCGGTCGGCCCACATGCTGCCTTCGGCCACTTCCTCATCCGCATCGGGGATAGTGACTCCGGGACACACCACATTGCAGCGAATGCCATAGCGGCCATTTTCCTTGGCGATTGTCTTCATGAAGCTGTTGACGCCCGCCTTCATCGCACCATAAACCGCCTCGCGCGGTTCGCCCTGCCGGCTGGCATCAGAACTGACCGACACGATCGAACCGCCACTCTTCACCATATGCTCCAGCACCGTATAGGTGCAGTTCAGCATACCGATGAAATTGATCTTGATAATCTTTTCCCAGAAATCCGGTGTCGTCTGCATAAAGAACATCAGATCGTCCCAGCCGACATTGTTGACAAGCACATCGACACCGCCGAATTTTCCGGCCGCCGCATCGACCATATTCCTGACCTGCGCCATATCGGTAATATCGGTTTTCACCACCTGGACATCGGCTGCGCCAAGGCTGCGCGCCTCCTCGGCCACCTTTTCCCCCTGCTCCGCATCGAGTTCGGCCACCGTGATACTGGCCCCCTCACGCGCAAAGCCCAGCGTGATCGCGCGACCGATATTGGATGCGCCACCTGTGACAATCACCGATTTTCCGCCAAGTTCCAGATCCATCTTCATTACTCCCTGCTGTGTTTTTATGCCGGCTCAACGCCGTCTTGTGTCGAAATGTCCTGTCTATTTGAAAACCGGTTCGCGTTTTTCCTGAAAGGCGCTGAGCCCCTCGCTCACATTGGCGCTCATCAAGGCCTCCGGCGCCGCGCCGACCTCAAGCGCGATCCCCGCATCCAGATCGCCCGCAAGCCCTTCTTCGGTGAGCTGCTTCATGACCGCAATGCCTTCAGGATTACGCGCCGCCAGGGTCTTGCAATATGCCATTGCCGCCGCATGCAGTTCAGCGTCGGGGACGACATAGTTCACAAGCCCCCAGTCACATGCTTCAGCCGCTGAAATCCAGCGTGCACTATACATGAGATCGAGCGCGCGCCGCTGCCCCACAAGCCGGGGCAAACGCTGGGTGCCGCCCCAGCCGGGGATCAGACCGAACTGCGCATGCTGATCGCCGAACCGCGCGCCTTCCCCCGCAAAGGCCACATCGGCGGCCATCATCGTTTCAAGCCCGCCCGCAAGGCACAGCCCCTGCACCGCGACGATCACCGGCAGGGGACTGTTTTCCATTGCGCGCAGCACGTCATGGCCATAGCCGATAAAATGCTGCAAGTCGGACAGCGAGTCCCGCTTGCCCTTCACCTCGTCAAGATCGGCCCCGGTACAGAAATGCTTGCCCGCCGCGCGGATGAGCACGACCTTGATGGCTGAATCGGCGGTAAACTGCTGCATACCGGCCGCGAAACATTCCATCACGCCCAGGCTCAGGCAGTTGAAAACCTCAGGCCGGTTCAGCTCCATTACCCCAACAGGACCGTCGGTCGATAGTGCGACAAGTTCGCTCATGCTCTTTTTCCCCGCTGCCGTTAATCCGTGTCGCCGTTAATCCGTGTCGCCGTTAATCCGTTTCGCCGTTAATAAGGTACGGCAATGCGGCCGATTTTTTCGCGCGCAATGATCATTTTCTGGATCTGCTGCGTCCCGTCGCCGATCTGAAGTCCCAACACATCGCGCAGCCGCTGCTGATGCGGCAATTCACGGCTATAGCCGTAATGACCATGCACAAGCAGCGCATTGTGAATCGCATCAAAGGCGACACGGGGCGCCCACCATTTGCACATCGCGGCTTCGGATGTGTGCGGCTCACCCTGATCGCGCAGCCACAATGTCTTGTAGCATAGCAGCTTTGCCGCATAGAGCAGGGTCTCCGCTTCCGCAAGCGGCTCGGTCACCCCCTGAAAGCGGGCGATGGGGCCGCCAAATGCCTCACGCTCCTTGACATATTCCCACGCTTCCCCGATCGAGGCTTCAGCACAGGCAAGGCATTGCAGCCCGATCAGGGCGCGGCTGTAGTCAAAGCCCTGCATGACGACGCGGAAGCCCTGGTTTTCCGGGCCGATCATCGCCTCGGCGGACACCCGGACATCGTCGAAAAAGACCGAGCCGCGCCCCACGGCACCCGAGCCCAGATCATCGAAACGGGTTGTGCTGACCCCTGCCGCATCAAGCGGAACAAGGAAGGCGGACACGCCGCGCGCACCGTCTTCCGCCTCATTGGTGCGCGTGAAGACGACAATCTCATCCGCCTGATCGGCCAGCGAAATGGAGGTCTTTTCTCCGTTCAGGATAAAATCGCCGCCATCCTTGCGCGCGCGCAGGATGAGATGCGCCGCATCCGAGCCCCCGCGCGGTTCGGTCAGGCCAAGCGCCACGATACTGCGCCCCGCACAGATATCGGCGATCACCCTGTGGGCGATATCCTCTGCCGCATGCTGCGCGATGAGCGTCCCCATCAGTGAGCCGATCAACTGCACATAGGAGACATTGAAATCGGCGCGTGCGACCTCCTCGATCGCGATGCCCGCGGTTACGCTATCAAGCCCCATGCCGCCGAATTTCTCCGGCAGCTCGGGAGCGATCATGCCAAGCTCCCCCATCTCGCGGCACAGATCGCGTTCAATGATCCCTTCTTGCTCACGCGCCTGATAGCGCGGTGCCAGCTTTTCAGCCCCGAATCTGCGGATCGTTTCCTGAAAAGCCCGCTGCTCGTCCGAAAAAGAGAAATCCATCTACATCTGCTCCCGACAGGGTGTGAGTGGCACAGTTGCGCGTTATTTGGCGAATTTGCGGAAATCGGGTTTCCGTTTCTCCATCAGCGCGCTGACACCTTCCTTCGATTCCTCGGAGTCATAATACATTTTCAGCGAGACAAAGCCCTGATTGCCAATGCCGCGAATTTGTTCACTATCCGCATTGAAGCTGCGCTTTGCGATCATCAGCGCGGTGGGGCTTTTCTCCATAATCTCGGCGCACCATTTCTCGATTTCCGCATCGAGCTGATCATCGGGTACGCAGACATTGGCAAGCCCCATCTCGACCGCCTCGCGCCCTGAATAGCGGCGGCACATATACCAGATTTCGCGCGCCTTCTTTTCCCCCACCACACGCGCAAGATAAGCGGTGCCATAGCCCGGATCGACCGACCCCATCTTCGGGCCGACCTGGCCGAAGATCGCACTTTCGGAACAGATCGTCATGTCGCACAGGGTTGCAAATACATTGCCGCCGCCAATCGAATAGCCCTGCACCCGCGCGATCACCGGCTTGGGCACGTCGCGGATCAGCGCGTGCAATTCCTCGACAGGCAGCCCGATCAGTCCGCGTCCGTCATAATTTCCGTCATGAGCGGCCTGGTCGCCGCCGGTGCAGAACGCCTTCTCGCCCGCGCCGCCAAAAACGATGACGCCGATACTGGGATCATAGCCGGCTTTGTTGAAGGCCGCGATCAGTTCCTCACAGGTCGTGCCGCGAAACGCATTATGCACTTCGGGCCGGTTGATCGTGATCCAGGCAACGCCGTCACGTTCCTCATACAAGATATCTTCGTAAGCCATCGGGTCTCTCCCTGCGCAGGTTTAATCGTTTTGTTTTAATCGCGCATTTTACATGCCCTGAAACAGCGCGCCGTGCAATTTTTTTCTAATGGTAGTTAGACGTTTGGCTTGATTGCAAGCACCGATCTGTGAAAACTATGACCATGTCGAAATCGGATCGCACAAGACAACGCATTCTGGATACCGCCGCGCAGGAATTCCGCAAGCGCGGTTATGCCGGCACAAAGGTCAATGATATCGCATTTGCCGCCGATATGCGCGCGGCCAGCATTTACTATTATTTCGAATCGAAAGAGCAGCTTTTCGAGCAGGTGCTGGAGATCGGGCTGAGGCTTGCATTCGATGCGGTCCGCAAGGCGGTCGAGGCACTGCCGGACACCGCAAGCCATCGCGAACGCATCAATGCGGCGATCGAGGCGCATCTGTCCATGCTGCTTGAATATGGCGACTATTCATCCGCCAATATCCGCAATTTCGGCCAGACCCCCGACGATATTCAGGAACGGCAACTGGAGTTGCGCCACACCTATGGCGAATATTGGCGCGACCTGCTCGTCAAGGCGCAGGAAGATGGTCAGGTGCGTACCGATGTCGATCTGTCCCTGTTCCGCATGTTCCTGTTCGGCGCCATGAACTGGAGCCTTGAATGGGTCAAGCCGGGCAAGATGACCGCCGCCGAAATTGCACGCCAGCTTGCGGAAAGCCTGTTTGACGGGATCGGCGCTCAGCCCCGCTGAAAGCCGGCCCGCGCCGCCGCAATCGCAAGCCCCGCGGCCGCGAACATCAGCACCCCGTAAACACCGATGGTCAGAATCATGTCAGGCTGCTGAAGCAGCGTCCCGGCCACGACATAACCGGTCGCCGCATTCTGCACCCCGATTTCCACAAGGACGGTCACCCGCTGCGCATGGTTGAGCCGTCCGGTCCGCGCCAGCACGAACCCGCAAGGCAGAATGATCGCGATCAGCCCGGCAACGGCGATCAGCGCAAACCAGACATCCCCCAGCCCGACCCCCTCAGCGACAAAGGCCCCCGCCACGAACATCAGCAAGACAAGCACAATGGCCAGCACCCGAAACACCCGCGCCGCCCGCGCCGCAAATCCGGGCCGGACAAACCGGATCAGCATGCCCGCGGCCATCGGCGCTAGGATCATCGCTCCAAGTTGACGCAGCGTGTCCGCGACGCTGATCGTCAGCTCCGCATCCAGTTGCGCAAAACGCGCCAGGCCAAGCCCCACAACAAGCGGGATCGTGACAATCGTGATCACGCTGCTGAGCGCAGTCAGGCTGACCGACAGGGCAATATCGCCGCGTGCGACAAAGACGATGGCATTCGAAACCGCGCCGCCCGGACAGGCAGAAAGAATGACAAGCCCCCCGGCCACAAGCGCGGGGAACGGATAGAGGCTGAGCAGCAGGAAAGCGCCGAGCGGCAGCAATATTATCTGTCCCGCAAGCCCGACTGCCGCTGCTTTGGGAAACCGCACAACCTGCCAGAAATCACGCCATTGCAGCGCAAGCCCCAGCCCGAACATCACTGTTCCCAGCACCAGCGGAAACAGGATCTGCGTGCCGATTTCCTGCCCGCTCATCGCCGGGCATCCGGTTGTCGCTGCGCAGACATTTGCTCAGTCCCCTCTCTCACTCACCGGGGCCTCTCAATCACCCGGCGTTGCATCGGCGGCAATGCCGGTGCCAGCACCTGCCCGGGCCATCGCGTCCACCGTCGCGGTTTCGGATGCGTGCCGCGGCGGGCGGATAAACAGCAAAAGCAGCACCGGAATGACCGCAACGACCGCATAACCGAGAAATACCCCCTGATAGCTCTGCGTCAGATCGTAAAAAAAGCCCGCAATAACCGAACCGGTTGCCGCAAAGGGGGTGAGGATCAGATGCACAATGCCGATAATTTTCGCAAAACTGAGCGCACCGAAATAATTGGCGACAAGCGCGGGCAACGCCACGATCGTGGCGCCGTTACCGACCCCGAACAAGGTGGCATAGGCATAAACCATCGCCGGTGTCTGAGCATAGTTCAGCAGGACGATGCCTGTCAGCTCGACAGCAAGCCCGCCTGCCAGAAGGTAACGCGGGTCGTAACGGTCGCCGGTGGCTCCGGCAAGCAACCGCCCCCCGGTGCTGAACAGTCCCACAATGCCCACGGCCGATCCCGCGATGACCGGATCCATCCCCTGATCGCGCAGGTGAATAACCGATTGGCTGGCATTGATGGCAAGACCAAAACCGGCAAGCCCGGCAGCCGCAATTATGCACCACAGCGCGAATGTGCGATACGCTTCGCCCGTTCGCCATTCCGCGCCGGTGCGGTAGACCCCTTGTCGCCCTGTCGGCGCGCGCGGCTGATCGGGCTCTTTTTCTGCGTCAGGATCGATACCATCGGCAAAACTGCCGACATCGGCAGGGTGATTGCGCACGAACAAGAGCGCGACAGCGCTGCCCCCAAGCGCGCAGGCGAAAGTCACAAGCCAGGCGATCCGCCAATCGCCACTCATTTCAATCAGATACGCCACCGCCGGGGTCGCCGCAAAGGCACCAAGTCCCCCCATCGAGAGAAACAACCCCATCGAAATGGCCCGCCGGCGCACGAACCAGTCAGTCAAAATCTGCGTGCCGGGCACCATCGATTGCAGCGCGATGCCAAGCCCGATCACCCCGATCCCGGCGTAAAACAGCAACAGACTGTCGGTGAAATAAACCGCCAGCGAACCAGATGCGCTGGCAACGCCGCCGATTGCAATCGTATTGCGCGCACCGAATCTGGTAACGAACATCGCCGATACGGCCGCGCCACCGCCAAAGGCAACCGCCAGAATGGCATGCCCGACGCTTGCCGCGCCGCGGGTCCAGCCAAGATCCAGAATCATTGCCGGAAGCACGACTGCAAATGACCAGAATACAACGCCCACGGACAGAAAATAGACTACGCACAGTGCGGCCAGTACCCGCCAACCATAGAACATGCGCTTGCCTCTCTTTTTTTATGCCCGGTCGGATTTTGTATGCCCGTTCGGGGCCGGCGCTGTGACCTGCCACCTACCGAACAGAAGCATTGCCGCAGCGTCAAGCTATTGTACAAAAAACCTGGTGAGGGTCATCAATCACCCGCCGCTTTCGCGCCGGATGGCTCTGTGAGGTCAGCGAAAAGATCGTCGGCATTCTATCGGCTATTCAACGCGATAGCGTCCGATATGGTCCAGTTGGGGAAACCGGAGACAAGAAAAGGAAAGCGGCGCAAACGCGCCCAAACGCAATCACGCAAAGAACAAGGTAGCCGAGCAGAGCCCGGCTACTTCTGAATCAGGTGTAAGGCTGCCTTAGGCGGGCGCGTGATAAAGCCGCTTCTGGAACAGCTTTGTGCCGGATAGCTGGTGCAGTGCCTTTGCACCGGCAAGCACACCCAGATCGACAAGCGGCTCAAGGATGATGACTGTCATGTAGGCCGCGCCGAATGAAGCCACATTGGCAAGGTTCTCAGCCCCGAACCCGTTTC
This sequence comes from uncultured Alphaproteobacteria bacterium, assembly GCA_947258435.1. Taxonomy (GTDB): domain Bacteria; phylum Pseudomonadota; class Alphaproteobacteria; order UBA11222; family UBA11222; genus CALAQW01. The sequence goes on from CAMYID010000016.1 coordinate 159,253, forward strand.
CGTAGAACGCCCAGAATGCAACCCACAGAACAATGCCCCCCTGATAAGACGTGGATAGAGCCAGCGCCTGAGAATATTTCACATCCTTATACGCGGTATGCGCCGGAATAATACGCTTTGCGAGCTGGCTCATCACAAACAGCGGCACGATCAGCGTCGTGACGTTCATACCGTATTGCGGAAGATCGAAGGGGGCAAATAACAGCCCCTGCAGAAGCAGGCCGAGGGCAAGTCCAAAGCTTGCCGGGCCAGCGCCCAAAATCAAGTAAAGGGTCGAGCCGAGGATAAAGTGGACCTCCGAGACGCCGACGGCATGGCGCGGAAACAACTCAAAAAAGCTGAATACCAGCGCCGACGAAATTACGGTGCGCGTTATCAGCGATGCCAAGCCGCCGTCATTGCGAATCGTGTCATAGGCGAGTTTGGCGGCAATTCCGATTGCCGCCGCACCGGTTGCGTAGCTCAGGAAAATCTTGGCGCCGTCAACGACGCCGGGTTCGATATGCATAATCGTTCCTTTTCTGCACCCATCGTGCATTACGACACCACCCGGAACGGGCGGCATCAGTTCAAACAAGTTCGGGCAGGTCTCCTGACTTGCGCTTCAACGCCAAGTTCCGCCTTCCCAGACTTTCGTCCAGTGACATCATGGAACCGGCTCAACGTTCACAGTTGCGAGGGCAGTCACGGATCAGGACCCGTTTGGGTCGTCCCTACCGTGTTCCCTTTTAATCCCACAGGTCTTTTGCCAGTGTGGAACCCGAACACCCCAAGCTAACTTAGCAATGCCTGCCGCACAACAGTTGAAATGCTTCTCCCACAAGGATGGAAGCAAGGCGCAATCATCGAGCCCGTCTCCGGTTGAGACCTTCCGGGCGAAGATGGACCAAACGCCGATGAAGCTGTCATTCCGCGGCCGGCTGCCGCGGTCGGGGCCGGCACTGTGAGCGCCGACCTGCCGAACAGGGGCGTTGTCACTGCCTCAAGCTGTTGTGCAAAAAACTGTTGAAAAACCTCTGACATCATTGTGAACGCGTTCCTGTCATGAAAATGTCATAAATCGGCTTGCCTTTGGCGTGCGGTCGTCGCACTGATTACCCTCAGGGCCTGAATCGCAGGCACAATGCTGGCACACTGCAGACAGGCATAATGGATGAGGGAGGATTCAGGTGGCGGGACCACTTGCGGGCTATCGCATATTGGATCTGAGCGCGGTCATCTCAGGCCCCTATTGCAGCATGATCCTGGCCGATCAGGGGGCCGATGTGATCAAGGTGGAGCCTCCAGGCAGCGGCGATTTTACCCGCGGCGCGGGCAATAAAAGCGGTGGTCTGTCGGCGGCCTTCCTCAATAACAACCGTAACAAGCGCTCCATCGCGATTGACCTGAAGAACCCCGAAGGCGTCGCGCTTGTCAAAAAGCTCGCCGCAAAATCCGACGTTGTCATGCAGAATTTCCGCCCCGGCGTGGTTGAGCGCATGGGCATTGGCGAAACCGCGATCCGGGCGGTTGCCCCCGATATCATTTATGTCTCGATCAGCGGTTTTGGCGAACAGGGCCCCTTTTCCCATAAACCGGTTTATGACCCGATCATTCAGGCGCTGTCCGGGCTTGCCTCCGTTCAGGGTGGCTCCGATGAAGAACGCCCCAGGCTGATCCGTACCATATTGCCCGACAAGCTGACCGCAATTACCGCGGCGCAGGCGGTGACCGCTGCCCTGCTCGCGCGGGCCAAAACCGGCGAAGGGCAGCATGTGCGCCTGTCGATGCTGGAAGCGGTGATCGCATTTCTCTGGTCATCTGACATGGGGGCGCAGACCTATGTCGGCAAAACGGTCAGCCAGCAGCGCGCGGCAAGCTTTATCGATCTGATCTATGAAACCGGCGACGGCTATATGAGCGTCGCGGTCATGACCAACACGCAATGGGCCGGCCTGACCCGTGCGCTGGAGCGCCCCGAATGGCTGGAGGATCCGCGATTTGCAACGACCGAACTGCGCGATCTCAATATCAATGACCGGCTCTCCCTGACCCAGTCTGTCCTGATCGAGCGCACGACAGATGACTGGATGGAAAGACTTGAAGCCGAAGGTGTGCCCTGCGCGCCGGTCCTGACCCGTAACGATATGATCGCCCATCCGCAAATTCTTGCGACCGATATCATCACACATTCGGACCATCCTGCCGCCGGTCCCCTGCGCCAGGCGCGCAATCCGGCGCGATTCAGCAAAACCAGCCCGGAATTGCGGCGCGGCGCCCCGCAACTGGGGGAACATCGATCCGAAATACTGCGCGAGGCAGGTATCTCCGAAGATCACGAACAACAACTTGAACAAAAAGGCGTCTTTGGCAGCTAGCAGGGCACGCCTTTTTCGTCATCCTCCATACCGCACCCTCGAACAGGAACGTCATGGCAAAAACAGGACTGGACAAGGATCTCAAGCGGATCGGTCGCGCCCAATCGGCAACACGCGAGACGGCGATGCGGTTCGGCCCCATTGGGCTTGCCGGGTTGTTTCTGGCGGCGGTTTGGCTGGTTACCAGCTTGCAGGCAGAGGGCATCCACGGCAATTTCCTGATCATTGCCGCAGTGATTGGCGGCTATATGGCCTTGAATATCGGGGCGAACGATGTTGCGAACAATGTCGGGCCGGCAGTGGGGTCGAAGGCGCTGACCCTGACCGGGGCATTGATTATCGCGGCGATTTTCGAAGCAGCGGGAGCGATACTGGCCGGGGGCGACGTGGTTTCGACGATTTCCAAGGGAATCATCGACCCCATGGCGATGCCCAGCACAGACCATTTTATCCGTGCCATGATTGCCGCCCTGCTTGCCGCGGGGATCTGGCTGCATCTGGCCACCTATATCGGTGCGCCCGTTTCGACGACCCATTCCATCGTCGGGGGCGTACTGGGCGCGGGCATCGCATCAGTCGACATCAATGTGGTGAACTGGATGACGATGAGCAAGATCGCGGCAAGCTGGATCATCTCACCGGTTCTGGGCGGGCTCATCGCCGCGCTGTTCCTCGCCTTTGTCAAATCCCGCATCATCTATCAGGAAGACAAGATCGCGGCGGCCAAGAAATGGGTGCCGGTACTTGTCGCGGTCATGGTTACCGCTTTTACCGTTTATATGATGGTAAAGGGGTTGAAGCGCCTCTGGCACCCCGAGGCGGAGCTGATTGTCATTTCTGCCGTTCTCGCCTTCGCGATTTCCTATGTCATTCTGCGGCCCGTGATCGCGCGCGCCGCATTCGGGCTTGAGAACAGGCGCGCCTCGGTTGCGGAGCTGTTTACCTATCCGCTGATATTCGCCGCCTGTATGCTTTCCTTCGCCCATGGCGCAAACGACGTGGCCAACGCAGTCGGCCCGCTTGCCGCCATTGTCACGGCGGTCACGACAGGCGGCATCGCCACAAAAGCAGAAGTGCCGTTCTGGGTGATGGGGGTCGGCGCGATCGGTATCTCCATGGGGCTTGCGCTGTTCGGGCCCAGGCTGATCCGCACCGTCGGCGCTGAAATCACCAAACTTGACCGTGCCCGCGCCTTTTGCGTGGCATTGTCCGCCGCGATCACAGTCATCGCCGCATCGACCCTGGGGCTGCCTGTAAGTTCCACCCATATCGCGGTCGGGGCCGTTTTCGGCGTTGGGTTCCTGCGTGAATTCCGCAGCAACCGCGCCAATAACAAGGCCCAACCGGAAACCGCATCCGCACCATTGTCAAAAAAGAAGCAACGCAAGGCCAAAAAACGAAAGCTTGTGCGACGGCAACATCTTATCACGATCGTGTCGGCCTGGCTGATCACGGTTCCGGCAGCGGCCGGACTTGCTATGGCAATTTGCATGGGACTGGATTATTTCATGCAGCAATCCGGTTGAGTGGCGACAGACGCCCCTTGCCACCCTCATCATCACAGGGACAGACAACGTGGGCGAACTCAGGGCCGCAACGCCACTGCATGAGCAGATGCTGGAACTTGTCCGGCTTGCCGCGCCGGTCGTCATCGCGCGCGCCAGCATCATGTCCATGGTGGTTGTCGATACAATCATGGTCGGCCGCTATGGCGCCGCCGCACTTGCGGAACTCGCGCTTGCCAGCGCATTTTTCGTTGTCCTGCATATCAGCGCCGCCGGATTACTGATCGGTACACTGATCTTTACCGCCAATGCCCATGGCGCACGCCTCTATGCGCAATGCGGGCAGGTCTGGCGTCGGTCGATCCCCTATGGCGTCTTGATCGGAATTGCGGGATTCGGGCTCTGCCTGCTGGCTGAACCGCTGTTCCGGCTGACCCGCCAGGCACCGGAACTTGCCGCAGGCAGCGCGTCGCTTGCGCTTATGCTGGGGGCGGGTATGCCGGTCCTCCTGTGCTACATTGTGAGCACGAATTTTCTTGAGGGTATAAAGCGCCCGGTCCCGGCAATGATAATCATGCTGTTTGCCAATATCGTCAATGTCGCGGCGAACTGGCTGTTTATTTTCGGCAATCTGGGGATGCCCGAACTGGGGGCGATGGGGGCTGTTGCCGCCACCAATCTGGTGCGGCTCGTCGCCCTGTGTCTGATCCTGGGCTATATCTGGCATATGCGCGACTGGCGGCTTTTCGGTGTCAGGACAGCTGATCCGAAAGGCTGGTCGGCAAGCTGGCGCGACTGGGCGGATCAACGCAGGCTGGGCTTTGCGCACGGATTGAGCGCGGCCATCGAAGCAAGTGCATTCAGCGCGATGACACTGCTTGCGGGACTGCTGGGCACGATGGCGATTGCGGCTTACACGATTTCACTCAATCTGATCGGCATGAATTTCATGATCGCGCTGGGCTTTGCGTCCGCCACTACTGTCTGTATCGGCAATGCACGCGGCGCGGAAGATTATCGCACAGCCCGGCAGATCGGCTGGACCGGCCTTGGCCTGTGCGCGGCGATCCAGGCAGTTATCGTGCTGGCCATGGCGGTTAAGCCGGAACTGTTCGCCGGCTTGTATACGACCGAGGAAGAGCTGCTCACCCTGGCAATACCGCTGATCGCGCTAACCGCCTGGGTTATCATTCTCGATGGTGGGCAGGGGATTATGGCAACCGCCCTGCGCGGCTGGAACGATAGCTGGGTGCCGACCCTCACCCATCTATGCGCTTATGCGGTCGTGATGATTCCCTGCGGCTGGTGGCTTACCCAACGCGCCGGGCACGGCCCGCTGGGGCTGATCGAAGCCATCCTGATTGCCAGTGTAATATCGCTGGGCCTGCTCAGTCTGCGTTATATCTGGCTGACCGGCCGCCATGTAAGGGCCGCCGCCTGACCGGCTGGGCCGGATAAGCGGGACGCGGGAAACACCGCAAGAGAAGGCCCCTGCCGGCACCGGCAAGAACCGCCTGTCGGCAGCTAGGCCGCGCCGGCGCGGCGGTCACGTTTCGACGGCACCACCTGATAGGCAAGCTCCGCATGGGCCTGACAGTAAGGCCCGCCCTCTGCCGATGGGCGACCACAAAGCCGGAAGCCCGGCTCACCGGGATGCCCGATCGGCCATTTGCACATCTTGTCGGTGACCTTCAGCAGCGTGACCCCGGGCCCTGCCTCGATCTCGGACAGTTTGACCTGCGGTACCGCGCGCTGTTCGCCTTGAGGGGCCGCAGACGGCTGCGCGGCGGGGGCCACCGGCTTCGGTTTGCTGGCAGGCGCGGACGCATTACCGCGCGCGGCAAGCGGCTTGGGCTTTGCCGGGCGCGTCGCGGCCGGTTTTTTCGTACGTGCGGCGCGAACCGGCGAAGGCCGCCCCGACAGCCCCAGACGATGCGCCTTTCCAATTACCGCATTCCGCGTGACATCGCCAAGCTCCTGCGCGATCTGGCTTGCGGTCAGCCCCTCTGTCCACAATTTTGTCAGCTTTTCAATGCGTTCTTCGGTCCAGGCCATGTATTCCTCTTTTTCTGCACCCTCTGAACAGTGCAAACACCAAGAATGAGACATAAATAGGGCTTAACCCAATTCACCCCAGAAACTACCAGATATCGTAGCATGCCCGTATAAAACTACAACATCTTACCGGCGCCAATTGACCATTCTGCCGCAAATTATTGTGGATAACTGCCCGCCCCGCAGGCCCTGGCACAGCCGACAGGGGATAAAAAAGACCCGCAACCGCATCCTGTGCCGACGACAAGGCCGGTGGCAGACGATTTGGAGCATGACGGATTAGGGTATATCCGGGGTGGATCACGCATTTGCATGATGTAATCCCCTGCACAGCCGGTTATATAAGTAATTCGGGGCGCTGTACAATCCGTTATGCCGGTTTTTTCCGCCCCGTCCGTGTGGCAGGCGCACAGCTTGCGACACACAGGTCATGTTACGTCCGGCAGCCCGCCGTTTGGGAATTTCTATGTCTGCGCATCACAGCACTGCCACCGGCCATAAATTTGGTGTAACCCGCCTGCAGGGCGTCAACTGGCTTGGCATGTGGACACTGTATGTCAAGGAAGTGCAGCGTTTCCTCAACCTCTATCTGCAGACGATCGGCGCGCCTATCGTGACGACGCTGCTCTATCTTGCCATCTTCAGCATCGCGATCGGGCGTGACCGGCCCGACATCCACGGCATCAGCTTTATCGATTTTCTGGCGCCCGGCCTTATCATGATGGCAATCATCCAGAATGCCTTTGCCAACACCTCATCCTCCATGCTGAGCGCGAAGATTCAGGGCAATATCGTCGATCTGCTGATGCCGCCACTCGCCAGTGCCGAAGTGACGACCGCCTTCATTCTGGGGGGTGTCACCCGCGGTGTGGCCGTGGGCGCGACAACCGCGCTTGCCATGCTGCCCTTTGTCGATTTCGCCTTCGCGCATATCTGGGCCATCATCTATTTCGCCGTGATGGGGTCGCTGATCCTGTCGATCATCGGCACAATTGCGGGGATCTGGGCGGAAAAATTCGATCATATGGCGTCGGTGACGAATTTCATCATCATGCCGCTGTCATTTCTGTCGGGCAGCTTCTACTCGATCTCGCGCCTGCCCGAGCTGTTTCAGCAGATCAGCCATTTCAACCCCTTCTTCTATCTGATCGACGGGATCCGTTATGGCTTCACCGGCATATCGGATGGTTCGGTCACAACGGGCATGGCGGTTACAGCCGGACTTGCCGCACTCCTCTGGTGGATCTGCCACAGGCTGCTCGATCATGGCTGGCGGCTGAAAGCGTGAGGGGCAAAGCGGGATTGCGGCTCCGCTGGCCAGTCCTGCAGGCAGACGTTCAGGTTCCGCGCGATTTACAACGCTTCCTCCGGCCATATGGGCAAAGGCTGAACCCGCTGGATTTAAGGGGCGCGGACTATTCGCCCGCGCTCTCCCTGCCCCAAAAGCCGCCTCGCCTTTCGCCCCGGAAGCAGGTTAACCGCTTCCCCACGATCCACAGCATCACGGCACCGGGGGCGGGAGTGCCAGCGCCCCCCCCCTTTTCCGCCCATGCCGTCGGCGTCAATCAGAACCTGTGCAAATAGCAAAGCTCAGTCGACACGATGTTCCGGCTCCTGTCCTTGGTCAGACCCAAGGGTCTTTTCCCTTGCCAAATTCCCGGGTCTTGTTAAACCAGTATATGTAACGTTATAACATTATATCCATTGATTATAAGAGGCGATGACCCCTATTCGCCGGGGTGGCCGGGCTGAGCCCACCCATCTCAGGAAAATTACGGCACAGCGAAGGCGCCGGCCCGCATGTCTTTACCAGTCAGCAAAGGAACAGATCCGCCATGACAACACTGACTTATCTCACGACCACCCATTTTGATTTCGGCGCGATTCAGCAAATTCCTGCCGAGCTTGCAAATGCGGGAATCACCCGGCCGTTCATAGCCACGGATAAGGGCGTCAAGGCGGCAGGGCTGGTCGACAGGATCACAGATGTGCTCGGCTCACAGATGCCCTGCTCGCTTTTCGATGACACGCCCGGCAACCCGACGGAAGCAGCCGTCATGAAGGCGTTCGCGCAATACACCAGCGAAGGGTGCGACGGTGTGCTTGCGATCGGTGGCGGATCCTCGATGGATCTGGGCAAGGCCGTCGGGCTGCTTGCGGGCAGCGGCGGGCCGCTTGCCCAGTACGACCCCATGGCAGGGGGCAGAAAGCGTGTGAACGCTGTCGCGCCGCTGGTCGCCGTGCCCACCACCGCGGGGACGGGAAGCGAGGTTTCGGTGGGCTTCGTGATCATCATGGATGACGGGCGGAAGCTTGCCTTTGCAAGCCCCCACTTCATCCCCAAAGCGGCCATCTGCGATCCGGAGCTGACCCTGGGCCTGCCCAAGATGATGACGGCGGCCACCGGCATGGATGCGATCACCCATTGCATCGAGGCTTTCCTTGCCCCCACGATCAATCCGCCCGCCGAGGGCGTGGCGCTCGACGGGCTGTGGCGGGGCTGGCGGCACCTGCCTGCCGCGGTGCGCGATGGTCAGGATCGCACCGCGCGCTGGGAAATGATGATGTGCTCCACGGAAGGCGCGCTTTCGTTCATCAAGGGGCTGGGCGTGGTTCACTCCTTGAGCCATGCGGCCGGACGTATCGAGCGGCTGAACCTGCATCACGGGACACTGAACGCGATCTTCCTGCCGGCAGTGCTGCGGTTCAACGCCCCTGAATGCGGTGACAAGCCTGATCGCCTCAGACAGGCGATGGGGCTGGCACCCGGCGCTGATATTGCTGAGGCGGTATCTGCCATGAACAGAGAAATCGGCCTGCCGCCCGGCCTGACGGCCATGGGCATTGAGGAAACGGATATTGCCGGCCTGATTGAGCACGCAAAGAACGATATGTCCGGCCTGACCAATCCACGCAAGGCGACGGAGGACGACTTCGAAGCCCTGATCAGGGCGTCCCTCTGAGATGCCGGGCGATCTTATCCCGGCTTGTGATGCACAGACGCGCAAGCCGCATCCGCATGAGGGGGCCGGGCACCGCACATCGATGCCCGGTAGCATCACAGTGTGCGATTCGCCGGACGGTCTTGCCGACATCAGCCAACCCGATATCGAGCTTGCACTCTGGCCGCGCAGCCTTCCCTTATGCCTGAGAAACTGGCTTGAAAGCCTCGACGCCTCACAACTTCCCGAGCTGCGGGTTCTTGTGCGTCCCGATGAGTTGCGGCAAGCGGTGAACCCGCAGCTGGATGAGCACGCCATGCCAGCGGGAGACATGCGCGATCTGCTTGTCGGCGATATCCATGATCTCGTCACCGCCTTTGCGCGCATCACAGGCAGCGATCTTGTCGATGTCCGGCTGGAGCGCGTCAGCGACGATGCCTGCTGGAAATTTCACCGCGACTATGTGGCGGCGCGGCTATTGACCACATATCGCGGCCCCGGCACCGAATGGGTGCAGCCGGAACAGGCCGAGCAGGCGTTGAAGGACCAGAGAGAATATAACGGTCCGATAGCGCATTTCCGGAACAATGATGTGGCGATTTTCAAGGGAAGCTGCGCGGGAGACGGCAGCGGCATCGTCCACCGCTCCCCGCCGATCGCGGGCACGGGCCAGACGCGATTGCTTCTTTGCCTCAATGAGCGGTCGGCCGCATCGCCGGCGCCATGGCCGCAAGAGCGCGAACCCAATCATGTGAGACACGGGATGCCGTCACCCGTCCCGTTCGCGCGATAGTGCAGAATGAACAAGGCAGGTGCCCGGGAAAACAGGGGCATCTCACATCGCGGTCAGCCAGAAAGTGTTTCCAGTGCTTTTCTGATCCTGACGCGGACAGAGCCGGCGCTTTCTTTACCAGAGGCTGTACTCAGAAGCCTTGAAGCCTCGTCATGATACTCATGATGTTGTGATGCCAGCACGGCCAGGCCTGAATACGCCCATGCCTTCACAAGCGTCTTGCCCGAGCCTAGCCCCTCACGCAGGAAGAGATATATGCGGTCTTTGTGTTTGGCGGGAATTTCCAATTCGTGCAGTGCCTGAAGCACATGCAGCCTGGTTTCCCAGTGGGAAAGTCTGTCAAGGCTCCGAAACAATCTGGCCGATACTTTTCCATCCGGCTTATGCCCGTTCCGGATATGGTGTTTGAAAAGCCATGACGCGCCTTTCTGCAATTCGTCTTCATACATCAAGCCCGCCAGGCTGATCTCGAAATCAGACGCCCTATGAAACGCAGCATAAATGCGTTCGATATCGGAAGCGGATTTGCCATCCCATTCGCCAATCGCTTCCGCCAACGAGGTCTCCGTGTTCACCATAACGCTGCATGTTGTCTTGTGTTCAGGTTGCCCGAAAAAATCGTGCGCCGCATGATAGCACGGTCATGCCGGGCATGGGGGGTGCGAATGGGGAGCATTGCGCCTGCCGGCATGCCATGCCCGGCAAGACGTGCTAAGCTTGGCCTCTACGTAACAGGACACCCCCACCATCCCATGACAAAAACGCTTCAACAAGGCCGGTCGCCGGCACAGGATATACAGACCGGCTTTTCCGGATTCGGGGTGCGTCATTTCGGGCGCATCAACGGGTTGGGATTGTGGACGCTCTACCGCCGGGAACTGTCCCGCTTTCTGCGCAGCTATCCGCAAACCCTGCTTGGCCCGGTCATCGTCACATTGCTGTTTCTTACCATATTCAGCATCGCGTTGGGCGCGGGTCGGCCAACCCCGGGGGGTATTCCGTTTGTCACCTTCCTGGCGCCGGGGCTGATCATGATGACGGTGATCCAGAACGCTTTTGCGCATGGGGCCTCATCGATCATGTTCTCCAAGGTGCAGGGGAATATCGTCGATCTGCTGATGCCGCCCCTGTCGGCAGGGGAAATCACCTTCGGGCTGACCATGGGCAGCGCAACCCGGGGCATCGCCTGCGCGATACTTGCCGCGCTGTGCCTGTGGCCGTTTACCGGACTATCGATCGTCACACCCTGGGCTGTGCTTTATTTCACACTGGCAGGCGCTGTCATGCTGTCGCTTGTCGGAATCATGACGGGCATATGGGCCGATAAAATCGACCATATGGCAACGATTACCAATTTTGTGATCCTGCCGCTTTCCTACCTGTCGGGCACCTTTTATTCGATCGCACAATTGCCGGACTGGATCAGGAATTTCGCCGCCTTCAACCCGTTTTTCTATCTGATCGACGGGCTGCGCTACGGCTTTACCGGCCATGCGGATGCAGAGCCGCTGACAGGCATGCTGGTCACCGCGGCGCTGATCGGCATACTGTGGCTTGCCTGCTGGCGCATGTTCGCCAGCGGCTACAAACTGAAAAGCTGACCGGACGACCTGAATTCAGGCGAGGGATACCGGTTTACGGTGCCCCATATGCAATGGTCGGTCCCGCCGCGCGCACGGCCTCGCGCCGGGATTGCGGGTGCTTGGCTTCATCCACGGGAATGGGATAGACATCCACCACCTCATTCGCCGCAACCGTCTGTTCGGCACGGACAAGCGCGGCATTCAGCGCATCTCCGATCAGAATACTGGCATCAGCGATTTTCTCGACCCACTGCACCGCGTCCTTATCGGTCGCAAAATAAACGACCACGCCATCATCAAGCCTGTTTGCCGTAATAACCTGCGGCCCGGCTGAATCTTTTTTCGCCATCGCTAGCGTCCTTCCTGAGCGACATTGCGGCGCGCCTTGTGGCGCAGTTCAAGTGCGGTGGGCGCATCATCGGCGGCGCGCTGATAACGCATGCTGAATGTCGACAATGCTTCTGCAAACCTGTCCGCATCAGGGTCTTTCTGCACCTCAAAGGTATCGAAACCGCAGCGATGCATAAAGGCCAGCTGATCAAACAGCACATTGCCGACCGCACGCAACTCACCCTTATAGCCAAAACGTTCCCGCAGCAGCCTTGCATAGGAAAAGGCACGCCCATCCCGATAAACCGGAAATTCCAGCGCAATTACGCCGAAATGGCCAAGATCGTCGCGGATTTGCGCCGGCGCCTCGTCGCTTTTGAGCCGGATGCCCACCTGCCCGCGTTTCAGCAGCGCATCGCGTTCTTCCCGCCAGCGGGCAAGCGACACGATGATCCCGCCCGCCGCGGGCGCAGGGTCGGCATCGTCGAGATGGGTCCAGTCATCGCTGACCGGCTTGCCGTCCTTAAGCAGCTTCATACAACGCCTCCTTGAACGGCGTCACGCCCGTGCGGCGTACCATCTGCAGGAAGGTCTCGCCGGGTCCTTCACGCAACTCAAGATAGGTATTCACGACATTTTCCACCGCATCGGTAACCTCGTCATAGCCGAAGGCGGGACCAAGTATCTGACCGACCGCGGCATCTTCCTCGGCGCTGCCGCCCAGTGTGATCTGGTAGAACTCCGTGCCCTTCTTGTCGACGCCCAGAATACCGATATGGCCCACATGATGGTGCCCGCAAGCATTGATGCAGCCTGAAATCTTGATCTTGAGCGGGCCGATATCATGCTGACGCTTGAGATCGGCGAACCGGTCGCTGATCATCTGCGCCACCGGGATCGACCGGGCATTGGCCAACGCACAATAATCCAGCCCCGGACAGGCAATGATGTCGCTGACAAGCCCGACATTGGGGGTTGCCAGATCAAGTGCCTGCAACGCCTCCCACAAGGCGTAAAGGTCCTTCTGCCGGACATGGGGCAGCGTCAGATTCTGTTCATGCGTCGCGCGGATTTCACCGAAGCTGAACTGATCGGCAAGACCTGCGACCGCTTCCATCTGGCTGTCGGTCACATCGCCCGGGATGCCGCCGATAGGCTTGAGAGACAGATTGACGATCGCATAGCCCGACACCTTATGCGGTGCCAGATTGGCATGCGCCCAGTCCGCGAATGCGGGATCGGCATCCAGCTTTTGCATGAATTCGGCCGGATCCGCCTCAAGCGCTTCATAAGCGGGCGGCGCGAAGAAAGCGCGGATGCGTTGCACCTCTTCTTCGGGCAACTCAAGATAGCCTTCGCGGATTTCCGCCCATTCCTCGTTGACCAGTCGGGTGAATTCCTCAACCCCGGTCTCATTGACCAGGATCTTGATCCGCGCCTTGTACATATTATCCCGGCGGCCCAGCATATTGTAAACGCGCAGCACCGCCTCGGTATAGGACAGCAGATCCCGTTTGGCGACAAACGGATTGATGCACTTGCCGATGACGGGCGTCCGGCCCAGCCCGCCACCGACCCAGAATTCAAAGCCGGTTTCACCCGCCTCATTCTGGACCACGACAAGCCCGATATCATGCACCTTGATTGCCGCGCGGTCATTCGCGCACCCGGTGATCGCGATCTTGAATTTGCGCGGCAGGAATGAAAACTCGGGATGCAGGCTCGACCATTGCCGCAACACCTCCGCATAAATGCGCGGATCATCCACCTCACCCGCTGCGACACCGGCATACTGATCAGCGGTCACATTGCGGATACAGTTGCCGCTCGTCTGAAGCGCATGCATCTCGACCGTGGCCAGCTCGGCCAGAATATCGGGGGTATCCTTCAGCGCCGGCCAGTTATATTGCAGGTTCTGGCGGGTCGTGAAATGACCATAGCCCCTATCATACTTACGGGAAATTTCGGCAAGCTTGCGCAGCTGGGTAGAGGACAGCGTGCCATAGGGGATCGCCACCCGCAGCATATAAGCATGCAATTGCAGATAAAGGCCGTTCATCAGCCGCAACGGCTTGAACTCATCCTCGGTCAGTTCACCGGAGAGCCGCCGCGCCACCTGATCGCGGAACTGTTCGACCCGTTCATTGACAAAGGTCTGATCGAAATCATCGTAACGGTACATAATCGGGGTTTTCCCTGGGTCCGTGCTTTTCCCGTGACGATATAGCAGACCGGCGCGGGAAATTCCTGTTTATGCGGCGGAATATGTTTGCACCGGCTAAATATGTCAATATGAGTGTGAAATATATTTAATTACATTTTTTTTATGTTGTTAACGAGAAAATCGCAATTCGGCCCGATCATATGGCTTTCAGCGCCAGGCCTGTGGCCGTGCACTGTCGTGCCAGCGGCGCAGCAACAGTGTTTCAAGCAAGCTGAGCAGGAAGAAAATCGCAATCCCGAGCAGCGACAGCAGGATCAGCGCGGCGAACATATGCGGGATTTGCAGCCGGTTACCCGCTTCCATAATCCGCCAGGCAAGACCGGTCGACGCCCCGCTTCCGGCGACAAATTCAGCCACGACCGTGCCGATCAGGGCAAGCCCGCCTGAAATTTTCATCCCCGACAGCAGGAAGGGCAAGGCGGTCGGCATTTGCACAAGCCACGCCGTCTGAAGCCGCGACGCTCCATAAAGCCGCATCAGGGCAAGCAGATTGGGATCGGCCGAACGCAGCCCCAGGGTCATATTCGACAGAATGGGAAAAAATGCCGCGACCCAGGCCATGATCAGTAAGGCGCGATCTGTGTGATCGAACCCGACCCAAATGAGGATCAGCGGGGCAATGGCGATGATCGGCGTTACCTGCAGGATGACCGCAAAGGGGAACAGCGTCATCTCGACGATCCGGCTTTGCGAAAATAACAGGGACAGCCCTACACCGCTGACGACCGCCAGGCCAAAGGCAAGGGCCGTGATCTGCACCGTCTGCCACAGGCTTGCGGCAAGTGAGGGAAAGCCGGCGATCAATGCGGTTCCGATCGCACTCGGCGCGGGCAGGACAAAGGGCGGAATCTGCGCGGTCCGCACGATAAACTCCCATCCGCCAAGCGCCACCGCACCGGCAAATAACGGCATTACAATCGCCATGATGCGCGTGCCGCCCGCGCCGGCCTGCTTTGCCTGCCGCTGCATCCTCGTCCGCTGCCGCATCGCCCCTCCCTGCCCTGTTACTCCTCCCTGCCCGGTGACCCAGGCCTTACCGTCGCCGCCGCATGACGGACGCGGTGGAATTGAGCCCCCATCGCCATACTGATATAAGATCAGCCCACGCATATAAACGACCGATCACATCACCAACCGATCACAGGCAAGCCACGCGATGGAAACCGCAAACCAGCGACACACCCAGCGACAGGGGATATGGCACGCCGCCTGCTGGGGCGTGGCGCTGACAGCGCTGCTTGGCGGATTTACCCTGCTTGGTCATTATAACGAAAGCCTGGCGCGGCATCTGCTTGAAATTCTGAAGCTGCTGATTGATCCCGCGACGCTGCTGATCCTTGCGGCGATCTATTTCCGCAAACCGCTCGCCGCCTTTGTCGGGACGATTTTCAGCGACCATTTGCCACGGCTGATGAACCGGCTCGACGGTATTTCCATCGGCGGGGTGAATTTCAGCTTTTCCCAGGCGCGTGAGCTTATTCAGGGCACGACAGAAGAAGAATTCCGGCAACTGGTCAGCGCATTGCGCGAACAGGGTCAGCTGCCTGCGGGAGGTGAAGTGGATGAGATAGCCGACGACACTGCCGCGACACGCGATCTGCCCGCAGCGCGCCGCGCAACCGCCGGCGTCCCGGACGATGCGGAAGAAGAAGCCGAGGACGAGGCAGCGCTGCCCGAAGACGAGCTGAAGCCGGAAGAAGTTTCCGCAATCCTTGCACAGATCCGCGCGGCCTCATCGCCGCCCGGCAATTGACGGACCCGCCTGACCCATGCCTGACGCCAATGACAAGATCGCGCCCAATCTGAAATGGATGGCCGAATTCAGCACATTCGACGAGGCGGAGCAGAAGCTGCTCATCGCCCTGTCGCACCAGAAATACAAGTGGCGGACGAAAGACCGGCTGGCGGCGGCGACCGGACTGACGGCCGAGGATCTCAACAAGACGCTTGAGGAACTGATGCGCCGGAATGTGGTGCGCACCTCGATCAGCCGCAACAAGAACATCATTTTCGGGCTGCGCGAACGGGTTGGCTGAAGCGGGTCGCCTTGCGGGTACGGTACGGCACCGCATGGCACGGCCCGCAGGGCGCAATACGCGCCTATGCCGCGCGCAAGGCGGCCGAAACCTCGGCGCATATTGCCCCGAACGCCGCCTGATGACGAAATTCAGGCGCCCGCGGCGCGGGCACATCCACCGGTATCAGCGTGCTTATCCGCCCCGGGCGCGCTGACATGATCGCTATCCGCCGGGAAAGATAGACCGCTTCGGCCACGCTGTGGGTGACGAAAATCACCGTCAGACCCCGGGCCGCCGCAAGCTGTTGCAGATCATCGTTCAACTCATGACGCGTCATCTCATCGAGTGCGGCAAAAGGTTCATCAAGCAGCAGGACAGGGGGCGCGGTGACAAGCGCGCGCGCAATCGCCACCCGCATCTTCATCCCCCCCGACAGGCTGTGCGGATAATGCCCCGCAAAACCTTCAAGCCCGACCGCGGCCAGCGCGGCGCATGCCCGCTCATGCCGCACGCGCCGGCGGATCCCCGCAAGCCGCAGCGGCAGCGCGACATTATGTTCAGCGCTGGCCCAGGGCAGCAGGGTCGGGTCCTGAAATACAAAGCCGATATCGCCGCTTTCGGGCTGTGTGTGCCATGTGATCGCACCCGCGCCCGGCCTGTCGAGCCCCGCAATCAGCCGCAGCAAGGTGGATTTACCGCAGCCCGACGGGCCAAGCAGGCTTATGAATTCGCCCCGCGCCACCGCAAGGTCGATCCCTGCCAGCGCGGCCGTGCCATCGGCAAACCGCTTGTGGATGCCGCTCAGCCGCAAAAGACCCTGCCCCGCAGCCTCACCCGCCGCCGCCCGGCGCGTCATTGCGCACCGCCCCGCGCCCCATCGGGCAGAAAGTCCCGCGTATAGGCCGCACGATAATCAAGGCCAGGCGGATAGACCCCATGCGCCACCATCACATCGAAAAAGGCTTTCCAGCGCGCATCCCGCATCCGCCCGATCGCATCTTGCCCCGCCCCTTCGGGCACAACGATATGATGGGTTTTCAGCTTGGCGATCGCCTGCGCGATAAGGGCATCGCTCATCTCGGGATTTTCGCGTTTGATGAGCGCATTGCCCGGCGCGGGATCGCCGAACAGATAATCGCGCCAGCCTTTTGCCGTTGCCGCCACAAAGCCACGCACAAGCCCGGGCTTTTCCGCGATCAGATCGTCGCGCGCCATAATCAGCGTCGCATAGCTCGGATAGCCTTCATCCGCATACAGAAAAACCTGCGGCGGATACCCCATCGCCTGCTCATACATAAAGGGTTCGGAGGTCAGATAGCCCTGCTGGATCGCCGCAGGATCGACAAGAAAGGGGGCCAGGTTGAAGGTGTATTTGCGGATCTGCCGATCCTTGAACCCGTATTTCGCCTTGAGCCACACCCACACCGCCCCGATCGAGGCATCGGCCAGCATGATCGGCCTGCCGCGCATATCGGCAAGGCTTTCGATATCGGTGCGCGGATGGGTCATCAGGATTTCGGGGCTTTTCTGAAACACCGCCATCACCGCCTTTGCGCCGATCCCCGCGCGCACCATGTTGAGCGGCATGAAGCTTGACGAGCCCATGCCGAACTCAACCGCCCCCGCCCCCAGCAATTGCGGAATATTGACCCCGGGCCCGCCCTGCCGGATCACCACATCGAGCCCCTGCTGCGCATAAAAGCCCTTGGCAAGCGCCTGATAGAAGCCGCCATGTTCGGCCTGCGCCTTCCAGTCGGTGGCAAACACCACCCGCTCCTGCGCCCGCGCGCCGAAGGACAGACACAGCCAGAAGAGCAACAGCACGACCGACCGCGACAGGGCTATCACCGGCACGCGGATCATCGCTCGCCCCGCCAATACACAGGAAAATATCCGAATTTTCGCCAATATGTCATCGGGCTACTGTAAGCGCCGCTTTGGCCGTGTAAACTGTCGCAAAACATGAAAAGGGAGGGATCCGCATGAAACTGGCCACATTCACCCATCAGGGAAAGACGCGGATCGGCGTTGTCAGCGATACCGGAATCATCGATCTGTCGGTCGCCGCGCCTGAGCTTCCCGCGGAAATGAGCGCCTTTCTGGCGGCGGGCGCGGCGGCGATGAAGGCCGCGCGCGCGGCTGCGGGGCCGCCGATCCCGCTTGCCGACGTGCATCTGGAAGCCCCCGTGATGACACCTTCAAAATTCCTCGCCATCGGCCTGAACTATGCCGACCATATCGCCGAATCAAAGACCGAAAAGCCTGAAATGCAACTATGGTTCAACAAGCAGGTGAGCTGCGTCAACGCGCCGGACGACCCGATCCACAAGCCGCGCGTGTCCGATGCCCTCGATTATGAAGGAGAGCTTGGCATGATCATCGGCCGGCGCTGCCGGCATGTGCCGAAAGACCGCGCGCATGAGGTTATCGCGGGCTTCTGCATCGTCAATGATGTGAGCGTGCGCGACTGGCAGTTCCACTCCCAGACCATGACGATGGGCAAAAGCTTCGACACGCACGGCCCGGTCGGCCCCTGGCTTGTCACCCCTGACGAAATCGGCGACCCGCACGCGCTGAATATCCGCACCCTGGTGAATGAGGAGGTGCGGCAGAATTCCAACACCCGTCACCTGGTCTTTAACTGCTATGACCAGATCGCCTATCTGTCGCAGGCTTTCACCCTGCTGCCCGGCGACATCATCTCGACCGGCACACCGGGCGGGGTCGGGGTTGCGATGCAACCGCCCAATTTCCTCAAGGTGGGGGACAAGGTGCGTATCGAAATCGACGGGATCGGCGCCATTGAACAAGCGGTGATCCGCGAACCGGCCGATACCGAAATCATGTGATTGCAACCGCTTTACCCCCTTGTAGCGGAAATCAGCCCTAGCCGGGGGCGGCCTTTTGGTTAACTATGGGGATCGCGGAATAACGGAAGTTGGAGAGGATTATGAGTACGGGGGAACTGACGGTCACAGCACCCTATGACGGCAGCAGGATTGCGGCAGTGCCAAGATCGGACGCAGCGGCGATTGAGCAGGCGCTGACCACAGCCCACGGGCTCTACCGCGATCGCGACCGCTGGATTCCGAAAGTCGAACGAATCGCCATCCTGCGCCGCGCCATGACGATCATGAAGGAACGGGCAGAGGACCTGGCGCTGCAGGCCGCCCGCGAAGGTGGCAAGCCGCTGGTTGATTCACAGGTTGAAATCGACCGCGCCATCGACGGGATCGAGGTCTGCATCGAAACCATGCGGACCGAGACAGGCTCGCTCATTCCGATGAACATCAATCCGGCGTCCGCCGGGCATGTCGCCTTCACGCAGCATGAACCCATCGGCGTGGTTGTCGCGGTCAGCGCTTTCAATCATCCGTTCAACCTGATCGTGCATCAGGTCGCGCCCGCGGTTGCAACCGGCTGCCCGGTGATTGTCAAACCGGCCAGCGCGACGCCGCTATCCTGTTTTGCATTTATCGAAATTCTGCATGAGGCGGGCTTGCCCAAGGAGTGGGCGCAGGCCATCGTGCCCGAAAACAATGACCTGTCGACCAAAATGGTCACCGATCCGCGGGTTGGCTTTTTCTCCTTCATCGGCAGCGGCAAGGTGGGCTGGTCATTGCGCAGCCAACTTGCGCCGGGCACCCGCTGTGCGCTCGAACATGGCGGGGCAGCACCTGTCATTATCGCAAAAGATGCCGATCTTGAGGCCAATCTGCCCCGGCTTGCCAAGGGCGGGTTCTATCATGCGGGGCAGGTCTGCGTCTCCGTGCAGCGTATCTTTGCCCATGCAGATATTGCGCAGCAGGTGGCAGAAGGGCTTGCCGCGCTCGGCGACAAAATGAAAGTCGGGGATCCCACCTCACCGGATACGGAAGTCGGCCCGATCATCAGCCACGGGGAATGCAACCGGATCGATGACTGGGTTCAGGCGGCGGTTGCCGGCGGGGCAAAGCTTGTCAGCGGCGGTAAAAAACTGTCTGATTCCTGCTATACGCCGACTGTCCTGCTCGACCCGCCGGAAGACGCCAATGTCTCGAAGCTTGAAATCTTCGGCCCGGTCATCTGCGTTTATTCCTATACGGATATGGATGCCGCGATCGATCAGGCGAACAGCCTGCCTGTATCGTTCCAGGCTGCGGTTTTCACCCGCGATATCGACACCGCGATGCGGGTTTATAAACGAATTGACGGCACCGCGATCATGGTCAATGACCATACCGCGTTCCGTGTTGACTGGATGCCGTTTGCCGGTGCGCGGGAATCGGGCCACGGGGTCGGCGGCATTCCGTACACCATGCATGAAATGCAGATCGAAAAAATGATGGTTCTGCGTTCAGATGAAATTTAACTACCGCAAGTTCTAGATACGGCTTGGTCGGGGAAGAGGGGAAAAGCGATGAAAGCATCTGATCTGTTTGTAAAATGTCTTGAAGCGGAGGGGGTTGACAGGATTTTCGGAATCCCGGGCGAGGAAAATGCGGATCTGATGATTTCGCTGATCGACAGCCCAATCAAATTCATCCTGTGCCGCCACGAACAGGGCGCCGCCTTCATGGCGGACGCCTATGGCCGGCTGACGGGGAAGGCCGGTGTCTGTCTTGCAACCCTTGGTCCGGGCGCCACCAACCTTGTCACAGGGCTTGCCGACGCCAATATGGACCGCGCGCCTGTCGTGGCGCTCATCGGTCAGGCCTCGACAACAAGGTTGCACAAGGAAAGCCATCAGAACATGGATTCCATCGCCATGTTGCGGCCGCTCAGCAAATGGGCGCAAACCATCCATTCGCCGAAGAATATTCCCGAAGTCGTGCGCAAGGCCTTCAAGATCGCGGAAACCGAAAAACCCGGCGTGACAGTCATCGAACTGCCCGAAGATCTGGCGGAGGAAGAAACCAGCGGCGCGCCCCTGCCCTTCACCAAGCTGCGCCGGCCCGCCGCCGATCACAAGGCGATCAGACAGGCGGTCGAACTGATCATGAACGCCAAAAAGCCGATTATCCTGGCTGGCAATGGCGCGGTCCGCAAACGCGCGGCGACACAACTTGTCCGGCTTGCCGAAAAAACCGGCATCGGGGTCGTCAATACCTTCATGGGTAAAGGGGCGGTGCCGATGGACAATCCGCACTGCCTGTTCACCATGGGGCTTGGCGTCGGCGATTATAACAATCATGCCTTTGCTGATGCGGATGTCATTGTCACCGCCGGCTATGACCTTGTCGAATACAGCCCGGCTGGCTGGTACAAGCCCGAATCGAATGCGAAAATCATCCATATCGATTTCTCACCCGCCGAAATCGACGATCACTTCCCGGTCGAAGTCGATATCGTGTCCGATCTGGCCGATGCCTTGTGGCAGATCAATGAAGAAATCGATGCCCGCGCAGGCGACAAGCTGCCGCTATTTGATATTGCCGCCACGCGCGGCAAGCTGCGCAGCACCATGGCCGATGATTTCGCCATGGAAAAAGATGACACCGCTTTCCCCGCCAAACCGCAGAAGATCCTGTGGGATGTCCGGCAAGTAATGGGGCCGAACGACATTCTGCTGTCCGATGTCGGCGCCCAC
Organism: uncultured Alphaproteobacteria bacterium; assembly: GCA_947258435.1. GTDB lineage: Bacteria > Pseudomonadota > Alphaproteobacteria > UBA11222 > UBA11222 > CALAQW01. Next base: position 180,629 of record CAMYID010000016.1, read on the forward strand.
AAAATGTGGATTTCACGCTATTATCAGGCGGTGGAACCCAATACATGCCTGATTTCCAACGGCTTCTGTTCGATGGGTTTTGCGCTGCCCGGCGCGATTGGCGCGAAAATCGCCTGCCCTGACCAGAGAGTGCTGTGCATCAATGGCGATGCCGGTTTTCTGATGAATGTGCAGGAGCTTGAGACGGCCGTGCGTTACAAGCTCAATGTCGTGGCGATGGTATGGGTCGACGGCGAATATGGCCTGATCAAATGGAAGCAGCAGGACGCATTCGACGGCAAGCATTCCAAGCTCGATTTCAACAATCCCGATTTTGAGAAACTGGCCGATGCCTTTGGCATGTGGGGCAGGACCCTGACCTCGGCCGACCAGATCAAACCCGCGCTTGAGGAAGCCTTCCAGCAGGAAGGTCCCGCGATCATCGCCATTCCCGTGGATTATGCGGAAAACCGCAAACTGACCGCCCGGCTCGGACAGGTTGCAATTCCGATCTGAGCGGAACTCGTAGAATTCCGCAAAACAGAAAAGACAGGAAAGGCGGCTTGCCACGGGCCGCCTTTTCTCTTGGTTACACATTGGAATGTGGGTGCGACAGCCGTCGAGACAGACAGGGGAAACCAGATGATCGGGCAGCGATATTGTAACAAATCTGTCATATTATCTGCTTACGGAACAGCCGCTTCCCTTTTCACCCTGCCGCTGTTATCAAAGCGAAATGATTGAGGGATATTTCGAAATTCAGAACTGCGCGGCCGCGGAAATAATCGAACAGATTTCCACAGCCCTCAGCCCCCGCTATGATGTCGAGCCGCAGACATCCGGCGATGCCGTGGCGGTTACATTCTACGACAGTTTCGACTGGCGCCTGTTTCGGGCCGGCTATGTCTTGCAGAAAAACGCACCGCCAAGCGGCACCCAGCCCGCCCTGTTGCGGCTGACCCGCCTCACAGGCAGCAAGGCCAGCACCGACCGGCAGGCAGAACTTCCACCGGGCCACACCCCCGGTTTTGCAGCAGAATTACCCGAAGGACCGCTGGCCGACAGCATTGCGCCGCTGCTTGAGATGCGCACGCTTCTGCCCTCAAATGAAGGGCACGGTCGACGCGTGGAAATCGCGATCCGCAATGAGGATCAGAAAATCGTCGCCCGGCTGACACTCACGCAGATCGAACTGACGTGTGAAGAGGGGCAGACAAGCCTTGCGCAGCTTCACTGCAGACCGATACGCGGTTATCCCAAACCGTTCCGCATGCTGGAAAAAACAATTCGCCGGCTTGCGGCAGGCGCGGCTTCCGACCGCGGTCTGCTGGCGCGCGGGCTATTTGCCGCAGCAGGACGCGAGATCGGCAGCTATCAGTCCAAACTCGATCTTGCGCTCGACCCGAAAATGACGGCGCGGCAGGCCTTGCGGCATATTCTGCTCAGGCTGCTTTCGCAGATGCAGGTCAATGCGCCGGGCACATGCGCAGCAACCGACAGCGAGTTTTTGCATGATTTCCGGATCGCCGTGCGCCGTTCCCGGTCGGCCATCGGCCAGTTCAAGGCGATCTTTCCGCCTACGGAGCGACAGCATTTTTCGCGGGAGTTGCGCTGGCTCGGGCAGATCACAGGCCCGACCCGCGATGCGGATGTCTATCTGCTGGCCTTTGAGGATTATCGCGCCATGCTGCCCCGGGAACGGCGCGATGACCTTCTGCCGCTGAAGCGTTTCTTGCGGGAGCGGCAGCGGCGCGAGCAGCGCAAGCTGGCCCGCGCATTAAGCAGCAAACGCTATGAGAAATTCGTGGCGGACTGGCATGGTTTCCTCACCGATGAGGACACGATCTGGCAGGAAGCCTCCCTGATGCCGATCAGGCAACTTGCGGGCAAACGCATCTGGCGGCTTTATCGCGATATATTGCGTGACGGCGCGCTTATCACCGCCGCAAGCCCGGATGAAGCGCTGCACGATATTCGTAAAGAGGGTAAGAAGCTGCGCTATCTGCTGCAGTTTTTTGACCGTCTTTATCCGCAATCGACAACCCGACCGCTCGCCAAAACACTCCGTAACCTGCAGAATATTCTGGGCGATTTTCAGGATTATCATGTGCAGTCGGTCGCGCTGCGCGGCTTTGCCGATGAGATGGCGGAAAAGAGGAAAGCGCCGTCTGAAACCATCATGGCAATGGGTTTGCTGATTGAAGTGCTGGCCGGATTGCAGGCGGATGCCCGGGTGCAATTTGATGCGGCTTTTGCCGCCTTTTCCGGCCCGGCAACCGAAAATCGGTTCCGCAGATTGCGCGGCAAGAAAAAGCGCGGTGCCCCCTGATGCAGATTATCGCCAGCTACAGTATCAAGGGCGGCGTCGGCAAAACGGCCGCGATTGTCAATCTCGCCCATGTGGCGGCACAGGCGGGTGCGCGTGTGCTGCTGTGGGATATCGACCCGCAGGGGGCGGCAAGCTTTTATTTCCGGATCAAGCCGCGGGTAAAAGGCGGATCGCGGCAATTGCTGCGCAAGCGCGATCCCGATCCGGCTATCAAGGGCTCGGATTTCGAGCGGCTTGATATTCTGCCTGCGGATTTTTCCTATCGCTATTTCGATCTTCAGCTTGAGGAGGCGGGCAAACCGCGCCGCAGGATCGGGCAGATCCTCGACCCGCTGGCCGATCAGTATGATATTGTCCTGCTTGACTGCCCACCCAGCATCTCGCTGCTTTCGGAAAGTGTTTTTCGCGCCGCCGATGCCTTGCTTGTACCGGTCATCCCGACACCGCTTTCGGCGCGCACGCTGGAGCAGCTGGTCACCTTTTCCGGCTCGGCCAAATTCGGCAAGGCGGAGATTTTGCCCTTCTTTTCGCTGGCTGACCGGCGCAAGAAACTGCACCGTGAAGCGATGAATGAATTGCCCGCGCAATGGCCGGGCCTGTTCCTTGAAACGGTGATTGCCAATTCCAGCATCGTGGAACAGATGGGTATCAGGCGTTCGCCCGTGTCCGCCTATGCGCCCTCAAGCCCGCCCGCGAAAGCCTATGCGGCGCTGCTGGAGGAAATCATCCTGCGCCTGGCGGCCAAGGCAAAAACTTCAGACTGAACGCCAACGCGAATAGGGATTCTGTGCCAGCGCGACATTGGAAAAGCGCTTGTCGCCGGTGATTTCCTCGCCCAGCCAGGGGGGATGTTCGAAAAGCTGGTCGACCGATGACAGTTCGATTTCGGCGACGACAAGGCCCGCATTCTCCCCCTCAAACACGTCGACTTCCCACAGATTACCGGCAAATTCCACCTCATGGCGGGTTTTTTCAATCAGGCTGCCCTGCGCGAAATGCTGCAGCAGTAGCCGCGCATCCTCACGCGGCACCTGATATTCATATTCGATGCGGATACGCGCATCCGCCTGCCGCCCCTTGAGTGTGAGGAATGCCGCCTGATCGGTTTCGCGCAGCCGCACCTCTAACCCGTCGCGCTGCGCGATATAGCCCTGGGTGATCGGATAGGCTTTCGCCCCCGCGCGCCAGCCCTCGCCCCGAACGCGGAACTTGCGTTCGATTTCCTGACGCGGGCCGGCACCGCTTTCCCGAACGGCTTTATCGTGGGGCTGGGACATCTGACAGTTTTCCCTGTTTGATCATGCGCCGCTTATCGCACGGCCAGGTTACGATTTACGGGCACGGCGAATTGACTTTTCAATTCCCCTGGAAAGCTGATAGCGCGCCAGCGCGTCGGCATCCACCCAGCGGCTGGCGACATGTTCCGCGCTCAGCCGGGGTTCGGCCTGCGGATCGTTCAACCGGCAGCGGTGACTGATCACGAAAACATCGGGCCCGTTGCTGCGATAGCGAACCCAGCGATGCAGCAGACGCCCCTGCCTCACCGCAAGCCCTGTCTCTTCGGCAATTTCACGCAGCAGGCATTGTTTGGGCGTCTCCCCCGGATCGAGCCGCCCACCGGGCAAGTCCCATCTGCCGCTATGTTTCTGCAACAGCAATATCTGATCGCGCCGGACAATCACCCCCTTGAGGGAGACATAGAGCAAACCGTCGTCAAACATGCAAAAGGCGATTCGAATTGTCACGCATCGCGGCTATTGTGCCGTGCCCGACCTGCCATGACCAGCACCCCGGCGCATGTTACTTCGCATGCGCCACACAGAAAGGCGTTGTCGGGTCGAGTTCGAGCCGGCCGTCGCTGATCCGCTTACCGCAATTGACGCAAAACCCGAATTCACCGGCATCCAGTCGTTTGAGCGCCGCGTCAATCTTGGCGATTTCCTGCTGCCGCCGGCGCTGGGTCGCGCTTGCCATCTCATGCGCCTGAATGGCATCCGCGCGCGACACACGCCCCACCGTTGTCTGATCGAGTTCCGGTGCAGAATGGGGTTCATGATGCAATGCGATCAGCTGGCTGAGCTCGTCGCGCATGGCAACAAGCCGCGCTTTCCATTGCGTGTCAGTCAAAGCTGGTGCCGAGGATTTTTTCGCCATGGCGCACTCCCGAACAAATTTGCTTTTTTCAGATGAAGGTTTTCTGACCGTGCCAGCATATCGGGCATCCCGCCGGCGTGCCAGCGCGACTTTGTCGCGCCGCCACGGTCTTCACGCTAACAGTTCTGCTCACATCGGGGTATAAGCTCAAAATCATGGACGAATTGTCGGAAAATGCGCGGGCGGTGGCGGCAGACATCGCTGCCCCGGCCTCCCCTGCGGCCGGTGAGCGGGCGAACTTCGCCTGGTACTTATGCGGTGTCGGCTCCTGGTTTTCCATGTTCGGCATGCAGGTGGTGCTGTTTCCCTGGCTTGTGCTGATCGCGCTGCAGGAAAGTCCCGCGCGGGCCGGAACGGCGCAGATGGCACTGCTGCTGCCCGGATTGCTGTTCATCCTGCTTGGCGGCGCGGTTGCCGACCGGATGGACCGGCGGACCATCACCCGGCTTTGTCATCTGCTGGGCGGGGTCCCGGCGCTGCTGCTGGCTGTCGCGGTGTTGTTCGATCTGCTGAGTTTTCCGCTGATGCTTGCCTACGGCTTTGCGGTTGGCACGGTGCAGGCCTTTCTGTTTCCCGCCCGCGACGGCATGCTGCCCTATATCGCGCGCGGCAATATCCAGCGCGCGGTGACAAGCGCCACCATGGTGCAGTTTGCCGTGCAGCTTGGCGGCTTCGCACTGGCAGGCATGGCGGCGCTCATCGGTGCAGCGCCGTTGCTTGTCATACAGGCACTGCTTTTATGGTTCGGCGCGCTGGCCTTTCACCGGCTCGATCTGTCCCACCTGCCCGCGCAGGTGCGCACCGGCCCCGCCCCGCGCAGCCTTGCCATGATCGCAGAAACCGCGCGCATCGTATGGCAGCACCGCGCCCTGCGCGATGTCATCATCCTGATCGCGGGGATGGGCTTTTTCCTGATGGGGGTGATTTTCGTGGGCGTCCCGCTTGTTATACGCGATGTGTATGGGGGCGGTTCGGGCGATCTGGCGCTGATCAATATGTTCAATATGGGCGGTATGTCGCTGACCGCCTTCATTCTGCTGCGCAAGGGCGGTGTCTTGCGGCAGGGGCGCGCGATCACCTGCGCGCTGGGCGTGGGCGGGCTGATGCTTGCGGCAATCGGGCTTGGCCTGCCTTATCCCGCACCGTTGCTCCTGATGGCGGGCTGGGGGATCTGCGGCTCGATCACCATGAGCATGGGCCGCACCATCGTGCAGGAGGCAAGCCCCGAAGCCCATCGCAGCCGCGCCATGGCATTCTATATGCTGGGCTTTATGGGAACCGCCCCTTTCGGATCCTTCATGATCGGCCAGCTTGCGGAAATTTTCGGCCCCCTGAGCGCGATTGCCTTTGCATCGCTGGGGATGACGCTGATCGCGCTGTGGATCGCCCTGCGCTCGCCCATCTGGCGGCTTGAGGGCGGGGGGCAGCCCCTGTGAGCGATCATCGCGCGGTGGACCGGACGGCCCCGGAATTGCCGCTCTTCCGACAGGTCCAGTTCCGGCTTTACGCGGCGGGTCAGACAGGCTGGTACGCCGCGTGGGGCGTGCGGCATGTGCTGTTCCCCTGGCTGATCGTCGTCGTCCTGAACGAAAGCGCAGACCGGGTCGGCATGGCGCAGATGGCCGTGCTGCTGCCCAGCCTGTTCTTCATACTTGTGGGGGGCCTTGTGGCCGACCGGCTTGATCTGCGGCAATTGCTGATCCGCATTCAGTGGGTTGCGCTTGTGCCGCCTTTGGGGCTTGCCCTGCTTGTAGCGGCGGGACAGTTGTCCTATCCGGTGATGATCGGATACGGGTTGCTGCTGGGGCTGTGCACAGCCTTCGTCACACCGGCGCGCGATGCGCTGCTGAGCCGGGTGGCAGGCGATCAGGTACAGCGCGGCGTCACGATCGCGACAGGGCTGCAATTTGGCTGCCAGATCATCGGCATTACGATTGCCGGTGCGGCGGTAGCCATCGGCGCGCCGGCGCTGCTGCTCATTCAGGCCGGTTTTGTTGGCGTCGCGCTGGTTGCGACCTGGCGGTTGATGCCCGTCCCCTCGATGCGGGATCCGGCCGACAACGGTTCCGCCCTGCGCGATATCGGCGATGGCCTGAAGATGGCCGGGCGGACCCCGCCGGTTCTGCCCGTTCTTCTGATGATGATCGCCATGGGGCTTTGCTTTATGGGCTGGTTCATGGTGATTTTACCAATCACGATCCGCGATCTTTACGGCGGCAGCTCGCCCGAGCTTGCAACCGCCCACACCTGCTTCATGGCCGGGACGGTTGTCGCCACCCTGCTGATCCTGCGGCGCGGCCCGATCCGCTTTCCCGGCCGCGCCCTTATCGGATCGCTCATCACCACCGCTTTGCTGCTGCTTGCCAGCAGTCTTACCATGCCCCTGCCGGCTTATTTCGCCTGTGTGTTTCTGTTCGGTATCCTGTCGGGCGTTACCATGGCGATGGGCCGGACGATGGTGCAGGAAGCCGCCCCGGTCAGCCACCGTGCAAGGCTGCTTTCCATTTATCAGCTCGGCTATCTGGGTGCCGCGCCGATCGGATCGCTGCTGGTCGGTTTTCTGACCGCAGCGCTGGGTCCGCAGGACGCCACCCCCTTTCCTGCATTGCTTCTTCTCGGTTCGGTCCTGCTGCTGACGCCGGTGTCGCGGCTATGGGCGCGAGAAAGCGGATAGGGCCGCTATGATCAGTCTGGTAGATTGCCCCCGATAACGCCTTGATTCGGACACAGGATGACGACAAACAAGAAACCGCTGCGCGCCCGACCATGACATCCACGCCACCACAACAGACCGGCACTGAAACCTCCGTGCGGTCGGCAGGGGGGGAGGCGTCCCCGTTTGCCGCGGCGGATGCTGACGCCAGCCCGGCAATACGCCGCTGGTATCTGCTGGGCTTTGGCCTCTATTTCAGTGCCATGGGCATTCAGAGCGTGCTTTATCCCTGGATATTGACACAGGTGCTCAATGAAAGCGCCAGCCGTGTCGGCTTTGCGCAGATGATGTCGATGGTGCCCATGCTGACATTGGTGCTGTTTGGCGGCGTGGTCGCCGACCGCCATGAGTTGCGCCGGCATCTGATCGTTCTGCAATGTCTGATTGCCTTCGTACCGCTGTCGCTTGCGATATTCATCCGGCTGGATAGCCTGAGTTTTTTTCTGATGATCGCGATGAGCCTGGGTGCGGGCGCGCTCGGCGCATTTATCATTCCCGCGCGCGAGGCCATGCTTGTTCGGGTTGCGGGCGGGCAAATTCAGCAGACCGTAACGGCAACGACAGGCATTCAGTTCGGCAGCCAGATCATCGGCATCCTGCTTGGCGGTGGTGCCAGCTATGTGGCGATCGCCATGGGACGTGCACCTTCCGATGCCATGGGCGGCGCACCGTTGCTTGTGTTGCAGGCCGTACTGCTGTTGCTGGCCGCCCTGGCCACGATCCGCCTGCCCTGCTCGCCGCCCAAAACCGGTGAGCGACGCCATGCCGTCGCCGAAATCAGGGACAGCGTTAGAGAGGTTTTCCGGATTGACGCCATCCGCCCTATCGTGATCCTGATGTTCTTTACCGGTATCCTTTATATCGGGGTGTTCATGGTGCAATTGCCGATCATCGTGCGCGATGTCTATCACGGTGATTCTGCCGCACTTGCCATTCTGAACACCTGCTTCATGGTCGGCACCTGCCTGTCCGCCATCGTCATGACCCGTTATGGCCATTTCAGGCGGCAGGGGCGCGCACTGATCCTGTCAACCACGGCAAGCGGGCTTATTATGGCGCTGATCCTGCTTGAACCACCGCTTTTCGGCCTTTATGCGATTGCCGGGTTTTGGGGGATCAGTGGCGGCATCTCCATGGTCATGGGACGGACGCTTGTGCAGGCTGCCGCGCCCCCCGATCATCGCGGGCGGGTACTGTCCATCTTCCAGCTTGGCTATATGGGGGGCGCACCGATCGGCGCGCTCCTGATCGGATTTGCCATCGACCGGATCGGCCCGATCAATGCCATATTCATTCCGACAATCGGCATGACCCTGCTGATGCTGATCGCACGATATCGGTCAGGCGTGTGGCATCTGCGCTATGAAGAGGAGGGGTAGCCTCCTCTTCTGGAATGGATTGCGGCCTGTCGGGGTGATAGCCCATATCGCCGCGCCGGCACATTTTTCATGCCGGCAGGCTCTCCGCGCGTGAGGGCGATTAATAGCCCTCAAGCGTGGCGTAGCGATCCCGGTGGAAAGCTGAATCGCCGAATGTCGCGGCCGCGACGCGGGCCCGCTTCATATAAAAGCCGATATCCGCTTCATCCGTCATGCCGATACCGCCATGCATCTGCAGCATTTCGCAGCTGATCAGGTGGAACGTATCATTCAGCCTTGCCTTGGCCAGACTGGCCGCCTGCGCGATATCATCGCGGTTGTCATCGATCGCCGACAGCGCATCGAGCACGACCGATTTCGACAATTCCACCTCGCAGAACATTTCCGCCGCCCGGTGGGCAAGCCCCTGAAACGATCCGATCGGCCGACCGAACTGCTGCCGCGTCTTGAGATATTCAACCGTCGTTTCAAACGCAACCTCAATCGCGCCAAGCATTTCGGCGGCAAGGCCGATCCGCGCCCGGTCGAGAATAGCGTCAAGCACATCGGCCCCCTTCTTCTTCTCACCGATGATCTTGTCACCGCTGGCGCTGGCCCCGTTAAAGGTGATATTTGCCGCATTACGGCTGTCGGCCATCCTGGTGGGGGTGATTTTGACGCCCGCTGCATTCGCATCCACAAGGAACAGGGTCAGCCCGTCACGGTCGCCCGGTTCGCCGCTTTCGCGTGCCACAACGATCAGCTCATCCGCCACCTGCCCGTCAAGCACGAAGGTCTTCTCACCCGAAATGCGGTAGCCATCGACCGACGGCCCACCCCGTGTGGCGATATTGTAAGGCGCGTGACGCGGCCCTTCCTCAAGCGCCAGTGCGACAATTTTCTTGCCCGCCGCGATTTCGGGCAGCATCGCCTTCTTGCGCACCTCCGATGCGCCCAGCATATAAGCCGATGCACCGATCAGCACCGTCGACATAATGGGCGAAGCCGTCAGTGTACGCCCCATTTCCTGGAGTACGACACCAAGTCCGGTATAACCGAATTCCGACCCGCCATATTCTTCGGGAATTATGATGCCCGGCCAGCCAAGCTCGACCATTTCCTGCCACAATGCACGGTCAAAACCGTCCGGGTTCTTTTCGTCGCGCAGCTTGCGCAGCGCCGAAACAGGGGACTTATCCTGAATGAAGGCGTGTGCGGCATCCTTCAGCTGCTGTTGATCTTCGTTAAGTACCAAAGCCATTTTTCGTTTCCTTCTCCCGCCGGGGCGGGACCAATTTCGAATTCCTGAAGCGATTATTCGGGCAGGCCGAGCACGCGCTTGGCGATGATGTTGAGCTGCACTTCGGATGTGCCGCCTTCGATCGAATTCGCCTTGCTGCGCAGCCATTCGCGAGTGATGGAAAGCTCATGCTCCTCGAATGTGCTGTCTTCCCAACCCAGCGCCTGAGTGCCCATTGCCTGCAGCAGCAGCTCATATTTCCGTTTATTCTGCTCGGTCCCGTAATATTTGAACATCGACGATGCCGGTCCCGGAGGCGCTCCGGCCTTGGCTTCATCAGTCGTCCGCTGCACGGTCAGCCCAAAAGCGCGCGAGTTCATATTATGCGCGGCAATCGAATCGCGCAGGGCGGGATCGGCAATCCGGCCATCTGCTTCACCGGCATATTTCTTCGCCACGACCGAAGGTGAACGCAGACCGCTGCCACCGCCGCCGCCCGGTCCGCTGCCCATGCCGGCAATCATCGTACGCTCATGCTGCAGCAGCGCCTTGGCGATGGTCCAGCCCTTGTTCAGCTCGCCAACCAGATTTTCCTTCGGCACCTTCACATTATCGAAGAAGGTTTCGCAGAAGGGCGAGGAACCGCTGATCAGCTGAATGGGCTTTGTCGTCACCCCGGGGCTTGTCATATCGAACAGCAGGAAGCTGATCCCCTCATGCTTGGGCGCCTGCGGATTGGTCCGCACCAGACAGAAGATCCAGTCGGCAAAATTCGCATAGGAAGTCCAGATTTTCGACCCGTTGACGAGGTAATGATCACCCATATCCTCGGCCTTGGTCTGCAGGCCCGCAAGATCAGACCCGGCACCGGGTTCGGAATAACCCTGACACCAGCGGATTTCCCCGCGCACGATCGGCGGCAGATAGTGCTTCTTCTGCTCTTCGCTCGCAAATTCAAGCAAGGCCGGGCCAAGCATCCAGATACCGAAGCTCGACAAAGCAGGCCGTGCCCTGATACGGCCCAGCTCCTGCTGCAGGATCTTGTTTTCATCCTTGTTAAGGCCGCCGCCGCCATATTCCTTGGGCCACATTGGCGCGGTCCAGCCGCGTGAGGCCATATTATCGAGCCAGACCTTGCTGTCAGGATTTTTGTAAACCGCGTTGCGGCCACCCCAACAGGTTTCGTCCTCGGGCATCGGCGTGCGCATGGACGGCGGACAATTCTCCTCCAGCCACGCGCGGGTTTCCTGACGGAATTGCTCCAGATCACTCACAGCGGACCCTCCCTGGGTAAATGATTTTACGCGGCAACCGGTTGCACAGAACGCACCCGATCCGCCACGCCAATAGCTTTGCATCGGGTATACACCAGCGCGGGCCGGAGCGGCAATCATCCCGCGCCGAAATGGATCGGTTTTCTGCCCCTAAAGTCCGGCTGTCCCGATACCGGCCAGCGTCGCGATCTCGTCGAGCCTCACATGCCGCTCAAGATGATCAGCCCAACGGTCGAGTATCCGCTCGATCTGCGCATCGTAATTCAGCATGGCCGCACCGCGCCCGCCCAGCATCGCAAGCAAATCGCCGCGAAACGCATCGGCCGCGAAAAGCCCATGCAGATAGCAGCCCATCACCCGCCCGTCTTCGGAAACCGCCCCCTCTGCGCGCCCCGCAAGCATCAGCATCGGCCGCTCAAGGGCGGGGCCCGTACTGCGGCCGCAATGAATTTCATAACCGCGCACCGCCGCTCCCGACCAAAGGGCCCGGCCATGGGTTTCGCGAAGGGCCTTCTGGGCGGTGATAACCGTCTTCATCGGCAACAGCCCCAGCCCGGCGATGGTTTCGGGCGCGCCCTCCACCCCGTCGGGATCGGCGATGGTCTGGCCCAGCATCTGAAAGCCCCCGCAAACCCCCAGCACCCGGCCGCCACGGCGATGATGCGCCAGCAGATCGATCTCCCACCCCTGGGCGCGAAAGAATTTGAGATCGGCGATCGTCGATTTACTGCCTGGCAGAAGGATCAGCGCCGCATCGGCGGGCAGCGGTTGGCCCGGCGGCACAATCACCACCTCAGCCCCCGGTTCGGCCAGAAGCGGGTCGAGATCGTCGAAATTCGCGATCCGGGGCAGCCGCGGCACTACGATCCGCGGACGCGCAACAGCTGTTGCATCTTTTGCGACAGCCGATGCAACAGATGCAACAGAATGCGACAGTTTTGCACCGGAAAGCGACATGCTGTCTTCAGCGGGCAAAAGCTGCAATTCATCGAATGCCGGCACGACACCAAGTGCCCTCCAGCCGGTATGCTCCGCGATCGCCGTCACCCCGTCATCAAACAGGCTGACATCGCCGCGGAACTTGTTGACGATAAACCCCTTCACCCGCGCCGCCTCGGCTGCGGCCAGGACCGCATGGGTGCCGACAAGACTGGCGATCACACCGCCGCGTTCAATATCACCGATCAGGATCACCGGCAGATCGGCGGCTTGCGCAAACCCCATATTGGCGATATCCCCGGCGCGGAGGTTAACTTCCGCCGGACTGCCCGCCCCCTCGACCAGCACAAGGTCGGCGTCACCCGCCAGCCGGTCGAACGCGCCGCAGACCGCCGCAAGCAGTTCGGGTTTGTGCCGCGCATAATCGCGTGCGGAAAAACTACCAACCCTTTGACCGCAAACGATAAGCTGGGCACCCTTTTCGCTTTGCGGCTTGAGCAGCACCGGGTTCATATCGGTGGCGGGCGACACCCCGGCGGCACGCGCCTGCAGCGCCTGCGCACGACCGATTTCGCCGCCATCAGAGGTCACGGCGGCATTGTTGGACATATTCTGCGGCTTGAAGGGCCGCACGCGCAGGCCGCGGCGGCTGAATGCGCGGCAAAGCCCGGCAACGATCAGCGATTTGCCGACATCGGAGCCTGTACCCTGAAACATGATCGCACCCGCCATTGCCGACCCCGCCTATTTCATCTGCAGCGGCAGACCGGCCGCGACGAAAAATACCTGATCGGCCAGGGCCGCCACCTGCTGATTGAGCCGCCCCGCATGATCGCGAAAGGCCCGTGCCAGCGCATTATCGGGCACAATCCCAAGCCCCACCTCGTTCGCAACAAGAATCACCGGGCCCGACAAGGTCGCAAGATCGGCCAGCAAAGCCTCGAAGCGGGCGGCGATCCGGATGCCAGCTTCGCCCGCGGCCCCTGCCCCGGCCTCTGTTTCTGCGTCCGCTTCCGCTTCCATGACATTCGATAGCCACAAGGTCAGGCAATCGACCAGCAGCACATGGTTCGGCGCATCCACCGCGCGCAGGGCAACCCCGAGATCAAGCGGCGCCTCGCAGGCCTGCCATTCCGGGCCCCGCACGCGCTGATGCGCCGCTACACGCGCGGCCATTTCCGCATCCCGGATCTCGGCGGTCGCGATATAGAAAAGCTTATGCCCCGCAGTTTCGGCCGCCTGCTCCGCTAGCCTCTGCGCAAAGGCGCTCTTGCCCGACCGCGCGCCGCCCAGCACAAGGCTCAGCGGAGGCAACAGCTCAAACTGCGGATCGTGGTCAGCCATGGAAATGCTGTTACTCTCAACTCAAAGGGAATTGCCCGAACAGTTCTAGCGCAATCGGCCCGTGCCGCGAAAGTGTCGCGCGGGGAGCAAGGAGGCAAATAAAAAACCCCGGCAGACAGGGCTGCCGGGGAATAAACGCATTTATACGTTGGTCATTTACACGTTGGTGAGCGGGCTGCTAGCTCGCGATACCAAGCGTTGTTTTGGCAAAGTTCGAGGCACTTTTGTAATCGGCCTTGCCGTTTGCGGCCCGCAGAGCGATATCAGCAGGCAGTACCCGTTTGGGCGCCTTATAAGGGGCAAGCCGTTCCTTCACCCAGTCGCGCAGCTCTTCCTCATTGAAGTTGACCCCGGCATGCAGCCTGACGACACCGGTGACCGCCTGACCCCATTTTTCGTCCGGCACCCCGACAACAAGCACATCTTCCACGGCGGGATGGGTCTTCAGCGTTTCCTCCACCTCTTCGGGATAGATTTTCTCGCCCCCGCTATTGATGCAGACAGACCCACGGCCCAGCAGTGTCAGTGTGCCGTCTTTCTCCACCGTGCACCAATCGCCCGGGATTGAATAGCGGACCCCGTTGATGACAGGGAAAGTCTTCGCGGTCTTTTCCTCATCCTTGTAATAGCCAACAGGGATCGCGCCCGAACGGGCGATGAAACCCGGCACGCCGGACCCCGGTTCGACTTCCTGATAATCTTCGGTAAAGACCTTGCATTCCTCACCAATGGTGAATTTCGCAACCTCGGTCGTGCCGGCGGCTGTCGTATCGGACCGGCCAAAGCCCACCGCCTCAGACGCGCCGAAGGAATCCATCAGGATCATATTCTGATTGTGCTTGAGCAGGCCCTGCTTGACTTCCGGGCTCCACATCACACCCGATGACAGCATACCGAACATCGAGGAGATATCGTATTTGCCCGGATTTTCCTCAAGAGCGCGCAGCATCGGCTTGGCAAAGGCGTCACCCACAATCGCGATGGTATTGACCTTGTAACGTTCAATCGTGGCCCACAATGCATCCGCGTCAAGGCTGTGTTCAGGCGTCGTGACGATGCAGCCGCCCTGGGTATGGCAATTCATCGCTGACAGCATCGCCGTGCCATGCATCATCGGGCAGGCGGGAATGAGCTTGGCGCGCAGCGGCAGGGCGGCGACCCGGTCGCCATGTTCTTCGGTCGTCGCGGGCGGATCGACATCGGGATTGAGGAGCGAAGCGCCATGGCCTGTGGCAGCCCACATCGCTTCATGTTCCCACATCACCCCCTTGGGCATACCGGTCGTGCCGCCAGTATAGATGAAGAACATATCCTTGCCCGAGCGTTCGATGCCGAGCCTGGCACCGTCACCCTGACTGACGACACTTTCGTAATTCACCGCATAGTCGGCGACCGGCGCAGCGAAATCATCCTCGGGCGGCACCTCGATCCAGAGTTGCACCTTGGGGAGCTTGTCGCGCAATGCCGTGACATGTTCGCGGAATTCGGCGGAATAGACGACCGCTTTCGAATCGGAATTGTCGAAGATGTAATGCAGCTCTTCATCACGGTAGCGGTAATTGACGTTCACATGAACCATCCGCGACTTAAAACAGGCCGTCAGCGTTTCCATATAGGCGGGACCGTTCCGCATGTAGTGCGCAACCTTGTCCCCATACTCAAGGCCCGCATCGAGGAAAGCACGGGCCAGACGATTGGTCCGCACCATATATTCGTCCCACATGATGGTACGGCCTTCGGTGCCACCCGGCCCCGCATGGATGAGCGCGGGTGTGCCGGGCGGTGTTTTATCCGCAACCGCTTCGAATACATCCCCGTAGTTCCAGGCCATTTCGTTACTCCCTTGATTACCCTTGAGCCGCACAGTGGGGCGGCGATTATATTGTCTGATCGTTGCTGCCTATTTTGCCTGCGCGGCGGGTCTTTCCGCAACCGTCAAAAACATGAAATACCGCTGACACAGACATATTTCAGACAGGAAAACCGATTGAACACCGTCACATAAGATAATAGGCATTGCCACCACGGCAATGCCTATCTGCACGCGCGATCCACGCGCCGGCATTTCAGTGAAAACAGAGGGCGGTTCAAACGCCGTCGAGCAGCTCCACTTCCGGCGCGCCCGCGAGACATGCACCCATTTTCTTGCCGCCTTCCTTGAAGTGGGGCGATGCGCCATGCGCCTGAAACGCTGCCATATCCTTATATTGCTCAAGTACGACATAAAGCAGCGGATCGCTTTGCGATTTGTGCAAGGCATAGAAGTTATTGCCCGGCTCATTCGCGCGCACCGCATCGGACAGTTCCCTGAACACCGCCTCAAACTCTTCGTTCTTGCCTTCCTGGATACGGATTTTCGCAACAACACCGATTGTCATAACCAACCTCCCCTTACTGTCTTCATATTTGTTTCGCTGCCCCTACTATGCCGAATTCTTCACCCGTGCCAAGTCCTCCTTCAAGGTGCGTGCGGCCAGCAGGTAGTGAAGCCCCGACCAGAGATAGAGCGAGGAAATAATCAGCAGCGCATAGCGGAGCGAATCGATCCCGAATTCCGGCTTCAGCAGATCGCTGATGATGCCGACAATCTGCGGCCCGAACCCAAGCCCGATGATGTTGGTGACAAACAGCAGCACCGCCGCCGCCACCGCCCGCATCCGCAGGGGCGCAAGCGCCTGGGTCATGGCATAAACCGGCCCGTGATACACCGCGATGATAACCGTCGGGATCGTAAGGAACAGCAGCGCCGTATAGGGATCGGGCGAAATATAAACCCCGACTGCGAAGGGCGCGCCGATAAAAAGACCAAGTGCGGAAATCCACATCTGCCAGCGGATATCGCGCTTCGCCAGACGGTCGGCCAGCACCCCACCCAGCACACTGCCCAGACCGCCGCCGATACCGATAATCGGCGCCAGCCAGGACCCGATTTCCCAGGTCGGCATTTCATGGGTACGGTGCAGGAAGGAGGGCATCCACTGGATAACCCCATAACCGACAAAGGCATGCAGGGCGCTGGCCAGTGCGATATGCCGGAAAGCGCGCTGGCCCCACAGATGACGCACCACCTCGGCGACCGTGGGATGATCCCCCTCCAGTTGCGTGACGCCTTCGGAATGGCCGCGCGGCGGTTCCTTCAAGGTAATCTTCAGAATGATGGCGAGAAGGATACCGGGCAATCCGACGACGAAAAAGGCCGTACGCCAGCCGAAAAATTCATCAAGCCAGCCCCCTGCCAGAAACCCGAACAGGATACCGATCGACACACCGAGCGAATAGATCCCAAGCGCGGTACTGCGGCCATCGATCGGTACATAATCGGCGATCAGGGAATGCGATGGCGGGCTGCCCCCCGCTTCGCCGATACCCACACCGATCCGGGCCAGCAACAATTGCCAGAAATTGGCAGCCGCCCCGCACAGCATCGTCATCAGGCTCCACACGCTCAAAGAGATAGCGATGATATTGACCCGCGAATGCCGGTCGGCCAGCCGGGCAATCGGCATGCCGAGGGTGGCGTAGAAGGCTGCGAATGCGAAGCCGGTCAGAAAGCCAAGCGCGGTATCGCTCAAGGCGAACTCCGCCTTGATGGAAGGCAGCAGGATCGACAGGATCTGCCGGTCGATGAAATTGAAAACGTAAACAACCGTCAGGATACCGACGACATAGCGAATATAGGGTTTACTGAATACTGTCGCCTTTTCCTCAGGCACCGCCGCGTCTGTGGACACTGGTTCATCCACGTTTGCCATGATGCTGCCTCCCCCTTTTTGTTTTTCCAAGCAAAGCACCGCAAACGGCTGGCGGCAAGTAAAACCCGGCGACCATTTGTATTAATCGATCGCCGCCGGGCTTTTGATCCGTGAACGAAAGGGCTCAGGACTTCTTGCGCACCTCATGCCCGAGCGCATTCTCGTAAACCCGCATCATGGCGGTGGCATCATCGCCGCCATAGCCAAGACCACGGGCCATGCGCATCAGATTATGCACCTGCGGGCTGAGCGACAGGGGCACGGAAAGCTCATCCGCAAGCTCCAGCGCGAGATGCATGTCCTTATAGGCAAGATCGACAGTAAAGGTCGCCGACCAGTCCCCGTTCAGACTTTTATGGGCAACCCCGCGATAGCCCATGGAATTGCCCGAGCTGTTGCGGATGACCTCGTTCAACGCCTCAGGGTCGATCCCCGCAACCGCGCCAAGCATCAACCCTTCTGCCCCTGCCGCCATATTGCAGAAGGCGATCATGTTATTCACGATCTTGGCGATACAGCCGCTGCCCAGACCGCCCAGATGAGAGACGTTCTGACCAAAGGATTCAAAGACTGGCATGCAGGTGTCATAGGCATCCTTGTCACCGCCCACCATGATCGCGATCGTCCCCTTCTCGGCACCGATCACACCGCCCGATACCGGCGCGTCGATTGTCGTCACTCCCTTGTCGGCCAGGGTTTCAGCCACCCGGCGGATAACGGTCGGCGAGTTGGTGGAAAGATCGGCATAGATCGCGCCCGATTTGGCGTGCTCCGCGATCCCGCCCGGACCGAGCGCCACCGCCTCGACATCCTTGGGCATCGGCAAGGAAGTCATGATCACATCCATGCCCGCAATTGCATCGGCCATGGTGGTGGCGGGCTTGCCCCCGACCTCGACGCAGGCCGCCACTGCGTCCTTGCTGAGATCGAAGACGGTCACCTCAAAACCGCTTTTCCTGATAATGTTGCGGCACATCGGCCCACCCATGTGGCCCACGCCAATAAATCCGATTTTCATCCGTCTACTCCCTACTTACTTGATTGCGTTACATGATTGATTGGTCATTATTACGGGCAATCCGTCTGCCCGCAAATCAGCCCGGCAGCAAGCCGGATTGCGCGATGCCGTCAAGCGCCTTGCAGTTTTCAGCCCAGTCATAGCCCGCAAGAATATATTTCGTACGCCGTTCGATCAGATAGCGCAGCCCGGGATCGGTGAAGATATAGGGCTGCTCGTCCAAGATCGCTTCGAGCACCTGCCGGCCGACGACATCGGGATCAAGCCCCTTGGCAAGGGCGGCGGCGGTACCGTCCTTCTCGCTCGGTGCGACCGCGCCGCCATATTTGTCGGCACGGTTGCGACCTGCTGTGCCGATATTGGTCGCAACAATACCCGGACACAGCACCGAGATATTGAGATTGTCGCGACTATGTTCGGCCATCATGGTTTCAGAGATGCCGACGACAGCGAATTTAGTGGCGTTGTAGGGGCCCGCGCCGCGCAGGCCGTACATGCCGGCCATCGACGCGGTATTGACCACATGGCCGCCTTCGCCATGCGACATGATGCGCGGTACGAATGCCTGCAATCCGTGCACGACGCCCCACAGATTGACATCGACGACCCAGTGCCAGTTGCGCATGTTGCAGGTCTCGGAATGCCCGCCGACAGGAACGCCCGCATTGTTGCAGACGACATGCACCTTGCCGAACTTGTCGACCGTTGCCTGGGCCGCGGCCTCCACCGCCTCCATATCGGTCACATCGACGACAACGCCATCGGCTTCCGCCCCTTTGGCGGTCAGTTCGGCCACCGCACGATCGAGCGGCGCGCGCTCGATATCGCCGATCATCACCTTCATCCCGGCCTCGGTGAAAGCCCGTGCCATGCCAAGCCCCATACCGCTTGCGCCGCCTGAAACAAAAGCGACCTTTCCCCTGACATCCTTCATCCTGTTACCCTCCCTTAATCCTTGTCCTGATTAATGATTTTCCTTCTACGCAAAACAGATACCGGCACGCGACCGGTCAGCTACAGCCGGAACATCAGCGCCACGCGCGGCGCAATCCCGGGCAGGCCGATCATATGCTCATGCCGGACGAGGCGAATGAACTGCGGCCCGCGTTCGGTTTCGGCCAGCGTTTCAAAACCCAACCCGCGATAGAATGGCGCATTCCACGGCACATCCTGAAATGTCAGCAGGGTGACCCGCGACAGCCCCTCCTGATGCGCCCAGCCGAGCAGATGCTCAACCAGCGCCCGGCCCACACCGCGCCGCTGAAAGCCGGGCAGAACATCAAGCTCGTGCAGATGCAGCTGTCCGTCCACATAGCGCGTCAGGGCAAAACCGACCGGCATGTCCGGTTCGTGCCAGCGCGCCATCCACAGCATGCGATCGGAAATTGCCTGTCTGATCGCCGCCCGCGGCAGCCCCGGCAATTCATAGGCCGCCGCAAGCCCCACATCGCGATAGGAACGCGCCGCCTCGCACTCGATCAGACAGCAGGCCTCGACATCCTCAAGCGTTGCCGCCGCAACCGTGAAAAGCGGGCCGTGATCGGCATCAGGGCGCGCGCGATCCTCACCAGTCATCGGACACTGTCATCCCGCCGGCCGCTAACGCGCGCAATGGCCGCCATCGATCGGCAAAATCGCACCGGTCACGAAATCCGCCTCGTCGGAGGCAAGATAGAGCGCGCCATAGGCGACATCCCAGCCCGACCCCATCTTGCGCCGCAGCGGCACCAGCCGGTCGCGCATATCGCGGACCTCTTCGCGCGACATGCCGCGCGCAGCGACATTCCCCTCGATCGCCATCGGCGTATCCATCAGCCCCGGCATAATACAGTTGCAGCGCACGCCATATTTCGCATTCGACATCGCAATAGAGGTGGTGAGCTTGTTCACGCCCGCCTTGGAAATCTCATAGGCGGTAATGCCGCCCGACGACACCGCGGCAGCCGAGGAGATATTGACGATGGCGCCCGACTGCTGCTCGCGCATCACCGGGATGACATGTTTGCAGGTCAGCCACATGGCTTTCAGATTGACCAGCATGATCTTGTCATAGCCTTCTTCGGACAGCGCATGCGGGGGCGCATCGCCCGCGCCGATACCGACATTATTGTGCAGGATATCGATGCGGCCCATCATCTCGCGCGCCGCCGCGACAAGTGCGACATTGGCGTCTTCCGAAGTGATATCGCATTCATGGGCAAAGGCGGTGCCGCCTTCCTTCTCGATCATATCGACGGTGTCCTGCGCGGAGTCGCGCCGCTTGTCGACGCACATCACCTGCGCCCCCTCGCGAGCGAACAGGATTGCTGTTGCCCGCCCGTTGCCGATCGTCTCCCCCGGTGTCTGACCGGCACCGATGACGATCGCTTTCTTACCTTGCAAACGCATAAATCCCTCCCCAGAGTGTGGCTCAGAAGCCTTTGACGCCCTCGTCGAGCTGCACACCGAAGCTGTTCAGCGCCATCGACACCATATTGTACTGGCCGACCGCGAACACGACATCCATCAGCTGATGTTTGTTGTAGCGCTGGGCAAGCGCACTCCAGGTCTTGTCGGAAATGAACGCATCGGCATGCAGCTCATCCACCGCGCGCAGCAATGTCGCATCGAATGCGTCCCAGCCGGGCGCATCGGGTCCGTCCTTGATACGGGCGATTTCCTCCTCGCTCAGCCCCGCCTGCTTGCCGATCAGCACATGCTGGCCCCATTCATATTCGGCCTGGCACAGCCAACCGATCCTGAGGATCAGAATTTCACGCTCCCGCGGCGGCAGGCTGGAGGTTTCCCCCAGCACATGATTGCCCCAGACGCCGAATTTCTTATACGCCTCCCAATGATTGGCGAGCGTACCGATCACGTTATAGACAAGCCCGGTGCCGAAATCATGCTCCTTGCCCTTGAAGCGGCTGAGAACCTTTGCCTGTTCCTCGGTCCATTCCCCTTCCGCCAACGGCGCAATGCGCGGTTTAGAGGTTTTCATCTGACATCCTCCCTGTTCTGTCGCGTTATATTTCTTATGAGAGATTCATATTGCCCCAAATCGGGCGGCCTACCAACCACATTCGCGGTCGGGTAGTTTGTGGCTCGGACGGAAAAAAGGCTGAAGGTTCGATGCTACTGCCCCGGCAGTTGCGAAATTTCCCCCCCTGGCCTTTGATATCTGGGACACAGTCACCAACTCAGCCAGTGAGTGGTGCAATTCGTTACGGGAAGGCAAGGCGGATGTATGAAATCGGCACGCTTATCACGGTCAATGACAAGATGCAGACAGATTACAGCTATGAGATTACCGCGCCGGCAGGCAAACGGTTTGCCGAGGGTTTTGAACCGCATTTCTCACCTCAGCAGATGCTTTCGCTCGGTGTGTTCGAGGGGAAATACTGCAATGACTGCCGCGGCGAACTGCCCGAAGACTGGTTCACCGAAGCGAAGTTAAGTGACACGCCCGATCCCGAGCGCAATTATTTCGGGGTAAAAAGCCGCAAGCCACTTTCCTATTGGCGCGAAAAAGGGTGGATCCACGGCCCGGACCCGCGTGGCTGGTTTCAATGGTATTGCCGCTATTATCTCGGCCGCCGGCTTGCTGAAATCGATGAGATCCAGATAAAGCGCTGGCGCAGTTTCGCGCGCCACGCCGGACAGATCCGCGCCAATTGCGAACCGGGCGATATTTTCTGCCGCCCGAGGCAACGCCAGGCCCTGCTGCAATGGGCCTATGATCCGTTTATATAAGCGCCCTTTCTTATCGGCTCATTTCGGGACAGGCCGTTATCTGGCATTGCGTCGGGCCTGCCAATCGCAAACCGGGGCCCGCCGGATCAGCACCCACCGGCAACTTACCCTTCGTCATTGCCTTTCGGGCCTTCGTCATTGCCTTTCGGAAACGAGCCGAAGGGAAATGGCCGGTCGTCGCGCATAAACGCGATAAAGCCAAGCGCTTCTCCAAGATAAAGCAGAAGATTGCGCGTGAACCCGGCAAGCTCGCTATTCTTGTCGTTATTCAGGGCAACGAAAATAAACTGTAGCGCGCTGAGCAGTAAAATCGCCCAGAAAGCAAGATACGCCAGAAACGCAAAGCCAAGCATATAGAGAAGCCGTTGCCATAGGGGCATGGTTTTCTCGGCCTCAATCTCGGGTGTTTCAGATTGCGCAGTATTTTCATCGCTCATCGAGATCGTCCTCTTCCGGATATTCCTGCATACTACCGCTGAAAGGGTCGCCCCCGCGACGGCTGCTCCTATCATCTGGGCATTCCCTTGGCGTAATTTCAAGTGCATGCTCTAATCACCCCCATCGTGAGGCCAGCGGCGGCGTCCGGCAAACAGCGGCACGATCAGAAGCCCCGCCAGAAATCCGCCGATATGCGCTTGCCAGGCAATTTGCACCGCCTGGGCACCAATCTGGCCGACAAACAGGCCAACTACCGCATTCAGCCCCAGCCAGACAGCGCAGACAATCAGCAACCGACGATCATGCAAGGGCACGATCATTACGATATTCAGAGCCTGCCAGGCCGGTCCCGCCAGGGCACCCAGGCGAAATGCCGCCGCCATCAACCCCGACACCGCCCCCGATGCGCCGATCATCGGAATCATGGACCCTTGCGCAAAAATCAGGTGAAACACCGCCCCGCCAACCGCTGAGCAGGCCGCCAGGAGCAAAAACCGCCCCCAGCCGCATTGCCGCGCGACGGCCGAACCGAAAGCCAGCAGAAATGCCCCGTTAATCAATAAATGCGGGAAATTGGCATGCAGCAGGGCATGCGTCAGAAAAGGAGCCGCCGCGAACAGCAAACCGCCGGGAAAATCGTAAATTTCCCCCATAAATTCAGGTAGATAGCGCCCCGGCACCAGGCCAAACAGCAATATCACCCCATAGCTCCAATCCGACGGCAGCAGAATCCTCACGACATGCAGCACAACCAGCAGGATGGCTGACACCGAAATCACTTTCGGTACGCGAAAGACGGGTTGCTTTTCCTCACCCACGCGCCCGCCCCCCTGAATTCGTGATGCGCCTTGAAAGAAGGGCACCCTTTGCAAGGGTGAAACCGGTTACCTGCATCAGATGCGGGTGAATCGCTAACATGTCTGTCTTCCCGAACTGGCGCTGCGGCGCGCACTCTGCGGCGCGCGCGAGCATTTCCAACAGCCAAAATCGCGCCGCAGAACATCGTTTCTGGCCAAATTGCGACAAGCGAACAGCAAACTGCACCCAAATACCACGCCCGCTGGTCGCCAAACTGTCAATTTAGTGCTATGGCTTTGCAAATTCTTATTATTAATCGGGGTATTGAAACCATTGGGCTGGCTTTTTGCTGATGATGCTCCCTGCACACTGCTGTATCATTAACCGGCGACACCCTGATGTGAATAAGGGGCATGTGAATAAGGGGCAGATGCTATCGCAGTGAGGTCAGGTTGAAAAAGGGGATTGCCTGACCTGGATTGCTCCGCCAAAGGTCCTCTCTGGAATGGTTTCATCGAATCAGGTGCGGATTGTGCAGCTTAAGTTAATCGCGGCAAAAATTACCTTCGTCTCACAGCTCTGTCTTGCCGGCATTCTGTTAAGCAGCGTTCAGGCCGGGGCGCAACCGCAACCTGTCGGAAATGCTGAGGCGATTGTCCGCATTGTCGAAGGCGTGATGAATGCGGATACACGTCGGCTGCGGGTTGCCGACGAGGTTTTCAGCAATGAGGTAATCGCCACCCGCGCCGACAGCGCCTCCAAGATCCGCTTTCTGGACGATACCATGCTGACCGTGGGACCGAACTCAAAGGTCACGCTGGATGAATTCGTGTATGACCCGAACAGTCAGAATTCCAAGATGGTGATCAACACCGCCATCGGGGTTGCGCGGTTTGTTACCGGAAAAATGGGCAGCGCCTCTTACAAGATTGCAACGCCAACCGCGACCATTGGTGTGAGGGGTACCGTATTCACCGTTTTCGTTGCCGCGAATGGCGCGACCAGCGTCGTGGTGGAAAATGGCGCGGTCAATGTTACCGGACAGAACGGGTTGCCCGTTGATGTCCCGGCCGGACTTGCCACCAATGTTCAACCGGGCGCACCGCCAAGCGATCCTGCCCCGCCCGATGCAGATACCGAAGCGCAAATTGCCGAAATGGATGTGACGCTTATTCTGGGTGACGACGGCAGCGGCGGCGATGGCGGCGACAATACGGGCGGCGCGAGCGATGCCCCTGAAGAGGGGGAGGAAGAGCTGCTGGAAATCATGGATGAAACCGAAGAGTTAAGAGAAGCCGGCTGCGGCTGTTAATCTGCGCCCCATTTCGGGGGCTGAAAAGCAAAATGGGAATGGAAATGGCAGTTGTAAACGCGGACTCGCTCAAGAGCCGGAGCAGACCGACAACAATATTGATCATTGCCGCTTTGCTGGCCTTGTGTATGCCGGCCGCTGCGCTGGAAGTTGGCGACGATGTTCAGGATTCCGTGACGATTGGCGGATTTACGGTACCGCTGCCGCCGGGTGTTTGGACAGTCTATTATGTTACTGAATCTGCTGATCCCGACTTTCCAACCGCAAAGCTTGGACTGATCTTGCCACGGGGGAAAATTGTCCGGCAGGCAATGTATATCCGGGCGGCGCGGGCCACCCGGCATACGGGTTTCAAGCCCTATCCCTATTGCGAGCGGCCCTATTACTTTTTTGAAGAAACCCGGTCCAATCAGGCGGGCAATATTCAGCAATGCTGGCATATGCGGGCCGAGGCATTGACCGGCGACGGGGAATCTTCCGAACGCTATGCGTCATTGCTCGAAATGAGCAAACGCAACGGCTATTTCCTGCCTTTGACGATGATCGGCGCACGCTATCATTTTGCCAATCGCAGTAAGACATTGCGGGTATCGGTTGGCTGGAATCCCGATGCGATCCTGCGCGCGCCCGAAAGCAAGAAAGTGTGGCGCTTCGAAGATTGGACAGCCGATGCCATCGTGGCGGATCCGCGCAAGAAAGTCATTATGACCAAATTCAAGAAATGGTCGCAGGATTGGCTGCCGGACATTGAAAATGCATTTGACCAATCCAGATAGCCAGGACGCTTTTCAAGTATGAACATATCCATTCGCAGAATGCGCTGTGTCGCGGCTATAGGATTTGCCGTCCTGTTATGTACAGATTCGCAGGACTTTGCGGCTTACGCACAACAACTTCCCGGCAGTGTCGAACCGGGGCGGATCGAGAAGCGCTTCGAGACGCCGCAAATGCCCCGCGCGGTACCCGAACCGCTGCTGCCGCCCGGTGACGATCCGCTGCCACCTGAAGAAGCAAACAAGGTCCAGTTCCAACTGAATGAAATCAAGCTGATCGGCAATACGGTTTTTGGCAATCTTGAATTGTCGCAATTCTATCAGGAACATCTCGGACAGCAGATTACGCTTGGGACCTTGTATAAAATCTCCAAGGCGATCGCGACGCATTACCGCAATAACGGCTATGTTCTCAGTCGTGCCATGCCGCCTGCCCAGCGGGTGGAAAATGGCGTTGTCGCCATTGAAATCATTGAAGGTTTCATCGCGACCGTGGAACTGGAAGGAACGATTGAAGGCAACCGGGAACTGATCGAATCCTATGCGAAAAAAATCCTGGCCTCGGTACCGCTGAATAACAAGACACTGGAACGGTATGTCCTGTTGATCAATGACTTGCCTGGCATCCGCGCGAAAGCGGTGCTTATCCCCTCATTCGAAACCAAAGGCGCCTCCGACCTCATCCTGCAGGTCGCCGAAGACCGCTGGGATGTCACCGGCACAATCGACAATCGCGGGACCGAATTTGTCGGCCCGGGACAAGTGCAGCTCAGCGGCGGACTGAATAACTTTCTGGGGCAGTTTGAAAGGCTTTCGGGTCAATCCATTGTGACACAGGATACCGATGAGCTGAAATATCTGCAGCTTGGCTACACACAGCCGATCGGGACAGAGGGCACAACGCTCAGCCTGTCGGGCAATATCAGCTGGTCATCGCCGGGCTCCAACCTCAAGCAGTTCGATGTGGAGGGGCAGAACCGCGCGCTGACGCTTGCGGCAAGCCACCCGGTCATCCGCACCCGGCGCAAGAACCTGTCGGTCCGCGGCGCGCTGAATTACAAGAATTCCTCGACAGATCTGCGGGACAATTTATTGTCGGAAGACCGTATCCGCGCCGCGCGCATTGGTATTTCAGGTGATGTGGTCGACAAATTTCGCGGGATCAGCCTTGTTGATATCGAGCTGAGCCAGGGGCTTGATATTCTCAATGCATCGGACTCCGGCAATGCGCGCCGCACACGGGCGAGCGGTCGGCCCGATTTCACCAAAATCACCATGAATCTCGTCCGCGTTCAGCAAATCAAGGGCCCCTTCCGGGCAATTCTGGGCGCAACCGGCCAGTATGCCTTCTCACAGGTCTTTGCGTCAGAGGAATTCGGGATCGGCGGCGTCCCGTTTGGCCGCGCCTATGATCCGTCCGAATATACCGGCGACCATGGCATCGCCTATCGGATCGAAGGGCAATATGCGGTGCCATTTGAAAGTTCCTATCTGCGCTCGCTGCAGCTTTACAGCTTCTACGATAACGGATCGGTCTGGCGGATCGATCACACCACCCGCGAAGCCCGCGCATCTGCCGCATCAGCCGGACTTGGGGCACGCTTTAACGTCATGAACAGGGTATCGGGTTATATGGAAGTGGCCGACCCGCTGACCGGCAGTGTTGCCACCCGTGGCGATCATGGCCGTAAGCCACGCTTCTTCTTCAGCCTGTCCGCAACACTCTAAATGCAGAAAAACTTGTCATGGCGATAATTGGCAAAAAACTACGCAACCGCACGATATTATCGGGTTTACCGCTTGGTTTTGCGTTTTTTTCGGGTGCGGCGCATGCATTGCCGCAGGATGGGGTTGTGGCGGCGGGTGCGGCGACGATCACCGAACATGGCGGTGAGCGTCTGA
>CAMYID010000017.1 GCA_947258435.1 uncultured Alphaproteobacteria bacterium
CCCGGCCTCTTTTTTTGTTCATAAAGAGCTTATTGCCAAAAACCCGACGGCGGTTCAGTGCTTGACGGGCTGGTGCTCAATATCCCGACCGGACAGCACTGAACCGCCGTCGGGTTTTTGGCAATAAGCTCTTTATGAACAAAAAAAGAGGCCGGGTGGAACACCAACCCGGCCTCTTCGTTTTTCTGAGCGATACCCTCATTCAATGGGATAGCGCCAGGGCCCGTCCGGCTGCTCGGCATTTTCATCGATCGTCCAGTTCGGCGTCGCCAGCCCATCGCCCATATCGCAATAGACAATGCGCAACCGGCTGCCGATACCGACCTGTTTGACAAGCTCGGGCGGGGCCAGTTCACCTTCCGGGGTCACCAGATTTCCGGTCAGGCGGATCCCGTCATACTCACCGGGCTGTCCCTTTTGCGTGTCCAGTTCGACAAGCAGCAGCAGATAGGGTGTGTGCCCGCGGAACTGCGGCTGTATCGCATGATGAATTTCACCATAGGAATAAAGCGTCCCCTTCGCCTCAACCGGTTTCCAGGTTGCATTGGGGCTGGCGCAGAAGGGGCATGCGGTGGTGGGCGGATAGCGCAGCATATCGCAATCGTCGCAATTCTGCAGATGCAACTGATGCGCCCCGCAATGGGTGAAGAAGTCCCGGTTTTCATGGTCCAGATCGCTGATCCGAACCGGCATACCCAGATATTCGGCTTTATTGCTCATTTCATTGCCCCCTCTCTCAGCCGCGCGCCATGACAAGCGACGACCCCTGCCCCGGCGTCGCCCAGCCCAGATTGGCGCTAAGCGCGACATCTTTCACCTGCCGGCAGCCGCCCTCGGCATAATCATATGTATGCTGACGTTTTCCGTCTGGCCCAACAGGACAGCTGTCATCCACATCATGGCGCAACTGCCGCACATTCTCGATCACCATGGCAATGCCATGGGTATAGCCCTCGCACAAATGCCCGCCAGAGGTATTGTTGGGCCGCTTGCCGCCCAGCCGCATGGTGCCATCTGATACATATTCACCGCCCTCGCCCTTCTTGCAGAACCCGTAATCCTCAAGCTGCAGCATGGTAGTGAAAGTGAACGCGTCATAGGAGCCGGTGATGTCGATATCCTCCGGCCCGACCCCGGCATTGGGCCACAGAATATCCCTGGCGTAATGCCCCGCAACCGTCGATATCGGCCCGGACTGATAATGCATGTCCGCGCGCGGCTTGCAGCACCGTCCGACAACGGACTGAATGACAGCCGGCGTGTGCCTGCAATCCTTTGCCCGATCGATACGGGTCACAATGATCGCCGTGCCGTTATCGGTCTCGACGCAGCAATCAAGCAGGTGCAGCGGTTTGACGATCATGCGGCTGTTGATCACATCGTCCACGGTGACACGCTTCTTGTAATAGGCCTTGGGATTGTTGGAGGCGTGTTCGGAATGGATAACCTTCACCATCGCCACCTGTTCGGGTGTGGTGCCATAGTCGTACATATGCCGCATGAAGGACTGGCAGAACATCTGCCCCGCGCTCATCAGCCCATAGCCGCGAGTGAACAGCCCGTCACCGCTCAACGGCGCGACCGTGCCCTTGCCACCGGTGCCCCCGATACGCACCTGGGAAAAGCCGTTCATCGCGCGATAGATCGCAACCGTATTGCACATGCCCGCTTCGATCACCCCGATGGCAATACCGATCAGCGCCTCTGTGCTCGACCCCCCGCCATAGACATCCATATAGAAATTGGGCCGGATGCCAAGCTCACCCGCAATCACCGGCGAAAAGGTGGAATCGTTGAAACTATAGGACAGCATGCCGTCCACATCGCCTGGTTTCAGCCCGGCATCCTCAATCGCATTGCGCACAGCTTCCGTGCCAAGCGCACGCGTTGTGCGGCCCGATCCGCGCACATAGGCTGTTTCGCCAACACCCACGATCGCATATTTTCCGCGCAGATGTTTGCCGCTTGTTGCGTCGATATCACCACTCGGTGTCATTTGCTCCTCCCCTTCTTATTCTGTTTTGTGGGAAATCTTACGCAGCAACCGACCACTTGTCACCCGCATGCTTGAACCACCCGGTCAGGCGGGTCACAATCGGCATAGAGGAACAGTCAGGAGGAACAGATGCCCTCACGCCGCAACTTCATTATAGGGCTTGTAAGTGCCGGCACCGCCGGTCTCGTCATTCGCACAGCGCCGTCTGTAGCGGCGCGCAATTTGCCTGCCATGACGATTTATAAATCGCCCAGCTGCGGCTGCTGCGTCAAATGGGCGGAACATCTGCGCGCAAACGGATTTCAGACCCTGCTTGTGGATCGCGAGGATTTGCAAACCATCAAATCAGCGCGCGCGGTTCCCGATGCATTGCAGTCCTGCCATACGGCGATTATCGGCGACTATACGATTGAGGGCCATGTGCCCGCGCGCGATATCGAGCTGCTGCTGGCACTCGAACCCGACGCACTGGGTCTTGCGGTACCCGGCATGCCGATCGGCTCCCCCGGGATGGAGGTGGGTTCAGAAAAAGAGCCATTTGCAAGTTATCTGTTCACCGATGACGGATACGCTGTCTTCGCGCAGCATTAGGCATAAATTCGGCTGGCCGGAAGGGACGCTTCAGCCCGCCTTGTAACGCGTGGATCCGGGCCGGCGCTTACGCTGTGTCCCCCCTATGCGTCGTCAGATGGGTCTTCCGATTTTTCCGTGAACTGCTGCTTCATATCGCGACCCGGTTCATCAGATCCCGCGCAGCCGACAATCTGCGCCGGAACGCCAGCAGCCGTGCAATGGGCCGGCACATCAGCCAGCACCACACTGCCCGCACCGATACGCGCGCATTCCCCGACCTCGATATTACCAAGGATGGTGGCATTCGCACCGATCAGACTGCCTTTACGCACCTTGGGGTGCCGATCGCCGGTTTCCTTGCCCGTACCGCCAAGGGTGACACCCTGAAGCAGCGACACCCCGTCTTCCACCACAGCGGTTTCGCCGATGACCACACCGGTCCCGTGATCGATCATGATGCCGCGACCGACCTTCGCCAGCGGATTGATATCGACGCCGAAAACTTCCGAAATCCGGTCCTGCAGATAAAGCGCAAGCCCCCGGCGCCCCTGCTCCATCAGCCAGTGCGCAATCCGGTAGCCCTGCAAAGCGTGAAAGCCCTTGAAGTAAAGCAGCGGTTCCAGATAGGAATTGCAGGCAGGGTCGCGGTCATAGACTGCCACAATATCGCAGCGGGCGGCCGCTGCGATGTCGGGATCGGCATCATAAGCCGCCTCGAATACCTGCTGTACAAGCAATGCAGGCACTTCAAGCGTGCCAAGCCGCTGCGACAAATGATAGGCCAGCGATTCTTCCAATCGATGCTGGTTCAGCACCGTCGCGTAAAGCAGGCTCGACAACACCGGTTCGCTTTTTGCCAGCTCTTCAGCCGCCCCCCGGATCGTCGTCCAGACCGGATCATGGGTTGCGACCTTCACAGATGTTTGCGACATGCTGTGCTCCCTTACTAACACCTGCCTGTCAGCATAACAGGCCCTGCGCAATTACAGGCTTATCAATTAGAGATAGGCCGAACAAGCCGTACGTCAAACGGTGTTCACGTAATTGCGATGATATCCAATTTACCGCATGGCCCACAAAAAACAACAAAGCTTTAATGTGAATTAGCCGCGTTCGCGCAACAAACGGGCCTTTTGCCGATCCCAGTCGCGTTTCTTCTCCGTTTCGCGCTTATCATGCCTTTTCTTGCCACGCGCCAGCCCCAGTGCCAGCTTGGCTATGCCGCGATCATTAAAGTAAAGGCGCAACGGCACCAGCGTCATCCCCTCTTTCTGACGCAGCCCCGCCAGCCTGCCGATCTGTCTGCGGTGCAGCAGAAGTTTGCGTTTACGGCGCGGCGGATGATTATTGTACCGGCCCGCATGGCTGTAGGGAGGGATATAGGCGTTGATCAGCCAGATCTCGTTGCCTTCTTCGGCAGCATAGGACTCGGCGATATTGGCACGTCCCTCGCGCAGGGATTTGACCTCCGAACCGGTGAGCCCAATCCCCGCCTCCACCGTTTCCTCAATCTGATAATTATATCGCGCTTTCCGGTTTTCCGCGAGAAGCCGACCGGCGTCATCGCTCCTGGCCTTTTTACCCCGGTTCTTACCCGCCATCGATCAGTCCAAGCCCCTGCATCGCATCGGCCAGCCTTTGCGCCGTTTCGGGCAGGACCGTCGACAGGGGCAGGCGGAGCTCGTTCCGGCACAGTCCGCGCAAGCTGGCCGCATATTTAACGGGTCCGGGACTTGCCTCCACAAAAAGCGCATCATGCAAGGGCATCAGCTTGTCCTGCCACGCCAATGCCTGCCTAAAATCGCCTGCCAACAGCGCATTCTGGAACTCCGCGCATTGCCGGGGCGCAACATTGGCTGTCACCGAAATGCAGCCATGCCCGCCATGCGCCGCATGGGCCAGCGCTGTACCATCCTCCCCCGATAGCTGGATGAAATCAGGCCCCATCGCCGCACGTTGCAAACTGGTCCGCGCCAGGTCAGCGGTTGCATCCTTCACACCGACAATATTAGTCAGTTCCGCCAGCCGGGCCATTGTAGAAACCTTCATGTCGATCACGCTCCGGCCAGGAATATTGTATATGAAAATCGGCAGATCGACAGCCTCGGCAAGCGCCTTGAAATGCAGATAAAGCCCTTCCTGGGTGGGCTTGTTGTAGTATGGCGTGACCACCAGCGCGCCGTCGGCACCTGCTTTCATTGCATGCGCGGTGAAATCGACTGCCTCGGCCGTGGAATTGGACCCCGTTCCGGCCATCACCGGAACCCGCCCCGCCGCGGCTTCGACGCAAAGCTCGACCACCCGTTTATGTTCAGCATGGCTCAATGTCGGGGACTCGCCCGTTGTACCGCAAGGTACAAGCCCATGGGTACCCTGATCGATCTGCCATTCGACAAATGACTGAAATGCCTGCTCATCCACCTTTCCCTCACGAAAGGGGGTGATAAGCGCTGTAAAAGATCCCCGGAATTTCTGCTCTGTCGCTGACATTATGCACGCTTTATCAACTGATACGGTTTAAAGGCGCTGGAAAATAGCGCTACCGCCGATCCGAGGCAAGCGTGACGTTCTGTCATAAAGTGTTTACCAATTGACATGATGCTGGCATTGGCCGGCATGTCAATGTGGTTTAGGGTGAAAACCCATGCTGAGTTTGCGCATCATAGGGGCTGGAACGATGTGGCCGGGAAACTGGATTGGCCCCCTTATCGTTGGTCTGACGTGTCTTTTGACCGGTGTGACAGCGCAGGCGGCAATGGCCGTTCCCACCCCCAAACCTGCTGTTTCCCGTTCAAACATCGTGTCACCGGAAGATTTCTCGCGATTTGACCGCGCGCTCTTTGCGGTCCGCCGGCAGAATTGGCAGGCTGCACAACGCGTAGCGGAAAGCGCAGATGCGCCGCTGATCGCGCAGATCGTTCAGCATCATATTCTCACCTCGCCTCACAGCCGACCCGCATTCGATACGTTGACAGCGTTTCTGCGGCATCATCCCGGCTGGCCGCAGGAACATATTCTGATCCGCAAAGCCGAAATGCTGCTGAGCGAGGAGACACCACTGCAGGTTCGCCGTAACTGGTTCAGCGCCTACCCGCCAATCACGGTGGAAGCCCGGCTGCTGGCCGCCATCACAGCCGAACAGACAAGTCAGAACAGCGCCCTGACACCGGTGATACGCGAAACCTGGCGCACGGGCGGGTTTGGCAGCAGGACAGAGCGGCTGATTCTGGATAATTACGGGGAATTGCTCACACAAGACGATCACATAGCGCGTGTCGACGGCCTGTTGTGGCGTGGACAGGCCGCTGCCGTGAAACGCATGTTCCCCTTTGTCAGCAAGCAGCAACAATTACTCGCCCAGGCGCGGCTTGCCCTGCATCATCGCAAACCCGGTGTCGATCACGCTGTCGCACGCGTACCGGCCGAACTCAGCACAGATCCCGGTCTTGTATATGACCGGGTCCGATGGCGGCGGCAACATGGCCGTACAGAAGCCGCACTCGATCTGCTGCGCGATCACTACACAGCCACAGACATTGACGCGGCAATTCAGGACCGCTGGTGGCGCGAGCGGCATATCCTGCTGCGCAACGCGCTTGAGACAAAGGATTATAAAACCGCTTATAATCTGGCCGCGCACCATAATTTCTCGGCGGAAAACAGTCGCCGCCTGTTGGCAGAGGCTGAATTTCTAGCCGGCTGGGTCGCCTTGCGCTTTCTGGCCGACCCTGCCGCCGCCCTGCGTCATTTTTCGACAATGTACGAAGCCGTCAGCTATCCCATCAGCCTGGCGCGCGGTGCCTACTGGTCAGCCCGCGCCGCAGAAGCCTTGGGCGACTGGGGGGCAGCCGCACGCTGGTACCGTCTGGCGGAACGCCATCCCATAACCTTCTACGGGCAGCTTGCGGCAGCAAAGACAGGCAGCGTCCCCGATATCGCCGCATCGGCCAAAATAACGTCCGGAAGCAGGGCCGATGCCCCCCATTTTTCAATCCCGCTCGCACAGGCCACGGAGTTGCTGGAGGAAGCCAGACAGGACGCCTCTGTCAGGCAATATTACGCATCCCTGATCCGTGGTCTGACAACGGCTGAGGCATATCAGGCGGCCACCCGGTTCGCCAGCCGCATCGGCCGCCCCGATTTGTCGCTTTGGGCCGCAAAACGTGCAAGCCGCGAAGGTATCTTCCTGCTTACGGAAAGCTATCCGCTGATATCCCTGCCCGATGAAATCGGACATTTGTCGGAAATCGAACCGGCGCTGATATTTGCCGTAACGCGGCAGGAAAGCGCATTCGACACTGATGCGGTCAGCCCCGCAGGCGCACGCGGGCTGATGCAACTCATGCCCGGCACGGCCCGTCAGGTCGCGCGCAAACTGGACATATCATACAGGCCGCAATGGCTGATCCAGGATCCCGCTTACAACACCTTACTCGGCAGCAGCTTGTTAAGCGAACATGTCGCCCGGTACAACGGGTCCTATATTCTGGCGCTGGCTGCCTATAATGCGGGTACACACCGGGTCGCACGCTGGCGCAGAGAATTTGGCGATCCGCTGGATACCGAAACCGATATTATAGACTGGCTGGAGCTTATCCCGTTCGGTGAAACCCGCAACTATGTACAACGCGTGCTCGAGGCATTGCCGTTCTACCGTCTGCAAATGGGAAGCAGCGGCAGGATATTCCGGATTGAGGAGGATTTGGCCCGTGGTCGGCAGGCCGCGAAAGAGGCACCGGTGCCGGTTCCCCGCCCCAACCGGGACAGTTGATCAGCAGCATCTGCGGATGGACCGCACCGTTCAAACAGAATCCGGCTTACCCTGTTGCGTTTTCTTCCTGCCGCAGACGTCGTGAAATTTCCACCGACGCATGCACGATCATCGCTTCGGTCACAATGCCTGCAAGCTGCGCATCGTCCTCGTCATTGAGCACCGGGATCGTCTCCCCGACAAAGCCCGCCATTCCCTCCATCGCCTCCCAGACGGTTGTCTGCAGCGAAAACACCAGCTGCGGTGCCGCCACATGCGCAGAAACGCTCTCTTCCCGCGCCTCTGGCCGATCGCCAAGCGCCAATAGCTGACCTGCCTGCAACACACCCAGAAAACGATTATCCTGCGCGATCACATATCCCTCGCCCGCATTGCGCTCCCCCATCATCCGTTGCGCCTGCCGAATGGTCATATCAGGGGCAAGCGCCACAAAATCGGTTTGCAGATATTCGCGCAGCCTGTGCTGCTGCAACAGGATCATTTCACGCCCCTGCGACAGATCAATTCCCTGCTGCAACAGTTGCACATCAAATAAAGAACGACCGAAAAACCGACCCGCCACAAGATTAGCCAATACCACACTGACCATAACAGCAGTTGTCAGTTCATAATTGCGTGTGAGTTCGAACACGATCAGGATCGTCGTCAGCGGCGCACCGACCACCGGGCTTGTCACCGCCGCCAAACCGCAAATGGCATAAAAAGCCGGCACGGCCAGATCACTGCCAAGCGTTGCCGCAGCGGCCCCGCCGACAATAGCCCCGAAAAATGTGCCGATAAAAAGCGCGGGCGCGAATACGCCCCCTATCCGGGCATAACCGGCGCAGATCGCGGTGGCGAGAATTTTGGCAATCAGGATCAGCAGAAGCTGCGCCATGGGAAAGCCGTCCGCCACGATTACCGACTGCATCGGCCCGATGCCAAGCCCGGTCACCTGCGGCACACCGAGCGCGATCACCCCAAGCAACAGCCCCGCAATCCCCGGCTTGAGAGAATCATGCAGCGGAGTTTTATCGGCAAGCGCTCCCGCCTGCAGCACGGCGCGCATGCAAAGAAGCGAAACAACGCCGCCGAACAGGCCGATCACGACAAAACCGCCATAAGCGACAGGGTGCGCCCCGGCTTCGAGGGCGACAAAGAACAAAGGGGGTCTTTCGAACAACCAGAACGAAACCAGATAGCCGGCAGTGGCGGCAATCGTCACCGGCGCGAAAGCCCGCAGTGAATAATGCCGCAGCACAACCTCATGGGCGAAAACCACCCCGGCGATGGGCGCGCTGAAAACAGTTGCGATCGCGGCAGCCACGCCGCAGCCAAGCGCCACTGGCCCGGGCAGACGAAAATCTTCCCGCAGCCATTTATCGACCCGCCCAAGCACGCCGCCAATCGTTGCCCCCAGATGCACCAGCGGGCCATATTGCCCCGCCGACGCCCCCGCGCCCAGCCAGATGAGACTTGAGAGTGCGGTGAAGATTCCGTTGCGCAGGGGTATTTCACCCTTGCCAAGCTGCGCCAGCTCAATCACATCGGCAGGCCCCTGGACGCGAGCGCCGTCTATCAACCGCCGCATCTGTCCCGCGACAAGCCCTCCCGCAACCGGGACCATCAAGATCGTCAGGACCGTTGACCAGTCGATCTGTCCACCGGTCCGCCAGGCCCCCGGCAACAAAAACCGGTTGAGATAGTTGATGGCATCCACAAAGAAAACAGCACAGAAAGCCGTAACAAGGCCAATGGCAAGCGCCGCCCCGCTGATCAGCAGAATACGCATGATCATCTGCGAAATATCCGGCATAGGCAGGCCCGCACCCCTTCAGACAAAAATCGTTACTCAGCCTCTACAGGCGGGTCATTCATAGCACATCCGGCTGCCCGCCAAAGGCACATCCGCGCAAAATGCACCCCCGCTGATTGCTTTGCATTGCCTGGACCGCTGCTAGCGCTTATCCTGTCAGAAAGCAATCTCTGATCATGGATTAAACGTATGTCACACCCTGCTGTCGAGATGATCGACTATCCGCTGATCGACTGTGATCAGCATTATTACGAGCCTGACGATTGTTTCACTCGGCATATTGCGCCTGATTTCCGTGACCGGGCGATCACCGTTGTCCGTGGGCAAAGCAAATTTGCTCAGGTTCATTTCAAGGGCGAGCGCATCGGCTTCTTCAGCGCACCGCCCGGTGAACATGCCGGCGAACCGGGCTCACTGAAGGCTTTTTTCCAGAATCCTACCGGCGGCGGCGGACTGACCAGCGGCAAGACCGTCTCCTGCTACGACTTCCCCGAATCCATGGACCGCGATGTGCGGATGAAACTGCTGCGCGAACAGAACGTGCAGGCGACAATCATACTGCCAAGCCTTGCAGTCGGGGTGGAGATGGCGCTACGCGATGACGGGCCTGAGACCGTCTTTGCCAATCTGAGCGCCTTTAACAAATGGGTCGCCGAAGATTGGGGATGGGATTATCAGGATACGATCCTGAGCTGTGCGATGCTGTCGCTTGTGGATATCGATCTGGCGGTCGCCGAGCTTGAACGCGTGCTGAAGGAAGGGGCCAGGATCGTGCATCTGACTCCGACCCCGGTTCTGGGGCGCTCTCCCGCGGATCCGCATTTCGATCCGTTCTGGGCGCGCTGCGAGGAAGCGGGCATTCCTGTTGCCTTCCACCTTGGCGATGCCGGATTTGAGGAGCTTTACTCGACTGTATGGGGCGAAAAGGCACGACCGCAACATCACCGTATGTCTGCTTTTCAGCGGGTCATCAGCTTTGCCGAACGGCCGATCGTCGACACCATGGCAGCGCTTGTCATGCATAATCTGTTCGGTCGTTTCCGCAAGCTGCAGGTTGTTTCCATCGAGAACGGATCATCCTGGGTCGCACCGCTTCTGAAGAAGATGGATGCGACGGTACGGCTTGTCGAACCGCGCGATTTCACCTTCGGCCCGATCCATGACCGGCCACGCGAAATTTTCAGGCAGCATGTCAGCGTCGTCCCCTTCCCCGAAGATAATCTGACCGATCTTATCGCTGCGATCGGTCCTGAACGGGTACTGGGCGGATCCGACTGGCCGCACCCTGAAGGGCTCGCCGATCCGCGCGAATTTGCAGAAGGGCTGAACGGGCTGTCCTATGAACAGGTGCGCAAGGTAATGCGCGGCAATGCCGCCGCCCTGCTTGGCCTGGCAGACGCCGTGCCGGCAACCGTGCAATCGGCGGGTTGATCGCCAGAGCCCGTCACCGGCCCGGAACATAGGGGAAAAGCAGTATAGCCCAGGGGCGGGGCAAACGCCCGCTGCCGCAAGGAGGCGGAATATAAACAAAAGCCAGGGAGAGAACGGAGATGAGTTACGCCAAGCCTTATGCAGGCATTCGGGTCATCGATATGAGCCAGGCCATTGCGGGGCCGTACGCAGCCGCCATCCTTGCGCGGCTTGGCGCTGATGTCATCAAGATCGAACCTGAACGCGGTGACTGGGGACGCGGCGTCGGAAAAACCTATGCCGGCGGGCAGACGGTGCATACTGTGCTTGCCAATCTGGGTAAACGCAGCATCTGTGTGGATCTGAAAAATCCAAAGGGTCCGGAGGTCGTAAATACCCTGCTGCGGGATGCCGATATCTTCATCGAAAGCTTCCGCCCCGGCGTCACCAAACGGCTTGGCTTTGGCTATGAAGCGGTGAAGGCGATCAATCCGCGTATTATCTATCTTTCCGTATCAGGCTTCGGGCAACAGGGGCCTTTTGCGGAGCGGCCGGGCACCGACGGCATCATGCAGGCCTTTTCGGGCTTTATGAGCGGCAACAAGGGATTTGACGGGCTGCCGCATCGTTCAAACGTCGTTCTGATGGATTTATCCGCAGCACTTTACAATGTACAGGCCCTGCAGGCCGCGCTGTGGGCACGCCAATCGCAAGAAGAGGGGCGCTATATCGATAACAGCCTGCTGCAATCGGCCACGGCATTCCAGAACATCAACCTTGCCGTGCAGGTCCTTGAAGGGGAACGCAGCCAACCGCCGGCTTATCCTGTCGCAACCTTTGAAACTGCCGATGGCTATGTGGTGTGCGGCGTGCTGTTCGACCGCGAGTTCAAACCCTTTATGGAGATGCTGGGACTTGGCGAAATTGCAGATGATGAACGGCTTGCAACCGGCCTGCTGCGCTATCAGAACCGGGAGCTGATCGACACGCCGATTAAAAAAGCCGTCGCCAATTTCAAGGCTGACGATCTGTGTGCAAATCTGCGCGACCTGCGCATGCTGCATGAACGGATCAACAGCTATGAAGATTTCATGGCGCATCCGCAAACGCTCGAAATGGAAGCCATCTATTGGCATGACTATCCCGGAATCGGGAAAATTCCGCTGGCCAATATTCCGGGCACTGCAAAACTGGGTGACGATGACGCCGAGATGCTGCATGCGCCGCTGCTTGGCGAACATACAGACGCGGTTCTGAATGAAGCCGGACTCAGCCCTGCCGAGATTGACGCGCTGGAAGGTGCAGGCGCGATCAACCGCAAACTCGCGCTTGCCGGCTGACCCACTGCTGCGGCCTTCGCAATCTCCGGCCCGGACAATGGGCCGCCTGCCAGTTTTTGCTTCAGCTTTGACAGCGGTACTGTTAAGCATAGCCGCACCTTCTCCACATCAATAGTGTAACGGATCCTGCCTGCCGTGAACGACACTGAACAGCCAACGATCCGCCTGCGCGGCGTTGCAAAGCGTTTTGGCAATAACCGCGTGCTTGAAGATGTGACGCTTGATGTCTTCCGGGGCCAGCATATGGCGCTGATCGGCAATGCCGCGTCTGGCAAGACAGTGCTGCTTAAATGCATTGTCGGGCTGCACCGGATCGATGCGGGCAGTATTGAAATTGAGGGGCGGGAGATTTCGCGCCTTTCCACCTCCGATCAGGAGGAAATGCTTGATAAGTTCGGCGTGCTGTTTCAGCGTTCGGCCCTGTTTGACAGTCAGACGGTGTGGGAAAATATCACTTTCAAACGGCTTAACCGGGGGCATGTCAAACGTCGCCTTGCCCGCGACCTTGCGATTGAAAAGCTGCGCCAGGTCGGCCTGAAACCTGAAACTGCCGACCTTTTCCCCGCCGATCTGTCAGGAGGCATGCAAAAGCGGGTGGCGCTTGCGCGCGCAATTATGGAACAACCCGATATTCTGCTGCTCGATGATCCGACAGCCGGACTTGATCCAATTCTGACCCGGGTGATCAATCAACTGATTGGTCAGCTTGCCGACGAAGCCGGGGCGACGATTCTGTCAGTGACAAGCGACATGGATGCAATGCGCCGGGATTACGATCAGACCGCCATGCTGCATGACGGGCAGATCATATGGACAGGTGCGACCGCCGATATCGAGACGGCGGACAATCCCTACCTCGCCCAGCTCGTTCACGGCCGGGCGGAAGGGCCGATCAAGATGCGTGTCCGCGGCCCGGACCTTGTCTAGCGGTTTCGTCAGACCGCCGAACCTCGCCCGCCCGCTCATGCGGTCACCAAACGGCCCTCAGTTCAATGCCGCTTTCTCTGCCTTGAAGAAGGGCGCATCGCCATCGATGCTGACCCGATGCATCAAACGCCGTTCTGGCCAGTAATCGGCCAGCGCATAGTGCTGTGTGCAACGATTATCCCAGAAAGCGATTGAATTCTGCGCCCAACGGAATCGCACGTGAAATTCAGGCGTCTCAATATGCTGAAAGAGAAATTGCAGCAGCGCGTTACTTTCGGCGGGCTTCATATCATTGATCTTCACCGTGAATATCGAATTCACGAACAGACCCGTGCGACCGGTTTCAGGGTGGGTCCGCAAAACCGGGTGAACGGCTTCAGGCATATTTTCCGCCGCCTGATCGGCACCCCGGCTCTGACTGTAGCCGCCGCCGCGCCCAAATACATGACCCGATGAATGCAGCGCGGTCAGCCCGCTCAGAAACGACTGCATCTTGTCCGATAATGCTTCATAGGCTGCATACATGGATGCCCATATGGTATCGCCGCCCGCCTGTGGCATTTCGCGCGCATAAAGCACACACCCCATCGGCGTGTTCTTCTGGAAGGTCACATCAGTATGCCAGGCATTGATTCTGGGCGGCCGTTCTTTGTCATTTTCCAGCACCACAACTTCTTCGTGCCCTTCGAGATGCGGAATATAGGCATGTGATTGCAGCGGCCCGAAGCGGCGCGAAAAATCCTTCTGCTGATCGGGAGTCAGATGCTGGTCATGAAAGAAAATTACCGAATGACGCAGCAGCGCATCGTGGATTTCATCAAACTGCTGATTGCTCAACGGCGCGGAGAGATCGACATCGCTGATTGTCGCACCGATTGCCGGGGTGCTTTTTTCCACCTTAATCGTTTGATAGTCCATTAAGTATTCTCCCGATTTTCTACCAGCTTTGCCTTATCTTACTATATCCCCCATAAATTGGGGCAAGCTTTCTTCTACCTGCGCATCGATCTGGCCAATCAGGCTCTCAACCAGATTGAACTTTTCAAGCGCCAGCATATTGAGCGTAATATTCTGCGATGTCGTGAAAAACCCTTCCGCCTCTGCTTCGACAAAGCTATGCACCGTGGCCTGTCCCGGCAGACGACGGGCAATACGGACCTGAATTTTTCCAGTATATTTCCAGTATTGCCTGTCCTTGAACAGCCCAGACAATCCGCCACCTTCGGCTTCGGCAATGACATTTCGCGTCAGATCGGCTCTGACCAGCTGAACCTCAAACCCGCCCGGCGCACCATTGGCAACAAAGCGACTATCAACCCAGATACTGAATGCATCGCGTAAATCGGGAGAAAACTGGTCGCCTATCTCATCAGGTACAGGTCGGGCGGGCAATACCACGGTTTTCTGGATCGCTTCTGCGGCAATCCGGATAGGCGGCTTATGCGCGAATGTAATCTTTGGCAGCCGGCCGCCGGTTGGCGGTAATGTCGGCTGGCAGCCCGCTATCGCGATCGCCATGATAACAAGAGGCAGACACATCAGAGTCCGATGCAATCGCGCGCTACGATGCGATGCAAGCACCCGGCTAGCGACTGACAAGCGCGTCCATATCAAACTGGTAATCGGCATTGCAGAACTCACAATTCGCTGAGATTTTGCCATTCTCAACAAGTTCCGAAAGGGTCTCACGCGAATATTGCCGCAAGACGTTTTCAAGACGCAAGCGGCTGCACCGACAGCCGAATTTCAGCGACTGCGGCTCAAAAA
Organism: uncultured Alphaproteobacteria bacterium; assembly: GCA_947258435.1. Classification (GTDB taxonomy): domain Bacteria; phylum Pseudomonadota; class Alphaproteobacteria; order UBA11222; family UBA11222; genus CALAQW01. The sequence goes on from CAMYID010000017.1 coordinate 14,580, forward strand.
CCCGGACGCCATCCTCGTGAAACAACTGATATAGCAACTTTTCAGGCGCAATTGCCGGATCGGTCAGTTCAAGGTCGGTTGCTGTTTCCATCAGCATGCGACTGCGCCGCCAATCCTCAGGCTCGTCAAATTCCGCATCGGGTGGCAAATCCAACCTGCTCTTGGGCAGATACTGGATCAAAAGCCCCCCTGCACGCCAGGCGCCTGCCGCCGCCGGTGCCGCCCTGCCCTGCGGTCGTTCGAACAGTTCGCCAACCGCCAGATGAATGGCCGTGGGTATCTGCTCGGATGTCTGAAAATAGGCCTGCGCGCAGGCGGCAAGACTATCGCCATCCAGCGCGACAATTCCCTGATAGCGGTCCATCTGCTTACCCTGATCTATGGTCATGGCAAAATGGCCCGCACCGATCAACGCCCGAAAAGATGAATCCACATCGCCGAAATCGCAATCCTTGTCGTAAATCGCATAGCCGCGCAGCGTTCCGCCGCCCGACCGGGCATGCGACACATAGTCAGCGATCAGCGCGGAAACGGGCCCGTCACTTTTCGTCTGGAGGCTGAATATACCGTCGAATTTCAGCGCACTCCCGAGTAACGCCGTCAATGCCAGCGCTTCACCCAGAAGCGCGGAAACCGGTTGCGGGTAATCATGCCTGCTCAGAATATCGTCGACAAGCGGCCCCAGCCGGACAATCCGCCCGCGCACATCCGCTTTTTCAACGGCGAATGGCATGATTCTGTCATCGTCGGTCGCCGCAATATCCGTCACAGCCGCAGACATTTACCGCTTCCTAGCCCAAACACCAGTTCAGAATGCTTTTCTGAGCATGCAGGCGATTTTCCGCCTCATCGAAAATCACCGATTGCGGCCCGTCGATCACCCCCACAGTTACTTCTTCCCCGCGATGGGCGGGCAGGCAGTGCATGAACACCGCATCGCCTGCCGCAAGCGCCATCAACTTTTCATTCACCTGATAGGGAGCAAGCGATTTATGGCGTTGCGCGGCATCCTTGTCGCCCATAGAGACCCAGGTATCGGTCACAACACAATGCACATCCTCAACCGCGGCCTGCGCGTCGGTTGTCACGGAAACCCGTCCCTTGTTGTCCGCCGCCCAGCGCAACACCGCCGGGTCAGGCGCAAAATCATCGGGGCAGGCAAGGCGCAGTTCAAATCCGAACTGCACCGCGGCATGGATCCAGCTTGTCGCGACATTGTTACCGTCGCCACACCAGGCAAAGCTACGGTCCGCAACCGGCCCGCGATGCTCTTCGAATGTCATGAGATCGGCGATAAGCTGGCAGGGGTGGCTGAAATTCGTCAGCCCGTTAATCACCGGGACCCGGGCATATTCGGCAAGTTCGAGCAGCTTATCATGCCCGCTTGTGCGGATCATGATTGCATCGACATAACGTGACAGCACCTGTGCCGTATCGGCGATGGTTTCACCGCGTCCCAGCTGCATCTCACCACCGCCCAGGTTGAGCGTCTGACCGCCCAATTGCCGCATTCCGGCATCGAATGATACCCGTGTTCGGGTTGAAGGCTTCTCGAAGATCATGGCAAGCAGCTTATCCTGCTGACGCGCATCGGGATCGGGTGCCGCCTGACCCAGACCGCGCCGCGCCGCCTTCAGCCGGTGCCCCTCATCGACGATCTCGCGCAGGGCTTCGGCTTGAACAAGGTGCAGGTCAAGAAAATCCTGTTTGACGGCGCCGCCCATTACGCGCCCTCCGCCCCGTCGGACGCAGCTTTCAGCGCATGACATGCCGCATCAAGCAGGCTGATCGCCTCATCAATCTGCACATCATCAATATTCAGCGGCGGCAGAAACCGCACGATATTGTCGCCTGCTCCGACCGACAGCAGCTTCTGTTCGACAAGCGCTGCAACAAGGTCTGTGTTGGGTACCCGGCATTTCAGCCCCAGCATCAAGCCCTCACCACGAATATCCTCTATAATCTCGGGGTGATCATCGGCAATCCGGGCAAGCTTCTGCCGGAAAACAATAGCCCGTTGCTGCACCGCCTCAAGAAACCCGTCTTCCAGCACAATATCCAGAACCGCGTTCCCCACAGCAGCGGCCAGCGGATTACCCCCGAATGTCGAACCATGGGTGCCCGCGGTCATGCCTTTGGCAGCCGATTCGGTCGCAAGGCAGGCGCCCAGCGGAAAGCCGCCGCCAATCGCTTTTGCAACCGCCATGATATCCGGGGTAATACCGGCCCATTCATGGGCAAACAGCTTGCCCGTGCGGCCAATTCCGGTCTGCACCTCATCCATGACAAGCAGGAGACCTTCCTCATCGCATAAGGCACGCAACTGCCGCAGATAGCCAGGGCTGTTGGGCAGAATACCACCTTCGCCAAGCACGGGCTCAATCAGGATACCGGCGGTTTCGGGCCCGATTGCCGCCTTCATGGCCGTGATATCGTCAAAGGGAACTTGATCGAATCCCGCAACCACCGGACCAAAACCGGTCAGATGCTTTTCCTGCCCGCCCGCCGCTATGGTTGCAAGCGTCCGCCCATGGAACGCACCGGCGACGGTAATCAGCCGATAGCGTTCAGGCTGACCATTGGCATGGTGATAGATGCGCGCCATCTTGATCGCGCATTCCACGGCTTCGGCACCGCTGTTGCAGAAGAAAACTGTATCAGCAAAGCTTGCCGCGACAAGCCGCTCAGCCAGCCGCTCCTGCGCAGGAATGTGATAGAGGTTTGACACATGCCAGAGCTTCTCGGCCTGCGCCTTCAATGTTTCGACAAGATGCGGGTGCGCATGCCCCAGCGCATTCACCGCGATACCGCCACCAAAATCAAGAAATCGTTCACCGCCGGTCGTGAACAGATAGGGCCCCTCGCCCCGCTCAAAAGCGAGGTCGAACCGTCCATAGTTCGGCAGTACCGGCGTGATCATCGTTGCTCCCCCAACAAATAAGGACAGCAGCGGGATTGCGACTGTCCGAAAGCCAATTTGGGAAGCGCGGGATTATTGTCGGCAAGCGCGCAACTGTCAATGGCGTTAAATATGCCCTGCACGATAGGCGTGCGCCATCGCAGCCCCGGCACCATTGCCGCTCAGACGCTCATAGCCCCGCGTGCTTGCGACACACACTGACAATATGGCCTAAGCGCGCGGGGTTACCCGCGCGGCACAATATTTCACTTCCGGAATCTTGCCATAAGGGTCGAGTGCGGGGTTCGTCAGCAGATTGGCGGCTGCCTCCCGATAGCAAAAGGGTATGAACAACGCCCCTTCAGGGACCGCGGGGTCGGTGCGTGCCGCGATCTCTATCGCGCCGCGCCGGGTCGCAACCTCAATCATCTCTCCGGGCGCAACCCCAAGCCGCTGCAAATCCGCCGGATTAAGGCAGGCCGCGGCTTCCGGCTCCAGCGCATCAAGCGTGCTTGCGCGCCGGGTGATCGCGCCGGTATGCCAATGTTCGAGCACCCGCCCGGTCGTCAGCACCATGGGATAATCGCGATCGGGCTGCTCGTCGGGCGGTACAATCGTCACCGGCACGAATTTGCCACGCCCGCTTGCGGTGGGGAATTTTTCATCGAGAATAACCTCATGGCCTGGCACTTCCGGTCCGTCGCATGGATAGGTCACAGCATTTTCCGCCTGCAGCCGGTCCCAACCGATATTGTCGAGCGAGGGCATTGCCTGCATCATCTCGGCATGAATATCGGCCGGCCCGTCATAGTCCCATGCCAGGCCGAGCCGCCGGGCAATTTGCTGTGTGATCCACCAATCCGGCCGTGCATCGCCAGGCGCCTCGACCGCCTTACGTCCCATCTGCACCTGCCGGTTTGTATTGGTAACAGTGCCGTCTTTTTCCGGCCATGCGGTCGCAGGCAGAATGACATCGGCATAGATCGCCGTTTCAGTCAGGAAAATATCCTGCACCACCAGATGGTCGAGCTTTGCAAGCGCTGCACGCGCATGAGCCGCGTTGGGATCGGACATAGCCGGGTTTTCGCCCATGATATACATGCCGCGAATGATCCCTTCATGGATTGCCCCGGTTATTTCAACAACCGTCAGCCCCTGTTCGGGATTGAGCGGCTGCTCCCAGAGCGCTTCGAACCGCGCGCGTTTTTCCGCATGATCCACAAGCCCATAGTCAGGGTACATCATCGGAATAAGTCCGGCATCGGAAGCGCCCTGAACATTATTCTGCCCGCGCAGCGGATGCAGACCCGTCCCCGGCCGCCCGACCTGACCGCACATCAGGGCAAGCGAAATCAGGCAGCGGGCATTATCGGTCCCGTGCACATGCTGGGTGACGCCCATGCCCCAGAAGATCATCGCAGTCCGTGCACGGGCATAACTGCGCGCCACCGTGCGGATAAGATCGGGCGCGATACCGCAGATTTCAGCCATCGCCTCGGGGCTGAAGGCCGCAAGATGCTGCTTCATCCGCTCAAACCCTTCGGTACGGGCCTGGATAAACTGCGTGTCGTAAAGCTCTTCCTCGACGATCACATGCATGATCGCACTGAGCAGCGAGACATCGCTGCCCGGATTGAATTGCAGCATATGGGTCGCCTGCTTGCGCAGCGCCTGACCGCGCGGATCCATGACGATCAGTTCGGCACCCCGCTTCGCGGCCTGCTTGAAATAGGTTGCGGCAACCGGATGATTTTCGGTCGGATTCGCGCCGATGACGATAATGACATCGGCCTTTTCCGCATCGTTGAAGGGGGCGGTCACCGCACCGGTCCCGATCGTTTCAAGCAGCGCCGCAACCGAAGAGGCGTGGCATAGCCGCGTACAGTGATCGACATTATTATTGCCGAAACCGGTGCGTACGAGCTTCTGGAAAAGATAGGCTTCCTCATTGGAACATTTCGCCGAACCGAAGCCTGCTAACGCCTGATCGCCCTCCCGCTCACGCAGCGCGCCAAACCCGCGTGCCGCATGATCGAGCGCCTCTTCCCAGCTCGCAACGCGAAAATGGCTCAACGGGTCGGCCGGGTCGATGACCGCGTCGACGGCCTTGGTCGCATCCTCGCGGCGGATCAGCGGCACAGTCAGCCGGTGCGGATGATCGACATAGTCAAAACCGAACCGGCCCTTGACGCATAACCTGTTTTCGTTTGACGGACCGTTCCCGCCATCGACAAAGGCAATTTTACCGTCGCGAATATGGTAGCTGATCTGGCAACCGACGCCGCAATAAGGACAGACGCTTGCCACTATCTGATCAGCGGTACGATCCCCCCTGCCCGCCTCATCAATGAGCGTAGCCGGCATCAGCGCGCCGGTCGGGCAGGCCTGCACGCATTCTCCGCAGGCGACACAGCTGCTCTCGCCCATCGGATCGTCAAAGTCGAAGACAATTTTCGCCGCCGCGCCCCGCCCGGCCATACCGATCACGTCGTTGACCTGCACCTCACGGCAGGCACGGACACATAAATTACAGTGAATGCAGGCATCAAGCTGCACCGCCATCGCCGGATGCGACCGATCCGGCGCGGGGGCAGGCCGTGCCGGCATCCGGCTTTGATCGATACCCGCCTCTTCCGCCCACTGCCAGAAACGCGACGTCCGGTCATGGGCATCATCCTGTGGCGGCTGGTCGGCGGTCAGCATCTCAAGCACCATGGCACGTGCGCTGCTTGCCCTTTCCGTCCCTGTACGGACTTCCATCCCCTCTGATGGCTGACGAATACAGGAGGCTGCCAGAGTCCGCTCCCCCTCGATCTCCACCATACAGGCCCGGCAATTGCCATCGGCGCGATAGCCTGGTTCCTCGCTATGGCACAGATGCGGGATCTCGGTTCCGTGACGTTTTGCAACCTGCCAGATGGTTTCCCCCGAAACGGCTTCAACCGGCTGCCCATCCAGAGAAAAACGGATCCTGTCGCTCATGACGCCCCCTCAGCGGTTGGGGCAGCCTCAGGGAAAAAGCGCATGAGACAAGTGAGCGGGTTTGCCGCGGCCTGCCCCAACCCGCAGATGGACGCATCCGCCATGGCTGTCGCTATCTCATGCATCAATCCCGCATCCCATTCAGGTGCCGCGGTCAAGGCCAGAAGCTTTTCGGTCCCCACCCGGCAGGGTGTACACTGCCCACAGCTTTCCTCAGCAAAGAAATGTAGAAGATTACGTGCGACAATCCGCAAATCGTCGCGATCCGACAGCACCACAACAGCGCCGGAACCGACAAAACAGCCTTCTGCATCAAACGCCCCGAAACCAAGTGGCGTATCGGCTTTCGCCGCTGGCAGAATACCGCCAGAGGGACCACCGGGCAGGAATGCCTTCAACCGGTGCCCCGGCGCCATGCCACCGCAATAATCTGCAACAAGCGCGGCGAGCGTGATGCCGTTGGGCGCGATCTTGACCCCGGGTTCGGCTACCCGCCCCGAAACCGAATAGGCACGCACCCCCTGATAGCCGTTCAGCCCTTTATCTGCGAAGGCTTCAGGCCCCTGCACAAATATTTCCGGCAGCCAGTAAAGCGTTTCCACATTCTGGATCAGCGTGGGCCGGCCAAACAGTCCGACCTGCGCCGCAAAGGGCGGGCGATGGCGCGGCAGGCCGCGCTTGCCCTCGATACTTTCGAGCATCGCCGACTCCTCGCCGCAGATATAAGCACCCGCACCGCGGCGCAGGCGGATAAAGCCCGCCGGCGCAAGCCCCGCATGCTCAAGCCAGGCAATCTCGCGCATCAGAATATTACGCGCTGCCGGATATTCATCGCGCAGATAGATATAGGCGGCCTCCGCCTCGACCGCCCAGGCGGCCAGCAACAGTCCCTCAAGCACCCGGTGCGGCGTGGCCTCAAGAAACAGTCTGTCCTTGAACGTACCCGGCTCCCCCTCATCGGCATTCATCACCACATAGCGCGGTCCGGGTTCCGCACGGACAAATTCCCATTTCCGCGCGGTGGGAAACCCGGCACCGCCAAGCCCACGCAGGCCAGACGCATGAAGCGCAGCGATAAGCCCGGTCACCGGCATTTCACCGGCCCGGCATTCACGCAACATGTGGTAACCGCCCTCCGCCACATAAGCTTCGAAAGTCTGAAAACGCGGCAATATCGGATGCGTACGTTTTTTGGCCACAAGCTCCTGAATCTGTTCGAAATCCGCGTGATCGACGAAACGTTGCCCCACCTTGACGGCAGGCGCGAGGTTGCAATGCCCCATGCAGGGCGCGCGCAGCACCCGCACATCGGGCCACGGCTCCTCGACCAACCGGTCGTGCAGCGCATCCGCCCCCGCAAGACAGCAACTCAGGCTTTCGCATACCCGCACAGTGACTGCTGGCGGCGGTGTCTGCGCCTCGCGCAGCACATCGAAATGTGCGTAAAAGGTCGCAACCTCATAAACTTCCGCCATGGGCAGACGCATTTCCTCGGCCAACGCCGCCAGATGCGCCGCCGAGATCGCTCCGAACCTGTCCTGAATAAGATGCAGATGCTCGATCAGCAGATCGCGCGCACGGGGCGCATCTCCCAGCAGAAGCCGAACCTCACGCCGCGCCTCGAGCGTGACCTGACGCCCGCGCGGACCGAACCTGCCGCGCCGCTTGCCGCCTTTTGACGGTGCGGTTTGTGCATTGTCTTGCATCGCTGACCGACCCTTATCCGTTCACACAACACCCAGCTCGGCGAAGGGAATAAACCTTACCAGTTCCCCGGACGCGACGCGCGTGACATTTTCGCGCAACTCAATAAGGCCGTCCGAGCCGGTCAGGCCGGTAATGATGCCCGATCCCTGCCGCGCGAAACGCCGCACGACGGTCTGCCCGTCCGGTCCGGTCATCACGCTGCCCCGCAACCATTCAAGCCGTCCGGGTTTTTTCGTGAAATCGAAATCGGCCCGCAGGGAATAACCGCGCGGTTCCTGCCATACCCCGCCCCCCAGAAGCCGCAAAACCGGCCGCACGAACATAAGAAAGCACACCATGGCGGCAACCGGGTTACCCGGCAGGCCGACAAACACCGCATCCCCCAACCGCCCGAAGGCCAGTGGCCGCCCCGGTTTAACCGCGATCGACCAGAAGTGCAGCGCGCCCAGATCACTGACCGCACGCACAATATGATCTTCATCCCCGACCGATGCACCGCCCGATGTCAGGACGATATGATTTTGCCGTGCCGCCACCCGCAGCGCGCTATGCACCTTGCGCGGATTATCAGGCAAAATCCCCAGATCGTTCACAATTACCCCGCGATCCCCCAGAAGCGCGGACAGCAGATAGCGGTTCACATCGAACGCGCCACCGGCCGCAAGCGCACCGCCAGGTTCGCAGAGTTCGTCGCCAGAAGAAAACAATGCGATATGCAACGGCGCAAAGACCCGCAGCTGTGCAAGGCCAAGCGCGGCTGCAAGCCCGATATCCTGCGGCCGCAGGATGCTTCCCGCCCGTAGCGCAACCTCTCCTTTACACAGATCTTCTCCGGCAAGACGGCGGTTGGCGCCCGCACGCAAACCTTGCGGGATCGTGACGTGATCGCCGTCCGCAACGACATCTTCCTGCATGACAACGCAATCGGCGCCTTCGGGCATCGGGGCCCCTGTAAAGATCCGCGCCACCGCCCCCTCCTGCAGCAACCCTGGCGGTGGGCTACCCGCAGCGACCCGCATCACGACGGGCAGCCGTGTTTCCTCCTTCGCCGCAAGGTCGGCGGCCCGCAGCGCATAGCCATCAACCGCACTATTATCGGCATTCGGGATATTACGTTCGGCCACCAGATCCTGGGCCAGAATGCGGCCGCAAGCGGTCCGCAACGGCACTGTTTCCACATCGACGATACGATCCAGCCGGTCGCGCAGCCGCTGCCATGCCTCCGTCGCGCGGATCCGTTCAGGTCCTGCCGCAAAGCAATCATCTGCCAGCACTGCCGTCATTGCCCAAGCCCGTAGCGTGTCTCGATAAAATCAGCGATGCCGGCCACATTGTCATGGGCGAAGCGCGGCAGATCGGGCAACCACTCCCCCCCGTCGCAGGCAAAGGCCACCACCTGCTCATCCTGTTCAGCCAGGATCGGCGCCCCCTTCTCGCTCTGCCTGATTTCAAGCTTTTCGTGACTACCTTTCTTGAACCCTTCGACGAGCACAATGTCAGCCTCAGACATATGGCTGAGCAGCGCATCAAGATCGGGCTCCGGCTCGTCGCGATTTTCATGCATCAGCGCCCAACGGCCAGCAGAAGAGATCATCACCTCCTTCGCGCCGGCGTCACGATGCTGAAAGCTGTCTTTTCCGGGCTGGTCGACATCGAATTCGTGATGCGCATGCTTGATTGTGGACACCCGATAGCCGCGCGCGCTCAATTCCTTGACGAGCCCTACGACAAGGGTGGTTTTTCCGCTATTCTTCCAGCCAACGATACCGAATATTTTCATCACCTCACCCACTCGCTTACCGGAAGGCAAGGATATGACCGACAGGCGCAAAACGCCAGACCATGCCGCACAGCACGATCTAATTCTGGGGCCCGACCCTGAAGATCGGTGGCTGACCCGTCCAGTGGAAGGTATCGATCACACCGGCAAACGGATTGAAACCCGGGTGGTGACCGAACGCGCGCTGACGCTCTATCTGAACAGTCAGGAAATTGTGACCCTGATGACGATCGGCGATCACCCGGAATATCTGGCGTTGGGTTATCTCAAGAACCAGAACATGCTGCTGCCCGACGACGAGATTGCAGAGGTCGAATATGACGAAGAAGTCAATGTGGTCGTCGTCCGCACCGCGCGCGAGACCGATTATGAGGAGAAGCTGAAAAAGAAGGTGCGCACCTCCGGCTGTGCGGTAGGGACAGTTTTCGGCGATGTGATGGAACATTTTGAAAAGGCGACATTGCCGGACGATGCGGTACTCAGAACTTCCTGGCTTTATGCGCTGACCCACCGCATCAACCGCCTGCCGAGCCTTTATCTCACCGCAGGCGCAATCCATGGCACCGTCTTATGTGAAACCGACCGGCCGCTCATCTTCATGGAAGATGTGGGCCGCCACAACGCGGTCGACAAGATTACAGGATATATGCTGCGCCACGATATACCCGCGGCGGGCAAGATCCTGTACACCACCGGCCGGCTGACCAGCGAAATGGTCATCAAGACCGTACTGATGAATATCCCCATCCTGATCTCGCGGTCCGGCTTCACCGCCTGGGGGGTGGAGCTTGCGCGGCTTGCCGGACTGACGCTGATCGGGCGCGCGCGGGGCAAGCGTTTCATGGCACTTTCGGGGGAAGAACGGATTATCTTTGATGACGAAGCGCACGAAGATGCCCCGGGCGCGGTCTGAACAGGTCCTTGGTGTACTGCTCGCGGGCGGGCAGTCACGGCGTATGGGGGGCGGCGACAAATGCCTGCAACTGCTGGACGGCAAAACGCTGCTTGCCCGCGCCATCGCCCGCGCGCAGCCGCAGGCGGATACGCTGATCCTGAACGCCAATGGCAACCCCGCCCGTTTCGCCGCGTATACGCTGCCGGTAGTGCCCGATGTGATCGACGGGCATGCAGGCCCGCTTGCAGGGGTGCTGAGCGGTATGGAATGGGCGCGGAAAAACCGCCCGGACTGCTCCCTGATCGCAACCTTTGCGACCGACGCGCCATTCTTTCCGCGCGACCTTGTCCGCAGGCTGGTAGCGGCACGCAAGAATGCCCATGCCTCCCTTGCCTGTGCGGTATCGGGGGGCCGGACACATCCGGTATTTGGACTGTGGCCGGTCGATCTGGCCGATGATCTGCGCCACGCCATGACAACAGAAGATATACGCAAGGTCGATATCTGGACCGCGCGGCATGGCATCGCCCATACGGCATTTCCCGACAGACCCTATGATCCCTTCTTCAATATCAACCGGCCCGAAGAACTGGCCCGCGCACAGGCCATCGCAGCCCGGACCAGCGACTAAACCGGCCCTTTGCCCCCCCTATCTGCGGCAAATTGCGCGATTGGTGCAAAGCAGCTACAAGACTATGATCATAGTTTAGAGACGCCTTTAACAAGCAAAGCATCAGCAGTAAGAGGAAACGGGTAGCATGGCGGATAAGCGGGAATTAAGCGTCGCGATCATCGGCGCGGGCGCGGGCGGCATCATGTCCGCGATCAAATTGCGCGATTCGGGTATCAGGAAAATCGTCCTGTTCGAAAAGGCGGCCGATCTTGGCGGCACCTGGCGCGACAACACCTATCCCGGTCTTGTCTGCGACGTCCCCTCGCATCTATATCGCTTTTCTTTCGCCCCCAATCCGGACTGGAGCCAGACTTTTTCCCCCGGTTCGGAAATCTACGCCTATGTCCGCAAGGTCGCTGAAGACAATAATGTCGAGGAAATGATCCGCTATGACAGCGAGGTTACAAAACTCGCATACAAAGACAAACGCTGGCACGTCACCACGACACAGGGCGATCAGGGCGAATTCGATGTGGTCATCAGCGCGGTCGGCATTCTCCACCACCCGGTCTATCCCGATATCGAGGGGCTCGACAGTTTCAAGGGGGATTGTTTCCACAGTTCGCGCTGGAACCATGACGTTTCGCTCAAGGGCAAGCGCGTCGGCATCATCGGCACAGGCTCAACCGCGGTACAGATCGTCGGCGCGGTAGTCGACGATGTCGCGCAGCTTTCGCTGTTCCAGCGGACCCCGCAATGGGTGATGAATGCGCCCAACCTGCCTGTACCGGAAGAGGATAAGGCACATTACCGGGCGCATCCTGAAGAGATGTCAGCCATGTACGATCAGCTTGCCGCTACGATGAATCACGGTTTCGCGGCCGCCATTGTCGGCGATAACGCCATGGCGCTGGAAAAGATCCAGGAAGGCTGCCAGCAAAGCCTTGATGAGGGTGTGCAGGATCCGGAACTGCGCGCCAGGTTACAGCCGGATTATTCGGCTGGCTGCAAGCGGCTGATCATGTCAGACCGGTTCTATCCCGCGATCCAGAAACCCAATGCCGAGCTTGTGACCGACCCGATTGAACGGATCGAACCCGAAGGCGTGCGCACCAGGGATGGCCGTCTGCACGCGCTTGACGTGCTTGTGCTGTGCACAGGCTTTGACCCGCACCGCTTCCTTGCCGATACCGAAGTCGTCGGCCGCAACGGGCAAACCCTGAACGAAGCCTGGTCGAACGGCAACTATGCCTACAAGACCATTTGTGTGCCGAACTTCCCCAACCTGCTTTTCCTTGGCGGGCCAAACAGCCCGATCGGCAATTTCTCCTACCTGATGACGGCGGAGCGGCAATTCGCCTATGTCGAAAAGCTTATCGGCCTGCTGCGCGACGGCACGCTGGAAGAAGTCGATCCGAAAGCGGATGTGACAAAACAGTTCAATCAGGCAATCAAGGATGCGATGCCACACACCGTCTGGGCATCGGGGGGCTGCCAGAGCTGGTACTATGACCGCTTTGGCAATGTCGCCTCCTGGCCCTGGACGTTTGCACGCTTCGAGGAAGAGCTGAGCACCCCGCTGCTTGAGGATTTCACCGCGGCCTGACCCGCTCACCAGCCTCAATCCTCTCACACACTCCTCAAACAGTCAGGCGCGCCCCCCGCCGCGCCTGGTCCCCTGTTACATCTGCCAATCCCGACCAGAACCGCAGCGACATTCACCTTACGCCGCGGCTATGCTATCGAGATGGCGCATAACAATAAGCAATCAGGGGAGAAACAGGGTCATGCGCATGCATCTGGCATCACTTTGGGAACTTGTGGCCGATACGGTCCCCGATCATCCCGCGCTCATTCACGCGCAGACACGGCGCAGCTGGGCCGAGTTTGACCGGCGCGCGGCGCAGCTTGCTTCGGCCTTTGCACGCGCGGGCCTCGGCACCGATTCGAAAATCGGGCATTATCTCTACAATTGCGCGGAATATACCGAAGCGCATTTTGCCGCCTTCAAGATGAGCGCCTCCCCCATCAATGTGAATTACCGCTATCTCGACGAGGAACTGCGCTATCTGCTCGACAATAGCGATAGCGAGGCTGTGCTGTTCCACGGGCGGCTGGCGGAGCGGATCGACAGGGTGCGCGGGGAACTGCCCAGGCTCAGACTGCTTGTGCAGGTGGATGACGGGGAAGCACCGCTGCTTGAGGGGGCCGTGGATTACGAAACATTTCTGAACAGTGGCGACCCGATGCCGCGCAGGGACCGTTCCGAAGACGAGATCTACATGCTCTATACCGGCGGCACCACCGGCATGCCGAAGGGGGTGATGTACAGCCAGCGCGATCAATGTATGCGGCTGATGCGGCTTGGCTTTGACTTTCGCGATGTACCGCGCCCCACAAGCGAGGCGGAGATGGCCGCCAATATCAAACGCATGGCGGCGAATGGCGAATTGCCCGTTGCGCTGACCGCCTGCCCGCTGATGCATGGCACGGGCATGTGGGCGGGCGCCATGGGGCCGATGACGGTGGGCGGCTGCGCGGTGACGGTGCCCAATCTGCATTTCGATGCCGATGCGGTGTGGGCTGAGGTCACCCGGACAGGGGCTACCGATCTTGTCATTGTGGGCGACGCTTTCGCCAAGCCACTGGCCGATGCGCTTGACCGGGCGAAGGCGGCCGACACGCCGCACGATCTTTCAAGCCTCAGGCTTATCGTTTCCTCCGGCGTGATGTGGACGATGGAAGTCAAGGAACGGCTGCTTGCGCATCACGATATGACGCTGATCGACGCCATGGGCTCGACCGAGGGGACGACAGGCCGGTCGGTCATGACCCGCGCGACAAAGGCCGCCACCGCCCGGTTCGAACTTGCCGATACCACAAAGGTGTTCAATGAAGATGACCAGGAAGTGGTGCCCGGCTCGGGCGAAAAAGGGCTGATCGCAACAGGCGGTGTGGTACCCATCGGCTATTTCAAGGACCCGGAAAAATCGGCCAAAACCTTCCGCACCGTGAATGGCGTGCGCTATACATTCGGCGGTGACTGGGCAACAGTCGAAGCAGACGGCACCATTACCCTGCTCGGTCGTGGCTCGGTCTGCATCAATAGCGCGGGCGAGAAAATCTTCCCCGAAGAGGTGGAAGAGGCAGTGAAACTCAACCCCGCGGTCTATGACTGTCTGGTGGTGGGTGTGCCCGACGAACGGTTTGGCGAACGGGTGGTTGCGGTCACCTCTTCCCGCCCCGGCAGCACGACAGCCGAAGATGAGCTTGTCGCCTTTCTGCGCGACAAGCTGGCAGGCTACAAGCTGCCCAAGCATGTGGTGATGGTGGACAAGGTGCAACGCGCGCCGAACGGCAAAGCCGACTATAAATGGGCAAAGGCCACGGCACTCGACGCGCTGGGGCTTGGTTAAATCACGGGGCGCAGGCAAACGACATGCCCGGCGCATCGCCAGCGCGCGCCTCACACAAAGAAAAACGCCCGTCTTTTCGGTAAGACGGGCGTCGCTTTTTTATATGACCGGTTTTACGTGACCGGTTGGGCGCTCAACCCGCGATCCGCACCGGCAGTTCGAGATAGCCGTGGATCAGGTTGGAATTGGTCCGAACCGGATCGCCCACCACCTCGATAAAGTCGAAGCGTTTCATCGCCTCTTCCCAGATGATACGCAGCTGCATTTCCGCAAGCCGGTTACCGACGCAACGGTGAATACCGAAACCGAAGGACAGATGCTGCCGCGGGTTCTTACGATCAATGATGAAGCTGTAAGGATCGGGGATCACCTCATCATCCCGGTTGCCCGAGATGTACCACATGATCACCTTCTCACCCTTTTTGATCTGCTTGCCGCCAAGCTCGGTATCGGCAAGCACCGTCCGCCGCATATGGGTCAGCGGAGTCTGCCAGCGGATAATTTCGGGCACCATGGTTTCAATCAGCTTGTGATTGTCACGCAGCTTCTGATACTCATCCGGGTTCTGATTAAGCGCCAGCAGGCCGCCGGTAATCGAATTGCGCGTCGTATCGTTACCACCCACAATAAGCAGCAGCAGATTGCCGATGAATTCACCCCGGTCCATGTAGCGGGTCGATTCCCCATGTGCCAGCATGGAGATAAGATCGCCACCGGGTTCGCGCGCATTCACCCGCTCGTTCCACAACCCCATGAAATAGTCAGCACATTCAAAAATCTTGGCGCGCCGCGCTTCTTCAAGCTCGGGCGTGGAAGCGTCTTCTTCGGAAGTTGCGGCGTCTGACCATTCGGTCAGCTTGCGCCGGTCCTCGAACGGGAAATCGAACAAGGTCGCCAGCATCTGCGTCGTCAGTTCGATGGAAACAAGATCGACCCAGTTGAATGTTTCATTGCGCGGCAGGGAATCCAGGATAGTACCCGCACGTTCCCGAATCGTGTTTTCAAGCCTGGCAAGATTCGCCGGCGCGACGATGGGCTGCACCACCTTACGCTGTGCATCATGCTTTGGCGGGTCCATGGCGATGAACATGGGCAGCGCCGTTTCTTCGGGCTGACCGCGCATCACCACCCCACCAAGCTGCGAGTCGGAGGAATAAATCTGATGGTGGGTATCGACATAGACGATGTCGTTGAATTTTGTCACCGACCAGTAAGGGCCATACTGGCTGTCGGCACAATAGTGCACCGGGTCCTCGCGGCGCAGACGCTCGAAATACGCGTCCTGCTTGTCCGCGCGAAACAGTTCGGCCCCCGACACATCGATTTGTGCAAGTGGAATCGAATAGGGATCGGGAATATCGCTGTCAGGCGCCGCCGCCTCATTGAGTATTGCCGCATCACTCATCTGAAACCCTCCTCATACGCTTTCAATTTCCAGATAACCTTCATTATAGACTGCCGCCCGTCCGGTTTCCATCTAAAATGATACATCGGTATTAATTCACGGTCCTGCAAGCCGCCCCCCTATAAACGGGCCGATGTAACCTGTTCGGGCCGGGTATGTTTTGCGCCGTCGCATATTTGCAAATAGATTGGCTGTGGAAGAAAGCTGTTCACATCATTGCACGATAGTGGCGGCGTGGTGACCGGCCATTGCAGGCATGCCACGCACAGCACAGTCATCGAGCCGGGGAAAGAATTATTGATGCCATATGAGAAAATCGCATTCGTCGCCAGCGATTCCCGCCAAGCCCGCGACGCACTGCTTATTCTGAAGGACCGTTACGAAAATGTACCTGCTGCAGAAGCCGATGTGATCGTCGCATTGGGGGGCGATGGCTTCATGCTCAACACAATCCACGAGAATATGGGCCGCCACATCCCCATCTACGGAATGAATCGCGGCTCGCTCGGCTTTCTGATGAATGAGTTTCTCGTTGATAAACTTGTCGAGCGGATTGCCAAGGCCGAGCGGAGCGAACTGCACGCGCTGCGGATGCTGGCGACCGATATTCATGGCAACAAATTCGAAGGGCTTGCCATCAATGAGGTCTCGCTGCTGCGCTCGACGCGGCAAGCTGCAAAAATCAAGATCACGGTTGATGGGCGCGTGCGGATGCAGGAGCTCAACTGCGACGGCGTACTTGTCGCAACGCCCGCGGGCAGCACCGCCTATAACCTGTCCGCACACGGGCCGATCCTGCCGATCAAGGCTGGCGTGCTTGCCCTGACCCCGATCAGCGCCTTCCGCCCGCGCCGCTGGCGTGGGGCACTTTTGCCCGATAGCGCGGTCGTCCGCTTCGATATTCTGGAAAAGGAAAAACGGCCTGTCAGCGCGGTTGCGGATATGCTGGAGGTGCGTGAGGTCGATCATGTCGAAGTGCAGATCGCAGAGGATATCGCCGTGCCGATCCTGTTCGACGAGGGCCATGAACTCGATGAGCGCATATTGATGGAACAATTTACCGACTGATCACAACATCCATGGCCATGGCAGTTTCTTCAACCGGTTCGTCGCCTGTGCCAGGCAGGGGCCCCGCACTTGGGGATTTTCCGCCGAGCAATTGCGGCACGGCCTATGTCTGGCGCTTCGACAGTACCGCACCGGGGCCGGTTCTGATGATCAGCGCCGCGGTGCATGGCAATGAAGTCTGTGGCGCGCAGGCGATCGGGGCGCTGCTTGATTCAGGGCTAAACCCGGCGAACGGCGCCATCATCCTCGCGCTGGCAAACCCCGACGCCTATGCCGCATATCTGAAAGGGGACAGCGTCGGCCGCTATGTCGATCAGGATATGAACCGGCTATGGGGAGCCGATATGCTGGCGCAACCGGCAATTGATCGTGAAACCCGCCGTTGCCGGGAATTGCTGCCCTTTCTGCGTGAAACAGATTTCCTGGTCGATCTGCATTCCATGACACTTGAGGGGCCGCCGCTTGTGCTCACCGGACAGATGCCGCGCGCACGACAATTCGCCGAACAGCTCTGCATCGGTGACTTTCTGATTGCCGATACGGGGCATGCAGCAGGCCTCAGGATGCGCGACTTCGGGCCATTTTCCGACGCACAATCGCGGCAAACCGCGCTGCTGCTTGAATGCGGGCAACATCAAAGCCCGCAGGCGGGCGCCGTGGCGCTCAGGGCATGCTTGCGTCTAGTTGGGTTTTTTGGGCATAAGATTCCTGAAAAGCTGGAAAAAGACATGCAAAAGCAGTTGCGTCACGGGGCGGTGCAGGAACCGCCCCGGCCGCCGCAGGCGGTACGTATTACAGATACCATCACCGTGCGTACCGAACATTATCGCTATCTTGGTCCCGCGGCCGCGCTGAATATCGTGGCCGAACAGGGGACGTTAATTGCGCGCGATGGCGATCAGCCGATCACCACGCCCTATCCCGACTGCGTGATATTAATGCCATCGATGCAGGCATCACCGGGGCAGACCGCCATGCGGCTTGGCAGATTGACCGGGTGAGCGCACCGACACCACAGATCGGCAGCACATTTAGCTGGCCCCGGCTGTGCGGCACACTGGCGCTGGCAGGCGGTGGCGGGGCGGTATTTGCCTGGCTTGGCGTACCACTTGCCTGGATGCTGGGCGCGATGCTGAGCGTTACGGTCGCAAGCCTGGCCGGTGCGCCCACCGTCATGGCGCAGCCGCTGCGGCGGGTGATGATCGCCATTCTGGGGATCATGCTGGGCAGCGCCTTCACACCCGAAATCCTGTCGGATGCGCAAAAATGGTGGCCGGCCGTTATTACCATGCTGCTTTTTGTCAGCATCAGTACCGCTGCCTGCTATGTCTATTTCCGCAAGGTTGCGAAATTCGACCCGACGACTGCCTATTTCTCAAGTGCCCCCGGCGGTTTGAGCGAGATGGCGCTGGTCGGCGAAAGCTATGGCGGCAATGTCGCCGCGATCAGCCTTGTTCACACGACGCGCATCCTGATCGTGGTTGGCACAATTCCGGTCTATTTCCGCTATATACAGGGGTGGGATGTACCGCCCAGCCCTATTGATAACGGTGTGGCGCTGCAATGGCTGGATATCGTGCTGCTGACGGGATGCGCGGTGGTGGGGGTCCCGCTGGCCGACAGGATCAGGCTGCCCGCCGGCGCATTGGTTGGCCCGATGATCCTGAGCGCGGCACTGCATATTGCCGGGCTGACCCATGCGGCCCCCCCTGCGCTGATCGTCGCAATGGCGCAGATTGTCATGGGCGCGGGGATAGGCTGCCGCTTTTCGGGGCTGTCGCTCAGCCGGGTCGGCACCATAATCCTTGCGGGCGCGGGATCGGGGCTGCTGCTTGTCGCCGGCGCGGCGCTGACCGCAATCTATTTCGCAGCGGCAGCGGGCCAGACGAGCGAGGCGCTGCTGCTCGCCCTCGCACCGGGCGGCCTTGCGGAGATGAGCCTGATTGCACTTGTCATCGGCTCGCAGACCGCCTTTATCTCACTCATGCATATGCTGCGCATCGTATTTGTCGTGTTGATCGTACCAACCCTGTTCCGCCTGTTCAGCGGTCAAAGCCCGCAAAGCGACGCTGCGGAACCAATCGCTGAACAGTCCAACGAAAAAGCAGGCGATTGAGCCGCGCGCGCCCCTGCTCTACATAGTCAGCCATGGCAAGCTATGACTTTCTTATTATTGGGGCGGGCATCGTTGGGGCGGCAATAGGCTACCGCCTTGCCGCGCAGGGACGGGTTGCCATCCTGGAGATGGAGGCGCAGCCGGGCTATCACGCGACCGGTCGGTCTACCGCCACATTCGTGGAAACCTATGGTGGCCGGGCCGCACATCTCCTGACTACCGCCTCACGCCCATTTCTGGAGGATCCGCCCGTTGATTTCAGCGACACACCGCTGCTCACCCCGCGCGGTAATTTACGCTTTGCACGCCCCGGGCAGCAGGCACAGCTTGAGCAGATGCTGGCCGCCTGCGGACCGCGCATTCCGGATCTGGAGATCGTCTCGCAGCAAGCCGCGCTGGCGCTGTGCCCCTGTCTGCGGCCCGGGCTGGTCGACAGCGCCCTGTACGAACCCCGCGCAGCAGATATGGATGTTCACGCCATTCATCAGGGTTATTTGCGGGGTGCACGCGCACAAGGTGCGGAAATTTACCTGCAAACGCCCCTTGAGCATATTGAGGGGACCGGCGGGGACAACCCGCGTGGGCGGCAAGGCGGGCGAAACTGGCTTATCCGCACCAAAGACCAGATGATCGAGGCAGACTGGCTGATCAATGCCGCTGGCGCCTGGGCCGACGACATTGCCCGGCTTACGGGTGTTCAGCCAGTAGGCATTGTGCCGAAACGGCGCACTGTGGTTACCATCACCCCGCCCGCGGACATGATGACAGATCGATGGCCGCTTGTGCGCGATGCGGAGGAAAGCTTCTACTTTAAACCATTTGCAGGCAATCTTCTGGTGACCCCGGCAGATGAAACCCCGTTTCCTCCCTGCGATGCACAACCCGAAGAGCTGGAAATTGCCCTCGCGCTGGAACGGATGAAGGCTGCGACCGGTATTTCCGCGCCCCGCCTGTCAAGCCGGTGGGCCGGGCTGCGCAGCTTCACCCCTGACGAACGCCCCGCCATCGGCCAAGCATCCGATCATCCGCATTTCTTCTGGGCAGCGGGTCTTGGCGGCTACGGCATCCAGACCTCCCCCGCCATCGGCATGATTACCGCATGGCTGCTTGCCGGTACACCGCTACCGGCCGCCAGTGAGGCAGAGCTCATCTCCCTGATACCCGAGATTACGCCCGCACGGTTTTCCTGACAGGAATGCTGTCCAGCGCCCGGAATTTAACTTATCGTTATTGGTGTGATGATAAATTATTACACTTATAACGATAGGCTCTGTATCCACATGGAATCAAAAGATAAATATGGCGTGATCCCGCCCAACACCACACTCCAGGATCGTGTCGGTGGCCCTTTGAAGCCGCTGGACGATGCGACGGTCAGCAAGCTCGAACAGGCCATGAAAAGTCTTGAAGGCGACATGCAGGACTGGATCAAGGACGATATGGAACGTCTGATCAAGGCGCATCGCAGCTTTACCCGCGATAGCGGCATGGGTTCGGATGTCGAGGAATTACACCGTGCCGCCCATGATCTGCGCGGACTCGGCAGCACCTATGGCTATCCGATCGTCACCGTTATCGCCGACAATCTCTGCAAGGCGATGGAAGCGACCATGGACACCGGGCGCGTGCCCGAGGACCTGATAAAGGCCCATGTCGATGCCTTGCGCGCGGTCGTCAATCTCGACTTGCGCGACCCCGACCGCGGCCCGGCGGCTGAACTTGTCCGCGGGCTGCGCACGCTGACCGCCAGAAAAGTACCAAGCACCATATAATATCGCACCGGATATATTCCCGGCGCGCGCGAAACGCGTCGAGGGCATGGACACCATGGCCCGCATGCGGGTATGAGTGCGCCATGAGCGAAGATAATCACGCCCCCGACAACCCGCGCACAGCCCTGACCTATAAACAGGCAGGTGTCGATATCGATGCCGGCGAACGGCTGGTCGAGATGATCAAACCGCTGGCGGCGGCGACCCGGCGGCCCGGCGCCGATGCGGCATTAGGGGGATTTGGCGGGCTGTTCGATCTGAAGGCCGCGGGATTTTCAGACCCGGTTCTTGTCTCGGCCACCGATGGCGTTGGCACGAAACTGCGTCTTGCGATCGAGCTTGGTATCCATCACACCGTCGGCATCGACCTTGTTGCCATGTGCGTCAATGACCTGGTCGTGCAGGGAGCCGAGCCACTGTTCTTTCTCGATTATTTCGCGACCGGCAAACTTGCGCCCGAGATTGCGGCCCATGTTGTGGAAGGCATTGCCGAAGGCTGCCAACGCGCGGGCTGCGCCCTGATCGGTGGCGAGACGGCGGAAATGCCCGGCATGTATGCCCCGGGCGATTACGATCTGGCCGGTTTTTCAGTCGGCGCGGTCGAGCGGCCCGACATTCTGCCCAAAACCACCCTTGCTTCGGGTGATATGCTTATCGGACTTGCCTCAAGCGGCATACATTCAAACGGTTTTTCGCTTGTACGGCACATATTGTCATCGCGCGAAATCGCACTCGACACACCGGCCCCATTTGCACCTGCAGCAAGCTTGGGGGAAGCCCTGCTTACCCCCACCTGCATCTATGTCGCAAGCTGCCTTGCCGCCATAAAAACGGGTGGTGTGAAAGCGCTTGCCCATATCACCGGCGGCGGGCTGACCGAAAATCTGCCGCGCGTGCTGCCCGAAGGCATAAGCGCTGAAATCGATCTCGCCACATGGGAACTGCCGCCAATTTTTGCCTGGCTGGGGCAACTTGGCCATGTTGCCGATGCCGAGCTGCTCAAGACTTTCAACTGCGGTATCGGCATGATTGCCGTGAGTGCGCCAGACAGGGTGGAAGAAACCCTCAAATCCTTTGAGGCGGCAGGCGAGCGGGCATATGTTATCGGCCAGCTGACAAACGCAAGACCGGCAGCAGAAGTCGCCTATCGCGGCGAATTGCTCGGCGGGTAAAGGGCAAGGCGGGTTTGGCGGAATTATGGCGCGATTGAAAGTTGCGGTACTTATTTCAGGATCGGGCACAAATCTTCAGGCCCTGATCGATGCCTGCGCGGCCCCTGCCTTCCCCGCGGAAATTACAAAAGTCATCTCCAACCGCCCCGGCGCAGGCGGGATTGCACGCGCGGAGCGGGCGGGAATTCCGGTACAGATTATTGATCACAAGGCATTTGCCGATCGTACCGCCTTTGATACCGCGCTCAATGAAGCTTTATGCGCCTCTGGCATCGAGCTGGTTTGTCTGGCGGGTTTTATGCGTCTGCTGACTGCGGAATTTGTCACGCGCTGGCACGACCGGCTGATCAATATCCATCCCTCCCTCCTGCCGGCCTTCAAGGGGCTGCACGCGGCCCACCAGGCAGTGGACGCGGGGGTGCGGGTCGCGGGATGCACCGTGCATTTCGTACGTGCGGAAATGGATTCAGGCCCGATTATCGTTCAGGCCGCCGTGCCGGTGAGAAGCGACGATACGGGAGAGAGCCTGCAGGCACGAATCCAGCAGGCTGAGCATCTGTGCTATCCGCAGGCGCTGAAGCTGATCGCCGAGGGCCGGGTAAAGGTCGATGGCGACAAAACGCAGCTCCTGGATGAAGGATTTACCGAAGAACGCCGCCTGATCAATCCAGACTGACCCCTTCTATCGCCGCTGTTGTCGCACGGCACCTGCGGGCAAAAAAAGCCGCAGCCAGCAGGCCACGGCCTTTCTGTGCGGATTTTCGTTCCTTATCCGGTAATTTCAGAACCGGAAAAGAAATAGGCGATCTCCTCGGCCGCGGTTTCAGGGGCATCGGAGCCGTGTACCGAGTTACGCTCGATATTTTCGGCAAATGCCTTGCGGATGGTTCCCTCGGCCGCTTCCTCGGGATTGGTTGCGCCCATCACCTCGCGGTTACGCGCAATCGCATTGTCGCCTTCCAAGACCTGAACGACCACCGGGCCTGATGTCATGAAGGCGCACAAATCGCCAAAGAACGGACGCTCTTTATGCACCGCATAAAAGGCCTCGGCCTGTTGCCGGGTCATCTGAATGCGCTTTTGCGCCACAATGCGCAAACCGGCTTCTTCCAGCATTGCCATGATCTGTCCCGTGATATTCCGGGCCGTGGCATCGGGCTTAATGATTGAAAATGTGCGCTCTAAGGCCATCTACTCGTTCCAGTTTATAAAGATTTCGGCACGCCCTGCCGCGTGCCCGGATCATTCTCGTGCCGGCCCCAGCGGACCAGGCCGTGCGGTTATAGCCATGCGACGCACGGCCTTCAAGTTGTCAGGCGCGCGGGCGGCCTTACAGCGACCCACAGCCGTGTAAATTACAGGAACTCAGGTAAAAAAAGCAGGTATGGAACGACCGGCCCGCATGAGCCGGCAACCCCAACCGCCTCTAGATCAGCTCGGCTTCCCGCGCGGACGATGAATCGCTTTCACCAAGCGCCACCAGCAAATTTTCCCGCATTGTCGCGATGCATCGAATAACCGCCTGCAAATCATCCTGCTGCACACCTTTTGTCAGACTGGCATTGAGGCCGTCTGTCACAAGCTGCATGCGCGGGCTGAGTTCCTGCACGCTTTCGGTGGCAAAGATCCGGCGTACCCGGCGATCACGGGGATCGAGCCGCCGTTCGACATATCCTTTGTCTTCAAGCTGATCGATAATGCAGGCCAGCGGTGCCTTGTGAATGCCGGTATATTGCGATAATTCGGTCTGGTTGGCGCCATCGCCCAGCGTGTTTATCCCCGCCAGCACAATCGTCTGGGGACCGGTCAGTTCAAGCGACGCCACGCCTTCGTGCCAGTAGCGACGCATCAGCCGCATCAATTGATAAAGCTCGCCGCCGACATCGGTTTGCTCAATTCCATTTGCCGATTCTGTATCCCCCGGCAAACCCGCTGCAAAAGTTTCTCCCATGACCAACTGGCCTCCCTTCTTCTGGGGCTTTGGGTTATTTGGTCAGAGGAAAGCCTACACACTCACTTGATGAATTCAAACATAAAATTCCCGCAACCTTTTGAAAGAACGTTAGAATTAGTCGCCTGAATACAAACATCTTAGTTAATGCACGGCGCAAATGCCCGCATTTCCGCACCTTGCACAGCCCGGATTGTGCTTCGGCTGCCACCCAGATCACCGGGGGTCAGGGCGGCAGCCGGTTCCAGAATTGCGGCCTGCCTGGCCTCGATTAGTAGGATTTGGGTTGCCCCAGCACCTGCTCGGCCACAAAGCTCAGAATCATCTCCCGGCTGACCGGTGCAATACGGGCAATCATGATTTCGCGGAAATAGCGTTCAACCTGATACTCCTTGGCATATCCCATCCCGCCATGGGTCAGCACAGCTTGCTCGCAGGCCCGGTAGCCAGCCTCGGACGCAAGATATTTGGCGGTATTTGCTTCCGCCCCGCAAGGTTTGCCCGCGTCATACAGGGCGGCGGCCTTCAGCATCATCAGATTGGCGGCTTCAAGATCCATCCAGCATTTGGCAAGCGGGTGCTGAATACCCTGATTCTGCCCGATGGGTCGGCCAAACACCTCCCGCTCCTTGGCATATTCAACCGCACGATTGAGCGCCACCCGGCCAAGGCCAACCGCTTCGGCGGCAATCAAGACCCGCTCGGGATTGAGCCCGTGCAGCAGATATTTAAAGCCCTTCCCCTCTTCGCCAATCAGATCTTCAGGGGGAACAGGCAAATCATCGATAAAGACAGCATTTGAATCGACACATTTCCGGCCCATCTTTTCGATTTCCTGCACCTCGATATAATCGCGGTCGAAATCCGTATAAAACAGGCTCAGCCCGTCGGCGGGCTTGCCGCCGTCATCAGGGTCGCCCGTACGCACGATCATCAGGATCTTGTTCGCGGTCTGGGCGGTCGATGTCCATAATTTACGGCCATTGACCATATACTGATTACCGTTCCATTCCGCGCGCGTCTGCAGGGCAGAGGTGTTGAGACCCGAATTCGGCTCGGTCACCCCGAAACAGGCACGTTCCTTGCCGGCGATCAGGGGCGGCAACATCCGCTTTTTCTGCTCTTCACTGCCGAACACCACGATCGGATTGGGACCAAAAATATTCATGTGAATGGCCGATGCGCCGCTCTGCCCCGCGCCGGATTCGGCAACCGCCTGCATCATGATCGCCGCCTCGGTGACACCAAGCCCGGAACCGCCATATTCACTTGGCATTGCGATTCCCAGCCAACCGCCTTCGGCGATATCCTTCACGAAATCCTCGGGAAATTCGCCTGAGCGATCATGTTCGAGCCAATAGGCATCGTCATATTTTTCGCACAGCTTGAAAATACTGTCCCGAATGGCTTGCTGCTCGGCTGTAAGCTCGAAGTCCATGGCTCTTCCCCGTCCAAAATTGTTACTTTACGTGGCGATCATTCCTTGTCGGTCACATACCGGCAACAAGTGCCACTTGTCTGTCTTATAACATTCTGGGCATCGCCTGCCAGCCAGACAAAAGGTGGGCGGCTTAACTGCGACTTGACGCGGCCGCCAGAGAACGCGAAGTTGAAGGTCAGTTGATGTATGCAAAATCAGAATGACCAAGTCAGGGAGGAAAATATGGCAGGGTTATGTGAAGGACGCGTGGTTGTCGTTACCGGTGGCGCACGCGGAATCGGCCGCGAACATTGCCTGTTGTTCGCAAAAGAAGGCGCGAAAGTCGTGGTCAATGATCTGGGCGGCGATGTTGCGGGCGACGGGGGTGAACTTGGCCCGGCGCAAGCAGTTGCCGAAGAAATCAAGGCAATGGGCGGCGAAGCGATTGCGAATGGCGACGATGTCTCCGACTGGGATGGCGCCGGCAATATGATTCAGCAGGCCGTGGACACTTTTGGCGGCCTGGACGTGCTGGTGAACAATGCAGGCATTCTGCGCGATAAAATGATGTTCAACATGACCATCGATGAGTGGGATGCGGTCATCAAAGTGCATCTGCGCGGTACATTCTGCCCGATGCGCCATGCTGCCTCCTTCTGGCGCCAGAATGCCAAGGACGGCAACACCAATGATGCACGTATCATCAATACCACCTCGATTTCGGGGCTTTACGGTAATCCGGGGCAGCTCAACTATGCCGCCGCAAAAGCCGGCATCGCGGCGATGACGGTTGTCGCCTCGCGGGAGCTGGCGCGTCTCAACATCACCTGTAACGCCATTTCGCCGGGCGCATTCACCCGGATGACCGAAAATCTGATGCCCAAGCGCGATCTTGCCGCCGACAAGTTTGACTCGCAGGATCCCGCCAATATCTCGCCGCTCGTCGTATGGCTGGGCAGCGCGGAATCGAAAGAGGTTTCCGGGCGTGTGTTTGAAACCATGAATGGCCGGTTCGGTGTCTATAACGGCTGGGAACGGGCAGCCCGGACCGACAAGGCCGAACGCCGCTACGATCCCAAGGAACTGGGTTCGGTCGTTGAAGACCTTCTGAGTCAGGCGAAACCGCTGCAGAAGGTAGGCTAAGCCTCAAAAAGCAGAAAACAGGATAATTGGCGGGCCTTATTCGCGGGCCCGCCTTTTCTTTTTACCGCAACAACCAAGCGTCAGGCAGCGCGCAAAGTCTGCACCACCTGTTGCACGGAGCTGCGCAATTGTTGCGACTGTTGCGCGACACTGCCGATCACCTCAAGCAACTGATGTGCGGTCCGCCCTGTTGTATCAGCGGAATCATTGACACCGGACATATTCTCAAGTGCCGAGCGCGCGCCATCGGCGGCGCTGCGCACGCTTTGAGCAATGCCGCGGGTTGCCACGCTCTGCTCCTCGACCGCGGCGGTGATGGAATTCGTTACCTCATCAATACGCCCGATCGAGGAGACAACCCCCTCGATCACCATGACCGTCCGGTCGGTTACCTGCCGCATACCGTCAATCTGACGCGAAATTTCCTCGGTCGCGCTGGCAGACTGATTGGCAAGCGCCTTGACTTCGCCGGCCACCACGGCAAACCCTTTGCCAGCAGCCCCCGCACGCGCGGCCTCGATCGTGGCATTGAGAGCGAGCAGATTGGTCTTTCGCGCAATATCGGCGATCAGGCCGATAATCTCCCCAATTTTTGATGCACCGTCAGACAGCTCATTGACAGTCACGGTGCTTTCCTGCGCCATTGTCGATGCTTCACGGGTCAGGGTCACGGCTTCCGAGGTCCGTTCACTGATTTCCTGAATGGACAATGTCAGCTGATCGGTTGCAAGTGCTGCCTGATCGACATTGTGGGTCGATTCCTCGGTCGATCCTGAGGCGCTGTTTGCCTGACCGGCGGTGAAACTGGCCGCCTCGTTCATTGCCCGGGCGCTTTCCTCAAGATTGGCGACCGCCTGCAAGACAGACTCAGTTGCCGCCATCACACTACTTTCCAGATCATCGGCAAGCGCGTGCATCGCCTCACGCTGTTCTTTTTCGGCGCGCTGCTGCACATCCTGCAGATCCTGTAATGAGGTCAGATTGGCATTGCGTTCCTTGAATACCGCCAGCGAGGTAACGATCGTCTGCAATTCATCCCGGCGCTGCAGGCTGTCCACATCGACATCCTGCTCGCCTTCCGCAAGCTGCAATGTCGCATCGGCGATATGACGGATGGAACGTTGTGTTGAACGGCCCACCGTGAAGGCCAGAATCCCGGTCACCAATGCCGCGACCACACCGACAAACAGCAGGAAGCGGATTGCGATGGCGCTGCGCGCGGATGCGTCGGCACCGCTTTGCCGGGCTATTTCAAGCGTATCGCTATTTATCTGGCTGATATCAGCTTCTATGCCGTTGAAAGTCGCTTCAAAAGGCTCTGCAAAGGAAACCGCGCTCGCAAAATCGATTTCCAGCATGGATGCGACAAAGCTAATCGCCCCCTTGAATTTTTCAAGCTCCTCGGCAACCCGGGTGATTTCCGCTTCCGGCACCCGTCCCTGACCATCGAGCTGTGCCGCAGCCTGAAAATCAGCAATAATTTCATCAACTACCCGTGATAAAGCCTCGACATCGCCGGCAACATGATCACCGCCAATTCCGGCTGCTTGCGCGGTCAGAAGCCGGTATAGCTGCCCGTTCACTTTCTGAATCCGCATCAAGACGCCAGAAAGTTCCGCTATTTGCGGTGAATCCACCTCGACAATCTGAGAAATCAGCGCTTGCTGACGCGTCAGATTAGTCGCCGCACTCCAGATCACGAACATGATCACGATGAGCGACGCCAGCGCCGGCACCGCGAATTTTACTCCGAACGGCCAGTTCGAGACCGACAAGCGTTTTAGCAACATCAATACGTCCTCCATTCCGCATCCGATATGCGGAAGATGTCCAACTCATGTTCGCTAAAATTGCACGGAATAGAAAATAAACTCTAAACGTGTATTTATTTCTCACACTACACGTATAGGGAAAGGTCTGGAAACATCTATGCAGCGGCTGTCAGGATTTCCATCACAGCATCAGGACCGGTAATCGGTCTCGGATTCGAGTGGATCCAATGATCATGCATGGATTTTTCCGCCACCTCCCTGAGTTGCGCGGATGTCACCGATACATCGGTCAGAGTACAGGGTAAACCGAGATCACGGACAAGAGCACGCACCGCATCGCAGGGCCGCAGATCAGGCTGCCCCAAGGCCGCCGCCACCTGGCGTTGGCGTTCTGCATTCGCAGGCTCGTTCCAGCGCATGACATTGGGCAACATCACACAGGAGGTATAACCATGCGGCACATTGCAGGCGCCCCCCAACACATGGCCGATCGCATGGCTTGCTCCCATCGGCACGCCCGTGGATAGCGGGATCATCGCCTGCCACACACCAATCTGACAATTCTGCCGAGCGTCGAGATCCTGTGGATCCGCCTTTACCCCACGCAATCCCTGCGCAAGCAGAATAAGTGCACTGCGCGCAATGCCGTCCGCATAGGGGTTGGAGGCAAGCGAACACAAAGTCTCGACACAATGATCCACCGCCCGAATACCGGTCGACAGCCACAACCATTCAGGCGTATGCACGCTGAGCGCAGGATCAAGCAGTACCGCACGCGGCACACATAACGGATGTGAATAGCCTTCCTTCATACCCCGCGCGACATCGGTACAGCCGCCCAGCGCGTTAAATTCACCCCCCGACAGCGTCGTGGGCACGGAAATCTGCCGCACCCGGGGCGCTTTGATCGTCGGCCCGCCGCGCGTTCCGATCCGGTAAGGGTCAAGCGCTTCAACCGTGTCAATATCATTCGCAAGGCAAATTTGCACAACCTTGCCCCCATCGGTCAGGGAGCCGCCGCCAATGGTGACAAGCAGGTCTGCCGCCACGGCACGCGCCTGCCGCGCAACCTCGATCACTGCCTCGCGCGGTGTATGGGGCGGCATGCCCGAATACTGCCCCGCAAAACGCGAGCCAAGGTTATCCCGGATACGCGCAATTTCATCTGTTTGCTGATCGAGCGCCGCACTCACCATCAAAAAGACCCGTTGCGCACCCAGCCGCTCCGCCTCAGCAAGCACGGCCTCAGCGGCAGCAACGCCATAGACCACCTGCTCCATCGCATTTGTGACAACCTTCCCCTGATACATGGCACTTACATCCTTTGCCAAATCAATCCTTGCGGGCTTTTCCAATTCAATCCTTGCGGGCAAACAGGATCGTCGTCTTGCGCCGTGCAATCCGCCAACCTGACTGTGTACGGATGAATTCGTCCTCATAGTAACCGCCCATCAGCGGCCCATCGAGCGGCGCTGGCCCTTCCCCGTCATAATCTGCCCTTAGCAAAGTCAGATAAGTCAGACCACGCGCATGATCCGCATCGATGACATCGGTCGAGATATTCGTGAAAATATGCAGGCTTCTGCGGTTCTCCGGCCGTGCGGCGAGTGCCGCAAGCACTGCCTCACGGCCGCGGATTTCCTGCCCGAACAGCTCCAGCACCCCATCCTCGACAAACAGATCGGCCAATGCCCCATAGTCGCGAAAATCGACATAGCGGGCATAGGCGATGCTCAGTTTTTCGCAGGCGCGTTCGATTTCCGCGCGTTCGGCCTCTGTCATTTGGACACCTCCTCGATTGTGTCGGCCGCGCTTGCTCAGCGGGTCGGGTCGTCGCCGACCTGCACCAACTGCTTGCCGAAATTACGTCCCTCAAGCAGCCCCTGAAAAGCACCGGCCGCATTTTCAAGCCCGCTGGCAATATCCTCGCGGAAGCTTACTTTGCCCGCGCGAATCCAGCCTGCAACCTCATCCTGAAATTCATCGAACCGGTCACGGTGATCACCGATCACAAAACCGCTTGCAGTCATGCGCCGTCCGATCAGTCCCATCACCAATGACGCGCCCGGCCCTGCAGGCCGCGCTGTCGCATTATACTGGGAGATCTGCCCGCAGAGCACGAGCCGCGAAAACAGGTTCATCTGCGGGAAGA
This sequence comes from uncultured Alphaproteobacteria bacterium, assembly GCA_947258435.1. Classification (GTDB taxonomy): domain Bacteria; phylum Pseudomonadota; class Alphaproteobacteria; order UBA11222; family UBA11222; genus CALAQW01. The sequence continues at coordinate 44,843 of CAMYID010000017.1, forward strand.
CCGCATCAAACACCTTGCCGCCGACATTTTCGAAATAGACATCGATTCCTTGGGGACATTCCCCCTTGAGATCGGCAAACAATGTATCGGAATGGTGGCTGACGCATGCATCAAAGCCAAATTCCTGCACGACGAAATCGCATTTTTCCTGTGCACCGGCAATGCCAACAGCACGACACCCCTTAATTTTCGCGATCTGCCCGACCAACGAGCCGACGGCCCCCGCCGCCGCCGACACAACGACTGTTTCCCCGGCTTCGGGCTTGCCAAGCTCAAGCAGCCCGTACCAGGCGGTAAAGCCCGGCATGCCAAGCACACCCAGCGCGGTCGAGATCGGCGCAACCGCGGGATCGAGCTTGCGCAGCCCCAGCGCATCGCCGCGTACAATACCAAATTCCTGCCAGCCGACCGGGTCGCAGAAAACGAAATCACCGGGTGCATAGCCTTCCAGATTTGATTCCACGACCTGGGAAACAGTCCGTCCGATCATCACATCGTCAATCTGCATCGGTGCGGCATAAGAGGGCCCATCATTCATGCGCCCCCGGAAATAGGGGTCAAGCGACAGATAAATCACCCGCACCAGCATCTCATCAGCGCCAGGAACCGGCATTTCAGATTCAACCAGCCGGAAATCGCTGTCCTTAGGCGCACCTACGGGCCGCGCGGCCATTCTGACCTGTCGATTGATTGCATTACGCATCGAACATCCCTCCTGCCCTGCTGCGGCTGGAGCGGCCTTTCAGGGCGCAACAGACAACCATCGCAGCGATCATTGTTATAATTGACAGGAATGCTAACAGGTGCCGCCGACAGTGAGAAGCCGAATAGCTGCAATTCACCTGTCGGGGCCGGTCAGTCGGGCCGGGTGAATTCCGCTGCAAGTTCAATATGCGCGGACCAGCGGAACTGATCCACTGGCACCACCCAGTTGAGCGTGAAACCACCGTCGATCAGAAGGCGCGCATCACGGGCAAATGTCGCGGGCGCACAGGAAACCGCCGCCACCCGCCGCACCGCTGATGCCGCGATCTCTGCCGCCTGCGCGGCACCGCCGGCGCGTGGCGGATCGAAAATCACCGCATCGAACGGCTTCAACTCATCCGCACTCAGCGGTTTGCGAAACAGATCACGGCGCAAGGCTTTGAACTTCCTGATACCCTGCGCATGGCGGGCTGCATGATCGAGCGCGCGGACCATCGCCTCATCGCCTTCCACAGCAACAAGCTGCGCCTGCGCGGCGGCGGGAAAGGAAAAGGTGCCGCAACCGGCAAACAGGTCGGCGATGCGACGCGCTTCACCCAACGCTTCGAGGACAAGCCCGCGCAATGCCATCTCACCCGCCCGGCTTGCCTGCAGGAAGGCACCGGGCGGTGGTGTAACCGACACCGCGCCAAACCGCATTACCGGCGGGTGCGGACACATGACCAGCGTATCATTCAGACTGAGCCGTGCAAGGTTCGGCAAGCCTCCCGCCCGTTCCGTAAGGGGCGGCAGGATCGCAAACTCATCAATCCCGTCCGCGCGCAGCAGAATATCAAGACCCGTGTCCGTGTCATTGACCGCAATCCGCACATCGCTTTTCTTCTTGCGCCGGTCTCCTGATAGCAGCAGATCTGCCACCAGCCGCAAACCGGGCAAGGCGGCAGCAATATCAGGGTTCAGAATTTCGCATTGTTCTACCGCGACAAGCCGGTGCGATCGCGCCGCCTGAAAACCGAGTATTGTCTGCCCGGAAATCATGCGCGCAGTGAAACCAACCCGCCGCCGGGACGCCGCCGGGACGGTCCGGGTGGGCCTGATATCGACCGCTCCGATGCCGTGATGGTGAAGCGCGCGGGCAATCTGCGCGGCTTTCCAGCGGGCAACGAATATGTCAGACAAATGCTGCAGACCGCACCCACCGCAAGCACCGAAATGACCGCAGGGCGGCGTCACCCTGTCGGGTCCGGGCTGCATCAGGGTCCAGTTTTTCGGACTGCCGGCGGTAAATTCGACCTGCAATTCATCGCCGGGCGCAGTGAGAGGAAGATAATGCTGCGCGTCACCATAGCTTATAAGCCCCTCACCGCGATGGCCAAGCGCCGTGACGCTGAGCCGCGCGGACTGGCTGTCACTTTCGCTCATCGAGCTGCCCCGGAAACAACACGGCACAGAGCCTGCGCAAGGAAATCAGGCGCGGCGGATTGCTGTCGTCTGACCAGCGGCACCAAGCGCCGCAAGCGCTGTCGCCACGATGTGCGGTGCATCAAGCCCTGCTTCAGCATACATATTGGCCGGGCTGTCCTGATCGATAAAATAATCGGGCAGACATAATGTGCGGATCTTCAGCCCCTCATCGAGCAAGCCTTCCCCCGCAAGGAAATGCAGAACATGCGCACCGAACCCGCCGGTCGCGCCTTCCTCGATTGTGATCAGAACCTCATGCTCGCGCGCCAGCCTTCTGATCAGCGCATGGTCGAGCGGTTTGGCAAACCGCGCATCGGCAATTGTCGTCGACAGCCCCAGCGCCTCAAGCTCACTTGCTGCAATATGCGCTTCCTGCAATCTTGCACCGAAACTCAGCAAGGCAATTTTTGTGCCTTCCGAGACAATCCGGCCACGACCGATCTCAAGCGGCACACCGGCTTCAGGAAGGTCAAGGCCCACCCCCTCGCCACGCGGATAGCGAAACGCACTCGGCCGGTCGTCAATTGCGGTCGCGGTTGCGACCATATGCACAAGCTCCACCTCGTCAGCCGCCGCCATTACAACAAAACCGGGCAAATTCGTCAGATAGGCAATATCGAAGGAACCCGCATGGGTCGGTCCGTCCGCGCCCACAAGCCCGGCGCGGTCGATCGCGAAACGCACCGGCAGTTTCTGAATCGCCACATCATGCACGACCTGGTCGTAACCGCGCTGCAGGAAGGTGGAATAAATTGCGGCAAACGGCTTGTACCCCTCGCTCGCAAGCCCGGCGGCAAAGGTCACCGCATGCTGCTCGGCTATACCGACATCGAAGCAGCGTTCAGGGAACGCCTTGCCAAAGACATCAAGCCCGGTCCCCGACGGCATCGCGGCAGTGACGGCAACGATCTTGTCATCCTTTTCCGCTTCCCGCACAAGGCTTTGCGCGAAAACCTTGGTATATTGCGGCGCGTTGGCGGCGGGCTTTTTCTGCGCGCCGGTCACCACATCGAACTTCGCAACGCCGTGATATTTATCGGCGGCCGCTTCCGCGGGGGCATACCCCTTGCCTTTCTGGGTCACGATATGAACCAGGATTGGCCCGCGCTTCGCATCGCGCACATTCTCAAGAACCGGTATCAGATGGTCGAGATTATGCCCGTCAATCGGACCGACATAGTAAAAGCCCATCTCCTCGAACAGGGTGCCGCCGGTTGCCATGCCGCGGGTAAATTCCTCCGCCTTGCGTGCGGTGCGCTCCAGCCGGTCCGAAATCCGGTGTGCGATATCCTTCGCTGTCTGCCGCAGAGACAGATAGGTGGGCCCTGACAAGCTCCGCGCGAGATAGGCGCTCATCGCACCCACAGGCGGCGCAATCGACATATCATTATCATTGAGGATAACGATGAGCCGGCTGTCGGTGGAGCCCGCATTATTCATCGCCTCATAGGCCATGCCCGCGCTCATCGCGCCATCGCCGATCACCGCAATGACGTTGTTATCGCCGCCGCTCAGATCACGGGCCGTCGCCATCCCCAGCGCGGCGGAAATGGACGTTGACGCATGCGCCGCGCCAAACGGGTCATAGTCGCTTTCCGCCCGTTTGGTAAAACCCGACAACCCGCCGCCCTGCCGCAAGGTGCGGATGCGATCGCGCCGACCGGTCAGGATTTTATGGGGATAGGCCTGATGCCCGACATCCCAGATCAGCCGGTCATCAGGAGTATCGAACACATGGTGCAGCGCGACCGTCAACTCCACCACGCCAAGCCCTGCTCCCAGATGCCCGCCGGTCTGCGATACCGCATCAATCATCTCGGCCCGCAACTCATCCGTCAGCTGCCTAAGCTCATCGCGTGAAAGAGGTTTAAGGTCCTGTGGATAGGCCAACTCGTCCAGTAACGGTGTCTTGCTCACGCTATTTCCCATTCCGCTGTCGATCAACCGCGCCGGGTGACGGCAAACCGAGCCGCCTGGCGCAAAGGGTCCGCTTTGCTATCAAACAAATCTAGATGCTTAATCGCCTGTTGGCTAAGCATTTCCGCCTGTGCCCGCGCGCGTGCGACCCCCATCACACCCACAAAGGTCGCTTTGCCAGCCGCATCATCCTTGCCAACATGCTTGCCCAGCTCTTCAGCCGTTCCCTCGACATCGAGCAGGTCATCGGCGATCTGGAAGGCCAGCCCCAGATCATGGGCATAAGCATGCAGCGCCTGACGCTGCGGTTGCGCGGCGCGGCCAAGCACCGCCCCTGCTTCACAGGAAAAGGCGATAAGCGCACCGGTCTTGAGCTGCTGCATCCGCGTGATCGCCCCGATATCGAGGCCACGCCGTGCCGCCTCAAGGTCGATCATCTGCCCGCCCACCATACCATGCGCGCCCGCGGCGCGGGCCAGGTCACCCACCAGCGCGCAGCAGATGCGGGCATCCTCATGGGTGCGCGGATCCGCAAGGATCTCAAACGCCTGCGTCAGCAGCGCATCGCCCGCAAGCACCGCCGTCGCCTCATCATAGGCCTTGTGGGTTGCAAGTCGGCCACGCCGCATATCGTCGTCATCCATACAGGGCAGATCGTCATGCACCAGCGAATAGCAATGCACACACTCAACAGCTGCCGCCACCCGCAGCGCACTGTCGCGACTGACACCAAACAGGATAGCGCTCGCAGTCACGAGAAAGGGGCGCATCCGCTTACCACCATCCAGCGCGGAATAGCGGATCGCCTCAAACAGCCTGGATTCGGGATCGTGCGACAGAGGCAACAGCTCCGTCAACAGTGCTTCGACTGCCCGCGCCGTCTCGTCCAGTGCAAGCTGAAATTCCTGCATCTCAACCGATTTCGGCAGATTCGGTCTTCAGGCCCCCATCCGCGCCAACGACGATCCTGTCGACTTTCGTCTGCGCTGCCTGCAGCTTTGCCTCGCAATGCGCCTTGAGCAGCGCACCGCGTTCGTAAATCCCGATCGATTCCTCAAGATCCACCTGCCCGCCTTCGAGCCGCGCCACAATCGCTTCAAGCTCAGCCAGGGCCTGCTCAAAGCTCAGCGCCACAATATCCTTGGGGATCGCCGTTTTCTTTTCTGCCGCCATGCGTTCTTTCCCGCCTGTGCTCCGATTTGGCCTAAACTCCCATCAGGGTCCGCACATGAGCGCGCACCGACGCGCCCAGCGCGTGCAAGTCATAACCGCCTTCCAGCGTCGACACCACCCTGTCATCGCAATGATCATGGGCAATCTCCATGATCTGGCGCGTCGCCCAGACGAAATCCTCCTCCCGCAGGCAGAGCCCGGCAAGCGGATCCCCCGCATGCGCATCAAACCCGGCGGAAATAAAGATCAATTCCGGCTGAAATGTGTCGAGCGCGGGCAAAACCCGCTCAGACATCGCCGCCTGAAACAGCGCGCCATCCCCGCCTGCCGGTAGCGGCGCGTTCACAATATTGCCTGCCACACCTGTTTCGCGCACCGAACCTGTGCCGGGATAGAAATTATCCTGATGGGTCGAACCGTAAAAAAGCCCGGCGTCACGCGCAAATATCTCCTGCGTCCCATTGCCGTGATGCACATCGAAATCGATCACCGCGACACGCTTGAGTCCCCAATGCTCGCGCGCCCATTCCGCACCGACTGCCACATTATTGAACAGGCAGAACCCCATGGCGCGCCGGCTTTCGGCATGGTGCCCCGGCGGACGGACAGCGCAAAAAACATTCTGCGCCTCATCGCCCATCACCATATCAACCGCGCGCACAACCGCTCCCGCCGCACGCAGCGCCGCTTCGCCGCTATCGGGACAGATCGGCGTGTCGCCATCGATAAAGGCAAAACCGCTTTCAGGTACCATGTCGAGGATTTCATGCACGAATGTATGCGGATGTACGCCGGCGAGCTGCTCCAGCGTCGCGGCCGGGGCCTGCTCACGGATCAGCAGGGCAAATTCCTCCGCCTCCAGCACACCAAGCACTGCCCGCAGCCGCGCGACGCTTTCCGGGTGCCGGTCCTGCAGGACATGCCGCAGGCAGGCCTCATGGGTAATCAATGCTGTCTTCATCATTCCAGTCTTACGCCAGTTGGAAAGATTCTCAAGGCGGGATTGGCAAGCTTGTGACCGTCCTTTTCGCTAACCGCCAAGGAAAAGCCGCCCGACAGCCGGGTCGTTCAGTAATTCCTCACCCGCTGCCGCCATCGCCAGATGTCCGGATACAAGTACATAGCCGATATCGGCGAATTCGAGCCCACGCCTGGCATTCTGCTCGACCATCAGGATGGTCTTTTGTTCATTCCGCCGCAGGTCCTCGAGAATATCAAACACCATATCGATGAAACGCGGCTCAAGCCCGATCGAAGGTTCATCCACAAGCAGGATACGCGGCTCCATGATCAAGGCACGGCTGATTTCCAGCAACCGCCGCTCGCCCCCCGACAATGCGCCCGCCCGCTGTCCGCGCCGCGCCGCCAGCCGGTCATACTTGTCGAAGATACGCTCTGTCGCCTGCTGTGCCGCACGGCGGTCAGGCAGCAGATAGCCGCCCATCAACAGATTTTCCTCAACCGTCATTTCGGGAAAGACGGAATTGTCCTGCAGAATATAGGCGATCCCCGCATCGCGCAGTTTCTCATCGGGTTTGAGTGCCGTGATCTCACGCCCCTCAATCTCAACGCGTCCTGAGAAAATGTCCGAAAAGCCGAAGATTGCATGCAGCAAAGTGGATTTGCCCGCCCCGTTCGGCCCCACCAGGCAAAGCCCCGCACCCGCGCCCACAGCAAGATCGACGCCATGCAGAATTTCCATTTTGCCATAGCCCGCATGCAGCCCCTTGACGGTGAGAATCGGTTCTGGTCCGGCAAGGGCAAGCAGATCATCGGCACTCAATCCCCCGGCTGCAAGCGACTGCGCTTCTGCCGCAACCGCCTCGGCAGACAGGATTGCATCAACCCCGCCTTCCCCATAGCCGCGCGCGCCGCCTGTCATTGCGCCCCCAGATAGGCATCGATCACACGCTGATCCGCACGGATTGCCTCCGCATCGCCTTCCGCCAGAATCCGCCCATGCGCCATACAATAAAGATGGTCGGCCAGATTCATGATCACGCGCATGTTATGCTCGATAACCAGCAGGGTAATGCCAAGTTCCGCATTGGCCCGGCGGAGCTGTGCGACAAGCCCGTTGATCAGGGTGGGATTGATCCCCGCCGTCGGTTCGTCAAGCAGCAGAAGCCGCGGCTCACACATTAACGCCATCGCAAATTCAAGCAGTTTCTGCTGCCCGAAACTCAACTCGCCCGCCGCAAGCTGCCGCTTTTCCCACAGCCCGACCGAAGCAAGCAGTGACTCGGCACGCTCAATCTCTTCCCCCTTCGGTCGGCGGAAGCTTGCCAGGAACCGTTCCTGCCGCTGCGGTATCGAGATCAGCATATTGGCCAGACAGCTCATCTGCCCGTAGATATGGGTTTGCTGAAATGTCCGCACGAGCCCCATGCGGGCGATCTTCGGTACGCGGTAGCGGGTAATTTCCTCCCCCCGGAAGCGGACGGAACCGCCATCAACCGGATGAAAACCGACAATCGACCCGAACAAAGTGGATTTTCCCGATCCGTTTGGCCCGATCAATCCGATGATCGCCCCTTCAGGCACCGCAAGGCTCACCGCATCATTCGCGACAACACCGCCAAAGCGTTTGCTGACATTCTCCACCGACAGGATCGGGGCACTCACGCCTGCGCCTCCCCATCCCGAACCGCATGGCCCGCCCGACGCTCCCTGAGCCAACCCATAATTCCCTGTGGATAAAAGACAACGATCAACACAATCAGGCCCCCGAGCGCGACCCGTTGCCAGCCAAGCAGATACGTCCAGAACAGCTCCTGCACCAGATGGAAGATCGCCGCGCCAAGCACAGGCCCCCACAAGGTTCCCTTACCGCCCAGCACTGCCATCAGCACCATCCAGACCCCATAAGTCGCCCCGGCAAAGGCAACATCGCGCGGATCGATAAAACCGATCATATTGCCTGCAAGCCCCCCTGCAAGCGCAAGAAAGAAGGCGGCAACGCACCAGGCGGTGATCTTGTAGCGCAGGGTATGCAGCCCCATCGCCTCTGCCTTGTCCTCATTATCGCGGATCGCATTGATGGCCATGCCGAAACGGCACTGATAGAGCGCACGCAGAAAAATAAAACAGCTCCCCGCAAGCGCGAAGAGAAGGCCATAGAAAAACAGATTACGTGTATCGACACCCCCCGGGAAGACCGGCGTCACCATGCCGGCCCCCGCACCGATATAATGCCAGCCGCCGGCAATTTCCGCTGCCGCGATACCAAGCCCCAAGGTGCCGATCGCAAAGTAATGCCCGCGCAACCCCAGTATGGCGCGCCCGATAAGCAAAGCCGCGCCCACGCCGATGAGGCCAGAAAGTCCCAGCCCTGCGCCAAGCCCGGCAAAATAATCAAACCCGAAATCGCGCTGTACAACAGCGGTCGTGTAACAGCCAATCCCGAAGAACAGGATATTGCCGAAGGAATTATATCCCATCTGGCCGCCCATCACATCCCAGCTCAGGGCGAAAACAACCATCAGCCAGAGAAAGGCAAACTGCGCGACAAGTGCTGGAAACAGAAACGGTGCCACGATCCCCACACACAACAGTGCCGCCATCAACCACCAGTCGCGCGCGCCGCTCATCTGAGGTAACTCCGCCGCCGCGACAGAATCAGATTACGCACGATCAGAACAAGCACCATCAGCAGGAAGACAAAGGCCACCTGAAACTCCGCCCCCAGCACAAAGCCTGCCAGATTTTCAAGCGCCCCGAGCCCCAGCCCGGAAAACACAACCCCCGCCACATTGCCGAGACCCGCCACAATAACGATCATGAAGGCGCGCACCGTATATTGCAGGCCGATATAGGGATGGATGGTCCAGGCCATGACAACAAGGCTGCCCGCCGCCCCGCACAGCGCGGCATTGAGCGCATAGGTCGCGGCATATGTGCGGTCGGTATCGATGCCAAGCACTCGTGCCGCACGCGGGTTCTGCGCAGTGGCGCGGATCGCCTGCCCCAGCCGCGCGCGGGACAGAAACAGCCACAGCCCCACACCGGTCAGAAGCGCCAGCCCGAAAGCAAAGAGCTTGACCTGCGCCACTGTGACCATACCGCCCATAAGCGACAAGGTGCCAAACCCGGAATCGACAGTGCGCACATCCGCGCCGAAAACCTGATTCATCAGCTGTTGCAGCAGAATACTCATCCCGAAGGTCGCAAGGATCGAGATGAAGAGATCACGCTCGATAATGCGGCGGATCACCGTGCCGTAAAGTCCCCAGCCAAGCAGGCCCAGCGCAAAGGCGGCAAGCGGCACGCACAGCAATGGCGGCACACCTGCGCCAACCGCGGCCCAAGCGATGTAACCGCCAAGGATCACAAGCTCACCCTGCACGATATTGATGATATTCATGACACCCCAGACGAGTGCCATCCCATAGGCTGCCAGCGCAAACACCGCCCCGATCAGCAATCCGTTCAGAATGAGATCAAGGCCAAGGACGGGATAGCCCGCAAGAAGTTCCAAATTCGCGATCATGCGCGCCGTTTAGCATGTTTTCGCCCGCCGATCACCTGTGTTGCTGCCCGTAATCGCGGAATTTCGCCACCACCCGCGCCATTTCATCCGCATCGAGCAGCACCGGCTCGCCAAGCGTCAGCGCGGTGCAGTACTGGGCAGCAAGCGTTTCAACTTCCGCCGCCATGGCCAGCGCCTTTTCAACTGTTGCGCCAAGCGCGATCTGACCGTGATTGGCAAGCAGGCAGGCCTGCCGTGCCCGCAGCGCCGCCACCGCGTGGGTGCCAAGCGCCTCTGTCCCGAAAGTGGCATAAGGGGCGCAGCGAATGCAGTCGCCCCCCGCTACCCCCACCATATAGTGAAAGGCCGGGATTTCGCGCCGCGCGCAGGCAAGCGCTGTCGCATATCGCGAATGACAATGCACCACCGCCCCGACTTCGGGCCGCGCCGCATAGATCGCTAGATGGAACTGCCACTCGCTGGAGGGGCGCAACGCGCCGGGCGCCACCTGCCCGCCTGCATCAACCTTTACAATGTCGCCGGGGCCCAGGTTTGCATAGGGAACACCGGTTGGTGTAATCAGCATATTGCCCGACACCCCCCGGGCTGAGACATTGCCCGACTTTCCGGGGCTCAGCCCGCTATCGGCCATGGCACAGGCTGCTTCGACAAGCGCCGCGCGCAGCGTTTTTTCATCAGGCTTATCCATGCCCATCCCTGCCGCCTGCCAGTTCCGGGAAGAGACCGGCAAGCGCCGCCTCGCTTGCCGCGCAGACACCGCGTTCGGTAATCAACCCTGTAACAAGCCGCGCCGGTGTGACATCGAAGGCCGGGTTGGCCGCGCTACTGCCGGGTGCGGCAATCAAAACCTCCGTCAGCATGCCGGCGGGGTTACGGCCGGTGAGCGTGGTAACCTCGTCCCCCGAACGCTCCTCAATCGGGATGTCCGCAAGCCCGTCCGAAATCGTCCAGTCGATGGTGGTGGAAGGCAGGGCGACATAAAAGGGCACGCCGTTGTCACGGGCGGCCAGCGCCTTGAGGTAGGTTCCGATCTTGTTGCAAACATCCCCCCGCGCCGTTGTCCGGTCCGTGCCGACAATGCAAAGATCGACAGCACCACGCTGCATCAAATGTCCGCCCGCATTATCGACAATCACCGTATGCGGCACGCCATGCTTGCCAAGCTCCCAGGCGGTCAGGGCAGCGCCCTGATTGCGCGGCCGGGTTTCATCGACCCAGACATGCACCGCAATCCCGGCATCATGGGCCATATAAATCGGAGCCAGCGCGGTCCCCCAATCCACGGTGGCAAGCCAGCCTGCATTGCAATGGGTCAGGATCTGTACCGGCGCACCATCCTTTTCCGCTGCCACCTCCCGGATCAGGGCAAGCCCCTGTTCGCCGATCGCACGGCAAACCGCGACATCGGCTTCACAGATTTCCGCGGCGCGCGCATAAGCCGCGCTGACGCGTTTTCCGGAATCAGCATCAGGGCCGAACGGACGCAGCGCCGCACGCATCTGTGCCAGCGCCCAGCGCAAATTGACCGCGGTCGGCCTGCTTGCGAGCAGCCGCGCGCAGGCGGCATCAAGTGCACCATCAGACGGATAAGCCCTTAATGCGAGGCACACACCATAGGCTGCCATCGCGCCAATCAGCGGTGCGCCACGCACCTGCATAGCCGCGATCGCGTGAACGGCCCCGTCAAGATCCTCGATCCGCCGGGTTTCGAAGGCATGCGGCAGCCGCGTCTGGTCGATGATACCAACCGCCCAGCCGTCAGCTTCAACCCAAATGGGACGCCAGCTTTTGCCGTCGATCTTCATTCACCCTCAAAAGACACAAGCGTCAGCACTTCCTTGCCCAGCGCCTCCAGCCGCGCGCGACCACCCAGATCGGGCAGGTCAATCACAAAGCTGCATGCCACCACCTCGCCACCCAGCCGCTCGATTAGGCGGATCGCGGCTTCCGCCGTACCACCGGTGGCGATGAGATCATCGACAAGCAGAACCTTATCCCCCTCGACAATGGCATCCTCATGCAGTTCAAGCCGATCGGTGCCATATTCAAGCGCATATTCCTCGTGGATGACGGCTGCAGGCAGCTTGCCCGGTTTGCGCACCGGCACAAAACCGCAGGAGAGCTGATGCGCCACCGCCCCGCCGAGGACGAAACCGCGCGCCTCGATCCCGGCGACCTGATCGATCCGCACGCCTGCGTGAAACTGTACCAGCCCATCGACCGCACGGCGAAAGCCCCGCGCATCCGACAAGAGCGTGGTGATATCGCGAAACATGATCCCCTTCTTCGGATAGTCTGGGATCGACCGGATATAGCTTTCGAGCATGTTCAACACCCCTACCGACCGCGACCAGGATCATGATGCGGCGAATTACCCAGCACGCGCCCTGCCACCGCATCAAGCTTTGCCACAAGCGCGGCATCGCGTTTTTCCGGCGCGGTAATGAGCGCGGTATCAAGCCCGCGATCACAGCCATGGGGACATGTTTCGGGCCGCGGCGCAATTTTTTCCGCCATCCGCGCGGCAAGAGCGCGGCCATGTTCGGCATTACGGGTCAGCACCTCAAGTACCGCACTCACCTCCACCGCGTCGTGATCGTCATGCCAGCAATCATAGTCTGTCACCATGGCGACAGTGGCAAAACAGATTTCCGCCTCCCGCGCCAGCTTGGCTTCAGGCATATTGGTCATCCCGATCACATCGCAGCCCCAGCTACGGTAGAGTTCCGATTCCGCGCGGGTGGAGAATTGCGGCCCCTCCATCGCCAGATAGGTGCCGCCTCGCCGATACGGCACGCCAAGTTCGGCAATCGCGCTGTCCAGCAGATCGCCAAGCCGCCCGCAGACAGGGTCCGCCATCGACAGATGCGCAACAAGCCCTTCGCCAAAAAAGCTCTTTTCACGCGCGAAGGTGCGGTCGATGAACTGATCGACAATCACAAAAGTCCCCGGCGCCAGCGCCTCGCGGAACGAACCACAGGCGGAAATAGACAGAATATCGGTCACGCCAAGCCGCTTCAGCGCGTCGATATTGGCGCGATAATTGATGCTGCCCGGCGCGTGGTAATGGCCACGTCCATGGCGCGGCAGAAATACCATCTCGGTGCCGTTCAAACTGCCGCTCAGCATCGCATCAGACGGTTGCCCCCAGGGGCTTTCCACATGCTCCCAAACCGGGTTTTCGAGCCCCTCGATCTCGTACACACCGCTGCCGCCAATTATCCCTAGCTTCATTCACTCGCCCTTTTTCTGCCATTCTTGCCGCGGTAAACCGGCAAGCTGCGGCTGACCGGCAGGTCTGCGTACAGAAGCGCGGCGGCGCAATCAACCATTTGTGCCAAGTCCGGCCGCACGCTGCGCCGTGTCAGGGGAACTGATGTCGATAAAACGCAGATGACCAAGCGCCTTGCCAAAACGGGTATCGGCCATCATCCGGACCGGCAAATGCAACCGCCCCTCGGCGAACGAGGCAATCCAGAGCGTCACCTCATGCTCCCTGCCATCGCCATGCTCGCGGGCATAGGCTTCGTCAAACCCGGCGATCCGCTCGTAAACTAGTCGGCACCGTACAGCCGGGCCTGCATAAATGCCCTGCTTGCTGGCCTTAAGCTCGTCGATGCCCAGATAGGTAAAGTTGAGATTGTAACGCCGCCGCCCGTCAAACACCGGCACAGAGCCCCCACAGCTATCCTCACCGGCTCCTGCGGCAATGGATAACAGTGCCGCGGTTTGCGGATCGACGGTGTCGCGCCTTAATTCATCGCTCACGGGCGCGCGATTGTCGCGGTTATAGGGTGGTTCGGCGGCAACCTGATGCGGATCGCCATCCACATAGTCAATCGTTACCTGTCGCGCACCCCAACGGCCATCGCTGGCTGTTTCAAAATTTCGCGGCCGCGGCCGGATTGCGGCAATGTCAGTTGCAGCCGCGTCGGAGGCAAAACCACCAGCGCTATGACTGCGTATCACGGAGCGGAAAAACAGATCCGTCAGCCCGCGGGTCCGCAATTCGGAACTGAGCCGGTAATCCGTCTTGCCCACGACACCATCGGCAACAAGCGACAGCACATGCAAACCGCCGAAATAGAATTCGAACCCCAGATCGACCGTCAACGGCTCTTCGGATGCGGGCCTGTCACCCATCGCCTGTTTAGCCGATGCCAGTACCGGAAAGCCCGCCAAACACATCAGCAGCAGCACACCAAGACACGCGTTACGGACATTCCCATTCGCCGACCGCCGCATTCATCCTCTCCGTTTGTTTACGGGCACTATTAGAACCTGCCCGCCCCCCGCTTGCAAACAGCAAAACCAAACAATGCGGTGAGCCCTTGCAGGGTTCGGTAAAGCAGGTTAGGCAAACGGTTATGAGCGAACCGGGAAAATCTTCGGCGAACGGACCTGACGCACTTGCCGCACGACTTCTGAAGGGGGAAAGGCGTGCTCTTGCCCGTGCGATCACAAAGGTCGAATCCACCCGCCTGAGCGACCGGGCCGATGCGGGTGCCATGCTGCGCACGCTGCTGCCCCATACGGGCGGGGCCATCCGGCTTGGATTTTCAGGTGCGCCGGGGGTCGGCAAATCCACCTTTATCGAGGCATTCGGCAGCCATCTCACATCGCTCGGGCTGAAAATCGCCGTGCTGGCTATCGACCCGTCCTCAACCCGTTCAGGCGGATCGATCCTTGGCGACAAGACCCGTATGGAGCAGCTTGCACGCGATCCGAACGCGTTTGTCCGGCCCTCGCCATCGGGCGGCGCGCTTGGCGGGGTGGCACGACGCACCCGCGAAGCCATGCTGATGAGCGAGGCGGCAGGCTATGACGTGGTCATCATCGAAACGGTGGGTGTCGGCCAGTCGGAAACAGAAGTAGCCAATATGGTCGATATGTTCGTGCTGTTGCTGTCACCGGGTGGCGGGGACGAATTACAGGGCATCAAGCGCGGCATTATGGAGCTTGCCGATCTTGTCATCGTCAATAAGGCGGATGGCGATTTCGCGGCGGCGGCAGGCCGGGCGGCGGCGGAGCATCAGGCAGCCCTGCATCTGATGCGGCCCAAGAGCCAGAACTGGCAGGTCCCTGTTCTCAAAACCTCTGCCCTGACCGGCCTTGGCCTGGCAGAAGTCTGGCAGGCAATCCAGGACTATCGCGACGCCCTTGGCGGCGAGACAGGTGAGCTGACCCAGCGGCGCGCCGAACAGGCACGTGCCTGGATGTGGTCGGAAGTGCATGACGGGTTGCTGGAAATGCTGCACGCGGATCCGAAGATTGCGGCGCGCGCACCCGCACTTGAACAGGCGGTGAAGGCAGGCGCCCTACCCGCGGGGGAAGCCGCGGCTGAGCTGCTGCACCTTTTTCGGGATGGCTATGGCAACGGGCGGGACGACGCTCAATAACCCGACCCTTGTGATGATCAAAGGGTCTTCAGAAATGCCTCGATCTCCTCAGGGGTACCGACGGCCATACCCGTCAGATCACGGTTAATCCGTTTGGCCATACCCGTCAGCACCTTGCCGGCTCCCAGTTCAACGACTGTATCGATTCCGTTGGCCACCATGAACTCAATGCTTTCGCGCCAACGGACCATGCCAGTGACCTGGGCAACCAGAAGGCTGCGGATTTCTTCGGGATCCTCAACGATACCTGCGGTGACATTGCCGACAAGCGCGGGGATCGGTGCCTGAATTTCGATTGTGGCAAGTGCTTCGGCCATGGCATCGGCGGCAGGCTGCATCAGGGCGCAGTGGAAGGGTGCACTGACCGGCAACAACGTTCCGCGTTTGACCCCCATCTCCTTGGCTGCCGCGATCGCCGCTTCAACCGCTGCACGCGCACCGCTGATCACGACCTGGCCGGGCGCATTGTCATTGGCAACCTGACAGACCGCCGCTTCCGCCTTTGCCCCTGCTTCCGCGGCCCCTTCAGCCTGCCCCAGATCCGCACCCAGCAAGGCAGCCATTGCCCCCTCACCCACCGGCACCGCCTTTTGCATCGACTGTCCGCGCAGCTTGAGCAACCGCGCCGTATCCGACAGGCCAAGGGCGCCGGCAGCAGTCAATGCGGAATATTCGCCAAGTGAGTGTCCGGCAACAAATTTAACCTTCTCCCCCAGATCAAGACCGCCTTCGCGCTCAAGAACGCGCGCAACCGCAACACTGACGGCCATCAGGGCGGGCTGCGCATTTTCGGTCAGCGTCAGCTCGTCTTCCGGGCCTTCCCACATCAGCCGCGTCAGATTTTGCGACAGGGCGTCATTGACTTCCTCAAATACCTCACGCGCTGCAGGCATCGCTTCGGCAAGCTGCTGCCCCATGCCGACCGCCTGACTGCCCTGCCCGGGAAATGTAAATGCACGGGCCATAATATCCTCCCAACTCTCCGCAAATTTCTGTGCTTTCTTCTTCCTGTGCCGGGTACGCATCCCCCTGTCAAGCGCAAGCACATTTTCGCACAACCGGTAATCCGCTAAGCTGCGCACAGACTTGTTCAAGAATCCCCCCATTTGTGCAGAGGATCGCTTTATCCCGATGAAGATCGCCACCTGGAACGTGAACTCGATCAAGGCCCGCCTGCCTGTCGTGCTCGACTATCTCAAGCAGGCGGCGCCCGATGTCGCATTGCTGCAGGAAATCAAGTGCATGGATGAGAAGTTTCCCGCGCTGGAGATTGAGGAACTTGGCTACAACATCGCGCTGCACGGGCAGAAGACCTATAACGGCGTGGCGATCCTGTCGAAATATCCCTTAAGCGATATCCGGTGCGGCCTGCCCGGCGACCCTGACGACGAACAGGCGCGTTATATCGAAGCGGTTGTCGAACAGGGCGAGCGACCGGTGCGTGTCGCGTCGATCTATCTGCCGAACGGCAATCCGGTCGATAGCCCGAAATTCGAGTACAAGCTCGCCTGGATGAAGCGGCTGCTTGCCCATGGGCGTGAACTGCTCAGCCATGAAGAGGCCTTTGTGCTGGGCGGTGACTATAACGTTATCCTGACCGATGACGATGTGCATGATCCGGCCGCCTGGGAAGGCGATGCCCTGTTCCGGCACGAATCAATCGCCTGGATGCGGCAACTTCTCAATCTGGGGCTGACAGATGCCTATCGCGCCTGCCATACCGAACCGCACCGTTATACCTTCTGGGATTATCAGGGCGGCGCTTGGCAGAAGGATCACGGCATCCGCATTGACTATCTGCTCTTGTCACCGCAAGCAGCCGACCGGCTGACAGGCAGCGAGATCGATAAACACACGCGCGGCTGGGAAAAACCCTCAGACCATGTGCCCGTCTGGGTAGAGCTGGATTAGCGCCGCACGATCAGGAACCGGAAAACCCGAGCGGAGGAAATCATGATCAAACTGACCTTTTGTCTGACCCGGCTGCCGCATCTGAGCCGTGCGGAATTTCAGGATTACTGGCGCAACCGCCATGCCCCGCTTGTGGCACAGCATAAGGATGCGCTGCGTATCAAACGCTATGTGCAGGTCCATGCCGCGCCTGAAGAGCTGAATGAACCGCTACGCGGGCCGCGTGGCGCGCCCCAGGGCTATGACGGGATCGCGGAACTCTGGTGGGACAGCCCGGAGGATGTCAACCGGGATGATCCGGCGGCACGCGAGGCAGGACGCCTCCTGCTTGAGGATGAACGCAAATTCATCGATCTGTCGAAGTCACCGCTCTGGTTCAATCAGGAGCATGAAATCATCAATGAGCTCTAGGACGCCCCCGCCCACCGCGGGTAACGCGGCCAGCCCTCGCCAGGATCGCGACGGGCATTGGCGCTCATAAAAAAGGCGGGGTCACCCCCGCCCTTTCGGCATTCATTCCAACGTTAGTTCTTGCTTTTGTCGACAAGCCGGCTTTCGGCAATCCAGGGCATCATGGCGCGCAGCCGTTCACCCACATCCTCGATACCATGCTGGCTCATCCGGGCGCGCATCGCCTTGAAGTTGGTCTGATGCACCTGATTTTCCAGCATCCAGTCACGGGTGAACTTGCCTGACTGAATATCGTTCAGCGAATCGCGCATTGCCTGCCGCGTTGCGTCGGTCACAACCCGCGGGCCGGTGACATACTCGCCATATTCCGCGGTATTCGAAATCGAGTAATTCATGTTGGCGATACCGCCCTCGTAAATCAGATCGACGATCAGCTTCACTTCATGAACGCACTCGAAATAGGCCATTTCGGGTGCATAACCAGCCTCGACCAAGGTATCGAAGCCTGCCTTCATCAGCTCGACCAGCCCGCCGCAAAGCACCGTCTGTTCGCCAAACAGGTCTGTTTCGCACTCTTCCTGGAAGGTTGTTTCGATGATACCCGCACGGCCACCGCCAATGGCCGACGCATAGGACAGACCGATATCATGCGCATTGCCGCTGGCATCCTGTGCCACAGCAATCAGGCAGGGCACACCCGCGCCGCGCTGATATTCCGACCGTACCGTGTGGCCGGGGCCTTTCGGCGCAATCATGAAAATATCGAGATCGGGCCGCGGATCGATCAGATTGAAGTGAATATTCAGACCATGGGCAAATGCCAGCGCAGCACCTTCACGCATATTGTCGCGCAGGCTGTCCTCGTAAATGCTTGCCTGCAATTCATCAGGCGTCAGCATCATCATCATATCGGCCCATTTTGCCGCATCGGCCGGGCTCATCACCTTCAGCCCCTCAGCTTCGGCTTTCGCCGCACTCGCTGATCCCGGACGCAGCGCCACCGCCACCTCCTTGACCCCGGAATCCTTCAGGTTCAGCGCATGCGCATGCCCCTGGCTACCGTAACCGATGATGGCTACTTTCTTCGACTTGATCAGATTGACGTCGGCATCGCGATCATAATACACGCGCATGGCACTTCCCCGCTTTCTCGTTAGCTTCGTTCATGGGTTAACCGGCGCGCGCGTCAACAGCGATACGGCGCCAACTGTTTTGCGCCCGTCTTACAACGGTTCGGCGCCACGGGAAATAGCCGCAACGCCGGTACGCGATACATCGATAAGACCAAGCGGCCCCATCAACTCGATAAATGCATTGATTTTCTCCGGCGCGCCAGTGAGTTCGAAGACAAAAGAGTTCAGTGTCGAATCCACCACCCGTGCGCGAAACGCATCAGCGAGCCGCAGGGATTCAACCCGCTTTTCGCCCGATGCCCGCAGTTTGAGCAGCGCAAGCTCACGCTCGAGCGGTACCGTTTCGACCGTCAGATCGACCACCCTGTGCACCGGTACCAGCCGATCGAGCTGTGCCTTGATCTGCTCAATCACCTGCGCCGACCCCGATGTCACGATTGTGATGCGTGAGGTATGCTCCTCTGCATCGACTTCAGCGACAGTCAAACTCTCGATATTATAGCCGCGCCCGGAAAACAGGCCGATGACCCGGGCCAGCACCCCTGCTTCATTGTCGACCAGCGCCGCAATGGTATGGGTCTGAATTGCCTCACTTGCTGACATAAAAATACTCTTTCGCTAATTGAGCGGGGGTCAGACCAGGGTTTTGCCCGCGTCGGATACGCTTTGCTCGGCCAGATCGCTCAAAATCATTTCGTTATGCGCTGCGCCCGACGGAATCATCGGAAAACAGTTTTCCGTCTTGTCGACAACGCAATCAAACAATACCGGCCTTTTGATATCGATCATCTCGGCGATTGCATCGTCAAGGCTTGCGGGGTCGCTGGCGCGGATTCCGACCGCCCCATAAGCTTCTGCCAGCTTGACGAAATCGGGCAGCGAATCCGAATAGGAATGGGAATAGCGCCCGCCATGCAGCAATTCCTGCCACTGCCGGACCATCCCCATATATTCATTATTCAGGATGAAAATCTTGATCGGAAGATCATACTGCACCGCTGTGGACATCTCCTGCATCGTCATCTGCACCGATGCCTCGCCCGCAATATCGACAACAAGACTGTCGGGGAATGCCATCTGTACCCCCACCGCAGCAGGCAGCCCATAACCCATGGTCCCAAGCCCGCCCGAGGTCATCCAGCGATTGGGCTCCTGAAAGCGGAAAAACTGCGCCGCCCACATCTGATGCTGCCCGACCTCGGTGGTGATATAGGTATCGCGATCCTTGGTCAGCGCGTAGAGCCGCTCGATTGCATGTTGCGGCTTGATAACCGACCGGGACGGCGCATAGGCAAGGCAATTACGCGCGCGCCAGCCATCAATCTCGTGCCACCATTGCTCAAGCGCGGTTTTATCGGGACGGCAAACCTTTGCCTTCCAGACGCGGATCAGATCCTCAAGCACATGCGCGACATCGCCCACGATCGGAATATCGACAATCACATTCTTGTTGATCGATGAGGGATCGATATCGATATGGATCTTGGTGGAGTTCGGTGAAAAGGCATCAAGACGCCCGGTCACCCGATCATCGAACCGCGCACCGACACACAGCATGACATCGCATTGATGCATCGCATGATTGGCTTCCCATGTGCCATGCATGCCCAGCATGCCCAGCCATTGCGGGTCATCCGCCGGAAAGGCCCCAAGCCCCATCAGGGTGGAGGTGACCGGATAGCCCGTCAGCCGGGCAAGCTCGCGCAACAGCTGACTTGCGGCGGGGCCTGAATTGATCACGCCGCCGCCAGTATAGATGACCGGCTTTTTCGCGGCGGCAATCGCATCCACCGCATCCTTGATCTTCTCCAGATCGCCTTTTACACGCGGTTTATATGTGCGATGGGCAACATTGCCGGGGCCGACATAGCTTCCTTCCGCAAACTGCACATCTTTCGGGATATCGATGACGACCGGACCGGGGCGCCCTTTTGTCGCCACATAAAAAGCTTCATGAATAACCCGCGCCAGATCATGCGGATCCTTGACTAGCCAGTTATGTTTTGTGCAGGGGCGCGTGATGCCGACCGTATCGGCTTCCTGAAACGCATCATTTCCGATCAGCGCAGTAGGCACCTGACCGGTCAGGACGACAAGCGGGATCGAATCCATCAGCGCATCGGTCAGACCGGTCACCGCATTGGTCGCACCCGGACCTGACGTGACAAGCACAACCCCGGGCTTGCCCGTTGCCCGCGCATAGCCTTCCGCCGCATGCACAGCCCCCTGCTCATGCCGGACCAGCACATGCCTGATGTTATGGTCCCGCTGAAACAACTCGTCATAAATCGGCAGAACCGCGCCACCGGGATAGCCGAAGATCACCTCCACGCCCTGATCCTCAAGCGCCCTGATCACGATTTCCGCGCCGGTTATCCCATTCTCAGTCATCACATTTTTCCCACTGTCCCGCGCCGCGACAACATATCAGCGGCGGCAAGACCTTTTTACCAAAAAGAAAGCCGGCCCTAATGCCGGCTGGCCCAGATCTGCAGATCGCAGATCATCCCGATTGACGGCGCAACCTAGCGGCTCAATCTTGCCCGGTCAACCCAGATTTGACAATTATTGAAAAGATTTCAGAATATAAACTTTCGGAATCTTGCGCATTAACGATATTCCACGCAATCATCTGATGACGAATCCAGGTTAGCTGCCTTTTTGCGTAGCGCCGTGTGGCGGTCTTGGCTTTTTCGATCGCCGTCGCGCGGTCAAGTTCGCCCTGCAGATAGCCGCGCAGATAAGGCACCCCTACCGCACGCATAAGCGGCAGACTGTCCGGCAATCCATGTGCGCGTGCCAGCTTGTCGAGTGCGGCGACCTCGTCCAGCGCGCCGCCAGCAATCATCGCATCGAACCGCTGATCACACCGGCGATAGATTTCCTGCCGCTCCGGCATCAGCGCGATAGAGGTGAATTTCACCTCTTCATCGGAAAATGGCGCACGCACCGGGTCCTGCTGCCACTCAGCAAGCGGCCTGCCGGTTTGCGCCAGCACCTCCCAGGCCCTGAGCAAACGCTGCGGATCGGTCGGTCGCACGGCTGCAGCGGTTTGCGGGTCGCGCATGGCAAGTTCGGCATGGAAGGCCGCCGGACCGAGCTGCGCCATATATTGCCGCGCGGCCGCACGGGTTTGCGGATCGATTTCGGGAATTTCCGCAAGTCCCACCGTCAGTGCGCGAAAATAAAGCCCTGTTCCGCCCACCAGTACAGGGGTCTGCCCGCGCTGCCAGCCTGCGCGGATTTCAGCCGCCGCAAGAGCTGCCCACTGCCCCGCCGAGCAGGGTTCCCACGCAGGCCGGATACCGTAAAGCCTGTGCGGAACGCGATCTGTCTCCGCCTGCGTGGGCCGCGCGGTAAGCACCGCCAGCTCACGATATAGCTGCATGCTGTCTGCATTGATAATGACCGCGCCGCCCGCATCGGCCAGCGCCTCGGCCAGTCGCAATGCCACAGCGGACTTGCCGCTGGCGGTCGGCCCTGCAATAAGAACGGCATGTTGCTGCACAATTGTCATCCGGTCCAGTTCATGGGCTTTTTTACCTTGGCGTTCCGAATATGCAAATTCTCCTCACATTGATCTGCAATCCGGCGCATCCCGTCATCGATGCCGGGCTGATCGATGCGGTCCGCGACAGGCTCGAAGATCTTGGCGCGATTGCAGGGGCACCCGAGTGGCTGGCACCGGGGGTAGCGTGTGATCTTGGCTGTGCGGGGATCCCGCCTGAGATGGCGGAACCGGCTGTCCGCGCCCTGATCGGCGAGGCCCCTATCGATCTTGTCATTCACGGCGAAAAGGAAGAAAGACAGCGCAAACTGCTGATCGCCGATATGGATTCCACTATCATCACG
This sequence comes from uncultured Alphaproteobacteria bacterium, assembly GCA_947258435.1. GTDB lineage: Bacteria > Pseudomonadota > Alphaproteobacteria > UBA11222 > UBA11222 > CALAQW01. The sequence continues at coordinate 67,297 of CAMYID010000017.1, forward strand.
GTCGAATGTCTTGACGAAATTGCCGATTTCGCCGGCAGGAAGAACGAAGTTGCAGCGATTACCGAACAGGCCATGCGCGGTGAGCTGGAGTTTGAGGCCGCGTTGCGCGCGCGGATCGATATGCTGGGCCCGCTACCCGAAGCAATACTCGCCACAGCCTATGCGGAGCGGGTGAAATTAATGCCCGGCGCGCGGGAACTGGTGCAGACCATGCGGGCCAATGGCGCGCAATGCGTACTTGTTTCGGGCGGTTTTACCTATTTCACCGAAAGAGTGGCAAGTGAAGTTGGTTTTCATGAGACATTTGCAAACCGGCTTTTGTTCGAGCAGGGCCGCCTGAAAGGGGTGAAAGATCCTATTCTGGGTCGCGAAGCAAAGCTCGCCACCCTGCGCCGACAATGCGAGACATTACAGATCACCCCGGATGAGGCTCTGGCTGTGGGGGATGGGGCCAATGATCTCGCCATGATCGAGGTTGCCGGCATGGGTGTTGCCTATCACGCGAAACCGGTGGTCGCAGCGGCCGCGCGCGCGCAAATCAATCATGCGGATCTGACAGCCCTGCTCTATCTGCAAGGCTATCGCAGCAGCGCGTTTCACACGGGTTGAGCAGCCGGGCGGGCAGCGCCCAATGGGGCGAGAACGCAAAGTTAGAGCTAAAGGCGGGTTAGAAGCGTAAAAGCCCGGATGCGATCGGGTGCAACACTGTGCATCATTGTGCATCATTGCGCATCCGGGCGTTTCACATTTCTATTTGTCAGCCAGCTTCACAGCGACAAAACGCAGATCGCCACCGCGATTGAGCAACAACAGAACGGACTTTTTGTCGCTCTTGCGGATTTCCTCCACTTTCTTTGCGATCTCACCCGGAGAGCGGACCTCCTGCTGCGCCACCTCGACGATCACATCGCCGGGACGGATTCCCTTTTCAGCCGCGGCGCTGGCGGGTTCCACATCGATTACCGCGACGCCTTCGATATTCTCGGCAATGCCGAATTGCTCACGCACAATATCGTTAAGCGGCAGCAATGTCAGACCAAGCTCGGCAATTGCGCTGCCCTGATCATCGGACGGATCCGCAGCCACACCCTCGGCACGCTCGAAATCCTCAAGCCGGCCCAGCGTAACATCGAACTCCTTTTTCTCGCCATCGCGCCAGACAACCACCTCGACTTCCTTGCCGACCTCTGTTCCCGCAACAATGCGCGGCAGTTCACGCATCTCGGGCACATCCTCATCATTGAAACTGAGGATCACATCGCCAACCCGAATGCCGGCCTGTTTCGCCGGCCCGCCATCGGTGACTTCGGCAACCAGCGCGCCACGCGCCTTGTCAAGCCCGAAGCTCTCCGCAAGCTCATCGGTCACCGACTGAATACGCACCCCAAGCCAGCCGCGCCGGGTTTCACCGAATTCACGCAGCTGCGTGACGACATTGGCGGCAATATTGGACGGAATGGCGAACCCGATACCGATGGAGCCGCCTGAGGGGGAAATGATCGCGGTATTCACGCCGACAACCTCACCATCGAGATTGAACAGCGGACCGCCGGAATTGCCCCGGTTGATCGCCGCATCAGTTTGCAGAAACGAGTCATAGGGGCCCGAATTGATATTGCGGTTTTCAGCAGAGATAATGCCGGCGGAAACCGATCCGCCAAGACCGAAGGGATTACCAATCGCCAGCACCCAGTCGCCGACACGTATATTGTCGGACGTGCCGAAATTGACGAAAGGCAAACGCTTGTCGGTTTCGACTTTCAGTACGGCGAGATCCGTCTTGGGGTCGCGGCCAACCAGTTCGGCCGCAAGCTGACTGCCATCGCTGAGATTGACGGTGATTTCATCGGCCTGTGCAATCACGTGATTGTTGGTGACGATGATACCCGCAGCATCAATGATAAAGCCTGAACCAAGGGATGTGACGCGCCGTGAACGTTGTTGTCCCTGCTGCTGATCGAAGAAATCCCGAAACAAATCCTCAAAAGGCGATCCGGGGGGGAATTGCGGCATCTCGTTCAGATGCGGGGATTTAACGAGCTGCTTGGTCGAGATATTCACCACAGCGGGCGACAGCTTTTCCGCCAGATCGGCAAAACTGTCCGGCGCCTTTCTGGCTGAAGCAGGGCCTGTCCAGGACGAGGCAATTATCAGGACCAGCGCCAGCAGCGCCATCACCGGCGTTCTTACTGCTGCAGAATTCATAAGTGCACTTCCTTCAGTTTTCGGTTTGCCGCACCTCTGCGCGTCACAACAACTAATATCCCGCGATAATGGAAAAAATGCGACAAGCTTACCACGTTCGGAAACATATTTGCCCACTGGCAGGCGGTAAATACAGGTACCGCATCGCTAACCACGCAAAAACCAGACAAGCAAGGTTCCCAGGCAGGCAAACATCATACCCGCCCGTCGCAGGCCGCTGTCAGGCATCTGCTGCACAAAGGACATCATACGCTTCATGGCGCCGGGGAACAGTGCATAAAGCGCCCCCTCGACAACCAACAGAATGCCCAAAGCAACTATCAGTTCCTGCATGGCAACGCCAATGCGTCATGGCGCCGATACCTTGAAACCGGCAAGCCGCGCCAATCCCCAACCGTCACTTCTGCTCAGGTTCGCCCATGAATTCACCGAAATAACGGAAGAAATCGCTATCTGGTGACAGAACCATCGTCGTATCATTTGATGACAATGCCTGCTCATACGCACGCATCGAGCGATAAAAAGCAAAGAACTCAGGGTCCTGTCCAAAGGCTTCGGCGTAGATACGGTTGCGTTCCGCATCCCCCTTACCACGGATGATTTCGGCATCACGCTTGGCTTCGGCCAGCAGCACGGTCTTTTCACGATCTGCGAGAGAGCGGATACGCTGCGCATCTTCAGCACCCTGGGCACGGGCTTCGCGGGCCTCCCGTTCGCGTTCTGTCTGCATCCGGCGATAAATCGCCTGACTGTTGGCATCCGGCAGGTCCACCCGGCGGATGCGCACATCGACAACCTCGATACCGAACTGTTCGGCTTCGCGATTGACCCGTTCTTCAATCAATCCCATCAGGGCCGTCCGCTCGCCCGACAAAATGGTAAAAAAGCTTTCCTTGCCAAGCACCTGCCGCAAACCTGCGTTAAGCAATGTGGTCAGACGCGCGCCGACCGCGGCATTTGTCACCACTGTCTGCCGGAACTTCAGCGGATCGGTAATTCGGTAGCGTGCGAATGCATCGACAACCAACCGCTTCTGATCCGATGCAATGACCTCGGCTTCAGGAATGTCATGATCCAGAATACGCCTTTCGAAATAGGTCACGTTCTGAATGAAGGGAAGTTTCCAGGAGATACCCGGCTCTTGCACCAGCCGGCGTGGATCGCCGAACTGCAACACCAGCGCCTGCTGAGTCTGGTTTACGGTGAACAACATCGAGTAAGCCAGCAGTCCGGCAATGCCAATGATAATCAGCGAGAAAATCGCAAATTTTCTGTTCATGATTACTGCCCTCCCTGCGAACGGTTACGGATTTCGGGCAGTGGCAGATAAGGCACGACGCCGGCGCCTTCCCCGTCTGAAACAATCACCTTGTTCATATCTGCGAACACTTTTTCCATCGTCTCCAGATAAATACGGCGGCGGGTCACATCCTTCGCTTTGGTATATTGCTCATAGACCTGCAAAAAACGTTGCGCGTCACCTTCGGCTTCCGCGACGGTCTGCTGCAGATAAGCCTGCGCCGCCTGATCGATCTGCGCGGCTTCACCGCGGGCACGCGGAATAATATCATTGGCATAAGCTTCGGCTTCGTTGCGTTGCCGCACCTTATCGGCACGTGCCGCCTGCACATCACGGAAAGCATCGATTACCGCAGTGGGCGGGTCGACTTTCTGCAACTGCACCTGACGGATTTCCACCCCGGCTTCATAGCTGTCCAGTACATTCTGGGTCAGCAGGGCGACCTCCTGCTCGATTTCATTACGCGCTTCGGTAAGCACCGGCGTAATTTCCATCCTGCCAATGACCTCACGCATCACGCTTTGCGCCACCGCTTTCACATTGGCGTCGGGATTCTGGGTATTGAACAGATATTTTGCGGCATCGCTGATCCGCCAAAACACCGAAAAGTCCACATCGACGATATTTTCATCGCCGGTCAGCATCAGGCTTTCCTTGGGAATGTCCTGCACCCGGTCGGGGTTCCGCACATCGGCGAACGTGCGAAAACCGATATCAACCCGATTGACGTTGGTCACCGCCGGTGTGATGACGCTCTCGATCGGATAGGGCAGATGATAATTCAGACCAGGCTGTGTCAGTTCGCTGAATTTACCGAAACGCAGCACAACACCCTGCTGATCGGTTTCCACCCGATAAAAACCGGTCGCAAGCCACAGCACTAAAATGACAACGCCCACAATCAGGAAGCCGCCGCCGCCGATTTTGCCGCCGGGGAAAATATTCTTCAGCCGATCCTGCCCCTTGCGCAGCAATTCGTCCAGATCGGGCGGCTGTGCGCCGGGGCCACCCCCCTGCCCCCATGGTCCGCCACCGCCGGATGGCCCTTGCCCCCATGGTCCGCGACCACCGGAACCGCCGTCTCCGTTATTGCTCCAAGGCATGAAAATCCGCTCCATTTTCGAGTTTGTCGCGCCGGCGATATATGGCATTCAATCGCAGCGGGTTCTTGCCAATCGGCGACCGAACCGTAATCATCTTTGGCCTGCCCGTTGGCTTTCATCACCGCAAGGTTTATATGACAGCCCTAATGCGCAAGCAATGCAAAGACAGAAAAACCCCACGCATTTTACAGGGCGCAACACAAACCAATGCCGACAAAAACAGGATTTGGGCTTTTCGGCAGGTGGATTCAAGCTTTCCGCAACCGTCAGCGAACGAATGGTGAGATCGTGAATAACCCGCAGGAACAGGAAATTGTCGCGGCGCTATCAGGGGTAAACGACCCGGACAGAAATGCCGATGTCGTGACGCTTGGAATAGTGCAAGGTTTGCAAATCGAAGACGGGGTGGTGCGGTTCGCACTGGAAATCGATCCGCGTGAGGCGGAAGCAAAGGAACCGTTGCGCATGGCCTGTATCGACGCGGTGCGCAAACTGCCCGGCGTCGTCAAGGTGGTGGCGGTGCTGACTGCGCATTCAGACAGCATGGCTGACAGACCAACGACCAGCCAGCGGCCGACAAACGGGTCTGCCGAGACTGCACAGACAAATCTTCGCCCGCAAATTGGGCAGGCACCGGCAGCAGACAAGCCCGGCATTCCCGGTGTCAGGCAAGTCATCGCGGTGGCAAGCGGCAAAGGCGGTGTCGGCAAATCGACGACCGCAGTCAATCTGGCGCTTGCCTTGGCCGCGAACGGGCGCCGGGTCGGTTTGCTGGATGCGGATATTTACGGCCCCTCCATCCCGCGCATGCTGGGAATCGGCGGCAAGCCGACTTCGCCGGATGGGCACAAGCTCAACCCGATGGAAAATTTCGGCATCAAATGCATGTCGATCGGTTTTCTTGTCGATGAAGACACAGCAATGATCTGGCGCGGCCCGATGGTGATGAGCGCACTCAACCAGATGATGACCGATGTCGATTGGGGCGAACTTGATATTATGGTGGTCGACATGCCGCCCGGCACGGGCGATGCGCAACTCACCATGGCGCAAAAGGTGCCGATGGCCGGTGCGGTGATCGTGTCAACACCGCAGGAGATCGCATTGATCGATGCGCGTCGCGGCCTGGCGATGTTCGAACGCACCAAGGTGCCTGTACTGGGGATCATCGAGAATATGAGCTATTTCGCGGTTCCCGGCAGTGACGAAAAACATTATATCTTCGGCCATGGTGGTGCCCGGGACACCGCCGCGAAACTTGGCTGCAACTTTCTGGGTGAAATCCCGATCTATCCCGAGATAAGAGAAACAGCCGATGCCGGCACCCCGATCGTCGCCTGCGCCCCCGACAGTGCGGCCGCGCAGGTATATCGCGCGATTGCGGAAGAGATCCTGGCTAAACTCGAGGCAAGTGACAGCGCGACGCGGCGCGAAGCCCCCCGAATCGTTATTGAATAGGCGGCGGTTCGTACAATTCAGGCCACCGGCTTGCGCCGTCGCTCCAGCGTGACAAAGGCGTATGCCGGGCTCTGCTCCTCCCCGCTGTCACCGGTCCCGCCTTTTCTTTCTTCGCGGCGCACCTCCACCCAGTCAGCCTCGTCAATGCGGGGAAAGCTCGCATCCCCCGCGACTTCCAGATCCACTTCGGTCATGTAGACCCGGTCGGCAAGCGGCAATGCCGCGCGGTAAATTTCCTCACCCCCGATAACCATTGCTTCTTCGGCCCCTGCCACCCTTGCGGCCTCTAATGCGGCGGGCAATCCATCCACGACAGTGACCCCGTCGACCCGCCAGCCCCTGTTCCGTGTGATGACGATATTGAGCCGGCCGGGCAGAGCACGCCCGATGGACTGACAGGTTTTGCGCCCCATGATCACCGGCTTGCCCATGGTCACTTTCCTGAAGAATTTCAGATCTTCAGGAATATGCCAGGGCAGCCCGCCATCGCGGCCGATCACATCATTGCGGGCTTTCGCGACGATAAGAGATATGAGCATCGTCCCTCACACCGCGACAGGTGCGGAAATATGGGGCTGTGCCTGATAATTGCGCAGCTCGAAATCGTCATAGGTGAACGCGAAAATATCCTGCACATCCGGGTTGATCCACATGTGCGGCAAGGGGCCAGGCCTGCGCGCCAGCTGTTCATCCACCTGCGTCATATGATTGCTGTAAAGATGCGCATCCCCCAATGTATGAATGAACTCACCCGCTTCCAGATCACAGATCTGCGCGATCATCATGGTCAGCAACGCATAAGAAGCGATATTGAAGGGGACGCCGAGGAAGATATCCGCGCTGCGTTGATAGAGCTGGCAGGACAGGTGCCCATCTGCGACATAAAACTGGAACAGGCAATGGCAGGGTGGCAACGCCATTTCCCCGATATTGGCGACATTCCAGGCGCTGACTATCAGGCGGCGCGAATCGGGATTGCTGCGAATATCTGAAACAAGCTGCGTGATCTGATCGATCTGCTGCCCGTCAGGGGTCGGCCAGGAGCGCCACTGGAACCCGTAGACCGGCCCCAGCTCACCGTTCGGGTCCGCCCATTCGTCCCAGATACTGACACCATTTTCCTTCAGACAAGCAATATTGGTACTGCCCGACAGAAACCACAGTAGCTCGTGAATAATCGATTTCAGGTGCAGTTTCTTGGTGGTCAGCAGCGGGAAACCCTGGCGCAGATCGAACCGCATCTGATAGCCAAAAACACTGCGCGTTCCCGTGCCTGTACGATCCTGCTTCAGCGTGCCGTTATCGCGCACATGGCGCATCAGATCGAGATATTGCTGCATGTGATAATCAATTCGCCACTGGAATCAGGATCTTGCAACCCTAGTCTGAAATTTATTGAAATTAAACCCGGTCGACCGCATATTAGCTATGTCAGTTCATGACTGACTATGGCGATAAACGAGCGTGAAATAAGCGTATCGGACCCGGGGGCAGTACCCGGCGCCTCCACCAGTTTCTTGCGCGCAGGCGCATCGGTACCGGCGACAGGGTTCACCTGTCTACGGTCCGCTTTGGGGGCGAAACAGGATCGACGAGCGTGTAAAGACGTATCTTTCGCCCGGCATGGTACCATCGTTATCGGGCCAGTTCCTTAATTGCGAACGACAACAATGAGGGCTTTGCCCTCGCCGCTGCCTAATTAGGCAAGCGCGGCCCGGAGGGCGCCGGGCAACAGAAGCCCTCCACTCATCATCTGTTTCCCGCCTGCAGACTGATCGGAGGTTCAATCCGATAAAATTATCCTCTAAAGTGTCGCAAATTCTCTCAGGAGTGAGTGGTAGTGAGCGACATTATTGAATATCGGGAACTGGTTCAGGAAGCATTGCGCGGGGTTGTTCATGCGGTTATTGCCGAAGTTGCCGACACCGGCGCCCTTCCCGGCGCGCATCATTTCTATGTCGCGTTTCGCACCGATCACCCTGAAACGATCATCTCAGAGCGGTTGCGTGAGCGCTATCCCCAGGAAATGACGATCGTCATTCAGCATCAGTTCTGGGACCTTAAAGTCGATGACGACAAGTTCGAAATCACGCTGAGCTTTGACAATCAGCCCGAAACCCTGACGATTCCCTTTGTCGCAATCAAGAATTTCTTCGATCCCAGCGTGCGATTTGGCCTGCAATTCTCTCCCGAGGAAGATGAGGAAGCAGACGAAGCTGCACTGGAAAGCCGGGATCTGCAGTCGCCGCTCGAAGATCAGGAGACAGCCGACGAAGAAGACAGTGCGGAAGCGCAGAAAACCGGTGAGGTGGTCAGCCTGGACCAGTTCCGGAAAAAATAACAAGAATCCACGGTTTTCCAGAAGGCGGCTCTGCTATGTTTCACACTCTCATCTGCGATATGCTGGGCATTGAAGTCCCGATATTGCAGGGGGCGATGCAAGGGGCTGGCGGCCCGCGTCTTGCCGCGGCGGTAAGTGAGGCAGGCGGGCTTGGCATCTTGCACACTTTTGGCGACACGCTTGACGATCTGCGGCGCGATATTCACGAAACCCGCGCACTGACCCGCAAACCGATTGCCGTCAATATCACGCCTATGGGCAAGGCCTTTACCCGATCCCGCGCCGAACTATGCATCGAAGAAAACATCCCGATCGTCACAACAGGGCGCGCCGATCCCGGGGAAAGTGCTGTCCGGATGCTCAAGGATGCCGGTATTATCGTCATTCCCGTTGTGCCGAGTGTTGAGCATGCCAAACGGGTTGAGGCAGAAGGCGTGGATGCGATTATCGCATCGGGCTGCGAGGCAGGCGGGCATGTCGGCAATGTGGCCAGCCTGCCGCTCATCCCCCAGGTTGTCGACGCGGTAAAAGTGCCGGTGCTCGCCGCAGGGGGCATTGCCGACGGGCGCGGTTTTCTTGCCGCACTGGCGCTGGGGGCGGTCGGTGTACAGATCGGCACGCGCTTTGTCGCCACACCTGAAAGCGATGCGGGCCGCAGCTATCGCGCGGCCCTGCTTGAGGCAAGGGAAACTGATACAATCGTGTCCGATTCGATGACCGGCGCGCCGGTCAGGGCAATCACAACACCCCAAATCATCGCTTACGAGAAAGCGAAAAACAGCGGCGCGACGGCAGCCGAACTGAAAGCGATGCGGCAGGCGGTCAGGGCGGGCGGCGCGAAAGGCCCAGCAGGCCAGAATACAGGCATGATTCATGATATTCAGCCGGCGGCGGAACTCATGCATCAGATACTTTCCGATGCGCAAACTTACAGCAGGAGAATCGTCACACTGGCGAATTCTTAGTGTTTCATCTGGGCTCCGATGTGGCGTGAGCAGCCGCGGAACGGGCTTGCGTGTTTTTCCTGACGGACTGACATGCTATGGGTCAGCGTCAATTTGAGGGGAACAGAAAATGGCGAAGAAAGCAGCGAACAAAGTCCGCATCGAAACGGACTCATTCGGCAAGATCAAGGTGCCCGCGGACAAATATTGGGGTGCCCAAACGCAGAGAAGCCTGCAGAACTTCAAAATCGGGTGGGAGCAGATGCCCATGCCGGTTATCCGCGGCTTCGCCATCCTCAAACGCTCAGCGGCGATTGTGAACATGCAGCTTGGCGTGCTTGACAAAAAAATCGGCAAAGCCATCGTTCAGGCTGCTGATGATGTGCTGGCTGGCAAGCTGGACGGAAATTTTCCGCTTGTCGTCTGGCAGACCGGGTCGGGCACGCAATCGAATATGAACAGCAATGAAGTGCTGTCGAACAGGGCGATTGAAATTCTTGGCGGCACAATGGGCTCGAAAGACCCGGTACACCCCAATGACCATTGCAATATGGGGCAGTCCTCAAATGACAGCTTTCCAACCGCCATGCATGTCGCGGCCGCAGAACAGATTGTGCATCTGCTGATCCCGGCACTTGAGCATCTGCAAGGCGCATTGTCGGAAAAATCGAAAGCCTGGAAAACGATCATCAAAATCGGCCGCACCCATACCCAGGATGCAACGCCACTGACCCTGGGCCAGGAATTCTCAGGTTATGCCACACAGGTGCAGTATGGCATCAAGCGCATCAAAGCCACCCTGCCGCGCCTCTACCAGCTGGCGCAGGGCGGCACGGCGGTCGGTACAGGACTGAACTCCCATAAGGGTTTTGACAAGATGATCGCGCAGGAAATCGCGAAAATCACCAAGCTTCCCTTCGTGACAGCCCCCAATAAATTCGAGGCGCTTGCGGCGCATGATGCAATCGTTGAAGCGCATGGCGCCTTGAACACAATCGCCGTCAGCCTGATGAAAATCGCCAATGATATCCGCTTTCTGGGTTCTGGCCCGCGCAGCGGTTTAGGTGAACTTTCCCTGCCTGAAAACGAACCGGGCTCATCCATCATGCCCGGCAAGGTCAACCCCACCCAATGCGAGGCGCTGACACAGGTTTGTGCGCAGGTTATGGGTAACCAGACGGCCGTTTCGGTTGCGGGATCGAACGGCCATTTCGAGCTTAATGTCTTCAAGCCCGTCATGATTTACAATTTACTGCAGTCGGTGCAATTGCTGGCCGATGCCAGCGTCAGCTTCACGGATAACTGCGTTGTGGGTATTCAGCCGAATACGGAAAATATTTCCCAGTTGATGAACCGGTCGCTGATGCTTGTGACGGCACTTGCACCCAAAATCGGCTATGATAACGCAACCACCGTTGCGAAAACCGCCCACAAGAACGGCACGACTTTGCGCGAAGAAGCCGTCAGGCTCGGTTTTGTCACAGAAGCCGAATTTGACAAAACCGTTAAACCTCAGGACATGATCGGACCGAAATAGAGGCCAATCGGCAACACGCCGACCGCGCCGCATAACGCAAACTCAGGAAATGGCTGGCCCGATCAAACGCTCTGTCACCCTGGCGGGGCACAGGACCAGCATTTCGCTGGAAGCGGATTTCTGGGATGCACTGCAGGATATTGCGGCAGGGCGGCAAGTTTCAGTCAGTGCACTGATAACAGAAATTGACAGCCAGCGTTCGCTTGCCGACAGCAATAGCAACGGCCTGTCGAGCGCCATCCGCCTGTTTGTCCTGCGTTACTACCGCAGACAGGTGGAAAGTGGTTTCTCAGATCACGAGGGTAATCAATGAAACCACCAGCCGACGAACAGCTGCCGGAGCGGATTAATATCGCTTATCCCGATGCAATATAGGCTTTAAGGGCATCCGCCTCGGCCGATTGTTCGGCAATCCGCAACTTCACGACATCACCGATTGAGACGATACCGCGCAACTCACCATCATCGAACACGGGAAGATGCCGGAAACGGCCATGGGTCATCTTTTCCATAACCGATTGCAGACTGTCAGAAGAACTGCATGTGACGACTTCACCAGTCATCAGATCCTGAACCTTGCGGTGTAAGATAGCCGCTGCATCGACGGCCAGCGCGTGAATAAGGTCTCGCTCCGACACAATACCGACGATCTTGCCCCCCGCATCGCGCACCAGCACCGCACCAATACGCCATTTAGCCAATGTCCGGGCAAGCGACAGCGCCGAATCGTCAGGCAATACCGTAACAACATCGCCCCCTTTCCCCCCCAGAATATCAGCAACAATCATGTTTGCCTCCTGTTTCTGGAACAGCAGTCTGGCTTGCCTGCACCACGGGCGGGCAAATCCACACCGCAGAAGTGTAGAAGGATAGACCGGAACCCTTGAGCGTGCAATTCTGCGGGACCAAACAGAATTTAGAAAATTAGTTTCGGAAGCTGACAGCTATCAATGCCAATCAGGCGGGCAGGCCGCGCTTGCCGCAATTCACCCGTGCCTGATTCTGCCAAAAAGCGTGGCTGATCAGGCGATATTCAGCCGCGCATTTTCACGCGCCATGAAGGCGCCGCTCCAGATTGTCTTGGCATCTGCCTCAAGCTGATCGAGAAAACGGTCTTCGTGATCAGGATCATGATGGAAGATCGCGAGGCTTTTCACATTTGCAGCCTGACACAGGCGAATGCCTTCCTGCCAGGTGGAATGCCCCCAGCCGATCTTTGATTCGAACTCCTTGTCGGTATAGGTCGAATCATAGATCACCAGATCCGCGCCTTCGATCAGGGCAAGGACATTTTCATCGGGCTTGCCGACTACATGCTCAGTATCGGTCACATAGCAAACGGCATGCCCACGATGTTCAATCCGGTAACCGGTTGCCCCGTCGGGATGATTCAAAGGCGCGGTCTTGATATGAATACGTGAACTCAGATCGAATGAATCGCCGGCCTTGAAGTCATGATAATTCATCTCCGCATTCATCACTTCCAGCGGCACCGGGAAAAACGGATGCGTCATCTGCCCTGAGAAAACATCCTGGATACTCAACCCGTTGCCCAGATGGCCAGCCATCACATCGAAGGAGTAACCTTCTTTGAAAGCCGGAGCAAAGAAGGGAAAGCCGCTGATATGATCCCAGTGTGTGTGCGACATCAGGATCGTTGCATGCTTGGTGTTCTTACGCATGAGCCAATGCCCCAGATTGCGCATGCCCGTACCCGCATCGAGGATCAGACGCTCCCCGCCGCAGGAAACTTCAATACAGCTTGTATTGCCGCCATATTGAATATGATTTGCGCCGGGGCAAGCAATGCTGCCTCGCACACCCCAAAACTTAACCTTAAATGCCATCTCCAACTTCTCCCTAGCGCCCATTCATCGCGGGAGCTCTACCGCCAATTCCTCTGCACGACAGACCTTATAGAAATCAATTCCAAGACGCGAATATAAATCATCCTTGAACGACATTCCCGACGACGGATCTAAATTGATTGACTGAATATTATCTATAATTTGTGAAGACGCCCGCACATGTCCATGGTTTTTCGCAGCGGCTGAAAAATCTGTGACCATCGTCACCTGACGTTGCCCCCTACTAGTGGCAGATTTTAGAGGTCAACTAAGCAGCTACATATGCCTGCTGCGTAAAGAAAACTCTTTCTCGCCTTACTTCAACAATTTCTCTTATGCTATATGATGATATAAAATTAAGGGGGCGACTTTCATCAATGTCGGAACTTTTCAATGAGCAATTCATTTTTTGGGGTGTTGTATGCAACAGAATATGAACAGCAACATCACTGATAGTTCTGTTTACCCTGTCATCCTCTCAGGTGGCAGCGGATCGCGCCTATGGCCGATTTCGCGCAGCCTTCATCCCAAGCAACTGCAACCCTTACTGGCCGAGCATAGCTTGTTGCAGGATACAGCGCTTCGCTTCGCGGGCCAGAACGGTTATCCCGGACCTGTGGTTATCTGCAATGATGAACATCGCTTTCTGATTGCCGAACAGCTGCGCGAGAAGCAGCTCAAGCCAACCATGCAGATTCTCGAACCGGTCGGGCGAAACACGGCACCTGCCGCCGCCGTAGCCGCAATGTGTCTTCAGGAAACCGATCCTGACGCGATTTTGCTGCTAATGCCGGCCGATCACCGAATTGGCGATTTGCCTGCATTTTTTGATGCCATCGCCTCAGCACGGCTTGCCGCACAGGCGGGCATGCTTGTCACATTCGGAATTAAACCGGCACATCCTGAAACAGGTTACGGCTATATCAGGCAAGGCCCCGCCATCGCGTCGCTGTGCGAGTCGGAAGTAATCTACAAGGTGGATCGCTTTGTTGAAAAACCCGACCGGGAGACCGCACAGGCCTATCTCGATTCCGGTGATTATTTCTGGAACAGCGGCATTTTCATGTTCCGTGCGGATGCCTTTCTGCAACAGTTGGCAATATTGCAGCCCGAAATCCTGCGGGCCTGTCGGCGGGCAACCGAGCAGGGGCAAAGCGATCTTGATTTCTTCCGGCTGGATAAGGAAAGTTTTGCGACCTGCCCCGCCGATTCCATTGACTATGCTGTCATGGAGCATGCCGACAATGTGGCGATGGTCCCGGTTGATATGGACTGGAGCGATGTCGGTTCATGGGCTGCACTTTGGGATCTTGCACAGCATGATGATAGCGGCAATTCGCTTATCGGCGATGTCATCACCAAACAGACCCGTAACAGCTATATCCGCGCGGAAAACAGGCTGATTGCGACGATCGGCGTGGAAGATCTGGTCGTGGTCGAGACTGCGGATGCCGTACTTGTTGCCGCACGTGACAAGGTCCAGCAGGTAAAAGAAGTCGTCGATACGTTAAAACAAGACGGTCGGCACGAGCATCGAAACCACCAGCGCGTCTATCGGCCTTGGGGCTTTTACGAAACGCTGGATCTGGGCGACCGGCATCAGGTGAAACATCTTATGGTGAAGCCTGGCGCGCAGTTATCGCTTCAGATGCACCATCACCGCGCCGAACATTGGGTTGTCGTCAAGGGATCAGCACGCGTAACCCGCAATAATGAAACACACCTTCTTGCAGAGAATGCGAGCATCTATCTCCCGCTCGGTTGCAGCCATCGTCTTGAAAATCCCGGCAGCGTCCCCTTAAGTGTCATCGAAGTACAATCGGGCAGCTATCTTGGTGAAGACGATATCGTCCGCTTTGACGATGATTATCAACGCCACGACAGAGCGGCTGAATAAGGTCAGATCGCTGCCACACCAAATAATGCGGGGTGGAAATATAAGAAGCCGGCAAACGCTGCAACTGCTGCAGCCACTCGCCACAACCCGATTTCAGACGCCACGAAGCTGTTGCGCCCCTGCAAGATGGCCGCAAAAGGCACGATTGAGGTCTGATCAGCAAAATGCTGCCAATCCGGGCCAAACTGCAATCGCCGTTTCCTGTCGATAAGAAACGGACCGATCAGTGCAAGCAAGCCAAAACTGCCAAAGAATATGATCGAGGCAAAATCGCCGTTCACCGCAATATGGGCCAGTGCCCATAGCAGAACCCCACACAGGAAGGGGTGCCGGCTAATCCGGGTAATGCCGCGTACCGCCCCGTGCCCCCGCAGCAGATTTTCCGTACCAACCGAAGTCGGGGTCGGGGTCGTCAAGCCGATCACCACCAGCAGAAAGCCAATAAACACAAATGCAAGCGCGACAACCCGCACCGCAGCTGGCGCCACCCAAAACATTTCGTGCGATGCCGCGCCATAGGCCATCACAAGCCACACAATGCCGGCAGCCGACAGAAGAGAAAACACCCCCTGGTAAGGCCGCTCGCCAATCGCTGCGACAAGGAGGCCACGCAATGCGGTGCCCGAAATCAGAATATGGATCCCGACAAAAAAACCGCCTGCAAGCATTAGCATCGTCATTCCCTGTCTCCCTCTGCAGCCATCCAACTGACTTTCTTCTGGAAGGCTAAACAGGAAACAGGCGCGCGCGCAATCTTTCAAGGCGTGCAAACGCGCACCCGGGCGGAAAGAGACAGGGGCGTTTATTCGCTATTCACAAGATCGAGAATGGAAACCGCGATCCCGTCTCCCTGAATCATGATCTCCCCTTTGGCGATCCGGCGGTTATTGGCATAGATCATGACAGGATCGTTTTGCAGCGTCTCGAGCTCGATCACCGCGCCACGCCCCATTTTCAGCAGTTGATGGATCGGCATCACTGCCCGCCCCAGAACGACGGACACTTCAACTTTAACGCTGTCGATTGCTTTCACGGCAATGAAACCTACATATTGGTGTGGACCGGAAGTTAAGCGATAATCGCCAAATGCGGTTAGCAACTGGTTAAACGGGAGAGGATTTTGCATGGCTGACAGCTGTGATATCAGTCAACCGGCAGCAACCGGCGAAGACCTGCAAAAGCAGCCGATTCGCTGGCGTATCAGTCCCGGATTAACCGACTATACGGATGCGGTTGCATTCATGGAGCAGGAGGTCGCCTCTATCCGGGCGCAGGATACGGACGAACTTGTCTGGCTTGTCGAACATCCGCCCATCTATACAGCCGGCACAAGCGCAAGACCTCAGGACCTGCTCGATCCCGGCCGCTTCCCCGTCCATCAGACCGGGCGTGGCGGGCAATACACCTATCACGGCCCGGGGCAGCGGGTTGCCTATGCGATGCTGGATCTGAAGCGGCGTGGTTCTGATATTCGCAAGTTCGTTTGCGATCTGGAACGCTGGATTATCGAAACACTTGGCCATTTCAATATCACCGGTGAACGCCGCGAAGGACGCGTCGGCATCTGGGTCAGGCGTCCGGACAATTCAGGCGAAGACAAAATTGCAGCCGTGGGCATACGGGTCCGGCATTGGGTCAGCTTTCATGGCATCAGCCTCAATCTTGCGCCTGATCTGTCGCATTTTGACGGCATCGTGCCCTGCGGCATCGCCGAACATGGCGTCACCAGTCTGGCTCAGCTTGGCATTGTCGCAAGCATGGGTGAACTTGACACGGCCTTACGGGCAAATTTCGAACAGGTTTTTGGCCCTACCGTTGAGGCCTAGCGGGCCACAGGCGGACCATCGCCCTTATCATCGGACACAATATCGGCACGCGGCGACGGGCTGCCTGTCGCGGGGGCCGGTCGACGAGTTTCGTTCACACGTCGGTTGATCGCAAGTGTCGCAAGCCCGGTACCCAGCACCATCAGCAAGAACAAAGAAGGCATCGCGACAAGCGGCACCTGCGCAATCAGCCAAAGCGCCACCACCCCGGTGGTCACTTCGCCCAGCCGCCACATTGCATTTCCCCGGCGTTCACCCACACGCTCAAGCAGCCAGCCGCCAAGCAACATGGCAACGCCCACAATTCCCGCAAGCAATAGGGCAAGATAGACCATCATCAGAAACAGGGAGACTGCAATCCCGAAAATCGTCCCCATTATCAGGACTGCGGCAATCGGGAAAAACACGATCAGCAGTAAACCGACCGCAAATGCCTGCAACAGGCGACCGTTGCGCAAATAGGATATCTCAGCCGATGCAGACGGAAACAGTAGGGTGATCACCGCCCCGATCAGGATCAAAGCAATCAGCCCGCCGCGGCCAATTCGATCCGTGTCCGCATAATAGGTGTAGCTGAGATCGCCTTGACGCAACGCCAGCAGCTTTGCCATCCAATCAGGCAAATAGGCCCGCCATCGGCTTTTGGAATCACCGCTCCACGCGATATCGCCTGATATGTCAGCCTCAGGGTCGATAACTGGCGGCGCCGCACCCTGATAGTCAATCCGACCATTCAATCGCGCATCAGGTCCGACTTCAAGCCGTTTCGCCTTGATTGTCGCATCCCCGTCGATTCGGCCATTCAGCAAGACCTGCTGCCCATCCACAACCAGATTGTCATCAATGCGCCCTGAAATGACGATATCGTCTCCCGATAATGTCACCTGCCCCTCAATCCGCGCGGCGGCACCCAGAGCAATTCGCATCCCGTAAGCGTCAAGCGCACCCGCGAGGGGGCTGTTTACCCGCAGATCCTGCCCGCCAAGCCGGACGTCCCCGCTAACCGGACCTGTGAGTCTTACGGCAAGTCCGATAGCATCAATGCTGCCCTCCACAGCAGCACTGATCCTGATATCACGCCCCAGGATAACAGCATCGCCACTCAGCGGGGCGGCGATTGTTACATCGCTCCCCCCAAAAAAGCGGTTATCCGCCTGCACAGATATCGGTGAAAGGACCGCCCCTAGACAGGCAAGTCCGGGAAGCACCCTCCTGCCCGCCCGCATACAGGCCACTTGCCACAAACGCAAAGCCGGGAAACCCAGTAACATACCGCTTACTCCGCCTTTCGACACACAGGCGGATAACAATAGTCAGGCGCAACACATGCCGCCAGCTATTCGAAAGCGATAATTATCTCATCAACCGCCAGACTATCGCCTTCCGCCGCCTCAATGGAGGCAACCACGCCGTCACGCTCAGCACGCAGAATATTCTGCATTTTCATTGCTTCGACGATTGCGAGCGTTTCACCTGCCTTGATTTCCTGCCCCACCTCAACCGGGATTGAGATCACAAGTCCGGGCATCGGACAAAGCAGATACTTTGACATATCCGGCACGACTTTTTCGGGCATCAACGCATAAAGTTCGGCCGCCCGCGGTGTACGCATAACAGCCTTGAGCGTTGCACCGCCATGCGTCAGCAAAAAACCTTCCTGCTGCCTGTCGAGTTGCACCCGCAACCGCCGGTCCGCGACCTGCACATCCATGACGGCGGAAGCGGGCGTCCAGTCGGTTTCCACAACCAGCAGATCACCCCCATCAGACAGAACATGATATTTGCCGTCCACCTCGGCCAGCTCAACCGGATAGTTCTCGTCATCAAGCGTGACGACCCAATCCGCACCGCGCGCGGTCTGATAACGTTTGTCGATCTGCCCGGAAATCTGCCGCGCGCGGTTTTTTTCCATCAGACAGGCGACAGCGGCGACCGCAGCAAGATCCTGTTTCTTTTCAGCACTCAATTCGGCGCCATGAAAACCGTCGGGATATTCCTCATCGATAAATGCGGTGGTCAGCCGGCCTTCCTGAAAACGCGGATGCGCCATAACGGCCGAAACAAACGGGACATTGTGCTGAATGCCGCGAATATAGAATTCATCAAGCGCATCGCCCATCGCTGCGATTGCCTCGGCACGGGTTGCCGCATGGGTACACAGTTTTGCGATCATGGGATCGTAAAACATGGAAATCTCAGCACCTTCGTAGACGCCGGTATCATTGCGTACCGTGCGGCCATCGGCCGACATTTCAGCAGGCGGACGATAGCGCTCCAACCGGCCGATCGAGGGCAGGAAATTGCGGAAAGGATCTTCCGCATAGACACGGCTTTCCATCGCCCAGCCATCGAGCTTGATATCGCTTTGTTTGAGAGACAATTCCTCGCCATAGGCGACGCGGATCATCTGCTCAACCAGATCGATACCGGTGATCAGCTCGGTAACCGGATGCTCGACCTGCAGACGCGTATTCATTTCAAGGAAATAGAAGTTACGGTCACCATCGACGATGAATTCCACAGTGCCGGCGGACTGATAGTCCACGGCTTTGGCAAGTGCGACAGCCTGCTCACCCATCGCGCGCCGGGTTTCCTCATCAAGAAAAGGGCTGGGCGCTTCCTCGATTACTTTCTGATGGCGGCGCTGAATCGAACATTCACGCTCCCCCAGATAGATCGTGTTACCGAACTTGTCGGCCAGCACCTGAATTTCGATATGCCGCGGTTCGGTGACAAACTTTTCAATGAAAACGCGGTCATCGCCGAAGCTCGATACCGCTTCCGCCACAGCGGCCTCAAACCCTTCGCGCACCTCGCTGCTGTTCCAGGCGACCCGCATCCCCTTGCCGCCGCCGCCCGCCGACGCTTTCAGCATGACAGGATAGCCGATCTCCTCAGCGATTTTTACCGCTTCATCCGTATCCTGAATAACACCCAGAAAGCCGGGAACCGTGTTCACTTTGGCATCGGCGGCGAGTTTCTTGGACTCGATCTTGTCGCCCATCGCCTGTATCGCACGGACATTCGGTCCGATAAAGGCCACGCCCTCGGCGGCCAACCGCTCGGCAAACGCGCCATTTTCCGACAGGAAGCCATAACCCGGATGCACAGCCTCCGCCCCGGTCGCCTTGATGGCATCGACGATTTTATCGGCAATCAGATAGGACTCTGCAGCCGCTGGCGGACCGATATGCACGGCCTCATCCGCCATCTGCACATGCAGGGCATTGGCATCCGCATCCGAATAAACCGCGACGGTTGCTATGCCCATCCTGCGTGCGGTTTTGATGACACGACAGGCGATCTCACCCCGATTGGCAATCAGTATTTTGGAAAACATAATCTTCTAATTCTGCTGGTTGTCTTAAAGGGGAAGGTTGGAATGCTTCTTCCACGGATTTTCGAGCTGCTTGTTGCGCAAGCGCTGCAATCCGAGGCTGATCCGCCGGCGCGTTGAATGCGGCATGATCACTTCATCGATATAGCCGCGACTTGCGGCAACGAAGGGATTCATGAAACGGGTTTCATATTCTTCCGTCCGCGCGGCAATCCGGTCCGGATCGCCAAGTTCATCGCGGAAGATAATCTCCACCGCGCCCTGGGCGCCCATCACGGCAACCCCTGCCGTCGGCCAGGCGAAATTCAGATCGCCCCGCAAATGCTTCGAGGCCATCACCACATAGGCACCGCCGACCGCCTTGCGGGTGATCACGGTAATTTTCGGCACCGTCGCCTCGCAATAGGCAAAGAGCAGCTTTGCGCCGTGCTTGATCAGCCCGCCATATTCCTGCGCGGTACCTGGCAAGAAGCCGGGCACATCGACAAAGGTCACGATCGGAATATTGAAGCAATCGCAGAACCGGACAAACCGCGCCGCTTTGCGGCTGGCATCTGAATCAAGGCACCCGGCCAGAACCATGGGCTGATTGCCGACAATACCAACCGGCTGACCATCGATACGGCCAAATCCGGTGACGATATTCTTGGCGAAATTTTCCTGAATTTCAAAGAAATCACCCTCATCGACCGTCTTAAGGATCAGTTCCTTCATGTCATAGGGCTTGTTCGGATTATCGGGCACAAGCGTATCGAGCGACATTTCCAGCCGGTCAGGCTTGTCCCAGCTTAACCGTGTGGGGGCTTTGGCACGGTTATTTTCGGGCAGAAAATCCATCAGGCGGCGAATTTGGGCCAATGTCTCAACATCGTTGTCCCAGGCACCATCTGCAATCGAGGACTTTGTCGTGTGGATGCTTGCACCGCCCAATTGCTCGGCCGTGACCTCTTCCTGGGTGACGGTTTTGACCACATCGGGGCCGGTCACGAACATGTAGGAGGTATCACGCACCATGAAGATGAAATCGGTCATGGCGGGCGAATATACATCGCCCCCCGCG
The DNA here is from genome assembly GCA_947258435.1 of uncultured Alphaproteobacteria bacterium. GTDB lineage: Bacteria > Pseudomonadota > Alphaproteobacteria > UBA11222 > UBA11222 > CALAQW01. The sequence continues at coordinate 88,152 of CAMYID010000017.1, forward strand.
CATGGCCCCATAATGACTGAAATCTGCGGGATCACGCCCGAAGCAAGCACGTTACGCTGGAAGATTTCCGCATAACCGCCAAGCGAATCCACCCCTTCCTGAATACGCGCGCCACCGGCATCCATCAGACCGATGATCGGCGCACCATTGCGCAAGGCCATATCCTGGATTTTGCAGACTTTCTGTGCATGCGCCTGCGACAACGATCCGCCCAGAACCGTAAAATCCTTGGCGAACACATAGACGATCCGGCCATTGATCGTACCCCAGCCCGTAACGACGCCATCGCCCGGAATCTTGTCATCGGCCATCCCGAATTCGGCGCAACGATGTTCGACGAACATATCGAACTCTTCAAAGGAGCCCTCATCGAGCAGGAGCTCCAATCGCTCGCGCGCCGTCAATTTCCCTTTTGAATGCTGCGCATCGATGCGACGTTGACCGCCCCCCAGCCGTGCTGCTTCACGCTTTTCTTCCAGTTGCAAATTGGTATCCATGAATCTTCCGGGCCCTGTGAGATATTGCTGTTGTCGGACCGACCCGTCTTCCGCACACAGGTCGGCTTATGCCAAAGCGCAGGCTGACATAGCATCTCTGGTCATGGGTTTCCAGCGTTTGCCGCAAGCTTTAGTCGTTCAGCAGGGACAATAGCTGATCTGCATGCTGTAACGCGGTATAGGCATTGGCGCGCCTGAGGGTTGCTTCGCTGTCTTCCCCCCATTTTTCAATCTGCCAGTCCTCATCGATCTGCGCCGCACCCCAGGCTTTATCGATGTCGAGGAATCGCTCCCTCAGGGCAAGCCCGATGATCAGGGAGCCACAGATTCCCACAACATCGCGCATCGCGCTTAGTGTGAACGGGTCAAAGGTTGCAACCTGCCCGGACAGGCGCGACAGGCTGTCCTGGTTCTGACTGACCGGCATAACACCGGTCGTGACAGTAAGTTGCAGCGCGAATCTGTCCCCCGCCCATGCAAGCAGCGGATCCCAGGCGGCAGCCTGCCGCGCCACAAGTTCTTCAGGCGCATCGGCGCGATAACAAAGCAGATCGCTGCCCCCATAGGCGCTGATCTCGCCTGCCAGACGGGCGGGATCAGCCATCGCCTCATCGATCGCGATATTGACGAGGCGGTTAATCCCCATCGCCCCGAGCTCAACTGTTTCCCGCTGCGCGTCCCACTCCGCCGCAAGCGCTTGCGCCAATTGTTGTGTCGGCAGACTGACCGCGCATTTCAACGGCGTCCGGATCGGCCGCCCGTCAAGCGTGACTGTAAATCCACCCTCATGCTCAACAGCCCTGACTTCTGTATAGAAACGCTTCACTTTCCTGCCTGCCTGTTCTGATCCCGCCTTATGTATCCGCGCCAAGATAACCGGCAATCCGCGCCACAAGCGCATCGGCGCTTTCAACGATTTGCGCCGCTCCGGCGGCGACAAGCTGTGCAGCCGGCTGATGCCCCCAGGTGACACCAATGCCATGAACACCCGCATTCGCCGCCAGCGCCATATCGAATGTTGAATCCCCGATCATAATCGTCCTGTCCGGATCCACGCCGGTTTCAGACATGGCCTGATAGAGGATTTCCGGATGCGGCTTGCTTGGCCCGTCATCAGCCGTTTTCAATGTGACAAAGCATTCAGCAATCGCATGTTGCGCCAGAACACCATCAAGCCCGCGCCGGGATTTACCGGTTGCAACGCCAAGCAAATGGCCCTGCGCCCGCAGGTTGTCGATGCAGCCGCGAATGCCGGGGAACAGCGGGCCTGTCGGGCCGCCATGGGCATAGCCTGCGAACAACTCACGATAGGCGACAATGATCCTGTCGTGCAGTTCGGGTGATAGCGGCTTGTCCGATAGTGTCGCCGCTACCGCAGTAATGAAATTCGGCAGATTAAGCCCGGTGGCGGCAAGCACGGCTTCCCGGTCGGGTGCGCGCAGTTCCGCCATTGTGAATGCGGCTTGTGCGGTCTCGACAATCATCGCCGCACTATCGACCAGCGTTCCGTCACAATCGAATAAAATCAGCGCTTGCCCGCTCATGCCTCCCACTCCGCAAACGGATCTTCCTGCCAGTCCGCATCGAAGCCGAAATATTTCCAGGCAGCGCACATATGCGGCGGCAGGGGCGCAGTTATGTCAAACTGACCGCCTTCGGGATGTGGCAGGGAAATCGCCCGCGCATGCAAATGGAGCCTGGGCTGCAAATCATGCAGCAGAACATCGGTACCGCCATATTTCCGGTCCCCGACAATCGGCGTTTCCATAAGCGCCATATGCGCGCGCAGTTGGTGCGTGCGGCCGGTCAGCGGCATCAGTGCGAGCCAGGCTGCGGACTGTCCCGCCTTGTCAACGACGTGGTAGACCGTTTCCGCCCGCTGGCCGCGCGGATCATCACGATCGACGGCCCGCACCCGCTCCCGGCCATTGCGGGCTGATGCAAGTTTGGCAAGCGGCGCACGGATATGGCCGTTCAGGGGCTTGGGCACCCCGACACATAATGCCCAGTAGGTTTTCTTTGCCGCCCGGCTCTGGAAGGCGCGCGCAAGACTGGCGGTTGCCCGCGCGGTCCGCCCCAGAAGCAATACACCGCTTGTGTCGCGGTCAAGCCTGTGCACAAGCTTTGGACGTTCGGATTTGCCGAAACGCAACGCATCCAGCATGCCATCAAGGTGACGCTCGGTCCGGCTGCCACCCTGCACGGCCAGTCCGAATGGCTTGTTCACCACAATCAGGGCGTCATCCATATGCAGCACCGCCTGCCTGAGCATGTCGCGGTCCTCATCGCGGACGCGCAACTGCTTGCGGCGGGTGGCTGCAGCTTGCGGGGGTGCATTTACAACGGCAGGTGGAATGCGCACCTGATGTCCCGCGTCCAGCCTGAATCCCGCTTTGACCCGCCCACCATCGACGCGAACCTGACCGGTTCGCAACAGCTTTTCGAGCGGTCCGTGACCGACAGCGGGAAAATGCCGGTGAAACCAGCGATCAAGCCGTAACCCGGCTTCTTCCGCGCTAATTTCATATATGCGTGCTTCAGCCATAGCGCTCAATCAAGCAATTGCCGGACAATGAAAAGCCCCAGAAAAAGGGCGCCGACCGATAAAAACACAGACGCTGCGGCGTAGGTCGCAGCCTGTAGCCCCGCCTGCCGTTCAACCAGCACCGACACATCGAGCGCGAAGGCTGAAAAGGTGGTGAAGCCCCCCAAGACACCGACCACGAAAAAGGCGCGCAATTCGGGACTGATAGAATATTTTAGCGCCAGCAGCTCGATCAGAACGCCCATTGCGAAAGAGCCGGCAATATTGACGGTCAATGTCCCCCAGGGGAATCCCGCCCCGAACCAGCGCATCATCTGGCCGGCAATGAAATAACGCCCCGCCGACCCGATCGCGCCGCCAAGCGCTACTGCAAGATAGAACTTCATGATTGCCTTATCGCCCGTTACTCGTCATCACGCTTCATACCGGCAGCGCGCAGCTTGTCCCAATAAGCAAGGCGCTGCCCGATGTCACGTTCAAAACCCCGCTCAGCTGGCTCATAGAAACGAACCCGCGCCATACCTTCGGGAAAATAATCTTGCCCCGAAAAGCCTTCCGCCGTGTCATGATCATAGACATAACCCTCCCCATATCCCTGTTCGCGCATCAACGCGGTCGGCGCATTGAGGATATGTTTGGGGGGTGCAAGCGAGCCGGTTTCGCGTGCAACCCGCGCGCTCCGCTTTGCCGCTTGATAGGCGGCATTCGATTTGGGCGCGGTTGCAAGATAAATCACCGCCTGGACCAAAGCGAGCTCCCCTTCCGGGCTGCCCAGAAAACTGTAAGCCTGCTGCGCCGCCAGTGCCTGTGCCAAAGCAGACGGATCGGCAAGCCCGATATCCTCCACAGCAAAACGAACCAGACGGCGCAGAATATAGAGCGGCTCCTCACCCGCGCCCAACATGCGGGCAAGATAGTACAGCGCGGCATCGGTATCGGACCCGCGCAAACTCTTGTGCAAGGCGCTGATCAGGTTGTAGTGACCTTCCTGTGCCTTGTCATAGACAGGGGCACGACGCTGTACCGTGTCAGCCAGTTGTTGCGGATCAAGCGGAGCGGCTATCTCAAGCGAAAACAGCTCTTCAGTCAGGTTCAGCAGAAATCGCCCATCGCCATCCGCCATCCGACGCAAGAGCTGCCGCGCCTCCACCGTCAGCGGCAATGTTGCGCCCATTGCCTGCTCGGCACGATGTAGAAGCAACTCCAGACTGTCTTCATCCAGCCTGTTGAGCACCAGGACCTGCGCCCGCGACAACAATGCCGCATTCAGCTCAAATGACGGGTTTTCAGTCGTCGCCCCGACAAGCAGAATTGTGCCATCCTCGACAAAGGGCAGAAACGCATCCTGCTGCGCGCGATTGAAACGATGAATCTCATCGACAAACAGCAAAGTACCAATGCCGTCCGCGTGGCGTTTCTGTGCGGCGGCGACGACCTTGCGCAATTCCGCCACGCCGGAAAATACGGCCGATAACTGCTCAAAATGCAGCGATGAGTTAACAGCAAGCAGCCGCGCAATCGTTGTCTTGCCCGTACCCGGCGGCCCCCAGAGGATCATTGACTGCAACTTTCCGGCCGCAACCATGCGCGACAGGGGCCCGTTCTCGCCAAGCAGGTGCGCCTGTCCGACAATCTGATCAAGCCGCTTCGGGCGCAGCCGGTCAGCAAGCGGGCGCGGTGCCCCCGTTTCCAGACCCGCCGCTTCAAACAGATTTGTCATTCCTGAACCTCTGCCCTTCTAGGCACTGATCCGCATGCCGATGATCTGATCCCCACGCTTGATCTGCAATTCCCACATCTTGCGCGGCGCCGCCGTCGCCTTCACCACATCGCTCACCTGGCCGATCGGCATATCCTCAATCTTCACAAGGATATCACCGCGCCGCAGCCCCAACCGCCGCGCCGGACTTGCGGGGTGAATATCGGCGATGATGACACCGCGATCCTCACTCTCAAGGCCAAGCTCCTCTGCATAGGCGGGGGAAAGGTTGGCGATCGTCAGACCGGTCAGCGGATGCTTGCCCTCAAGCCGGGTCAGGTTGCGCGGCGGATCTTCAGGCGGTGACAGCAGCGGCACAACAAGATCGATTGTCTTGCCCTCACGCCATACGGTCACCGCCGCCTTACCGCCGATTTTCCCCGTCGCGATCCGGTAACGCAGACTTTGCGGATCGTAGATCTCCCAGCCATCGATTTTCATCAGCACATCGCCAATCCGCAATCCAGCTTTCGCGGCGGGACCGTTGGGATAAAGCTGGCTGATCAATATACCAATCGGCCTGTCAAGCCCCAGACTTGCAGCGATATCGGCGGTTACGACCTGCCCGGATGCCCCCAGCCACGGCCGCATGACCGTTTTGTCATTCAGGGCGGATTCAACAATACGGCCCACCATGTTGGATGGAATGGCAAAGCCAATGCCGATCGATCCGCCCGAACGGGAAAAAATGGCCGTATTCACACCGACAAGGCGCCCGTCTACCCCGACCAGCGCACCGCCGGAATTGCCCGGATTGATCGCCGCATCGGTCTGAATAAAAAACTGATAATCCGACACGCCCGCCTGGGTGCGCGACGTGGCAGAAACAATCCCGCTTGTCACAGTCTGGCCAACGCCAAACGGATTGCCGATTGCCAGCACCAGATCACCCACCTCGACCTTGTCGGAATCGGCAAATTGCAGAACCGGCAATGCCTCGTCACCCGGATCAATCTTTAGTACGGCAAGATCAGTCTGCGGGTCGGTCAGAATGACTTCCGCGTCGAATTCGCGCCGGTCGCTCAGAACCACGCGAATTTCCGTCATATTTTCAACGACATGATTATTTGTGACGATGACACCATCTGGCCGGACCAACACTCCCGAGCCCAGAGAGTTCTGCATTCTTTCGCGCGGCAACCGCCGGCCAAAGAAGCCATCATCGAAAAATCGCCTGAGAAACGGGTCATTCAGAAGCGGAGAACGCATTTCCCCCCGCACGACGCGCTTGGCAAAGATATTCGTCACCGCTGGTGCGGCCTGACGAACGACAGGCGCGAAACTTAACCGGATTTCGTCCTGCTGCCGGGGTGTATGACGCTCTTGCGCCAGGGCCGGCTGTTCCCCCAGAGCCACCACGATCAAAAGCAGTGAGAAAAGGCCCGCAAGCAGGACCCGTGGGCAATTGCGCAGGGAAGTCAACAAAGCCAGCATCGCCGGTACGATACAAGCCTTGCCATTTTCAGCCAACTGAAATGCAAAGGGCAGCCTTTTGGCCGCCCCTTTATCGGTCAAAACCAGACTTTTCGGCCTAGCTGGCTTCTTCCACATCATCATCAAATTCTACAGGGCCTGAATCCTGCCCCCGCGCATCCGGATCCCGGTCGACAAATTCGATCACCGCCATTGGCGCATTATCGCCATAGCGGAAGCCTGCCCGCATCACACGGGTATAGCCGCCCTGCCTGTCGGCATAACGCGACGCCAGCGTATCAAACAGCTTGCCCACCAGCGCCTTGTCCGAATCCGGCAAGGTCGCTGCCACCTGCCGGCGAGCATGCAGGCTGCCATCCTTGCCCTTGGTGACCAGCTTCTCCACATAGGGGCGCAGCTCTTTCGCCTTGGGCAAGGTTGTAATGATCTGCTCATGCTTGATCAGCGCAGATGCCATATTCGCCAACATCGCCTTGCGGTGCGATGCGGTGCGGTTCAGCTTGCGGCCAGCATAACCGTGGCGCATAACGTCAACTCCTCTACCAGCGGGCGCGGACCGCCCGTCAACTCAATATTGATCTTCCAACCGCTTGGCCAGCTCGTCGATATTCTCCGGCGGCCAGTTCGGCACTTCCATACCCAGATGCAACCCCATCTGGGTGAGCAGTTCCTTGATCTCATTCAGCGACTTGCGCCCGAAATTGGGAGTCCGCAGCATCTGCGATTCCGTCTTCTGGATAAGATCGCCAATATAGATGATATTGTCGTTCTTCAGGCAGTTCGCCGACCGTACCGACAGCTCAAGCTCATCAACCTTCTTGAGAAGTGCCGGGTTAAACTCAAGCTCAGGCGCTTCCTGCGGCGTCACAACCTGGGTCGGTTCTTCGAAATTGATGAAGATCTGCAGCTGGTCCTGAAGAATCCGCGCCGCATAGGCAATCGCATCTTCCGGCGTCAGCGCGCCATTTGTCTCGACGTCCAGGCTCAATTTATCATAGTCGAGAACCTGTCCCTCGCGGGTATTTTCAACCTTGTAGGAGACGCGTTTTACCGGGCTGTAGAGCGCATCGATCGCGATCAGCCCGATGGGCGCATCCTCTGGACGGTTGCGGTCAGCAGGGACATAGCCCTTACCCTCATTCACCGTCAGCTCCAGCCGCAATTTGGCGCCGTCATCAAGCGTGCAGATCACCAGATCGGGGTTGAGGATATCGATATCGGCAACAGGCGTAATCTGCGCCGCCGTCACCTCGCCGGGACCTTCGGCGGTCAGGGTCATTTTACGCGGCCCCTCCACATGCATCCGTACAGCGAGAGATTTCAGATTGAGAACGATATCGGTGACATCCTCACGCACACCGGCGATCGAAGAAAATTCATGCAGAACATCATCGATCTGCACCGCCGTTACCGCCGAACCCTGCAGGGAAGACAGCAAAACCCGGCGCAAACTATTACCCAGTGTCAGACCAAATCCGCGCTCCAGGGGCTCGGCAACGAGTGTCGCCAGACGCAGCGGATCCGCGCCTGGTTCAACGGCCAACTTTGTGGGCTTAATCAGTTCCTGCCAGTTTTTTTCGATCACCTTAGAAACCTCATACATGCGTCGACACAGGGACTAGCCATCTGCACGACATTGAAATTTTGCGCCCCCCATCAACCTCACAGGCTGTACAAGCGCCATCCACGCGGCAACCCTGCAGATATCAGGATTGCCCGTTCAACACGAACTCAGACCCGCCGGCGTTTCGGCGGCCGACACCCATTATGCGGGATGGGCGTAACGTCCCGGATCGTGGTGATATCAAAGCCAACCGCCTGCAACGCCCGAAGTGCAGATTCACGCCCCGACCCGGGGCCTTTCACTTCCACTTCCAGTGTTTGCATTCCATGCTCCTGCGCCTTGCGGCCGGCATCCTCAGCCGCCACCTGCGCGGCATAGGGCGTCGACTTGCGCGAGCCCTTAAAGCCCATCGCCCCCGCGGACGACCAGGAAATCACATTTCCCTGCGCATCGCTGATCGTGATTTTGGTGTTGTTGAATGTGGCATTCACATGCGCCACACCGGAGCTGATATTCTTGCGCTCTCTCCTGCGGACGCGTGTCGGTTCCTTAGCCATAATCCTCTTAAACCCTTAAGGTATTACCATCCAGCCTGCCCCGAAAACGGGAACAAGCCTATTTTTTCTTGCCGGCGATTGGCTTGGCCGGCCCCTTGCGGGTACGGGCATTGGTATGCGTCCGCTGCCCCCGCACCGGCAAACCCCGCCGATGCCGCAGACCGCGATAACAGCCAAGATCCATCATCCGCTTGATATTCATCGAGGTTTCGCGCCGCAGATCACCTTCTACCAGATAATCCGCATCGATCACCTCACGAATCTTGATGACATCGGCGTCCAGCAAATCAAACACCCGCCGTTCCGACGGAATTCCGACCTTCTGGCAAATTTCTTTCGCTTTCGTCCGCCCGACTCCATGAATGTAAGTCAGTGCGATTTCAACACGCTTATTGGTCGGAATATTTACGCCTGCAATACGCGCCACGCCGTCTTCTCCTGTTCTCCAAATGCCCTGAAGTCATTGTTTCAGGGCACAAAATCCGGATTATTCGCACCCGGTGACACCCGGTCACCAGCTATGCATCCAATATCTCAAATCATGGGCAAACGAAAACCCGCAGTTCCGCCGCCTTCACTGCGAGGTCCGCGGATTATAAGTATTGACAGCCAAACGTCAATTCCAAACCGGATATGCCCTTGCAAATTTTCCTCTTTGCTTCGCTGCCGCTACAGCCTGTCCAGAATCTCCTTGATTTCCGCACCGACCGTTTCAATCGGCTGCATCCCGTCAACGCTGCGGACTTTCCCCTGCGCCTGATAATAAGGCAGCAGCGGCGCGGTCTGCTCGTGATACACATCAAGCCGCTTGCGCAATGTCTCTTCATTGTCATCGGCCCGCACCGCGCCATCGCCCGCTTCAGCAGCGCGTGTGCGAATGCGGTCGAACAGAATTTTCTCATCGACCCTGACCTCGATCACCAGATCGAGCTGCTTGCCTTTTTCCGCCAGCATCTTGTCCAGCGCCTCCGCCTGTGCGGTATTGCGCGGAAATCCATCGAGGATAAATCCTTTTTCGCAGTCCGGCTGATCGATCCGATCGGAGATAATGCCCACCACAATCTCATCGGATACCAGCTCACCGCTATTCATGATCGCCTCTGCCCTGCGGCCGATTTCAGTCCCCGCCGCGACCGCCGCACGCAGCATGTCGCCGGTCGATAACTGCACAAGACCACGCTCGGCAACCAAACGCTCGGCCTGGGTGCCCTTCCCTGCACCCGGAGCACCCAATAGAATCAAATTCATCTGCGACTTCCCTTCAGGCGGGACTTCTTGATGAGTCCCTCATATTGATGCGCCAGTAAGTGGCTTTGAATCTGCGCGACCGTATCCATCGTTACGCTGACCACAATCAGCAATGACGTGCCGCCAAAATAGAAAGGCACCGAATATTGCGAAATCAGCATTTCGGGCAACAAACAGACAGCTGTCAGATAGAGCGCACCTATCGTTGTCAGCCGGGTGAGGATGTCATTGATATATTGCGCTGTCTTCTGGCCTGGCCGGATACCGGGAATAAACCCGCCCTGCTTGCGCAGATTGTCGGCGGTATCTTCGGGATTGAAGACGATCGATGTGTAGAAATAGCAGAAGAAGATAATGCCCGACGCATAAAGCAACAGATAAAGCGGCTGACCATGACCGAGCAGGCTTGTCATGGTGGTCAGCCAGGCCGGTCCTTCCGTGCCATAGAAATTCGCAAACGTCACAGGCAGCAACAGCAGGGATGAGGCAAAAATCGGCGGAATGACGCCTGCGGTATTGAGCTTGAGCGGCAGATGCGAGGATTCGCCGCCAAACATCTTGCGTCCCACCTGGCGCTTCGGATACTGCACGAGCAACCGCCGCTGGGCGCGTTCCATGAACACGATGAATGCGATCACACCCACAACCATGACGATCAGCACCAGAAGCAGCAATGTGGGCAATGCGCCCGTCCGGCCGAGTTCAAACGTGCTGACAAGCGCACTTGGCAGCTCTGCCACGATACCCGCGAAAATAATCAGCGAAATACCGTTGCCGACCCCGCGTGCTGTAATCTGCTCACCCAGCCACATGAGGAAAATCGTACCGCCGACCAGCGTGATCACCGTTGTGGCACGGAAAAACCAACCCGGATCGATCACAGTGGCACCTGCGCTTTCCAGACTGACGGCAATGCCATAAGCCTGAAACGCCGCCAGAATGACCGTACCATAGCGGGTATATTGGGTAATTTTCCGGCGCCCTTGTTCGCCTTCTTTCTTCCACTGTTCCAGCCGGGGGGAAACCGTGGTCATCAGCTGCATGATAATGCTGGCTGAAATATAAGGCATGATATTCAGGGCAAAGATCGCCATGCGGCCGACCGCACCGCCCGAAAACACATTGAACAGCCCAAGGATACCGTCCGAATTCCGGGACATCAGACTGGCAAGTTCCGCCGGGTTAATCCCGGGAAGGGGAATGTAGGTTCCCAGCCGGTAAATGATCAATGCACCCAGCGTGAACCATAACCGTTTCTTCAACTCTTCGGCTTTGGCGAAAGTCGAAAAATTGATATTCGCGGCTAATTGTTCAGCTGCTGAGGACATGAATTGCTCCTGGAACGCGATGCGCTGTGAAAGGACGAAACGCGGGACCGCCGCGCACGCTTACAGCACCGTAACGCTGCCCCCGGCCTTTTCAACAGCCGCAATCGCAGCCTTGGAGGCGCCAGTCACCTCAATCTCGACCTTCGCCGACAATTCGCCTTTACCGAGCAGCCGCACACCATCGCCCACACGCCGGATAACACCTGCCTTAAGCAGTACGTCCCCATCGATCCTGGCCGTCGCATCGACCTTGCCGGCATCAATCGCTGCCTGCAGGCGACCGAGATTCACTTCCGCAAACGCTTTGCTGGCACGGCTGTTAAAACCCCGTTTGGGCAGGCGCATATAGATCGGCATCTGGCCGCCTTCGAACCCGTTAATCGCCACGCCCGAACGCGCCTTCTGCCCTTTCTGGCCATGGCCGCTGGTCTTGCCAAGACCCGAGCCAATACCACGCCCGACACGCTTACGCACTTTCCGGGCACCGGGATTATCCCGCAATTCATTCAGCTTCATCGCCGTTATCCTGTCGAATATCCGCCGCTCGCCTGTCGGGCGATCACGGCAACATTGTCATTTCAGCTGTTGTCTGCCTCAACCCGGAGCAAATGCTGTACCTTCCGGATCATTCCCCGCACCGCGGGGGTATCTTCGAGCACCCGTGTGCGATGCATCTTGTTCAACCCCAGTCCGACCAGAGTTGCGCGCTGATCCCCCGGGCGGCGAATGGGGCTGCCAATCTGCGTGACCGTAATCGTACCGGCCTTGCTGTCTTTGCCTGCCATTGGACCTTACTCCTGCTCTGCGGCGGCATCCTCGAATGCTGCCGCATCCGATACACCGCTCAAGCGCCGCTGCTGAATCTCGCCAATTTTCTTGCCCCGGCGCGCTGCCACCATCCGGGGTGAACTCTGACGCGTCAGCCCCTGAATCGTTGCGCGCACCATGTTGTAGGGGTTACTCGAGCCGGTGGATTTCGCCACGACATCCTGTACGCCGAGCGTTTCAAACACCGCGCGCATCGGACCGCCGGCGATAATACCGGTACCCGGCGTCGCGCTGCGCATCACAACCTTGCCCGCGCCGTGCCGGCCTTCGATATCATGATGCAGGGTCCGCCCCTCGCGCAGCGGTACACGGATCATATTGCGCTTGCCTGCTTCGGTCGCCTTGCGAATGGCTTCTGGCACCTCACGCGCCTTGCCATGCCCAAAGCCGACCCGGCCTTTCTGATCGCCAACCACGACCAATGCGGCAAAGCCGAACCGCCGGCCCCCCTTCACAACCTTGGCAACGCGGTTGATATGAACGAGTTTATCGACAAACTCGCTGTCACCGCGTTCCGCATTTTCATTCCGTGCCGTATCGCGTCGTGCCATTTTCGCGCTAACTCCCTAAAATTCCAGCCCGCCTTCGCGCGCGCCTTCCGCCAGCGCCCTTACCCGTCCATGGTAAAGATAGCCGCCACGGTCAAATATCACCTTTTTCACCCCCGCGCTTTGCGCACGTTCGGCAATCAGCTTCCCGATCGTCGACGCGGCATCGCAGTCAGCGCCGGTTTTCAACTTGCCACGCACATCCTTCTCAAGGCTGGAAGCCGACGCCACTGTCCGACCTGCCTTGTCATCGATTATCTGCGCGTAAATATTCTTTGACGAACGGAACACCGACAAACGCGGCTCCCCGCCAGAGACTTTCCGCAACTTGGTACGCACCCGCTGTTTGCGACGCGCCTGCAATTTTCCCGAATTGCTCATGAGACTGGCCTACTTCTTCTTGCCTTCCTTACGGAAGATATACTCATCGTCATATTTCACGCCCTTGCCCTTATAGGGTTCAGGCGGCCTGAAAGCGCGAATTTCAGCAGCGATCTGTCCGACACGCTGTTTATCCGCACCGCTCACCTCAATCAAAGTCGGCTTTTCGCATTTGATCTCGATATCATCGGGGATCGGGTAGATCACATCATGGCTGAAACCAAGCTGCAACTGCAGGTTCTTGCCCTGCACCGCCGCACGATAGCCGACACCGTTTACCTCAAGCTTGCGACTGAAACCCGCGGACAGACCGGTCAGCAGATTGTCAACCAGACTGCGCTGCATACCCCACGCGGCGCGCGCCTCACGGCTGCCATCGCGCGGCGCGACGGTAATCGCATCCGCCTCCATGGTTGCCACCACTTCATCCACCAGGGTCAGCGTCGCCTGCCCCTTGGGGCCTTTTGCCGCTATAGCCTGCCCGTTCAGCTCAACGGTTACCCCGTTCGGTACCGCCACCGGGTTTTTGCCAATTCGAGACATTCTGCCGACTTCCTATCCTTCACCAAGACATTCAGGGCAAAAAGAGAGCTTTGCAGCGCCCTAAAATACCTTGCACAAAACTTCGCCACCCACATTACGCTCCCGCGCCTGAGCGTCCGAAAGGACACCTTGCGGGGTCGACAGGATAGCCACACCCAATCCGTTCCGCACCCGCGGAATTTCCTTTACCGACGAGTAGACCCGCCGTCCTGGCGTCGATACCCGCGAAATTTCGCGGATCACCGGCTCGCCATTGTCATATTTCAGCTCAATTTCCAGCTCGGCCTTACCATCGGAATACTCAACCCGGGAATAGCCCCGGATAAAGCCTTCTTCCTCCAGCACGTCGAGCACTCGCCGACGCAGGTTTGACGCAGGTGAGATCACCTTCGATTTGCGCCGTGCCTGCGCGTTACGAATACGGGACAGCATGTCCGCCAGCGGATCCGTCATCGACATCTCAGATGTTCCTTACCAGCTCGACTTGACCATACCGGGGATCTGCCCCGATGAAGCCATGTCACGAAGCGCGATGCGCGACATTTTCAATTTGCGATAATAAGCCCGCGGCCGACCCGAAACCTCGCAACGATTGCGAACACGAGTCCTCGCAGAATTTCTGGGCAGTTCCGCAAGCTTCAGCGTTGCGGCGAACCGTTCCTCCGGCGCCAGGCTGCGATCCATTGTGATCGCCTTCAGCCGCGCCCGCTTTGCCGCATACTGAGCCGCCAAACGTTCCCGATGCTTGTTACGGGCTACCGAACTCTTCTTTGCCATTACATTCCTCCGTCAGCGGCGCAGTGCCACCAGAAATCCTTCGCCGCGGCTAATCCGCCAGCGGAAAATTGAAACCCCTGAGCAGCGCGCGCGCCTCATCGTCGGTTTTCGCCGTTGTGCAAATCACGACATCAAGCCCCCAGAACGTATCGACCTTGTCGTAATCGATCTCGGGAAACACGATATGTTCCTTCAGCCCCATGGCGTAGTTGCCGTTGCCGTCAAAGCTTTTCGCATTCAAGCCGCGAAAATCGCGCACTCGCGGCAATGCCACATTCACCAACCGGTCGATAAACTCGTACATCCGCGCCTGGCGCAGGGTTACCTTGACACCGATCGGCATGCCTTCGCGCAACTTGAAACCGGCAATCGACTTTTTTGCCCGGGTGACCACCGCGCGCTGACCGGAAATCAGGCTCAGCTCGTCAAGCGCCACCTGAATTTTCTTGGAATCCTGCACCGCGGCACCGACTCCCATATTCAGGACCACCTTGTCCAGACGCGGGATCTGCATCGGATTGGTATAGCTGAATTCATTCAACAGGCTATCGCGGATCACCGCGTCGTAATGACCCTTCAGCCTTGGAGTATAGGCCGTATCAGACATCGATTACTTCTCCTGATGCTTTTGCGAACCGGACCTTGCGCCCATCCTCGAGCGTACGATATCCGATCCGGGTCGCTTCCCCTGATTTCGGGTCCACGATCGCCAAATTCGATAGATGAACAGACGCCTCCTTGACAACGATGCCGCCCGCCGAATTCGCGCTCGGCCGGGTATGCCGCTTCACCTGATTGACGCCCTGAACGATAGCGCGGCTTTCCGAAGGCAGCACCTTGAGCACTTCGCCCTGCTTACCTTTATCGCGCCCGGTCAGCACAATGACCTTGTCGCCCTTTTTGATTTTACTCTTCGCCGCCATCACAACACCTCCGGCGCAAGCGAAATAATCTTCATATGATTCTTTCCGCGCAATTCACGGACAACCGGGCCAAAAATACGCGTGCCGATCGGTTCCCCCTGATTATTGATCAGGACAGCCGCATTGCGGTCAAACCGGATCGCACTGCCGTCGGGCCGCTGAATATCCTTGGCCGTCCGCACGACAACCGCCTTCAGCACATCACCGCGCTTCACACGGCCGCGCGGGATCGCTTCCTTAACGCTGACGACGATGATGTCGCCAACGCTGGCATATCGCCGCTTTGACCCGCCCAGCACTTTGATGCACTGCACCTGCCGGGCTCCGGAGTTGTCGGCCACATCGAGCCTTGTTTGCATCTGGATCATTGTCGGATCCTATCCACCGAATTAAACGCCATGCCGCGACTATCGCGACCAAATCCTATCTGTCGGAAACCGCGGGGCCGCTAGGCACCTTCCGCGATGACTTCCCATACTTTCTTCTTGGACACCGGACTGCATTCGCGGATCCGCACCGTGTCACCTTCCGAGAAGCTGTTTTCAGGATCATGCGCATGATATTTTTTCGACCGCCTGACGGTCTTCTTCATCACCGGATCCGAAAACCGCCGCTCAACGCGGACGACCACCGTCTTGTCCGCCTTGTCACTAACCACTACGCCTTGCAGAATACGCTTGGGCATCTTTAACCCTCCGCCCCTTGCGAGGCGTCCGCCGCCGCGCGCTCATTCAAAATCGTCTTCATCCGCGCAATATCGCGCCGGACATGGCGCATCCGCGCCGTCCCCTCCAACTGGCCAGTAGCCATCTGGAAACGCAGATTGAACTGCTCCTTCTTGAGCTTCAGGATCTCATCCTGCAGCTCGTCAGACGATTTGTCTCTCAACTCAGCGGCCTTCATTGGTTCCACCTTTACAACATACGGCTGACGACACGCGTCTTGATGGGCAATTTCATCGCCCCCAGACGCAGCGCTTCCAGAGCAATCGGCTCCGGCACACCATCGATCTCAAACATGATCCGGCCCGGTTTCACCCGCGCGACCCAGAATTCGGGCGACCCCTTACCTTTACCCATACGTACTTCGGTCGGTTTCTGGCTGACCGGCACATCGGGGAAAACACGAATCCAAACGCGCCCTGCCCGCTTCATGTGACGGGTAATCGCACGCCGCGCCGCCTCGATCTGCCGTGCGGTGATCCGCTCCGGCTCGACGGCTTTCAGGCCATAAGCGCCGAAGTTCAGCGTGTAGCCACCCTTGGCAACACCGTGAATACGGCCCTTATGCGCTTTCCGGAATTTTGTCTTCTTTGGTTGCAGCATCGTATCAGCTCTTTATTCACGTCCTGCGCGGGGCGCCCGGCCGTGCCGGACGATTTCCCGCTTCCTGCGCCGCATTGAGCCGCGCATCCTGGGCCATCGGATCATGTTCCATGATCTCGCCTTTAAACACCCAGACTTTCACACCGCATGTGCCATAGGCGGTATGCGCAGTCGAGGTGCCATAATCGATATCGGCGCGCAGCGTATGCAGCGGGACGCGCCCCTCGTGATACCATTCGGTACGGGCAATTTCAGCGCCGCCCAGCCGGCCACCGCAATTCACGCGAATACCCAGCGCACCCAGACGCATGGCGGACTGAACCGCACGCTTCATCGCCCGGCGGAACGCCACCCGACGCTCCAGCTGCTGCGCGATATTTTCGGCGATCAACTGCGCATCGATTTCGGGCTTACGGATCTCGACGATATTAAGATGCACCTCACTGTCGGTCAGCGCGGATACTTCCTTACGCAGCTTCTCGATATCAGCACCCTTCTTGCCGATCACCACACCCGGCCGCGCCGAATAAATCGTCACCCGACATTTCTTGTGCGGCCGTTCGATATGCACGCGCGAAACGCCTGCCTGCTTGAGCCGCTTCATTATCAGATCACGGATCTTCACATCTTCATGCAGCAGGCTGCCATAGGATTCACCTTCAGCGTACCACCGGGAATCCCAGGTACGATTCACGCCAACGCGCAGGCCAATCGGGTTTACTTTCTGCCCCATTAGGCGTTCTCCTCGCCTTCGCGCACAACAATTGTCAGATTGCTGAACGGCTTCATGATTTTACCTACCCGGCCTCTTGCACGCGCACGAAACCGCTTCATCACCAGCGCCTTGCCGACATAGGCTTCCTTGACATAGAGCGAGTCCATATCGAGACCGTGATTGTTTTCCGCATTCGCAATCGCCGACTCCAGAACCTTCTTCACATCATTAGCGATCCGGCGACGCGAGAATGACAATTCCGCCAGCGCCTTTTCGACATGCAGACCGCGGATATTGGTCGCGACCAGATTCAGTTTCTGCGGGCTTACACGGATCATCCGGCCAACGGCCTTGGCTTCATTATCCGGTAACGCACGCGCTTGTGCATTCTTACCCATCGCCTAGCGCCTCTTTGCCTTCTTGTCCGCAGTGTGACCGTAATAGGTGCGGCTTGGCGAAAACTCGCCGAATTTGTGCCCCACCATATCTTCGGTCACCAATACGGGGATGAACTTCTGGCCATTGTAAACGGCGAATGTCAGACCCACGAATTGCGGCAGAATCGTCGATCGCCGCGACCAGATCCTGATCACTTCCCGCCGGCTCGACTCGCGAGCCTTTTCGGCTTTCTTCAACAAATACCCGTCGACAAACGGGCCTTTCCAAACGGAACGTGTCACGGCTTAGCGCCTCTTCTTTTTCAAATGACGACTGCGCAGAATAAATTTGTCTGTCGCCTTATTGGAACGGGTGCGTTTACCTTTGGTCGGCTGACCCCAGGGGCTGACCGGATGCCGGCCGCCCGACGTCCGTCCTTCACCACCGCCATGGGGGTGATCGACCGGGTTCATCGCAACACCGCGCACAACCGGCCGACGCCCTTGCCAGCGACGGCGCCCCGCCTTGCCCATATTCTGGTTCGAATTATCCGCATTCGACACCGCGCCAACCGTTGCCATGCAGCTGGCCAGAACCAGTCGCTGCTCACCCGATGACAGACGCACCTGCGCATAACCGCCATCACGGCCGATCAGCTGTGCATAGGTGCCCGCAGAGCGGGCAATCTGGCCGCCTTTACCGGGCTTCAGCTCGATATTGTGGATAATCGTACCGACGGGGATATTGGCCAGCGGCATCGCATTACCAGGCTTAACATCCACGCGATGACCCGAAATCACCCGATCGCCTTCCGCGAGCCGCTGCGGCGCAAGGATGTAGGCCAGCTCCCCATCCTCATACTTCACCAGCGCAATAAATGCAGTCCGGTTGGGATCATATTCCAGCCGCTCCACCACACCGGCGACATCAAACTTATTCCGCTTGAAATCGACCTTGCGGTAGCTCCGCTTATGGCCGCCGCCACGATGATATGCGGTGATACGCCCCTGATTGTTGCGGCCACCACTTTTGCTCAACCCTTCGGTCAGCGACTTGACGGGCTTGCCTTTCCAGAGCCCGTCCCGTCTCACCAGAACCAGACCGCGCTGGCCCGGCGTCGAGGGTTTATAAGATTTAAGCGCCATGAGCTTTCCCTGTCCCTTTCCTAAAGGCCAGTTGTCACGTCGATTGCCTGACCTTCAGCCAACCGCACGATCGCTTTTTTGTAGTCGCTCCGCTTGCCCAAATGGCCGCGAAACCGCTTTACCTTGCCTTTTTGCTGCAACGTATTCACACCTTCGACTTTCACATCGAACAATGTTTCAACCGCTTTCTTGATCTCCGGTTTTGTCGCATCGCGCGCGACACGGAAAGTCACCTGATTATGTTCGGAACCAAGCGTCGCCTTCTCGGTGATGACCGGGCTCAAGATAATATCGTAGATCCGCTCCCGATTCATGACAGCCGTCCTTCCAGTTGCGCGACCGCCGCCTTCGTCAGCACAAGCTTGTCGCAACGCAGAATGTCATAAACATTCGCCGCCTGACTTGGCAGCACATCGACATAGGGCAGGTTCCGCGCGGCCTGCGCCAGATTTCCGTCAACCTCGTTACCGTCGATGAACAAGGCCCGCTCTATGCCGAGCTTTTCCAGCGCCGCGCGCAATGCCTTTGTCTTGCCATCCTCAAGCTTTGCATCCTCAAGAATGATCAGCTGCTGCTCCCTGGCTTTCGCTGACAGCGCATGCCGCAACCCCATCCGCCGCACTTTCTTGGGCAGTTGCGTCTCATGGCTGCGGGGTACCGGACCATGCGCAACGCCGCCACCGCGGAAGATATTCGCCGACCGCGCGCCATGCCGGGCGCCGCCGCTCCCTTTCTGACGCCCGAACTTCTTGGTCGTCATCCTGATTTCGCTGCGCAACTTCACCTTGTGAGTGCCGGCACGCCGCTTGTTCTGCTGCCAAACAACATTGCGATGCAGAATATCCGCCCGCGGCTCGACACCGAAAATCGCATCCGCGAGGTCCAGTTCCCCCGCATCGCTCGCATCAAGCCGTTTCACTTGCGCTTTCATGCGTCTTCACCCTTCTCCTCGGCTGCCTGCTCCGCAGTCTGATCCGTCACAGTTTCGGCCACCGCTGCCTCTGCATCTTCGGCTGCCGGGTCGCCGCCAACATCATTGGCAACCTGGATCGATGCCGGGAACGGTGCATCCTGCGGAACCGCCTTCTTCACGGCATCGCGCACCAGAACCCATCCGCCTTTCGAACCGGGCACGGCCCCTTTGACAAGCAGCAGTCCGCGCTCGACATCGGTTGCGACAATTTCCAGATTCTGCGTCGTGACCCGCGCGGCTCCCATATGGCCGGCCATCTTCTTTCCCTTGAAGACACGACCCGGGTCCTGACACTGACCGGTCGAACCATGCGAACGGTGAGAAATCGACACGCCGTGACTGGCCCGCAGACCACCGAAATTGTGCCGTTTCATCGCGCCGGCAAAGCCTTTACCGATGCTCGTCCCGGACACATCCACATGCTGCCCGACGATAAAATGATCCGCCTTCAGCGTCGCCCCGACATCGAGCACCGCATCCGCAGAAACGCGGAATTCCGCCAGCTTCCGCTTGGGCTCGACCGAAGCGACCGCAAAATGCCCCCGCATGGGACGGGTCACATTTTTCAGTTTAGCGGCGCCACAACCAAGCTGCACGGCATTATAACCGTGACTTTCCTCGGTCCGCCGCGCAACGACTTGACATCCATCCATCTTCAGAACGGTCACAGGCACATGCCGACCGTCATCCTTGAAGACGCGGGTCATGCCGAGTTTTTGGGCAATTACACCGGAACGCATCTCTTCACCCGTCAAAGCTTAATTTCCACGTCAACGCCGGCAGCCAGATCAAGCTTCATCAGCGCATCCACGGTCTGTGGCGTCGGATCGACGATATCAAGCAGACGCTTATGCGTCCGCATCTCGAACTGTTCGCGGCTTTTCTTATCGATATGCGGCGACCGCAGCACGGTAAATTTCTCGATCCTGGTCGGCAGGGGGATCGGGCCGCGCACTGTCGCGCCGGTCCGTTTCGCCGTATTGACGATCTCCCGTGTCGACTGATCGAGCACACGATGCTCGAACGCCTTTAGCCGGATACGGATATTCTGGTTTTGCATGCTGTACGCCTGCCCCTAATAGGTCCGAAGTCTAGAAAGCGCCGGCAGACAGGCCGACGCTTCGGTAATAACGTTATCCTTATTCGACGATGGCGGAGACGACGCCGGCGCCGACGGTGCGACCGCCTTCGCGGATCGCAAAGCGCAGCCCCTCATCCATCGCGATCGGCACGATCAGCTCAACATCCATCGCGACATTGTCACC
>CAMYID010000018.1 GCA_947258435.1 uncultured Alphaproteobacteria bacterium
AAGACCGCAAATCGATCTCGCTCGGTGTGAATGCCACCTATCTGGCAAGCTGGGCCGGTTCGATCAGCTGGACGCATAATTTCGGTCCCGACGCACCGCTTGATGACCGGGACTTTGCCTCCATCAATGTCTCCTACGCTTTCTAGGGCATAAAACAAACACGGCGGCAGCTTGTTTTGCCGCCTGCAATTCACAAGGGCCGCCAGATTTTGGCGGCCCTTTTTCTTTTGTTCCGGCCGTTTCAACGCCGTGCTACACAGCAGGCGTTATGCTGCATATCAACGATCTCACCCATCATATTGCCGGCAAGCCACTATTTGAGCAGTGCACAGCGGCCATTTCCGCGGGCTGGCGTGTCGGACTTGTCGGCCGCAACGGCACAGGCAAGTCAACCTTGTTACGCCTGATTACAGGGGAACAGTCCGCACTGTCGGGCAGCGTGAATGTGCGCCCGTCCGCCCGGGTCGGCACCGTCGCACAGGAAGCCCCAGACGGCACGCGCAGCCTGATAGATACGGTTCTGGCCGCAGATACAGAACGCGCGCAATTGCTCATCCAGGCTGAAACCGAAACCGATCCCCACAGGATCGCTGAAATCCATACCCGTCTTGCCGATATCGGTGCCCATGCCGCGCCGGCCCGCGCTGCCGCAATTCTTGCCGGGCTGGGATTTTCAGAAACCCAGCAGCAGCAGCCCTGTCGGGATTTTTCGGGCGGTTGGCGGATGCGGGTTGCGCTTGCGGCAGTGTTATTTTCCGAACCTGACCTTCTGCTGCTTGATGAGCCGACCAACTATCTGGACCTTGAAGGCACGGTATGGCTTGAATCCTATCTCAGAAACTATCCCTATACAGTTCTGCTTGTCAGCCATGATCGGGACCTTCTGAACAGTGCGGTCGATCATATTCTGCATCTTGAGAACCGCAAGCTGACCCTTTACGGGGGCGGCTATGATCAGTTCGAGGAAACGCGCAGGCAAAAACTTGCCCAGCAGATGGCTCTTAAATCGAAACAGGATACGCAAAGGCGCCATCTGCAGCAATTTGTCGACCGGTTTCGCTACAAAGCCTCCAAGGCACGGCAAGCACAAAGCCGGCTTAAAATTCTTACGCAAATGCAGCCAATTGCAGCGGTCACGGAAAATCAGGTCACGCCGTTCGACTTCCCTGTTCCAGACAGGCTGTCGCCGCCTCTGATCGCACTCGAGCAGGGCATCGTCGGTTACCATCCTGACAAGCCCATCCTGCGGCGGCTTGATCTGCGTGTCGACATGGATGACCGCATCGCACTGCTTGGCGCGAACGGAAACGGCAAATCGACCCTCGCCAAACTGCTCATTGGCAAGCTGCGCCTGCAGGACGGCAGAATGCGGCACTCGAAAAAGCTGCGTATCGGCTATCTCGCGCAACATCAGATCGATGAACTGAACCCGCAGGAAACACCTTATGACCATTTTCGCGCGGCACTGCCCGAAGAAACCACTGAAGCGCAGCTCAGGGCGCGGCTGGGCAGTTTCGGATTTGGGATCGACAAGGCCGATACCCAGGTCGCGGATTTATCAGGCGGTGAAAAGACCCGCCTTTTATTCGCGCTGCTCTGCCTGCCCGAACCGCATCTGTTAATCCTTGATGAGCCGACAAATCATCTGGATGTGGATTCGCGCGCGGCGCTGGCGCGCGGACTCAATGAATATGAGGGGGCGGTCCTGCTCATCAGTCACGACAGACATCTGGTGAATGCCTGCGCAGACAGGCTCTGGATCGTCGGGGACGGGACGGTTACGCCCTATGAGGGCAGCCTGGATGACTATCGCACCGAATTGTTGCGTGCGGCGCGGCAGCGCTCAAAAGCCGACAAACCGGACAAACCGGGAGACGGCAAGAACGCCGCAGCCGGCACACATACAAAGAGCGGGCAAAAAAACCGCAAACGCGATGCAGCTGAGCGGCGGGCAGCCCTGACACCGCTGAAGCAGGCAGCCCAGCTCGCCGAAGAGCGGCTGACCGAGCTGCAGAACGCACAGAAAAAGCTGGAGAGTATTCTGGCTCGCCCGAATTTCTTTCGCGACATGCCCGAGAAGGCGCAGGAACTTGCCATAAAAGGACGTCAGCTCCAGATGCAGATCGCCGCCGCCGAAGATAGCTGGCTCCACGCACAGGAAGCCTATGAAACCGCGCTAACTGAGGAATGAGGCGTGCCCCCGCCTTCCGGCACAGTGCCCCGGTCCAGCGCACCGCCTGTCTGGCCTGGTGGCGCAGACGAAAAACTCAGCCGCCGCGTTCCCATGCGCCCCGCTCTGTCTGCTGCCAGTAAGTCACCTCAAACCCGGCGGAAACCGCGCGGCGATATCTCTCCCGCGCCGCCTGAGTGGCAGCTTCATCGGTGCCATCAAACAAATCGACGCACCGCATGAAGGAAGCGATTTCGGGACAATCGGCACCATCCGTCAGAAACAGCACCTGAGCCTGATTGGGATTGACGAAAGCTGTACTCAGATAAACAGGCTGCACTGCCGCATGGCCATCCGCGGCCACCCCATGCGGCAGGAAAGAATCGTCGCGATAGCTCCAAAGATGTGCATTCAGCGCCGCAGTACGTTCATCCGAACCGGTCAGAACCACCGCACGCCAGCCGCGCTCAAGACACCGCTCGAGCAAAACCGGCAGCACCTGTTCAAGCGGATGCGCCTGCAAATGATAAAAAAGCACCTCCGTCACGATCCGCGCCCCGGAACAACCTATTTTTCGTAATTATCCGCGATGAACCGGTCGAGCAGCCGCACACCGAAACCGGTTCCCCAGCTTGGTTTGGGCTCACCGCTCAACCAGGCAACCCCCGCAATATCGATATGCGCCCAGGGGGTATCGCCATCGATAAAGCGTTGAATGAATTGCGCGGCGGTAATTGCGCCACCATGTGGCGAACTGGCAATATTCTGCATATCGGCGAATTTCGATTTGAGCTTCTTGTCATAGGATTCGCCAAGCGGCATGCGCCAGACAGGCTCGCCCACCGCCGCGCCCGCGCCGGTCAACTGCTCTGCAAGGCCGTCCTGATTGCAGAACAGGCCCGCATTGGCATCACCCAGCGCCACCATGATCGCGCCTGTCAGCGTCGCCAGATCGATAATGACGCGCGGTGCGAATTTCTGTTGCACATAGGTCAGCGCGTCGGCCAGAACAAGCCGCCCCTCCGCATCCGTATTCAGTACTTCGATCGTCTTGCCCGACATGCTGGTCACGATATCGCCCGGCCGCTGGGCATCGGGTCCGGGCATATTTTCCACACAGCCCAGAATGCCGACGACATTGACCTTGGCGCGGCGACCGGCCAGCGCGGCCATCAACCCGAACACAGCGGCGGCCCCGCCCATATCGCCTTTCATATCGCCCATTCCGGCCCCGGGCTTCAGCGAGATACCACCTGAATCAAAGCACACACCCTTGCCAACAACAGCGACCGGCGCGTCCTTTGACTTCGGATCCCCCTTCCAGTTCATGACGATCAGCTGACTTTCGCATGCACTGCCGCGCCCGACCCCCAGCAACGCGCCCATGCCAAGCTTTTCCATCTGCTTTTCACTCAGCACCTCGACCTTGAGCCCGCGCTTCACAAGCGCCTTGGCGCGGGCGGCGAATTCGACCGGGTTGAGGCTGTTTGCCGGCTCGTTCATCAGATCGCGCGCGTCAAACACCCCGTCAATCACACGATCGAGTGGCAGATAGGCCGTTTTTGCCGCCGGGGCTTTCACGCACATGACCGTGACTTTTGTCAGGCTGGGCCTGTCACGCTCCCCCAGGGTCGTGCGGTATTTGTCAAACCGGTAAGAAGCCAGTCGCGCACCGCTTCCCACATGCGCGGCGATATCGGCGACCTGCATCGCGGCGTCGGAAAATTCATCAACCGCAATCGCGACGGATTTATCCCCCTTCTGCGCAAGCGCATACACCAGCGCCGCCCCCGCTCTTTCGGCGACAAGCGGTTTGATTTCCTTGGACTTGCCGATTCCGATCAGCAGCACCCGCGCCGCCGTAATACCGTTGGGGGCCAGAACATCCAGCGTTTGCCCCGCCTTACCCTCAAACCGGTCCGCACGGATTGCGCGCGCCAGCATCCCGCCGGTTTTCTTATCGATATCCTTGCCAACCTTGCCCAGCGCGCCCCCTTCGGCAACCAGAACAGCGACCGCGCCCGAACGCGGCATGGCGATGTTTGCAAAAACGATATTCATCACTCAGTCACACCTCCCCGAAAGCGGCCAGGAATTTATGTTTTGCCGGCTGCCGCTCCATTTTCAATAGCTTATGGCATAACCATAAACGAACAGCGGAGCGTTGGCTAACGCGTTAACGTTGAACGAAAAGCCCGCTCAACCTTGCGGAAAGGCCGGCAATCGGCAATTCTCCTCACAACTGGCTTCGAATCAGGCAGTTTGGCAACTTCACCGCATTGACCGGCCCCGCATGTCCGCAATCAGCAGATATCTCACCCTGCAAATCGCAGCGCCACTGGCTTTTTTCGTCCTGACGCTGTCAGGGGTCGTGTGGCTGACACAGTCCCTGCGGATGCTCGATGTCATCATCACCAAGGGCCAGACCGCATTCACCTTTATGATTTTCAGCCTGCTGGTTTTTCCCACCGTACTTGTGCTGATTCTGCCCGTGGCGTTCTTTGCGGCGGTTCTTTATGCGCTGCATCGCATGCAGGGTGACCATGAGTTGGTGGTTCTGTCTGCGACCGGGCAGAGCCCGTGGGCAATTATCCGCCCCATCATGTGGTTTTCAGGCGCAATGAGTGTCCTTGTCCTGCTGCTTAATCTCTGGATTACGCCGACCGCACTCAATGAGTTGCGCAGCCGCGTCTTAGAGGTGAGGGCCGATTTCGCCGCCAGCCTGCTGCGCGAAGGCACATTTTCAACCCCCATGCACGGGTTGACCGTTTATCTGCGCGGGCGCAATTCAGGGGGCGAGATGCTGGGCATTCTCGTGCATGACAATCGCGACCTTGCCAATCCGGTAACCTATATGGCCGAACGCGGCGCGCTTGTGAAAACCGGTCTCGGCCCGCGGCTGGTTATGGTGAACGGCAATGTGCAACGCCATGACGCGGAAACAGGTGGGCTGTCATTGCTTTATTTCGACCGCTATACCTACGATTTGTCTGAGTTTCTGCCCGGCGCCGTCGATCGCTGGAAGGAACCTGAGGAACGCTATCTGCATGAACTGTTTTTCCCCGAAGGCAGCGCCGGGGATCTGGCACATATTGCGGAATTGCGGATCGAGGGACACCGGCGGCTTTCCGCCCCCCTTTATGTTCCCGCTTTCGCGCTGATCGCCCTGGCGGTGATGCTCACCGGGCAATTTACCCGACGCGGCTATTTCTGGCGGCTTGGAATGGCGGTGGTGATCACCGTGCTTGCCCGGCTGGCCGGGCTCGGCCTTGAGACCGTCACGATGCATCATGGCGCTGCGGTGGCGGCAATTTATCTCTGGCCGTTGCTTGTCTGCGCAGGCTGTCTGATCTACCTGTCCGAAGCCGGACGCACGCAACTGCAACACTGGCTGCTGCGCATACCTATGCAGTTGCCGCAATTCCCAGGCCGGCAGGGCTGAACCCATGCGGCTTTCCTGGACCCTCAACCGCTATTTCGGGCAGCAGTTGCTGATGAATGTCGCCATTGCATTTGGCGGTTTCATGAGCGTGGTTCTGATCGGCGCCCTGGTGGAGCTGATGCGCCGCGCCTCGGGCAATGTGGATGTCAATTTCGCGACAATCCTGCAAATGGGTCTGCTGCAAACCCCCTCGCTGTCGGAACGCGCCTTGCCCTTTGCCGTGCTGTTTGGCGCCCTTTGGACATTTATCAAGCTTGGCCAAAGCGGCGAGCTTGTCGTCACCCGCGCATCGGGTGTCTCGATCTGGCAGTTGATTGCCCCCTGTCTGATTGTTTCTGTCCTGGCGGGCGGCTTTATTGTCACCGTCTATAATCCGATTTCAGCCTCGTTCATCGCGCGCTTTGAACAGATGGAGGCCAAACATCTGCGCGGTCGGCCAAGCCTGCTGGCTGTGTCTTCCTCCGGGCTGTGGCTGCGGCAGGCCCATGGGGAAGATCAGTCGGTCATCCACTCGCTTGCGGTATCGGGTCAGGGCATGCAGCTTGAAGACGTCATTATTTTCCTTTACGAGGGTCATGACCGCTTCACGGGGCGGATTGACGCCGATTGGGCGCGGCTGCATGACGGTTATTGGGAAATCGGCAATGCAACACTGACCGGCCCCAACAAACAGGCTGAGTTTCATCCAAGCTATGCCCTGCCGACCAGCCTGACCCGTGCCCGCATCCAGGACAGTTTCGCATCGCCCGAGACACTGCCCGTCTGGGATTTGCCGGAATTTATTTCGGTCCTGGAAGAGGCCGGATTTTCGGCGCTCCGCCACCGGCTGCACTGGCACGCCACATTGGCCCTGCCTTTCCTGCTGGGTGCCATGGTGATGGTCGCGGCCGCCTTTGCTTTCCGCGCGACCCGTCGCAAGGGGATTGCGATGACAGTGCTTGCAACTGTCTTTACCGGCTTTCTGTTCTTCTTTATCACCGATGTGGCCCTGGCGCTTGGCCGGTCGGGAAGCCTGCCTGTCATTCTTGCCGCCTGGGCACCGGCCGTGATCAGCGGTCTGGCCGGGATCAGCATGTTGCTGCATTTCGAAGATGGCTGAACAGGTGACAGACAGCGTGAAAGTTTCCATGGGATCAACCCTTGCCCGCCTGGCGCTATCGATCCTGCTACTGATTGTGACCGGGCATAGGGCAAATGCCGCCGACAACGAAGCACCGCCCGAAAAAATACTCTTCCAGGCCGACAATCTGGCCTATGACCAGAATGCGAATGCCATCGTCGCCGAAGGTCGTGTGGAAGCGGTCTACCAGAACCGCATCCTGTTTGCCGATAAAGTCATCTACGATCAGGATACCGGAACCGTCACGGCATCGGGCAACGTGGTACTGACAGACCCTGAAGGCAATACACTGTTTGCCAAACAAGCCCGGCTTGCTGATGATCTGCGCGAAGGAGTGATCCGGGGTATCGGATTGCGGCTTGCAGACGATTCGGCGATGGCAGCCAATGAAGCGCGCCGCCGCGACGACCGCTATACCGAGCTGCATTACGCTGTTTACAGCCCGTGCGAAATCTGCCCCGAAAAGGGCAAGACCGTACCGACCTGGCAATTGAAAGCCCGGCAGGTCACCCATGATCAGGAAGCGCAGCGCATCTACTATAACCACGCTTTTCTGGAAGCCTTTGGCGTGCCTGTTCTGTATACGCCCTATCTGTCGCATCCCGATCCCGGCGTCAAACGAAAATCCGGTTTTCTGGCTCCCGATTTCGGCAGCTCAAGCGAGCTTGGCACAAAAGTCGAGGTCCCCTATTACTGGTCGATATCACCCTCGCGGGACCTCACCTTTTCGCCGCTTTATACAAGTCGGGAGGGGCCCGTTCTGAAGGGGGAGTATCGTGTCTTTACACAATCCGGTCGCTATGAATTTTCCGGCAGCCTGACCCGGGTTGACGAACGCGACGAACAGGATGCGAAAACCGGCGACAAGATGACGCGCGGCCATATCTTCGGGCGAGGACTGTTTGCCGCCGACCCGAACACGCTGTGGGGTTTCACTGTCGAACGGTCTACCGACGACACTTATCTGTCGCGCTATGACCTTACCGATATTGATACGCTTACCAGCCAGCTTTTTGCCGAACGGATCAAGGGCCGCAATTATGGCGGGGTCGACTTTTTCCTGTTTCAGGGGCTGAACAGAAATGACGATCCCGGCCTGACACCGATGATTTTGCCGCTGCTGCAATATAGCGCGGTGGCAGAGCCGCAACATTATGGCGGCCGGCTGAGTTTCGATGCCAATGCTCTGATCCTGCGCCGCAGCGACGGGGCGGATACCCATCGGCTGTCCCTGACCGGCGGATGGAAACGCGACTATATCTCGACGGCGGGCGAGATCTATACCATGTTCGCCAATCTGCGGGGTGATGCCTATTACCTGACCGATCAGGGACCGCAGAATACAGACGAGACCGTGCAGGGACGCGCCCTGCCGCAAATCGGTATGGAATGGCGCCTGCCGATGGCGCGCCACCATGAAACTGTCAGCCAGATCGTCGAACCGATCGCACAACTGATCTACAGCCCCTATGGTGGCAACCCCTCCTCGGTGCCCAATGAAGATAGCGGCAGCTTTGAATTCGACGACACCAATCTGTTCAGCACCGCGCGCTTTCCCGGTCTTGACCGCTGGGAAGGCGGGCCGCGCGCGAATGTCGGTATGCGGTGGGGGGCCTATAGCGCAAGCGGCGGCGCGGCCAGTATCCTTGTCGGGCAGGTCTTCCGCCTGAAAGAAGATTCGACATTTGCCCCCGAAACCGGACTTGATGATCAACGCTCCGACTATGTGGGCCGGATAAAACTCAGCCCGGGCGACTGGTTCGATCTGGTACACAGGTTCCGGCTGGACAGGGAAACGCTTGATTACAGCCGCAGCGAAGTTGATCTGGCCGCCGGACCGGAAAATTTCCGTCTGGAAGTAGGCTATGTCAGGCTGGCGCGCGAGCTGACCAATGCGGCGCTTATCGGGCGCGAGGAAATCTCCGCGAAGCTGAAATTCGAATTGACCGAAAATTGGAGCGCGCGCGCCTCCACCCGGCGCGACCTGGCGCAGAACTCCACCGTCTCCAACCGCGCGGGCCTGTTTTATTCCGATGAATGCATCGATTTCGGCCTGACCTATGACCGCAGCTTCACCCGCGATCGCGATGTCGAACCCTCAACCTCCTTCGGATTCAAAATCGCTTTGCGTAACCTGGGCTAGCAAAGACTAATCCTCTTGCCCCTTAGCCCATATTGACTATCTTGGGAGCAATATAAACTGTGCCGCGCATGCACCCTGAAACGGTATGATGAGATTGAAAAAAGCGATCACGATTTCCCGCCTCGCCCTGGCTGGCGCACTGCTTTGGCTATGCCTTGCCGGACTGACCGGACCGGCTGCGGCTCAGGATATTCAGCGGATCGCGGCAGTCGTCAATGACGAGGTGATTTCCGGTTTCGATCTGGAGCAGCGCTTGGCGCTTATTGTCTCTTCCACCGGGGTCGATGCGTCGGGGGAAGCCGGTAAGAGATTGCGTCAGCAGGTGCTGCGCACCCTGATTGATGAGAAACTGCAACTGCAGGAAGCACGCGAGTTTGACGTCGTTCCCGATCCGCAGGAGGTGGAGGAGACCATTCAGTCGGTCGCCGAACAAAACCGGATGACGATCGAAGAGCTGGGTGAGACACTGGACAAGAGCGGGGTCAATCTCGATGCGCTCCGCCAGCAGATACGCGCTGAAATCGCCTGGAGCGATCTTGTGCGCCGCCGCTTCCTGTCGCGCATCGCACCCGGTGACGAACAAATCGATGCCGTAATGGCGCGGATGGAAGCCAATGCCGGGCGCCCCGAATTTCAGGTATCGGAGATCTTCCTCAGCGTCGAATCCCCCGATGATGAGGAAGAGGTCCGGCGCAGCGCCATGCGCCTTGTCGATCAGCTTCGCCGTGGCGCGGCATTTCGCGGTGTGGCGCGGCAGTTCAGTCAGGCCGCGACTGCCGCGGTCGGCGGTGATCTTGGCTGGGTACAGGAAGGCCAGCTCAGCGAGGAACTTGACCGCGCCCTCGGCAATCTGGCTATTGGCGATATTTCCGATCCGATCCGCACGGTTGGCGGCTATTACATTCTCAACCTGCAGGACCGGCGTACCGCAACGGCAGGCGGGCTCAGTGGTGTTGTTATGGAAATGCGTCAGTTCATGGTCCCCTATACAAGCGGTATTCTGACACCCATCCCCAATCCGCAGCTCTCAGACGAACGGGTGGCCAACGCGGTGGCCCGGGCAACCGCGATCGCGGCAAATGTCGATAGCTGCACCGATGTCGAGGAATTACCCGAAAAACATGGCCGCGAGATTATGGCCGATGGCGGCTCAATCCTGCTGGCGGAAGTTCCGCCGCTGTTCCGCACAACAGCCCAGACGGCGGAACTGAATGTGCCGAGCGAGCCGATTTTGTCGCCCCAGGGCGCGCATGTGCTGATCATATGCGACCGCAGCATGCATGAATCGACCGTCCCCACCCGCGATGTGATTGAGGCGCGCCTTAATCAGGAAACGCTGGCATTGCGGGCGCGACGTTATCTGCGGGATCTGCGCCGCGAGGCAGTGGTCGAATTCCGCTAGGCCGGCGCGGGCGGGTGCATGCCCGGCAAACCCGCCACAGGAAACAGGACCCCTCTGCATGGCAGAACTTCCGATCGCGGTGACAATGGGCGAACCTGCGGGGATTTCGGCGGAAATTACCGCCAAAGCCTGGGCCGCCCGGGGGCAATATGATCTGCCGCCCTTTTTTGTTGTCGGCGATCCGGCCTGGGCCGCGTCGGGAATGAGCGATCTGCCTGTCGCCGAAATCGCGCGACCGCGGGATTGCATCGGCGTGTTCGGCGAAGGACTTCCCGTATTGCCGCTGGCGCTTCACGACACACCACGACCTGGCGCTCCCTCCCCCGCCAATGCCCCCGCGACATTACTGTCAATTGATCGCGCCACAGCATTTGCACAGTCAGGGGATGTGGCTGCCATCGTCACAAATCCGATCCAGAAATCGGTACTCTATGACGCGGGTTTCAGCCATCCCGGACATACGGAATATCTTGCGCATCTGACCGGGGCAAAAACACCGCCAACGATGCTGCTGTCCTGCCCGGCTGACGGTGACAGGCCGGGGCTGCGTGTCGCACTCGTCACCATACATCTGCCGCTGTCGCAGGTCGCATCGCAGTTGACGATGGGCGGAATTACCGCCACCGCGCGGGCGGTGGCGCAGGCATTGCGGCGTGATTTCGGCATTCCTGTCCCACGGCTTGCCGTGGCTGCCCTCAACCCACATGGCGGTGAGGCCGGTGCGCTGGGGCGGGAGGAAATGGACGTCATTGCCCCCGCTCTCGCCGGACTACGCGATGAGGGGATCAATGTTGCAGGGCCCCTGCCCGCCGATACCCTGTTCCATGCAGCCGCACGCAGACACCATGATTGCGTGATCTGCATGTATCACGATCAGGCACTGATCCCGCTCAAGACGATTGACTTTGCGCGCGGGGTGAATATCACCCTTGGGCTCGATATCGTGCGAACCTCACCCGACCATGGGGTGGCGCTTGACATTGCGGGACAGGGACGCGCTGATCCGCAAAGCCTGATTACCGCGATCAATGCCGCGCGTGACATTGCCCGCTGCCGGGCCGCCTATGACGCGCGCTGAGCCCGAATTGCCGCCCCTGCGCGAGGTGATCGCAGCTTATGAATTGCGCGCGCGCAAGTCGCTTGGGCAGAATTTCCTCCTCGATCTCAATCTGACCGGCCGCATTGCCCGCGCCGCGGGGCCCTTGGCTGGCTACCGTGTGATCGAGATAGGCCCCGGGCCGGGCGGGCTGACCCGCGCGCTGCTCGCAGCCGGGGCGGAGACCGTCATCGCGATTGAAAAGGATACACGCTGTATTGCCGCACTTGGTCCGCTTTCTGATGCCTATCGCGGGCGGCTTGATGTCATCCCGGGCGATGCCCTGACCTTCGATGTGGAAACGCTTGGCGGCAAGCCGACAAAGATCATTGCAAACCTGCCTTATAATATCGCAACGCCGCTGTTGATCGGCTGGCTGAGTCCGAGGCAGTGGCCCCCCGCCTGGGACAGTCTGACACTGATGTTTCAGAAGGAAGTTGCGCAACGCATCATCGCCGAACCCGGTGGCAAAGCCTATGGCCGGCTGTCCGTGATCACCCAGTGGCGATGCGAGGCGGAGATTCTGTTCGATGTGCCGGCAGGGGCTTTCACCCCACCCCCCAAGGTCACCTCGGCAATTGTACAGATCACGCCGCGCGCAGCTCCCCTGGCCGAAATTGACCAGGCCGATCTGGAGCGGATAACGATGGCCGCCTTCGGCCAGCGGCGCAAAATGCTGCGGCGCAGCCTTTCCGGGCTGGATGTATCCGCCCCCGCGCTGATTGCCCTTGCGGGCCTTGATCCCACCGCGCGGGCGGAAGAAATTGACGTTGCGGGTTTCTGCGCGCTTGCAAAAGCCTATGCGGAGCTTCGTGAAACCGGCTAAACTGAACCATCTTAAGAAACTAAATGAGCAAGCGGCTGACCCTGCACGATCAGGTCCTTGCCCGCTTTGCCGAAAAATAAATACAGGGAGAATTTGCATGGAGCCGAAACGGGTCGAATTTGCGGGGCATAACGGGCTTAAACTTGTGGCCGATTCCTATGGCACACCGGGCAATCAGCCGGTGCTGCTCGCCCATGGTGGCGGACAGACACGCCATGCCTGGGGCGGGGCGGCCAGAACGCTCGCTGAGCAGGGCTGGCATGCGGTTTCGCTCGATCTGCGCGGTCATGGCGACAGCGAATGGTGCCCCGATGCCAATTACTCGATCGATGCCTATGCGGAAGATCTGCGCAAGATTGCTGCGACATTCGACAAGAAACCCGCCGCCGTGGGCGCTTCGCTCGGGGGCAGTTCATCCCTGATTGCCGAGGGGGAGCATCCTGAAAATGTTTTTGCGGCGATCGTGCTTGTGGATATCACCCCCCGGATCGAGGAAGAAGGGGTACAGAAGATCCGCGGCTTCATGCATGCCAATATGGAAGAAGGCTTCGGCAGCCTTGAGGAAGCGGCAGACGCCATCGCGAAATATCTGCCGCACCGGCCGCGGCCGAAAAACCTCGACGGGCTGAAGAAAAACCTCCGGCTGCGCGAAAATGGCCGCTATTACTGGCATTGGGACCCGAAATTCAGCACCGGACCCAGCCGCCCGCGCGATGCACGCCGGCCCGAGCGGATGGAAAATGCAGCGCGCAGCCTCGACATCCCGGCGCTGCTCGTGCGCGGCAAGATGAGTGACCTTGTCAGCGAGGAAGCCGCACAGGAATTTATGGAGATGGTGCCCCATGCCCAGTTCGTCGATGTATCGGATGCCGGCCATATGGTCGCGGGCGACAAGAACGACGTGTTTGCGGATGCGGTCATCAGTTTTCTCAGCCGCCTTTGATTTACCGAACGCATTTGTGGACGCGCGCAAACGCCGGTCATCAGACACCGTATGCATGACCGGATTACTCTCATGCGCCACCCGGCGCGAAACCAATCGACAGCAAGGAGGACATTATGCCGCTCGATACAGAAAAATATCAAAGACTGAAATTCGACTGGCCGGCCGAACGGGTCCTGCGGATCACCATTTCCCGCCCCGAACGGCTGAATGCGCTGGATGAGATCGGGCATCGGGAGATTTCCTATATCTGGCCCGAAATCGACAGCGATCCGCGGATCAACGCGGTCATCCTGACCGGCGAAGGGAAAGCTTTTTCCGCCGGCGGCGATTTCGAAATGATCGAGGAGATCGTCACCGACTATCACAAAATGATGGCGGTGTGGAAAGAAGCACGCGATCTTGTTTACAACATCATCAACTGCAACAAGCCGATCATCTCGGCGATCACCGGCCCCGCCGTGGGCGCGGGGCTGGTCGCGGCGTTGCTGTCCGATATTTCGATCGTGACGAAGAAGGCCAAGATCGTTGATGGGCACACCCGTCTTGGTGTCGCTGCGGGCGATCATGCGGCGATCGTCTGGCCGCTTTTGTGCGGGCTTGCAAAGTCGAAATATTATCTCATGACCTGCGAGTCGCTTGACGGGGAGGAGGCGGAACGGATCGGCCTGGTCTCCAAATGCGTCGCGGAAGACGCGTTGCAGGATGAAGCATTGCGGGTGGCTTCCAACCTCGCTTCGGGGGCACAGGGGGCCATCCGCTTCACCAAATATGCGCTCAATAACTGGCTGCGTCAGGCGGGGCCGATCTTCGATGCCTCCACCGCCTATGAGATGCTTGGCTTCGCGGGACCCGACGCAAAGGAAGGCGTTGCCTCACACCGGGAAAAACGCCCACCGGTTTTTAACCCCGATTGCAACGTCTAGTCAGCTTTCGGGCCGTCTCAGGACAAACCAGCCAATCGCGCCGGGCGTATTTCTGCGCCCGGCCGGTACAGGAAGATGATCAATGAGCAAGACTGACCGGGAAAATGGCGGCTGCTTGTGCGGCGCTGTCCGATTTGACGTTAACGTGCCGGAAAAGCAATTCGCCATCTGCCACTGCGGCATGTGCCGTAGATGGAGCGCAGGCCCGTTCATGAGTGTGCACTGCTCAGGCAAGGAAGCACATATTTCTCGGGATACCGGCCTGTGCTGGTATCGCGGTTCTGAATGGGCCGAGCGGGGCTTCTGCAGCAAGTGCGGTACCACCCTGTTCTGGCGACTGGCGGAAACACCCGAAGAAATGCTGATCGTATCTGTCGAGGCATTCGACAATGCCGACCAATTCAGGCTGGCCGAACATATCTATGTCGATGCACAACCTGAGCGTTATGCATTCGCTGATAACTGTCCGCGGCTGACCGAGGCAGAGGTGCTTGCCCAGTTCCAGCAGGAAAGCTGAATTATCGTGAACCCGGGACAACCGGGCCACGGCATATATCGACACATCCCCTGCCTGACGGCTATTCTTTGCAAAAGCCGGAAATTCAGCAGGAAAGGGAGATGCCATGCTCGAAGGGGTAAAGGTCGTCGAAATGGCGACATATGTGGCCGCGCCATCAGCCGGCGGCATCATGTGCGACTGGGGTGCCGATGTCATCAAGGTGGAGGCCCCGCGCGGGGACCCGTGGCGGGTCTTTCCCACCCCGACAAAGGGGGAGGATCTGGGCAATCCGCTATTCGACCTCGATAATCGCGGCAAACGCGCCATCACGCTCGATACGTCAAAGCCCGAGGGGATTGCCGCACTTAAGAAGCTGATCGCCGAGGCAGATGTCTTTATCACCAACACGCGGCCCGGCGCTTTGGAACGGGCGGGCCTGGATTATGAAAGCCTGAAACGCGAAAATCCCCGACTGATTTATTCGAGTGTGTCAGGCTATGGCATTGTGGGTGAGGAACGCGACCGCCCCGGCTTCGACATGGCCGCCTTCTGGTCGCGCGCAGGTGCCTGCAACATCATGACACCGGGCGGCGCCGCGCCCTTCCCCCTGCGCACAGCAGCCGGCGACCATGTCACCGGGCTGTCGACGCTGGGCGGTATTATGGGTGCACTGTACGAGCGGGAGAAGACGGGTAAGGGCCGGCTGGTCGAAACCTCCCTGCTACGCACCGGCATATATATGATGAGCTCGGACTATGCGATCCAGCTACGTTTCGGCAAGCTTGCCGCGACCCCGCCGCGCGAACGGGCGGCAACGCCGCTCACCAATTTTTTCCAGACCGCCGACGGGCAGTGGTTCTGCTATCTGCCGCGCCAGACCGAAGCGGACTGGATCGAACTTGCCCATGCGATCGGGCTTGAGGCTTATGCGCAGGATGAGCGCTTCGCGACGAAACTCAGCCGGCGCAAGAATTCGGTTGAACTGGTTGCACTGCTCGATGAAACCTTTGCACAGAAGACACTTGCTGAATGGGGAGCAATTCTGGATGCTGCCGATCTTGTCTGGGCACCGGTTCAGACAAGCGCACAAGTCGTCGAAGACCCGCAAGCGGAGGCAGCCGGCGCCTTTGTCGAGGTCACCCGCGACAATGGGCAGGTCTATAAATCGGTGGCCACACCGGTCCGCTTCCATGACGGGGAGGATGCCCGTCCGCGCGGCGATACACCGGGTTTCGGGCAGCATACACATGAGGTCCTTGCCGAACTTGGCTATAGTGAAGACGAACTTGCCGCACTGGCTGAAAAGGGTGTCATCAACGCATAAACCCACAATCAACGCCCCCGGCCAACAAGGGGCGATCATCAGGAAATGGGAGAAGAAACATGCATGTTGGAATGGCCGCAATATTCCAGAATACCGACAAACACACTACCGATCGGGAAGTTTACAAGAACGATCTGCGCTTTGCCTGCATGGCTGAACCGCTTGGCTTTGATTCGGTGTGGGGGGTGGAACATCACTTCACCGACTACACCATGTGTCCCGATGTCTTTCAGTTCCTGTCCTACATGGCCGGCAGGACGGAGAAGATTCAGATCGGCTCGATGGTCTGCGTACTGCCCTGGCACGATCCGTTGCGCGTGGCTGAGGAGATTTCACAGCTCGACCATCTGAGCGATGGACGGCTTATCCTGGGGATCGGGCGTGGCGCGGGCAAGGTGGAATTTGACGGCTTCCGCCAGTCGATGGAAGACAGCCGGCCGCGCTTTGTCGAATATGCCGAGATGGTGCTTGAAGGGCTTGAGGCGGGCTATTGCGAATATGACGGCAAATTCGCACAGCAGCCGCGCGTGCCCATTCGCCCCGAACCGTTCAAGAGCTTCAAGGGCCGCACCTTTGCGGCCGCGGTTTCCCCCGAATCGGTGCCTATCATGGCAAAGCTTGGGGTCGGGTTGCTGATCATCCCGCAAAAGCCCTGGGAACATGTGGAAAAGGAAGTCGGTGAATATCGCAAGCAGTTCATCAATATCCATGGCCATGACGCTCCGCCGCCGATTGTGGCGGGCTGGACCTTCTGCGACAAGGATGAGGACCGCGCACGCGAGATGGCGGAAAAATATATTGGCGGCTACTGGCAGACCGTGCTCGACCATTACCAGTTCCACGGCGATCATCTGAAGGGCATGAAGGGCTATGAATATTATGGCGGCATGTCGGATAATATCTCCCGACACGGCAAACAGGGCGCCATTGATTTCTTTATGGAACTGCAAATCTGGGGCACGCCCGAGCAATGCTACAACCGCATCGTGGACAATGCGAACCGGCTGGGCTCGGACGCCTTTTCCGGCGTTTTCTCCTATGCCGGCATGCCCTGGGACATGGCGGAGGCGAATATGAACCTGTTCGCCAAGGAAGTCATGCCGGAGCTGAAAAGGCTTGCCCCCGTATCGGAACGGATCAAAGTCGCAAGCTGACCGTTCTGAGCGCCCTTCCCGGGACTCACAGTCGCGGCGCAATGCGCCGACATCCCGCAAACCCCGGCCCAAAAGCGGGCCGGGGGCATATCAGCGCCCGAAACTATTCCCCACCGCTTCATCGGCCCCCCCGCCTCTCTATTGACAAGGTGGCATGATAATACGCCTTGCTGATCACAGCGTTTGCAGATTAGTGTATTAAATAGTCATATTTGAGTATAAAACAGACGGATTATACAGGAATTCAGGTTAGTGGTGGCTTTTATGCGCGCTATGCGGGTTGCGTCCATGGGTCAGGCACTCTTTGCAGAAGATTTCCTGCACCGCCTGTGGGAGGGGACTAACGTTATATTCGTTAGATACGGTTAAATTCGCGTGCCTGGCTGTGGAAGCAGCACAGCAACGGCGACGCGGAAAAACAGAGGGCAAAAATGCTCCGCTTTGATGTATTTTCATGGATTCCGGGGGACAGTCCGGTTTGCATCTCGCCGGGTGACGGATGTTATTTTCAATCCAGCATCCATCCCGATGGCGATCACGCACTTTTCTGGGGCGGTGCCAGCGGGCCTGCGCGCATCTGGCGGGCCGATCTTGACGGCAATAGCTGCGAACCGCTGACCCCGCAAGATACCGGGGCGCGGCACCCCTCCTATTGCGCGAATGGCGAACGAATCGTATTCGTGTCGAGCCGGGCGGCCAAACAGAAACCCGAATTGGTCGAGGTGATATTCGGCTACGACACCTCAGGCGCGCCCCGCCGCGATCTGATGCTGCATATTTTTTCCATGAAGCCAGACGGTTCCGACGTGCGGCAAATCACAGAAGGTCCCGTTCAGGATCAGCGCCCGACCCTGAGTCCGGATGGGAGGCAGGTTTGTTTCGTATCGATACGGGGCGGTAGCTTCGGCCTGTGGATCGCAGCGGTTGATGGCAGCGAGCCGCCACGCAAACTCGAAACACCGGTACCGGTCTACCGGCCCGTCTGGTCACAGGATGGGGAACGGATTTACGGATTTGTGGTGGTCAAGGGCGACCGGCATCAGGTGGGCTGGGTTTCGCTCAGGGACGGGAGCTGGAATCCGCTTGAAAATGACGATCAGGGATCGACGCACGGTCCGTTTCCGGATCCGCACGGTGAAAACCTGCTCATACATTCGAACCGCCATGGGCGCTGGTCGATGTATGAACTGCCACTTGACGGGCATACCCCGCCGCGGCGGATCATTCCCCCCGGATTTGAAAATGCGCTTTGCGTTCATCCGACCCGCGCAAAAAACGGGGCAATGACCTTTGATTCAATCCCTGACGGATCCTGGACGCAGTATAATCAGCATAACCGCAGCCTGAACTATTAAGGCTTGTGGCTTGCGGCCTGGATCAGGGGTAAGGGTCCTGCTGCGAAAAGCCATGCATCCGCAACGCCCATTGCA
Source organism: uncultured Alphaproteobacteria bacterium (assembly GCA_947258435.1). Taxonomy (GTDB): domain Bacteria; phylum Pseudomonadota; class Alphaproteobacteria; order UBA11222; family UBA11222; genus CALAQW01. The sequence continues at coordinate 18,476 of CAMYID010000018.1, forward strand.
ACCCCACAAGCGCGCCCTTGACCGACGGCAACAGCCCGATTGACAGCAGCAAGGCCAATGCCGGCCAACTTGCCCAATGCACCCACATTGCGGGACTGAATTGCTGCTCAACGATCAGCATCAGGGGAATCACGATATGACCGACCAGAAACATCGTGAAATAAGGCGGGCCGTCGTCCGCCTGCTGATGATGCAGATCCTCGCAACAAACAGCGCAACTATCGAAAACCTTGAGATATCCGAAGAGCAGCCGCCCCTCGCCGCATGACGGGCAGCGTTTGCGAAAACCACGAGAGAGCGACAGCCATACCGGCCTTGGCGGCGCAAGTTCGGTCACAAAGCTGGCGCTGCCCAAGTCGCTGGGGCTGCAAGGTGCGCAGCCATTGGGAAAATCATGTTTTGATGTCATGTACCAAATTCTGTCGCTGGAATCATCGTCCCTAGGCAGAGCTCTGCCCGACGCCGATCCTGTTCCACAAGACTTGCCCGTCTGTGTCCACATCATGCGTCAACGGTGAGAATAGAAGATGCGTCGGATCGACCCGATAAGCAACAGGCGGATTGTCGCATCGCCTCCACGCCTGACCGTGAATGATGGCAGGACGCCGTGATCAGCGCTTGCGTGTCTTTTTCCGTGTCTTGTGCGGCGGTTGCTTTGCTTTTGGTTTGCCCCGGCGCACAGGCGGCTTGCCACGCGCCGATTTGCGCGCATGCCGGGGTCGGGCGCTCCGCTCGACGGAAACAAGCTCCAACCGCAGTCCACCGGTAACAGGCACCGCCTCCAGAAGCCGCACCGTGACCGCATCGCCCAGATGATAGAATTTCCCTGTCCGCCGCCCGACAAGCGCGTGCAAAGCCTCGTCATGATCGTAAAAGTCATCCCCAAGGCTGGCGATCGGCACAAGCCCGTCAGCGCCGGTTTCATCCAGACTGACGAACAGGCCAAAGCGCGTCACACCCGAAATCACACCTTCAAATTCTGCCCCCACCCGGTCAGAAAGATAGGCTGCAAGATAACGGTCCGCGCTGTCGCGTTCTGCGGCCATGGAACGTCTTTCGTAGCCTGAAATCTCCTCGCCGATTTCCTTCAGGGCAGCGATATCCTGTGCTGCCGGCAATCCGTCATCGCCAAACCTGCAGGCACGGATCAGCCCGCGATGCACAAGGATGTCCGCATAGCGGCGAATGGGGGAAGTGAAATGGGCGTAGCGCGGCAGGGCAAGCCCGAAATGGCCTTGATTTTCCGGGCTGTAATGGGCCTGGCTCTGCGCGCGCAATATCACCTGATGGAGGACATGCACATGTTCGGTATCTTTTGCCTTGGCAAGAATACGGTTGAAAATCTCCGGGGTGAGCAACTGGCCGCGCGCCAGCTCATAACCCATCGATTTCAGAAACTCCCGCAGGCTTTCGAGTTTTTCGAGCGCCGGTTCCTCATGCACCCTGTACATGCAGGGGATATGATGTCGCTCAAGCTCTTCCGCCGCGCAGACATTCGCCGCAATCATGAATTCCTCGATCAGCTGATGCGCAGCGAGCCTTTCAGCTACCGCGATCGACGCCACATGGCCCTCCGCATCCAGTCTTATGCGCCGCTCCGGCACCTCCAGCGCAAGCGGATGCCGCGCATCACGCGCCTTGGCAAGGGCGCGATAGGCCCCGAACAACGGCGCAATTACCGTCTCATAGAGCGGCGCGGTCATAGTATCGGGGGTGCCATCCTCGGCTGCCTGCACCTGCTCATAGGTCAGGCTCGCACGTGAATTGATCAGTGAGCGAATGAATTTATGACGCAACTTGTTGCCTGCCGCATCGAACACCATGCGCACCGCCATGCAGGCGCGGTCCTCCCCCTCATGCAGGGAACAGAGCCCGCCAGACAGCGCGTCGGGCAGCATCGGCACGACCCGGTCGGGAAAATAGGTGGAATTGCCGCGTTTGAGCGCATCGCGATCAAGCACGGTACCGGGCTTCACAAAATGGGCGACATCCGCGATTGCCACAAACACAACCCAGCCGCCAGGATTATCGGGGTCCTGATCGGCTTCCGCCCAGACGGCATCGTCATGATCGCGGGCATCTGCGGGATCAATCGTGACAAAAGGCACATCGCGCAGATCGGTGCGATCGCCAAGTGCGGGTTGCCGGGCGGACTCCGCGGCTTCAAGCGCCGCCTCGCTGAATTCCACCGGAATGCCATGCTCATAGATCGCGATCAGACTGACCGCGCGCGCATCGGCAACCGAACCGAGCTTTTCAACGACCTTGCCACGCCGCGGACCGGAGGCGCGCCCTGATGATTCCAGGGTGACAAGCACAAGCTCGCCCGAACGCGCGCCCTGCGCATCCTCATGGGTGATCGCAACCTCCTGGCGCCCCTTTTCAACCGGCTGCACCCGGCCATCCCGGCCAACACGTTGATAAACACCAAGAATTTTGCGCACACCAGGAACGGTAAGACGCCGCATGACAGTGGCGAGATAACCATCGTCAGCCGGGGTGAGGCGCGCAAGCACCCGCTCGCCAACGCCGACCGGCTGCCCCGATTGTTGCGCCTCGGCGGCAACGATAATCTGCGGCGGCGCCACGCGGCGACGCCACCGCAACGGCACCGCCAGCAATTCCCCGTCAATATCGTGACCGGTGATTTCAAGCACGGTGACAGAGGGCAGTCCGCCCTTTTCCTCAGCCCGCTCCCGCCGGGCAGGTCGCGGCCCCAGCTCGCCTGCCTCACGCATCTCAACCAGCAGCTTTTTCAGCGCCGGCCGCTCCGCCCCGCTAATATTGAAGGCGCGCGCAATTTCGCGGCGGCCGACCCTGCCGGGGCTTTCTTCAATAAATTTACGAATGTCGGCCTTGCTCGGCAATCCGGGTGCCGCGCCGCGCCGCCCTGAGCGCTTGCTCAAGAGGAGGAACCTTCTGCCGCATCGGCGCTTGCAGTGTCTTTTTTGGCCGGTTTCTTTTTCGCGGGGCTTTTGCTGCTTGCGGTTTTCCGCGTTGCCGTCTTCTTGGCAGCGGTCTTTGCCGTGCTTTTCTTCTTGGCAGGTTTTTTCTTCGCTGCCGCCTTTTTGCGCGGCCCCTTGGCTGCCTTGGCGTTGACCAGTTCAACCGCCTCTTCCAGCGTCACCTCCTGCGGGTCCCTGTCTTTTGGCAAGGTCGCGTTGATCTTGTTCCACTTCACATAAGGCCCGAACCGTCCATCCATCACCCGGATCGCAGCGCCATCGTCAGGATGTTCGCCAAGTGCCTTCAATTCCGCCTGGCTGCGCCGGCCGCCCTTGGCCTTGGCTTCGGCAAGCACCGCCACAGCGCGGTTAAGCCCGATACTGAATACATCGTTCCATTCGCCCAGATTGGCGTATTTTCCCTCATGCCGGACATAAGGCCCATAAGGACCGATCGCTGCGGTAATCGGTTTGCCGGTTTCAGGATGCGCGCCAACTTCCCGTGGCAAACTCAGAAGTTGCAATGCAAGCGGCAGCTCCACACTGTCAGGCTCTACCCCTTTGGGGATGCCCGCGCGTTTGGGCTTGTCGCCTTTTTCTTCCGCCTCACCCAATTGCAGAAACATCCCGAACCGCCCCTTGCGCAATGTGACTGGCAAACCGGTTTCCGGGTCCTCGCCCAGCAGTTTGGGCCCCGAATCGACCTCAGACGTATCGCCCAATGTCGACATTTGCCGGGTGTGCTTACAGTCAGGATATTCCGAACAGCCGATAAAGGCACCAAAGCGGCCCACCTTGAGGCTCAGCCGCCCTTTTTCACAGGCCGGGCAGCGGCGCGGATCGACCCCGGGTTCGGTTTCGGGGAAAACATGCGGCCCCAACACCTCGTTCAGCTTATCGAGGACCTGGGACACCCGCAGATCGGAAATGCTTTCCACCGACAGATTGAAATCGCGCCAGAATTCGGCCAGCACCTGTTTCCAGGCCATTTTCCCGGCGGAAATTTCGTCAAGCTGCTCTTCAAGCGCGGCGGTGAAATCATATTCCACATAGCGGGAAAAGAAGCTTTCCAGGAATGCTGTAACAAGCCTGCCCTTATCCTCTGGCACAAAACGCGACTTATCCATGGTGACGTAGGCACGCTCACGCAGCACCGACAGAATGCTGGCATAGGTGGAGGGGCGGCCAATGCCCAGCTCTTCCATGCGTTTGACAAGGCTTGCTTCGGTAAAGCGCGGCGGCGGTTCGGTGAAATGCTGATCGGGCCGGACAGCATTCAGCGCCAGCGCCTGTTTCGCGACAACCTTCGGCAGACGACCGGCCTCATCCTCATCGCCGCCGCCATCATCGGTTCCTTCCTGATAAAGTTTCAGGAAGCCATCGAACAGCAGCACGGAACCGGTGGCCCGGAAGCCCACCTGCGCGTCTGCGGAAGCGATTTCAATCGTTGTGCGCTCAAGCCGCGCGCTGGCCATTTGACTGGCAACCGCGCGTTTCCATATCAGCTCGTAAAGCCGCGCCTGATCCTTATCGAGTGTGTCTGACACCTGTTTGGGGAGTCGCGCCATATCGGTCGGCCGCACCGCCTCATGCGCTTCCTGCGCATTCTTGGCCTTGCTTGAATAGCTGCGCGGCTGGGCGGGCAGGTAATCTGTGCCATATTCAGTGCCGATCACGTCGCGGCAGGAACTGATCGCCTCCTGCGCCATCGTGACGCCATCGGTCCGCATATAGGTGATCAACCCGACCGTTTCCCCCTCGATATCCACCCCCTCATACAGCCTTTGCGCCACCTGCATGGTGCGCGAGGCGCTGAAGCCAAGCTTGCGCGCAGCCTCCTGCTGCAGGGTCGATGTGGTAAAGGGCGGCTGCGGATGACGCTGTGTCGGTTTGCTTTCGACCTGCGCAACCGCATAATCGCGTGTCAGGATGCGCGCTTTCGCCGCTTCGGCAGCCGCCGCGGAGCCGAGTGTGAATTTTTCCACCTTCTGACCGTCAAGCCGGGTGAGCCTTGCGGTCAGTGGCTGACTGCCGCCGGTGCCGAAATCGGCCTCGACCGTCCAGTATTCACGGGCAACGAAGGATTCGATTTCAAGCTCGCGTTCACAGATCAGCCGCAGCGCCACGGATTGCACCCGCCCGGCAGAACGTGAGCCGGGCAGCTTACGCCACAGGACGGGCGACAGGGTGAAGCCAACAAGATAATCCAGCGCGCGCCGCGCCAGATAGGCTTCAACCAGCGCGGCATCGATCTCGCGCGGGTGAGCGATCGCATCGGTGATCGCAGCCTTTGTGATCTCGTTAAAGACCACCCGCTGCACCTGCTTGTCCTTCAGCGCTTTCTTGTCCTGAAGAATTTGCAGCACGTGCCAGGAAATCGCCTCCCCTTCCCGATCCGGGTCGGTTGCCAGAATCAGCGTATCGGCCTGTTTTGCGGCACGGACGATTTCAGCCATCTGCTTCTTGCCGCGCTCGCCCACCTCCCAGACCATGTCGAAATCATCGTCCGGTTTAACAGAGCCGTCTTTCGCAGGCAGATCGCGCACATGACCGTAGCTCGCCAGCACTTCATAGTCGCTGCCAAGATACTTGTTGATGGTCTTTGCCTTTGCCGGCGATTCAACAATGACAAGTTTCATATAGGGCCAGTTATCTCGATACGGATTCGTGCGCGGTGAACCGGAAAACGTAAAACGTCCTGCAAATAGGTCAATAAGATGGCGCGAGTCAAACCCGCAGACCAGCCCGTTGACTCGCGCCGCTGGTTTTAGGCGCTGCGATTTGCTACATCACAGTGAGGTAAATAATTGTTCAAAGGCATTAAAATGCAGGCTCAAGATCCCCGTCCCCTCGTCGCCGGAAACTGGAAAATGAATGGCTTGTTATCCTCGCTCGATGAGGTGGACAAGCTTGCCGCGGCTGTCGTTGACGGGGCGCGGCCGGCTTGTGATGTCATGCTTTGCCCGCCCGCGCCGCTGCTACTGCCGATGCGCGAACGGATTGGCGAGGCGGGAATAGCGGTTGGCGCGCAGGACTGCCACATGCAGGAATCAGGCGCCCATACCGGCGATATCAGCGCCGAATTGATTGCCGATCTCGGCTGCACAGCCGTAATCGTCGGACATTCCGAACGGCGCACCGATCACGGGGAAAACGACGCAACCGTGCTTGCCAAAGCGTTGGCCGCCCACCGTGCAGGACTGACAGCCATCGTCTGTGTCGGCGAAACCGAGGCTGAGCGCGACGCAGGCAAAGCGCTCGAAGTGGTTGGGCATCAGGTGGCAAGTTCGGTCCCTGACGGCATTACCGCAGCCAATCTCGTGGTGGCCTACGAGCCGGTCTGGGCGATCGGCACCGGTCGTACGCCAACCGTGGAAGAGGTGGGTGACGTGCACAGCTTCATCCGCCGGCAACTGATGGACCGTTTCAGCGATGGCGAGGCGTTTCGCCTGCTTTACGGCGGGTCGGTGAAACCGGCCAATGCGGCTGAACTGATGGCGGTGTCGAATGTCGATGGAGCGCTTGTCGGCGGGGCAAGCCTCAAGGCGGAAGATTTTCTGGGGATTCTGGCCGCCTATCGCTAAGGCGGCGCAGATGATGTGGAGGGTGCGGCCGACATAACCCGTTCGGCCCCACCGAAACCGCCGACAAGCAGGATGTGCGGCAACCTGCAAGCGCATCTTTTATTCGCGCATGCCCGTACTCAGTTGCCCGAGCCGTTTGTCAGGCGCTTAGCCTTCAGTCTGGATCTGTTTTCTGGCAACTGCCAGCAAACTGTCCATTTCACGACGGATCTGATGGTCGGACAGGTCAACGCCCTTCGCTTCAAAATCGCCTTTCAGCTTCCGGAAGACATCGTCATCGCCGGCTTCCTCAAAGTCGGATTTGATGACCTCCTTGGCATAGGCCTGAGCGGCATCGCCACTCAGCCCCAGCTTTTCCGCCGCCCAAAGTCCAAGCAGCTTGTTACGACGGGCATTCGCCTTGAATTCCAGCTCTTGGTCATGCGCGAACTTGTTTTCAAAACCTTTTTCGCGATCGTCAAATGTGCTCATGGAACCGGGCAGCTCCTTCTCAACAAGGGTAAAATCGAGGTTTAGCCATAGCTTGCTACGGGTTGTGAATCAACTGCGATTAAGGTCGCAGCCACACGTATACTCGCGATCTGGCGGCGATGCGCCGCCTTCTCAATCAGATTGTACTATGGCCTGGTTTAAGATAGGTTTCGCCGCGTACTCTGTGGATCGATGGGTACGGGACTTCATATACGCCAAGCGCAGAATTGCCGCAGACAAGTTGCGGCGGGATATCCTTTTTCCCGAAGCCGATCCGAAACGGTCCGAAACCAAAGGTCGATTTCCATGAGCCGACGCAAGAAAGTATACGAAGGCAAGGCTAAAATCCTTTACGAAGGGCCAGAGGCCGGAACGCTGATCCAGTATTTCAAGGATGACGCAACCGCCTTCAATAACAAAAAACACGCAACGATCACCGGTAAAGGCGTCCTGAACAACCGGATTTCGGAATATATCATGACGCAACTTGCCGCAATTGGCGTCCCCACGCATTTCATCAAGCGGCTTAATATGCGCGAGCAGCTGATCCGCGCCGCGGAAATCATCCCTGTCGAGGTGGTCGTGCGGAACGTCGCCGCAGGCTCGATTTCCACACGGCTTGGCATTGAGGAAGGAACGCCGCTGCCGCGTTCGATCATCGAATTCTATTATAAGGACGACGCGCTGGGCGATCCGCTCGTCTCCGAAGACCATCTGACCGCCTTTGGCTGGACCAACCCCCATGAGATCGACGACATGATGGCGTTGGCCCTCAGGACCAATGATTTTCTGACCGGGCTGTTTGCCGGGATCGGGATCCGCCTGGTCGATTTCAAAATCGAGTTTGGCCGCGTTTATGAGGGCGATCTGATGCGCATCGTGCTGGCCGATGAGATCAGCCCCGATTCATGTCGGCTGTGGGATATGCAGACCAACGAAAAGCTGGATAAGGACCGTTTCCGCCGCGATATGGGCGGTGTTTCGGAAGCCTATCAGGAAGTGGCCAGGCGACTGGGTATTGCACCGGACCTTGAAAGCCGACTACATCAGGAAAGCAATGCAGCGAACTGAGTCTGTATCTGCATCCGGAAATTTTCGCCTGGCCGCGTTTCGGCCGGGCACGCCGCCACAGCGCGCTGGAGATTGGCGAATGAAAGCCCGAATTCACATCACACTTAAGAACGGTGTTCTCGACCCGCAGGGAAAAGCGATTGAAACGACCCTGTCGCACCTTGGATTTGCAGGGGTCGGGGATGTCAGGCAAGGCAAATATATCGAGCTGGAGCTTGATGAAACCGACCGGGAGAAGGCGCATGCCACGGTGGATGCCATGTGCAGCCAGCTACTGGCCAACACGGTGATTGAAAATTATGCCATCGAGATCGAATAAGCCCTATCAGGCCGTTCTCATCATGACAGGAAAAGGGCTCATGACTGGAAAAGGGGTCATTTCGGCGTGAAGGCCAGCGTTATCGTATTTCCCGGATCAAATTGCGACCGCGACGTCGCGGTGTCGCTTGCCGCCGCCAGCGGCACCTCCCCGCGGATGGTATGGCACGCGGAAACGGATCTGCCGAAAAGCGATCTGATCGTCCTGCCCGGCGGTTTTTCCTTTGGTGATTATCTGCGCGCCGGTGCGATGGGGGCACGCTCCCCCATCATGCGCGCCGTGATTGACGCCGCACATGCCGGCACGCCGGTACTGGGCATCTGTAACGGCTTCCAGCTGCTGACCGAAACCGGGTTATTGCCTGGTGCGCTGATGCGCAATGCGGCACTCAAATTCGTCTGCCGCGACGTTTTCCTGCGCGTTACCCAGCCAGACAGCCTGTTCACCGCTCGCTATGTACAGGATCAGGTGATCCGCGTTCCGGTTGCCCATCATGACGGCAATTATTTCGCGGATGCCGAGACCGTTGCCCGGCTTGAAGGGGATGGATGCGTGGCCTTTCGTTATTGCGACGGGGCAGGAAGTGTGGGCGGCGCGGCCAATCCGAACGGCTCGATCAACGACATTGCCGGGGTCTTTGACCCCGCGCGCAGGATATTGGGACTGATGCCGCACCCCGAACGGCTCGCCGACCCGGCGCTGGGCGGCACGGACGGGCAGCCGATGTTCGCGAGTTTGGTGGAGTGTCTGTCATGAGCGCAAACGATGTGGAAATGACAGCGGAGCTGATCGCCGCGCACGGGCTGTCTGATGACGAATTCGCGCAGATCGTGCGTCTGATCAACCGCCAGCCAAACCTGACCGAGCTTGGCATTTTTTCAGCCATGTGGAACGAGCATTGTTCCTATAAATCGTCGCGTGTCTGGCTGCGCACCCTGCCGACAGACGGGCCGCAGGTTGTCTGTGGACCGGGTGAAAATGCGGGTATTGTCGATATCGGCGACGGGCAGGTCGCGGTATTCAAAATGGAAAGCCATAACCATCCCAGCTTTATCGAACCCTATCAGGGGGCCGCGACAGGCGTCGGCGGCATCATGCGCGACATATTCACCATGGGCGCGCGACCGGTGGCCAATCTCAACGCATTGCGCTTCGGCGATCCGGCGCATCCCAAGACACGGCATCTGGTATCCGGCGTGGTGGCAGGGATCGGCGGCTATGGCAACTGCATCGGCGTGCCGACCGTCGGGGGCGAGGTCAATTTCGATTCCGGCTATAATGGCAATATTCTGGTCAACGCCATGTGCGTGGGCATCGCGGATGCGGACAAGGTGTTTTATTCGGCCGCCAGCGGCATCGGCAATCCGGTCGTCTATGTCGGCTCGAAAACCGGACGTGACGGCATCCATGGCGCAAGCATGGCGTCGGCCGAATTCGACGATAAGTCGGAAGAAAAACGCCCCACCGTGCAGGTCGGCGATCCGTTTACCGAAAAGCTGCTGCTTGAGGCCTGTCTTGAGCTGATGGCCGGGGATGCGGTGATCGCGATCCAGGATATGGGCGCGGCCGGGCTGACCTGCTCGGCGGTGGAGATGGCTTCAAAAGGCGGGCTTGGCCTGCTGCTCGATCTTGACAAGGTACCTTGCCGCGAAGCCGGGATGAGCGCCTATGAAATGATGCTGTCCGAAAGTCAGGAGCGGATGCTTATGGTGCTGCATCCCGACCGGACAGAGGCCGCGCGCGAAATTTTCGCGCGCTGGGAACTGGATTTCGCGATAATCGGCGAAACCACAGATACCCGGCGTTTCGTGATACAACATGGGGGAGAGATTGTCGCCGATCTGCCCGTTGACGTACTGGCCGAAGACGCCCCGGTCTATCAGCGCCCCTGGACGCCGACGCCCGCAGCCCCTGCAATCGGCAGTGACACGATCGCTGCGCCTGACGATCTTGCCGCCGCTATCGTGCAACTGGTGGGCGGGCCGCATCTGTGCAGCCGCCGCTGGGTATGGGAACAGTATGATCACATGGTGATGGGCGATACGGTGCAACGGCCCGGCGGCGATGCAGCGGTTGTGCGGGTGCATGGCACACGCAAAGGGCTTGCCGCCACAACCGACGTCACCCCACGCTATTGTCTTGCCGATCCGAAAGAAGGCGGCAAACAGGCCATCGCCGAAGCCTATCGCAATCTGTCCGCGGTTGGCGCCAAACCGCTTGCCACGACCGATTGCCTGAATTTCGGCAATCCGGAAAAACCCGAAACAATGGGCCAGTTTGTCGGCTGCATCGAAGGGATCGGCGAAGCATGCCGTGCCCTCGACATGCCGATCGTGTCGGGTAATGTCTCGCTTTATAACGAAACAAACGGCATCGCCATCCCGCCAACCCCGGCCATCGGCGCGGTCGGCCTGATCGACGATATCGCCCAAATGACGACAAGCGCACTGCGCGATGCGGGCGATCTGCTTTTCATCATCGGGGAAACAGGCGGTCATCTGGGGCAATCGCTCTATGCGCGCGAAATCGCCAATGTGAGCGAAGGTGCCCCCCCACCGGTTCATCTTGCCACCGAAAGGCGGCATGGCGAGTTTGTGCGCGCGCAGATCGCGGCGGAAGGGGTCAATGCGGTTCACGATATTTCCGACGGTGGGATGATCGTGGCCGCCATCGAAATGGCGCTGGCAGGCGGGATCGGCTGCACCATAAAGCTCGATACCGGCAATTGCGCGCCGCATGCGCTGCTGTTCGGGGAAGATCAGGGGCGCTATCTTGTGACGGTGCCCGCAGCCAGGGCCGCACATCTGAGCGCGGCGGCGGCAGAAGCGGCGATTCCCCTGCAACAGCTTGGGGAGGTGGGCGGCAGCGATATCGTCATTGACGGGATCACGGCGATTCCACTTGCCGAACTTGCGGCCGCCCATGAGAATTGGCTGCCCGAACTTATGCGACTCTGACAGGCACGCAAAGGCGGGGTAGCCGGCAGGTTGCCCCCGCAACACCAAGGAGTGACGAAGATGGCAATGGATGCAGCGGAAATCGAACGGCTGATCAAGCAGGCACTGCCCGATGCGCAGGTCACCATCGAGGATTTGCGCGGCGACGGCGATCACTATGCGGCACATGTCATCTCCCCGGCCTTTGCCGGAAAGACCCGCGTACAACAGCATAAAATGGTCTATGACGCCCTGCAGGGGCGCATGGGCGGGGAATTGCACGCCCTGGCGCTGCAAACCTCCGCCAATTGACGGGGTCGCGGGCCGCGTCCGCATACGCTCCAACTTGACGATAGGCCGCAGACTGCCTAGTTAGCTGATCAGGAAGAAAAGGAACATCACCATGATCGATAGCGAATTGCAGGCCGAATTTCAGATTGCCGTGGACAGCAACGATGTCTTGCTTTTCATGAAAGGCACACCACAGTTTCCACAATGCGGCTTTTCCTCGACCGTCGTGCAGATCCTGCAACATCTGGAGGTCCCGTTCCGCAGCGTCGATGTACTGCAGAATGAGGAAGTCCGGAACGGCATCAAGGAATTTTCGAACTGGCCGACAATCCCTCAGCTTTATGTGAAGGGCGAATTTATCGGCGGATGCGATATTGTGCGCGAAATGTTTGAAAGCGGCGAATTGAAAAGCTATATCGCCGATAAAGGGATTGAGGTTGCCGGCTAACCCGGAGAACCCGCCGTCGCAACAGGGCCTGCCATCCAGGCAAGAAGGCCTGATATGATCGAAATCCGTGCCGCACGCCCCGAAGACGCTGCCGCTATCGCGCGTATTCATACCGATAGCTGGGAGATTGCCTATCGCGGTCTGCTCTCCGCGGAAAATGATCTGTTACGCAGCTATGACGGGCGGCTGAAATACTGGAAGCAGCGGCTTGTACACAGCCCGCAGGGCATATTTCTGGCGGAAGATGATGCTTTGGGGCCGATGGGGTTTGTCGCCTGTGGTACCGCCGATGATCCCGTGCGTACCGACCAGGCCCTGTTTCGGGGCGAAATCCAGGCATTGTTTGTGCGGCCGATTTGCCAGGGCATGGGGGTCGGGCGGCGCCTGTTCAATGCGGCCATCGCGAATCTGATCGCCGCCGGTTTCAGCCGCGTGCTGATCTGGATCCATGAGGACGGGCCGGGTATCGGCTTTCTGGAACGTCTGGAAGGTCAGCCCATCGCCGAACGGCTGGCGACCGCGCCGCCAGGTGAGGGCGCACGGCAATATCGCGAAACCGCCTATGGCTGGGGCGGATAGCCATTTCCTGCACACACAAGCCTGTACAGCGGAGAAAAGCGTCGCGAAAGACTTGACCGCACGGTCCCGGCGCGATAATCATCGCGGCTTGAAAACCCGCCACGTGCGGGCTTTTTCGATAGCATTCACGCATTACGCACAGGAATAGTCAGGGAACAAGCCAATGGCCCGCCGTTGCGAACTTACGGGAACCACCGTCCAGACAGGCAATAATGTCAGCCACGCGCAGAATAAGACGCGTCGGCGCTATCTGCCCAATCTGTGCAATGTCTCCCTGACCAGCGATGCGCTTGGCCGTTCGGTCCGGTTCCGGATCTGCGCCAAAACCCTGCGCAGCGTCGACCATAAGGGCGGGCTGGACAAATTCCTGCTGGCCGCGCGCGACCGCGATCTTTCCCTGCATGCACAGCGTATTAAACGCGAAATCCGCCGTAAGACGGAAGCAGCGGTAAACTGATCTGCCATCATCGCCGCTACCGCCAGATGAATTAGGCGACCGGCATCATAAGCCCCGGCCCAAGCTTCAGGGATCAAGCCGGAACATCAGCAACAGCGTCTTCTGCGCGCTGTTGAAATTATCGTCCGACATCAGATAGAGCAGCGTTTCACCCGCCTCGGTCTGCCGGACATCAAGCCCCTCCATATTATCGATACCGTTGCGGGCAGTAAGGGTCAGCAAGGTTTCGCCATCCAGCGGGCCGGGTTGCCCCAGTTTATCGCGCGCGATTCGGCGCAGGCGCATCGCCGCCCCCCCAAGGAGTGTGAAGCGCCGCTCCAGCAGCAGCAGATCGCCATCCGGCAGCTGCGCCACATCGGTGACGTCGAAATTGTTTTTCCGTGCGATACGAATGGGCTGCGCAGCCTCCCCCTGCCGCTGCAGCCAGCCTGTCAGATTGCCGTCCCCATCAAGCATCCGTTCGGTAACAAGAAGCGTCCTGCCATCAGCCAGCACAAGCAGCGCCTCGACCCCCTTGTTCGACGGTGCGTCGGCCAGTTGTTCGGGCACGATCGCAGCGCCGTCCGCCACGATCTCGCCACCCGCTTCATGTCGGTAGCGCAGCACCCGGTGATCGCGCTCGAAACTTACAAGCAGATCGCCATAAAAATCCGTCCCCGGCAGGCGTGCAATCGCTTCTGCATCACCTGCCCCCTTACCACGCAGGGCACGCCCCCCCACGTCACGCAAGGCAAGGATCTGCGCCCCCCCGACAGCCGTTAGCCGGCCCTCCTTGTAGACAAGATGCGCGCGCAGCCAGTGTCCCGCATCCGAGACAGCCAGAACCGATTGTCCATCGCCGCTCACAATCAGCCCCGAATAGCCGCCGAACACCGAACGGTCGCTGCTGATTTCAATGCCCCCGGCATAGGTCAGCGGACCGAAGGCTATCCGCCTGCGATCATCGGGATCAGGGTAATAGGGCGTGGCCGACAGGGGGAAAGCCGTCTCCCCTGCGGCCGCCTGCTGCAACAGACCGCATATCAGCAATGCCGCAACAAGCAGGCGGCCCAGCAAGCGGAAATGCGCAAGTCTCCGGTCTGCAAAGGCGCCCATCAACACAAGCTTCCTCCAGGGGGGCGAAATTACCGCTGGGCACGCCTTGCGGGTCTGCGTGGGGGCTGACTGCCGCGTTTCAGTTCGGCCTCGAAACGGCGGGCGGCTTCCTCGTCGAAAAGCTCAGCCAGTTTCTCGGTCATCGCGCCGCCAAGCTGTTCGACATCGACGATGGTAACCGCGCGCTTGTAATAGCGCGTCACATCATGGCCGATCCCGATCGCCAGCAACTCAACCGGCGAGCGGGTCTCGATCCACTCGATCACCTCGCGCAGATGCCGCTCCAGATAATTGCCCGGATTGACCGACAATGTGGAATCATCGACCGGCGCGCCATCGGAAATCACCATCAGAATACGGCGTTGCTCGGGCCGGGCGATCAAGCGCTCATGTGCCCAGGCCAAAGCCTCCCCGTCGATATTTTCCTTCAGTAGCCCTTCGCGCATCATCAGGCCCAAATTCTTGCGCGCGCGCCGCCAGGGCGAATCGGCCCCCTTGTAAACAATATGGCGCAAATCGTTGAGCCGGCCCGGATTTGCGGGCTTGCCCTCCGCCAGCCATTTCTCCCGCGCCTGACCGCCCTTCCAGGCGCGTGTGGTGAAGCCCAGAATTTCCACCTTTACCGAACAGCGCTCCAGCGTGCGCGCCAGAATATCGGCACACATCGCCGCGACCATGATAGGGCGCCCGCGCATCGATCCTGAATTATCAAGCAGCAGCGTCACCACCGTATCGCGAAACTCCATATCGAGTTCCTGCTTGAACGACAGCGGATGGAACGGATCCATGATGATACGGGGCAGCCTCGCGGCATCCAGCATGCCTTCCTCGAGGTCGAATTCCCAGGAACGCTCCTGCTGCGCCATCAGTTTGCGCTGCAGCCGGTTGGCAAGCCGCCCGACCACGCTTTGAAACTGCTGCAACTGCTGATCGAGATAAAGCCGCAGCCGGGTCAGCTCTTCAGCCTCGCACAGCTCCTCCGCCTCTATCTCCTCATCATATTCGGTGGTAAATGCCATATAGTCGGGCCGACGCCGGACCACATCATCACCCGCTTCGGGGCGCCAGGGCCTGTCACCTTCGGAATTTTCGTCCGCTTCCAGCCCGTCAATTTCCTCATCCGTCTCGACCATGACGGTCTGGCCTTCGCCTTCCTCGCCCTCGCCCTCGACAAATTCCATTTCCTCGGATGTGCTGCCCTCGGGCTGCCCGGCCTCGCCGGCCTCATCCCCCTGATTTTCATTCTCCGATTCAGAGCCTTCCTCGTCGGAATCCTCCTGATCCTGACTGTCTTCGCCCAGCTCATCGGCCAGTTCGAGCCCGGCGATAATCTTACGTGTGAGCCGCGCAAATTTCTGCTGATCGCCAATAAAACCATCAAGCGCCGCCAGGTCCTCGCCAGCGCGGCTTTCGATGAAGGGACGCCACAGCTCGACGACATTTTCAGCCGATGGCGGGGGCGGCTTGCCGGTCAGTTTCTCACGCACGAGCAGGCCCACCGCATCAGCCAGCGGCGCATCGGCCTTGTCGTTAACCGTGCTGAAGCCCTTTTCCGCAAAACGATGTTCAAGTGCCGCTTCCAGATTGCGCGCCATACCCTGCATCGCACGCGAACCGATCGCTTCCACCCGTGCCTGTTCCGCCGCCTCATAAACCTCACGCGCCGTGGGGCCCATGGGCGCATGCCTGCGGTGCAGATTATCGTCGTGATGACGCAGCCGAAGGGAGCAGGCATCCGCCGCACCGCGGATACGCGCCACCTCGTCAGCCGGCAGATCGCGAGGCGGCAAGGGCAACCGCACCTGATCCCCGCGGACGCCTGTCGGTTCGGTTCCGAAGTTGACCTGCAACTCCGGCTCCTCCGCGATGCTGCGTACAGCAGATGTCAGCGCGCGTTTAAACGGCTCTACCGGACTTTCGGTATCTTGCTTGCTCATGTCCCTGCGCCCGGCGATTGCATCGCCCGGGCCCTAGCTCATCGTGATATGGGCTGCTGATTCGGGTAATTCTTCCCCGAAACAACGCTGATAGAATTCCGCCACCGTTGCCCGTTCGAGCTCATCGCACTTATTCAGAAAGGTCAAGCGGAACGCAAATCCGACATCGTTGAAAATCGACGCATTCTCCGCCCAGGTCAGGACGGTTCGCGGGCTCATGACCGTTGAGATATCGCCATTCATGAAGGCGGCACGGGTCAGATCCGCCACCGTCACCATATCTGCAAGCGTCTTCTTGCCCAATTCGCTGTCATAGGAGGGCGATTTCGACAGCACGATATCGACTTCCGCGTCATGCGGCAGATAGTTCAGCGTCGTCACGATATTCCAGCGGTCCATCTGCCCCTGATTGATCTGCTGCGTCCCATGGTAAAGGCCCGAAGTATCGCCAAGACCGATCGTATTGGTGGTTGAGAACAGGCGGAAAAAACCATGCGGCCTGATCACCTTGTTCTGATCGAGCAGTGTCAGCTTGCCATCCACCTCCAGCACGCGCTGGATGACGAACATCACATCGGGGCGGCCTGCATCATATTCATCGAATACAAGCGCACAGGGATGCTGCAATGCCCAGGGCAGAATCCCCTCGCGGAATTCGGTGACCTGTTTGCCCTCCTGCAGCACGATCGCGTCCTTGCCGATCAGATCGATCCGGCTGATATGGCTATCGAGATTGACCCGGATGCAGGGCCAGTTCAGGCGCGCGGCCACCTGCTCCACATGTGTGGACTTGCCGGTCCCGTGATAACCCTGGATCATCACGCGGCGATTAAAGGCAAACCCCGCCAGAATGGCCAATGTCGTTTCGCGATCAAACAGATAGGTTTCATCGCGGTCAGGTACATATTCATTGCCTTCCGAAAAGGCAGGCACCTGCATATCAGAATCGATACCAAACAGATCGCGAACCGAAACCGTGATATCGGGCGCATCAATAAACGTACTGGCGGTGGATTCTACCGTCATTGCAACACTTCCAATCTTGTGCGAAACAACGCCTGTGCGTGCCCGCGGGGTCCCGCAGGTTCATTCAATGCCGCTGGCTTTGAGATGATTATAGGCTTGGATGACTTGCTCCAATCGGCCTTCCATCGTTCTGTCGCCACCATTTGCATCGGGATGGAACCGCTTTACTAATTCCTTATACCGCACTCTGACTTCATGCAAGGTCGCGGTCTGCTCAAGTCCCAGACTCTCGAAGGCGGCAACGACTCTCGGTGGGAAACGCCGCCGCGCGGCAGGACGTGGTCCATCCGCGCGTCCATTGCCCGATGGCTCTCCGAAAATATCAAAGGCATCATCAATGCCCTCACCCCAGCGATCGTCGCCGGGCACGCCTTTCTGCGCCCCCATCGACCAGGTCGGCCGGTGTCCGGTGGCATTGCCTTTGATATAGCGTCGCACCTCCGATTCGCTCATCCCATCAAAGAAGTTCCAGCTGCGATTGTAAGCGCGCGCATGCTCCATGCAGAACCAGCGATATTCACGCAGCTGATTTGGTGCTTTGGGCGCGCGATGTTCACCGGCAAGCGTGCAGCCGTCCCATTCGCACACAGGCGTATCGCGCCGCAATCTCGCCTGGCGGCGCGGTTTTATCCTTATCCGGTCAATGTCACGTATAAACTTCATTGCAAAATGATTATGTTGCCCGGTCGAAGTGATTTCAAGCTATCCCTTGTACTGTCGGGCCGGTGCGGTGAACAGTCGCCAATCTTGGGCGGATCCGGGTAAAACTGCTATTAATCCACCGGACGATATATGTCGGAAAGGAAAGAGCCCATGTCTGTTGCAGATGACATTCGCCAGCTTGTCGAGGAACAGTTCGCCCCTGTTTCATGCGACATCATCAATGAATCCGACAAGCATGCCGGGCATGCGGGCGCCAACGAAACGGGTGAGACACATTTTCACCTGACCATTGTTTCGGAGCGCTTTTCAGGCCTGCCGCCGGTGGCGCGGCACCGGCTTGTCATGACGACACTGAAGCCGCTGCTGGACGGCCCGGTTCACGCGCTGGCATTGACCACGAAAACCCCCGCCGAGACCCCGCAGAGTTGAACGTTCATATACTCATGGTTGCAGGTATTGAATTAATATATCAAAACGGGTATTCTGCCGTCGCATAGTGAGTTCAACAGACATAATTTCTTGGGGGAAAGATGTCATCGCTTATTCTGCGAAATGTGACGATCGCGGGTCATCGCACCAGTGTCCGGCTGGAGCCGAGCCTTTGGCAGGCATTGGAAGAAATCTGCACACGCGAACAAACGGATCTGAACGATCTTTGCTCTGAAATTGCCAATCGTCCGCGGCGCGGCGGCTTCACCTCCGCCCTGCGGGAATTCATAGTCGGCTACTATCGTGGCAGGGCCGGCGGCGTCACACGCAATTCGGCAATGGCGTTACGCTGACGGCGCAACACCTCGAACTTGAAGCCATAGAAGATAAATGTCTGCTTTTCCTCGGGAATCGCCTGTGCCTCGTGAATGACAAGCCCCGCTATGGTCGTGGCTTCCTCATCGGGCAGGCGCCAGTCAAATTCCCGGTTGAGATCGCGGATTGCCACCTTGCCATCGACAATCAGGCTACCATCTGCCTGCGGCCTTACCCCGCGCACCGCGACGTCATGCTCATCGGCGATCTCGCCAACGATTTCCTCAAGAATATCCTCAAGGGTAACAAGCCCCATCAGCGCCCCATATTCATCCACCACCAGCGCAAAATGATTATGCTTTGACAGAAAGGCCATCAGCTGTGCGCGCAAGGTGGTCGCTTCGGGGACGAACCAGGGGTCCACCATCACCGACTGCAATTCCAGCGTGGGGCCCACCTCGTCGGCAATATCAGCCTGTTGTGCCGTCAGGGCACGCAGCAGATCCTTGGCATGCAGCACACCGACAATATTTTCAGAATCTTCCGCATAGACAGGCACGCGCGTATAGGGGCTTGAGAGCACCTGGTCGATAATCTCGGCTGTCGGCATCGCATCATCGACCATATGGATATTCCGGCGATGCACCATGACGTCAGCCACACTGACCTGATCAAGATCGAGGATCCCGCCGATCATGTCACGCTCGCGCTTGCGCACGGCACCTTCGCGGTGATGCAGATCAACCGCGCCGCGCAGTTCCTCATGCGCCGAAAAATCAAGCTCCTGCGCATCGGGATCATAGCCCAGCAGCCGCAGGCTGGCCTGCACAATTACCCGGACCGCACGCTCAATCGGCGAGAACAGCCACACCACCCCGCGCATGACCGGCGCAACGGCAAGTGCTACACGTTCAGGCTGCGCAATCGCATAGGTCTTGGGCAATACCTCCGCAAAGACAACGACAAGCGCTGTCATCAACAGCGTGGCGTAAACAACCCCGACTTCGCCGAACAAGCGCAGCATCAGGCTTGTCGCAAGCGCCGAGCCCAGAATATTCACAAGATTATTGCCAAGCAGGATTACGCCGATCAGCCGCTCGCGGTTGGCAATCAGCTTTTCCGTCATCTTTGCCTTGCTATTGCCCTGGGTCACCATGCGGTGAATACGCGGACGCTGTGCCGCGGTCAGTGCGGTTTCAGACCCTGAAAACAGAGCCGAAACAATCAGCAGCAGGCAGATTGCCAATAGCAGCAACCAGATTTCTAACGCCATGAACTTCCCAATAATCAGCTCAGCAGTGGCAGCAACGCCCCTAATTCCAGGCCAGCGCCCCGCGCCCACGCGACCGGGGCCGAACGGTAACGGCCCACCATCATAACCGGCAACCGCACGCACATGACCGCATAATGCAGTGCCCGACATCCTTCCTATAGGCAGAAATACACGGTTTGGGAAGCAGATGCATCGCGCCCGACAGCGGAAGGCATCCCTGCCCGGCTTTTATCCGGCAGGAAGAAAATGCGCTCTTTCCATACGGCAGGCCAAGCCCGCGCAGCTACGAACCGGCATGGATGCCCGTGCTTGCAGGATGGATGGCCCGCTTTCGCACCCCGCCTTCCCCGCCTTATCCTGTCAGGCCCGCCAACGCCGCCAGCCGGCCTGCAACAGGCTCAATCAGGCAGCCTGCTGTTGGGGCACGCGCTGCCAGACAACGGGGAAATCAGGTCCGCCCAGCGGGTCGCCATCCTGCGGCTCATATTGCAGATGCAGTTGCCTGGGCGCATAGGGCCGCGCACGATAGCGGATATCGTCGCCACAATAGCGCAGGGATGCCGCACGGCGCACCTGATAGCGGCTGGCATTGCCACTTGTGCCATGGATCGTCTTATAGTGGTGAACAAGCACATCGCCGGGCTCGACATCGAAATGAACGACGTCATACGCATCGAGATTGTTTTCAATGTCGGGCAATTCAGCGCCCTCCGCACCGGGAAGCGACGCATGGGAGACAAAGGTATTGGGCTGATAATCCTGTGCCTTCCCGTCAATACCCCGGACATAAAGCATCGTCCCTGTCTCGTAACTCGCCGGATCGACGGGCACCCAGACAACACAGCATTGGTCACCTTCTATATTGAAATATGTCGAATCCTGATGAAAGGCCGTGCGTTCACGGGTGCCGGGCTCCTTGACGAAGACCTGATCGCCGAAGAAATTCACCTTGTCGGAATCAAGAAATGCGGCGGCGATCTCAGGCAGCACCCCTGACAGGCACAATTTACGAAAATCCCGGATGCGCGCGGCAACGCCGGTGTCAAGCAGGAAGCTCCCCTTTCCCTCTATCGGGTCGAGCAGCAGCGGTTTATCGGTTGCCTTGATATGCGCAACCATGCCGGCAAGATCATGCTGACCGTCGCTATTGTTCTGCAACGCTTCAAAGTCGCAGGCTTCGGCAGCGCGGGTTACCTCGCTGACATCATAGCCGGCCGGACTGTCGGCCAGCGATGCGATCGCCTGATCCATCGCGCGCCTGAACCGGTTGACCGTCCGGATATCCAGGACGCCACGCAGCAGGACAAAACCGGCCCTGTCATAGGTATAGACTTCATCACGCGTAATCGGGCGGGCGAGTTTTGTCATTACTGTACCCCTTGGGTTACTGGCGGTTATCTCTTGCTATCGGGTCGCCACTATTCGGCAGCCACCCTTTCGGGAATGCGGGCATATCGCTGAAAATCCTCAAGCACTGCCATCTTCACCGGGATCGATACGGCAATCGCAACGCCACCGCCGGGCGCATCATAGCCGCCGCCATAGGCTGTCGGCAGGCCCAGCGGCTCGATCAGCGGGCAGATGGTCAGAAATTCGGTCAGGATCTCAATATCGGTGACCGCGCGGATGGCCGTCATACCCTCCGCTATCGCCCATTCCAGCATGGCAACAAGAATGGCCGTCTTATGTGCCCGTTCATCCACCCCGTGATAGCGGCGGGGCACGACGATATAGCGCGTCAATTCGCAAACCGAGGGATCGGAGAAACTGGCCGTACTCTCGACCAGGTGAGGGAAACAATCTTCCGTCAGGGCACCCGCGCAAGGCGGTGTAATCCTGAGCGTGGCTTCAATATTTCCCTCACCGTCGAGGGCGATGAAATAAACCGTATCGTCGGCATCATATTCATCGATCTCAAGGCCATTGCGGTGAGGCAAAGCCCAACCACGATTGCAAACAAAGGTTTCATATCGCAGCCTGAACATCTTGTTGAAGAGTTCAGGATATTTCACCCGTTCGCTGCCGCGCACAACAATAGCCATTCCCCAAGTCTCCCACATGATTGCGGTCGAAAGGTATGATGGCGCAAATTTCGGATTTGCTGTTATCCTAGGAATCTAGGACAAGAACGCGCGCTCAATAAATTAGTCAATAAAAGCAATCTATTATATCGCTTTTGGGCATCCGGATTTCTTGCAGAAAAAACAAAAAGCCCGAACCGGCCGCATATGGCATGTGCTAGACGACGATTTCACCGAGCCGAATAGCCTCGGCAACCGCAAAGGGTCTGCGAAACGCATCAAGTTTCTGCATCGCGCGATTGACATGCGTTGCAACCGTGGTTGCCGACAGGGTCAGGATCTGTGCGATTTCATCATCGGTCTTGCCTGCTGCAACCCATTGCAGGACTTCACGCTCCCGCGGTGACAGCATCCTGCCAGTCCGTTTTTCCCGTCGCGGCGCGACAATGGCACGCTCCAGGGCATTATGCGCATAAATGCTGATCAGTTCGATCGCCGCGAGTGCCGAAGGTGAAACATCGGGCTCCCGCCCGCAGGGAGCCACAATCGCAATCGGCCCGCGTGTGGAAACGATCGGCACGACCGCCCCTTCCACCGCGTCGAATTCAAGACCGCTTTCAAGAACCGTTTGCTCGTCACGGCTGAGCTTACGGCGGCTCCTGACATCGGACCATGAATAGGGTTTGAGCGTATGCCGCAATTCCAGCAGGATCGGATCGCGCATTGCGCAATTCTCTTCCTCGTATTTTTCGACGTAGCTTTGCGGACGACTGTTCATCAGCATGTGAAAGCCGTTACTGCCCGGACGATGTTGCAGATCGAAGACCGATACATTGGAAAAACCGAAACTGGCAAATTCCAACAAAGTGGTCGCAGCTATTTCATCGGGCGAGGACAGGCCGCGCACCCGTTCGACAAAATCAATTGCGCGCCGACCATAGCTTTCCGTTTCAATCATCTAAACACCGCATGCTAATGTGCCTTGCGCATGCACCACCCCCCTCAGAAATACGCAACTGATGGCACAAGGGACCCAACGCAATACATTCAAAACCAACACACACCCGCAGTCCAGCCTGACCTGCATGTCGTGAAAAATCGGTTTCAGAGCTGCAAGTTTATAAATTAGTGACCGGTCGGGGAAATTAAAAGTGATGCGGGGCAGCAGTTTATACCCCCATCCAATGGCTTATATCTCAGTCATATGGCTGTTTTTGCATGACTGTTTCAGCGCCTGTGTCTTGCAATGGCTGCAGCAGCAGCTTGTCCAGCCATAGATCGCGGCGCCCAGAAAAGCTGCCGATACCAATCCGCATAGATTCATGCCCCTCACGCGGCTGCGCGCGATAGGTAGCAAAAAACCTGTCCCACCAGGGCAGATTGAAGCCGAAATTACTGTCGGTTTCATCGGGATGGACAGAATGATGCACCCGGTGCATGTCAGGGGTGACAAGAGCCAAACGCAGCCACCGGTCAACCGGCAGCGGCAGTCGCCCGTTGGCATGATTGAACATGGCGGTGGCATTCAGCATGATTTCGAAGACCAGCACGGCAATGGCAGGTGGCCCGAACAGGGCAACAAGCAACAGCTTGACCCCCATCGATAACAGGATTTCCAGCGGGTGAAACCGCAAGGCGGTGGTGACATCGAAACCAGGATCGGTATGATGCATGCGGTGCAGCCGCCAGAATGCGGGCACCGCATGCAACACCCGATGCTGAAAATAGATCGCCAGATCAAACAGCAGGAATGCCACAAGACCCGCCAGCCAGCCAGGCATGGCAAGCAGGGGCAAAAGCCCCCAGCCGCGGGCATTGACGTAAACGGCGAATGTCGTGGCAATCAGCGGGAAAACCAACCGCAGACACAGACTGTTTACGGCCATGATTGCAAGATTGTTCAGCCAGCGAACCCGGTGCGAATCCGGCTGCACACGGCGCGGCAGGGCGCCCTCCCACCCCCAGACGGCAAGAAATATGGCGAGAAAACAACCAAGCCTGAGAAACGCCTCAAGACGCAGGATTGCTTCCGCAGTTAACATTCCAAGATCCCGGCCCGGCCACCACATGACGGCAATGCCGCCCATAAAGGCAATCGGGGGTGCGGAAGCGGGTGCGGGCACCGGTCGCGGCGCATCCGCGCGCGATCGTGATGCGCTGCTATCGGGCAAGCGCCCGCCGCAGGGTACCTTTGCTCAAGGTTGCTCAAGATATCGGTCGCAATCAGCGATATTCACACGATGGCGGCGCAGCATTTCGTCGAGATCGTCCCGCAAACCGCCTGACGGCAGGGCAGGAATAATCTCCTCAAGCTTGCGCACGACCCAAGCCTGACCGCGATTGAGAAAGGATAACCGCGCCTCAAGCCCTTCTTTTGCTGCCACCTTTTCAAAAAAATCGCCGGTCACGTCAGTCGGGTGGCCGCCCAACTCCTCAATCCGCCCGCTCAGCATGCCGCAACACCAGGCTTCGTCATGATAAACCGTATCGATCAGATTGGCGGCCGTACTGTCGCCATGATCCTTGTGGAACAGACGCGCGGCTTTTGTTCCCGCACGCTCCGCCTCAAGCAGACTGTTAAGAAATTCGACAAGCTCGGCCTGATCCGGTCTTTCACTCATAAGCAACCTCCCATTTACATGATCCACCCATAAGTAAGGGCTTGGTATAAGCATACCGGCCGCCATTATAACGGCGCATGCGGGTGAGCGAGAATTGTTACTCCCCGGTGGATAGATGCGCTAAGCAACAGACCAAAACCGAACAGCAGGGTCAACATCGCCGTGCCCCCGTAAGAGACGAACGGCATCGGCACGCCAACCACCGGCACAAGCCCCATCACCATGGCCGCATTGATAAACACATAGAGGAAGAAGGTGACTGTCACGCCCAGTATGAGAAGGCGGCCGAACTGGTGTCGCACACGGAATGCCAGCAGATAACCATATCCGATGACGAATATATAAAGGAGCAGCAACCCCAGCGCGCCCAGCATGCCAAACTCTTCCGCAAGCATTGTATAGATAAAGTCGGTCTGCATTTCGGGCAGAAAATCAAGATGACTTTGCGTACCGGCCATAAAGCCCTTGCCGCTGACACCGCCCGAACCGAATGCGATCTTTGACTGCAGAATGTGATAACCGGCCCCAAGCGGATCGCGTTCGGGGTCAAGAAAAGTCAGCACCCGGTCTTTCTGGTAGTCGTGCAGGAAGCGCCAGGCGATCGGCAACGCCCCCAAAAGCCCACCCAATGCGAGAGCGAAATATTTCCACGATACCCCGGCCAGAAAAAGCACCCCCACCGCGCCGCAGACGATCAGTATCGCCGTGCCAAGGTCAGGCTGACGCAGGACAAGCACTGTCGGCAATGCCACCAGAGCAAGCGGTACCAGCAATTTTGTCAGACGCGAAGCCTGTCCCGGCTCCAGCCCGTGATAGTAACGCGCCAGCGCCAGCACGAGCGCAATCTTCATCAGTTCGGACGGCTGCAACTGAAATACACCGAGATTGATCCAGCGCTGCGCGCCCATGCCGATCTCACCAGCCAGTTCGACCCAGATGATCAGCGCAAGCGAAAACCAGTAGATCGGATAGGCAAGCCGCATCCAGATTCTGATATCGATCACCGCGACACCGAGCATCAGTACAAGCCCAAACCCGAACCGGATCAGATGGCGTGAACTCCAGGGTTCCCATCCGCCGGCCGCAGAATAAAGCATCGCCCCGCCAACGCCCGCGATCGCGGCAAGCATCAGCACGAGCGGCCAGTTCAGCTCGATCAATTTACGGCCGACCGACATAGGCGGCGGATCGAAACGCGACTGCCCTTGTACGAAATAGTTTTCAAGCGCCATCGGCTGTTATTCCGGCCTGTGGAACCCCGCGCCCGGGCAGCTCAGAAATGCAGCGCCCGGCCATAGGCATCGAGCACGCTTTCATGCATCATCTCGCTTAACGTGGGATGCGGAAAAATCGTGTGCATCAGTTCGGCTTCCGTCGTCTCCAGGGTCTTTGCCACACAATATCCCTGAATAAGTTCGGTGACCTCTGCTCCGATCATATGCGCGCCCAGCAATTCACCTGTTTCTGCATCGAATATCGTCTTGATCAGCCCGTCCGTATCGCCCATGGCAATCGCCTTGCCATTACCGACATAGGGAAAGCGGCCGACGCGTATCCTGTATCCCTGCTCCTCCGCTGCCGCCTCGGTCAAGCCGACACTCGCGATCTGCGGGGTGCAATAGGTGCAGCCGGGTACGTTAAGCGGATCAAGCCGATGCAAGGTGCCACCGCCAACAATATGTTCGACGCACAGCACAGCTTCATGGCTTGCCTTATGTGCCAGCCAGGGCGGCCCGGCAACATCGCCGATGGCATAGACCCCCTTGACCGAGGTAGCGCAGCTTTCATCGGTCACAATATGGCCCCGATCGACCGTAACGCCCGCATCCTCAAGCCCCAGCCCCTCGATATTGCCGGTGATGCCGACCGCCATGATGACCCGATCAACCGCGAGCGCCTGCTCTTCATCGTCGGAAAAACGGAGCGTTACCTCAACCGCATCCTCTTTCGGTGTCATCGCCGCGACAGTGGCCCCGGTATGGATTTGCATTCCCTGCTTTTTAAAGGCTTTTGCGGCGAGCGTGGCAATCTCCGCATCTTCGACCGGCAGGATTCTGTCGACCATTTCAACGACCGTAACATCGGCCCCCAATGTGCGGTAAAAGCTCGCAAACTCAATGCCGATCGCACCTGAGCCCACAATCAGAAGCGAATCGGGAATTTCATCAGGCACCATCGCCTCACGATAGGACCAGATCAGCTTTCCATCGGTTTCAAGCCCGGGCAACTGCCGCGCCCGCGCGCCGGTGGCCAGGATGATATGCGGCGCGGACAGCTCTGCCTTGCCACCATCGGCAAGCGCTACGGCAATCTTGCCCGGCGCGGCCAGTTTCGCTTCGCCCGCAATGACGCGGACCTTGTTCTTCTTCAGAAGATGCGTGACCCCGGCATTCAGCCTTGCTGCCACATCGCGGCTGCGCTTGACGATTTTACCCGCATCGAAATGTATATTTTCAGCAGCAATCCCATAATCGTCCAGATGCTGCGCAAGCTGATAGACTTCGGCCGAGCGCAACAGCGCCTTGGTCGGAATACACCCCCAGTTGAGACAGATCCCGCCAAGTTCGGCGCGTTCCACAAGCGCGGTATTCAGACCAAGCTGGGCTGCGCGAATGGCCGCGACATAGCCGCCCGGCCCGCCCCCGATCACCACCAGATCGTATGCTTCCGCTGCCATAAATCCGCTCTCCGCCCGGCCCGCGCTGCTATAGCAGCATGGTCACCGGATCCTCAATGAACCCCTTGAACACCTTCAGAAACTCGGCCCCCAGCGCGCCATCAACCACGCGATGGTCGCAGGACAAGGTGCAATGCATGATCGTTGCAACCGCCACGGCCCCGTCTTTTATTACCGGTTTCTGCTCAGCCGCGCCGACCGCCAGAATCATGCTGTGCGGCGGATTGATCACCCCTGAGAACTCGCTGATTCCGTACATGCCCAGATTGGAAATCGAGAAGGTACCCCCTTCATATTCCTCAGGCTTCAGCTTCCGCTCGCGCGCGCGTGCGGCCAGATCGCGCATCTCGTTGGAAAGTTCGGCAAGCCCCTTGGTTTCCGCCGCCCGGATGATCGGCGTGATCAGCCCGCCCTCAATCGCCACGGCGACACCGATATCGGCATGTTTGTGGCGCAGCATGGCGCTGTCGGTCCAGGACGCATTTGCTTCTGGCGTGCGCCGCAGCGCGAGCGCCGAGGCGCGGATGATGAAATCATTGACGCTGAGTTTATAGGCGGGCGCATCCTCCTCGCGAGGCGCGCGCTCATTGAGATCACGCCTGAGTGCCATGAGCGCATCAAGCTCGCACTCGATGGTGAGATAGAAATGCGGGATCGTCTGTTTCGACAGGGTCAGCCGCCGCGCGATCGTCTTGCGCATCGGCGTATGTTTGACTTCCTCGTAACTGCCTTCGGCAAATGGCAGCGGCGCGGCGGCGGCTGCCGCAGGTTCGGGCGGTCGGGCAGCGGCCGCTTCGGCTTTTTCAGGCTTGGCTGCAACACCGGATTCGCGGGCTGCCTCGACATCGCGCTTCACGATCCTGCCATTTGGCCCGCTGCCGTCAATCGCCGCCAGGTCGAGATTATTTTTTTCCGCGATCCGGCGCGCAAGCGGACTTGCAAAAATACGCGTGCCCTTATCGCGCCTTACGGATGTGGCGGCTTTGGTCGCGGTTTCTTCTTCCGCCCCGCCGGTCGGTCCCTGTGCCCTGCCGGCTTTGTCTGCCGCCGCCTTTGCGCCCTCTGTGCCGCTCGCCGTCGGCGCGGCGGCAGGTGATGCATCCGCATCGCCATCGCCATCGCCATCGCCATCGCTGGGCGTCACCTGCCCCGGCTGGGGCGTATAGCCCGATAAGGCATCGTCATCCTCGCCTTCTTCCAGCATCACAGCGATCGGGGTATTGACGGGAATACCCTCTTCCCCGTCCCCGACCAGAAGTTTGCCGATGCGCCCCTCATCGACCGCCTCAAATTCCATGGTGGCCTTGTCGGTTTCAATTTCAGCGATGATATCGCCCGCGCGCACCTCGTCACCTTCCTTGACGAGCCACTTGTTGAGCGCGCCTTCTTCCATCGTCGGCGACAGGGCTGGCATGGTCAGGGTAATCGGCACGGGACGGGCTCCCTAAACGTAACAGACGGCTTTTGCGGCCGCGACGATATCGGCTGGCTGCGGCAGCGCCAGTTTTTCAAGATTGGCGGCATAGGGCATCGGCACATCCTTGCCCGCAACCCGGGTGACCGGCGCGTCCAGATAGTCGAAAGCCTCCTCCATCAAGGCGGCTGCGATTTCCGCGCCGATACCCGATTGCGGCCAGCCTTCCTCAACCGTGACGCAACGATTGGTTTTCCTGACCGACCCGATGACAGTCGGCATGTCCATGGGCCGCAAGGTCCGCAGATCGATCACTTCCGCCGATATGCCTTCTTCGGCCAGCGCCTCAGCCGCCTCGAGGCTCTTCGCCACGCCGATCGAAAAGGAAACGATCGTCACATCCGCACCCGGCCGGACGATCCGTGCCTTACCAAGCGGCAGTGTAAAATCCTCAAGCACCGGCACCTCGGAAGAACGGCCGTAAAGAACCTCATTCTCCAGAAATATCACCGGATTGGGGTTCCGGATCGCGGATTTGAGCAAGCCTTTTGCCGACCCGGCATCGGAGGGTGAGACAACGATCAGACCGGGCACATGCGCATACCAGGCGGCATAGCATTGCGAATGCTGCGCCGCAACACGCGCAGCGGCGCCATTCGGACCGCGAAATACGATCTGTGCGCCCATTTGCCCCCCGGACATATACAATGTCTTGGCGGCCGAGTTGATAATCTGGTCAATTGCCTGCATCGCGAAATTGAATGTCATGAATTCGACAATCGGCTTCAGGCCGGCAAACGCCGCCCCGACCCCGACGCCGGCAAACCCATGTTCGGTAATCGGGGTATCCACGACACGCCGCTCGCCAAACTCGTCAAGCAGGTTCTGGCTGATCTTATAAGCCCCCTGATACTGCCCGACCTCTTCACCCATCAGGAAGACATCCTCATCGGCCCGCATTTCCTCGGCCATCGCATCGCGTAGGGCCTCGCGCATGGTCATGGTGGTAAATTCGGTCCCCTCGGGCACTTCGGATACCTGCGACACATCCGGCGTTTTACCGGGCTGTTCGTCATCTTCCGTATCGGCATCGGCGGTATCCGCCCCCGCCTGCGGCTGCTTTTTGCCAGCACCCTCCCTATCAGGCCGCGCCGCCTTTTCCTCATCCGGCGGGGCCTTTGCCCCAGCCACACCTTCCGGCACAAGCGCATCCAGATCGACCGAATCGAGCGCGGTACTGTCTTCCCCTTCCTCGAGGATCAGCGCAATCGGCGTATTGACGGGAATATTCTCCGTCCCCTCTTCGGCCAGGATCTGGCCCATAACGCCTTCATCCACCGCTTCATATTCCATCGTTGCCTTGTCGGTCTCGATCTCGGCAATGATATCGCCGGCGGCGATGGTGTCGCCCTCCTTGACCAACCATTTGGCAATGCTGCCTTCCTCCATGGTCGGCGACAGGGCCGGCATTAGCAGGGGAATGGGCATAGTCGTTCAGACTCCGTTTCGCTCGGCAACTGGATGGCCGCACCAGACAGGCTCAGCGCAGGACATCGGTATATAATTCTTCTTCCGCGGGTTCGGGGGAGGTCTGCGCGAACTCCGCCGCCGCGGCGATAACTTCCTTTACCTCGCGATCAACCGCCTTGAGGGCATCTTCATCCGCATGCCCCCCTTCAAGCAGCATATGCCGCGCCCTGTCGATCGGATCCTGTTCCGCGCGCACTTTCTGGACTTCTTCCTTGCTGCGATATTTGGCGGGATCGGACATGGAATGGCCGCGATAACGATAAGTCATCATTTCCAGAATGATCGGTCCCTTGCCCGCCCGGCAATGGGCAACCGCATCCCGCGCGGCCGCACGCACCTTCAGCACATCCATCCCATCGACCTGCACACCAGGGATCGCAAAACTCTCACCACGCAAATGCAGATCGGGTTGCCCGCTGGAGCGGCCGACAGACGTACCCATCGCATACTGATTATTCTCGATCACATAGATGACAGGCAACGCCCAGAGCTGGGCCATATTGAAGCTTTCATAAACCTGCCCCTGATTGGCGGCGCCATCGCCGAAATAGGTCAGCGCCACCCTGTCATTACCGCGATATTTATTGGCAAAGGCAAGCCCGGTGCCAAGCGAC
Organism: uncultured Alphaproteobacteria bacterium; assembly: GCA_947258435.1. GTDB lineage: Bacteria > Pseudomonadota > Alphaproteobacteria > UBA11222 > UBA11222 > CALAQW01. The sequence goes on from CAMYID010000018.1 coordinate 49,192, forward strand.
ACCTGCGCACCGACAATGCCATGCCCGCCGAAAAAATCCTTCTCGCGGCTGAACATATGCATTGAACCGCCCTTGCCCTTGGACAGCCCGCCCTCGCGGCCGGTCAGCTCCGCCATCACCCCCTCGGGTTGCATGCCCGCGGCCAGCATATGGCCGTGATCGCGATAGCCCGTAATCACCTGATCGCCCGGTTCGATGGCCGCCTGCATACCGACAACGACCGCTTCCTGCCCGATATAAAGGTGGCAGAACCCGCCGATCAGCCCCATACCATACATCTGCCCGGCCTTTTCCTCGAACCGCCGGATCAGCAGCATCTCCCGGTAAAATTCCAGCAATGTCTCGCCATCGGCCTTGTCGGCAGCCCCACGCCGGCGACGCACAGCTTTGCCGGACCCCGTTTTCTTACCCGATGTCTGTGGTCTAGCGGCCGCCATTCCTCTGCCCTTTTTCACTTCGCAGGCAACGCATCACGTCGATGACCTGTCCGCTATTCCGTATAAATCAAACGGTCACGCGGATGCGCCAAACCGAGTAATGCCCGCGCGCGCTCTTCAAGAATATCAAGATCAAGGCTTTGCCGGCGCAATCCGGCAACTCTGACTTCAAGCTGTTCGCGTTCGCCCAGCCGTGTCTGATAGGTCTGCGCCAGAGCTGCATTTTCCTGATTGAGCCGGACAAAAGCCGCCACGCCATGATCGCCCTGAACCGCGTGAAACGCAAAATAGGCGATACCGCAAACGCATATCAGCGGCACGAAGGCAGGGCGCAACCGACGGCGCAGCTCGTAACGAACATCCATAGTTAAAGGAATCTCATATAAGCACACCGACCGTCAAGCAATTGCCCGCTGACAATACATTGATTTAACTTGCTATATTGGCATGATTAATGGTTGACCAAGTCTTAATGGACTGATTTTTATTTACCTGGGCGCATCAGAGGTCTGAATTCATGGCCGACAACAAAAACAGCTATGCCCGACATGACCGGCAGGCACTGGCGCAAATGGCGGCGAATTTGCCGGCAGCCAGCGACGCGACGGACGACACGGTTGACATTCCCGGCAGCCGCGTGGAGTTCGAGGAAGCGATCCTGCCCATCGCTGACATCATCAACCGCCATATTGCAATCAAACGCCGCCAGATGACCGCATCAGGGGACACAGCAGCCAGACCTGACAGGCAAATCCCGTTTATTATCGGCCTGGTCGGCAGTGTCGCCGCCGGCAAGAGCACCCTGGCCGAACTGCTGCGGCATGCGCTGCACCGCGCCACCGGGAAACCGCAAATCGCGCTTGTGCCGAGCGACGGGTTTCTGTTCCCCAATGCCGAGCTTGAAGCGCGCGGATTACTTGAACGTAAAGGTTTTCCGGAAAGTTTTGACACTGAAAAGCTGATCGGCTTCCTGAAACAATTGCAGCAGGGCCGGCAGAGGGTCGAAGCACCGATCTATTCGCATTTTTATTATGACATCATGCCGGACCAGACCATGACCATTACCGCGCCTGATATCATCATCCTGGAAGGGGTCAATCTGCTGCAGCCAGGTAACAGCGAATTGGGCGAAAACCCTGCCGATTTCATCGATTTTGCCATCTATATCGATGCCGATGAGGAAGATATAAAAGGCTGGTTCACCGACCGCTTCCTCATCTTGTGCGACGAGGCGCGGTCGACGCCGGACACGTTCCTGCACCGCTTTGCGGCGCTGAATGAGGAACAGCTGCGTGATGTTGCGCAATTTGTGTGGTCGACGATCAATGGAAAAAACCTGGCTGAGCATATTCAGCCAACCAAGGCTCTTGCGGATCTGATCATCCACAAAGCATCCGATCACCGGATAAACTATATCGAACTGCGCCGCTAGGCCGATAATCACTTCGCAACAGACCATCCCTGCTGCGGCACGGCGGCTGAATGCTTGCCAAACAAGCCTATTCGCCGTAGGTCTCGGTAGGTCTCGATCCAGGGCGGTTCTCGCCCGCATCAGAAAATTGCCAGCCGGAACCGCACGCGTTTTGTCCGACAACCGATTGCAGCACTATCTTCCCGCCATAGCGGCGGGCACCGCCGGCACGCTTGGCGGCGCGATGGTTGTCGCGACACGCTATGTTGTTGGTGAGGTTGATCCCACGACCCTGTCGATTTTGCGGTACGGCCTTGCCACCGCCTGCCTTGTCCCCGCGGCCTGGTGGTTTGCGAGCGGGCGGATCCCCTGGCGCGATGTCACGCCGATCGGCGTTTTGGGGCTGCTCTATTTTACATTCTATCCGATCGTATTCGCCGCAAGCCTGCAATTCACAACCGCAGCACGCGGGGCGCTGATCCTGTCGACGACACCGATGGCGACACTGCTGATCGGCATGCTGCTGCGCCGCGAACCGGTTACCTTGTACAAGGCCGCCGGCGTCAGCCTGACGGTTGCCGGAGTTGCTATGGCATTGGGGGAAAGCCTGCTGGACAGCGGGCAGAACTCCCTGCTGGGCGACGCGATCATGGGGATCGGCGTCTTTCTGGGCGCGGGTTATAATGTGATTGGCAAGCCATATTTTCAGCGCAACTCGCAACTGCGCGTCACGGCACTTGCCATGTTCCTGGGATGGCTGGTACTGGCACTGGGTGCAACGGGCAGCGGATTTGTGCCGCTCAGCTGGCCGGACTTGTCGGGTCCGGCCTGGGCAACAATCATATTCCTCGGCACCGTGGCCGGCGCGTTTCCGATTTACATTTATTCATGGGCGCTCGGACACGCCTCACCTACCCAGGTCGCGGTTGGAATCGGGATGAATCCGATTATCGCCATTCTGCTCGGATCGCTTCTGCTTGCCGAAATCCCTGCCTGGCCGACAATATTGGGCCTTGGGGCCGTATTGTGCGGGATCGCGCTCGCCAATCGCCGCCACCCGAACGGTTAGCGCCGCACCCTGTAGCGGCGGAAAAATTTCACCCTTCTTAACGATTTGTTGCCCCTTTGGCAGATACAAACTGTCAGAAGCGTATTTTTAACTGACCATTTTATTCAATTTTTTGACGTAGACGGTGCAGGCGGGTGAAAGCGTACAAAAAAGTACTGGATAAGCAGAGCGGCGATCTGACCGCGGCACAGAGTATAATCGCTGGTGCCCCGGACTTTGCCTGCATTTGCCAGGACACCCACATTGTGCTGATGAATGACCCGGGGCTCAGAATGCTCAGCGGCAAACCCGGAACCGCACACGACCCGGCTGGCCAGCCTCTGGCATCACTTATACATCCCGACGATCGCTGGATCCTGGAATCCTGGTGGCAGCCGACCGCCAACCAGCCGACAGCGAAACTTGGCATACGCCGCTATTGCCGTGTGGGAACGGCGCGCGCAGGCTATCACTATCTGGAACTGACGCGGGCAGAGCATGCGGTTGGCGACATAAGCTACGATCTGATTTTCGGACGCCGCATTGAAGATCTACGCGCCGTGATACAGGAGTTGCAGCAAACCCGCAAACAACTTGAACATCATTCAGGAAAATTGCGTCGCGAGCGGAACAAGCGGCGCTCAGCCGAGCGTAGCGTACGCCGGCTGACATTCGAGGATCAGCTGACACGCTTGGCCAATCGCGCGCAGTTTCAGCGGCGGCTGGAAAGCGCGCTGCGGCATGCCTCCAGAACCCAGAAGAAAGTGGTTCTGCTATTTATCGATCTCAACAAATTCAAGGAGGTCAACGATGCGCATGGTCACGCCACCGGTGATGCACTGCTGCGCCATGTGGCCCACAGGCTGTTGTCCTGCACCCGCAACACCGATGTTGTCGCGCGTTTCGGCAGCGATGAATTTGCCATCATCGCCAATCACGTCGAGCAGACAAGTGATGTAGATACCCTTGCCAAAAAAGTGCTCGATACGATCGAACAACCACTCCAGATCGACATGCATCGCATCCATATCACCTGCAGCATTGGCATCAGCGTCTACCCCGACAACGGCACCGATGCCGATACTCTGCAGAAAAACGCGGCCCTAGCGCTGCAGCGGGCCAAGACCATCGGCGAAGGGGCTTATCAGAATTTCAACGCGGCGATGACTGCGCAAGTGCGCCGCCGCAAACGGATCGAGCGCGAGCTGGGCCGCGCGATCGAACAGGACGAGCTTGTCTGCTATTACCAGCCGCAGGTCGACATCACGACCCGCGCCGTAAAGGGTATTGAAGCACTGATCCGGTGGGAGCATCCGACCGACGGGCTGATACCGCCGTCTGATTTCATTCAAATCGCAGAATCGTCAGGCCTTATTCAGCCCCTTACAGAATGGGTCATGCAGCGCGCCTGCAGCGATCTGAAACAATGTCACGCGCTTGGCCTGCATATCGAACATGTGTCTGTTAACCTTTCAGCCAACCTGCTGCGCGACGACCGGCTGCTGCGAATGGTCAAACGGGTTCTGAAAGAAACCGATCTTGCACCCGAATATCTGGAAGTTGAGATCACAGAAAGCATGGTGCCCGAAAATATTTCAGCCGCCCGGCAACTTCTGATGGAAATCGCCGGACTTGGCGTCGGCGTTGCCCTGGACGATTTCGGGACCGGCTATTCCTCACTTACCCATCTGCGCCAGTTTCCGCTTACAAGCCTTAAGATCGACCGCTCATTCGTGACGGAAATGTCCGCGAATGCGGACGATATCGCCATTGTCCGCTCGGTCATCACGCTTGCCCACAGCCTGGGGCTGCGCGTCATCGCCGAAGGTGTGGAAGAAACCGAACAGCTTGATATTCTGCAAAGCGAAGCCTGCGATGAGGTGCAGGGCTATTATTACAGCCCGCCACTGCCCTATCACGCGCTCATCAAATGGTGCGATACGCATCAACAGATCAAGAATGCGGCGGCAAGCGGCCTGCCCGCTGTCCGGCCAATGCCCTGACCGCAGCGGGGCTCATCCCCTGCGCGCGCAATTCCCGCAGGGACAAAGCCGCATCGCGCTTGGCCAGCCGTCGCCCCGCCGCATCGCGCACCAGCGGATGATGCGCATAGTCGGGCCGCGGCAAGTCAAGCAACGCCTGCAGCAACACATGCATGTGCGTCGCATGAAACAGATCGCAACCACGGGTAACGAGGTTCACGCCCTGTGCCGCATCATCCACGGTGACAGCCAGATGATAGCTTGTGCCGATGTCACGCCGCGCAAGCACTACATCTCCCAGTAATTCCGGCTGCGCCGCCATCACACCGCACTGTCCCTCAGATCCAGCGCCGCATTCGCGAAATTCAGGCTGACCGTCAATTGCGGCAAGCGCCTTTGCCACATCGATTCGCGTCGCGAAAGACTGGCCCGCCGCAATCCGTTGCTGCCGCTCATCCGCATCGAGCCGCCGGCAGGTGCCGGGATAAAGATGCCCCTCCGGGCCGTGTGGCGCATCGCCGATGCGGCCAATCTCGTCGCGTATTTCCTTCCTTGTGCAGAAGCACGGGTAAAGCACCTCCAGCTTCTCAAGCCGGGCCAATGCAGATCGATACGCATTCAGATGATCTGACTGCCGATAAACCGGCTCTTCCCACCCAAGGCCAAGCCATCTCAGATCCTCGTAAATTGCCGCCTCGAACTCTGCCCTGCAGCGGTCGCGGTCAATATCATCGATCCGCAGCAGAAAAACACCGCCTGCCCGTTCCGCAGCTTCCGCAGCAACAAGTGCGGCATAGGCATGCCCAAGATGCAGCAGACCCGTCGGGCTTGGCGCAAAGCGGGTTACCGGTCCATGATGGGATGACGCAATATCACTCATATGCGCCTTGTCGCAGCAGAACGGAAATATGTTTCAGGCATGCATCTCATTCGCGGGCAGACAGATCTTGATCGGGGGCTTGGCGCATTGTGCCGCGCCGACCCCGAGATTGCACGCATCACAGCGGCGGGCGCAAGGCCCGGATTAAGATTGCGACCACCTGGTTTTGCCGCCCTGCTTTGGATCATCGTCGGGCAGCAACTGTCGGTGGCCAGCGCCGATGCTATCTGGCAGCGCCTGACCGTTGCGGTTCAACCGCTGACCCCTGAGAATTTTCTGGCACAATCAGAAGACCATCTGCGCGCAACAGGACTGGGGCGCGCAAAACTGGGCTATGCACGCGGTCTTGCCATATCGGTTCTGGACGGCACTGTCGACCTCGGCGCCGTTGCGCGCATGCAGGCCGCTGAGGCGATCGCTCATCTGACAACGCAGAAAGGCGTCGGCCCCTGGACCGCAGAGATCTATCTGCTGTTCGCAACCGGCCATCCTGATATCTTCCCTACCGGCGATCTTGCCCTGCGCGAGGCGCTACGGCTCTTGCATAACCGCGATGCGCGCCCTGACAGTGCCGAGGCGGCCGCACTCAGCGCGCGCTGGACCCCATGGCGCGGGGTGGCGGCACGGTTGCTGTGGGATTACTATCGGTTGCGTAAATCAGGACGCGCGGCCATACCGGCCTGAGTCATCGCCCCTATCCGGAAAGGAAACCCGATCATGTCCGCAGTTGAAATCGACGGCCCGCGCGTCGCCCCCGCCAATGGCGGCAAGCCTGAATATCTCGTCATCCTCAGCCATGGTTACGGGGCGGACGGCAACGATCTGATCGCGCTTGCCCCCTATTGGCAGCAATTGCTGCCTGGCGCAGCCTTCGTTGCGCCCAACGCGCCCGAACGGTGCGAGATGTCGCCCATTGGCTATCAGTGGTTCGGCATAACAGGGCTTGATCCGGATACGCTTTATCAGGGTGTGACCCGCGCGGCGCCGACACTTGATGCCTTCATCGACCGCGAACTGGAACGCGCAGGGCTTGACGAAAGCCGGCTTGCGCTTGTCGGGTTCAGTCAGGGCACGATGATGTCACTGCATGTCGGGCTGCGCCGTGCCAGAACGCCCGCAGCGATTCTTGGATTTTCGGGCGCACTTGCCGGGCCGGAACAGCTTGGTGCGGAACTGCGTGTGAAGCCGCCCATCATGATGATCCATGGCGATTCAGATGACATGCTGCCTGTCGAGATGATGCATAATGCGGTGCAGGCGCTGGGTCAGGCCGGGCTGGAAGTGCAGTGGCATGTCTCGCCCGGTATCGGCCATGGCATCGGGCCTGACGGGCTGCAGCTCGGTGGCGCATTCGTCAGCGATGCCCTGTTGCGCGGCGCCGCCACCTGACCGAAATGCCCGCCGCGCAACCGCACACCCCTTCCGAGCGGCCAGCCGGTGTGAAGCGTTTCTGCATGTTCGTTATCATCGGCTGTCTGGCGCTGTCGGCCTGCGGAAGGATCAAACCGATCCTGTCAGGCGGGAGCGAGGGCGAATTCGACTATGGGGCGGGAGTTGAGTTCCTTACCCCGGACGCCGACTGTAACAGGGCTGTCGCAAATTGCCGATAACAAGAAGAAATGATTGCCTTCTGGTAATCCGCAGCGATGGTTTCCTCATGCGTATTAACCCTATGCAGTAAGGAAACTTATCCGGTATATTCGATAGGCAATTCGGGAATCGGTATGCTTGCACACAATACCAAAACCCTGGCGGAGGCAAGTCCTGCACTTGTTCTGAATGCGGATTACCGACCGCTCAGCTATTTCCCCTTGTCGCTCTGGTGTTGGCAGGATGCGATCAAGGCAGTGTTTCTCGACCGTGTGAATATTGTGTCGGAATATGATCGCACGGTGCGTAGCCCGACCGCGGAAATCAAATTACCCAGCGTCGTCTCCCTCAAGACCTATGTCAGACCGGCACGCTATCCTGCCTTTACCCGGTTCAACCTGTTCCTGCGCGATAATTTCAGTTGCCAATATTGCGGCGCCACGGAAGAGCTGACCTTCGACCATCTGATCCCGCGTTCGCGCGGCGGGCGCACAACATGGGACAATGTGCTTGCAGCCTGCGCAACCTGCAATCTGCGCAAGGGGGCAATGCTCGAAGCGGATTGCGGCATGCACCCCGCACGCCGGCCCTTCCGTCCCACGACACAGGATCTGCAGAATCGCGGTCGCGCCTTCCCGCCCAATTATCTGCATGAAAGCTGGTCGGACTTCCTCTACTGGGATTGCGAACTCGATCCCTGAGCCTGCCCGCGCGGCACCACCCCATATCCGGTTCCGCCCCGCCTTGCATGACCACTGATTGCCTTGCCCATTGCGGCAGGCCGAATTTTTGTGACAAGCTTTCTGAAATAGAAATTCAGAGGGGAAAAGCTCATGGGCACAGCGAACCGGGCACTGGCCGAAACCCGTTGCGGCACGCTGCAAGGGGTCGAGGAAGCGGGTATTTATTCATTCAGGGGCATTCCATATGCAGCGCCCCCTGTCGGGGAGCGGCGCTGGATGCCGCCCGAAGACCCCGCACCCTGGGCCGGCACCCGCGATGCCAGCGCCTATGGCTTCTGGGCCCATCAGAACAAATCCGACATGGACGCGGTGATGGGAGCCGAAACCGGTGAAAAATCCGAAGACTGCCTGTTTCTCAATGTCTGGACCCCGGGGCTTGACGATGCACGCCGCCCGGTCATGGTATGGATCCATGGGGGCGGCTTCACGATCGGTGCGGGCAGCCAGGGTGTCTATGAAGGACGTAGCCTCGCGCGGCTTGGCGATGTCGTCGTCGTGACCATCAATTACCGGCTTGGGACACTGGGCTTTGTCAATCTGGCCGAAGCAACCGGCGGCGCAATCCCTTCAACCGGCAATGAAGGGTTGCTCGATCAGGTCAAGGCGCTGGAATGGGTGCGCGACAATATCGCGGTATTTGGCGGCGATCCGGGCAATGTCACGATTTTCGGGGAATCGGCGGGCGGTATGAGCACAGGCTCCCTGCTTGCCCTGCCCGCCGCGCGGGGGCTGTTTCACAAGGCGATCCCGCAATCGGGCGCGTGCCATACCGCCGCCCCGCGCGAGACCGGCATCCTGGTCGGCGAGGCGCTGCTGAAAATCTCCGAACTCGACGCGGACGGGCTGCGCAAGGCGGATGCCCAAACCCTGATGAAGGCGCAACGCCGGATCGAGGGTGGCCGGGTGGAGGGGTATCCGCTGTCACGCATTGGCGGCCTGCCGCTCCGGCCTGTGGTGGACGGATCGGTTCTGCCCGCCAATCCCATCGACGCGGTATCGGGCGGGATTGCCGCTGATATTCCGATCATGGCGGGCAGTACGCTTGATGAATGGAAACTGTTCGGGGCCATGCAGCCCGCGATCATGGAACTTGACGAGGAAAGCATGACCAAGCGGCTTGCCTTTCTTGTGGATGAGGCGCAAATCTCCCCACTTATTGCCGCCTATAAAGACGGGCTTTCCGCGCGCGGTATTGAACCGACAGCGCCCGAAATCTTCATGGCGATCCAGACCGACCGCATTTTCCGGATGCCCGCGCTGCGTCTGCTGGAAGAGCAGGCCCCGCATAACGATCAGGTCTATTGCTATCTGTTTGACTGGCAATCGCCTGCGGCGCGCGGCGCACTGGGCGCATGCCACGCGGTCGAGCTTGCATTCGTATTCGGTACGGTGACAAAGCCGGGATCGGCCAAATTCTATGGTTCGGGCCCTGCTGCGGAAGCCCTTGCCAAGACAACGATGCAGGCCTGGGCGAATTTCGCGCGAACCGGTAATCCGGGCTGGGCAGCCTATGACAAGACGGCGCGTGCGACGCAAATTCTTGGGGAAAACTGCCGCACGGAGAATGCCCCCCTTGAAACCGAGCGTGCGGCATGGGATGGAGTGGCGGACCGGTATCTCGGCTCGCTCTAGCGTCGTCACACCGCGAGCCTGAATCAATAGCCGGCGGGGTGCGGGTGGCAAGCGCCCCTTCCCCGTACCGGCAGCGCAACCCCGATCGCATCCATGCCCGAAACTCTTATCACCCCGCAGAATTCAGCCCAGATCGAAGAAGCGGTGCAATGGGCGCTTGCCACCCGCACCCCGCTTGCCATTTCGGGCACCGACAGCAAAGGGGGCCTTGGCCATGCCACCGGCTGCGCCCATCGCCTGTCGCTTGGCGGACTGTCGGGAGTTGTCAGCTACGCGCCCGATGAACTGGTGATAACCCTGCGCCCGGGCACGCCAATGGCCGAGCTGGCGGGGATATTGTCAGAAGCCGGGCAATATCTTGCCTTCGAACCGCCTGATTGGGGCCCGCTCTATGGCTTGCCTGGGGGGGGCGGAACCATTGGCGGCATCCTGTCCTGCAATGCCTCGGGCCCGCGCCGCTTCAAAACCGGTGCCGCGCGCGATCACTTTCTGGGTGTGAGCGCGGTCAGCGGACGCGGTGAAACCTTCAAGGCAGGCGGCAAGGTAGTGAAAAATGTAACCGGCTATGACCTGTGTAAATTGCTTGCCGGTGCCTATGGCACCCTTGCGGTCATCACCGAACTGACGCTCAAGACCCTGCCCCGCCCGATTGCAACCGAAACCCTCATACTTCACGATCTTGACGATGCGGCGGGGCTTTCGGCGTTACGCCGCGCCGCACAAAGCCCGCTTGAACTGTCGGGCCTTGCGCATCTGCCCGGCACAGTCTCGGCAAGCGGTCGCGCGGAAAGCTGGTTCCGCGCCGAAGGGCCAAGCGAATCGGTTCGTGAGCGGATTAACACCCTGGAAAGGATTCTCGGTCCGGGAACCGAGACGACGCGGCTGGAAGCGCAGGAGTCAGAAGCGGGCTGGCGTGCGATAGGCGATGTCGCGCCGCTACGCGATAAAGACACTCATCTGTGGCGGCTCTCCCTCCCTCCTGCGGCGGCCGCGCATGTTGCGGCAGTCGCGGGGGCGGATGACTGGTATTACGACTGGGGCGGCGGACTGATCTGGCTTGCGGGCGGCGATGCCACGCCAATCCGGGACGCACTCTCCTCATGCGGCGGGCACGCTACCTTGTTCCGGGCATCCGCGGCGATGCGTGAGCGGGTACCGGTGTTTCAACCGCAACCTGCGCCCCTTGCCGCCCTTGAGGAACGGGTGCGCAAAGGCTTTGATCCCGAAGGGATTCTTAATCCGGGGCGCATGCATCGCCGCCCTGCGACGACGGCAACGCCCTGATGCGGACGCAATTTACACAAGACCAGCTTGCCGACCCGGCGCTGGCGCGGTCTGAGAAAATTTTGCGCAATTGCGTGCATTGCGGCTTTTGCAACGCGACCTGCCCGACCTATATGCTGCTTGGCGATGAGCTGGACAGTCCGCGCGGCCGCATTTATCAGATCCGCGATATGCTGGAACAAGGCGGTTCCCCCGATCCCGATACAGTCACGCATATCGACCGATGCCTTTCCTGCCTGGGTTGCATGACGACCTGCCCCTCGGGTGTCGATTACATGCATCTTGTCGATCATGCGCGCAGCCATATCGCCAGCCATCACACCCGCCCAAAACACATAAGGGCCCTGCGCAAAGCACTGCGTCTGCTGACAGACAGCGAACCCCTGTTCCGCCGGGCTGTGGGTCTTGGGCGTCTCGCCCGACCGTTCGCTCCCATTCTGCCCGCCCCATTGCAGCGCATGCTGCGCGTTGCAGGGGAAGGCGGAATATGGCCCCCCGCACCGCCACGCGGCCGGTTTCGCGCCGATGGCCAAACCCGAATGCGGGTGATCCTGTTGTCAGGGTGCGTCCAGCCCGCACTGGCGCCCGAGATCAATGCCGCAACCATCCGAATACTGAACCGTTTCGGGGTCGAGGTTATCGTGCCGGAATCGGCGGGTTGCTGCGGCGCGCTTGGCCACCATCTTGGCGAAGAGGAAGCAGGCAAAAGCCAGGCAGCCACAAATATCGCCGCCTGGACGGCCTCCGCCGTCCGCCATGGCCCGATCGACCATATCGTCACAAATATTTCAGGCTGCGGCAGCCATATCGGCGACTACGGACATCTTTTCAGCGATGACCCGGCATATGCGGATCAGGCATCGGAGATTGCGGCGCGCAGCATCGATATCGCCGATCTTCTTGCAAGCCTGCCCCTGCGGCGCGGCGCGGCTGTGCAGACCAGCCTGCGCGTTGCCTATCACGCCCCCTGCTCCCTGCAACATGGGCAGCGGCGCAAGGGGGTTGCTGAATCCTTGCTGCAGGAAATGGGCTTTACCGTGCTGCTGCCCCGTGAAAGTCATGTCTGCTGTGGCGCGGCAGGCAGCTATACCCTGCTGCAACCGGAACTGAGCGATCGGCTACGCACACGCAAGCAGGATCACCTGCGCGCCCTGACACCCGATCTTGTGGCGACAGGCAATGTCGGCTGCCAGACGCATCTGGCGGATGGGCTGGCAGTGCCTGGCCTGCATATCGTGCAGCTTCTGGATTGGGCAAGTGGCGGGCCGCGCCCACCCGAACTGGCTAACCGCTGCTGAGCGCAGAAAGCCGGCGACAGAAGGGGGCCGCGCGAACGGTTCGCACGGCCCGGTTTTCAATTTGACCAGGAGGCCCCTAATCTGCCCCGGAAGCCCGGTGCAATGCCTCAGGGGCATCTGTCATCAATTATACATGATGACCGAGCGCGCGCCCTCGCCGCGCCCCATTTCCTCAAAGGCCTGATTGACATCCTCAAGCGCGATGCGCTTGGTGATCATCTCATCAAGCTTGAGTTCACCATTCAGATACCAGTCAACAAAGCGCGGGATATCGCGTTTCGGTATAGCCGAGCCATAGCCTGAGCCCTTGATCCGCTTTTCGCCGAACAGACCGGTGGTGCCCAACCTGATCTTCTCGCTCTGATTGGTCATGCCGACAATGATAGCCCGTCCCGCCGGCCGCGCCATGCCCCAGCATTGCTCGGTCGTGTCGATCCGCCCCAGCGCTTCAAATGCGTAATGCACGCCAAGTCCGCCGGTCAGTTGCTTGACCTGCTTGATCGGGCCACCCTCTGCAAACGGATCAACGCCATGGGTCGCACCAAGCTGCATGGCGAGGTCGCGTTTTTCGGGCACAGGGTCAACCGCGATGATCTGGCTTGCACCATTGATGCGCGCGCCCTGGATAATCGAGAGCCCGACGCCACCGCAACCAACGACCGCAACGGTTGAACCTTTATGCACATTTGCGGTATTGACCGCCGCACCCACGCCCGTGGTTACGCCGCAACCGACAAGACAAACCGTATCAAGCGGCGCATTATCGCCGATCCTGACCGCCGATCCTGCCTGGATTACCGAACGTTCGGAAAAAGTACCAAGCGCGCCCATATGAAAGACCGGCGTGCCATTCCTGCTAAACCGCGTGCTGCCGTCAAGCATCCGGCCGGTCGCCATCAGCTTGCCCATCTGGCTGCACATGAAGGGTTTGTCCTCCTCGCACATGACGCATTTGCCACAACTTGGGGTCAGCACCGCAATCACATGGTCGCCGGGCTTGAGATCGGTGACCCCGGGCCCCACCTCCTCGATGATGCCGGCCCCTTCATGTCCGAGTACCATCGGCGTACGGCCACCCATCACCCCGTGCAGAATGGAATAGTCGCTGTGGCAAATGCCACTTGCGCTGTATTTGATAAGAACCTCACCCTCCTTGGGGCCTTCAAGATCCAGTTCCTCGATGACCAGAGGCTTGTTCGCCTCATACATCACTGCCGCTTTCGTTTTCATTGAATTTCCTCCCCCTGCATCGTCGCGCAGGATCAATCGAACATGATGACCGAGCGCGCGCCTTCGCCACGGCTCATTTCCTCGAACGCCTGATTGACATCTTCGAGGCGGATGCGTTTTGTGATCATCTCGTCGAGTTTCAATTCGCCATCCATATACCAGTCAACAAACAAGGGCAGATCGCGCGTCGGCCGGGACGAGCCATAGACCGAACCGCGCAACTCCTTCTCCGCAAACAGATTGGCGACAGGCAATTCATATTTTTCCCGCAGATTGGGCACGCCGACGATAATCGCCTCCCCCGTCGGGCGCAGGATCGAATAGGCATCGTCGATCGTCTTCATCGAACCAAGCGCCTCGAAAGCAAAATGCACGCCCTTGCCGGTAATTTCCTTCACTGTCTTCTTCAGATCCTCATTGAACGGATCGATAGTGTGTGTCGCACCAAGCGACATTGCCAGTTCGCGCTTTTCGGGCACCGGGTCAACCGCGATCAGCGGGTTCGCCCCCTTGATGCGCGCGCCCTGCAGGATGGACAGCCCGACACCGCCGCAACCGATTACCGCGACACTGTCGCCGGATTGGATATCAGCGGTATTGACCGCCGCACCGGTACCCGTTGTCACGCCACAGCCGATCAGGCAGCAGCTTTCAAGCGGCGCATCGTCGCGCACTTTGACCGCACAGCCCGCCGGGATCACCATCTTTTCGGCAAATGAGCCGATCGCGAGCAGCTGATAAACGGTTTCATCACCATTCTTGAGCCGGGTCGTCCCATCCATCATGCACGACCCGCCCGAGGCCTTGGACATATCCATGCAGAGATATTCGCGCTCCTCAAGGCACATGGGGCATTTGCCGCAGCTCGGCGACAGGGAGACCACCACATGGTCACCGGGCTTCACATTGGTGACACCTGGGCCCACCTCCTCGACAATGCCGGCCCCCTCATGACCAAGCACCGCAGGCATCGGTGTACGCAGAATGCCGTGCAGCACCGAATAATCGCTGTGGCAGATACCGCTCGCCACAGTTTTGATCAGCACCTCATTTTCCTTGGGTGGTGCGATATCGATTTCCTCGACGGTCATCGGCCCGCCGACCTCACGCATTACGGCTGCCTTGATTTTCATGATGCTGGTCCTCCCTCCCCCCGGGCATGCGCAAATGCCGCCCGCTATTGTTGGTTATGTTGCCATCATTATGAAGAGCCGCAAACGCCCATGCAATATCGCGCGCGCTGATCGGGGCTTTTCTTTCGGGCAATTGTGATCACCCCGGAAACGCCGTCACTCCGGGAAATCATCACCAAAGAAAAAGGCGCCCCCTCCTATCGCGGCAGGGGCGCCTTCGTCTCAATTCACTTGTTCACAGCCGATGCGGTATCCGCACCCGATGCGGGAGCAGACAAACCGCACCGGGCAGTTCGCTCCGCCTAGGCGGCGGCACCGTTACGCAGCAACCGGCCCGGCAGCTTCTGCGCCGCGGGGTCGATCTGATCGACATTATCCTCGCGCAGCAGCGTACCATTCACGACGACCGCATCGATACCCGCAGCCTCCGAAATCAGGCGGTCCTCACCCGCCGGCAGGTCATAGACCCGCTTGAGCGAGCTGGCCCCCACCTTGTCGAGATCGATCACCACCACATCGGCGGGGCGACCTTCGGCCAAGAGACCACGATCGGTAATCCCGAATACTTCCGCCGGACGCGAAGTCAGCATACGGATCGCTTCCTCGACTGTCAGCACGCCCTTTTCGCGCACCCAGCGGCCAAGCAGATAGGTGGAGAAACAGGCATCGCAAAGCTGGCTTGCATGCGCGCCCGCATCCGACAGGCCCAGCACCGTTTCAGGATGCTTGAGCAGTTCTTCCACCGCTTCTTCATCGGCATTTGCAACCGGCATCCGGAAGCGGGTTTCAAGATCGTTGGCAAGCGCGAGATCAAGCGCAAGATCAACCACATCCATGCCGCGTTCATCCGCCACATCCTGGATCGTCCGTTCCTCGACCGAGGTGTCGCTCGGGCAATAGGAAATCGTTGCCACCGGGAAGGCGCTGCCGAGATTATTGCCCGGCTTGGCGAGCATTTCGCGGAAGCTGTCGCGGAATTCCCTGGAGGCGTAAATTTCCTTCCGCTCGGGAATTTCCGCGCGCGAAATGACATTGAACGCCTTGGCGCTTTCAAACAGGAAAGGCGCCTTGAAATTGAATTCAAAATTCAGCGGACGGCAGGTCACCTGCGGCACCACGTCATGGCCGCTCGCAATCAGCTCTTCGGAACGGCGCAGCTGATCCTTATAGGAACCCGGCCCCGCGATCTGCGCCCCGGCAAGCAGCGCGGTCCAGCTGATCCGCCGGCCCGTCTTCTCGGTGATTTCGGCAAACTGGTCATAGGACAGTCCCTTGCCGATGGTAATCTGGATCATGCCTTTCTGGGCCTCGCCAAGCGCGCCCATCAGCTCCATCACCTCGTCATGGCTTGCCACCCGGCTTGGCACCGGTTTGCCGCGAAATCCCACATGGGTACGCGCCTTGGAAGTTGCAAAACCGATCGCACCCGCGTCAATTGCTTCGGCCACAAGCCGGCGCATTTCCGCAATCTCTTCCGGCGTCGCCTCACGCTCGGTCGCGTCCTCGCCCATCACATAAAGCCGCAGCGGCGTATGGCCGAACAGCACACCGATATTGATCGCGGTGCCGCCTTTCTCAATCGCATCAAGATATTCGGGGAATGTTTCAAACCCCCATTCCTCGCCAAGTCCGGTTTTCAGCGCCTCAACGCTCATCCCTTCCACGCTTTCCAGCGTTTCGGCGATCAGCAGCCGGTGATCCTTGCGGGTCGGCGCGATACCAAAGCCGCAATTGCCGACCACGACTGTCGTCACACCATGCCAGGGAGAGATGCTGAGCATCTTGTCCCACATGATCTGCGCATCGTAATGGGTGTGAATATCGACAAAGCCCGGCGACACGACCTTGCCCGCCGCATCGATTGTCTTGGCCGCTTTGCCGGGCGCGGATCCCAACGCCACGATCCTGCCGTCCTTAATACCGACATCGCCGGCATAACCGGCTTTGCCCGATCCGTCGACGATTGTGCCGCCGGTGATCTTGATATCGTAGTCCATGTCCCTCTCCCACCAAATTGGCTTTATTATTCCGGGCGTTCCGGCGTTTGCCGCCAGCTTGTGCGCTTATACCCTTATGCGCTTTTGCTCTTATATCCAGCCACCCGCATTTCCGCGAAGCGCGGATCGGAAATCGGCGCGTCGTTACCAACGCGCCGATACAGTTTCCCGCTTATTCAGCCGCCATGGCAAGCGGTTCTTCCTTGACCGGCAGATTATAGAGCTTTTTGACATTGTCATGGCAGACTATGTTGCGCTCATCCTCTGTCAATTCGGCCGCATGCTCGGCCAGGATTTCCTGCGACCAGGGCCAGGTTGAATCGCTGTGCGGGAAGTCGTTGGCCCACATCAGCCGTTCGATATTCAGCATATCCTTCACCTTGAAGGCGACCCAGTCATCCTGGAAGGTCAGATAGATATTCTCTTTGAAATATTCGCTGGGCAGCTTCTCAAGCTCCTGTCCCTTCATCCAGAAGCGATGCCGCTTATAGGCATGATCGGCGCGATACATGAAATGAGGTGCCCAGCCCGCATCGGCTTCCACGCAGCAGATCTTCAGCCTGGGATGGCGCTGGAACACACCGGAAAAGATCAGCATGCCCATAATATCCTGACAGCCACGGATGATCGACTGGAAGCTGTTGATCCGCGGACCGCGATGCTGCTCAATGCCGTTCGCCTTGATCGTCAGAATATGGAAGGACAAAGGCATCTCAAGCGCGATTGCCGCTTCCCAGAACGGGTCATAGATCGGGTCATCATAGTCGGCCACCCCGGGATTGCCCGGCATCATTACGCCGACAAAACCCATTTTCTTGACTTCCTCAAGCTCCCTGATGCCTTCCTCAACACTGCGCAGGGCAATCTGGCCCAGCCCGAACAGGCGGTTCGGCGCGTCGGCGACAAAAGTTTGCAGCCAACGGTTGTAAGCGTCAAAGCAGGCCTTCTTGTAATCCATATCTTCCAGGTTACAGAGCATCATACCAACGGTGGGATAGATGATTTCCGCTGCAATCCCGTCACGATCCTGATCGGCCGCGCGCGCCTTGCCATCCCAGCCACTGCGCCACAGATCATCAAACTTGATGCCGCGCCCTTTCAGGTCAGCCGGGTCCTTGCCTGCCGCCGCGGCCAGCCCGACATTGATCGGCCGTTTCACTCCCTCAACCTCAAAAGCGCTGCCGCCGGCCCCGTCATCGATCATGCGCGGTGCGCGGTCCTTGAATTTCGGATCGATAAAATCGACATAGCAATGTGGCGGCTCGGTAATATGCGAGTCCGATGAAATCATTTTTTTCAGCATGCGCGTCTCTCCCGACTTGCGCGCCGGCCCGAAACCGGCACGGTGCGACTTTGTTGTTATGCCAGTCCGGCGCAGGCATAGCTGCCACCGACCTCACCAAATTGACTGACTAATTTCTCATCATAGATTCAAACGCGCATAACCGCCTCGTGCAAGCAGAAAATGAGTCTTTCTGCGGTTTTTAGCTTTTTGCCAACAAACTGCCGCTTCTGCAAAGTGCCAGAAACACACCCCGCCCCAGACATTGCCGGAAAGGCGGAAACCAGACCGGAAAGGCACGCCAAACCAGCAATTTTCCTACGATTCTTGCGCTTTTTGGGTATGCGCCATATGGTGCAGATGTTTGTTATTTGTTCTGCGAATCACAGGATTGGCCCGCAGAACACCGCCGCCATCGCGCCAGGGTGGCACTGCTTTAATCGGCCGCAGAACGGCATGACTACATGTTGAATTCGAACCTTGACGTCTTACCGGAAAACGCTTTCCCCCGGCTTGCAGCGCTGATTGAGGGTTTGACCCCCGCGCACGCCCCGATTCCCTTGTCATTGGGGGAACCCGGCCATCCGATGCCCGACTTTGTCGGCGATATCCTGCAGGCCCACCAAGGCGATTACTCGAAATATCCACCGATTAACGGCACAGCGGAATTTCGCGCAGCCGCCGCCGGCTGGCTCAACCGGCGATTCGGGCTGGGGCCCTGCCCGGTTGACCCCGAAGGCGGGGTACTGCCACTCAACGGCACACGTGAGGGGTTGTTTTCCATCGCCTTCATCGTCACCCCGCCACGCAAGGCGGGCAGACAGCCCGCCATCCTGATGCCGAACCCTTTCTATCAATGCTATGCGGGTGCCGCGGCAGCCGCCGGGGCGGAGGCAGTTTATCTCGATGCGCCGGCGCAGACGGGTTTTCTGCCCGACCTCGATAAGCTGACGCCGGAACTGCTTGAACGCACCGCCCTGTTCTATCTCTGCTCCCCGGCGAATCCGCAAGGCGCGGTAGCCGGGCTTGACTATCTGCAAAGGCTCATCGCGCTGGCGCGGGAGTATGATTTCGTCGTCGCATTCGATGAATGCTATTCGGAAATCTATCTCGATACGCCACCTCCCGGCGGATTGCAGGCTGCCCGGATGATGGCGGAAAAGCCCGGCGGGATGGCGGAGCCCTTCGCCAATCTGCTCGTGTTCAACTCCCTGTCCAAGCGGTCCAATCTTGCCGGGCTGCGCAGCGGGCTGATCGCAGGCGACCCGGGGCTGCTTGCAAAGTTCCGGCAGTTCCGGGCCTATATCGGGCCGACCAATCCGCTGCCCTCCGACGCAGTTGCAACCGCCGCCTGGTCCGATGAGGCGCATGTAGTCGCCAATCGTGCCCTCTATCACGAGAAATTCGCGATTGCGGAGGAAATTCTGGCCGGGCATTTTGACTATTATACCCCGGCGGGCGGGTTTTTCCTGTGGCTCAATGTCGGCGATAGCGAGGCGGCGGCGAAAAAGCTCTGGCAGGCGGGAGGCGTAAAAGTCCTGCCCGGCAAATATCTTTCGCGCACACAGCCGGATGGCAGCAATCCCGGCGAGAAATATATCCGTGTCGCGCTGGTAGGTGAGCGCGACAGTATCGCAGAGGGTTTGCGCCGCATCCGCGATGTGCTGAGCGGATAGCGGCGGGACGCGCAGGCAAGGCCGGGGAGACGCAGCAATGGCAGGATTACAAGGCGCCGGTGCAGATACGCCACGGACCCTGCTGCCCGAAGGGGTACGGAATTTTCTGATTGTTCTGGCCATCCGGCTGGCCGCGCTTGTCCTGTTGGCCTGCGCCGCGGCAATGGCGGTTGCCTTACTGAGTTATACGCCCGATGATCCGAGCCTGAATGTGGCAAGTACTGCACCGGTTGCCAATCTGCTTGGCCTGCGGGGCGCGCATTTTGCCGATTTCAGCCTGCAATGGCTTGGCCTGGCAAGCGCCCTTGTCATAGCGTGCCCGGCCAGCTGGGGCTACCGGATATTCCGTGAGCTGAAGTTGCGCCGCTGGTACTGGCGCCTGCTGTGTCTTGTCGCTGCCCTGCCTTTTGTCGCAATGCTGCTGGCCGGGGCCGGACCGGCAGCGAGCTGGCCACTGCAAACCGGTATGGGGGGGCTGATCGGCGATCAGCTTCATGACGGGGCAGGCCGTATCCTGCGGGAATTGCCCTGGCAATTGCCCGGTTGGGCGATCAGTGCCATTCCCGCATTCGCGTCAGCCGCCATCGCACTGCCACTGACACTTTACGCGCTTGGCATTCGCTGGTCGGAATGGCGCAGTTTTTACGGTGCCGGCTATGGTCTGGCACGCCGGACAGGGGCCGTTATCTGGCAAGCCGCACTGATTGCCGGACAATGGCTGCTGCATCGGTTGCGGGGCGGGCAAGAAGACAGCGTTGAGACGGGCCCCGCCACCGAAAGCGGGACACCGAGAACCACCCCGCGCAGCCGCGCAAGGCCGGATCCGGAAACGCAGGCGCCGGCAAAACGCATCACCCGAAAGAAACAGAAACCCGCGACCGGCAAGCGCGGACAGGCGGCGGATCAAGCCGCACTCGATCTGGGCCGGGTCGGCGAATATCAGTTGCCGCCACTGTCTCTGCTCGCAGCCCCCAGGAAGCGTGCGGAAACCCGTGGCGCAAGCGACGATGCGCTGGAACAGAACGCCAAACTGCTTGAAACCGTGTTACAGGATTTCGGCATCAAGGGGGAAATTCTCAAGGTTCATCCCGGCCCCGTCGTCACGCTCTACGAACTTGAACCCGCGCCGGGCATCAAATCGTCGCGCGTCATCGGGCTGGCGGACGATATCGCGCGTTCGATGAGTGCGATTTCGGCACGCGTTGCGGTTATTCCCGGGCGCAACGCCATCGGTATCGAACTGCCCAACACCCATCGCGAAACGGTCTTTCTGCGCGAATTGCTGGCCTCGGATGCTTATGAAAAAACCTCCGCCCGGCTGACACTGGCGCTTGGCAAGGATATTGGCGGCGAACCGGTGATTGCCGATCTCACCGCCATGCCGCATCTGCTGATCGCCGGCACGACGGGCTCGGGCAAGTCGGTTGCGATCAACACCATGATCCTGTCGCTGCTCTACCGGCTGCCGCCCAGCCAGTGCAAATTCATCATGATCGACCCGAAAATGCTGGAACTTTCGGTCTATGACGATATTCCGCACCTGCTCAGCCCGGTGGTGACCGATCCGGGCAAGGCGGTGGTAGCCTTGAAATGGGCGGTGCGGGAAATGGAGGACCGCTACCGCAAGATGTCGCGACTTGGGGTGCGCTCCATCACCGCCTACAACGACCGCGTCACAAAAGTGCAGGAAAAGGGCGAAGTCCTCAAGCGAACCGTCCAGACCGGATTTGACGCGGATACTGGCCAACCGATCATTGAAGAACAGGAAATGGATCTCGACCCCTTGCCGCTGATCGTGATCATCGTCGATGAGATGGCGGATCTGATGATGGTGGCGGGCAAGGATATCGAAGGCGCGGTGCAAAGGCTTGCGCAGATGGCCCGCGCCGCGGGGCTGCATCTCATCATGGCGACGCAACGCCCAAGCGTTGATGTTATCACCGGCACGATCAAGGCCAACTTCCCCACGCGGATCAGTTTTCAGGTGACCTCGAAAATCGACAGCCGCACCATCCTTGGCGAACAGGGAGCGGAACAACTGCTTGGCCAGGGGGACATGCTGCATATGGCAGGCGGCGGGCGGGTCACCCGTGTCCATGGCCCCTTTGTCAGCGATGACGAGGTGGAGCAGGCGGTTGCTTTCCTTAAAACACAAGGCGCACCGGAATATCTTGAAGAGGTTACCGAGGAACAGGACGGCGACATTACACCCGATATGATGGGGTTTGCAGGCGGCGGCGGAAATGAGGATTCCGCGCTTTACGACCGCGCTGTTGCCATGGTCGCGCAGCAGGGCCGCGCCTCAACCAGCCTGATACAGCGGCATCTGCGCATCGGCTATAACCGTGCGGCACGCATTATGGAACAGATGGAAGAACAGGGGGTTGTCAGCCCCCCCAACCATGCCGGCAAACGCGACGTGCTGATCGGCGATCACTGAACAGCGCGACCCGGCCGGAACAACAGATCAGAACCGGCATGGTGAAACTGTGTGGGCCTCACCCCTGCAGCTGCACCCGATCGCCAATCGCCACATGACCTGCCTGCGCCACGCGGCAGGTAACCCCGGCGCGCCAGTCGAGGGCCAGCGCTTTCCGCAACCCTTCATGGGCGGCATCCATGAAATGGCATGGCTCGCATTCATCGGTAATAACAAGCTCCACCGTACCGATCTTGAGCCTTGCACCTACCCGGCCTTCAAGATCAAGCCCGCGGACGAACAGATTGGCGCGGCGCGTGGTCCAGGGCAGATCCGTGTCCACCGCCTCACACGCTGCCTGCCAGCCCTCCCGGGTGAGCACCGTGACCTGCCGGCCGGGGGACACACCCCGGAAATCGCCCTGCAATCCCGCCTCAACGCTGACCGCACAGTCAGACAACTCCTGCATCGGCACACGCGGCTTGTCGCGCATGGCAATTGCCAACAGCTCACCTTGCATTTGCTCGCTCATAACATCTTCCCTTCTGTCTATGCCGGCCAGACGATCAGGATCAGCGGCACGGAAATCGCCACAATCAGAATTTCCAGCGGCAACCCCATACGCCAGTAATCTGTAAACTGATAACCACCGGGTCCCATCACAAGCGTATTGGACTGATGACCGATCGGCGTGAGGAACGCGCAGGACGCCCCCACCGCGACCGCCATCAGAAACGGATCCATACTGACGCCAAGTGCGCCTGCCACCGCGACCGCTATCGGCGCCATGACAACGGCGGTCGCGGCATTGTTGATCACATCGGACAGGAACATCGTCACGACAAGAATCAACCCCAACACGACGGCGAGCGGCAACCCCGAGGTCCATTGCACAAGCGCCTGCGCCACAAGCAAGGTCGTACCGGTATTTTCAAGCGCCTGACCGACAGGGATCATTGCGCCCAGCAAAACAATAACAGGCCAGTCAACATTGTCATACAATTCCCGCACCGAAAGAATTCCGCTCACGGTAAAGACAATAATCGCACCGACAAACGCAACCGGCAGCGACACGACGCCCCCTATACCCGCCGCAAGTGCGCCGATGAAGATCAACGCCGCCAGCCCGATACGCCGGCTGTTCGCGAGGCTGATATCGCGATGCGCAAGCGGCAGAAGCTCCAGATCCAGCAATGTATCGGCCATAAGATCCTGGCGCATTTGCAGCAGCAGGATATCGCCGACCTGAAACTGCTGCCGACGAAGCCGCTCCCGCAACGGAGCACCGCGGCGCGACAAGGCGATCACCGCGCCGCGTTCCCCGACCCGGCGCGCCAAAGCGGCAACCTCGCGTCCGACGAGCCAGCTTTTATGCGGCACCAGCGCTTCGACCAGCCTGTTGGTGTCCGATGTCAGTAATTCAGCAGTACCCCCCGATTCGGTAACAAGGTCGATGTCATGTTCTTCGATCAGCTTCTTCAATGCGTCCGTATCGGCGCGCAGAATGATGACATCCCCCTCTTCGATCACATGATCTTGCGGCAGGAAAACCGCGCCGCTTGCCCCGCGTGCGCGGCCGATAATTTCCACATCGCCATCGCGAAAAGCCTCAACCTCCCGCACTGTCTTGCCGATCAGCGAACTCTCCTCGGGTACGCGTGTTTCGGTAAGGTAATCATCGGTTTCAAAAAGCTGACCGGGCACATTGGCCGCGCGGCGCGCTTTCGGGATCAACCGCCAGCCCAGCAGGGCAATGAACACAAGCCCCCCGATCGCGACCGCAATGCCGACGGGCGAGAAGTCAAACATGCCGAACGGCGCGCCACTGACCGACTGGCGATAGCTCGCGATGATCACATTTGGCGGCGTGCCGATCATTGTGGTCATACCGCCCAATATGCTGCCAAAGGCCAGCGGCATAAGCAAAATAGCGGGCGAACGCTGCTGTTCCGAGGCGGTGACAAGCGCGACCGGTAACATAAGCGCCAAAGCGCCGACATTATTCATAAAGGCGGATGCCACTGTCACCACCAGCATCAGCGACAGAATATGCAGGAACTGGTTTGTCGTAAAACGCCGGATATATGTCGCGACCAGATCGACGACACCGGAATTGCGAAGTGCGGCTGACAGGATCAGGACGGCCGCAACGGTGATAACCGCCGGATGGCCAAACCCCGCAAACACCTGATCGGCAGGAACAAGATCAGCAACCGCGCATGCGAACAGGGCAAGCGCGGCGACAATGTCATAACGCAGCCGCCCCCAGATAAAAAACCCGAGCGTCACCCCCATTATCGCGACAATTATGATCTGATCGGGTGTCAAAGAACCCCTCCCTCATTTCCCGCGCGGCATATCGTCTGTGCTGAATGCGCGCCCCTGTGGCGTATGCGATCGCGACCCGCTCAATCGGCCTGGCCAAGACGCACAATCCCCCAATCATCCAGCGGCACGATTTCCGCCTCTTCCTGCGCGAAGGGAACAAAGCCCATTTGCTGATAAAGCGGCAAGGCCCGCGGATGATCCAGCGTGCAGGTCTGCACGTGAAATCTCTCCGGACCGCGCCGCCAGACGATGTCAATCGCCTGTGCCAACAGAAACCGCCCCAGCCCTTTGCCGATGAAGTCCCCGATAATCCCGAAATAGCTTAACTCCACCGCCGGCATGTCCCGGAAGTCGAGCTCGAAATAGCCGGCCGGAACACCCCCGACATAGGCGACATAAATCTCTATCTGCGGATCGCAAAGCAGCGCGGCAAGTTCGGCATCGGACATATGCTTGCGGTGTACCCAGTGATAGTCGCGCCCGACCATGTGATAAAGATAGCGGTAGAAAGGCACAGACGGTATTTCCGCCCGCAACAAGGCATGGCTTTCAAAAGCGGGCGGCCGCACATACAGCGCCGGTCGCTCATACATTTCAAGAAACGTAACCGTTGTCGCAAGCGGCGCGCTCATCCGACTTGCCCGATTCCGGCTCGCTTACTGGGCAATCGGCAGGTCAGTGCGCGCACCCCATTCGGCCCATGACCCGTCATAGAGCGCCAGCGATCTAAACCCGACCCGCTGCAACGCAAGCAGGCCGATTGCCGCGGTTACACCCGAGCCGCAACTGGTGACCACCGGACGCGCAGGATCGATTCCGGCTTCGGCCACAATCGCCTGCAATTCCTCGACCGGGCGCATGGTGCCGTCAGCAGCCAGCAGGCTTGTATAGGGCAGATTGATCGCACCGGGAATATGGCCGGGCCGGATGCCGGGGCGCGGTTCGGGCTCTTTTCCGTGAAAACGCGCCGCCCCGCGCATATCCACCACCTGCTCTTCACGGCTGTGCAGATTCCTTGTCATCTGCGTGATATCGCGCACCACAAAATTATTCAGCCGCGCGCTGAAATGCCGTTCGCGCGGAAGCGGCGGCAGATCCTCTACCGGCAGCCCTTCGGCGCGCCATTTCGGGAAACCGCCATCCAGAACAGCGACATCCTCATGCCCCATCGCACGAAACATCCACCAGACGCGTGCGGCACTGAACATCCCCAGACCGTCATACACGATGATCCGGTTACCATCACCAAGCCCCAGGCGGCGAACCCGGCTTGAGAACTTTTCCTGTGACGGCAGCATATGCGGATGCGGCGAATCCGTGTCGCAGATTTCATCGATATCGAAATATACCGCACCGGGAATATGCGCTGCCATATACTCGGCTTTCGCATCGCGCCCCATATCCGGCAAATACCAGGAGGCATCGACAAGCTGTACATCCGGAGCCTGCAGATGTTCAGCCAGCCAATGGGTGCTTACCAGGGTATCGGGATCGTCAGCGGACATCTTTCACCGTTATTTTTGGAGTTGAAACGCATCATCTGTCAGAAAGGTGCCGTCTCGCCGGGGCAAAATCAAGACCAAGCCACAGCTTTGAATCCGACTTTCCCGGCAAGCGGGCGCATGTCTTGCAGGCAGCGCCGAACCTACAGCCAATCAGGAACGGGTAACTGCCGGGCACGCAGAAATTCAGGATTGAAGAGTTTGCTTTGATAACGGGTGCCGAAATCGCACAGGATCGTCACGATCCGGTGACCGGGACCAAGCTGTTTGGCAAGCGCGACCGCACCCGCTACATTGACACCCGTCGATCCCCCCATACACAGCCCTTCATGGCGCAGCAGGTCGAACACCGTCTGCACCGCGTCCGTATCGGGGACATGAAAGCCTTCATCGACCGGCGCACCTTCCAGATTGGCGGTGACGCGCCCTTGCCCGATCCCTTCGGTGATCGAATCGCCTTCCGCCTTCAACTCCCCCGTCTTCACCCAGCTATAAATCGCAGACCCGGACGGATCGGCGCAGGCGGTGACGACATTCGCATTGCGTTCCTTCAGGGCCATGGAAATGCCCGCCAGCGTGCCGCCCGTGCCAACCGCACAGACAAAACCATCCACCTTTCCGTCGGTCTGATCCCAGATTTCAGGGCCTGTCCCCTCGATATGGGCCTGCCTGTTCGCGACATTGTCAAACTGATTGGCCCAGATTGCACCGGCCGGTTCCGTGGCATTCAGCTCTTCCGCAAGACGGCCGGAATATTTTACGTAGTTATTGGGATCTTTGTAGGGGACGGCGGGCACCTCAACCAGTTCCGCACCGGTCAGGCGAATCATGTCCTTTTTTTCCTGGGACTGGGTTTCGGGGATCACAATGACCGTCCGGAAGCCCATCGCATTGCCGACAAGCGCCAGACCAATGCCGGTATTGCCTGCGGTTCCCTCAACAATCACCCCGCCCGGCCTCAGTTCGCCGCGGGCGATAGCATCGCGAATAATAAACAGGGCGGCACGATCCTTGACCGACTGGCCGGGATTCATGAACTCCGCCTTGCCAAGAATTTCACAGCCCGTCTCTTCTGACGCTTTACGCAACCGTATCAATGGTGTGTTGCCGATTGCGTCGGGCAAACCGTTGCAAATTCCCATTATGAACTTTCGAAAAGTTTGTCTGTCAGTCGTTTTTTCCGACTGTATTTACCAACCGTCACGGGCGCAAGCATCCGGCAAAAAAGTTCGGCCCTGCAACAGGGGTGAAAAGGGGAGCGGGGGCGACAAGAGGAACAGGGACGACAGGTCAGGCCGCAGGTCCGCGCAGCCTGTCATGATTAAGGGCCAGCCATTGCAGCACAAAACCAAGCGTCACATTTGTCACCCGCCCCTCGGTCAACGCCGCAAGCGCTGCAACACGCGGACAGGTAAATACGCGGATATCCTCATCTTCTGATGCAAGGCCATGGATGCCGCCTGCATCCTTGCTATCGACAATCCCGCAAAAATAATGGATCTGCTCCGTTGTGGCACCGGGGCTTTGATAGAAAGTGCCGATACTGTGCAATTGCCGCAAAGTACAGCCAGCCTCTTCCTCGGCTTCGCGGCGGGCAACATCCTGAGGGGCCTCCCCGCTTTCGATCCGTCCGGCAACGGTTTCCACAAGCCAGGGACTGCCCGTTTCCGGTGTATGCGCAAATGCGCCCGCGCGAAACTGCTCGATCAGCACAACCGTATCGCGGACAGGATCGTAAGGCAGCACAACCACCGCATCGCCGGTGACAAATACCTCGCGCGAAATAGATGGCGACCAGCCACCCGCATAAAGCCGGTGCCGCAGCGAGAAAGTCTGGACAGCGAAATAGCCCTCAAACGGCGTTTTCTGTGCCAGGAGCTCGACATCGTGCG
The DNA here is from genome assembly GCA_947258435.1 of uncultured Alphaproteobacteria bacterium. Taxonomy (GTDB): domain Bacteria; phylum Pseudomonadota; class Alphaproteobacteria; order UBA11222; family UBA11222; genus CALAQW01. Next base: position 76,956 of record CAMYID010000018.1, read on the forward strand.
CCGTAAGCGGGGGCACGAACCGATCATCGCCGGATGATTTCGTCATGCCCGGCTCCGCGGCTTGGGATAACGGCGCACAACATCCCCGGCCGTTTCAGGATCCCCAGGCGTTTCAGGATCCCAGGCCATTTCAGACAACTGCGACAGCATAAGGACTGATCCAATTTCGCCGGCAACGCGTATCCACAACATAATGCAAGGGATCGCATGCATTTACGTGGCTGGCAACAGCTAAACCGTAACCATATTGCATCAGAAGGATGCATCAGCAGGCAGCATCTGACAGATGCAACAGAAAGCGGATTAAGGATGGTTGACACTGAATGGTTGCTTGACTGGTCAAGCGGTGCATTAAAGCCGGGGTTTCGCCCTCTGATCGACGGCTATCTGTCGCTCAATCCCGAAGCACGGGAAGCCGCTGCCCTGTTCGACCGGCTGGGCGGCAGCCTTTTGGCGGAAGCGGATCCGGCGCCGCTGTCGCCTGGAGCCACGGGAAATGTCCATGCCCTGCTCGATCAGGCGCCGGGCACGGAATCTCCGGAAAGGCAATCCTCCCATGTCAATCAGACAATTACCGGACAACCAGCAGGTAACAGGCAGACAGCGGGCGATGCATTTGCGGCCCTGCCCGAGGCCATGCATGCCTGCCTGACAGGGCGCGAACGCACATTGCGCTGGTTCAGCCCGTCGCCCTGGTTTTCGATACGCCGGTTGCTGCCGCGCGGACAAGCTGCGGCAGGACCCGGCGGCTTTCTCATCCGCGTCGCGGCAGGACACAGCATCCCCTCCCACAGCCATGGCGGCACTGAAATGACGCTGGTTCTGCAAGGCGGTTATTCGGACTGCACCGGCCAGGCAAAAAGGGGGGATCTGATCATTCACGATCCATCAATCAATCACCAGCCGATCGCCGACCCCGGTGAGAGCTGTATTGTCGCAACGGCCTTTGAAGGCCCGCTCAGACTGACCGGCCGGTTTGGCAGGATCATACAACCGTTTTTCGGTTTCTAGGGGGCGCTATGCGGTCGGGGGGCATATTTGCAACATTCGTTGCATTGGTCGTAATCACAATCTGGTTGCAACCGGCCATGGCAACGCCGCGCGGCGCCTCACATGAAGAATACAGCTATACGATTTTCCGCAACGGTAAGCAGCTTGGCACGCAGCATGTCAAAATTGCGCGCGAGGACGACACTGCCATTGCCACGATCCGTATCGAGATGGTCTATCGTCTCGGCTTTATAAAGCTTTATGATTATCTGCATGAAAGCCGCGAGGAATGGCGCGGCGGTTTACTGACAAGCCTTGACAGCCATACCACTGAAAATGACGAAACCCGCTTCGTTCGCGTTGCCAGGCATGAAGACAGTCTTGCCATTGACGGCAGCGGCGGCAGACACAGCCCGGAAAACAGTGTTTTTCCAACGACATACTGGAATATCGGCCTGCTTGAACAGCAGACGCTTTTTAATACCGAAGACGGTGCGCTTGTTCATGTCACATCGGAAGAGCTGGGCGAAACCTTGTTGACCCTGAACGGCCAGGAAGTCCGTGCACAGCATTATCGGATTTCGGGCGATCTTGATATCGAACTCTGGTACAGCAGGGAAGGTACCTGGCTTCAATCACGATTTTTTATTGACGATGCTGAAATAATTTTTCGACTGCAATCCCTTTCATCCTGACCTGATTTCAACAATAAAGAGCGCGTAACGCGACATAACAATGCTTTCACCCCGCGAAAATATTCCCCTGCTTCCTATCGAAACAGGCGATGAGGCGATCAGTTCCCTTACGGATAAAAGATTGCGCGCCATAGCCGCAAGTTACCGCGATTGGGCCCGGGACAAGCCAATTGCGGCGCGCTCAGACATTGTCCCACGGAAAATCCCGCGACTGCTTCCCTATATTCTCCTGTTCGACCGGGTCACACAGCACGGCAGAACCGGTTTCAGCACCAGGTTATGTGGCAGCGAAATCGTCGATATGCTGCGCTTTGATGCAACAGGGCAGTTTATCGGGGCCGATGCGCCGAAGGACGATATAAGCTTCCGTATTGCCCGCACACTGAATATCGTGATCGAAACACGCGCGCCCGTTCGCGCAAGCGGCAATCTGCAACTGGCCGGGCGTGAGTTTGTGCGTTTTGAAGCGATCTTTTTCCCCCTTTCGGAAGATGGCGAAACGATTGAGAAAATCATCGGCGGCGTTGTCCGAAGCCCGGTAAGCTGGGATCAGAAATGACAGACACGAAAACAGGCCATTGCATCTGGATAACAGGTGCAAGCTCTGGAATCGGCAAGGCGGTGGCACTTGCCTATGCGCAGGCGGGATATACTATCGCCGCAAGTGCGCGCTCGCAGGACGCCCTTGAGACACTGGCGGCCGACGCATCAGACATGGCCGGTACAATCGTACCGGTGCCACTTGACGTCACCGATAAGGATGCGGCCGAAGCCGCGGTCGAACAGATCGAGCGCATAATCGCGCCGATATCGACCGCGATCCTGAATGCGGGCATCTATTTACCGGTCGATCCTTCGGCGGAATTCGACCCTGCCCCCTATCTCAACAGCATGGCTGTCAACTATCACGGCACGATCCACTGCCTGCTGCCGGTTACACAACGCATGCTGTCGCGGCGGTCCGGTCATCTTGTGATCCTGTCCTCGGTCACCGGCTATGGCGGTCTGCCCACATCCGCGGCCTATGGCCCCACCAAGGCAGCACTGATAAATCTGGCGGAATCGATTAAATTCGATCTCGATCCCCATGGAATCAGGACCAGCATCGTCTGCCCCGGATTTGTCGATACGCCCGCGACCGAATCCAACGCCTTTCCGATGCCGTTTCTTGTGCCAACCGCGGCGGCCGCACAACGCATCGTCGACGGTATTTCGGCGGGAAAGTTCGAAATCACCTTCCCGCGCCGTTTCACCTTCGCACTGAAATTTCTCAATATGCTGCCTTACAGGCTGTATTTCCCGATCGTCAGGCGGATGACGGGCCGGGGCTGATTTCCCCGCCCGCACCAGACGCGGTTTCTGCCCGCGCGGCGATCTGATCGCGCAACGCCTGTTGCGCCGCCGCATCGATCGGAAAATTCCAGATCAGCATCACCGAAACGAGCTTGAAGCCAACAGGCACAAGGCCGTAAAGCAGGCTCAGCCCCAGCAATGCCGTCGGGCCATTGCTGTCCGATTGCGCATCGAAGCCGAGCAGGCCAAGCACCGGGAAAGCCAGCCCGACCGCACCCGCAAGCGACAATTTTGTCGCAACACCCCATAAGGCAAAATAAAAGCCGGTCCGTTGCGCCCCGCTTTCGGCCGTATCCGCATCCACGACATCGGCCTGCATCGAGGCGGGCAGCACAATATCGGCGCCAAGGCTGATACCGCTCAGGATCGAAATCACAACAAAGGCCCAAAGATCCCCCGCCCCCAGGAACGGCACCCACAAAAACACCCCGCACGCCCACAGCAGCGACACAGCCCAGACCCGATGCTTGGTATATCTGTCCGCAAGCTTGAGCCAGAAAGGCACCGCAATCACCCCGGCCCCGAAATAGGCAAACAGAATTGCGCCCTGCGCATTGCCGCTTTCCAGCACATGGGTTGCAAACAGCAGGAACAATGTCGCGGGCAGGCTGTTTGCCATCCCGTTCAGCAGAAATGCGATAATGAGCGCACGGAACGGCCTGTTACGCCAGATTATCGCAAGCCCCGTACGCCAGTCCTGATGCGCGAAATGCACGGCCGGCGGCTCCGGCACCATCCGCAACGCAAGTAATGTCCCCACAGGCAGTAAAATCGCGGCAAACAGGAATATCCCGACAAGCGGGACCTCCGCTCCCGTCAGCCCCGCAACGATCAGCAATCCCGGCATGCCGGTTGCGCACAAGGTGCCGATCACCGTCAGCGCCTCGCGCCATGCGACGATATGGGAGCGCTCGTTATAATCGGTGGACAGCTCCGCCCCCCAGGCATTATGGGGCAGGCTGATTGCCGTCCATGCCAGATAAAGCGCAACGCTCCAGAAAAACAGATAAGCGCCCCCCGCATCATCGGGCGGCAGGCACAACATGAAAGCCGTTACAAGCGCCGCAGCCGTGCCGCCCGCAATCCACGGCTTGCGCCGCCCCCAGCGCGTCTCCCACCGGTCCGACAGCAGCCCGATCACCGGATCCGACACCGCATCGAGAATCCGCGCGACCAGCAGCAAGACGCCGATCAGTGCCAGATCGACCCCAAGCTCCTGCGCGTAATAGGGCGGAATATAAATGTAAACCGGCACCGTCAGCGCGGCGAGCGGCAGTGCCGGCAAGCCATAGGCGAAATAATGTCGTGTACCGATCTTGCCGATCCGGCCCGGTGACAGCAGCCTAGTACGCATCAGCCACCCGACACATTCTGTGATCAGCTGCGCGCAAGGCAGATCTGGGTGACATCGGTATTGCCGGAGCGAAACCCGCCTTCGCAATAGGCGAGATAGTAAGTCCACAGCCTGCGGAAGCGTTCATCGAAACCCTGTTCGCTGATTTGCGGCCAGCGTTCGCTAAACCGTTGCCGCCATTGCAGCAGGGTTTCCGCATAATCACGGCCAAATGTCACCGCATCGCGCCATTGCAGGCCCGCGCGCGCCACCTGCTCGCGCAGTGCGGTACCGCTTGGCAGCATGCCGCCGGGAAAGATGTAGCGCTGAATAAAGTCGCTGCCCTTGCGATAGGAATCGAACTGGTCATCCGCGATAGTGATGATCTGCAGCCCCGCTGTCCCGCCCGGTGCCAGCCTGTCCCGCAATTTACCGAAAAACACCGGCCAGTATTGTTCGCCGACAGCCTCGAACATTTCGATGGAGGCGACATTGTCATATTGCTCGGCCACGTCGCGATAATCCTGCAAGCGGATATCGACCTTGTCGTTCAACCCCTTTTCGAACATACGATGCCGGGCGAAATCGAACTGCTCGGTACTGATTGTAATGCCGGTAACCCTGCAGCCGATTTCAGATGCCGCAAATTCCGCAAATCCGCCCCATCCGCTGCCGACCTCAAGTACATGGCTGCCCGGCCGCAACCCCATGGTTTCAGCAAGCGCGCGATATTTGTTCTGCTGCGCCTGGGCAAGCGGCTCCCCTTCCGATGCGAATTTGGCGGACGAGTATGTCATCGTCTCGTCAAGCCATTCGGTGTAAAATGCATTCCCCAGATCATAGTGATGATGGATGTTCCTGCGCGCGCCACGCCGGCTGTTGCGGCGGAAAATATTGTGCCGCAGCCCCTCCAGGAGACGAACCCAGAGCTTGCCGCGCATCTGCTCGCCGATAGCGGCGTTATTGTGGGCGACAACCGTGATCAGCATCCCCAGATCCGGGCTGTCCCACCAGCCTTCCAGATAGGCCTCGGCAAAGCCGATCCCACCGCCGATCAGAAGCCGTTTGGCAAATCGCTGATCGCGAACGACCAGAATACCCAGCCCGTCTCCCTCATCCCCCTCAAAACACAGCTTGCGCCCGTCCGGCAGCTGGATCAGCAACTTTCCCCAACGCATATTCGTCAGGATCATCAGTGCCGCCCGAACCCAGGGCGTAATCCCCGGCAGCCGGCTGATTTCACCTGCTGACAGGTGCAATGCGTCATCTGAAAGCTGATTTTCCGCAGGCATTGCCGCCTGCGTGTCTGTTTCACTTATCATCTGCCAGCCACCTGTTCTGATTTCCGCTCCGACCGTCCCGCAGCCAAACTGTCCCGGGAATAAAATGTCGCGCCTTTACGCCACAACCGCAGCGCCTCGAAATGAATAGCCGCGAAAACCTTCAACGTCATCAGCGGATAACGGAAAAAGGCCAGCGCCAGCGTCCGATCGCGCAGCATGCGCCTTTGGCCCGTCAGCGTTGCGATCAGCAGCTCTTCATCCCCCTCATCGGTTGCGGTTTCGCGGATCATCACTGACAATTTCTCCCCCGGCACCCGCAGCCGGAAGCGATAGCGCATTGCCATCCCGATAAAGGGGGAAACGTAAAAATCCTTTTCCTGCCTGTGGGTGTGCACAGCGCTTGTCTGTGCCTGTGCCTGGGTCTGTGCCTGGGTCTGTGCCGGGGTCTGTATCTGCGTCTGCGTCCGCGCCGCGGCAACGCCGTCTTCAGCATCTGTATCCGGCGCCGGCACCGCACCCCTCGCCCCCTGACCATCGCCGATGGGAATCACATAAGGATGTTTATCGCCAAATGTGTTGCGCACTTCGTAAATCAGCGCCCGCAACGCACCCGATTCGGTGAAGCAGAAAAACACTGTCAGCGGGTTGAACACAAAGCCAAGCACCCGCGGAAAGCATAACATGAAGTAACGCCCATCAGGGGGTTCCAGCCCGGCATCCGCAAGCTCGGCCCTCACCCAGTCGCGCAGACAATCATCGGTGCGCGCACCATGATCCCTGTCATGCAGGCTGAACAAGTTAAACCGGTTATGGGAAAAAAAGCGCAGCTTCTTGCCGAACTCGTCCAGCCGGTCGATATCGAGCAGCAGGGAAAAGACGCGATAGACAAAGCGATGCCGGAACGGCCGCAGCCGCGCATGCATCACATGGCCGAAATAGACCGCTGATTCTGGTGTACTGTTCATTCCGCCGCGACTTTGTAGTTGCTGGCCACAGGGCGTTCCCACGGGCAGATCGCACCAAGCTTTTCAGCCACCTCGATACCCGACCGCAGCCCGTCTTCATGGAAGCCGTGCGCCGTCCACGCCCCGCAATACCATACACCGCCCCGCCCTTGAATGGCAGGCAGCGCACGCTGCGCGCGCAAGGTCTTCATATCATATTGCACATGATCATATTCGAGAGTTGCAAAGGTCAATTCCGGTTTCGGCGGCACCGGCGGATTGAGCGTCACAAAAACCGGTTTTCGCGGGTCGATATTCTGCAACCGGTTCATCCAGTAGGTCACCGCAACCGTTGCATCGTCCCGCGCGCCGCTGGCCGACAGATAGTTCCAGCTTGCCCAGATCCCGCGCCGCCGGGGCATCAGAACGGGATCGCGGTGAACATAGGCAAGATTGGGCGCATAGCTGATCGCACCGAGAATTTCCCGCTCCTCCGCATCGGGGGCCGCAAGCATCCTGCATGCCTGATCCCCATGGACAGCGAGGATAAGCTGATCAAACTGTTCCGTCCCGCCAAGGGCATCATGCACGGCGACACCCCCGTCATGCCGGCTGACCCGAACGACCGGACAGCCCAGTCGCAACGCCTCGGGAAACAGTGCCGTCAGCCGCTTGACATATTCACGGCTGCCACCGGCCACAGTGCGCCAGCGGGGCCGGTCCCGCGACAAAAGAAAGTGATTCTCGCAGAATGTGATGAAGCTTTGCGCGGGAAAATCCAGCATACCGCGCATCGAAGTCGACCAGATTGCACCGCCCATAGGCAGCAGATAATGCTGCTGAAACGCCTGTGTATAACGCTGCGCCGCAAGATAGTCGCCCAATGTCAGCCCTTCCAGCACACCGGCGGCAAGATCGGCGGGGGCCTGCTTGTTAAAGCGCAGAATATCGCGCAGCATACGCAGAAATGATGGGCGCACAAGATTACGCCTCTGGGCGAAAACAGTATTGAGATTGTCGCCCGCCCATTCCACCGCGCCACCGCCGACGCTGACCGCGAAACTCATATCGCTGGCGACATTGGGCACCTCAAGCGCTGAAAACAGCGCCGTCAGATTCGGGTAATTTGCTTCATTATAAACAATAAAGCCGGTATCGACCGGCAAGGTCTCGCCGTCATAGTCAAGATCGATGGTGTTGGAATGACCGCCTGGACGAGGCTCTGCCTCATATAGGACAATTTCATGCTGCCGATGCAGCATCCATGCCGCACCTAGCCCGGAAATCCCCGAGCCGATAATGGCAATCCGCATATAACCCCTCTAGTTCCCCGCAACGCCGCCCGCCGCGATGCTATGTGATTCAAGGACGCAATCCAACCCGACACCCCGATTGACGTCATCGCAGCCTGTGCCGGCCCGGAGGCACCTGCAGCAGCAGGGGCAAAGTCTGTCAGGTTACGCAATCCACCCGCATTTGGATCACAGTGTTACGCGATCGCAAAGTAGCGTCTGCTACTGCAACTGAGATTTGGAAAAGATTTGCCGAAAGCTGTTACAGGACTTGCAAATTCCCTTTGCACCGACATTATTAGCGGACAGGGAAATTATACTGAAGTCGCCGTTAACACATCCCACAAGACAACAAAATCGATCGGAACAGACCATGTCGCCGCGTACTCTGTTTGGCTGTTTGCATCCCGCTGCTTTTTTCGCCGGTATTTTTGCTGTTTTCTGCTTTCAGCCCGCCGCCGCGATCGAATGGTCAAAGCTTGCCCCGGAACGGGTTTCCGCCCATGAAATCAGAATAGGTGTTGCCGCCCACGATGTTGGCGCATTCGGCGCGCAGGAAGAAGATGGCGAGGATTTCAGCGGCGAACTGCGCTTTGCCCTGCCGCGCTGGGGCTGGGTTGATTTTCTGCAGCATCCGCGCGCAAAGCTGGGGGCAAACGTCAATAACAGCGCCAATACCAGCGCGGCCTATGCCGGATTAAGCTGGCATTGGCCGCTTGGCCGGCACGTCTTTGTCGGCTTTGACTTCGGGTTGGCCGCGCATGATGGCGAAACCAGCACCATTCGCACGGACAGAAAGGAACTGGGCACCCGCATCCTGTTCCGCGAAGCGCTTGAGCTGGGCGTGCTTATCCAGGACAAATACACCCTGTCGCTCAGGCTTGATCATATTTCAAACGGCCATATCATACCGGGCGGCAGCGGCAGCAATGAAGGGCTCGATACATTCGGCATCATGTATGGCATGCGGTTCTGATCTGCGCCGCGCAACGATTTCATCCGCCCGGATGGCGCGCAGGACTTCCCGGTGTCGCGCAGGATTGATGCACGAAAACCTGCTGCACTTTTCAGGGACACCCGACAGGAATATTTGGTGGAGCCGAGCGGGATCGAACCGCTGACCTCGTCATTGCGAACGACGCGCTCTCCCAACTGAGCTACGGCCCCTAACGCGTGTCACCGGCTGTTCCGGTGCGCCGCGCCCTTTTAGGGGGAGTGCGCGCACCCTGTCAAGCGCGCCCATTGCACAAATCGGCGCTGCCGCCCGTTCGCACCCCTAATGCATAGCCAAACCCTTGCCGCACCGCAAACGCTGGTATACCACTTTGGCAAAGAAATTAAGGGGATTGCCGCGTGAGCAGCACCAGCCAGGATCAGAACGCCGAAACGCAAAGCGCGGCAACCGACAGACCGCCCAGCCGGGATATTCGACCGCTGCGCGCTTTATGGCCCTATGTCAGCCAGTACCGGAAACTGGTGATCGGTACCCTGGTCGCCCTGATCGCCGCCTCAGCCGCGACACTGACTATTCCGGTTGCGGTACGGCAGATGATCGATCTGGGCTTCAGCGGCGATCGCGCAGCGCTGGTGCATCAGTATTTCGGCGCGCTGATGGGTGTTGCGATCATACTGGCCCTTGCCACCGCAGCACGGTTCTTTTTCGTATCCTGGCTGGGCGAGCGGGTCGTCGCGGATCTGCGCCGCGATGTTTACAGCCACATGATCGCGATGAGCCCGGAGTTTTTTGAAACGACCCGCACAGGCGAAGTCCTGTCGCGTCTGACGACAGATACCACCCTTATCCAGAATGTCGTGGGATCGGGCGCCTCCATTGCGCTGCGCAACAGCTTTCTGCTGATCGGCGGTCTGACGATGCTGGTGATCACAAGCCCGAAGCTGACCGGGCTTGTGCTTGTATTCGTACCGCTTGTCGTTGCGCCGATCATCCTGCTTGGGCGGCGGGTACGCGGGCTGTCGCGCGACAGTCAGGACAGAATTGCCGATTCAAGCGCGATCGCCGGCGAAACGCTGGATGCGGTGACAACCGTGCAGGCCTTTACTCAGGAAACCACCGAACAGCAGCATTTTACCAAAGCTGTGGAGCATGCTTTTGATGTCGCCATGCGCCGCATCACCGCCCGCGCGACGATGACCGCACTTGTCATCACGCTGGTTTTCGGCGCGGTCGTCGGCGTGCTGTGGATCGGCGCATCGGCCGTGCTGAGCGGCAGCATGACGGGGGGCACGCTCGGTCAGTTTGTGCTGTATGCCGTATTTGTGGCTGGGGCAGTGGGGGCGCTTAGTGAGGTATGGGGCGAGTTGCAGCGCGCCGCCGGGGCGACGGAGCGGCTGGTGGAGCTACTCAATGCGCGTTCAACGATTGCAACCGTCAGCGACCCGGTTCCGCTGCCCGCCGAGGCGCGCGGGGCAACAAGTTTCAGCAAGGTAAGCTTTGCCTATCCCTCGCGCCCGGAAGAGCTTGTCATCGACGGGCTCGATCTGCAGATCGAACCGGGTGAAACGGTAGCGCTTGTCGGCCCCTCAGGCGCGGGCAAAAGCACGATCTTCCAGCTGTTGCTGCGCTTTTACGATCCCGTATCGGGCAGCATCACCGTTGACGGAGTCGATATTACCCGCGCCGCGCCAGCCGATATCCGCGCCCGCATGGCCATCGTGCCGCAGGAAACGGTCATATTCTCGGCAAATGCGCGGGAAAATATTCGTTACGGTCGCCCCGACGCAAGCGATGCGGAAGTCTGGGCGGCGGCGGAAGCGGCGCAGGCTGTCGAATTTATCGAGAAACTGCCCGAAGGGCTTGATACCTTCCTGGGGGAGAAAGGTGTCCGGCTGTCCGGCGGCCAGAGGCAGCGCATCGCCATTGCCCGTGCGATCCTGCGCGATCCCGCCTTGCTGCTGCTTGATGAGGCGACAAGCGCGCTGGACGCGGAAAGCGAATTGCTTGTTCAGCGCGGGCTCGACCGGCTGATCGCGAACCGCACAACATTGGTCATCGCCCACAGGCTTGCTACAGTATTGAATGCGGACCGCATCATTGTCATGGAAGGCGGCAAGATCGTCGCGACCGGCACCCATGACGAGTTGATTGTCCAGGACGGCCTTTACGCCCGGCTGGCGCAGTTGCAGTTTGGCGAAGCCAATGGCGCGCGGTCTGACACACTGTCTGTTCAGGCAGCAAACGGCTAAGCGGCGGCCGATTTCTTTCGGGGGAGGGACATATGCGGAAATTTCTGATATGGACAGGCGGCCTGTTGGCGGTCCTGCTGCTTGTCTGCAGCTTCCTTGTCATCCGTTTTCTGGTCGGCAGCAATTATTTCACGACGCTCGAACCGCATTTTGCCGGCAGTTGCCAGATGATGCCCGGCGTTGTGGGGGCAGAAGATCTCGACATCGATGCGACGACCGGCACGCTTTATCTTTCCGCGCTCGACCGGCGGCATGCCGCCGATGACCCGCTGATCAATGGCGCACTTTACCGGATGGATCTGAACGACCCCGCGGCGCGCCCGCAGCTTATCTGGGGCGGGGCCGAACCTGGCGATTTCCGCCCGCATGGCATCAGCCTGCTGCCACAGCCGGACGGATTGCGGATTTTCGTTATCAATCATCCAAGCGACGGCAGCCATACGGTCGAGATTTTCGACGTTACGGAAGATGGCCTCACCCATCGCGAAACGATCGCCGATCCGCTGATCACAAGTCCCAACGATCTGGCGGCCATCGGACCGCGCCGCTTTTATGTCGGCAACGATCTGGCCAACCCGCCCGGCGTGATGCAGTTGCTTGAAATCCTTCTGCCACGCGCGCAGACCGATCTCATCTATTATGACGGTGAACAGGGGCATGTTGCCGCCGACGGCCTTGCCTTTACCAACGGCGTTGCGGTAGCCCGGGATACGCACCGTCTTTATCTGGCGGAAATGACCGGCAAGGCGCTGCGCATTTTTGACTATGACCCCGAAAACGGAGCCCTGACACAACGCGACCAGGTCCATCTTGAGACATTCATGGACAATATCAATATCGATGCGATGGGTAATCTCTGGATCGGTGCGCATCCCAAATTCGTCGATGTCATGCGGCATAGTTTCGATGCAACGGTCACCGCCCCCTCGCAGGTTTTGCGCGTGTCGCTCAATCCCGAGGGCGGCGGCAAGGTTGATGAAATTCTCTTGTCTGAAAACGGCATGATTTCCGCCGTCTCCGCCGCTGCAGCCTATCGCGACAAGCTGGTGCTTGGCCCGATTTTCGACGATCATTTCACGATCTGCACCCTGTCTTCCTCGTAAAGCGAGGCGCGGCGCGCGCGATTGCGGTGTCCGGACCGTATCGGTTAAAAGCCTGCTCAGCGGTCAGTCAGCTTGAGTTCAATCCGGCGGTTACGCCGGCGGGCAATTTCATCCTCGCCCTTGTCAAGCGGCTGAAACTCACCAAAACCCGCCGCGGCAAGCCGTTCGCTCGGCACCCCTTCGGCGACCAGAAACTTGACGACGGAAATCGCCCGCGCAGCCGATAATTCCCAGTTGGACCCAAAGCGCGCATTATTGATCGGCACATCGTCTGTGTGCCCGTCGACCCGTAAAATCCATTGAATATCATCGGGAATTCTGGCGGCAACCGACAGCAATGCGCGCGCAACCTTGCGCAGCTCTTCCTGCCCGTCCGCCCCGATTTCCGCAGCTCCCGTCGCAAACAGAATTTCCGACTGGAAAATAAACCTGTCGCCTGACACCTGAATACCCGGCAGCGCCCCCAATACCTGCCGCAACCGGCCGAAAAACTCCGAGCGGTAGCCCGCCAGCTCCTCGACCTTGGCAGCCAATGCCTGATTAAGCCGGCTGCTCAGTTCCGCAATGACAATCTTGTTTTTCTCATCCGCTGCTTCGGCAATCTGCAATGCACTCTCGATCCGCGCCAACTGCCCGCGCAGGGCGACGATCTGCTGATTGAGCAACGCGATTTCCGCACGCGCGGAAGCGGAAATTTCAGCCTCCATATCCGCGCGCTGCCGCGCCGTTGCCAGCGCATTGCCCAGTTCCAAAATCTGAACCCTGCGCGCGGCGAGATCCTGCTCTGCCTGCCAGAACGTCTGGGTCAGCTGATCGAACTCGGCCGTCTTGTTCTGCAATGCCGCCGACAATTGCGCCACCTCATTGCCCAATGCCTGCCTTTCAGCCTTCTCAAGTGCCAGCAGATCCGCAAGCTCGGACGCGCGGCGGTTGAGATCACGCAATGCCTCATCACGCCCCGACAAGGCTTCGGACAAATAGAATTGCGCCACGATAAAGACGGACAGGACAAAAATCACCACCAACAGCAATGTCGCCAGCGCATCGACAAAGCCGGGCCAGTAATCGGCCCCCAGACGCCGCGTGCGCAGACCCCGGGCCGCCATGTGACTAACCCCCCTGCCGCTCGTGGGTCAGGGTCGAAATCGTGCGGGTCAGCAATTTGATTTCCGCACGCAACTCATTGATGCCCCGTTCACGTCCTTCCGCACTTTCTTCAAGCAGACGCAGCAGATGCACATCGATATTCCGCAGATGCTGCTGACTTGCCGCGTCAAGCGCACTTTCCATACCGGTCTGCCGTTCGACAAGCGCCTCAAGCAGGGGCCGCAGATCCTGCCGCCCTTCCGCAAGCCGGCGCAGAATTGCATGCTCGGCTTCCAGCCTGTCGGTCAAACCGGCAAGCTGCTCGGACAGCCTGATCAAGGCCGTGTTGCCCGCCGTCCTGCTATCCTCATTCCGCGCGACGATCTTCTGAAGCTGCTCCACGGTATCGGCTGTCTGTTCCACAAGCGCGGTCAGATAGGCCGGCGCGCCATGATCGACTTCGCCGAACGCCGCCCCCGGCGTGGTCAGTTGCGTCTGACCCGACAGCCATTCCTCCAGCTCATTGTAGAAGCGGTTCTGCGCCTGTGCCGCGGAGAGATCGAGAAACCCCAGAACGAGCGAGCCGCCAAGGCCGAAAAGCGACGATGAAAAGGCGGTCCCCATACCCTCAAGCGGCGCTTCGAGCCCGCGCTTGAGCGCTGCAAATATCTCCGCCCCGCCAGTACCGCCATCGACAGACAGGCTCTGGATCGTGGCCCCGATCGAACCAATCGTCCCAAGCAGCCCCCAAAAGGTACCGAGCAACCCCAGGAATACGAGCAATCCGATCATATAACGCGAAATATCACGCGACTCGTCCAGACGCGTGAAAACGGAATCGAGAATCGATCGCGTCGATACCGCGGACAAGGCCATCTTGCCCTGCTGCTCGCGCAGCATAACAGCCATCGGCGCCAGCAGAGTGGGCGGTTCCTGCGCGATGCGCAGTCCCCCTTCATTGCTGCGCTGGAACTGCTCAAGCCAGCGCACTTCGGGGCCAAGCATCAGAACCTGACGGAAGGTATAGATGATGCCGATCATCAACACTCCGCCGATTAACCCGTTCAGCGCCGGATTGGCCATAAATGCATCCCGCAAAGGCAGCACAAGTGCTGCTCCCAACATCAGGACAAGCGCAAGAAAACCAACCATGCGCAACAAAAAACGGCGCTGAGGCGATATAATTGGTATCGCCTTCAGCGCCTGCTTTTCATCCGGTTCGGGCACCCGGTGTTCGTCCTCAATATCCGCCATCAGGGAAGATCCGTACTCAGCGCGCCAAAGCGGTTCAGGCTGTTGGCCAGTACCGGCAGCTTAGGGAACAAGCGGGACGAAATCCACCCGCTCGGTCGGCCCGCCATCCTTTACCGGGCCCAGTGCGCGGACGTCGATCCGCGTCGGCGCAATCCCCTGCTCAATCAGATAGGCACGTACCGCAAGCGCGCGCTTCAGCGAGAGGCGGCGCGCAGCCGCCCCCTCTTCTTCCCGCATGGCATAGGCGCGCAATTGCAATCTTGTTTCGCCACCTGACAATGACAGCGCCAGCTGTGTCAAAGTATCCTGCGCACCCTGCGACAACAGGGCGCTGTTCTCCTCGAACATCACACTGCCGCGCGACGGGGGCAGCGCCGCTATCTGTTGCGCCGCCTCATTGGCGACACGCTGCGGCGCGGGATCGACGGTCGCGGTCGCGGCCGGCGCGGGGGGCGGCGCGGGTGCAACAATTTTATCTGCACTGAAATCACGCGCCACATCAGCGGTAACCGGCGGCGGTGGCGCCATTGGCACCGGGGGCGCGGGCACCAGCTTCTGCGGCTTGCTGGCTGCATCCATACTCGGCTCAAGCCTGGACGGCCCGGACGATTCCGCAGTCTCCACCGGCACGGGCGAGGGGGCCGGCACCAGCTTAGGCGGTGGCGGCGGCGCATCCAGCGATGCAGGCGGCATTACCCCTGCTACAGGCGGGGGCGGCGGGGGGATACGGTCGGGCAAAGCAGGCGCAGCAGCGCTGCCTGCAGGCGATGGCTGAGTTGCGATGGGCGCCGGCGGTGCGGCAGGCGTTGAGAGTGTGGCAGGCGCCGCCGATCCCGAGGGCGGTGTTGCAATGGCCACCTGGCCGGCCGGTGCGGTTGGCTTGGGTGCCGGCGGCGGTGTCGCTACAACTGGCCCGGCCGCATCGCGCGGCCCCGCAGTGGACGGTTCACGCAGCCGCACCGTGCCTGCTCCACCAGCGGACGGTTGCCGAATATCGGGATAGCGCAATCCGCCGGATCTGCCGCCATAAGGCGCACCAATCGCATCCAGCGCACCCCAATCCACCTCGACAGCAGGTTCGCTTTCCTGGCCAATAACAAGGGTCTCCTGCGCGTGAGCGGTACCCAGGCACAGCGCCAGCAGCGGTGCCATTGCCAGCCCGCCGCCTGCATTCTTCAAAATCTTCTTTTTCATAACGGTTCTGAATTCACAATCTGAATTTATATAATTAAAAACTTCTATCCTTATGGACAGGCGAGAATATTTGCCCCAAAGAGGCGGGAAAATTGCTGAGTCTGAAAAAATTCAACTTGATTTATACCGCTTTAACATAGCTTGCCGGCGGCAAATGAACAAGCGGTGTGGGCAATAGAATTCAGCCACGGCCATCAGCCCGGCGAGGGAGTCATTGCCTCTTTGAGGAGTTTGGCGAGCGGTGCCTGCAAGCCGTCATTTGTCGCCAGTACACTGCCTGAACGCAGCATATCAGCCCCGCCGTCGCATTCACTGACAAACCCGCCTGCCTCACGCACAATGACGATGCCCGCCGCAATATCCCAGGGCTGCAATCCGGTTTCCCAGAAGCCGTCAAAACGCCCCGCCGCGACATAGGCAAGATCAAGCGCTGCGGCACCGAAACGGCGCACACCCGCGACCTGCGGCATGATCTGCGCCATTTCGCGCAGGAATATGTCATAGCCGGACCGTCCATGAAACGGAATGCCCGTGGCCAGTACGGCTTCCTGCATTGAACGGCGGCCCGATACGCGCAAACGCCGGTTATTGAGGAACGCGCCCTGGCCCTTTTCCCCGACAAAGCAATCATCTGTGACCGGGTTGTAGATCACACCGGCAACAAGCTCCCCGGCCCGCTCAAGCCCGATGGAAATCGCAAAATGCGGCAGCCCGTGCATGAAATTCAGCGTTCCGTCGAGCGGATCGATAATCCACCGGTTGCGCGAATCCTCGCCCTGGGTCAGCCCGCTTTCTTCCGCCAGGATACCGAATGCGGGCCGTGCCCGCTGCAGCTCCGCGATCAGTATCTTTTCCGCCCGCAAATCCGCATTGGTGACGAAGTCGGCCGGCCCCTTGCGCGATACCTGCAACTGTTCAACCTCACCAAAATCGCGCACCAGGCTGCGCGCGGCTTTGCGGGCGGCCCCGACCATGACGTTAATTATTGCAGAATTGGCCATCAGCTATCACAAATCCTCACCAGACCCACGCACCACAACGGGCGCGGCTCCCCACTCAAACCGAAACGCACGAAAACCGCGCAAGCGATGCACGTCGATCGCCTCAATCCGCGCGCTTGACGTAAGTTACCTCTTCCGTATCGACAATGATCTTGTCGCCGACCGCGCAAAAGGGCGGCACCATGACGCGCAACCCGTTGTCGAGCATGGCGGGCTTGTAGGAGGCCGCCGCCGTCTGCCCTTTGACGGTAGGCTCGGTTTCGGTGATCTCCAGCGTGACATGCTGCGGCAGCTGCACGCCGAGCGAACGCCCCTCATAGGATTCAACCGTCACTTCCATACCATCCTGCAGGAATGCGACCCGTTCCCCCAGCAAATCCTGATCGATATCGATCTGCTCGAAACTTTCCTGATCCATGAAGGTCAGCTTATCGCCATCGGCATACAGAAACTGATAATCCTTCTGGTCAAGACGTACCCGTTCGACCGATTCCGAGGCACGAAAGCGCTCATTCAGTTTCGTACCGTCCAGCAGGTTGCGCAGCTCGACCTGCGCGAAGGCACCGCCTTTGCCCGGTTTCACGTGATTCGTCTTAACCGCAACCCACAATGAGTCCTTATGCTGAATGACATTGCCTGGACGAATTTCATTACCGTTGATCTTCATGGGGTTCCTAAAACTATTGCGATTCTGCCAGATATTCGGGAACGCCGCCCCGGCCGCCGATCCTGCGGCAGGCAGCGCCGGAACCTATCAGCTTGCCCGGCACTATACAATATTGCCGCGAATGGCTGAGCAATTCACTCAACTGACCCGCAACCGCCGGCGCAACCGGGCGGTGGCTATCCCCGCGCGTCGAGAAAATCATCCGCGGTCAGCAGCGGGTCGAGGGTAATTCCCTGCCCCGACAGCATATCCGCCGCACCCTCGAGACGATCGACAATCGTGATCGCATGCGCGACCTGCGCACCTTCCGCGCGCAACACCCTGACGGCATCAAGCAGGGATCCGCCGGTGGTCGTCACATCCTCCACCATCAGAATATTCCTGCCGCGCAATGTCTCGCCGGGGGGCACGCCTTCAATCCGCTGCTGCGTGCCGTGACCTTTTGCCTGTTTGCGGATAATCAGCGCGGGCAATGCCGCGCCCCGCCCATGGCTTTTCACCGCAACGCTGCAGGCGATCGGCACCGCTCCCATTTCAAGCCCGCCGACATAATCGACCGCAAGCCCGCCCGCGCGATCCAGAATCAGCTCCGCAATCGCATCCGCCCCCGCCGGGTCAAGCATGCTGGGCTTCATGTTGAAATAGAAATTGCTCTTCCTGCCCGATGCCAATGTCATTTCCTTCCCTGTCGCGAAGGATTTTTCGGCAATGATCGCGTGCAATGTCTTACGTAAGGCCACAAGGTTCCCGTTCATTTTCGTTCATCATATCCGCCGGTCTGCCGCCCGGCATGTGCGTCAGGCGACAGCCCCGGCCTTCTGCGCGTAAAGCCAGGCGGCTTCTGCCAATGGCCGCACCCGCGATGACATTTCAATTGCCTGCTCGCTTGCCGCCGTACCGTCGCGCACGCGGCCACGAATACCCTGCAGGATGCCCGCAAGCCGGAAAAAGTTATAGGCGAAATAGAAATCGAGATTGGTAATCTCATCACGCCCGGTCCGCGCGCAATAGGCGGCGGCATATTCCGCCTCGGTCGGAATACCCATGGCCTTGAGCTCGGCTTCCGGTGTCACGCCAAGGGCGGAATCCGGATTACGCCACTGCATCAGGTGATAGGTGAAATCGCCAAGCGGATGGCCAAGCGTCGCCAGTTCCCAGTCGAGCACGGCGACAATATGCGGTTCGGTCGGATGCAGCACCGCATTATCGAGCCGGAAATCCCCATGCACGAGCGAGACGGAGTCATCGTCGGGAATATTGCCAGGCAACCAGTCGATCAGCCGGTTCATCTCGACAATTTCCTCGGTCTCCGATGCCTGATACTGCTTGGTCCAGCGTGAAATCTGCCGCGCGAAATAATTTCCCGGCTTGCCGAACTCCTCAAGCCCGATGGCTTTGTAATCGACCATGTGAAGGTCTGCCATGAAAGCGAGCTGGGAATCGAAGATCTGCCGACGCTCATCCACCGTGACACCAGGGACAAGCGGTTCCCAGATAACGCGACCGGCGACAAAATCCATGACATAGAAGATCGTGCCGATGATATTTTCATCCTCACACAGACAAAATGTCTGCGGCACCGGCACATTCGTCCTGTTCAGCGCCGTGATAACCTGATATTCGCGGTCTACCGCATGCGCCGACTTCAGCAGCGTTCCAGGCGGTTTGCGGCGCAACACATAGGAACGCTCAGGCGTCACCAGCTTATAGGTCGGATTGGACTGGCCGCCCTTGAATTCCTCCACCTGCATCGGGCCGGCGAACCCGTCAATATGAGCGGCGAGATAGTCATAAAGCGCCGTTTCATCAAAGCGATGACTTTCGGCAACCTGTTTGGTGCCCGAAAATTGTTCCTGCCTGTCTTCCGCCATGTGCCCAACTCTGTTCTGATTAGTGTCGTTGCGGTCGCCGGCAAAGGCCGCGTCCCGATCCCTCCGGCTATTTTAGCCCTTTGTGCGTTCGCGTGCCAGCGCGCGCCACGCAATATCGCGCCGGCAGAATCCGCCCGGCCAGTCGATCAGATCGACCGCCCGGTAAGCCCGCTCCACCGCTTGCGAAACGGTCGCACCGGTCGCCGTGACATTCAGCACGCGTCCGCCATTGGCGTGGATCTCACCGTGACTTCCGGCTGTGCCCGCATGAAAAATCTGCACCCCCTCGACCCCGGCAGCGGCATCCAGCCCACCAATCACCTCGCCCTTGGCATAAGAACCGGGATAGCCCTCGGCCGCCATTACAACGGTCACCGCGCACGCCTCGGACCAGTGCAGCGCGACCCGGTCAAGCCCGCCTTTCGCCGACGCAATCAGCGCGGGCAGCAGATCGCTTTGCAGCCGCATCATCAGCACCTGACATTCGGGATCGCCGAACCGGACATTATATTCGATCAGTTGCGGGCCTTTCCCGGTGATCATAAGCCCCGCAAACAGCACCCCCCTGAACGGGGTGCCGTCCGCCGCCATGGCCGCAACGGTGGGCTTTATAATATCTTCCATCACGCGGTCGCACATTGCGGCATCCATGACAGGCGCGGGCGAGTAGGCCCCCATGCCCCCGGTATTGGGGCCGCTGTCGCCTTCGCCCACCCGCTTGTGATCCTGCGCCGCGATCAGAGGCAGCACATTTTCCCCGTCGACAAGCGCGAAGAAGCTCGCTTCCTCGCCCTCGAGAAATTCCTCGATGACAAGTTCGGCACCCGCACTGCCGAACTGACCGCCCAGAATATTGTCGACCGCTGTTTCCGCCTCGGCCACGGTGGCGGCGATGATCACCCCTTTACCCGCCGCCAGACCGTCTGCCTTCACAACAATGGGGGCGCCGGTTTCGCGGATGAACGCCTTGGCGGGCGCGGCATCGGTGAAACGGCGATAGGCCGCGGTCGGAATAGACGCGCGCGCGCACAGATCCTTGGTAAACCCTTTGGAGCCTTCAAGCCGCGCTGCCGCAGCGGAAGGGCCGAAGGCGGCGATCCCGCGCTCTGCGAGATAATCCACAAGCCCCGCGACAAGCGGCGCTTCAGGCCCCACAATAACAAATCCTATATCGCGCTCACGCACGATGGCCTCGACCTGCGCGAAATCGGTGCCGTCGGCATCCAGCCGCAAATCGTCCGCGATCCCGCCATTTCCCGGCGCGCAATAGACCCGTGACACATGCGGTGAGCGTGACAATGCCCAGGCCAGCGCATGTTCGCGCCCCCCCGAACCGATAATCAGTAGATTCATACTCTCTCCCACCTGCCGCGCCTGCTGCTGCCATTCAGTCCCGCAAAATCCGGCATGACACCGGATCCCGCGCTTCTATCACGCGCAGGTGAAAAGATTAAGCCGGGAAAGGCGGCGGATTGGCGAGATGCCCGGTCTTTCGATAAAGCCGGCAGCCCCGCGCGCTCCGGACTGTCTGCCGCGATCCGCAGGGAAGCCGCAACCAGTCGCCTGCCCGATATTTCCCGCTGTCGTCTGAAAAGCCGCCTGTCAGCACGAAATATTCCACACCGCCCGGAAACGCCGCTTCGGGCAATTCCTCACCGGGCGCAAGCTCAAGCAATGTGACCTGCTCATCGGAGCTCTCATGCAGCAGATAGCCCCCCGCCGCAGCTCCGACAGGCCCTAACGCATCCGTATCGTTGAGGTTAAGCCGCACATATTGCCGATCATCAGCCGGCATCTGCCATAATTTGACAAAGATCACGCAGCCCGCCTCGCTATGGGGGATATGCCGCGAGCCGACGGGGTTTCGCACATAGCTGCCTTCAGGATAGTCCCCCCTCTCATCGCTGAAAACGCCTGACAGAACGATAAACTCCTCCCCGCCCTCATGGCGATGGGCGCTGAACCGGCTGCCCGGCGCATAGCGCACAAGACTTGTCGCGCGGGCCACCTCATCCCCGTCCCGTTCCAGCATCCGGCGCTCAACCCCCGCCATGGGCGACGCCACCCAGGGCAGATCCTGTGAACGGACATGGGCACGTTTTGTCAGATCCGCATGGCGCTTCATCGCTGTCTTCTTCCAAAAGGGCTGAACTGAAACAGGATCGCCCGCCGAAAAATTTCCGACCGGCTTTCACATGGCCTGAAACTGGTGCATATCAACAGATAGTGGGCCCGCAAACCCGACAAGCGCAAGGGCGGATGGCACGCTTTTCAGCGCCCGGTGGATAAAGCACCAAGTGGGAAGATTTCGGTCACATGGCCCATTTTCCGGCCCGGTCGCGCCGCGCCCTTACCGTAAAGATGCAAGGCGGCAGTGCGATCGCCGATAAGCGTCGCCCAGTCCTCGGCCTCTTCGCCGATCAGATTACGCATCCGCGCATCCGAATGACGGCGCGCCGCGCCAAGGGGCCAGCCGCAAATCGCACGGATATGCTGCTCGAACTGGCTGACGAGACAGGCATCGATCGTCCAATGGCCCGAATTATGAACCCGGGGCGCAATCTCATTAACGATCAGCTGGCCACCAGGACACACAAACATCTCGACCGCCAGCACACCGACATAGTTGAGTGCGGTCGCCACCGTCTTTGCGATTGTCTGCGCCTGATCCGCCGTCGCCTTCTCAATTGCCGCCGGGACAGTTGAGAGATCGAGAATGTGATTGCGATGTTCGTTCTCGGCCACGTCATAACAGGCGAGTTCGCCGGAAATCGCGCGGGCCACGATCACCGAAACTTCCCGCTCGAAACCCACAAACCCCTCAAGAATGGCCGGTGCCTGACCAATCGCGAGCCACGCCTCGTCACATTGCGCCCCATCACGCAGCATGAACTGTCCCTTGCCATCATATCCAAGGGTGCGCGTCTTCAGCACTGCAGGCAGACCGATAACATCTACCGCCGCGGCCATGTCGGCCTGGGTATCGACCGCTGCAAAAGGCGCGGTTTCAATACCGATCGATTGCAGAAACCGTTTTTCGCGCAGTCGGTCCTGCGCCACCCCCAACGCGTCGATCCCGGGCCAAAGCGGCGCACGCCGCGCCAGCCGCTTTACCGTCGCAAGGGGGATATTCTCAAACTCATAGGTGACGAGCGCCACCGCATCGGCGAACTTGTCGAGCATGGCGCGATCATCATAATCCGCAACGGTGACAGCATGGGCAACCTGCGCCGCCGGGCTTTCATCTTCCGGGCAATAGATATGCGCCTTCAGCCCAAGGCGCGCCGCAGCCAGCGCCAGCATCCGCCCCAACTGGCCGCCCCCCAGAATCCCGATTTCCATCCCCGGCGCGATCACGGTCATCTCATCGCAAACTCAGTCCTGCGGCTGCACGGCAACGGCATCTGTCTGGGCCTGCCGCCAGGCCGTCAGCCGGTCCGCCAGCGCATCATCATGCAGCGCCAGAATCGCAGCGGCAAGCAACCCGGCATTGGTCGCACCCGGCGTGCCGATCGCCAGCGTACCGACAGGCACGCCCGGCGGCATCTGCACGATTGACAGCAGACTGTCCTGACCGCTCAGCGCCTTGCTCTGAACAGGAACGCCCAGGACCGGCAAAGGCGTCATTGCCGCAGCCATGCCCGGCAGATGCGCCGCCCCGCCCGCACCCGCGATGATCAGATGCAATCCGCGCTCTTTGGCGGTTCCTGCATAGTCGTAAAGCCGATCCGGCGTCCGATGGGCCGAAACGATCCGCGCCTCATAGGGCACCTCAAGCGCGTCAAGGATCTGCGCAGCATGCTGCATGGTGGGCCAGTCCGACTGGCTGCCCATGATAATTCCGACAAGTGGCTTGGCATCGCTCATGCGTTTCGTTCCCATCCTGATCGACAGACCGAAAAAAGCGGGGATTATAAGTATACTGCGGCCAGCCGCAAGTAATGATCTGCCGGCAGGTGATGGACCGGATGAATGATCGTAAAAGCTGTGTTAGGGTGTTTCCTCTAATTTATAAATTAGTAAGTTATTGCTATATAAATATATGTTTGACGCAATTCTTGTGTCGGAAAGGCCATTATGAAGATCGGCGAAACAAAACCGGTTCGCGATACCCAGCCTGTACGTTCAGGTTCGTCCCGCACGCAAAAGACCGAAGGCACAGCCCAGGGTCGTGTTATCAGTGACAACACGACGATCATGGGAATTCCTGAATCGGAACTGACCCCCAAGGTCCACGACGCGATTATGACCCTGATGCAGGAACTTGACCGGTTCCGGCAGGAACTTGACGTCGCCAGGAAACGCATCGCCCAACTGGAAACCATCGCGGATCAGGATACCCTGACCGGCATTCTGAACCGGCGCGGCTTCATCGGCGCGATGAACCGCATCAAATCCTATGCCGACCGTTACGACACACCCGCAAGCCTTGTCTATTTCGACCTTAATAAATTCAAGCCTGTCAACGATCTGTATGGCCATGCGGCAGGTGACGAAGTCCTGCGCCGCATTGCGCAACTGCTGTCGCAAAACACCCGCGATTCAGATGTGGTTGGCCGGCTGGGCGGTGATGAATTCGGTGTCATTCTCGCCAATAGCGATCTGCCCACCGCCGAAGCAAAAGCCAGACAACTAGCCGAGGCGATCAGCGCCGAAAGCTATAATTTTGACGGCAAGACCGAACATGTGCATGCCGCATTCGGCGTTTACACCTTCGTCAAGGGCGAAGGGCTTGATGAAACGCTGGCCAAGGCAGACAAGAAGATGTATGCCGCAAAGCAGGCATCAAAAAGCAGCCGCTGAGCTGACCGGCTGACGCTGCCAAAAAAAGCATTGCGGCCATATACCATCGTGGCGACATACCAACGCGACACGATGCCCTGGCCCTCACCCGGCGGCCGCAGATCGCCTGGAACCCTGAAACTGATCGCTGCTGCCATGTCTGATCCGGTTTATTTGTGCAGGCTGGAGGAATTGCCCGAAAGCGGCACGAAAGGCTTTCTGCTGGGAAGCGGGGCGGACAGGCTCGATCTGTTCGTGGTCTGGCGCGCGGGCGTTTTACGCGGCTATCTTAACGACTGCCCGCACGCGCATACGCCACTTGAAACACGCCCCGACAGATTTCTCGACCGGGACGAAACCTATCTGCTTTGCACGACCCATGGCGCGCGTTTTACCATCGACGACGGCACCTGCATCTCCGGCCCCTGTCGGGGGAAATCGCTGACACCCCTTCCGGTCACAATTGCGGATGGCAAGATCTTCCTGCTGCGGGATTAAACAGCCCGCAGGCAACCCGCATTCACAATCAACCTGCCGGCACGAATATCGGTCCGAAAATTTTCCAACCATCGCCGCGACGCCGGAACGGCCGTTGCTACCGGTGCCGCAAATGTGAAGCATCGTGAACAGCGCGAAAAAAGCATTTCCCGCACAAGGCACCTACCTGATGACTACCGCATGCTGACGGCGGACATGGATCAGAACGACAAATGGAGTTGAAAATGAAGAAGGTGCGATTAGCGACGGTAAGTCTGGCTGTTTTCGCAGGGTTGGGCGGCACGGCAATGGCGGGGGGCGGACATAACGAACGCCAGGACGCCTTTGTCGAGGTACAACAGCTCAAACAGCAAAAAGCCGCGAAGCAGGAGGCGCGACTTGCCGCGCTTGAAGAAAAAGTCTCCGAAATTTCCGCGCAACGGTAGTTCAATCTGAATTGGCAACCGGCCCGGCAAGGCGCAACCGCCGGCCGGGCCGGCTTTAATTCAAGGCGTAAAACCGAACCGGGCGGCATCTTCGCCAAGAAACACCTGACCCGTCGATTTTCTGTCACAGTCATCCCCTAATATGGAGCTGTACCTAATATAGGTCTGCGGGAGGGCGAGGTGACGACCAACAGAAGGATGACTGGGATGGCACAGAGAAATTCGACAAGAGCTTCGGGCCAAACGGAAAAAACATCTGTCACTTGCGCAACACGCCCACTCATGGCGGACATCATTGCGCAGCGAATTAGCCGCCGGCAGGCACTGGGGGGCATTGCCGCCTCCAGCATACTAAGCCTGACCACGACGAAGCCGGCTTTCGGGCAGGCGCGCTCCAGCCTGAATTTCACCGAAATCGCCCATGGCTATGACACAGATTTCCATGTGCCCGAAGAACATAAGCCGCAAATTCTGATCCGTTGGGGCGATCCGCTTTTCCCCGATGCACCGGCGTTCGATCCGCTGCGCCAGACGGCCAGCGCACAATCCCGGCAGTTTGGCTACAATAACGATTTCGTTGCCTTTCTGCCCCTGCCGCATCCGACCGGGCGCGCCGATCATGGGCTGCTTTGCGTCAACCACGAATTCACCAACGCCAACCTGATGTTTCCCGATATCGGAAATGACCAGGACCGGGCGATGCTGAGCGCCGAGCAGGTCAATACCGAAATGGCGGCCCATGGCCATTCAATCGTCGAGGTCAGGCAACGCGGCGGCAATTGGGAAACGGTCCTGGACAGCCCCTTTAACCGGCGCATCACAGCCCTTGAAACGGAGATGAATATGACCGGCCCGGCGGCGGGTCATGCGCGCCTGAAAACGGCAGCGGACCCTGAAGGCCGCAAGGTCATTGGTACACTGAATAATTGTGCGGGCGGCGTGACCCCCTGGGGAACCGTGCTGATCGCGGAGGAGAATTTCCACGCCTATTTCGCCGGCGATCCCGATAAAACGGCCCAGGCTGAGAACCACAAGAAATATGGCATGCGGGGCAAGCCGCGCTTTCAGTGGGGCCGGTTTCACGAGCGCTTCGATCTGGAGAAAACTCCCAACGAGCCGAACCGGTTTGGATGGATTGTCGAAGTCGACCCATATAATCCACGCCACATTCCGCAGAAGCACACCGCACTTGGCCGCTTCAAACATGAAGGGGCAACCACCGCGATTGCGCCCGATGGCCGCGTCGTCGTCTATAGCGGTGATGATGAGCGGTTTGAATATCTCTACCGCTTTATCAGCGACGGCCGCTATGACAGCGAAAAAAGATCGCAGAATATGCGGCTGCTGCAATCCGGCACATTGTCGGTTGCCCGCTTTAACGAAGACGGAAGCTTGCAGTGGCTGCCCCTTGTCTGGGGGGAAGGCCCGCTTACACCCGAAAACGGCTTTGCAAGCCAGGCCGACATTCTGATCGAGACGCGGCGCGCCGCCGATCTGCTTGGCGCAACACCGATGGACCGGCCCGAGGATGTGGAAACAAACCCGGTTTCAGGCTCGGTCTTCCTGATGCTGACCAACAATACCAGACGCCAGGCTGACGCCACCCATCCGGCCAATCCGCGAGCACGGAACCGCCACGGCCATATTCTGGAACTGATTCCGCCAGGCGGGGCGGGCCGGGGCGCCGATCATGCCGCGGCAACATATCAGTGGGAAATTCTGCTGATGGCGGGCAATCCCGACGAAACGGCGGATGGCGCGCGCTATCATGCGGGAATTTCGCCCCATGGCTGGCTGTCCAATCCCGATAATTGCGCCTTCGATCATCGCGGCAGATTATGGATTGCAACTGACGGCGCACCCAAGTCAGGCTTTGCAGACGGTCTATGGGCCTGCGATGTGGAGGGGCCCGGCCGGGCGCTGACCAGGCACTTCCTGCGCACTCCGCGCGGGGCCGAACTGTGCGGGCCCTGTTTCACCCCCGATGATCGCAGCCTGTTTGTGGCGGTGCAGCATCCGGGGGCGGAAGCCGGATCGGACTTTCACAACCCCAGCACCCGCTGGCCCGACTTCAGCCCGGAGATGCCGCCGCGGCCGGCAATCGTTGCGGTCACCGCCGGCGGACAGCCGATCGGCAACCCGCATATCGGATAAGGCCGCATATCGGATAAGGCCGCATATCGGATAAGGCCGCAGGCAGGGAGGAAATGGCGGACCTGATTGAGCCCCAGGCCCGCGGACGGCCACGCGCCGCAAGGCAAAGCCCCCGGCGCGGGCCTTGACATCTGTCGCATACAGCCAATATTCAAATAATTACTTGAATATTTGAAAGCTGACTGATTGCAGACGACAGAAGTACCGCGCCTGACCACCGACCAGATCGGAAACCTGGCTGAGATGTGTAAGGTCATGGGCGATCCGACGCGGCTGCGGATCCTGCTAAGCTGCCTGGATTTCCCGCACAGCGTGGGCGAAATCGCGCAGCGTCTGGGGATTTCCGACGCCCTTGCCAGCCATCATTTACGTAATCTCAAGGCGGCGCGTCTAGTAAGGGGTGAACGACGCGGCCAGCGGGTTTTCCATATCGCCGCCGACGCCCATGTCCGCAGTTTCGTGCTCGATATGTGCGACCATGTCACGGAGGTGCGCGACGATGGCTGATCAGCTGCCCCCCTCAGATCGGGAAATGCCGGCCGCCAGTTCCGGGCCTTCACATTCGCATGATCCTCACCCTCATCACGGTCATCATCTGCATCTGAACCCCGAGGGCGGGCCGGAAAATCAACGGCGCGTCCTGTTCGCCATGCTGCTCACCGGCGGGTTCATGTTTGCCGAAGTGATTGGCGGGCTGCTGTCAGGGTCGCTTGCGCTGCTGGCGGATGCGGGGCACATGCTGACCGACAGCGCGGCACTGGCGCTGGCATGGCTGGCTTTTCAGATTGCGCGACGCCCCGCCGATGCGCGCCGGTCATTCGGCTATCGCCGTTTCGAAGTGCTTGCTGCCTTCGCCAACGGGCTGGCCCTGTTCGCCATCGTCGCCTGGATCCTTTTCGAGGCCGTACAGCGGCTGACGAATCCGGTGGAGATTCACGGTGCGCCGATGCTCGGGGTGGCGGCGGTCGGGCTTGTCGTAAACATCATCGCATTGAAGATTCTGCATCAGGATCATACGGAAAATATCAATATCCGTGGCGCGCGCATGCATGTGCTGAGCGATCTGCTTGGTTCTGTCGCCGCCATCGCCGCGGCGCTTGTCATTCTCGCAACAGGGTGGACGCCGATCGATCCGTTATTATCGATGCTTGTTGCAGTGCTTATTATGCGCGGTGCCTGGAAGCTGCTGCAACAGTCAACGCATATCCTGCTTGAGGGCACCCCGGATGATATCAACCGCGAGGCGGTGCGCCGGCATCTGACCGAAACCATGCCGGAGCTGATCGATGTGCATCACATTCATGCCTGGTCGTTGAGCGACAGCCAGACGGTGATGACCCTGCATGCGCAGATCCCGGAACAGTCCGATCAGGCGGCCCTGCTGAAACGCATGAAATCGGTGCTCGCACAGCGTTTCAATGTGAGCCATGCGACAATACAGCTCGAGCCCTGCGGCTGCCCGGACCGACATTGATGCTGGCAGCCGCAACAGGGTTCGCGTACCATCAGGCAGCCGGGCAGCCGGGCAGGATGGCCAGCGGAGCAGGATGAATAACAGGCTGTGATAAGTTCGCCCATCACGCCGACTTGAGGCAGGAGTGCAGCAAATGGCCGCAAACAGCAGATTTTCGAAAGGGGGCAGCAGCGCGTTCCTCAAGACATTGAAGACGCAGCGCAGCAGCCGGGACTCCCTTGACCGGGCCATACCGATCCTTGCGGATCTGCAAAGCGGCGACACAAAGACAGACGAGCTGCAGAAGAAATATCCGCTGGCGGAAAGGGTCGTGGCCGGGCTGGTAGCCGACGGGCTTGTCACCTTTTGCGATATTGGCGGCGAGCAGGGTGTCCGCCTGACCGAAAATGGTAAGGAATTCGTCAAGCGCGGCGCCCGCATTTCATCGAAATTCTAGGTATTCCGCGCATCGGTCGGCAGGGGAGATATCGCAAACACCGGCCAAAGCGCGGCATAAGGGGGAAATCATGGAGATCGTCTGGCTGGGTGTGCCGTTATGGGGATATGTGGTTGTCGGGCTGCTTGGCGCGCTTGTGGGCATCGCGGAGCTGATTTCGCGCTATCCTGATTCGCCGCTACGCGCGGTAGCGACCCCGCCAGGTATATTCTACGCCAGCATCAATCTGTTGGCGGCGATTGCCGCGCTGGTGATCGGCGCGGTGCTGTCCGACACCAGACCTGTCCCCCATCTCACACCTCACGGCGAGGTGATGATCTTCCTGACAGAGGATCTGCTGCTGCTGCTTGCAACAGCGGGCTTCGGTGCGCTTGCCTTCCTGCGCACCAAGCTGATCACATTGCGCGTTGGCGATGCGGATATCGGGGTCGGGCCGAGCTTCATCCTCGATACCCTGCTGCATGCCGCCGATCGCGCGGTGGATCGCGCCCGCGCCGAACCCCGCGCGCAGCTTATCAGCGATATTATGGCGCCGGTATCCTTTGAAGAAGCAAAACTGGTTCTGCCGACTTACTGCTTTGCGATCATGCAGAATGTCTCGGTCGAGGAGCAGCAGAAGGTCGCCCTGGAAATCGAGGCGCTGTCCGGCGTCGATATGCCAGACCGGGTCAAGGCGCTTAATCTCGGCTTGCTGCTGCTCAATATTGTGGGCGCGCATGTGTTGCGGATCGCGGTCCAGAATCTTGAACAGGAGTTTGCCGCTGCCGGGCGCGTGCTGGAATCGGTCGAGCAGGAAATGGAGGGGATCGATTTCGACATTGCGATTGTCAATCTTACTCCCCTTTGCGCGGAACTTGCAGACATGCCCGAGGAACAGCAGATCGAGGTGGAATATGAAGTGCAGCGCATGAAAGCCCTGTCACTGACCGATCAGACGCGGCGCTATCTTTACGGCCTGTTCCTGATCAAGACCTTCGGCGCGGATATCGTCTCAAAGGCGATCAAGGCGATCCGCGACGACATCTCCCTATCCACTGCGGCACGGCCATTACCGCCCCGGCAGGGGTGATTTTGCTGTTCGCTACTCCCCTGTCTACGCTAGGCTGAGCCCGACAATGATAAACAAAGGGATAGGCGGAAATGGCCAAAGGCAAGAAGTTTTCTCCGGTGCCGACACCGGAAACCCAGCATTACTGGGACGGGGCGAAGCGCGGCGAATTGCTGATCCAGCAATGCGATGATTGCAGCACCCATTATTTTCCGCCCCGCCCTTTCTGCCCGAATTGCGGCTCACGTAATGTCAAGGTGAAGAAGGCCAGCGGCAAGGCCACGCTTTACAGCTATGTGATCAGCCACATGCTGCGCCCCGGGCAGGAAGACCCCTTTGCCATCGCGGTCGTCGAGCTTGAGGAAGGCCCGCGCATGATGACTAATATCGTCGATTGCCCGCAAACACCCGAAGCGCTGCTGCTCGATATGCCGCTTGAGGTCACGTTTGAGGAATGGGATGAAACGATCACCCTGCCGAAATTCAAACCCGCGGGAGGGGCAACATCATGAAACCGAAAAGCATAGCGATTGTCGGCGCCGCCGAAACCACCAAACTCGGTGTCGTACCGGAAATGTCGGAACTGATGCTGCACGCGGATGCCGCGCTCAACGCCATGGCCGATGCAGGCCTTGGCCCTTCCGATATTGACGGGGTGGCAACGGCGGGCCCCTGGCCGACCGACGTCGCCCACTATCTCGGCATCACCCCAAGCTGGGTCGACGGGACCATGGTCGGCGGCTGCTCCTTCATGCTGCATGTCCGCCATGCCGCGGCGGCAATCAATGAAGGGCTTTGCAATACCGTTCTTGTAACCCATGGGGAAAGCGGGCGCTCACGTGTCGGCGCGCGCGGTTTTGGCGGCGGTGGCGCCACATCCCTTGTCGGCCAGTTCGAGCAGCCTTACGGCATCATGGGGCCGACCACCATGTTCACCATTCCGGCCCTGCGTTATTGCAAGGAATATGACGTCGGGATCGAAAAACTTGCCAATGTCGCTGTCGTGCAGCGCGAATGGGCGCATCAGAACCCGCGCGCCAGCCTGCAGGATCTCACCAGCCTCGATGAGGTGATGAATGCACGCATGATCGCCTGGCCATTCACCAAGCCGATGTGCTGTCTTGTCACCGATGGCGGCGGTGCGCTGATCCTGACCCGCGCGGACCGTGCACGGGATTTCCCGCAAAAGCCCACCTATATCCTTGGCACCGGCGAAAGCGTTGAAACGCCGCTGGTCAGCCAGATGGAGGATTTCACCACATCCAGGGCGTTCCGCGTATCGGGGCAGAAGGCCTTCGCGGAATCAGGCGTTTCCCATGCCGATGTCGATCATCTGATGATCTATGACGCCTTTGCGCACCTGCCGATTTACGGGCTTGAGGATCTGGGCTTCTGCGAACGCGGCGAGGGCGCGGATTTCATCTGGGAACGGAATACCGCCCCGGGTGGCAAGCTGCCGGTCAATACAAATGGCGGCGGGCTGAGTTACATGCATTCAGGCATGTATGGCATGTACGCCCTTCAGGAAGGCGTGCGGCAAATCCGCGGCGTCGCGCCCGCGCAGATATCCGATGTGAAAATTTCCGTCGTGCATGGCGTGGGCGGCATGTTCGGGGCGAGCGGGACGATCATCCTGGGCAATGAAGCCCCCTGACCCGGCGATGGCGATCGGGTCGCGCTATGTGCCGACCAGCGAAAGGCTGGCAAACAGCGTTGCCCGGTCAGGCCCCGCCTTGCGATCAGCCACCGCGCGATTGCGGCGCGGGCCGCGCGCCCAGATGCGCAGAATACGCCCGACAATGACCGGGTCACGCAGGGCGATGCGCGGATCTTCGAGCATGTGAAACCCGCGCATCAACGCCCGGAACACGGTGATATCGGCACGCGAGGCGGGCCCGATTGCCTGCTCGAGGATATGTCGCCTGACGCGCGCGCGGAACCGTGGCTGATAGTCAGGGTCACGGGCGCGTTCAGCGCGACGGATCGCCTGTGCATCCTGTTTGAGCATAATGTCGTAATAGGGGCGGATCTCCCGCATCTGCGCTGTATAGTAGGCTTGCGCACGCGCGGCCGGGTCCGCAATCTCTGCAATGATCCCGGCAAGCAAATGCCCCTGCAAAAACCCCGCTGAGCAACCGCGCCCGTAAAGCGGATTGGTGCGGATAACCGAATCGCCGACCGCAAAGAAGTTGCGCACCACCGGGCGCGGCCCGCGCATGTAATGCCGCCACAGACTGTCGAGCCGGCCCATGGCAAAGACCTTTCCCCCGGGTTCGGCGCGCCCGGGATCGATCCACGGGCGAACACCGGGCAGTTCCGCGCAGACCGCATCAAAGCCCTTCCCCGCGCGCACCAGCGCACGCAGCCCTTCCTCGATTTCGGGCACAGCCAGCGTTACCGAAAACCAGCCATTATCGGCGCGGAACACACCGAATTTCAGATAGCCCAGATCCCCCACCGACGGCGCCGCGCCGCGGGGCGGCTCTGTCATGCCGGGGCGTAACCTGTAATGGCGGGTAAAATACACAATACCGGCAGGTGCGCTTTCCTCGGCGATCCGCGCACCGGCCTTGCGCAGCAATCCGGGAAAGGGCGAGGTCCGCCCCGAAGCATCGACAACAAAATCCGCGTGCAATTCCTGCTTTTTCCCCTCACCGAGCCGCACCCCCTGAATGTCGGGAATTGCACTGTCAGGAGTCAGAACGAGACCCTGAACCCGGCAGTCCGGCACGATCTTTATACCCGGCTGCGCTGCCGCAAAACGGCGCATGGCAAGCTCAAGCGTTACCCGGCGACTTGAAATCAACGTAAAATCATCATCTGCGGCAAGCGGGCTGTAACCGGCAAGAAGCTGCGGCGGCAAACCGGTTGAAAATGGCAGTTTTCGCGCACCTGTCCGCAGCATGTCATCCAGCAGTTCGGGATAATGATCGCGCAGCAGAATATAAAGCCGCGCAAGGAACACATGTGAATGGCGCAGCTGTGCCACGCCGCGGCGCGGCCATTCAGCAAAGGCGCGGTCAGGATCGTCAGTGGCTGGTGCCTGATCCCGGTCAATCACCGTCACGCTGACGCCGTGGCTGGCAAGCGCGATGGCGGTGCCCAGCCCGGCAATTCCCGCGCCGACAATAATTCCCGTTTCCGGTTGGGCATCCTTCTGCAATTGCTGCCCCCTTACGCCTGCAACCACATATGAGTGCGGTTCAACTGAACCAGCAAACCCAGCTTACAGGGATGACGCGTAAAAACCAGTGCCCTCAATCGCCCCGGCGCGGAAACAGGGCAGCACGCAGCCATTTGACGAAATTATTGTCGGCGGTGGCAAGGCGGTCAAATTCGGCGTCACGGCGCGCATATTCCGCAGGTGACAATTCGAACAATGTGTCGCGTGTGACACGGGTCTGGTCGGGGTTGAGCTCCTTGACGAGCCGGGCGGGATTGCCCGCGACAATCGCATTTGCAGGCACATCGTCCACAACAACCGCCCGCGCGCCGATGATCGCATTATCGCCGATCGTCACCCCTTTCCCAACAAAGGCGCTATCCCCCAGCCATACATTATTCCCGATCACCACCGGGCTTGTCGCCCCGACCGCCTGGGTCCGGTCATACAGATCGTGCCAGTCGGCATCGGTGACATAGACGCCATGGGCGAACATACAGCCATTTCCGATCTGGATTGCGGTTGCAGATGAGATACGCACCGCGGGGCAGATCAGACAGTCATCACCGATCGAGATATGACCGTTCGTCTGTTCGCCGCGCCATACGCTGAGCTGAACGCGCCCGTCCCGCGCCGAGACGATATGCAGGTTGTTGCCTGCCACCACCGGACCGCCATGAACCCACACATACCAGGGCTTGAAGAATTTGTAGCCTGGCCCCAGCGTATCGAAATCCGGTTCACGAAAATGCCGCGCCCACCAGGCTGCAAAGGCCATAAAACCGCGTTTGACCCAGAAGGGCCTGTGATCGTACCGCATCAGTTCCCATCTTCCGCCCCGGGCGCTAAAGGGCGCTATCCGACAGGCTGTCTTTCACGGGTCCAGGCGCAAGTGACTATGCCCGGGGATGCACGGTCGCCTCTTGCGAAACCCCCGAATTCATCAAACTCACTACTCAAATTCAGTACATTGGATGCTCCTGGGCGCGCACCGGCCACTTATGTAGCCCAATTCGGCACAGCACACCAGGCCCGAAGGCAACCCGGGCATGCCAACGCCAAGTCAGGCTTCCAGTGCCACCTGCGCATGGCGGCGTTCGGCGCCGTTATATTCGCTGTCGACCCTGCGCCGCCGGCAAGGCCCGAAATAGCTGGGCGAGCGTACGAACGAACGCGGCTTGTTGATGATCGCCATAAGGCGGGTGAACATCGCCTTGGCCGATACCGGTTTCGCCAGAAATTCGGTGGCACCCGCATCGCGCGCTTCGACTACATGATATTTGTCCGAATAGCTGGTCAGAAAGATGATCGGTACATAAGGATTGGGGCTGTCACTGGCAGTCCGCACCAGCTGCGTGAATTCGACCCCGTCAATGCCGGGCATCTCCCAATCGACAATGACGATATCGGGACGGTGCGATCGCATTGCCTCAAACCCGTCCGCGCCATCGCTTGCCTCGTAGATATATTCGACACCCAATGCCTGCAGGATGCCTGATACAATGCGCCGCATATTAACGTGATCGTCGATCACCAGCACGCTGATCGCTTCAAGTCCGGTATTTGCCACTCTTGCCCCGGGCTGCGTTGCCGCAACCTCCCTCGCCATCATGCACCCCATACGTTCCGGCGGCCAGACGCCATGGACATTAGCGCATAAAGTGCATAATAACGAGTTAACTATCGTAATACGTGCTATCAGGAAATTTTGGCACGACCCCAGTAATTGAAGCCGAAGACCCGCGGGGTGCCGGGCAGATACATGCTGTCGGCCTGCTCGAGCGTAAATCCCGCCCCCTCGATCAATGTAAATATCCGGCGGTTAAGATTGCATCCGCCGCCGATCTTCTTCCATACCGGATTGATCCGGTTCTGCCATTTCATAACCCCCGCATCCGGGGCCTCGCCATGCTCGCAGAACAGCAACCGGCCACCGGGCCTGAGCACCCGCCGCATGCCTTCAAGCGCTGTCTCCGCATCGGGGATCGTGCATAGGGTGAAAGTCGTCACCACCGTATCGACACTGTTATCCTCAAGCGGGATTTCCTCGCCCGGCAGGTCGATAAACTCGAACGGAAAACGAAGTTGCCCCACACGCTCTGCGGCAATCTGCCGCATTTCGGGGGCGGGTTCGAGCCCGAACAGATGCGTCACCCGCGCTGCATCATAATGCGGCAGGTTAAGCCCCGAGCCGATACCGATCTCCAGAACCCGGCCTTCTGCCTGCGGCACAACCTTTTCACGCTGCCGCCGGGTCGGCTTTGTGCCGCATGCGCTGTCGATCAGTTTTGGTAAAACCCGTCTTTCGTAGAAGCCCATCTCTGCACCCTCCCATTCGTGGCCATTATTAGAAATTAACTTCCGCCACTTGCAAAGCACGGAATTTGCTTTCTACTCTTAGCAGCTAGTCAGCGTGCTGTATCTGGTATGTAAGGGGGAGCCGATCAATGTTTCCGCTGTCGCATCTGCTCAAGCGTTTCGTGCAGTCGGGTTGTCTGTATGTCATCGACCCCGATGGGAAGCGTCATGTCTTCAAAGGATCCGAACCCGGACCCGAGGTCACAATGCGTTTGCATGACCGCGCCCTGGTCTGGCGGCTTGTCCTCAACACCGAGCTTGCCGCGGGGGAGGCCTATATGGACGGCAGCCTGACCTTCGATGAGGGGGGCATTGCCGAACTTCTGCAGCTGTTTGCGCGCAATCGCTACCATCTGGCCGCCCACCCGGTGCAGGTGCAGATGAAAAAGCTGCGCCTTGCCCTGCACCGTTTCAGCCAGCGGCGTATCAACCGGCAGAAAGCGCAAAAGAATGTCGCGCATCATTATGATCTGAACCGTGCGCTTTATGAGATGTTCCTCGATCAGGACATGCAATATTCCTGCGCCTACTTCACCGGCCCCGATGACACGCTGGAGCAGGCGCAGTTGCAGAAGAAGCGCCATATCGCGGCCAAGCTGCAACTGGCGGACGGGCAGCGCATTCTCGATATCGGTTGCGGCTGGGGCGGCATGGCGCTTTTTCTTGCACAATGCGCCGATGTCGAGGTGCTGGGCGTCACCCTGTCGACCGAACAGCTGGCGCTGGCGCGGCAGCGGGCGGAGGCAGCAGGACTGAGTGAGCGGGTTACATTCGAACTGAAGGACTATCGGGAAATCGAGGGGACTTTCGACCGGATTGTCTCTGTCGGGATGTTCGAACATGTCGGCACCGCGAATTACTGGGATTTCTTTGCGCAGCTCAATCGCCTGCTCGATCAGGACGGGGTGGCGCTGCTGCATTCTATCGGCCATATGAGCCCACCCGGCACAGCAAGCCCCTGGCTGGATAAATATATCTTTCCCGGCGGCTATGCACCGGCGCTTTCGGAAGTGCTGACAGCGGTGGAACCCAATCAGTTATGGGTTACGGACATCGAGGTCCTGCGCGTCCACTATGCAAGAACGCTGGAAGAATGGAACCGGCGCTTTCAGGCAAACCGCGCCCGCATTGCCGAAATTTACGATGAGCGCTTCTGCAGAATGTGGGAATTTTATCTGATCAGCTGCGCCCAGATGTTCCGTACCGGCGCGCAAATGGTGTTTCAGATGCAACTGGCCCACAAGCGCGATGCGGTGCCGCTGACACGGAACTATATGTTTGAAAACGAACAGCAATTGGCAGAGCAGGCCGAAACCGCCACTGCGGCGGAATAGGCGACACAAACCTGACTGCTGCTACGCCAGCTTTGCCTGCCCGCCAGGCCCCGGCTTGTTGGTCGACCAAGCCCCTGTGCCTTGCCGGCCCACGATTATCAGAAAAGGCACAGCGCAGACCGGCTGTGCAATATCGTTTTTGTGAATTGCGATCAGTGAAGCTTGCCGCCGATATCGGCGATGCTGCGATCGACCAGCGTGCGCGCCCTGTCCGCAGACAAATTCTCGGCGATTACCTTGCGCGAGGCAGCAATTGCAACATCGACCGCCAACGCCCGGACTTCCTGAACCGCCTGCGCTTCAGCCTGCGCGATTTTTTCTTCCACCATGGCGGTGCGGCGCGCAACGGTTTCTTCCATATTGGCCTTCATCTCGGCTGCAAGCTGCTCTGCCTCGCGCTGTGCGCGCTCGACGATTTCCTGTGCTTCCTGCTCCGCATTCGCGGTACGCCGCTGATAGCTGGCAAGCAATGCCTGCGCTTCCTCGCGCAGCAACCGCGCCGCCTCAAGCTCATCGGCAATTTCCTTACTGCGTGCATCCAGCACCCCGCCGACCTTGCCCGGCACCTTCAGATACAGCACCAGAGCGACAAACAGGAAAGTTGCGATCGCTACCCATGTCGCGGGATCGTAAAGAAAGTCCATGCTCATCAATCCTCAGCTCTTCGATCAGCGCCCCTGCATCCGCAGAACGTGATTGCCTGCATCATCCCGCCCGCAATTCGGCATCGACCGCAGATGTAACCGTATCGCCATCCGCCGTATCGCCAAGCAGCTTGCCGATAATCGCAGCCGCCGCATCGGATGCAACACTGCGAACGCTTTTCATCGCCTCAGCCTTCGTCGCGGCGATCCGCTCCTCCGCCTCGGCCATGCGGGCATCGAGCGCCTGCTGCAAACTCTCTGTATGACGTTCCACATCAGCGGTCAGCGTCGCCCGGGTCTGCGCGGCGATTTCAAGCGCCTTGCCACGCGCATCCGCGAGCGCGGCCTCATAATCCTTCAGCGCATCCTCGGCTTCCTGTTTCAGCCGGGCGGCATCGTCAAGATCATCGGCGATTTTGTCGCGGCGTTGTTCGAGCACCGTCGCAATGCGTGGCAACGCACCGCGCGCAAGCGTCAGATACAACAATCCAAATGTGATTACGAGCCAGACAATCTGTGGCGCGAAATCCTCGATGACCAATTGAGGCATGACCAGATTTCTCTAACTTTTCAGTTCAGCATACATCCGACGGCTGAAAATGCCGTCGGATAAACTGTCATTGCGCCCCGCCGCAACGGCGAGGCGCGAACCCGGCTGTGTCAGACCACGAACAGCAGGATAAGGGCAACAACCAGGCCGAACAGGCCGGTCGCTTCCGCCAGGGCAAAGCCCAGAAGCAGGTTCGGGAACTGCTGCTGCGCGGCAGACGGGTTCCGCAATGCGCCGGACAGATAGTTGCCGAAGATGTGACCGATACCGACACCTGCGCCGGCAAGTGCGATGGCCGCCAGGCCAGCACCGATATATTTACCCAAAAGCGCTGCGGCTTCTGCTTCCATTTGACCAGCTCCTTCTGTGAATTTTCGCTGTGAGACTCAATGAATTGTTATGCGTTCAATCTTTCCGGCCGATCGCGGCGCCAGAGGGCACCATGATTTGCCATTTCATCCGCTCTGTTCGTTATGTTCGGTCCTATCCGTTAGCTCAGTGCAGATGCAGCGCGTCATTCAGATAAATACAGGTCAGCACCGCAAACACATAGGCCTGCAGGAACGCGACAAGCACTTCCAGTCCGACAAACGCGACGGAGAAGGCCAGCGGCAGCCAGCCTCCCCAGATTCCCAGCATGACGATAAATCCGCCAAACACCTTCAGCATGGTATGACCGGCCATCATATTGGCAAACAGACGCACAGACAGGCTGATCGGCCGGCTGAGATAGGAGATCACCTCGATCACCACGATCAGCGGCAGCAGCGCGGCAGGCACGCCATGCGGTACGAACAGCCGCAGATAGCCAACCCCATGCTTGATAAAACCAAGAATTGTAACGCCGATAAATATCGCCAGCGCCAAAGCAAAGGTCACGATGATGTGGCTTGTGACGGTAAAGGTATAAGGCACCATACCGATCATGTTGCAGAACAGCACGAACATGAACAATGTGAAGACAAAGGGGAAGAATTTCTGCCCCTCCGGCCCCACCGTGTCGCGCATCATATTGGCAACGAATTCATAGCTCAGCTCGACCACCGATTGCAGCCGCCCCGGGATCATCGCGCGATGCCGCATGCCCATGGTCAGAAACAGCACGATCAGGCCGGTCGCAATCACCATAAACAGACTGGAATTGGTGAAGGAAACATCGAAACCCGCCAAATCCATCGGGATATAGCGCTGAATTTCAAACTGCTCCATCGGGCTGTGACTGAACGGATCGTGTTGATCTGCGGCCAAAACCGTCTCCCTCGCACTTTCACTCTCGGTTGCGGCCGGATGACAACACCCCCCCGCGGGCATGAAATACCCGAACCGCGTTTCACTTTTCCGGATCAGCGGCGGTCTTGTCCGCCAACTCCTGATCCGCCTCTGCCGCTGCTGCGGCGTTCATCTGATTGGCTGTCCGAACGACATTCATAATGCCGGCCGCCACCCCCAGAAAGAAGAACAGCAGCAACAACCAGGGCGATGTTCCCAACCACCGGTCAAGAAGCCAGCCCAAAACCCCCCCGACCGCCACGGCCGCAACCAGATCCGTGCTCAGCCGGATCGCGACGCCCATCGCATTACCTTTTCGCGCATCCGGCGCGACAGGTGTTATGGCGCGACGCGCAGCCGCGAGGCGGGCATCGAAATCACTTTGCGGTCTTGAATGCTGATCGTCGTCCATGGCCCTATCCGCCACTGTCACCCGACATTAGGCAAGTTACAAATACCGCCTCGCACCCGCGATCACCACGTTCAATATACGCGGATTTCAGACCGGATGAAGACTTTGCGCCCCACCTGAAAGAGCCAGCAAACTACCCCGCAAGATTGCGGCGGCCCCGATTCCGGAAACCGCCAGCGATCGGGGCGCACATTAGTGGGGGGTCAGGTAGGTGTCAACGGAAGAATCATCGCACAAATAGCTCAATCCCGGCAGCCTTTCCCCACACCGCCATGGCCGCATCCGGCATATGAGGAGCAAGCCCCGAATGCGGTCGCGCTGATATCCGCTAATCATTTGAAAATGAATGAAAAATTTGCTGCACCCGACGGTGCCCAAAACGTTGAGCTATCCGACCGCGCGTAATTTTTCGGCCCGCTCCAGATCGACCGAAACAAGCTGGCTGACCCCCTTTTCAGCCATGGTCACGCCGAACAGACGATCCATATGCGACATGGTAATCGAATTATGTGTAATGACCAGAAAACGGGTTTCCGTGCTGCGCGTCATTTCCTGCAGAAGATTGCAGAATCGTTCGACATTCGCATCGTCAAGCGGCGCGTCCACCTCGTCCAGCACGCAGATCGGCGAGGGGTTGGTCAGGAATACCGCAAATATCAGCGCCATTGCAGTAAGTGCCTGCTCACCCCCCGATAACAGGCTCATCGACTGCAGCCGCTTACCCGGTGGGCTTGCCAGAATTTCGAGCCCCGCCTCAAGCGGATCATCGGATTCGACAAGTTCAAGCCGCGCATGCCCGCCGCCGAACAGATGTGTAAACAAACGCGTGAAATGCACATTCACGCTTTCAAAGGCTTCAAGCAGCCTTTCGCGCCCCTCGCGGTTAAGGCTTGCAATCGCCTGCCGCAACCGCGCAATCGCGGCTTCGAGATCCTCACGCTCGCGGATCATGCCATCAAGCTGCGCGCGCAGCTCCTCTGCCTCTTCATCGGCGCGCAGATTGACTGCCCCCATATTCTCGCGCTCCCGCCGCAAACGGGCCAGATCCTGTTCGACCTTTTCGAGTGTTGGCAGGCTATCGGGATCCTTTACCTCTGCAAGCGCCAGTGTATCGCCCGGCGCACAGTTGAGCCGATCTGCGATCTGCGCCGCCAGATCCTCGGCACGTTCAGCCGCGTTCTGGCCCGCCGCATGGCACCGCGCCCGTTCCTCACGCCGGTTACTCAGATCCTCCTGCGCGTCGCGCACTTCCCTGTCGCAATCGGCAAGCGCCGATTCCGCCTGCTGCAACGCATCGGCGGCCACGCGGCGGCGCGCCTCAGCCTGCGCAATCTGATCAAGCAGGGCCGCGATCTGGGATTTCAGCGCGTCGGGCTGTGCCTGCAGATGCGCCAGCTCCTCTGTCAGCTCCGCGATACGCTCACGCAAAACAGCTGATTGCCTGTCCGCATCCTGTTGCCGCGTCCGCCAGGCCTGCATCTCCGTGCCGATCGCGCTCAACCGTTCGGCGCGCGCGCGCGCATTGCGCTCATAACCCTCCAGCGCACCCTGCGCCTGCGTCAGTTGCGACCGGCGCTCGGTCAGGGTGGCGCGGGCCTCGTCAACCGCTTGTTGGGGCACCGCTTCTGACTCAAGCTCAGCGGCCGCCTGCTGGGCTGCGGCGAACTCTATCTCCGCCTCAGCCAGCTCCTGCGCAAGCCGCTCACGCGCCCCGGCAAGACTGTCGCGCTTGGCCGACAAGGCTGCCGATGCCCGCTCCGCTTTGGCCTGCGCATCAAGCGCGCGGCTCAACGCCTCCTCGGCCGCTCTTGCCGATTTGCGTGCCGTCATTTCCGCCTGCTGCAACTGCTGCACCTGTGCCGCCGCCTCTTTATGCCCGGCCTCGGCACGGGCCGCAGTTTTCGCCGCCGCATCGAACTGATCGCGCAGCTCCCCGTGGCGATTACGCATTTCAAGCCGTTTCGCCGCCGCCGTTGGCGCTTCCGCCGCCGCGGTAAATCCGTCCCAGCGCCACAAATCGCCCTGCAGGCTGACAAGCCTTTGCCCCGGTAACAGAGCGGGCTGCAATACCGGCCCCAATGCCGGCTCGATGATCCCGACCTGCGACAACCGTGCCGCAAGCTCTTCCGCTCCGGATACAAATTTGCCAAGCGCGGTCACGCCATCGGGCAATGCAGGTAGCGGCGTCTGCAATGAAACAAGTTTCCAGAAGGCAGGCGCCGCCTGATCGGTCGGATAATTCAGATCATCCCCAAGTGCGGCCCCCAATGCGGTTTCATAACCCGGTGCCACCTGCAACGCATCGACAAGCGGCGGCCATAAATCCTCCTCATCGCTGTAAAGCAGTTTTGCAAGCGCCTTTTCCTCCGCCTGCAGACGCCCGGCGA
Organism: uncultured Alphaproteobacteria bacterium; assembly: GCA_947258435.1. Lineage (GTDB taxonomy): Bacteria > Pseudomonadota > Alphaproteobacteria > UBA11222 > UBA11222 > CALAQW01. The sequence goes on from CAMYID010000018.1 coordinate 119,160, forward strand.
TCTCGCGTGCCTCATGAAACGCCTCACGCGCCGCAAGCTCATCCTTCTGCGCCAGACCGTACCGCTCTTCAAGCTCAGTCAGATTAGCGCGCGCCGCGTTAAGCCCGCTTTTTGCCGCCTCTGCCGCATCGATACTCACCTGAACATCGGCAATCCCGGCAAGCTCGGTCTCCGCTTCCTGCTGCTCGCGGCTTGTCCGGTCTACCTGCTGCCGCAATTGCTGCGCGCGTTTCTCCGCCTGCGTCAGTTCACGCTTCAGGCTTTCCCCTGTCGCACGAATTTCCGCCAAACGCCGATTGGCCTGATCGAGGGTTCCCTCGGCCTGCGCGACAGCGCTTTCGGCCACCGCAAGCTGCTGCCGCAATTCACCATCGGTGCCGCTCTGTTCTTCCGCTGCGGCATTCAGGGTTGCCTGTTCTTCCACCAGCCGGGCATGCGCGGTCTCCGAATCGGCCAGCAGGCGCGCCTCGCGCGCCGCATCCTGTTCAGCCTGGCGCAGTGCCTGCGCGACGCGTTCTGTCTGCTGGGCCAGCCGGCTTTCCTCTGCCGCCAGCCCGTCACGCGCCACCGTCAGCCTGTGCAGCGCGGCGGCGGCCTCCGCCTCGTCCTTGCGCAGGGGCGGCACCGCTTCACCTGCTCTAAGCTGCGCGTTGGAAGCGGCTGCATTGCGGGCTGCCGCTGTATTAACCTGCGTTTCCGCCGCCTCCAGCATATCGGCGGCGCGCGCAACCGTCTCGCTCACCTCCTGCCAGCGCAGATAAAAAAGCAGCGCTTCGGTGCGCTGGATATGGCCCGATAGATTGCGGTAGCGCGAGGCCTGCCGGGCCTGCCGCTTGAGGGCGGCAAGCTGCCCCTCTATCTGGGCCATGATATCGTCAAGCCGGGTCAGATTGGTTTCCGCCGCGCGCAGCCGCAACTCCGCCTCATGCCGCCGCGAATGCAGCCCGCCGATTCCCGCCGCCTCCTCAAGGATGGCGCGCCTGTCCGCGGGCTTTGCATCGATCAGCGCGCCGATGCGCCCCTGCCGGACCAGCGCAGTACTATGCGGGCCGCTTGCCGCATCGGCAAATAGCAGTGAGACGTCACGCGCGCGGGTTTCACGGCCATTGATCCGGTAAACCGATCCCGCCTCCCGCTCGATCCGGCGGCTGATCTCCAGATCATCCTGATCGTTGAAGGCAGCGGGCGCACGGCGCAAGCTGTTGTCGACCTGCAAGGCGACCTCGGCCATGTTGCGCGAGGGGCGGCTTGCGGTCCCGGCAAAGATCACGTCATCCATGCCCTTGGCGCGCATTTTCTTGGCCGAGCCTTCGCCCATCACCCAGCCAAGCGCTTCCACCAGATTGGATTTGCCGCAGCCATTAGGCCCCACGACCCCGGTCAGCCCCGGCTCGATCAGCAATTCGGTCGGTTCGACAAAGGACTTGAATCCGGTAATACGCAGCCGTGTAAAAAGCACCCTGCCCGGTCCTCACATTTCAGCCAGCAAATCGATCTGCGGCGATAAAGGCGGCATCCCGTTCACCCCTCGCCAAGATAGGGGGCAAGGATCCTGTCGAAATCCGCGACCTCAAGCCCGCCTGAGTAAGTCTTGCCCGCGATCACAAAACTCGGCGTCGAGGTGATATCGAATTCATCCGCGCCCTTCATCCGGCTGGCAACGATCATTTCAGCCAGGGGTTCATTCGCCATGCAGGCCTGGAAAGCCGCTTCGCTCATCCCGCCAAGCCGCGCAATCCGCGACAACGCGGCGATGGGATCGGTGGCGGTTGCCCATTTGCCCTGCTGCATGAACAGAACATCGAGATAACCACGCACGCGCTCTTCCCCGGCGCAGCGCGCAAGCATGGATCCGCGCAATGCCAGCCCATCGAGCGGAAACTCCCGGAAAATAAAGCGAACCTTGCCTGTTTCCACATATTTCGCGCGCAGTTCAGGATAAATACTCAAATGAAAACTGGCGCAATGCGGGCAGGTCATCGAGGCATATTCGATGATGGTAACAGGCGCGTCCGCGGCGCCATCGACAATATCGCCCGCGAAATAACCGGCGGCATCAGCCGCTTGGTCCGCATCAGCCGCCTGGGCCATTTCGGCCACGGCATTGCTGTCGGCATCCGCCGTCTCCGCGCCGGCATTCGCCGAATCGCCAAAGCCCCACCAGGCCAGCCCCAGAAGTGCGACGATTGCCAGCCCGGCAACCCCCAAAAACTGCTTGTTATTGTGTATCATCATTTCCAAACCACAAGATATTGCGTGAGTATAGTCTTGCCATTCCCACTTACCAAGCGCATTTGCACCATATGGTGCAAACTGTCGCATTTATGATGCATATGGCTGCATCAGTGTCGCATCTTGTCGCATTTTCAAGACACATCGGTGTGAGTGTTGCATGGAACTGTGGCGACAATCGGTTCGGCCGACCCACCCGACCGATTCGCCGCCGGCGCGCAGCATTATTCCGGCGGCCCCCGCCGCTGCGCCTGCCGCGCCAGCACCCCCCGGCCCAGCCGGTCGAGCGCAGTGCGCAGCGCCGGATCGTCGGTCCCTGCCAGCATTTCCTCAAGCCTGCCCGCCGCCGCGGGCGGAAGTGCCGCAGCCTTGTCGGGCAGAGACTCATCCGCCTGTGGCAACGGCCCCTGCACAAGCCGCAGCCGCGCCACGGCGCGAAATCCGCATAACCTGTTGATGCGGCCGATCAACACCGGTTCGAGATGCTGCAACTCCAGAGCCGCCGCCCCCTCAACGCGGATAAGCAGCGTCCCCCCTTCCCCCTTGCCGCGCGGAAAGGACAATTTTTCAGGCAGACTGAGCCGCGCCAGCGCGTCGCCGACAATTTCGGTCCAGCCTGTCAGAATTTCCGAGGTAGCAAAACCGCGCTTGCCGAAGGATTTGCGCGCAATGGCATCGGTCAGCTCCGACAGGCGCAGGTTAAGCGCACGCCGATCACCAGCCGACTGTCCGGTCTGTCTGCCCACTGTTCCCGAACCTCGCTCCAGAAAAGCCCCTGTTCCGCCAACTATAGCGAGACCGACCCCAACAGCGCTATAGAAAGGCATGCCCGATTTATCGCCGCGGGCGGAATCACCGCGCCGGTTTTCGCGATCAGAGGAGTTTTCAGCCCTTGCCCGATATGCGCAAGCTGCTTGACTGGTACGATGCCCACCGGCGCGACCTGCCCTGGCGCGTGAATGGCGGCGAGACGCCCGACCCCTACCGCGTCTGGTTGAGCGAGATCATGCTGCAGCAGACGACAGTCACAACCGTGCGCGACTATTTCGACAGGTTCCTGAGCCGCTGGCCAACCGTGCACGCGCTGGCGGCCGCGCCGCTTGAAGCGGTGCTGACCGAATGGGCCGGGCTTGGCTATTACGCGCGGGCGCGCAATCTGCATAAATGCGCCCGGATCGTCAGTACTGAACTCAACGGCCGGTTTCCCGCCACCCCGAAGGCCTTGCAGACACTGCCCGGGATCGGACCCTATACCGCCGCCGCCGTCGCGGCGATCGCGTTCGACAGGCCGGCCCCGGTCCTCGATGGTAATATCGAGCGGGTGAGCGCGCGGCTTTTCGCAATCGGCGAACCGCTGCCGCAGGCGCGCAAGATCCTGCGTCCGCTGGCCGGTCAGCTGATCGATAACCGGCGCCCCGGCGACACGGCGCAGGCGCTGATGGATCTGGGCGCGATGATCTGCATCCCGCGCACCCCGCGCTGCGGCGACTGCCCGCTGGCCGATGACTGCGCCGCGCACAATCAGGCCATCGCCGGCAGCCTGCCGCGCCGCCCCGCGCGCAAACAGACCCCCACACGCCGTGCGGCGGCCTTCTGGCTTGAGCGGGCCCATGACGGGGCGGTCTATTTCGAAACCCGCCCCGCGAAGGGACTGCTTGGCGGCATGCTGGGACTACCCTGCAGCCCATGGGAAAACAGCAGCCGCAACGGCAAGCCCGATGATCCCGAAGCAGTCAGCCATCACGCACCGGTCAGGGGCACATGGCAGAAGGTGCCCGGCGAGGTGAGCCATATTTTTACCCATTTCCGGCTCAGGCTCACCGTCTATAGATGCCGTCTGGAGACCGGTCTGCCCGATACCGGGCACTGGATCGTACCGGCGGCGTTCCCGCAACGCCCCCTGCCAACCCTGATGCGCAAGATTGCCGCGCATGTGCTGAACCCGGAGCATGATCCGCAATGAGCTATTATCTGTCGAAAATTCTCTGGTGGATCCTGCAGCCGGGCAATTTTCTGGTGCTGCTGCTGGTCGCCACCGCATGCCTGCTCCGGACAGGCTGGCACCGGCTGGCACGCGGCATGATCGCTGCCATTGCGCTCGGCTGCACACTGATACTGCTGCTGCCGGTTGGTGAATGGCTCATCACCCCGCTTGAGAACCGGTTTGCGCGCCCCGCCCTGCCGTCCCGCCTTGATGGCATTATCGTATTGGGCGGCGGTTTCGAACTGCCAATTCTGAACAGCCGCGCACTGCCCGAGCTCAACGCGGCCGGCGATCGCTATACTGCCTTTGTGGCGCTGGCGCGGCAGCACCGGGAAGCAAAGCTCATCCTGAGCGATGGCGACCCGTCACTCTTCCTGAACAAGGGAACAGCACCCGAAGTCAAACAGCTTTTTTTCAGCGCGCTGGGACTGCCGCCCGACCGCATCATCTTTGAAAACCGGTCGCGCAATACCTATGAGAATGTGCTGAAAAGCAAATCGCTGACCAGGCCGCAAAGGGGGGAGAACTGGGTGCTCATCACCTCCGCCGCGCATATGCCGCGCTCTGTCGGGCTGTTCCGCAAGGCAGGCTGGCCGATTCTTCCCTATCCCACCGATTACCGCGCACCTCCCACACCCCAATTGGGGCGGTGGCCCGATTTTTCGCGCAATCTGCGCACCCTTGATCATGCAGTGAAGGAATGGGTCGGTCTTGCCGCCTATTATGCGCTGGGCCGCACCGACAGCCTGTTCCCCGCCCCTGCCGCTGCGGCGCCCTAGGCTCCGGACCCATAAATGGGATTCCCATTTTGTTGCGATTGTGATTCAACGTTTCCGAAGGGAAATCGTTGATGCGCGAACACTTTTTTTGGCTGACGGAAGAGCAGTTTGCGCGGATTGAGCCGCTTCTGCCCACCGATACACGAGACAGGCCGCGGGTCGATGACCGGCGGGTGATCTCAGGGATCATCCACGTCCTGAAGTCAGGGGGAGGGTGGGGGGAGGGTGGGGGGACGCTGGGGGGACGCTGGGTGGATGCACCGCTGGTGGAAAAGGGGGGAGCGCACTCACGCAACAGGCCGCTCTTGTGGCAGTCGAACCACCAGGATACATGCCCTGACCGACCGCTTTTGCTGCCCCGCGCACCCGGCGGTTCGCGCCGTTCCCAAATTCGGCTCAAAACTCACCGAAGACAGGTAAAGGAACAGTCCCTATCCAACAATAGGGTAGGAATAAATAGAACACAGCAGAGCGACCAACTCACGGTCTGGCGGCAACCAAGGTCTACAAGAAAAGAGAAGGGGTTTGACAAATGGTGACAAAATTGTCACCATATACTGATGGCAAGACCTACACGACCGATAGCATGGATCAAAAGAGCGAAGAAGGATTTTGAGAAATTTCCGCCGGCAGCGCAGCGCATCATGGCCGAAGCGCTGACAATCGCGGCCGAGGGCCAAAAGCCTGATCTGGCCAAACCAATGACCGGACTCGGAAGCGGCGTGATGGAAATCGTGCTGCGCTACCGGAAAGATGCCTACCGCACCATCTACGTGCGCGAGATTGCCGGGTCCTTATGGGTGGTGCACGCCTTCCAGAAGAAATCCAAGACCGGCATCAAGACCCCGAAACCCGAGGTCGATCTGATCCGCGAGCGGCTGAAACGTTTACGAAAGGAGCTATTACAATGACACAGGAAGAATTCGAACTGGTACGGGGCAGCGGCAACGTCTTTGCCGATCTCGGCATGGAGGATGCCGACAATCAGCAACTCAAAGCCCTCTTGGCCGCCAAGATTATTGGTGTGCTCGATGAGCATGAGCTTTCGACCCGCGCCGCCGAACGGCTGACGGGCGTTAAGCACAGCGAGTTCGTACGCATCCGCAAGCCCTATCTCAAACGCTTCACCTCAGATCGGCTGATCGCCATCCTCAACAAGCTCGGCCAGCAGGTTACCGTTGAGGTCGATGTACGGCCGCGAGAGAAGGGGACCGGCGCACCGCAGCCGGGATAACGGTAATGCAGGCCTATAGCAGTTAATCCGTTGAGCTCGGGTTATCCGCGCTTTATGCTTGAATCGACCGTTCCGATGTAAAAATGCGCGAATAAATCAGTTAAATTCGAATTATCCGCGCTTTTATCTACATATCCTAAATATTTCTCGCAAAAAAACGAGACTCTTGTCTTTAAAATCGCTTGAAATCACTAATTCAAATCACTAATTCAAAGATGTAACATTTCGTTACTTAACTTATATAAAGGAAAAATTTATGTCTAATAAATCTAAACTTCAGCGTGGAAGGCCTCGCGGCACCGGCAAGGACGATTCGCCGCTTCTTCGGAAAATTGCGGTGCTGATGATTGATGATGATAGTCTGAAAATGACGACGGCGATTAAGCGCGTTCTGAACAACACGGAACTCAAGCCTGGTGAGATGCCGGCTACTGTAATTCGACGGCTACAGCATAAGTGGAAGGAGCATGGGCCGGCATTTCTGGCCAAAGAGCGGCAGCGGCGGACCAACTTGGCGGCAACGGCGATTAACCCTTCGGTCATTGGTGCTAATGGTGAAAATTCGAAACGGGCCGCGCAATTTATCAAAGAGCAGGAACAGAAAAGTAAAATGGTCAACTCTCCGGGAGTCCGGTCCGCCCTGCGGGAACAGATGCGGCGGGCGCATGACCCGCTGGAACAGATGCGGCGGGCGCGTGAGATGCTCTACGGCCGCACGCTTGCAAGACGGTTAGGAGCGGTTGAGAGGCAAGCTGAAGCTTGGCGAAGGCTCATTGGATCATAGGCTTCGTCCGGTAGAGCAATAAATTGTAATAATTCAGACCCGATCTGACAGTTACCGGATTTGAGGCGGTATCTGTCAGGTCATGTTTGGTCTACGAGCTTTTCCTTCCAGACTTCTTTGCCGTCCAGCAGGGTCTGCAAGGGCGTTCAACCTTGGCAAACTTTGCCCTGATGGGTGCGTTCATTGTTGTAGGCTCCGGACCCATAAAGGGGATTCCCATTTTGTTGCGATTGTTATTCAAGGTTTCCGAAGGGAGATCGTTGATGCGCGAACACTTTTTTTGGCTGACGGAAGAGCAGTTTCCGCGGTTTGGGCCGCTTCTGCCCACCGCTACGCGAGGCAGGCCCCGGCGCGACGGTCGGCGCGCGCTAATTCAGTTCCGCGCGCAGCCTTTGCCGCAGCATATCGATCGGCACCAGACCGCCATCCATTTCCGCATGCCAGAATGTCCAGCCATTGCAGGCCTGCGCGCCCTGCACACAGGCGCCCACCTGATGGATCGAACCCTTCGCATCGGCGCTGACCAATGTGCCATCGGCACGCACCTTGGCGCTGAAGCGGCGCTGCATATCGCTTAACACGGTGCCGGGCGGCAACAGGCCGCGCTCCACAAGCCAGCCAAAGGGGATGCGTTTTTCCTGCCGCTTGCCCTTGGTGACTTCCAGGCTTCCCGCATCATGGGGCGCAATCTCGCGGATCCGGTCGATTGCAACGCGGGCATAGTCATTCTCCCGCTCGATACCGATAAAATGCCGCCCCAGCTTCTTTGCGACCGCGCCCGTGGTGCCGGTGCCAAAGAAGGGATCGAGCACCACATCCCCCTGATTGGTGGAAGCCAGGATCACCCGATGCAGAAGCGATTCGGGCTTTTGCGTGGGATGCGCCTTGTCGCCTTTTTCATCCTTCAGCCGCTCCTTTCCGTTGCAGATCGGCAGCAACCAGTCCGAACGCATCTGCAATCCCTCATTAAGCGCCTTCATCGCATCGTAATTGAAGGTATAGCTGCGCTGCGCCGGATCGCGCGCGGCCCAGATCAGGGTTTCATGGGCATTGGTGAAGCGCCGGCCGCGAAAATTGGGCATCGGGTTGGTTTTGCGCCAGACGATATCGTTCAGAATCCAGTAGTCGAGATCCTGCAAGGTCGCGCCGACCCGGAAAATATTGTGATAGGAGCCGATCAGCCAGATCGTCCCGGTTTTCTTCAGCACCCGCTTGGCCGCGGTCAGCCATTCACGGGTAAAGGCGTCATAGGCCGCAAAGCTTGAGAATTTATCCCACGCATTATCAACCCCCTCGACACGGCTGTGATTGGGGCGAAGCAACTCATTGGCAAGCTGCAGATTATAGGGCGGATCGGCAAAGATCACATCGACCGACTGCTCGGGCAACGCATTCATCACCGACACGCAATCGCCTACCAGTACCCGATCGAGCGGCAGCCGCTCGCTGAAATTGCCCCAACCGGCCTTACCTGTCGGCTTGCCGGAATCCGTTTTCTCGCGCACCGGCGCGCCATCTGTCGTTTGCATAACCATGATTGACCCCTCGTGATTCGCCCCTATCCTGCGAATCGCGGGGAATCTCGTCAATATCTTTTTGGAATCAACGACTTAGTAGAGAGTCTTCACACAATATCTTGTGTATGGGCCGGAAGCTACGCCGATGATGTGGGGTGACACCCAAACGCAACAGACCCGCCTGATGCGGCTTTGTGCCGTAGCCCTGATTGGTTTTCCATCCATATCCGGGAAATTCAGCATCCAGTTCGGCCATGATATGGTCACGGGTCACCTTTGCGATGATGGAAGCTGCGGCGATCGACAATGAGCGGCCATCCCCTTTGACAATCGCTTCCGCCGCGCAGGGCAGATCAGGCACCCGGTTACCGTCGATCAGCGCCATATCGGGCCGGACAGGCAGGGCGGCAACCGCGCGCTGCATGGCCAGCATGGTGGCGTGCAGGATATTCAGGCTGTCAATTTCGACGACCGAAGCCTGCCCGACGCCGATCCGCGCCACCGCGCCCAGCGCCGCAAACAGGCTCTCGCGCCGGGCGGCGGAGATTTTTTTGGAATCATTCAGCCCATCGGGAACAGTGCGGGGGTCGAGGATGACCGCCGCCGCAACCACCGGTCCCGCCCAGGGACCCCGCCCCGCCTCATCCACCCCGGCGACGATGGCCCGGCCGTGACGTCGTTCATATGTAAAATCCGGTGTAAAATCCGGCAAGGCAGCGGACATGGTAACCAGATGCCTGTCTTGTTTGCGATGCGATGCGATGCGATGCGATGCGATGATTGTAACCGGCGACGGGTTATCGGACAGCATAAAACAAAGAAAGGGCCCGGCGCGCGACCGGGCCCTTTCGAATTCTGCCGCCCAGGCGTTGCCTACTCAGCAGCTTCCATCATCGGCATGGCCGACAGATCAAGATTGAACAGCTTTGCCGTATTGTCGCGCAGGATCGCACGGGTTTCTTCCGGTGTCAGCCCGGTGGCATGTTCAGCCAGCAGTTCCTGCGAATGCGGCCATGTTGAATCCGTATGCGGATAGTCATTGGCCCAGATGAGCTGCTTGTAATTCATCAGATCCTTGGTCTTGAACGCCACCCAGTCATCCTGGAACGTCATCGACACGTTTGTCTTGAGATACTCGCTGGGCAGCTTGCTGAGACCGGGGATGATACCCCCTTCCACATTGAACTGGGCCGCATGGTCCATGCGGTACATATAATGCGGCATCCAGCCCGCATCGCCTTCGGCGCAGACCATCTTGAGCTTGGGATGACGCTCGAACACGCCGCCAAGGGTCAGCACGCCAACAACATCCTGCACCGCACGGATGATCGCCATAAAGCCATTGAGCGGATGACCGCGCCGCGCCGCAAATGCGGATGCAAGATCCCCTTCCTTGGCCGTCAGAATGTGGAAACAGACCGGCAGGTCAAGGTCCGTCGCGCATTCCCACAGCGCGTCGTAATCGGGATGGTCATAATCCTCATACATCGGATTGCCCGGCATCATCATGCCGACCATGCCCATTTCCTTGGCGCGGCGGAAATCCTCGATCGCGCTGTCGACATCGAGAACCGCGGTCTGAGCCAGCCCGAACAGACGGTTCGGCGCACCGCCGCAGAATTCCTGCAGCCAGCGGTTATAGGCCTTGAAGCACGCATCCTTATATTCCGCATCCGGATGGGTGCACAGCACCATACCGACCGACGCATAGATAATTTCGGCCGCGATACCATCACGATCCATATCTTCAAGCCGCGCCAGCGGGTCCCACCCGCCCTTGCGGGTTTCCTCGAATTTCGTGGTGGCGACATGTTCCGCCCGCTCTTTCGGCGTCATACCCGCGCCATCGAGAAAGCCCATCGGCACCGTCTGCTTCAGATCCTTGATGACATAGAGATCCTGGCCATTATCCTGCCGCACCACATGCGGGGCGACATCGCGATATTTCGGCTCGATAAAATCGACATAGCAATTGGGCGGCTCGACAATATGCGAATCCGCCGAGATAGCACCTTTGAAAAACATTCCCATTCCTCTCCGTTTTACAGTTTCGGGTCAGACACCCGGCCTCTGGCCGGTTTCATACCTCCCGCCGATCCGCACAGCCTTTGCAGCCTTCGCAGCGGTTCTGAATACGTACCGCGCCGCAAACGACCCGTTATCAGCGCGGCTGGCGATAAACTACCGGGCAGAACTATTATCATAATTTTATCCGCAGGAGAAGCAGTTGCCCGCACGGCCGCCCGCATGCCGCGCAAAACGCTTACTGCGCGGTCCAGCCGCCATCGATCACAAGTTCGGAACCCGTGACAAAGGAGGCATCGTCGGAAACCAGGAACAGCGACCCCCTGGCAATTTCCTCCGGCCGGCCGAAGCGCCCCATCGGCGTCCTGCCCTTAAGATCGGCGATATACTCGTCGGGCAGGGTCAGGGCGAGCGGGGTTTCGATAATACCCGGATGAACCGAATTCACACGGATATTCTGCCCCGCATATTCAAGGGCGGCTGCTTTCGACATCAGCCGCACAGCCCCCTTTGTCGCGTGATAGGCCACCATGCCCGCACTGCCGATGATACCGTATACAGACGAAATATTGACGATCGCGCCGCCGCCTGCGCGCCGCATTTCCGGGATCGCTGTTTTCATGCCAAGCCAGACCCCGGTCTGATTGACCGCCACCACCTTGTCCCAGCCGGCAACGCTTTCGGATTCGGTATCCTTGCCGCGCCCGATACCGGCATTATTGATCAGGCTGGTCAGCCCGCCAAACTGCGACACGGTTTCAGCGACCACCGCCTTCCAGCTTTCCTCGCTTGTCACATCCAGCGGCAGGAACAGCGCCGAGGCACCATCCGCCACCAGACCGGCAACAAGTTCGGCGCCCATCTCCTCCTGAATATCGCCGATCACGATCTTGGCGCCCTCGGCGGCAAAGACCCGCGCATGGGCGGCGCCAATTCCGCTGGCGCCGCCGCTGATCAGGGCAATCCTGCCCGCTAGTCTTCCGGTCATGGGCGGTTACTTGCGCAGGAAATAGTTGCGCGGATTGGCGACCGTCAGCGTGTCGATCTTGTCCTGCGGCACGCCGGCAGTACGCATCTGCGGAATGATGTTGCGGCAGATATGGGCATAGTTCCAGTTGGGCGACTGCTCGGCCATGGCGCTGAAGCCCGAGCCCGGCCGCCCGCGCATGCAATGCAGCGCATCGTGGGACAGCATGATGCGGTCATACCCCACCGCCAGCAACCCGCACAGCGACGCCACGCGCAGCTTGTCGGAAGCGATCGCCTCGATCCCGAAACGGTCGAAACCGAGCCAGGCGCCACGGTCCAGAATGTCGAAATAATAGCGCATATCCCCCACCCCGCAGGCATGGCCGATCAGCACCTTGTTGAAGTCGACGCCTTCCTCATCGAACACATTGAGCACTTCGCGCCCATAGGGTTCGACCTCGCTATTGTGGCACAGGATCGGTGCCCCGGTCGCCTTGTGCGCCTTGGCGGCGGCGCGCAGGCATTTGGTTTCCGCATCGGTCACGCCCGCGCCGATTTCGGTAAAGCCGGGAATGCCGCCGGTCGCCACCTTGATGATGCCCGCCTTTATGCCTGTTTCGCCGATCCCTTCGGTCAGTTCGCGCTCGTAAATCTCACCGATCGCATCGACATCCATCAGCCGGAAATGCATCGGGATGCCAAGCGCATCGTTGTAAAGACCCGTGGCGATCACGATCTGCATGCCCGAGCGCGAGGCAACCTCGGCGGCGAATTCAGGATCGCGGCCAAGCTCCATCGGGCAGGGGTCGACAAAGCTCTTGACGCCCAGATCCATGATCTCCGCCATCTTGTCGACCGCGCCGGAGATCTCGTCGCTGCGGTTGCAGTCATCGGGATCCAGCTCCCAGCCGGGCATACCCACCGACAAATGTTCGTGAATGAGCGTGAAGCCCAGATCATCGGCATTAATCGGTCCCAATACAGAATTGATCGTCATGACAGTCTCTCCCCGTTTTTTATTCGGCCTGACAGTGCCTTTGCCCTAGCCTGCGGAGGATTGTTTGAATTTGCAAATCTTTCTGCGCTAGATTGCCAAAAAACACGGAAAGCGGGGCAGATAATGGCGCAGGAGCCTGACGGGCAGGAACTGGATCGGCAATTCACCGGCATCACCGAGGCGGCGCTCGATGCGCTGCGCGAACGGATCGGCATCAGGATCGAGGATACGCTCGAACCCTGGTGCTATGAAGCGACACGCGACAATATCCGGCACTACGCCCATGGCATCGGCGACGATAACCCGCTCTGGTGCGATCCGGACTATGCCGCGCGGACGCAATATGGCGGGATCATCGCGCCGCCTTCCTTTCTGTTCGCCTGCGACCGGATCATTTCGGGTTATGTGGGCGGGCTGCCGGGTGTACATGCCATGTGGGCCGGGGCGGATTTCAACTGGCACCGGCCAATCCGGCGCAATGACGCATTGCACACCGAAGCCTGGCTGAAGGACCTCATCCCCCACGAAACGCAGTTTTCAGGGCTGGCCATCCAGCAGATCTATCATGTCGATTTCTACAATCAGCAGGGCGATCTGTTATGCGCCGCCGATAGCTGGTGCTTCCGCACCGACCGCGATATCGCCCGCGAACGGGGCACCAAATATCAGGCAGTGAAAGAAAAACCACCGCATGTCTATAGCGACGCGGAGCTGATCGAAATCTACCGCCACTATGCGCAGGAGGAAATTCGCGGCGCCAGGCCACGTTATTTCGAGGATGTGTCCGTGGGCGACAAGCTGCCCACCATGGTCAAGGGGCCGATGACAGTCACAGGCTTCATCGCCTACGCGCAGGGCTGGGGCGGGCTTTACATCCGTGCCAACAAGCTTGCCTGGGATCAGCAGCGCAAACATCCCGGACTTGGCATCAAAAACCGCTTCGGCATTCCCGATTGTCCCGAGCGGGTGCATTGGGAAGCGGAATTTGCCCGCACGGTGGGGACACCTGACGCCTATGACTATGGACCTGAACGGTTTTCCTGGCTGACCCATCACGCGACGAACTGGATGGGGGACGATGGCTTCCTGCGACGCGCCGAGGCGCAGATCCGCCGCCACAATCCGGTCGGCGATGTGCTGTTCATCGGCGGCGAGATCACGCGGAAACATCAGCAGGATGGTGAAAATCTGGTCGAGATCAGCCAGCGTGCGGAAAATCAGGATGGCGAGCTGTCGATTCACGGCACCGCCACGATCGCGCTGCCGTCAAGGGGCTGATCCGCCGGGCCCCTAACACGGCTATTGCGCTTCGAACTGTTCGGCAAGCTGATCGGGATCGGGCATGCCGACAATGTTATAGCCCGCATCCACATAGTGGATTTCGCCTGTCGTGCCCGCGGACATGTCGCTGAGCAGGTAAAGCCCCGCATTGCCCACATGGCTCAGCTCGACATTGGTGCGCAGCGGCGAATGCAGCCGGCTCATCTTGTAAACATAACGTGCCGAGCCGACCGCCGAACCGGCCAGGGTGCGCATCGGTCCCGCCGAAATCGCATTGACCCGGATCTGCTGTTGTCCCAGATCATCGGCAAGATAGCGCACACTTGCCTCAAGCGCGGCTTTTGCGACCCCCATGACGTTATAGTCGGGCATCACCTTGACCGCGCCCATATAGCTCAATGTCAGCACCGCCCCGCCATTTTTCATCAGCGGCACGGCGGCGCGCGTCACCGCCGTCAGGGAATAGCAGGAGATATCCATGGTGCGCAGGAAGTTATCGCGGCTTGTATCGACAAAACGGCCCTTGAGTTCTTCCTTGTCGGAATAGGCGATGGCATGCACGACGAAATCGACCCCGCCCCAGCTTTCCTCAAGACGTGCGAAAACCGTATCGATACTGGCCTGGTCGGACACATCGCAGGGCAGCAGAATTTCCGCATCGACCGATTGCGCAAGCGGCTGCAGCCGTTTGCCGAAGCTTTCATTCTGATAGGTAAAGGCCATCTCGGCCCCGTGCGCGCCCAATTGCCGCGCAATACCCCAGGCAATCGAATGGTCATTGGCAACGCCCATGATGAGGCCGCGCTTTCCGGCCATCAGCCCTGCAAAATCATTCATAAACCCAAATTTCCCTTCACGCGCAATCGCGAAATTTCCACACCCTGCCCCCGTCAGGCCGCGCGTGAGAAAGCAAGGCACGCATTGGTGCCGCCAAATCCGAAACTGTTCGACAATACGGTGTTCAGACCCGCATTGTCGATCCGCTCACGTATAATCGGCATGCCTTCGCATTTCGGGTCCAGCGTCTCGATATTCGCCGAGGCGCAGATGAAATCGTTATTCAGCATCAGCAGCGAATAGATTGCCTCATGCACACCGGTCGCCCCCTGACTGTGACCGGTCAGGGATTTCGTCGAACTGAGCGGCGGCACCTTATCGCCAAACACATCGGCGATGCCTTCAAGCTCGATTGTATCGCCAACCGGCGTCGAGGTGCCATGGGTGTTGATATAGTCAATCGGGCCGGGCACTGTCTCAAGCGCCATCCGCATGCAGCGCGCGCCCCCTTCACCCGATGGTTGCACCATGTCGACACCGTCCGACGTTGCACCATAGCCCACAAGCTCGCCATAGATTTTCGCGCCGCGCGCCTTGGCATGCTCATATTCTTCAAGCACAACACAGCCGCCACCGCCTGAAATCACGAAACCATCGCGATTGGCGTCATAGGCGCGCGATGCCACTTCAGGCCTGTCATTATAGCCGGTCGATAATGCCTGCATCGCATCGAACAGCACCGACAATGTCCAGTCGAGCTCCTCCCCGCCGCCGGCGAACATGATGTCCTGCTTGCCCCACTGAATCTGCTCCGCCGCATTGCCGATGCAGTGAGCGCTCGTCGCACAGGCGGATGAGATCGTGTAGTTTATGCCCTTGATGGCGAAGGCGGTCGCCAGATTGGCCGAGGTGCTGCTCGACATATTGCGCGGCACCATGAAGGGACCGACCTTTTTGGGCCCCTTGTCGCGCGCCGCGTCGCAGGCCAGAAGGATATTACGGGTGGATGGCCCGCCACTGCCGATGATGATGCCTGTCCGCTCGTGGGAGATTTCCTTTTCCCCAAGCCCCGCATCGCGGATTGCCTGCTGCATCGAGACATAGGCATAGGCTGCGGCATCGCCCATGAAGCGTCTGGTCTTGCGATCGACCAGACTGTCCAGATCAATCTTCAGCGATCCATGCACGTGACTACGGAAACCCATCTGCCTGTAGGTATCGCACAGCTCGATGCCAGAACGTCCTTCACGCAGACTGGCCAGCACCTGCTGGGTATCGTTGCCGATACTTGAAACGATCCCCATACCAGTGACAACAACGCGTCTCATGGCTTAATTCCTCCGTGTGCCGATAATTGGTTCGACGTCACAACGATTTTCACTCAGCGGCGGTTTTCAGGACTTGAACAGTCCAACCCGCAAATCCTTTGCCTGATAGGCTTCTTCCCCATCGACCAGAATCGTCCCATCGGCGATCCCCAGGACCAGCTTCCGGTTCACCACCCGCCTAAGATCGAGCCGGTAGGTCAGCAATTTACTGTCCGGCACCACCATCGCGGCAAGCCGCACATCGCCGACGCCCAGAGCGCGGCCGCGCCCTTCGGCCCCGAGCCAGCCGAGGAAAAAACCAAGCAATTGCCACAGCCCGTCAAGCCCCAGACAACCCGGCATCACCGGGTCGCCTTCGAAATGACAGTCGAAGAACCACAGATCGGGGCGAATATCGAATTCCGCCACAACCTCACCCTTGCCATGGACACCGCCCTGATCCGATATATGGGTGATCCGGTCCAGCATCAGCATGGGCGGCATCGGAAGCTGCGGATTACCCGGTCCGTAAAGCTCGCCCTTCGCACAACGGATCAGCTCTTCATATGGTACTTGTGACGGTCTATCCGACATCAGCTATGAACCCCGTCAAAGTTTCGGACTGCCCTGCCGCGCGCCAGCTCGTTTCAGCGCGGGCTTTGGGGAGATATTTGGCCGAAAGCAAGTTCTTGCCCTCCGATCGAACGTCCGGGATCGAACGTCCGGTTTCTTGAAGATCTCACAGGCAGGTAAGGAATTTCCGCACGGCCCGACAGCCTGATCCGGGCCCGCGCTTGTTCACGAATTGACGTAACATATTGTAATAATCTGCCACAAGGTTTTTACGCCCGCGCGACAGTTCCGTCCGCAATCGTCCGTTAAATCCCCATCACACTGGATTTTTCCGCAAAAATATCCATATTGGAAAAGCAGATGCGACGCAGGCGCACAAACTGTATCGAAATTGCCTGTCCGCCCGCCGCCGCCGACAGCAGGAACAAAATGCGGATGAACACGATAAAACGGCCATTTGCCGATGCTCTGGAAAAACTGCGCGAGGTTGGGCTGCGCCCGACGCGGCAAAGGCTCGCCTTGGCACGGCTGCTGTTTGAAAATGGTGACCGGCATCTGACAGCGGAAACTCTTTACGAGGAAGCGCAGTCGGCCGAAATCCGGGTCTCGCTGGCGACCATTTACAATACGCTGCATCAATTTACCGAGGCAGGCCTGCTGCGCGAGGTCGCGGTCGGGGCAAGCCGCACCTATTTCGACACAAATGTGTCCGACCATCATCACTTCTACTATGAAGATTGCGGCAAGCTGGTGGATATCGCCGGCGGCGATGTCACTGTCGATTGTCTGACCCAGGCCCCCGACGGCACGGAAATCGCGCGGGTCGATGTGATTATCCGGGTTGCGGGAACACCCCCCGCCTGACCGCTTGTTCAGAATAATTCTCAATTAAGGCAGCGTATTGTCGTCTTAATTAAAATTATTCTAAAATCTTGACGGCAATAAAACTTCCCCCATATATAGTATTGCAGAGCACGGGTTGCGACAGGGCGGGGCACTGGACTTCCTGTTTTTGTTGCAATCCCACAGCTTCTGTTTGTTACCGGACATGCCTGTTCGGGGAGGATTAGCAAGCAACAAATTCAACTATTGACAGCAGGGAGCGCTACCATGTCACTTGCCAGCAGCAAAACTCTCGATAATCTGAAAGCCGCCTTCGCAGGGGAAAGCCAGGCCAATCGCCGTTATCTCTATTTCGCGCAAAAGGCCGATGTCGAAGGCTATAACGATGTAGCCGCCGTGTTCCGGTCCACCGCCGAAGGTGAAACCGGCCATGCGCACGGCCATCTGGAATTCATGGAAGAAGTGGGCGACCCGGCGACCGATCTGCCGATCGGCAACACCGCCTCGAACCTGAAAGCCGCGATCGCCGGCGAAACCCATGAATATACGGACATGTATCCGGGCATGGCCCGCACCGCCCGCGAGGAAGGCTTTGACGAAATCGCCGACTGGTTCGAAACCCTTGCCAAGGCCGAAAAGTCTCATGCCGGACGCTTCACCAAGGCACTCGACACCCTCGACAGCTGAGTTTCAACCGAACATCATGTTACCGGCGGCAGACGCGCCGCCGGTGGCCGCTGACCTGTTTGCAGCGGTTGTTACCTGAATTGACAGCTATTCATCAGACCTGACGGGGCGGGTGCCCGCACTGGCAAGCCCTGCATCGGCAAAAGGCGTCGCTATGAAAGAAGGCAGCACAGAAGCACCCATTCGTCACCCGCTGGACTGGCAGTCGGAAGAATTTTACGATCCCGGGGCGATTGATGCGGAGCTGCGCCGGGTTTTCGATATCTGCCATGGCTGCCGCCGCTGCTTCAATCTGTGCGAAACTTTTCCACGCCTTTTTGACCTGATCGACGAGTCCGAATCAGGCGAGCTCGATACCGTCGACAGCGCCGATTTCAAGCCCGCTATCGATGCCTGCACATTGTGCGATATGTGCTTCATGACGAAGTGCCCCTATGTGCCGCCCCATGAATTCAATCTCGATTTTCCGCATCTGATGCTGCGTTACCGCGCCGCCGAACGCAAAGCCGGCACGTCCGAATTCGTTCCCGGGCAGCTTGCGCAGATGGACCGCAACGGCAAGCTTGCCGCACCGATTGCCGGACTTGTGAACTGGGGTGCGAAAAAAGACAACAAGCTGACCCGCCCGGTGATGGAAACCGTGGCCGGGATCGACGCCCATGCGGAGCTGCCGAAATTTCATTCAAAGACGTTCAGCCGCGCCGCCAGGGAGGCGCCGCCCGCGATCAACAGCCTTGCCCCCGCCCATGGCCGCAAGGCGGTGATCTATGCCACCTGCTTTGTGAATTACAATAATCCCGGCACCGGCATGGCGGCACTGCAGGTGCTTGCCAAGAACGGGGTTGCGGTGGAAACCGATTACCCCGCCTGCTGCGGCATGCCCTATCTTGAGCAGGGCAATCTGGAACAGGTGGCCGAACAGGCGCGCAAAGTCTCAACCAAGCTGTGCGAATGGATCGATCGCGGCTATGACGTGCTGACTCTTACCGCAAGCTGCGGGCTGATGCTGAAATTCGAATGGCCGTTGATCCTGCCCGACGATCCCGGCATCAAAAAACTGTCCGAGGCGACCTTCGATATCAACGAATATATCGTCGATATCGCAAAGAAGGAGGGGTTGGCCGAAGGGCTGAAACCGCTCGACGGTAATGCCACACTGCATCTTGCCTGCCACTCGCGCGCGCAGAATATGGGCGCGAAAGGGGCCGAACTGCTGCGTCTGATTCCGGATATGCAGCCCGACGTGATCGAGCGCTGCTCTGGCCATGGGGGCACATTCGGGGTGATGAAGCAGACCCATTCGCTGGCCGTCAAGGTCGGCAGGCCGGTGGTCAAGAAGGCCCGGCAGGCAAACAATAAATTCATCCTGTCCGAATGCCCGCTTGCGGCCAAACATATTCTTCAGGGAATGCAGGAGACTGAAGGCGAAGGCGAATTGCCCGCCCAGTCCAACCATCCTGTCGAATTACTGGCAAAATCATACGGGCTGTCGGAGTAAACGCCCCTCTTGCCAACAAGTACAGCGTAGAAGGAGAAGAGCGTGCAGCCATCTCGTAAAAGCATAACCCGGGACGACATCCTCGATCTCACCGACTATATCGCCGTGCGCAAACAGCGCCGCGCGGAAATCGTGGCGATGAAGAAAAACCGCCGCGTCGAAGTGGGACCGCACGCCACTTTCTATTTCGAGAATTTCGACACCATGCTGCAGCAGATACAGGAAATGCTGTATATCGAAAAAGGCGGGGAAGAGCAGATCGCGGACGAGCTGGCTGCCTACAACCCGCTTGTCCCGCAGGGATCGGAACTCGTCTGCACCCTGATGTTCGAGATTGACGATCCCGCCCGGCGCGACCGGATATTGCGTAGGCTCGCCCATGTCGAGGATCATATCTTCATCCAGCTCGGTGACGAAAAGGTCAAGGCGGTGCCCGAAGCCGATGTCGAACGCACAAGCGACGACGGCAAGACCTCTTCCGTCCATTTCCTGCATTTTCCGTTTACAGAAGAACAGATTGCGGCATTCGGCAATCCCGACAAGCAGGTCATGATTGGCTTTGATCATCCCGACTATGCACATCTGGCGCTTCTGGCACCGAAAGTGCGTGCGGCGCTGGCCGAAGATTTCGACGATCTGCCTGACTGACCGGCCGGCCCGCGCAACACACCGTTGCGCGTCTTTTTTGACGCATCACGCACCGGCCGGCCGGCCACGGCGAAAAGCCGCTCCCCTTTTCCCCATCCCGTGCTAGGCTTGAGGCCGCGCGGGCGCAAAGATCCGCAGACTGCTACGCAAATGGGGGTGAAACGAACATGGCGCAATCACAATTGCAGCCCGAACGTCTCATATCCGGTTTCGGACTGATCGAAGGTCCGCTTTATGAGCCCGGGCACGGCCTTCTGTTCAGCGATACAATCCATGGCGGGGTCCGCCGACTTGGCGAGGACGGCTCGCTTACCGACATTGTCGCCCATCGCAAGGGGATCGGCGGGATCGCCCGGCATGCCGATGGCGGGCTGATCGTCAGTGGACGGACGGTTGCCTGCAAGCCCGCGGACGGAAGCGCGACGATCACGCTTGTTTCCGATGACCCTGACAATGGCATTCTCGGCTTCAATGATCTGGTGACCGATGAGGCGGGGCGGATCTATGTCGGCTCGCTCGCCTTTCGCGCACTTGGCACAGAGGATGCAAAACCGGCCTTTCTGCATATGATCGATCTTGACGGAACCGTGCACAGGCTGGCCGATGATGTGATGCTGACCAACGGGCTTGGCTTTTCCCCCGACGGGGGCACACTCTATCATTCCGATTCCGCGCGCAACAGCGTCTATGCCTATGATGTCGCAAGCGATGGCACGCTATCGAACCGGCGCGTCTTCGCAAAGACCCGCAAAGGCTCGCCCGACGGGCTGGCGGTGGCGGCGGACGGTTCGGTCTGGGTCGCGCTCGCCCATGGCAGCGGTGTCGGCATTTACAATCGGGACGGGGAGGAAACGGGCCGCATCGAGATGCCTGTCCCGATGGTGACAAGCCTGTGTTTCGGGGGCGACGACTGGCGCGATCTCCATATTGTGACAGGGCCTGACGGCGCACCCGAAAATGAGGGGGGCGGTATCTACCGGCTGCATGTCGATGTGCCGGGGCGCGAACGCCCCCTTGCGCGGGTCCGGCTGCCCTGAGCAGGCGCCTGGCACGGGCGGGCGCGACAGGGGCGGACGCGACAGGGGCGGGCGCGGCGGCACAGCCGCTATGCGGGGATGAATTTGGGCAGGCTGATCTCCGCGCTGACATCCTCGAACCGCACCTTGACCGGATCGCCGATCCTCACACCCTCCACATCGCCGGTGACGATATTGCTCATCATGCGCGGGCCTTCCTCCAGATCGATCAGCGCGACGATATAGGGCACATCTTCCTTGAATGCGGGGCCCGCAGGCCGGCGCGCAATGGTGAATGTGTGCACCCTGCCGCGCCCTGACACATCGACCCAGTCAAGATCGGCGGAACGACAATGCGGGCAAAGCGCGCGCGGGTAGAAATGAAACTGGCCGCAAGCGCGGCATTTGGGAATGCAGAGCCGATGCGCGCGCGCCGCCTCCCAGAAAGGGCGGGTACCGGCGTCAGGCTGTGGCAGGGGTTTCTGATACATGGGTGAGCTTCCCTTTCTGATCAGCTATTTGCAAGGATCGTCGTCGCACCGCTCGACAGGGTGCCGCCGGTGCCATGGCACAGCGCGGTTTTGACCCCCGCCACCTGCCGCGCCCCGCATTCGCCGCGCAATTGCCGCACCGCCTCGATCAGCAAGAAGATCCCGTACATGCCCGGATGCGCATAAGACAGCCCGCCGCCATTCGTGTTGATGGGAAAATCCCCGCCGGGCGCCGTCCGGCCCTTCTCAGAAAACGCGCCGCCCTCACCAGGTTTGCAGAAGCCAAGCGCCTCCAGCGTCAGCAATACGGTGATTGTGAAACTGTCATAGATTTCGGCAAGATCGATGCTGTCAGGGCCGATCCCCGCCATGGCGAAAGCGGCTTCCCCCGCCCGTTCAGCGGCAACAAGGCGCGACAGTTCAGGCATCGCCCCCATCGTCCAATGGGTATGGGATTCCCCATAACCGCGCACATAGACAGCCGGCTTGTTGAGCCGCCGGGCATTTTGCGCGCTGGTCATCACCACCGCGCCGCCACCATCGGTGACAAGGCAGCAATCGAGCTTGCGCAGCGGATCGCAGATCATCGGGCTGGCAAGCACCTCATCCACCGTCAATGGCGCGCGATACATCGCGGCCGGATTGCGCATCGCCCAGCCGCGCGTATTGACCGCGATCGTGGCAAGCTGTTCCGCGGTTGTGCCGAAATCATGCATGTGCCGCATCGCCGCCATGGCATAGCCGCCCGCCGGTGTCGGCATGCCGTAAGGGGTTTCGAACTGAAAAGTCAGTGCCGCGGGCCGCCCGCCCAGATTGCGGCTCGCATCGCTGCGCTGGGTACTGGCATAGGTGATCAGCGCCACCTCGCAATACCCCTTTTCAATCGCCATCGCCGCATGCGCCACATGCGCCTCGAAGGCCGAGCCGCCAATATTCGTGCTGTCGGTAAAGCGTGGGCAGATATTGAGATATTCGCTCAAGGTCAGGCCAGGCAACGCACCCGCCCCCGGATTGCCCCACATACCCGCCGTCAGCAACCCGTCCACATCGTCCAGGCTGAGCCCCGCCTCCTCCACCGCCGCCTTGGCGGCAAAGGCTGTGATCTGCAGCGGCGACAACCCGCCCGGCACCAGCCCGTTTTCAAGCGGCGTATCCGCCACCCCGACGATTACCGGATCGCGATCGGCCATATCTTTTCTCCCCTCAATACCCTGATATCAGCCCGGTTCGGCCGCAAATTCCGCACGGATCGCCGCCGCATGCTCCCCCAGCGCGGGGACCGGGCGCGGCGGATCAGACGGATCCGTGAACCGCGCAGCGGGTGCCGCAAGGATCACATCGCCTGACGGTGTCGGTTGCACGAATTCACGCAATTGCGGATGGGTCATCAAATCGGCAACGCTGCTCAGCCGTCCAAATGCGATATCGGCGGCGACAAGGCGCTCAGATACCGCATCACGCGACAGCGCGGCGAAACAATCGCCGATCATCCGGTTCAATTCTTCGCGGCGATGCGCCCGCGCCTCATTGGTGGCATAATCGGGGTGTTCGGCCAGCGCGGGTCGTTGCAGCACATGGGTAGCAAACCGCACCCATTCGCGATTGTTCTGAATGGCAATCACCACTTCGCCGTCACGCGCGCGAAACAACCCGTAAGGCACGACCTGCGGATGCGCAAGCCCCGTACGCCCCGGTGCCTTGCCGGCATAACGCTGATGCATAAGCGGCGTGTTCATCCAGTCCGCCATCCCGTCAAACAGGGAGACATGGATCCCCTGCCCCCGGCCGGTGCGGCCGCGCGCGATCAGCGCCTCAAGGATCGCCGCATGGGCATTCATCCCCGCCGTCAGATCGCAGGCCGACACCCCGATCCGGCCTGGCGCATCAGGCGATCCGGTAAGCGAGGCAACCCCGCTTTCCGCCTGAATGAGCAGGTCATAGGCCTTCATATGCTGATAGGGACCGTCAGCGCCATAACCGCTGATATCGCAGGTGACAAGCTGCGGAAATTCCGCCCGCAAGCCGGCCGAGCCGAAACCAAGCCGTTCCAGCGCACCGGGCGCCAGATTCTGAATGAACACATCGGCGCGCGACAGCAAACGCCGCATCAGTGCGGCATCCTCATGCTGCCTCAGATCAAGCTCAATCGATTCCGCGCCCCGGTTGAGCCAGACAAAAAAGCTGCACTCCCCCCTGGCGACCGTATCGTAATAGCGCCCGAAATCGCCGCCGGGCCGTTCCACCTTGATAACCCGCGCGCCGCCATCGGCAAGCCGCATCGTCGCATAGGGCGCGGCCACCGCCTGTCCCAGCGACACGACCAGCATACCCTTCAGCGCCGCGCGCATCCGCCTGCCCGTCCGCGCCTAGTAGGAACGCGGCATGCCAAGCACATGCTCGGACAGATAAGACAGGATCAGATTGGTCGAAATCGGCGCGATCTGATAAAGCCGTGTCTCGCGGAATTTGCGTTCCACGTCATATTCCTCGGCAAAGCCGTAACCGCCATGGGTCTGCAGACAGGTATCCGCCGCCGCCCAGGAGGCTTCGGCGGCCAGCATCTTTGCCATATTGGCCTCTGGCCCGATATCCTTGCCCTCATCGTAAAGCCGGGCGGCCTTCTCGACCATCAGATTTGCAGCCTCTGTCTGCGCATAGGCCTTGGCAATCGGGAACTGAATACCCTGATTCTGCGCGATGGGCCGGCCAAAGACCTGCCGCTCATTCGCATAGTCGGTGGCCTTCTTGATGAACCAGCGCGCATCTCCGATGGTTTCCGCGCCGATCAGCACCCGCTCCGCATTCATGCCGGTCAGGATATATTTGAAGCCCTTGCCCTCTTCCCCCAGCAGGTTTTCGGCGGGCACCTTCATATCGTCGAAAAATACCTGGGTGGTGGAATGGTTGATCATGGTACGGATCGGCTTGATGGTCATGCCATTGCCCACCGTCTCGCGCATATCCACGACGAATACCGACAGCCCGTCGCTGCGCGATTTTGCCTCTTCGCGCGGGGTGGTGCGCGCAAGCAGCAACATGAGATCGGAATGTTCGGCGCGCGAGGTCCAGATCTTGCCGCCATTCACCACATAATGATCGCCATCGCGCACCGCACGGGTCTTCAGGCTCAGCGTATCGGTGCCGTTCGAGGGTTCAGACACGCCAAATGCCTGCAAGCGCAATTCGCCGGTTGCGATCCGGGGCAGCCATTTGGCCTTCTGTTCCGCATTACCGTGCCGCAGGATCGTGCCCATAATATACATCTGCGCATGGCAGGCCGCCCCGTTGCAGCCCGATTTCTGAATTTCCTCCAGCACAGCGGCGGCGGCTGTCAGCCCCAGCCCGCTGCCGCCATATTCTTCCGGGATCAGCACCGCCAGAAAGCCTGCTTCGGTCAGCGCCTGCACAAAAGCGGTCGGATATTCGCGTTTGGCATCAATATCGCGCCAATATTCGCCGGGAAACTTGTCGCACAGCGCAACCACAGACTGCCGGATCTGTTGCAATTCTTCGGTTTGCGCTTCGTGTCTTCTGGCTTCGGCCATCTTTCTACTCCCTCACTCGGATTCCCAATTATCTGCTATATCTTGTTTGGCTCTTGTCTGGATCTTGCCTGGGTTTTGTCTGGCATCACAATTTGCTGGTTCAGTTTCTCGGCGTTGAGCCGTGCTTCGCGGATCGAAATATAGGTCGCGGCGGCGAAAATCACGGTACCCCCGACTAATACCCAGATATCGAGCATCTGCGCAAAGATCAGATAGCCGATCAGGCTGGCCCAGATCAGTTTCGTGAAATCAAGCGGCAAAACGGTGGTCAGTTCCGCTGCCTTGAAGGATTCGGTAAAGGCCAGCTGGCCGACCGTGCCAAGCCCCGCCATTACCGCCAGCCAGAATAGCTGCAGAAGGCTTGGCCACTGCCATTCGGCGATGGCGACAAGCCCGGTGATCGGCGCCAGAACAAGGGCGGTGTAAACGCTTTGCGTCACCGAAGATTCGGTGCGGGTGAGCACCTTGATGATGATCATGCAAATCGACCAGGCGGCCGCCGAACACAGGATCAGGACCGAACCGAGCCCGATCTCCTGAAAACCCGGGCGCAGAATGATCAGCGCGCCGCAAAAACCGATAATCAATGCAACCGTGCGCCGCAGATGCAGCTTTTCGCGCAGAATGAGCACCGCGAAAATCGTTGCAAACAGGGGCCCCATGAAAGAAAGCGCCGTCACCTCCGCAAGCGGTGCGATGGAAACGCCGTAGAAATAGCACAGCATGGCAATGGCGCTGAGCAGGCCGCGCCCGACAAGAAAAGGGGCTTTGCTGGTGCGCAGATGCCGCGTACCGGCCTGCAACACCATCGGCGCGAGAAATATCAGACCGAAGAAATTGCGGAAAAAGGCGATTTCGAAAGGGTGCAGCGTATCGGACAGATAGCGGATCACGCCGGTCATGCAGCTGACCGCGGCGGCGGAAAACAGCATGAAAAGGATACCTTTGGCATTCCCGCTCAACATGCCGGGCGGGGCCGGCTCGTCCATTGCTGTATTTTCCGTCATGGATAGGGTCTAGCGCGGCGCGCGGCGCAACACAATCTGCTGACACGTAAAATCGTCGGCGAGCTTGAGAAAAGGGGGGCTGACGCCTAAACTCCGCCACAAAACCCATAACGACAATGCGTATCAGGAAAGGGCGGGCCATGTTGGGCTTAATGCAAGATCGGCAGCTACTGGTTTCGGGAATTCTCGAACATGCGGCACTCAATCACGGGGAGCGTGAAATCGTCTCCGCAATGACCGAAGGGCCGATGCACCGCTATAACTATATCGCGCTTGCGGAACGCTCGCGCCGTCTTGCAAACGCGCTGAGCGGCCTGGGTGTAAAGCCGGGACAATGCGTGGCGACGCTTGCCTGGAATACATTCCGGCATGTGGAATGCTGGTACGCGATCGCCGGCATGGGGGCGATTGCCCACACCATCAATCCGCGCCTGTTTCCCGAGCAGATCACCTATATCGCCAATCACGCGGAAGACCAGTACATCTTCACCGACCTGACTTTCATCGAACAGCTTGAGGACATCGCCGACAAGCTTGAATCCGTCAAGGGCTTCGTCATCCTCACCGATCGCGATCACATGCCCCGGACGAGCCTGAAGAATACCATCTGCTATGAAGATCTGATCGCGGAAGAAAGTACGGCATTCAGCTGGCCCGATCTCGACGAGAATACCGCATGCGGGCTGTGCTACACCTCGGGCACGACGGGAAACCCGAAGGGCGTGCTGTATTCGCACCGCTCCAACGTGCTGCATGCGATGGCGGCGGCGGGCGCGGATGCGATGGCGCTGCGGTCGGTCGACAATGTGATGCCGGTGGTGCCGATGTTCCACGCCAATGCCTGGGCGCTGGCCTATGCGGTGCCCATGGTCGGCGGCAAGCTGGTGCTGCCGGGACGGCATCTGGACGGCGAAAGCGTCTATAACATGCTGGAAGATGAGCAGATCAACTTCACCGCCGCCGTGCCCACCGTGTGGCTGATGCTGTTGCAGCATATGCAGGCGAATGATCTGAAGCTCAACTATCTCAAACGCGTCGTGATCGGCGGCTCAGCCGTGCCGCGCAGCATGATCGACACCTTCGAGAATGTTTACGGCGTTGAGGTGGCGCATGCCTGGGGCATGACCGAAATGAGCCCGCTTGGCACCCTGTGCAACTTCAAGGCGGGAATGGAAAATCTCGACAAGCAGGCGCGGCTCGATATCAAGGTCAAGCAGGGCCGCCTCATCTATCCGGTCGAGATGAAGATCACCGATGATGACGGCAAGGAGCTGCCCCGCGATGGTCAGGCGTTCGGTCATCTGCTGGTGCGCGGCCCGACGATCTCGAAATCCTATCTCAAGGGCGAGGGGGGCGAAATCCTCGACCAGGATGGCTGGTTCGATACCGGCGATGTCGCCACCATCGACCCGCTTGGCTTCATGCAGATCACCGACCGTTCCAAGGATGTCATCAAATCGGGGGGCGAATGGATCTCCTCAATCGATCTGGAAAATCTCGCGGTGGGCTGTCCGGGCGTGGCGGAAGCCGCGGTTATCGGCATCGCCCATCCGAAATGGGACGAGCGACCGCTGCTGATCATCGTGCGGGCGGAAGGCAGCAATGTGACACGCGAGGAGGTGCTGGCCTTTATGGACGGCAAGATCGCCAAATGGTGGATGCCCGACGATGTCACCTTTATCGACGAGATCCCCCATACCGCCACGGGCAAGATTCAGAAAACCACCCTGCGCGAACAATTCGCTGACTACAAACTGCCGACAGCGGACGCAGCCGAATAGGACAGGGCTCGGCATAACCGTCGGAAAGGACGACGCCATGGCCAGAGAAATTGTCACTGTGGAAAAGCTGGGGCCAGTTGCCCTGGTCCGGTTTGATCGCGGCGGCAGCCTGAATGCGTTCAATGAACAGCAGATATTGGAGCTGACCGAGGTTGCGCGAGAATTTCACGACGATCTCGAAACCCAGGCGGTGGTGCTTGCCGGTCGGCGGGATGCCTTTTCGGCCGGTGCCGACCTGAAGGAACGCGCGCCCGAAGACCCGGCACAAAATACCGATGTCGCAAAAAGGGCGCGATTTTACCGTGGCGGCAAGCTGTGCGCGGCGTGGGAAAACATGCCCCAGATTACCATCGCGGCGATGGAAAGCATGTCGGTCGGTGCAGGGTGCGCTCTGGCACTGGCCTGCGACTGGCGAGTGCTCGGAAAGGGCGCCTATCTCTACGTGCCCGAAGTGAAGATCGGCCTTAACCTGCAATGGGGCGCTTTGCCGCGGCTGATTACCCTGGTCGGCCCGGCCAGGGCCAAGCGCATCGTTCTGATGTGCGAAAAAATGGGTGCGGAAATGGCCCGCGAATGGGGACTTGTCGATGAGATCGCCGACGATGGCCGCACCGTCGACAAGGCGATGGAGATGGCCGGGCAGGTTGTGCAAATGCCCTGGGCGACAACCCGGATGGTGAAGGAAGCAGTGAACGCGACTGCCAATGCGCTGCACCAGGCGACAAGTTTCGCCGATGCCGACCAAAGTCAGCTGACAAGCGGGTTTACGGCAGCCGGCGACGCACGGCGAAATTTTTCCGGCGGCAACTGAGATCCGGTCGGGGCGGGATCGGGAGCCTTAGCGCCGTCAGATCCAGTGCAGGCGGCGGAAAATCACGACCTGCAACACCACAAGCAGAACAAGAACCGCTGAGAATATACCAAAAGCATAGGGGCTTTCCGTACCCGGAATGCCGCCGACATTGATGCCAAGCAGACCAGTGAGAAAACCGAGCGGCAGGAAGATCGCGGCAACAATCGACAGCAGATAGAGATTGCGGTTGAGTTTGTCGGACAATGCGGTCGTCAGCTCGTCCTGAATGATCTGCGAACGCTCGCGCACCGCGTCGAGATCTTCGACAAAACGCGTCAGCTGATCGTAATGTTCGTACAGATGGCGGCGATGCCTGTCATCGAGCCATATATGCGGCATGGTACGCAGCCGGCCGATGGCATCGCGCTGCGGCGCCAGATAGCGGCGTAACAGGATGGCGCGTTTACGCAAGGCGACGATTTCATGCCGCATCGCCGCATCGGGCTTGTCGGCGACAAGCTCCTCAAGGCTGTCGGTCCGCTCATCCAGCTCGCTCAGCACAGGCTCCATCCTGTCGAACAGGGTGCCGGCCAGATCATTGACCAGATCGGGGATCGCAGCCGGCCCGGTCCCGCGTTGCAGGCGGTGCACAATATCGCTGACAGCCTTGAGCGGCCGCCGGCGCAGGCTGACACAGAATTTTTCACCGATGCACATGCGGATGGAGACCATATCCTCGGGCTCGGCGTTTTCGTTGAGATTCACACCGCGCAGAAACAGCAGCATCGCCTCATCATGCTCGATGGCGCGCGGCCGCGTTTCCTCGGCCACCAGCGCCTCGATCATCAGTTCATCGAGGATCGGCAAATGCTGTGCGAGCCATTCGGGCGTCTCGGGATGCAGCGCCTCCAGATGCACCCAGACCGGGTGGCCTGCGGCGATATGGCCTGGAATTTCATCCTCTTCCATCGGCTGCGCCCCACCCGCACCGTCAAGCAGCAGGGCATGGACGATATGCTTATCCGGAATGGCTGACATCGCTATGTCCTTCATCCTGCTTTGGACCGGAATGCGCCGCATCGCGCACCTCATCGGCGGCGGGCCAGTTTTTCACATGCAGGTCCCGCTGCGGGAACGGAATCGTTATGCCGTTTTCCGCAAATTTGTCCCAGATCGCGAACATCACCTCGCTTTGCGGGCCGCGCCGGCCGGTTGTGATATCGTCGATCCAGAAATACAGCGTGAAATTGACCGAACTGTCGGCGAAGGCGATGAGAAAACATTGCGGCGCGGGCTGCTTGCTGCACTGTGGATGCTCGCTGGCGGCCGCAAGCATCAGGTCGCGCGCAAGCATGATATCTGAATCATAGGAAACACCGACATCGATCTGTATCCGGCCATTGGGCCTGGTATAGGTCCAGTTGACCACCCGGCTTGTGATCAGATCTTCGTTGGGGACGAGAATCTCCTTGCCGTCGAATGTCTCAAGCAGGGTGTAACGGGTGCTCGTTTCGCGCACGAACCCGAATGTGCCGTCATCCAGTTCCAGCAAATCATCCTGTTCCACCGATTTTTCGCTCAGCAGAATGATTCCGCTGATAAAGTTGGAGGTGATTTTCTGCAATCCGAAGCCGATCCCGATACCAAGCGCACCGCCAAACACCGTCAGTGTCGTCAGATCGATCCCCAGCAGGTCGAGCATGATGAGAAACAGCAGCGCATAAACGGTGATCTGAGCCCCCTTGATGAGCAGGGTACGGTTGCTTGCTCCCAGACTATCGACCCGCCCGAGCGCTGTGGCAATCAACCGCGAGAGCACAACCGCACCCAGAAAAACGAAGATGACCGCAACCGATCCGTAAACGATCTTCCACAATGAAATTTCGTAACCGACGGCGGGCATGATCCAGCGTGTCTGCTCAAGCCATATGCGCAGCTCATCGAACGGACCGAAAAGAAACAGGCCGCTGAGAATGACCAGAATCAGCGCAACTATCAGCGGCGATCTGGCCGAGCGGATCTTCAATTCGGGAATGAGCGGTTCATTCATCTGATTGCCCTGCCAAACAGGCCGACACACAGCCAGATACACACAACAGATCCGGCAGATGCAGCAGATGCTGTCAGGGTATCAGGCATGGTTGCAAAGCCACATACTTCACGGCTTTTCCCAACGGGCCGCGGCTTCATCGTCACTGGCCTGCGCCTCCACCCAGCTATCACCCTGTTCACCGGCCTCAAGTTTCCAGAAGGGCGCCTTGGTCTTCAGCCAGTCGACCAGAAATTCCGCCGCCTCGAACGCCGCCTGCCGATGCGCGGATGCGGTGACGACAGCCATGATCTGCTCGCCCGGCTGCAACCTGCCATAGCGATGAATGACCAGACATGCCTCAAGCGGCCAGCGCGCGCAGGCTTCCGCGTCGATCCGGGCAAGCTCCTTCTCCGTCATGCCGGGATAATGCTCAAGCGTCATGGCCGAAACCTGCTTGCCAGTGCTGAAATCACGGACAAGCCCGGTAAAGCTGACGACCCCGCCAATCCCCGGCCTGCCCCCAGTCAGCGCCGCGATTTCAACGGC
Organism: uncultured Alphaproteobacteria bacterium; assembly: GCA_947258435.1. GTDB lineage: Bacteria > Pseudomonadota > Alphaproteobacteria > UBA11222 > UBA11222 > CALAQW01. The sequence goes on from CAMYID010000018.1 coordinate 150,506, forward strand.
AAGATCGAAATCCTCACGCTGCACCCGGATCATCTATCAGCCCCCCGTGACCGGCGGAAAAAACGCAACCTCATCCCCATTGGACACAGGGTGCGCCGCATCGACATGTTCCTGATTAACCGCCATGCGCAGCGCATCGCGATCCGCGAATGCGGCCGCATAACCCGCGCCGCGCGATTGCAGCCAGCCGATCAGATCGCTGACCGTCGCAACCTCTTGCGGCACATCCAGCTCGTCCGAGCTTTTGCCGATACGCTGCCGGATCCAGGCAAAATATAATATTTTCATCGCTATTCGTTCGCATCATTGCTGGCGGCCGGATCGATCGCATGGCGCACCCCTGCGCGCAAATAGTCGTAACCGGTATAAAGGGTCAGGATCGCGGCGATCCATAATCCGGCGATACCAAGCTCATAATTGATCGGCAGAACTTTATCCCCCGCCTCGCCCGCCAGCAAGAAACCAAGCGCAAACATCTGCACCGCGGTCTTCCATTTGGCAAGCTGCGATACCGGCATACTGACCTTGGCGCTTGCCAGAAACTCGCGCAGACCGGAAACGAGAAATTCGCGACACAGAATGACAACCCCGGCGATTTCGGAAATACCATCGATCCGTTGCGACGCCATCAGCATGACGATGGCTGTGGCAATCAGCAATTTATCCGCTATGGGATCAAGCATCGTGCCAAGCGGCGATTGCTGCTTCATGGCACGGGCAAGATAGCCGTCCAGAAAATCGGTCACGCAGGCAGCCGTATAGATGCCAAGCGCCATCCAGTCGGCGACATCGCCGGGAAAGAAGAACACCGCAACAAGCAAGGGGATCAGGGCGATACGGCCGTAAGTCAGCAAGTTCGGCAGGTTCATGACCATTTCAGGCGACTTTCTTGCGACTGACGCCGTGCGGAACGCGCCGGCGATTGAGCGAAAATAACTGTTTGCCCGTAACATAAGCGGCGCGAGCGGACAAGCGCACCGGCCCGATCGGCGCAATATATAGCGATATCGCGCACGCCCTAATCGGTCGCGTTGAAATGATCATAGATGCGCTGTGCGGCGGCGGCACTTATACCGGGTACGGCTTTCAGATCGGTCAGCCCCGCGCGCGACACATCCCGTGCCGATCCGAAATGGTTCAGCAGCGCCCGTTTGCGTTTGGGTCCGATACCCGCAATCGCATCAAGCGGCGAGGCCGCGACCGCGCCCTTGCGACGGTTTCTGTGACTGCCAATCGCGAAACGATGCGCCTCATCGCGCAGCCGTTGCAGGAAATACAGAACCGGATCACGGGGGTCGAGGCTGAACGCCGCTTTCTGCGGCTGGTGAAAACGCTCGCGCCCGGCATCGCGATCAGGCCCCTTGGACACCGCCAGCAGCGCAATATTCCCAATGCCCAGTTCGGCAAGAATGTCGCGCGCGACATTGAGTTGCCCGGTGCCGCCATCGATGATCACCAGATCGGGCCACTGCTTCGGACCGGGCGGCAAATCGGACGGCAGACCGGACGGCGCGCGCTCGGCCTGTAACCGCCTGAAGCGCCGTGTCAGCACCTCACGCATCATCGCATAATCATCGCCCGGGGTTATTGCCGTGTCGCGGATATTGAACTTGCGATACTGCGCTTTCTGAAAACCATCCGGTCCGGCCACAATCATGGCCCCAACCGGGTGCGTTCCCTGAATGTGGCTGTTGTCATAGACTTCGATCCGGCGCGGCGGCGCGGGCAGCTCCAGGGTCTGCGCAAGCCCCTGCAACAGCTTCTCCTGCGACGCGGATTCCGCCAGCTTGCGTTCAAGCGCCTCGCGCGCATTGTTCAGGGCATGCGCCACAAGCGCCTTCTTTTCACCACGCACGGGCACAGACAGGGTAACCTTTCGGCCTGCCCGTACAGACAATGCCTCGCAAAGAAGCGCGGGCTCATCCACCCGATGCGACAACAGCAGCAGGCGCGGCGGCGGCTTGTTATCGTAAAACTGGCCGATAAAGGCGCCCAGAATTTCGCCGATCGGCAGGCTGCGGTCGGCACGCGGGAAATAGGCCCGGTTTCCCCAGTTCTGACCTGACCGGAAGAAGAAGAGCTGAATGCAGGTTTGCCCGCCCTGCTGATAGGCAGCGAAAACATCCGCCTCTTTTGTGCTGCCAGGATTGATCCCCTGATGGGCCTGCACAGCACTCAAGGCACGGATACGGTCACGATAGAGTGCGGCCTGCTCGAAATCGAGGGCAGCGGAGGCATCCTGCATCGCGCCGGTCAGCCGATCGCGCAAATCCTGCGCCCCGCCGGTCAGAAACTCCTGCGCCTGCGTCACCAGACCCGCATAGCGCTGCTTATCGATCAGACCGACGCAGGGTGCGCTGCAACGTTTGATCTGATGCAACAGACAGGGGCGCGTGCGATTCTGAAACACACTGTCCGAACAGCTGCGCAGCAGAAACGCCTTTTGCAGACTGTTGAGCGTGCTGTTCACCGCCCCGGCCGAGGCAAAAGGCCCGTAATAATCGCCGGGCCTGTTCTGCGCGCCGCGATATTTCTCCACCTGCGGAAAATCATGATCGTGGCGTACCAGAATATAGGGAAAGGACTTATCGTCGCGCAGCAGCACATTGTAGCGCGGCTTCAGCCGCTTGATCAGATTGGCCTCAAGCAGCAGCGCCTCGGTTTCGGTTTCAGTGGTGATGAATTCCATCGCGGCGGTTGCGAGAATCATCCGCCCGATCCGTGCAGGCTGTCCGGCAAGCTTGGTGTAATTCGCCACCCGCTTTTTCAGGTTGCGCGCCTTGCCCACATAGAGCAGCTCGTCCCGGGCGCCTAACATGCGATAGACGCCGGGCGCATTGGGCAAGCGGCGCACATAGTCGCGGATCAGCGCAGGCCCGGTAGGGAGCGGCTTGTCTGATCGTTGTTGCGCCATGACTTTTCCATCCAAAAAACATTCGGCAGACTTCCGGCAAATCCATGCGCCGCCGCCTACCGCCCGGAAAACCGCGATTTCTGCCACGCTGCACAGGAAACATTCATCGCCGGGCCATGAGCTGTGGATAACTTTGTGGACAAACACGGTATAGCGGCGCTAACCCTTGGGAATCCTTACCAAGTTTAATTTTGCGCAAAATTTGAGCATATGCATAACATATTGATAATGTTATATTTTTCTGAAATGCTCTCAACTTTCCGTCTCTGTTCCAGCGAAGTTTTACAGAATTATGGCAGAATTCTGCCGGTTTTCGCGACTGTGCACAACTATCGGCCCGATTCCGCCCGAATGAGCCGGATGCAGCCTAGCGATTGCTGAAATCAGGGCCGCCGAGCTCGGTATCCCGGAAATCGGGGCGTGTGCGCTCGATTTCCACGCCGACACTTGCGGCCTCGGCAATAACGGTCAGTTTTTCAAGCCTGACCCGTGCGACCAGCACGCGCACATCTTCAAAGCACCGGGTAGCGATCCGTTCGGCCATCGTTTCGGCAAGATTGATATGCTGCGATTCCACAAGTTCCTTGACCTTGTCGACAACCTGCTCGTAACAGACGACATTCTCCAGATCGTCCCCTGCATCCGGGCCGCTTTCGCGGACGGTGAGATCGATATTGATGCGCACGGGCTGACTGCGGCCCTTCTCATGACGATGCACACCGATATGGGCATTCAGCAGCAGATCGCGGATAAAGACATGCCGCACCGATTGCGCCGCATCGGCGATCCGCAGCGGCATGATCTGCGCACCCGCATTCCGGTTGTCAGGGCTGGACTGGCTCATAACATCTTCCCAACTGCCATACTCATTCATCAAGGCCGCGAATATCAGGCGTTTCCCAGGCCAGATGCTGGCCGCCATCAAGTGCGATCATCTGCCCGGTCATCGAGCCCGCGGCAACGATGAAGCGGACAGCGGCACCAAATTCCTCAAGCGCCGCCCCATGCCGCAGCAATACATTCTTTTCCTGCGCGGCGAAATCTTCCGCGCTTTGCCGTTCATTGCGCAAGGTCGGCCCCGGCGCGATCGCATTCACCCGGATATGCGGCGCAAGCGCCATGGCAGCGGTTTGCGTCATCGTCCACAAGCCCGCCTTGCTCAGCGTGTAGGAGAAAAAGCGCGGTGTCAGCCGCCAGACACGCTGGTCGACAATATTGATCACATTCCCGGCCATGGTGTCGGGCAGCTGTGCGGCAAACGCCTGCATCAAAAGCGCGGGCGCATAGAGATTGACATCCATATGCGCCGCCCAACTGTCGCGTGACATGGTTTCAAGTGCATCATGCTCGAACAAGGATGCGTTGTTGATCAGACAGTTCACAGGCCCGAATTCCGCGGCAAGCCGGCCGATCAGATCCGCCACCGCAGCCGCGTCGCCCAGATCGGCGGCCAGCGCCACTGCCTGACCGCCCGCCTTGCGGATCTCGGCAACAAGCTCATGGGCCGGCCCTTCGGATGTGCCGTAATGCACCCCCACATGCCAGCCATGGGCCGCAAGGTCGGTCGCGATCGCACGACCGATCCGGCGCGCGGCGCCGGTTACCAATACGACCTGTTTCGGATCTGCCTGCTGCATGTTCCCCTTCGCTGCGATCAGCTGATTGCCATCATCATCTTCCGGCCATCATAGAAGATGAATATCAGATAGCCGATATAGGCCGCCAGAAACACAACACCCATGGGAAAATTAATCCGCCCCTGGCGCAGGATAAAGGGCAGCAGGATGCATGCGGCAATCACCATGACCCAGATATCGAGTACCAGAAATCCCGGCGGTACCGGCACCGGGGCAACCATTGCCGTTGCGCCCATGATCGCCAGCAGGTTGAAGACATTGCTGCCGATCACATTTCCGATAGCCACATCGCAATGCCGCCGGAAGGCCGCGACAAGGGTGGTGGCCAACTCAGGCAAGGACGTGCCGATCGCGACCATCGAAAGGCCGATAATCTCTTCCCCGACCTGAAACTCGCGGGCGATCTCGGTCGCCCCGCTAATCAGAAGATGCGCCCCGAGCGGCAGCCCCAGCAACCCTGCCAGTATCAGTCCCAGCGCTATCGGCAGCGAATGCGGTGTGCCCGATAGGCCATCGACCTCCAGCATTTCCTCATCGCTGATCCCGGCCTGCCGGCTGCCCTTGGCCGAATACCACAGAAAGGCAAAAACCAGCGCCATCATGAAGGCACCTTCGGCAAAACCGAACTGACCGGTATAGGCAAGGCCGGTAAACACAAAGCTTGCCGCCAACATCATCAGCGCATTCTGCAGGACACGCGGCTGGTTGCAGACAATCGGGCAGATCATTGCCGGTATTCCCAACACCAGAAACACATTGGCGATGTTACTGCCGACAACATTGCCGATCGCAATTCCGGGCGACCCTGCCAGCGCCGCCTGGATACAGATCATCAGCTCAGGCGCCGATGTACCGAATGCCACAATCGTCAGCCCGATCACCAGCGGCGGAATTCCAAGACGGCATGCCACGCCCACCGCACCGCGGACCAGCAGATCGCCTGTCAGCAGCAAAATTGCCAGGCCGGCAATGGCCATCAGATAAATCATTCAACTTCCTCGGAAGTTTCCGCCCTGCGCCTGTCGCCCAGCCATCTGTTCCCGCAAGACGGCATGGGTACCTTCCCGCTATATAGACATGCCGTGCCGCGAACGATAGGGGGCGGGCTACATTTCACGTATATTTTCACTGATCGGTGGCTTTGACCGGGAGTTCGGCACGCGGGAAAGCTACGGCCCCTTGCGGCGGCGCGTGCCCTTGCCCTTGCGCTTGTATTCACGGGTGCCGGGGCGGCCCGCGGTCGAACGCGGGCTGCTGCCCGCCGCCTCCGCCGCTGCGGCGACGGCGGAC
>CAMYID010000019.1 GCA_947258435.1 uncultured Alphaproteobacteria bacterium
GGAAAGCAATAAAGCCAAATCGGGCGAGGCAGAGCAGATGAGCGAGAAAATCCGGCAATATTGGGATGAGCGGGCAGGCCAGAATGCGGGAGAGCTGACCGCGACGACCCAGGATGTCTGGATGCGATATCTTGAGGTTGCCACGCTCATCGGCATGATCGATGAACTGGCACCGGCTAAAGGTGCGCGCATCGCCGATATGGGGTGTGGTGACGGCAACACCCTGCTGGCGCTCGCGCCGCGTTTTCGCGACTATGACTTCCGCGGCTTTGATTACGCGCCGCAGATGATCGAAACGGCGAATAGCAATCTTGCAGCCCTCGATGCGGATGGGGGGAATCTTGCGTTTTCGGTCGGTGATGTCACCAATCCGGTGGCAAGTGTCGGCGAAGCAGGCCTCGATATCGCCATGACGGACCGGTGCCTGATCAATCTTGATGACAGCGCCGCGCAGTTCCGCGCGCTAGGGGAAATTGCACGCACCCTTAAACCGGGCGGCCATTATCTTGCCATCGAGAATTTTCATGAAGGCCAGGATGCGATGAATGCGGCCCGCGGGACGATGGAACTGCCTGAAATTCAGATCCGCTGGCATAACCATTTTTTCCATGAGGCCGAATTCCGCGCTCAGGCCGCACAGCATTTCGAGACAATCGAATTCCGCGAATTCGCAAGCGCCTATTATTATGCGACCCGGGTCATCTATTCCGCCATGTGCAGAATGCAGGGAACCGATCCGGACTATCAGCATGAAATTCATCAGCTTGCCGTGAAACTGCCCCCGATGGGTAATTACAGCCCGATCCGGCTTGTCATCCTGCGCAAGAAAGTCTGACTGCGCAAGAAAGTCTGAGCCGGGCGATCGGGCCCGCCGCGCCCTATTCAGGCCCGGCCTGCAGCACCTCTTCCACCATATCGCAGACATAGGTGATATCTTCTGTGCCCAGATTATAGCCGCTGGGCAGATTAAGCCCGCGCGGCGCAATGGCATAAGACACCGTGTTTCTGCCCCGCGCCACCTGTGCCTGGGGAGTTTGCGCGAAGGCGGGAATGTCGCTCAGCGGATCAAACATCGGGCGGGTCGCAATGCCGCGCTCGCGGAATGCGGCCATCAGGGCAGGCTTTCGCCCCGCAAAGCGTTCGGGGAAGATGACTGTGACCATCCAGTAGCTGTTCAGCACCCCATCGGGTTCCGCATTGAGCGTGATCCCGGGCAAACCGCCAAGCCGCGCGGCATAGGCGGCAAAGATGTCACGCTTGCGGGCGATCAGTTCCTCAAGCCGTTCGGTCTGGGCAAGCCCCATCGCGGCCTGCATCGCCGACATCTTGTATTTGAAGCCGACCTCGGTGCTGCGGAACGAGACATCACCAGGCACCCGGCCATGATCGCGCAGAAACTGGCAACGGGCAAAAAATTCGGCATCGTCACTGACCAGCATTCCCCCTTCCCCGGTCGTCAGGGTTTTCGAGCCATGAAAGCTGAAGGCGCTGGCAAGTCCGAAACTACCCGCCGGCTGATCACGATAGCGCGAACCCGCCGCTTCCGCCGCATCCTCGATCAGTGGCAGACCATGCCGCCCGGCAAGTGCCGCAATCTCATCCATTGGCGGCATCGAACCATACAGATCGACGATAAGGATGGCGCGCGTCTTTTCCGTTATGCAGGGGGCGATGGTTGCCGCTGTGACGCACCAGCTTTCGGGGTCCATATCCGCAAAAACAGGGGTCGCCCCGACATAGGAAACCGGTGCTGCGGACGCAATCCAAGTCACATCGGGCAAGATCACCTCGTCGCCGGGGCCGATATCAAGTGCTGCAAGCGCCAGATGCAGCCCCGATGTGCAGGACGGCAGCGCCATCGCATGCCGCCGCCCCGTAGCGGCGGCGAAAGCGCGCTCGAACCGCTCGTGGAACAGACCGGCATTTTCAAACCAGCCATTTTCCGCCGCATCCCGCACATAGTCGATCTCGCGATCTGTAATGCTTGGCCCCGCGACCGGGATCAGCGCAGGTGAGGGCGTGCTCATGGCCGCACCTCGGTTTCATCAATCAGGGTGATCTGCAGTCCGTCAGAATCAAGTGCGGCCGCGATTTCATCATGGTAATTGGGGTTCATGACAATCGCGGTGCGCACACCATAATGCGCAACCGCGGTTTGCGCATCGACAACCGGATGCCCGGTGATCGGAACAAAGCGTCCCTGCTTGTTACGGTTGATATCGATAAGGCACGCAATATTTTCAGCCTGCGGATCGAGTAATGCGGCCATCGTGACACCCTTGCCGCCTGCCCCCCAAAGGGCAACGCCCCCTTCAGCCGACAGCGCGCGCAACCGCGCCCGCCAATGGCCAAGGGTCGCCGCCTCCGCCGCGCGATAGGCGGCAACAAGCGCCCCCTCCCCGCGCCCGTGCGGGCTTGCGGCGGCACGTCCTTCATCGGGTTCGGGAACGGCCTCAAGCCACAGATACTGCCCGCTGAAGACATGCCGCACACCTTCGACCGCAAATCCCGCCCGCGCCGCCGCAAAGGACAGGCTGTCTGCGGTCCAGTAATTGCAATGCTCGTAAAAGAAGTCCTGCACCACCCGGTTGCGGAATATCCATTCCGCGCAGGGCGTCTCGACATAAAGCCGCACCTGTTGTGCGGGACGGATCGCGGCCCGGATACCGCGCAGGAAACCAACCGGGTCGGGCACATGCTCAATAACATGCCGCGTCACCATGATGACCGCGCCGTCGGGCACAAGATGCCCTGTATCGCCGTCGAAATAACGCCGGTAATAGCGGTGTCGGCCACTCTCGACCTCGGCACCGCGAAACGCCGCATCAAAGCCGAAACCACAGCCCCGCCTGCCAAGCCGCGATAACACCGCTTCGAGAAAACCGCCCTGCCCGCAGCCGATATCGACGATCGAAAGGGTGTCAGCCTCACCCCGCGCCATAGCTTCCGCCGCCTCAGCGATCTGATCGATAAGACTTGCCATATGGTCACGGAAATGCGCGGAATTTCCCTGCTCATTCTCATATTCAGGCACATAATCGACCATCGCGGGATCGAAAGCGTAATTATGCATGAAACCGCAATCGGCGCAGCGTCGGATATCGAGCTGCCCCGCCCGCGCCGCACGCGCCTCCTCGGCGCTTGGGAAAACGCGGTTCTGGAGCACGGCCGAACGGGGCCGCTCGACCACCGGATGCAATGTCTCTGCCGCGCACAAACGGCATCTTGGCGCTGCCATTCTCACGCACTCCCGCCAGACGGCGCGCGCAACCGCGCAATCGTATCATTCAGGCCCGCCTCGAGCGTGACCCCCGGCGTAAACCCGACTTCCATATTCAGCCTGTCCGGATCGCCCACAAGATAGGGCGGGTCATTCGGCCTGTCAGGCAGCGCACCGAGCTGCAACAGATCCGGTCGCCCCATCGCCGATGCAAGCCGGGTGGCAAATTCAGCGACCGAGATCGCCTGACCCGAACAGATATTCACAGCTCCCTCCACATCACTTGCCGCCAGTGCGGCAAATGCCGCCCCCGCATCCCGGGTATCCAGAAAATCACGGATCTGCAAACCGCGCGAGCATTTGGCCGGCTGCCCGGCAAGCACTGCCCCGACAACGGAAGGGGCAAGCCTCTCCGCCGGCTCATCCTCCCCGTAAAGCAGGAACAAACGCCCCCAGCCATAGCTGAGCCCGACCTGTGCCGCATAGGCCGCCAGCACCCGATGCAATGCATGCTTGGCCCAGCCATAGAGCGTTTGCGGATGGCAGGGGGCGGTTTCGGGCAAGGGGGCGCTCTGTTCGGCTGCCGGGTCGTACTCAGCGCAGGTCCCCGCGACCACAACCCTGCGCCCGCCCGCATCGACAAAGCCGCGAATGAGATAAATACTGCTTGCCAGCCAGTCGAGATTTTCCGGTGCATTCCAGAACCGTCCATGCCCGGTAATCCAGGCAAGATGGAGCAGGATATCGGGCCTGATGTCCCCGAGTAACGCCTGGGTCGCGGGCCGGTCCAGCAGATCGAGCTTGTGCGTTTGCGCGCCCTGCAACGGCACCTGGTCAAGACTGCCGCGCGCCACCGCATGCACCTCGCACCCCCGCGCCACAAGATTTGCAACCGCATGGCGACCGATAATCCCGGTCGCACCCGTCACCAGAATGCGCTCCCCCGCCCTAACCATCGGCGAACCTTCCGGGGAAAAGCTCCGCCATCGAGGGGGCGGCCCCGTCGCGTTCGGAAATAACAGCGGGCACAGCGGGCCAGGCAATATTCAGATGCGGATCGTCCCAGCGTACCGCACGCGCCAGCTCCGCCACATAGAACCCGCCCATATGATAGAGGAGCTCTGTTTCATCGGTCAGGCTCAGAAAACCATGCGCAAGTCCGGGCGCGATATAAAGCGCGCGCCCGTTTTCCGCGCTCAATCTTTCGCCGTGCCACTGCCCGAAACTTGGCGATTGCGGGCGCAGATCGACCGCTACATCGAAAATTTCGCCGCGCAAGCAGCGGACGATCTTCGGTTCGGGGGCGGACAAATCCTGATAATGCATTCCGCGCAGGGTCAGCGCCCGGGTGTTACAGGACAGATTTGTCTGCACCGCGCGAAATTCGATCCCATGTTGAGCCAGTTCATTCTCGCAGAACAGCCGGGCAAAGTGACCGCGCGCATCGCCATGACGGTCGATATCGATAACCGTGACGCCGTCGAACTTGCCCGGGCTCAACCGCATCGGCTCAATCCAAGATCCGAAGTTCAGGGATCGGCACTACAAAACGGCCCCCCCATTCGGAAATTTGCGCCATTTCCTGACGAATTTCCTGTTCAAGATTCCATGGCAGGATCAGCAGATAATCCGGACGTGCCGCAACTATCGCCTCGGGCGCACGGATCGGAATATGACTGCCGGGCAGGAATTTGCCCTGTTTGTGCGGATTGCGGTCGGCAACAAAAAGAATATTGTCCGCCCCCACACCGCTGCTGTTGAGCAATGTGTTGCCCTTCGCCGCGGCACCATAGGCTGCGACCGTCTTGCCTTCTGCCTGTGCCGTGTCAAGGAATTCGCGCAATGCGCGCTGAATGGCGGCAACGCGCGGGCCGAACCCCGCATAGGTTTCCACCCGATCAAGCCCGGCTTCCGCTTCGCGCGCGCGCAGGCGCTCCAGCGCCGCCGTCGCCACATGCGCCGCCCCCTCATGACAGGCATAGACGCGCAAGGACCCCCCATGGGTCGGCAGTTCCTCCACATCGAATACCCGCAGCCCGTGCGCGCCCAGAATACGCTCGACGACAAGCAGCGAGTAATAGGAATAATGCTCGTGATAGATCGTATCGAACTGCACCTGCTGCATCAGGCGCAGCAGATGCGGAAATTCGATGGTCCATACCCCTTCGGGCTTGAGCAGCACCGCAAACCCCGCGACGAAATCATTGATGTCGGGCACATGTGCCAGCACATTGTTGGCAGCGATCAGATCCGCCGCATGACCCGCTTCGCGCAGCCTTTGCGCTGTCGCCACCCCGAAAAACGCCACATCTGTGGGCACACCGATTGCTTCGGCTGCCGCAGCGACATTGGCGGCAGGCTCAACCCCCAGAACGGGAATGTCCGCGTCCACGAAATGCTGCAGCAGATAGCCGTCATTGCTCGCCACCTCAATGACCTGCGAACCTGCATCAAGACCAAAACGCCCGATCATCGCCGCCGCATAGGCCTTTGCATGGGCCACCCAGCTTGCCGCATAGGAGGAAAAATAGGCATAGTCACTGAAGATATCTTCTGCCGGCACGACATCTTCGACCTGCACCAGCAGGCATCTGTCGCACACCCTTGCATGCAGCGGATAGCTCGGCTCGGCTTCGCCAAGCGCGGCTTCGGGCAGATAGGAATTGGCCAGCGGGGTCCGGCCCAGATCGACAAAGGTATGTGTCAGAGCCGCCTTGCAAAACCGGCAATGCAGATCAGATTGCGCCATCACCGGCCCCTAGCTCCATAATTTCCAGGGCGCATCCCCCTTTGCCCACAAACGCTCAAGCAATTGCCGCTCGCGCAGCGTATCCATCGGCTGCCAGAAACCGCGATGTTCAAATGCCGCAAGCTGCCCGTCGCGTGCAAGCCCCTCCATCGGCGCGCGTTCCCAGATCGATTCGTCATCCGCGATCCGGTCGAGCACCGAAGGCTCAAGCACGAAAAAGCCACCATTGATAAGCCCGCCATCACCCAGCGGCTTTTCGGTAAAGGCGCTGACCCGCCCCTCTTCCACATCGATCGAGCCGAACCGGCCCGGCGGCTGTACCGCTGTCACTGTCGCTTCAAGTCCCTTCTGCCTGTGGAAGGCAATCAGCGCACCGATATCGATGTCGGCCACCCCGTCTCCGTAAGTCATGCAGAACGGTTCGTCAGGATTGAGATGCTGCGCCACACGCTTGATACGGCCACCCGTCTGGGTCTGCTCCCCGGTTTCGACGATGGTAACCTGCCAGGGTTCGGCATCGCCCTTGTGAAACCTGATCTCGTTAAGCTCAAGATCGATCGTCACATCGGAGGCATGCAGCACGTAGTTTGCGAAAAACTCCTTGATCATATAGCTGCGATAGCCGGCACAGATGACGAATTCGCTCATCCCGAAATGGCTGTAGAGCTTCATGATATGCCACAGAATCGGACGACCGCCGATTTCGATCATCGGCTTCGGACGCAAATGCGATTCTTCGGAAATGCGGGTACCAAGCCCCCCGGCAAGAATAACGGTCTTCACCTGTTTTTCCCTTATGCGCGCAACTTTGCCGCCCGCTCCCGGCTATCGCCGTAATGTCTGATCATACCGCCCGGCGCAGCCACGCCGAATTATAGTAAGTATGTACCACTGTCCCGGCGCTTTCATCAAATGGGCGCGGTGGCGGCTCAAGGGTGAAATCCGGTCGGGCCGCGGCAAAATCGCGCGCCGCGCGGGCGGGATTATCCCGCACCCAGTCCGCTTCCCCAAGCGGGGTGTCGGCAAGGTCTTCCATCACCCCATCGGTCGCCACCAGCAGCGAGCCGGGGCTGACAAGCGGGGCGTAGGCCTCAAGCTCGCGCATGACGTGATCATATGAATGATCGCTGTCGAGGATCACCATGACCCGCTCCCCCGGTTTGCACAGCTCACGCACCTGCGCCACCGTTTCAGCCGCAGCCGAATCCCCCTCGATCAGGGAAATCCGATGCGACAGCGGATCCGCCTCAATAGCCTGCCGGTTATGGGAACGAATCTTGATATCGATGCTGATAATGCGCCCCTTGCCCATCGCTTCACACAGGCTCGCCATAAAGATGGCTGAACCGCCATGGGCAACACCGGTTTCGACAATTACATCGGGTTTGAGCGCGAAAATCGCTTCCTGCATCCGGATCACATCCTCGGGAAGCTGAATGAGCGGCCGGCCGAACCAGGTAAAGGCATAGGAATATTTCTGATTCCACCCGACCTTCAGCCACAAATCGGCAAGCGCCTGAAACCCGTCCTGGCTCCATAACTCAATGGTCCTGCTGCCAGCCGCATCTTCAATCGTTACCGTACCGGAATCTGTGTCCGCCGTCAGTTTCATATCGCTCCATAACCCCTGCTGATCACAGTCTTTCAATAAAGCAGATACCCTTATGGTGGCCAGGGTTTTCCGCATCTGTCGCCCCCCTGCCCCAACAGAAATGCGCGTTGCCTTAAAATTGCCCCGATCCTGTCGCGGAGCTGCCCTGATTTTTCGCTAGCTATTGGTGCGACGGCATGCCTCAACCCGGCCCGAAGCGGATTTCAACGTCAGCCCCCCAACCCCGACGACAATCCGCAGGGCCGGGTTCTTCTTTTCTGGCGCCGGATTTTCTGTTTATGCACCGGTGCCTTGTTTCTATACACGATCGGGTCGGGGCCGCGCACATGCAAAAACAGACGCAGCGATACGAATGGTTGTCGGCCAACGCCGGATCGACTATCAATATAGCCAAGGCGCGCCGATAAGAACGCGCTGTTTTCTTGTCCGATTGCAGGCCATATTCTTGTTCCATTACATGATTGTAATCGCTCTATGATCGAAATTTTGAATCTGGTTAAACGGTTCGGACCAACGATCACGGCTGTGGATGGCATCAGCTTTCATGTCGGCAAGGGAGAGGTGCTGGGCTTCCTTGGCCCCAATGGCGCGGGCAAATCGACAACGATGAAAATGATCACCGGTTTTCTGGCCCCCACGGCCGGAACTGTCCGCGTTCTGGGTTGCGATATCCGCGAAGACCCGATTGGCACGAAGGAAAAGATCGGCTATCTGCCCGAAGGTGCGCCGGCCTATCCGGATATGACGCCGCGCGAGTTCCTGCAATTCATCGCCGATGTGCGGCGGATCCCGCACGGCAGCCAAACGGAACTGATTGCCCTGGCCGTTCGGCGCACAGAACTTGCCAGCGTGATGGAACAGCCGATCGACACCCTGTCGAAAGGCTTCAAGCGCCGGGTCGGGCTTGCCCAGGCCATTCTGCATGATCCGCCGGTCCTCATCATGGACGAGCCGACCGACGGGCTCGATCCGAACCAGAAGCATGCAGTGCGCAATCTGATTCGCCGCATGGCGCCGGAAAAAGCGATCATCATCTCCACCCATATTCTGGAGGAAGTGGACGCGATCTGCGACCGCGCGATTATCATCGATCACGGCAAAATCGTCGCCGACGGCACACCGGACGCGCTGATGGCGCGATCCCACCACCATAATGCAGTGCAGATCACACTGGACAGCGAGATTGCAAAAATAGCCGAAGAAGCCTTTCTGGCCATGCCGCATGTGGCCGACGTCGCGCGTCATGACTTGCCGGACAGGACGGCCTCACTGACACGCTTTACTCTTTACCCGAAAGACGGACAACGGCTTGTCGACGAGATCGGTGCATTCACCCGCGCGCGTGGCTGGTCCACCCATGAACTTTATGCCGAACTCGGCCGGCTTGACGAAGTATTCCGTTCAGTCACGACGGGAGACACCCAATGAACCGGATGCTGGCGGTCTTCAGGCGCGAATTCATGGGGTATTTCTCAACCCCGCTCGCCTATATCTTCATTGTCATCTTTCTGTTTCTAACCGGCGTGACGACCTTTTACGTCGGCGGATTTTTCGAAGCAGGCCAGGCCCATCTGCAGGTGTTTTTCCTGTTTCACCCCTGGCTTTATCTGTTTCTGATCCCCGCCATTGCCATGCGTCTGTGGGCGGATGAACGTAAATCGGGCACGATTGAACTGCTGCTGACATTGCCTGTGCCGCTCTGGGCCGCGGTGCTGGGCAAATATCTGGCCGCATGGGCTTTTACCGGCGTTGCGCTGCTGCTGACCTTTCCGGTCTGGCTTACCGTGAATTACCTTGGTGACCCTGACAATGGCGTCATCCTGGCGGGTTACATCGGCAGCCTGCTGATGGCCGGGGCCTATCTTGCCATCGGCGCCTGCATTTCCGCCACAACCCGCAATCAGGTCATCGCCTTTGTGGTCACGGTGGTCGTCTGCTTCCTTTTCACCGTCTCGGGCCTGCCGATCGTGCTCGATTTCTTCAGCGCCTGGACACCGCAGACGGTGCTTGCGACCATCGCCTCCTTCAGCTTTCTCACCCATTTTGATGCGATTACCGACGGGGTGATCGATTTGCGCGATGTCGTCTTCTTCGCATCGCTGATTGCGGTTTGGCTGTTTGCCAACGGCATCGTGATCGAAATGAAAAAGGCGGGATGAGGCGATGACACGCAATTTTTCCGCTATCGCCGCACTATTCCTGGCTGGCACCTTGTTTTTTGCGATCAATGTGCTGTCCAACGCCACGCTGCATTCAGCGCGCTTCGATCTGACCGAAGACGGGCTTTTCACGTTGAGCGAGGGAACGCTGAACACCCTTGCGAAACTCGACGAGCCCATTCGGCTGCGGTTTTTTTATTCCGAGAAACTTGCCAATGACATTCCGGGCGCGCAGGCCTACAGCCAACGCGTGCGCGACATGCTGAAGGAGTTCGAAGCAAAGGCAGATGGCAAGCTGATCCTGGAAATTATCGATCCCGAACCGTTTAGCGAGGCGGAAGACAAAGCGGTTGCACTGGGCATTCAGGGGCTTGAAACCGGCGGCGGCGACAAGTTCTTCCTGGGACTTGCCGCAAGCAATATGGTCGACGGTCAGGAAACCATCCCCTTCTTTGCGCAGGATCGGGAACAATTCCTGGAATATGACCTGACCCGCCTGATCGCCAAACTATCGACGGGCGAGCAACCAAAAGTCGGCGTGCTCACCGGCCTGCCGCTTGATATCGGCAAGGGCGGCGTTGAAGGCTTGATGCGCGGCAATATCGAACCCTTTGTTCTGTATGAGCAGATGGGCGAATTCTACGATGTGACTTTACTGCCCAAGCAATTTCTGCAGGTCGACGCGGATCTTGATGTGCTTGTTATCGTGCAGCCCGACAATCCGGATCTGCTGACCCGCTATGCGATCGATCAGTTCGTGATGAGGGGGGGGCGGGTCATCGCCTTTACCGATCCGGTTTCCGAAGTCGCCAAGCCGCCTGCCAAGACAAAAAACCCGCTCGCCTCGCCCGATGCGACTTCCCCCTCGTCCGAGCTTGCCGATCTTTATCAGTCCTGGGGTATCGCCATGGACGAGAACATTATCGTCGGAGATCGCAAGAACGGGCTGCGGGTGGCTGTCGACTATCAGGGAGAGCGGCAGAATGTTGCCTATATCGCCTGGCTGGGGTTGGGCAAACCGGCATTTAATCAGGAAGATCCGGTCACGGCCGACCTGTCCTATATGACATTTGCCATGCCCGGTTTTCTGACCCCGCTTGAGGGGGCAACGACGCAATTCACGCCGCTGATCAGCAGCAGTACCGATTCCGGGCCGATCGAGGCCACGCTGATCCTGCGGCGCGCGCCCAATCCGATCGATCTGCTGCGTGACTTCGAACCAACAGCGCAAAGCTACACAATTGCCGCGCGGGTTTCCGGCCCGGCTGCTTCGGCTTTTCCCGCAGGTCCGCCGCCTCTGCCCGAAGATGCCGATGATGTGCTGCGCGAACGTTACGCCGCCTTGCCGGCCCATATCGCGCAGGCGCAGTCGCCCATCAACATCATCGCCGTTGCCGATACAGATATGTGGGACGATGGCTGGTGGGTGCAAAGCACCAGTTTCCGGGGTCAGCGGATTGCCGTGCCGACGGCCGACAACGGCAATTTCGTCCTTGGCGCCATTGAGAACATGACCGGATCGAATGAGTTGATTTCGTTGCGCAGTCGCGCCAGGTCAAACCGGCCCTTTACGGTGGTAGCCGAAATTCTGGCAAGTGCCGAATCGCGCTATCTGGCTGAGGAACAGCGGCTTGAGCAGGAGCTGAAACAGACCGAAGCCAGGCTTGCGCAGATGGAGCGGCCCAGTTCAGCGGGAATGCCCCTGCCCGAAGGCGGGGCCGGTCAGTCCTTTATCAGCGCCGAACAGGAGCGCGAAATCGCCCGCGCCCGCGAACAGATCGCCCAGACGCGCGCCGCGCTGCGTGAGGTGCAGCGCTCGCTTCGCGAAGATGTCGACCGGTTGGCGGCCACCCTGCGCTTTATCAATATCGGCCTGATGCCCCTTATCGTCGCCCTGGCGGCACTACTGTTTGGATGGATCCGGCGTCAGCGGCGCAAGCAGCGCGCGCGCAACGCCTGGCTCACGGAGGCGAAACAATGAGCCCGCGTGCACTGTCCTGGCTGGCCGGCATCACCCTGATCGCTGTGATCGCCGCAGCGGCAGCCGTGATGCTGCGGCAATCCGCAAACCAGATCGATTTTGAACCGCAATTGCTGTTTCCCGAGCTGAAAGGGCAAATCGACGCTGTCACTAAGCTGTCAATACAGCAGGGCGATGTCACGATTACCGTAGCCCGCGACGCCGACGGTGGCTGGGGGCTGCCCGACCGGGGGGGCTGGCCCGCCAATTTCGATATGGTCCGTAAGGCCGTGCTGGGCATGGCCAATCTGAAAGCCGTTGAACGGCGCACCGCCCGGGCCACAAACCACGCCACACTGCAACTCGCCGCGCCCGGGGCAGAAGAAGGTGCCGGGCTGCAGCTTGCATTATATGACGATGAAGACGAGCAAATGGCCGCAATCGTGATCGGCAAGGTCAAAAGCCCCGGATCGGGGACCCAGCCCGGCACTGCTTATGGCCGGCGTCTGGGTGAGGATCAGGTCTATCTGATCGCGGGCGAGGTAAGCCCCTCGCTTGAGGTCAGCACCTGGCTGGATCGCGCCCTGTTTGACATCAGGCCGGAACGGATTATGTCTCTCACCGTCACGCCGCCGGTCGGCCGCAGCTTCGATGTGCTGCGCGACAGCCCCGAGGACGATTTTCAACTCACCGAAATTCCCCAGGACAAGGAACCGGTACTACCCGATATCGCCCGCAACCTTGCGCATTCGGTGGTCCTGCTGACCCTTGAGGATGTGCGCCCGGCAGATGAAATCGCAATGGAAAATCCCTTTGTTTCCGTCCACCGCATGTTTGATGGCATGGTATTAACCACCCGCGCGGTTCAGACCGACAGGGGCCGCTGGGCCCGTTTTAAAGCAAGCTTTGATCCCGCACAGGCTGAGCGTGCGCGCGAAGCCGGCCTGTTCGAGAAATATTCAGCCCTGCTTGATGCAGAGCAGGTCCGCGCCATGGTAAGCGCAATCAATGACCGGACCAACGGTTGGGCCTTCAAGGTGACCGGCATGAAAGCCGCCGATATGACCCGCGATTATTTCAGCCTGTTCAAGACCAGGTCGGAAGACGCCGCGCAACCGGAAAATCCGTTCGCCTCTCCTTCGCGCTGATCTACGGCACGCCGATATTAAGACACGCTGATATAAGGCACGCTGGTTTACAGCGCGCTGACCTATCACTCGCCCAAACACGGCATGCCGGCATTGCACGTGGCCCGGGAACGCATGGCCTGGGAACGCATGGCCTGGGAACCGGCGCTCTTCCCAGGCATTCAGCTAGGGCGCCCCCAGCGGGGAATAGGCCATGCCCCCCGGCGCACGGCTACCCTGAAATGAGCGGATCGGCACCCCGGCAAAAATATCGTACTGTACGATCTCGCCGGAAAAATTATTCATGACATAGACGCTGAGTCCGTCTTCGGCAGGTACCAGCCCGACCGGAATGGAGATATGGCCAAGCCGGGTTCCTGTAAACAGTTCCTCACCGGTCTTTGCCTCAAGCGCATCTTCCGCCGCCCCGGTCCGGGTTGAGATCAGCTTCGCCTGTTCATAGGAATCGGTATTGAAAATCATGACATCGGCTGACAGGGCATTGGAAATCATCGCATAGCGACCATTGGGGGTCAGCGCGACACCCATCGGCATATTCCCGGCAACCAGACTGACAATTGTGCTGAGGTCATCGCTCTGCAGCACATGAACCAGATCCGCCCCCCGATCGGCAACCCATAATGACGCACCGTCCGGGGACAGGGAAAGGCTCTGCGCTTCGGCGGTTTCCTTGCTGACACCGGTTTCAACCCCGCTCGACAGGTCGATCTTGGTCAATGGGCCGCCCGCCGGATCCCCAATAAAGGCATAGCGGCCATCGCTGCTCAGTGCGAGCTGCCTCTCGCTATCCGCCCCGCTGCCAAGCGCGGGCAACAATTCACGCCGCGCAACATCAACGCGCGCCAGCATATGGCTGCCCTGCACCGTCACCACTGCCTGCTGCCCGCCCGGCAGCCAGCGGATCGCAAAGGGCCGACGATGCGGGGCCAGATCAATATTTCCCAGCCTCCTGCCCGCTGCCACGTCAAACAGGCTCAGGCTGCCGCCCTGCGCGTCGCGGCCGCCATAATTGGAAACCAGCGCAAGCGTGCCATCGGGGCTGATCGCGATATCGCGCGGCCCCTTGCCTGTTGCCGCCCGGCTGCGGATCGTCCCTTGTTCGGTATCGATGAAGCTGACCTGTTCAGCGGCAGGATCGACAACCATCAAAGTGCCAGCCAGACCGGTTCTCAGCCCCCCCGGGGACCCGACAAGCAGCCCCAGCATCACCAACATGAACCACCCGGTTCCGGCAATGACTGCTGGCAGCCTGCGAATGACTTGATTTATTTGTCCCATCCTCTACCTATCTTCTGGAAACCGGGTACGCCCCATCAGGAAACGCAGCAACTTCAGATCGGATTATGAGCGAATCAGCAAACGAAAAACATGCTTTTCAGGCAGAGGTTTCCCGTCTTTTACATATGATGATCAATTCGGTTTATTCCGAACGGGAAATTTTCCTGCGCGAGTTGATTTCAAACGCCTCGGACGCCTGCGACAAGCTGCGCTATCTGGCGATTACCGATCCGTCGCTGCAAAGCGGTGGCGACAGCTTCCGAATCGATATCACCCTGGACAAGCAGGCAAGGCTGATCACAATCGCCGATAATGGCGTGGGGATGAGCCATGACGAGCTGATCGAAAACCTTGGCACCATCGCCCATTCGGGCACCGGCAAATTCGTCGACCAGCTGACCGGCGACGCATCGGCCGATATCGACCTGATCGGCCAGTTTGGCGTCGGCTTTTATTCCGCCTTCATGGTGGCTGAACATGTCGATGTTCTGAGCCGTCGCGCGGGCAGCGCGGAAGCCTGGCTGTGGCAATCGGGCGGTACGGGCGAATTTGAGCTGTCACAGGCCGAAAAAACCGCGCCGGGCACTGAAATCCGGCTGCATATTCGCGAAGATGATGATGAGTTTCTCGATGCCATGCGGCTGCGTCAGGTGATCAATGCCTATTCCGATCACGTGGCGCACCCGATCTATCTGCATATTGCCGACGACACGGACGCAGACGCAGAAGCTGAGCAAAAGCCCGTCAATGCGGGATCTGCCCTGTGGACCCGGCCGAAAAACGAGATCACCGACGAGCAGTATAAAGAGTTCTATCACACCGTCGGACACATGTTCGACGATCCCTGGGCAACAATTCATTATCGCGCGGAAGGCAAGATCGAATTTACCGTTCTGCTGTTCATCCCCTCCATGCCGCCGATGGACCTGTTCGACCCGGCCCGGCAAAATCGCCTGCGGCTTTATGTCCGACGGGTCTTCATCACCGAGGAGGCGCAGCTTCTGCCGCCCTGGCTGCGCTTTGTACGCGGAGTTGTCGATTCTGCTGATATGCCGCTCAATATCAGCCGCGAAATGCTGCAGAACAACCCGATGGTCGCGCGTATCCGCAAGGCGCTGACCAACCGCATTCTGACAGAGCTGAAAAAGAAGGCGGAGAAAGACCCTGAAGGGTTTGCGCAGTTCTGGCGCAATTTCGGCGCGGTCATCAAGGAGGGTCTGTACGAGGATACCGAACGTGGTGAGGAACTGCTGAAACTGTCCCGGTTCGCAACCAGCAAGTCGGAGGATACACTCCGCTCGCTCGATGACTATCTTGCCGATATGCCCGACACGCAAACCGCAATCTACTATATCGCCGGCGAATCGCAGGCCGCAATCAAGCGTAGCCCGCAACTGGAAGGCTTTGTTGCACGCGATATCGAGGTGCTGCTGCTGAGCGATCCGGTGGACGATTTCTGGCTGACGACGCACCGGACATATGAGGGCAAGCCTTTCAAATCGATCACCCAGGGCGATGCCGATCTGCAGGAGTTGCCCAAAAAGTCAGATAGCGATGACACAGAAAATGCCCAGGATGCGGCGGCCGAAGGCGATATGGCTGTGCTGATCGCGCTCTGCAAGCAGGCGCTGGGCGATGCGGTCAGCGATGTGCGTGGATCGAACCGGCTGACCGAAAGCGCGGTCTGTCTGGTAGCATCGGAATCGGGGATCGACATGAATCTGGAACGTATTCTCGCGCGCCAGAATCAGGATGCCGGCCTGCCCAAAACCGCACGTATCCTCGAACTGAACCCTTCGCATCCCATGATCGGGGCGCTGGCTGAAAAAGCCAGAACAGGCGGCGCTGTCGATCAGCTTGAGGAAGCCGCGCATCTGCTGCTCGATCAGGCAAGGATACTGGAAGGCGAACCCCTGGATGATCCGGCAGCGTTTGCCAAACGCATGGCGGCGATGGTTACGCGGGCTATCAGCCCGGCCTGACCCCTAGTCATCGAGCTTTTCCAGACACCGGCCAAGGGTGATTTCAAATTCCGCGATGACTTCATCAAGGTCCGCTGCATCGCAAGGCTGAAGCGCCTGTGAATGCGCGGCCTGCTTCAACGCTGTGACCTGCTTGGCAATAGCCGGACACTGCGCACGACGGGTAAGCGCGCGGGCAATTCGCGTCGCAGTTTTCACAAGTTGAATCTGCACCGAAAGCTGACCGGCCGCGGCCTGTCTGATCTCATCAAAAGCGCTGGCAACAAGGCCTGCAAAACTTGTGGGATTGACGACAACACGCACCCTCTTTTCCTCGTCGCAATAGAAAGGAAGCGACGCATAGCGTCCGGCTGCGATTGTCAGTACACCACCAAGATAGTCGACCACAGAATTTGCTGTATGCGGATCGTTTATCCCGGGCGATAATGCCCGCAGCCCGATATCGACAAGTGCATGAACGGAAAATTCAAGGTCCTGCGCCATGGTCCGCTTGTTGCCAATAACGATTTGGTCGGTAATCCTGGCCTCCAGATTTTTATCCAGCCGATGTTCCGGTGCCACATAGGCGAGTGGCTCCCCCGCAGCAATAAAATGGCCCGCCCGCATCGGCACCACGATCGTCAGATCGCCGGCGGCGGCAAGTTTCACCAATGCGCCATAATCAATGGCCTGTATATATCCCATCAACGGACTGCGGACCGGCACACCGTCTTTTTGCAACGCTTCAGGGTCGGGAAGAGTTGCGGGTTCTTGCGGTTCAATTTCGGAAAATTCTTGCTCGATCGCCTGGGTCAGACCAAGCGCCACCTGCGCAATCACCGAATCGGCCTGAATGCTGTCGGCGACATGGTGGATGAAGTAGATCAGAAAGCCGAAATTTGCCGCCGTAACGACAAGCGCCAGCGCAATCGAGAGCTGCGGCACAAAATGCGGGTCGCTGCTCGTATCAACCGCCTGCAAAACAACGAGCGTGTAGCAAAATGCGCCGAGAAAGGCCCCCAGCACCGTCTGGGTCGGCTTGTCCTGCATGAAATTCATCAGCAGACGCGGCCCCAGTTGCGATGATGCAATCGTCAATGTCACCAAAGTCAGGGAGAAAACCAGGCTGGCAATCGTTATAGTTGAACCGGCAATGGTCGACAGCAATGCGCGCGCGCCCTCTGGCGACAGATGCAGGAGCCACGGGGCAGTGGATAAAAAAGACTGCCCAAACATATCCACCTGCACGACCAGAAAAGCGCCAAATACAGCGGAAAATATTATGATGCCGGGCAAAAACCAAAAACCGGACAACAGACGAAACAACAGGTAAAAAAGTTTCATCCGCATATAGTGCCCCTCCGGTTACGCACGCATTACGCGATTGCGGCATTACGCCACGGTGGCAGACGGCAAACCGCCTGCCGGAGAAAAAACCGATTACGGATAAAGCTACCCCGGCAGTCGCTTAATTCACAAGCGGGGAAAGCTGAAACCTGCCAGCCCCGATAATCTCGCCCGTGCCATCGAGCTGCACCAGAACCGCGATGCCCTTATCCCCCTCAAGCCCGATATCCTGTTGCGGCAGTTCAATTTTCAGCCCGCCGCCATGCCACATGCCGATCGGTGAAAGCTCCTCGACAATATTGGTGTAGGTGATGCGCCTGCCGCTGTTTTCGCCGCCGCGCACCGCAACCTCACGGTTGGGGATAAACCGGATCAGCCAGACCGTCGCATGCGTTACCCCCGCGGGCAACGCACCCTCCCCGATATCGATCGAGAAAGTGCCCTGCCGCTGCGTCAACAATACCGGCACCACCGGTTTCCTGCCTGCTTGCTGAATAGCAATCACCGCCTGGACGGCCTTGCGGTGACTGCCGATTTCCCGGTGCACCCCATCAATCACGATCTGCGGGGTATAGACACGCCCGCCCGCATAGCGTCGTGCATAGTCGCGTTGCCGCGTATCATGCTCAGGCTTTGCAAAGCTGTCCTGCCAGCCCAGATAGTCCCAATAGGTTACAGGCAGGCTGAGCGCCAGAATATCGGGTCTGGTCGCCAGTTTGGAAAGCAACGCATCGGCCGGCGGGCAGGAGCTGCACCCCTGGCTGGTGAAAAGCTCGACCACCGTCAACCGGTCTTCTGCAGCGTGAAGCGCAGAAAACGGGACTGTCAGTACCAGCAGGGCCGCAACGGCAAAAGCCCCGATTGCGCATCGGCTGCGCACAGATATGACACGCTTATCCATGCCGCCAACATAGGAACCGGAAGTTTGTTTGAAAAGTCAATTTGCGGTGAAGGGGAAATGCCCCTTCACCGCAACAGACACTGTCCTATACGCCGGCAAGGTTGCGCAGCACATAATGCAGGATGCCGCCATGGCGGTAATATTCGACCTCATCCTGCGTGTCGATGCGGCACAATAGCGGCACATTCCGCGACTTGCCGTCGGCATAGGTGATCCTGGCCTGCACTTTCATGCGCGGCTTGATACCTTTTTCAATGCCAGTGATATCGACGACTTCCGCACCGGTCAGCTTCAGCTTGCGGCGATCCGTCCCCTCTTCGAACTGTAGCGGCAGAACCCCCATACCGACGAGGTTCGAGCGGTGGATACGCTCGAAAGATTCAGCGATAACAGCACGAATGCCCAGAAGCTTTGTGCCTTTCGCCGCCCAGTCGCGGGAGGAACCCGTGCCATATTCCTTGCCCGCAAACACAACAAGCGGCACATCATCCTGCTGATACTGCATTGCGGCGTCGTAAATCGACATCTGCTTGCCGCCGGGCATATGTCTGGTCACACCGCCTTCGGTGCCGGGCACCATTTCGTTCTTGATACGGATATTGGCAAATGTGCCGCGCATCATGACTTCGTGATTGCCCCGGCGCGAGCCATAGCTGTTGAAGTCGATCGGGCGCACCTTGTGTTTGGTGAGATATTCACCCGCCGGCCCGTCCGCCTTGATCGACCCGGCCGGGCTGATGTGATCGGTGGTAATGGAATCCCCAAGCAGGGCCAGCACACGCGCGCCCTCGACATTGGAAAAACCGCCCGGTTCCTTGCTCATTCCGGTAAAATAGGGCGGGTTCTGCACATAGGTCGATTTGGAATCCCAATTATAGGTCAATCCGCCCGACGATTTGATCTTGCGCCAGCCCACATCGCCCCGGAAAACATCCGAATAGCGTTCGCGGAACATCTTTGCCGTCACACATTGCCGGACCGTTTCGGTAATTTCGGCATTGGACGGCCAGATATCGGCCAGATAGACATCATTGCCCTGCTTATCCTGCCCCAGCGGATCCTTGCTCAGATCGATGCCCAGATTGCCGGCCAGCGCGTAAGCCACCACAAGTGGCGGCGAGGCGAGATAATTTGCCTGCGTATCGGGGTTGATCCGGCCTTCGAAGTTCCGGTTACCCGAAGAGACCGATCCGGCGATGACGTCATGCTTGCGCACCGCATCCGATATCTGCGTGGCAAGCGGCCCGGAATTACCGATACAGGTTGTGCAGCCATAGCCGACAAGATTGAACCCCAGCTTGTTGAGATGCGTCTGCAGACCCGCCTGTTTGAGATATTCGGTGACAACCTGCGACCCCGGCGCGAGGGAGGTCTTCACCCAGGGCCTGGCTTTAAGCCCGCGGGCAATCGCATTGCGCGCCAGCAACCCCGCGGCGATCAACACATCCGGATTGGAGGTATTGGTGCAACTTGTAATCGCCGCGATCAGGACATCGCCATGACCGATTTCATAAGTCTCACCGGCGACCGCGACACGCTTGTCATCCTCGCCCTTCTTGCCGAACCCCTTATGCAGCTCGTCGCGAAATTCTTTCGCCACATTCGACAGGGCCACCCGGTCCTGCGGTCGGCGCGGACCTGCAAGGCTTGGCTCGACAGAAGACATGTCGAGTTCCAGCGTATCGGTGAAAATCGGATCGGGCGTGCGCGGACCGCGCCACATCCCCTGTGCCTTGGCATATGCTTCAACCAGCGCGACCTGCGCGGGCTTGCGAGCGGTTGCCTTGAGATAGGCGATGGTTTCCGCATCAATCGGGAAGAAACCGCAGGTCGCACCATATTCGGGCGCCATATTGGAGACTGTCGCCCGATCCGCCAGGCTGAGCTGATTAAGGCCCGGCCCGTAAAATTCGACGAATTTGCCAACAACACCCTTTTCGCGCAGCATCTGCGTAATCGTCAGCACCAGATCGGTCGCGGTCATGCCTTCGCGCAGCTTACCGGTCAGTTTGAAGCCGATCACTTCGGGGATAAGCATCGAAACCGGCTGCCCCAGCATCGCGGCCTCCGCCTCGATCCCGCCGACGCCCCAGCCAAGCACGGCCAGCCCGTTCACCATTGTCGTATGGCTGTCAGTGCCCACCAGCGTATCGGGGAACGCAACCTGCACAGTGCCCTTGGCCGTCTTGTCCTTGCGTGTCCATACCGTCTGCGCCAGATATTCAAGATTGACCTGATGGCAGATACCGGTTCCCGGCGGTACAACGCGGAAATTGTCAAACGCATCCTGCCCCCAGCGCAGAAACTCATAACGTTCGCCATTGCGTTCATATTCACGCGCGACATTCTGCCTGAACGCCTTCTGGTCGCCGAAATGATCGACCATGACCGAGTGATCGATCACAAGATCGACAGGAGCGAGCGGATTGATTTTCTTCGGATCGCCACCAAGATCGACCATCGCATTACGCATCGCCGCAAGATCGACGACTGCGGGCACACCTGTAAAGTCCTGCATCAGAACCCGTGCCGGGCGATAGGAAATCTCCCGCGTGCTGCGACGGCGCCTGGTCCATTTCCCCAGCGCCTCGACATCCTTGACCGTGACGCTCCCGCCATCCTCGTAACGCAGCAGATTTTCAAGCAGCACTTTCAGCGAGAAGGGCAGGCGCGAGATGTCGCCGATCCCGGCCTTTTCAGCAGCCTTCAAACTATAATATTCGTAGGTTTTCGATCCGACCTTCAGTTTACGGCGTGTCTTCAGGCTGTCCTGGCCAAATTGTGTCACGGCAGAAACTCTCCTCGGGCAATGAATTATTCTCTCAGGTCAGGCCCGCCCCCGCCTTTAGGTGCCGACCGTGCCCAGTTCGCGCGCGCAATATAATCCGAAACGCTTACCAAATGCCAACTGACTTCCATTGCAAATGCAACAGTTTTTGCGAAAGAGCGTAGACGCTGCGCAAGCGTCTGGGTTAAGCCAGAAGCAAATGCATCCGAATTTGAGAAATACCCGGCAATGATATCGGCCGACCCGCGACATAGCGCAGGGCTTGCCGCGCAGGATCTGACTTGCCAGCGAAGCGGGATTACCGTCTTTTCGGGTTTGAGCTTTTCTCTGGCGCCGGGCGAATTATTGCGCCTGCAAGGGCCGAATGGCAGCGGCAAATCAAGCTTGCTGCGCATGCTTGCCGGCCTACTGCCCCTGGCGGCCGGCACGCTGAACTATGCCGGCGCCATGGTCACCGAAGACTGGGCCGACTTTCAGGAAAAACTGCACTATACGGGCCATCTGGACCCGGTAAAGCCGGCGCTGACGGTTGCCGAAAATCTCGGTTTCTGGGTACGGCTGGCGGGCATGCCGGCAGAAAACATCCTGCCCGCCCTCGAAAAATTCGGCATTGCCGGCATTGCCGACATACCGGCGCGGTTTCTCTCGGCCGGGCAGCGCCGACGGCTAAGTCTTGCGCGACTTGCCGCGATCACGCGGCCTGTCTGGCTGCTCGACGAACCCACTGTCGCACTCGATCAGGCGGCGATCAGCCGCTTTGCCGAACTCACCGCCGACCATCTTGCAAAGGGCGGTATCGCGATCGCAGCCACCCATACCGATCTCGGTCTTGCGCATACGCGTGTAGTGGAATTCACGAAAACGGGCAGCCCATGCGCAACTTCCTTCTGATCATCAGCCGGGATTTGCAGCTTGCCACGCGAATCGGTGGCGGCGGCGCCATGACAGTCGGTTTTTTCGTGATTGCGGCAACCCTTTACCCGCTGGCGCTGGGCCCCGATCTCAACCTGCTTGGGCGGATCGCACCGGGCATTATCTGGGTGTCAGCCCTGCTTGCCTGTCTCTTGTCGCTCGATCGTTTGTTTCAGGCGGATCACGAAGATGGCACGCTTGACCTTCTGTTGCTCGACCCACTGCCGCTACCGCTTGTCATACTTGCCAAGACATTTGCCCATTGGCTCACCACGGGACTGCCGCTTATCGTGGCCGCGCCCGTATTGGCGCTTACACTTAATCTGGGCACAGATGGATTTGCGACATTACTGGGGACGATGCTGCTGGGCACACCAACGCTCAGCCTGCTTGGCGCGGTGGGGGCTGCACTTACGGTCGGGATACGCCGTGGCGGCATGCTGCTGACCCTGCTTGTGCTGCCGCTTTATATTCCGCTGCTGATATTTGCGGTATCGGCGATGGATGCGGCACTGTTCGGCCTTGGCGCCGCGGCGCAGCTGCTTGTACTGACCGCGCTGCTGCTTGCGGCAATAGCCCTGTGCCCGGTAGCGGCGGCGGCGGCATTGCGGCTTTACGTGCAGAACTGACACGCAGAACCAACCGCCGCCACCGGCTGCACCGCTCTTACTCTTCAAGCAGACGCCGGGCAATGACCTGCGCCTGAATTTCCGCAGCACCTTCAAAAATATTCAGAATGCGGGCATCGCACAGCACCCGGCTCACCGGATATTCGGTGGCAAAGCCATTTCCGCCATGCACCTGTAACGCGTTATCTGCACACATCCAGGCAATCCGCGCGCCCAGCAGCTTTGCCATCCCCGCTTCCAGATCGCAGCGTTGCCCCTCATCCTTGCGCCGCGCCGAATAATAGGTAAGCTGCCGCGCCAGCATGATCTCAACCGCCATCCAGGCGATCTTGCCCGACACCCGCGGGAAGCTGTAGATCGGCTTGCCGAACTGCAATCGCTCCTGCGCATATTTCAGGCCCAGTTCCATCGCGCATTGCGCCACCCCGATTGCCCGCGCCGCGGTCTGGATCCGCGCGCTTTCAAATGTTTTCATCAGCGCCTTGAAGCCCTGCCCTTCTTCTTCGCCCAGCAGGTTCTTGGCCGGCACTTCAAACTCGTCAAAGCCCAGCTCATATTCCTTCATGCCGCGATAGCCCAGCACCTCGATCTCGCCTCCGGTCATCCCTTCGGCGGGAAACGGATCGGCATCCGAGCCGCGCGGCTTTTCAGCCAGGAACATGGACAGCCCCTTATAGCCCGGCTCATCGGGATCGGTACGCGCCAGCAGCGTCATCATATCGGTACGCGCCGCATGGGTGATCCAGGTCTTGTTGCCCGTCACTTTATAGACATCCCCGTCACGGATCGCGCGGGTGCGCAGCGACGCAAGATCGGACCCCGTATTGGGTTCGGTAAAAACAGCGGTGGGAAGAATTTCGGCGGATGCGATTTTCGGCAGATAATGTTCCTTCTGCGCATCCGTACCGCCCCCCATGATAAGTTCAGCGGCGATTTCCGAACGCGTGCCAAGCGAACCGACACCGATATAACCCCGGCTCAACTCTTCAGAGACGACGCACATCGCCATCTTGCCCATGCCAAGTCCGCCAAGCTGTTCAGGGATCGTCAGCCCGAACACACCAAGTTCCCCCATCTGCGCGATCACCTCGATCGGGATGAGTTCATCCTGCAGGTGCCATTCATGGGCATAGGGGGCGACCTGCTCGTCGGCGAAGCGATGAAACTGTTCACGGATCATCGCATGGGTTTCGTCAAGCCCGGTATCCCCCTGGGTGATCGCACCGGGATTTTCGCCAATCAGATCGGCAATCCGCTGCCGCACCGCGGCGCTGTTGCCATCGGCAATCAAACGCGCAACCGCGCCGCTCTGAAATGCCGCGACCGCCTCACCGCCTACCCCCATATCGGCAGGGCGCAGAACCTCACCCTGGCTCATCGGGATACCGCCTGCCATCTGCGCCAGATATTCACCGAATCCGGCCTGCAGGATCAGCGTTTCAAACTCTCCCAACCGGCCTTCTTCCGCCAGACGGTCGGCCCATTCAACCATCTGCCGCAAGCATTCGACATAAGTCGCAAACCAGCCAAAGCCATGCGCAGAAAACTGATTTTGCTCAAGCAGGGCAGGCGAAACCTTGCCATCGGCAACCAGAACGGCCCGCACCCCCTCACGCGCTGCCGCATATAACGCATCGACCTGCTGCATCGCCGCCCGGCAAGTGGCGACAAGATCTTCGATAAGCGGTGAACTATCTGACATGGCATGATTGGGCTGGTTCATCTAACTTGCTTCC
Organism: uncultured Alphaproteobacteria bacterium; assembly: GCA_947258435.1. Taxonomy (GTDB): domain Bacteria; phylum Pseudomonadota; class Alphaproteobacteria; order UBA11222; family UBA11222; genus CALAQW01. The sequence goes on from CAMYID010000019.1 coordinate 24,401, forward strand.
TGAAACTGCAAATAAAATTTGGCGGCCATGGTCGGCATCAGAAGGCAATGCCGGACCGGTTAGGCCCTCCTATATATATGCCGCAATGCAATATCGCCAGCCGGCGCAGGTGAATTTCGGGGATTTTCAGCAGGCAATCCCGCGGCCCCTTTGTGGCAAAGCTTGATTTTACCGGCAAGAGGCGCGAGAAAGCCCTGCTTACATACATGCAATTGCGCCATTTAGGGAACGCGAGCAAACGGGCGACAAGCGGCACAAACAGGTACATGAAGCCAGGGCGGCCAGGGCGGCCAGGGCGGCGATGACCGTCGCACAGGGAAAGGAGCAACGGTTCAGGTGATCAATCGCCAGGGTACGGAAATAACGGCGACAAGCGATGCTGAGCGGTTCGCGCCGGTGATCCGCTTTGGCGCGGATGCCGCGCTGCCGCTTGACTGTGGCGCAAGCCTTGCGCCGTGGGACATTGCCTATCAGACTTATGGCACGCTGAACCGCGACAAATCGAATGCTGTGCTCGTCTGTCACGCCTTGACCGGTGATCAGTATGTAGCGAACCGGCATCCTGTCACGGGCCGCGACGGGTGGTGGAAAACAATCGTGGGTCCTGGCCGCCCGGTGGACACCGAACGCTATTTCGTGATTTGCGCGAATGTACTGGGCGGCTGCATCGGCAGCAGCGGGCCGACCAGTATCGACCCTGCCACCGACGCGCCTTACGGGCTTGATTTCCCCGTCATCACCATCCGCGATATGGTGCGTGCGCAGGCAAGGCTGCTCGATCATCTGGGGATCGGGCAACTGTTCTGCGTGATCGGCGGATCGATGGGCGGGATGCAGGTGCTGCAATGGGCAGCCAGCTATCCCGAGCGGGTCTTTGCCGCCGTGCCGATCGCAACCGCAGCCCGCCATTCCGCCCAGAACATCGCATTTCACGAAGTCGGGCGTCAGGCGATCATGGCAGATCCGAACTGGCATGGGGGCGACTATTTCACCGCCGGGGCCGTACCCGAAAAGGGGTTGGCGGTTGCGCGGATGGCAGCGCATATCACCTATCTTTCCGAACCTGCATTGCACAGCAAATTCGGCCGCAATCTGCAGGACAGGGACAGGCTTGGCTTCGGATTTGACGCAGATTTTCAGGTGGAAAGCTATTTGCGCCACCAGGGGTCGACATTTGTCGACCGGTTCGATGCCAACTCCTATCTCTATCTGACGCGCGCGATGGATTATTTCGACCTTGCCGCTGAATATGACGGCGTGCTGGCGGAAGCTTTCCGAGACACCCGGACCCGCTTCTGTGTGGTGTCATTCACAAGCGACTGGCTGTTCCCGACGGTGGAAAGCAGACAAGTCGTGCAGGCGCTCAATGCGGCGGCAGCCAATGTCAGCTTCGTCGAGATCGCGTCCGACAAGGGCCATGACGCATTCCTGCTTGATGAACCGGAATTCTTTCAGACCCTGACAGGCTTTCTTCACGCGGCCGCTGAAAAGCGGGGCCTCGCCAGCGATACGGCACGCGAGGACATATGACGCAAACCACCTTCCATCCGAACGGGCAAAAGACACGTATCGACCTGCAGATCATCGCCGGGATGATTTCGCCGGGCAGCCGCGTGCTTGATGTTGGTTGCGGCGATGGCGAGCTACTGCGTCTTTTGAGCAGCACCCGCGATGTCGATTGCCGCGGGATCGAGCTGAGCCAGCAGGGGGTAAATGCCTGCGTCGCCCAGGGGTTGTCCGTGGTGCAGGGCAATGCCGATACCGATCTGGTCAACTATCCGACGCGGGGCTTTGACTATGTCATCCTAAGTCAGACCCTGCAGGCAACCCGCGCGCCGAAAAAAGTGCTTGAGGAGATGGTGCGGATCGGCCGCTATGCCATCGTTTCCTTCCCCAATTTCGGCTATTGGCGGGTGCGCCTGCATGTCCTGCGCACCGGGCGGATGCCGGTCACGGGCCTTTTACCGCATGCCTGGCATGACACGCCGAACATCCATCTCTGCGCGATCGACGATTTCACCCGGCTTGCGCGGGAAATGAACCTTGTGGTCGAACGCTTCATCACGCTGGATGGCGACGGCAAGCTCAACCTGTTCAACCGCTTCCCGGCCTGTGTGAATTTGTTTGCGGCACAGGCATTGTTCCTGCTGCGCGACAAGAGCGCGCCGTAACAAAACGGGCCGGTGCGGGACGCAGAACCGTACCGCGCTGCCGGCGGCGGATGGTGCCCTCAATTGCTGGGATCGGCGCATAAATCTGTTTGCGCGCCTCAACCAGATGCACCCCGGCAAGCCGCGGCAGCAACTTACCGCCAAATAATTCCCGCCCGCCCGCACGCGCCGACAGAAACGGCAGAAGCAGCGGCGGCAATTGCAGAGCACTACCCCAGTTTTCGGGCGTAAACATCGCATCGCGCAAAAGGTTTGTCAGCTGCAGCCGCGAGAATGGACGGCCATGGCCAAAAGGTGTCGCCTCGCGCCGGGCCCACAGGCTGTTGCGGTTAGGGGCGATCAGCAGCAGCTTGCCCCCCGGCGCGAGAATGCGCCAGATTTCACGCAGGGCGGGCCGGATATGCTCGCTGGTTTCAAGATAATGGGCCACAAGCACCCGATCGAATGCCGCATCCGGCAATGGCAGTTCGGCCTCATCCACCAGCATCGTCAGTGCCGCACTGCCCGGCGGCCAGTAAATGACCCCCTGGCGCGCCGGCATCGCGCCGATCACCCGCGCCGCCTCCCCCAGGAACGGGGCCAGAAACGGCGTCGCATAACCCAGCCCCAACACCGAACAGCCCGACAGGTTGGGCCAGAAGCCGCGCACCTCCCGCCGTAGCGCGACTGCGGCAGTCTGACCGAGCCTGCTGGAATAGAAAGCATGCATATCTATGACATCGAGATGCATCTTCCTCTATACTCCTTCATCTACTGCCACCGCGCATGCCTGACACCGGCGGCCACCGGCAATAATCATATACAGGCAGCCGATTGACCGCGACCTATCAATTACAGGAGAGGATGATGAGCGACCTACAAATTCACCAGTTCGAATGCCTGAGCGACAATTATTCCTGGCTCGTGCATGATCCTGAGGCAAATGTGACAGCGGTCGTCGATACCCCTGAAGTCGGCCCCATCCTGCAGGCGCTTGAGGATACCGGCTGGCAACTGACACATATCCTCAATACGCACCACCATTTCGATCATGCCGGCGGCAATGAGGAACTGAAAGCCAAGACCGGCTGTCAGATCATCGGCTCAAAGTCAGATGCCGCCCGCATTCCGGGCATCGATCTGCAGGTCGGTGACGGCGACAGCTTCACCTTCGGCACGCATAAGGTCGAGGTGTTCGACGTATCGGGCCACACAATCGGGCATATCGCCTTCTGGTTTCCCGATGACAAACTCATCTTTGTCGGCGATGCATTATTTGCACTGGGCTGCGGGCGGCTGTTTGAAGGCTCACCCGCGCAGATGTGGCAATCACTGCAGAAACTGACCGCACTGCCAGAAGATACGACCGTTTATTGCGCGCATGAATATACCCAGTCGAACGCGAAATTCGCACTGACGGTGGAACCCGATAACGCCGCGCTTGTTGACCGGGCCAGGCAGATCGACGCCATGCGGGCAAAGGGTGTTCCGACCGTTCCCACCACCATCGGGCTTGAGCTTGAAACCAATCCCTTCCTGCGTCCCGACAGCACGGATCTGCAACGCACCATCGGCATGGAAGGCGCGGGCATGGTGGAAGTGTTCGCCGAAACCCGGCGGCTGAAGGACAATTTCTAACCGCATGTTCTAACCGCATGCGGAAAAAAGGCCGGACGGCATCACCACCGTCCGGCCTTTTGTTCTAACCGGCCAATTCGCCACCTGGCCAACTGGCCCGGACGGCTCCGCGCCGGCGGAACCCGAAATCAGCTGGCGATATATTGCGCGCCATTCACCGTCAGCGTCGCACCGGTGATAAAGGCGGACTTTTCGCCGGCGAGGTAAACAACACTATCTGCGATTTCTTCGGGTTCGCCCAACCGGCCCACCGGAATTGTGTCGATGATCCCCTGCAGCACATCTTCGCGCAGATCCTTCATCATGTCGGTATTGATATAGCCCGGCGCAATCACATTGACAGTAACGCCCTTTGCCGCATTTTCCTGCGCCAGCGCACGGGTAAAGCCGATGATGCCTGCTTTGGCGGCGGAATAGTTCGTCTGGCCGACCTGCCCCTTCTGACCGTTGATCGAGGAAATATTGATGATCCGGCCATAGCTGCGCGAGCGCATCCCTTCGATCACATGCCGGCACATGTTGAACATGGAATCGAGATTGGTGGAAATAACCTCCTGCCACTTCTCCTTGCTCATCCGGTGCAGCGTCGTATCACGGGTGATCCCCGCATTGTTGACAAGCACATCGACCGGACCCAGCGCCGCCTCAACCGCCGCAATTCCATCAGCGCAAGCGTCGAAATCGCTGACATCCCACTTGAACACGGGAATGCCGGTTTGCTTGCTGAACGCCTCTGCAACTTCGTCATTGCCGCCATAATTCGCGGCAACCGTATAGCCGGCATCCTTCAGCGCCCGGCAAATCGCGGCGCCAATACCGCGCGTACCGCCGGTAACCAGTGCAACCCGTGTCATCCAAAACTCCCTTTATTCTGTATACTACTGAAAAGTCTGTATACTGCTGAAAATGAAAATCCCTTCCCCGTCCGGGCCAGCTCCGCCATGAAACCGGCCCGGCAGACAAAAGATCGCTCGTGAAACTACGCGAACGCCAGTGGCGCTTACTCTCTGTCGCCATGCCCGCGGCATGGCTTGCTGAACGGCCTAGTCCCGCTCAACGCACATGGCGATACCCATGCCACCGCCAATGCACAGCGTGGCCAGACCTTTCCTGACGCCGCGCCGCTGCATTTCATAAAGCAACGTCACAAGTACCCGGCCGCCGGACGCGCCAATCGGATGGCCGATGGCAATCGCGCCACCATTCACATTGACCCGATCGGCATCCCAGCCAAGATCCTTGTTGACCGCGCAGGCCTGCGCCGCGAAAGCCTCATTCGCCTCCACAAGCTCGACCTCATCGATCGACCAGCCGGCCTTTTTCAAAGCGGTTTTGGTTGCCGGAATAGGTCCTGATCCCATGACAGCGGGATCAACACCCGCCTGCGCCCAGGAAACGATCCGCGCCAGCGGCTTCAGCCCCCGACGATCCGCTTCTTGCTTGCTCATCAGGGTCACGGCGGCGGCCCCGTCATTGATGCCGCTCGCATTGCCGGCGGTGACGGTCCCGTTCTCTTTCTGGAATGCCGGGCGCAGCCCGCTCAGATCCTCAAGCCGGACCCCGTGGCGAATAAACTCGTCATCCTCGACCACGGTTTCGCCTTTGCGGGTTTTGATAACGACCGGGGTAATCTCATCCTTGAACTTACCGGCTTTCTGCGCCGCTTCGGCCTTGTTTTGCGAGGCCACCGCGAATGCATCCTGCTGTTCGCGTGTGATCTGCCATTTTTCCGCGACATTCTCGGCCGTATTGCCCATATGGTAGCCGTGAAATGCATCCCACAGGCCATCCTTGAGCATGGAGTCAACAAGTTCGGTCGCGCCCATCTTGGTCCCATCGCGCAAATGCACCAGATGCGGCGCACGGCTCATGCTTTCCTGCCCGCCGGCTACGACGATATCGGCATCACCGTTCATGATCGCCTGAAAACCAAGCGCGACCGAACGCAGCCCCGAACCGCAAAGCTGATTGACACCCCATGCGGGCGCTTCCACCGGAATACCGGCGGCAATCGATGCCTGACGCGCCGGATTTTGCCCCTCCCCCGCGCTGAGGATCTGGCCCATGATCACCTCGGTGACTTCATCCGCCTTTACACCGGCCCGTTCCAGCGACGCTGAAATCGCAACCTTGCCCAACTCATGCGCCGACAAGCTGCTCAATGCGCCGTTAAAGGATCCTACCGGGGTACGTGCCGCCCCAACGATTACGACTTCGGTCATGCCCATTCCTTTCCTGATCGGTCCGTCTTGACTCTACATTGCCGACTCTGCGTTGGCATCGACCCGATGACAAGCAACCCGGCGCTACAATTTTGTCAGCGCACAATTTCTGCGGCGCCGAACATGCTATAATTACGGCAAACGGTAAAGCACTAGCTGCGCAAAAAAGCGTGGGGTTTTGCCGCACCCCCGCCGCGAATGCGTCATCAGCCATGGCGCAGCGCAACGTAACACTTGCGCATTGCAGCATAGACGGGCGACAATATTGTGAAAACAGCTTTGTGAGGGGCCTTGTCGCTACCGCATGCGGTCCGGACAGGCGCGTATCGACCGGACATCATTGCCCCGGGGCAGGGGAACATGCCCGGGCAGGGGAGAATTGAGCATATGAGTAAGGGGGAACGTCGAGGGCGGAATGGTAACGAGCCGGTAATCATCAAGAAATATGCCAATCGCCGCCTCTACAACACTGCAAGCAGTAAATATGTGACGCTTGAGCAATTGAGCGAGATGGTCAAATCAGGTGAGGAGTTTCACGTGCTTGATGCAAAAACCGATGAAGACATCACCCGCTCGGTGCTGACGCAGATTATCTTCGAGGAAGAAAACAAGGGTCAGAATCTGCTGCCGGTCAATTTTCTGCGGCAACTCATCCAGATGTATGGCAATGCCCTGCAGCCTTTTGTGCCGAGCTATCTGGAAACCGCCATGGAAAGTTTTCTGCGCAATCAGGAAGCGATGCGCGAACAGATCACATCGGCCTTTGGTGCCGTGCCCCCGCTCAAACAGCTCGATGAGCTGACAAAGCAAAATCTCGCCCTGATGGAAAAGGCGGTACAGAGCTTTTCGCCCTTCAACTGGTCAACCGGGCAAAGCGAGCAGTCGCCACCCACTGCGACGAGCGCTGAGACCACCGCGAAAGACGATCAGATCTCAGCATTGATGGAACGGATCGATGCCATGCAAAAGCAGCTGGACACGCTGGCCAAGAAAACCGACTGAACCGCTCGTCCGCTCGTTTTCCACTGTCGCCCCGCGCGCACCAATATAATACGCGCTGTCATAACGGGCGGCGAGGCACCCAGGCGGGGCCGGAACCGGCCTTCACTCTGCTGCCCCGGCGCGGATTGCCGCCGGCGAGGCGAAACGGTTGCGATCAGCCTTTCGCCCAGGCGCTCTCAAAACCGAAGAATTTCACATCCTCAAGGCCCGCGCGCGGTGCATGCAGGCTGTTAATCGTCGCTTCGGTATCTTCATAACCAAGCGCAACACCGCAAAAAACCATCTCCTCATCGGGAATGGACAGCATATCGGTCAGCGTTTTGTACCAGTTGGCCCAGGCTTCCTGCGGGCAGGTCGCAAGCCCGTGATCAAGCGCCAGCAGCATCACATTCTGGATATACATGCCAAGATCGGCCCATTGGCCAAGCCCCATCTGCCGGTCGATTGTGAAGATCAGACAAACCGGCGCATCAAACAACTCATAATTCCTGAACATCTGCGTGATTCGGCCCGCCTTGTCGTCCCGGCTCACTCCGGCCAGCTCGTACAGCATATAGCCCACTTCCCGGCGGCGGGAGGTATAGGGCTCCTTCAGTTCCCTGGGGTAGATGTCATATTCGGTCCCTTCGCCGAAATTGCCCGCCTCCCACTGCTCGCGCACCCGGCGCAGCAACTCATCACGCGCATCCCCGGCCATCACATAGGTCTTCCAGGGCTGCAGATTGCCCCCCGACGGCGCGCGCGCCGCATCTATCAGAATCTGCCGCACCGTTTCCTCGGGCACGGGTTTGGGCAGGAAGGCACGCACCGATTTGCGGGCATTGACGGCGTCGGTCACATTCACGATCAGGTTCCTTCTGACGGGATCACTCAGGATGGTTATTCTGTTTCTGCGGCTCTTTTACCAAATGCGCGGTGCAATTGTCAGGAAGCCAATTCAAAACCGCTGTGCTAAAGTGATCCGCAATACGAATAACGAAAAATATGAGAACAGGGGAGCAGGAGCAATATTAATGTGGCGGAAAACTTAATTCAGACATTTGTGGATTGCGGGGTCGATGTGTGTTTCACAAATCCCGGCACATCGGAAATGCATTGCGTCGCGGCAATCGACCGCATAGAGGGTGCGCGCGGCATTCTGGCCCTGTTCGAAGGGGCGGTGACCGGCATGGCCGACGGTTATGGCCGCATGGCAGGCAAACCGGCCTTTACCCTGCTGCATCTGGGGCCTGGCCTGTCGAACGCTTCGGCCAATCTGCACAATGCAAAGCGCGCCAATACGCCGATTATCAATGTGGTCGGGGATCATGCGACCTATCACGCACAATATGACGCGCCGCTTGCCTCCGATATAGCGGGGCTCGCGCGGCCTGTTTCCCATTGGGTGCACTCAAGCCCCAATGCGGCAAGCATGGCCGCCGATGGCGCGCGGGCCGTTGCCGCGGCGATGACCCATCCGGGCCAGATTGCAACCCTGATCGCGCCGGCCAATTGCGCCTGGGACGCGGCCAGCGGCCCCGCGCACGCCATCGTACCGCCGCCACTGGCCCAACCGGGCGAGTCCGCGATCGCCGATGCGGTGAGCGCCCTGCGCAGTGGCAGGAAAACGGCAATCCTGATGCGCGGTGCCTGCCTGATGGAAGACGGACTTGAACTTGCCGGACGCATTGCCGAAGCCAGCGAAGCGCGGCTGATGTGCGATACCTTCCATGCGCGGCTGCAACGCGGCGCAGGCCGGGTCGCGATCGAGAAGATGCCCTATTTCGCCGAAGACATCGTGGACTTCCTGGCAGGGACAGAGCGGCTTATCCTGATCGGCACGAAACCGCCGGTTTCCTTCTTTGCCTATCCGAACAAGCCCAGCTGGATGACGCCGGAGGGGTGTGAGATCATCCACCTTGCCACACCCGAGCAGGACGGCATTGCCGCCTTGCGCGCGGTGGCTGACGGCCTTGGGACAAAGCCCGCGCAAAATCTGCAACCCCTGACACGGCCCGAACTGCCGACAGGCGGCCCTTTCAACGCCTATACCATCGGCACGGCTGTCGGCGCGCTGATGCCTGAAAATGCCATCGTTTCGGATGAGGCGGCAACCTCGGGCAATGGCTGCTATGGCCCGACCGAAGGCTGCCCGCCACATGACTGGCTGTGTTTGACCGGCGGCTCCATCGGTCAGGGGCTGCCACTCGCGGCCGGCGCCGCAGTTGCATGCCCGGACCGCAAGGTCATCTGTCTGCATGGAGATGGCGGCGCGATGTACACGGTGCAGTCATTATGGACGATGGCGCGCGAGAAGCTTGATGTCACCGTGGTGATTTTCGCCAACCGTAAGTACAATATTCTGCAGGTCGAACTGATGCGGGTCGGCGCAGGCAATCCGGGCCCGGGCGCGCTGAACCTGCTTGATCTGTCCAACCCCGATCTCGATTGGGTGAAGATCGCCGAAGGCATGGGAGTGGCCGCCAGCCGGGCGGAAGATCAGGATGCCTTCAACATGCAATTCGCCGATGCGATGAAACAAAAAGGACCGCGACTGATCGAGGCGGTTATCTGATATCGAAATTTTAGCGACCTAGAAATTTCAGTTCCTGTCGCACGGCATGCATTCATGCGGGGGCGGAATGCTGCGGGAGGGGTAAGTGGAAAGCATTCTGATTGATGTATTGGGGCTGACCAGCCTGCTGACGCTGGCCGTCCTCATGTTGCCGGTCGCGCGGCGGCTTAATTTTCCCTATACGATCTTTCTCGCGCTTGTCGGGATCGGACTGGGGCTGATCGTCCGGGCCGGCGACCAGATCGCGACCGAAGGGGCGGCTGGCGAAATCCTGACCGCGCTGAGCGGAGCGAATGTCACATCCGAAATCATCTTTTTCGTATTTCTGCCGGCATTGGTTTTCGAATCCTCACTGGCAATCGATGTGCGGCGGTTGCTGGAGGATGTGGGACCGATTCTGTTTCTGGCGATCATCGGATTGCTGATCTCGACCTTCGTGGTGGGCGGCGCGGTGCATTGGATATCAGGCGAAGCGCTGGTCGTCTGCCTGCTGCTGGGCGCTATCGTTTCCGCGACCGATCCGGTGGCGGTGGTCGCCATCTTCAAGGAGCTTGGGGCACCCAAGCGGCTTGCCATACTGGTTGAGGGCGAAAGCCTGTTCAACGATGCAACCGCCATCGTGATGTTCAATATTCTTGCGGCGATGATTATCGGGGCTGCCGCGGTGGATATTGGGGGCGGCGCCTTCGCTTTCGCCAAGGTCTTTGTCGGCGGAATCATAGTCGGCTACGGGATGGCGCGGCTGTTTTGCGCGATCTTCGCCCGGCTGCATAATTCCGCGATGGTGGAAATCACGCTGACCGTGACACTTGCCTATTTCTCATTCGTCATCGCTGAGCATTTCCTGCATCTGTCCGGCGTGATGGCGGTGGTCACCGCCGCGCTTGTGCTGGGCGGGCGCGGACGGACGGCAATTTCGGAATCCACCTGGCACAATCTGACCGAAACCTGGGAACTGATCGGATTCTGGGCCAATTCGCTGATCTTCCTGCTTGTCGGGATGGCCGTGCCATCGATCCTTGCCGACGCGACGGCGAGCGACTTTATTGTGCTGGGCGTGCTTACCCTTGCTGCCTTTGTCGCCCGGGGCGCATTGATCGCGGGTTTCGTGCCGATGCTCAGCCGGGCCGGGCTTGCCGCACAGGTATCTCGCAAATTCCAGGCGGTAATGATCTGGGGCGGGCTGCGCGGCGCTGTATCGCTGGCCCTCGCACTCGCGGTGGTCGAAAATCCGGCTTTCGATCCCGAGACCCGGCGTTTCATAATGCTGATGGTCACGGGCTTTGTACTGTTTACCCTGTTTGTGCAGGCCCCCACCATTCCCTGGCTGATGCGGTTGTTCGGACTGGACAAGCTCGCACCCATCGACCTTGCCGTGCGCAACCGGGCCATGCGGCGTGCGCTGAAAACGGTGGGTACCCGGATCGGTGAAATTGCGGAAGAACAGCAGACAGACCGCAAGGCGACCGCGCAGTTGCTTCAGCATTACGCCGCGCGCCGCCAGCAGCTTGACAATGAAACACAGGCGCTCGCAACCCTTAGCAAGGAAGCCTGGATCAAGGTGGGACTTGGGGCCCTGCTGGGGCAGGAGCGTCACATATATCTGCAACGGTACAGCGACGGGGTGCTGAGCTCTGAACTGGCGCGGCATATGGTGCGTGTCGTCGACGATCTGAAGGACGCGGCCAAAGAGAACGGAGTTGAAGGTTATCGCGCGACCTACCAGCTGCATCTGCAGTTTGACCGGCAGTTCAGGCTTGCGCTGCTGGCGCAGCGGCAGCTTGACTGGACCCGCCTGCTGTCAAAACAACTGGCTGACCGTTTTGAGACATTGCGGGTGATGCACACCGCATTGCTCGAACTGCGCAAGGGCACCGGCACAATCGCCGAATTTGTCGGGGAAGAAACCGCGCAAACGCTGAGCACCGTTGTGGAAGAACGGCTTTCAGCCGTGGACAGTGCGCTTGATGCCCTCAAGGCGCAATATCCCGATTACGCAACAGCACTTGAGGAACGCTATCTCGAACAGACGGCGCTGAGGCTCGAAGAGGCAAGCTATAATGAACTTTATCATCATGCGGTGATCAGCCCGGAAGTGTTTCACAATCTGACCGATACGTTGCGCTACCGTGCGCGCGAGCTGTCGCAACGCCCGCCGCTTGATCTTGGTCTGCACCCTGAACAACTGGTTGCCAAGGTGCCGATCTTTGCCTCGCAGCCGCCTGAACGGATCCGCCAGATTGCTGCAATGCTGAAACCCTATTTCGCGGTGCCGGGGGAATTGCTCGTACGCAAGGGTGCCGAAGGCCGGTCCATGTATTTCGTGTCATCGGGCTGTCTTGAGGTGCGCCTGCCGCAAGGCACGATCCAGCTTGCCAATGGCGATTTTTTTGGCGAGCTGTCGCTACTGCATAGCGCGCCCCGGACAGCCGATGTGAAAGCGCAGGGTTTTTGCGATCTGTTGACGCTCGATGCGCGGGATTTCGATCGCCTGCTCGATGACACGCCGGGCATGCGCGAGGAAATTGAAAGGATTGCCGCGCAAAGATCGCGCGACAATGCCGCCGCCGGCGCCCCGGCATAAGATTCAGGATAACGCCGGAAGATCAAGATAAGGCCGAACAGCCCCGCTCAGCTATTGCTGCTGATCTGCGCGCGGGTCAGATCAAGCAGTGCAGCGCCTGCCTCCCCTGCCGCTGCCCGCCAATACCATTCGGTTGTCAGATCAAGCGCCTGATCGAGGCCGAGCTTTGGGGTCCAGCCAAGCCTTTCGGCCGCTTTCGCGCAATCAAGCTGCAACCGTTGCGCTTCATGCAGCGCCGATGGTTCATTTTCAGCGCGCCAGCCGCCCGCGCGCGTCTGCCCGCTCATATCTGCCGTCATTGCGCCCCAGCGGCCCGCCATCCCGTCGATGACGTGACGCACTGGCTGCACCGCCGCAAGCTCCGGGCCGAAATTCCATGCCTCTGCCACATTCGGCTCCGCACGGCACAAGGCTTCGACCAGCATGAGATAGCCGCGCAACGGTTCGATCACATGTTGCCAGGGGCGGGTTGCCTCGGGGGAACGGATCATCAGCGTGTCGCCGTTGCGCCAGGCGCGCACCGCATCGGGAATAAGGCGATCCTCACTCCAGTCGCCCCCGCCAATCACATTGCCCGCCCGCGCGGTGGCCACCCTCACCCCCTGCTCGGCAAGAAACGACCGGCGATAGGCCGCCCCGACGATTTCCGAGCCCGCCTTGCTGGCGCTATAAGGGTCATACCCGCCCAGATGGTCATCCTCTTTATAGGGCAGCGTATGTTCGCGGTTTTCATAGCATTTGTCGGTCGTCACAAGCAGGATCGCCTGCACGCCGGGTAATTGACGGGCCGCCTCAAGCAGATGCGCGGTCCCCATGATATTGGTGGCAAATGTCGCAAGCGGTTCACGATAGGAACGGCGGACAAGCGGCTGCGCCGCCATATGGATGATGATGTCGGGCTGTGCGGCCTGCAGTGCTGCCTGCAGGCCATCAAAATCGCCGATATCGCCGATCCGGTGCTCAAGGTTCGGCGCCAGCGCACGTTCAAGCTGAAGATGCGCAAACATATCTTCAGAACGTTCAGGCGCCAGCGCATACCCTGTTGTCTGCGCGCCAAGCATATCGAGCCAGACAGAAAGCCAGCTTCCCTTGAAGCCGGTATGCCCGGTCAGAAAGACGCGCTTGCCTGCCCAAAATGCCGGATTGATCCGGTTTCCTGCCATATTCTCATCTGCCCGTTGCACCTGGAGACTCAGCCTTTGCCGCACCCCCGGGCGGCGGTTTGGTTAATTGGCCCTAGCCCAATTGCCCCTAGCATTATATGCAATGTTTTGAAACGGGTTTCATTCCGCCCTTCCCTTGCTTTCGGGGGCATTGATCAGATCGCCATGTATCACGCTGCTTACAATCAGCCTTTTCGGCGCGGCCCGCGCGCCTGTTGGCAGAGCCTGTCATGTGCGGCATAGCCGGCCTTGTCGATCGCAGGGTCAGCATCGCTCAGCCTGCCGCGACACTTGCCGAACAGGCGGCGCGGATGGCGGCAACGCTGACCCATCGCGGGCCGGACGCACAGGGCATCTGGTCCGATGAGCCGGCGCGTATCGCACTTGGCCATCGTCGGCTGTCGATCATCGATTTGTCCCCCGAGGGGCAGCAGCCGATGCAATCCCATAGTGGCCGCTATGTCATCGCCTATAATGGCGAAGTCTATAATTTTCAGGATCTGCGCCGCGAACTGGAAGCGTGCGGCCATGGTTTCAGGGGCCATTCGGATACAGAGGTCATCGTTCAGGGGTTTGACGAATGGGGAATCACGGCGACGACGAACCGCCTGATCGGCATGTTCGCGATCGCCGTCTGGGATCGTGCGGAACAAAGCCTTACCCTTATCCGCGACCGGCTGGGCATCAAACCGCTCTATTGGGGCTATCACGCGGGCCGAATGATTTTCGCATCTGAGCTGAAGGCCTTTCATGCCTTGAGCGACTGGCAGGGAGAAACCGACCCGCAGGCCGCGGGACAGATGCTGGCCTATTCCTATGTCCCGGCCCCGGCCACGATCTACCGCGATCACTATAAGCTGTTGCCCGGCCACAGCCTGCGGCTCGACCGCGACGGCACGATCAGCCAGCATTGCTACTGGTCGCTTTCCGAAGTCGCACAACAGGGGTGGGACAAGGCACAACAGCCTTGCGAGACGGCCACCGCGATCGACACACTTGAAGCATTGCTGAAAGATGCCGTGAAAAGGCGTATGGTCGCCGATGTGCCGCTGGGCGCATTCCTGTCGGGCGGCATCGATTCAACGCTTGTCACCGCACTGATGCAGGCGCAAAGCGACCGCCCCGTGCGCACCTTCACCATCGGTTTCTCCGAGGACCGGTTCAACGAAGCAAACCACGCCGAAACGGTGGCCCGCATTCTGGGCACCGATCATCTGTCGGAATATCTCTCCTCAGCCGATGCGCTTGCGCTTGTCCCGAAACTGCCCGAACTCTATGACGAGCCATTCGGCGATTCCTCGCAATTGCCGACCCACCTTGTTTCGCTCATTACCCGACGGCATGTCACTGTCGCCTTGTCAGGCGATGGCGGGGACGAGTTGTTTGCAGGCTATAACCGCTATCTCTGGTTCAGCAAGATCTGGCGCTGCTTCGGCTGGCTGCCGTTATCTGTGCGACGTCTGCTTGGCGGCGCATTCGGTGCGCTTCCGGCCACAGGGTGGGATCTGCTGCAAAGCCCGCTGGCAGCAAACCGCAGGATACCGCAGCTCGGCGACAAGGTGCACAAGATGGCCGCAGCGATTGCACAGCCTGGGCCGGCCGCGCTCTATGAACGGCTGCTGCGGCAGGGGGACAGCCCCGAACGCCTGCTCAGGGATATCGCAATCCCCTCGCTTCCGATGACAGGCGCGCCCGATACGGGCAAGGCATTCATCCCGCAAATGCAATATGGCGATATGAACGCCTATCTGCCCGATGACATTCTGACCAAAGTCGACCGTGCCAGCATGGGTGTGGGGCTTGAGGCGCGGGTGCCACTGCTCGATCACCGGGTGGTGGAATTCGCCTGGTCATTGCCCATGGACTACAAGCTGCGCGGCGGACAGGGGAAGTGGATCCTGCGGCAGATCCTCTACAAATATGTACCGAAAGAGATCATGGAACGCCCGAAAGCAGGCTTTGGAATTCCGCTGCAAAGCTGGCTGTCGGGCCCCTTGCGCGACTGGGCGGAAGCGTTGCTTGCGCCTGAACTCCTTGCACGCGACGAGATCCTGAACCCGACCGCCGTGCGCGCCGCATGGGATGGCTTCATCAATCACAACAGCGAAAGTCCCTATCTCATCTGGAACCTGCTGATGTATCAGGCGTGGAAAGCGCACTGGCACGGCTAGGCGGATGACGGCATGGATGTGAACCTGTTTTCCGCCAGCCCGATATCGTTCCTGCCTTTTGCCCTGTGGCTGACGGCGGCGGGAATTGCGGGCCTGTTATGGGGGAGTTTTGCGGCGAGCTTTGCCTATCGCTGGCCGCGCGCGGTTCGGTGTGGCGCGGCCGGTCGCACTGCCCCGCATGCGGGCGGGATTTGCATCCCTTGATGCTGATACCGCTGATCTCCTTCATCGCCCTTAAAGGGCGGTGCGGCTATTGCAATAAGGCGATCGGCTATCGCTATCTGTTAAGTGAGCTGGCAAGCGCCGGGAGCTTTATTCTTGTTGCCGCCCTGGCGGGGCCGGGAGCCCATGCGTTATGGCTGCTCGCGCTGGTCGCGCTTTTGCTGCCGCTTGCCATGATCGATCTTGAATTTCAACTCTTGCCCGATCTGCTGCTGCTGCCGGCGCTGTTTTTGGGGGTTGGCCATCACCTGCATCTGGGGTTTCCGCAAGGCGGCTGGCCGATGGCCGTCACCGGGCTTCTGATCGGCGCGGGCACCGGGCTTTGCTTGCGGGTCGCGATCCGCCTGTGGAAGAAACAGGAAGGGCTGGGCCTTGGGGATGTGAAATTCTTCGGCCTGGCGGGCTGGTGGTGCGGCGCGCTGGCACTGGGTGATTTCATGCTGATTTCCGGACTTGCAGGGCTTGGTTTTGCAATCGGCTGGATGGCATGCGGCAAGGGGCGA
This sequence comes from uncultured Alphaproteobacteria bacterium, assembly GCA_947258435.1. Lineage (GTDB taxonomy): Bacteria > Pseudomonadota > Alphaproteobacteria > UBA11222 > UBA11222 > CALAQW01. The sequence continues at coordinate 40,610 of CAMYID010000019.1, forward strand.
CTGTTCCCGTTCGGTCCCGCCCTTTGCATCGGACTGATTACGACATTACTTCTGTCGCAATATGGCTATGTTCCGCTTACAGACTTTTGGCGGTTTTACTGAGGCGATCTGCACCTCAATTCCGATATCTCAAGCCTCAAATCTCAAGCCTCAACCCCGCCCATCCGGCAGATCAGCGCCCAGCTTTCCGGATCGACCGGCGTTACCGACAGGCGCGACTGTCGCACCAGCGCCATTTCCTGCAGCCGCGGTTCAGCCTTGATATCGGCCAGCGTCACCGGATGAGGCACCGGTTTTACCGCCTGCACATCAACCATCCCGAACCGCCCCCTGGGATCGGTATGGTCAGGATAATGTTCGCGGATCACCTTGACGATACCGACAATCCGCTTTTCATTGACCGAGTGATAAAAGAAGCCAAGGTCGCCCTTGCGCATGGCCTTCATATTGTTGTCGGCCTGATAATTGCGCACCCCGTCCCAATGTTCGCCCTTCTTGCCCGCCTTCACCTGATCCTCCCACGACCAGGTACCCGGTTCAGACTTGAACAACCAATAAGCCATCTGCGGCGCTATCCCTTCTGATCCGGGTTGCCGACGCTCCAGCGGAAGGGGTGGATTTCCACCGACTGGAAAAGCCCCGCCTTCGCATAAGGGTCATTGTCGGCCCAACGCCGCGCCTGATCGAGGCTCTCAAGCTCAAGCACCAGCACACTCCCCGCCATATCGTCTTTACCGTCGGTAATCGGTCCACCGATCCGCACGCAATCGGACCCGCGCACATAATCAAGATGCGCCTGCCTGTTGGCCATGCGCAGTTCAAGACTGTCGGGCTTATCCTTGCAGTAAACGATGAAATGCATATCCGCGCTTCCCTTCAAGATTATTCTTCATTCAGTTGCCGGGCCAAAGGCCGCTGGGCAATTTCCAACCTGACGGGCGCGATTGCAACAGTTGCCCGCGATAACCGTCCGTCTTTGGCTATTCCTCCTCCCGCACGAACGGGCGCGACAAGAGTTCGGCAATCGCCGCCTCGACCCCCTCCTGCCCGTCAAGTATCGCGGAAACCGCAGCACAGATCGGCATTTCGACCTGCTCCCGCGCAGCCAGCTGTGCGGCCGCATGCACCGTATGGGCTCCCTCAAAGACCGAGCGCGAGCCGGCAAAAATCGCCGCAAGTTTCTCGCCCTGCCCCAACCGGTAGCCCAGTGTAAAATTGCGCGATTGCCGGCTGTTACAGGTCAATGCCAGATCGCCGACGCCGGCCAGCCCCAGCATGGTTTGCGGCTGACCGCCCATCGCGATGGCAAGCCGGGTGATTTCGGCAAGTCCGCGCGTCATCAGCGCAGCGCGGGCGCTATCGCCATAACCGCCCCCTTCCGCTATGCCGCACGCAATCGCAATGACATTCTTCATGGCACCGCAAACCTCGACCCCGATCATATCGTCGGTCAGATAGGGACGAAAAGTGGCGGTACCAAGCGCCTGGACAAGCGCCATACCCAGATGCGCCTGCGCAGCCGCAAGCGTTACCGCAGTCGGCAGCCCGCGTGCCACCTCGGCCGCGAAACTCGGCCCGGACAAGGCGGCAAGCGGCGCATCGGGCAATATGGCCGCCACAACCTCATTCATCAGATTGAGTGTTGAATTCTCGATCCCTTTTGCACAGATAACAACCGGTGTCCCGGCCCGTGCCGCTGCAGGCAATTGCCCGGCAACCTGGCGCAGAAACTGCGCCGGTACCGCCAAGATCAATGCATCGCACGCCGCCGCCATTGCGATATCATCGGTGGCCCGCAGCGCGTCGGGCAAAGCAATGCCGGGCAGATAATGCGGGTTTTCATGATCTCCGTTGATCGCGGCAACGATGTCGCTGTCGCGCGCCCATAGCAGCACTTCGCGCCCGGCACGCACTGCGGCGCAGCCAAGCGCGGTGCCAAACGCACCGCCGCCGATGATGCCGATGGACTGAAACTGCCGTGACTGGGTCAAAACCACTTCTCTTCGCCGATCAGGAACTTCTCTCTTAGCCGATCAGACCCGCGGGACGAAGCGATAATCGCAAATCATACGCCTGTCGCTTGGCAATTGCGTGAATGGAGGATGACAAAAACCTAAATCTTTTATTGAAGATTCATTATTTAGAACTATTATAAAGACAATAAGGAAACGCAAAGGTCAATAATGCCCAGGACAGACACAATTCGCACTAAAATCATCGAGGCTGCGCGCCGTCGCATTGGCCGCTATGGCTATTGCAAAACGACTATGGCCGAACTCGCCGCCGATTGCAGCATGTCGCCCGGCAACCTTTACCGCTATTTTCCGGGAAAACTCGATATTGCTGCGGAAATCGCCCGCAACGCCTTTGAGGAAACGATCGCTGCGCTGCGCGCTGTGGTGCGGCAACCGCAATGCTCGGCCACGCAACGCCTGCGCGACTTCCTATTCACCGAACTTCGCGTGACATATGAGCAGCTGCATCACGATGAAAAGATCCATGATGTGGCGGAGATTATCAAGCGCGAACGTCCCGAAGCCGCTAATGAGAATTTGGCGCAAAGTCGTTCACTGCTGGTGGAGATCCTGTCCATGGGTAATGCCAATGGTGAACTGGACGTACCCAATGTGGTGGAAGCCGCCGAAATGATCCAATGCGCCACCATGAAATTCCGCTATCCCCAGCTTTTCTCCCAACTTTCACTGGATGAGCTGGAACGTGAGCTTGAGGGCGTAATTACATTGCTGTTGCGCGGAATTGCGAAAATGCAGCCCGCAGACACCTCCTCCCACCAGGCCGCATAAAATTTTTGACAGCAGATTCACATTTTTGTGAATATTCTTCGTAATATTTTTTACTAATCCTGGATTTCCGATTTTTGGACCCCGATCCTGGTTTTCCCATAAAATATTGATTTTTATTGTATAAATTGAATCAAGGTGGGAAATATTTTCCAGCGTTGCCCCTCTTCCATATTTTTTTCTGAATAATGTGAATATTTTTCATTTTATTCATTGTTTTCTATTCACACTCCCCTATATAGAAATTATCCGGCAGGCAGGACAATTCATTCCCGTGAATTCCCGCTTTGCCAACAAAATTTCGTGACCCTGTTGATGGAGAGAATGATGAAAAACCTGATCCGCAATACGAACCTGCACAATATCGCAACTGCGCTGACCGGCTTTGGCCTGACAGCCTATGCCCTGACGATTGTCGCGAACGCGGCGCTCGCCTACGGCGTTCTCTGACGATGATTTAGCGGAGTGAATACAATGCGCAAATTTCCCAGCTCCGACCGGATCGCGGATGCGCTGACCTATATCAGCGGCACGGTCCTTGTCGTCTATGCGGCAACGCTGGTGGTCAACGCCGCGAGATGGGTTGTCTAGGCGGACACACCGACAACCGGTTGGCAGATCCGATTGGCAGGCCGGATTGACGGGCCGGATTGACGGGAATGTGAGCTTCCTCCCCTGGCGCGGCAGCGTTTAGCCGCGCCGAAAAACTGGCCGGATTGTCCACGCCGCGCAGATGTCCCGCGCCGGCTTCATGGCAGTCCGGCCTCTTTTTTGCCTGCCGAATGCCCGCCCCGGTAACACGCCGCCAGACGCGCGGAGGTTAGCCCTGCAACTGCGTCAATGGCCAACGCGCACGTGGCGCCACATCAAGCGGATCGGACAGGCCAAGCGCGAAGCGTTCCACCCCGGCCCATGCGATCATCGCACCATTATCAGTGCACAGATGGAGCGGTGGGACCGTCTGGGCGAACCCCATTTCCGCGCACAGGCCCGACAAGGCGGCTGCAATCGCACGGTTTGCGGCCACCCCGCCGGCAATCACAAGCTGCGGCGGCTTCTCGGCATGCACCGCGTGGAACAGCCGCATGGCCCTTGCCGTACGGTCGACCAGCACATCGCACACCGCCAACTGAAAAGCAGCAGCGATATCAGCGGCATCGCGATCGGTTAGCTTGTCGAGCTTGCCAATCGTATGCAGCACGGCCGTTTTCAGGCCCGAGAATGAAAAATCGCAATTATCGCGCCCCACCATCGGTCGCGGCAGTGCGAAACGGGAGGCATCTCCCACACGGGCGGCCGCTTCGACAGACGGGCCACCGGGATAGGGCAGATCAAGCATTTTCGCAGTTTTATCGAAGGCTTCCCCGATCGCATCGTCAAGCGTCGTGCCAAGCCGCTCATACCGCCCGACACCGCGCACAAGCAGCAGCTGACAATGCCCGCCCGAAACCAGCAGCAGCAGATAGGGAAAGGCCACATCCGCACTTAACCGCGGGCTCAGCGCATGACCTTCCAGATGATTGACCGCAAGCAATGGCAGATTACGCGCAGCTGCTATCGCCTTACCGGTGACAAGCCCCACCATCACTCCCGCAATAAGGCCCGGCCCCGCCGTTGCCGCCACCGCATCAAGCGCGTTCCAGTCCAGATCCGCTTCCTCCATCGCGGTAGCGATAATGCCATCGAGCTGCTCGACATGCGCGCGGGCGGCGATTTCGGGCACCACACCGCCATAAGGGCGATGCGCATCGAGCTGGCTCAGAACCACATTGGAAAGGATCTCACGCGCGCCATCGGGGTGCCCGCGCACAATCGCGGCCGCGGTTTCATCGCAACTTGTTTCAATGCCAAGCAGGGTGTAACGCTGCTCTACTGAACCGGCGGACGTCATCTCTGTCACTCGCGTGCCACGAAGGGTTGAACATGCTATGCAACACCGCATGCGGCACCCGATTGCAGGTCCGCCCGAGCGGTATTGAACGAATAATGGCCAGATATAGCCCAGGAGCGATAGATTTCCATGCGAATTCACCGGCAATTGCCGATCCGGATCGGAACCCGTGGCAGTGAACTGGCCCTGGCGCAGGCCCATGAAACCCGGGACCGGCTGCTCAGGGCCCATCCGGAGCTGAACGCCGACGATATCGAAATCCATGTCATCCACACCACCGGCGACAAGGTCCAGAACCGCCCGCTGTCGGAAATCGGCGGCAAGGGACTGTTCACCAAGGAGATCGAGGAGGCACTGCTCGATGGCACGCTCGATCTCGCGGTGCATTCGATGAAGGATATGCCGACCGAATTTCCACCCGGGCTTGGCATTGTCTGCCTGCTTGAACGCGAACATCCCGGCGATGCGTTTATCAGCCCCAAAGCCACGACAATCAATGAATTGCCGCAGGGCGCGGTCGTTGGCTCTTCTTCGCTAAGGCGGCAGGCCATCCTGCTGCGTGAGCGGCCGGATCTGAAAGTGGTCATGTATCGCGGCAATGTCGGCACCCGGCTTGCCAAGCTGGCCGCGGGCGAGGTCGATGCCACGCTGCTTGCCGCGGCGGGGCTTCACCGGCTCAGTCTCGCATCCCATATCACCAGCATTGTGCCCTACAGCCAGATGCTGCCCGCCGTCGCGCAAGGGGCAATCGGTATCGAGATTGCGCTGGCCGATACGGAAATGGCTGAACTGCTCGCACCGCTCAACCATCGGGAGACAGAAATCCGTGTCAGTGCCGAACGCGCATTCCTGGCCGCGCTCGACGGGTCCTGCAAGACACCGATTGCAGCCCTGGCCGAACTCGACAAGAACGGGCAGCTTTTATTCCGGGGGCAGATTATTCGCCCCGACGGGAGCGAGACACTGGAAGCGGAACGCAGAGGCACATCGGAAATGGCTGCAACCCTTGGCCGCGAAGCAGGAGAGGCGCTGCGCAATCAGGGCGGAAAAGCATTTTTCGAGGAAACCTTTTAAGGGAGAGGAACCTTTAAGGGAGGAGAGCCTTTAAGGAACGAACCGATGCGCCTGCTGATCACCCGCCCCGAAACCGATGCGCTGCCACTTGCCGAAACGTTGCGTGCACGCGGTCATGAACCGGTTATCGAACCGCTTCTGACGATCGACTATCTCGATCTGGAGCTGAACCTTGAAGGCATTTGCGGCGTATTGATTACAAGCGCCGCGGGCATCCGCGCCCTGGCACGGCTGTCCGGTGACCGGCGCGTGCCGGTTTATGCGGTGGGCAATGCCAGCGCAGCCACCGCACACGAACTTGGCTATCGCACTGTCCATAGCGCGGAAGGGGATGTACATGCACTGGCAGATCTTGTCATCAGCAAGGCATCGCCCGATGCGGGCATCTTATTTCACGCCGCCGGCAGCACACTTGCAGGCGATCTGAAAAAGCTGCTGGAAGCGAATGGCTTCACCATATTCCGCACCGCCCTTTACCATGCGCGAACCACGAAAAGGCTAAGTCAGACAACAGTGCAGATGATTGCGGAGGGGGAGATTGAGGGCGTGCTGCTCTATTCCCCACGCACCGCAAAAACATTTGTGCAGCTCGTGCGCAACGCCGCAATTGAGGATCACTGCCATGGAAGCGATGCATATTGTCTCAGTCAGGCAGTCGCCGATGCGGTTGCCGGTCTGCCCTGGCGCACCGTACATGTTGCGCAACAACCGACACAGGCTGAACTCCTGTCTCTGCCCGGTCTGTAATGACATATGCACCGGCCCCCACAGGCGGTTTTTGCCCTTCCACACGTTTTATATCCGGACGCAATATATTAGGTTAGAAGAGGCGGATCCGGCCTGTGCAAACTGACATGATCGAAAATTTCCGGGGCATCTGTAAACGTATCTCTTTCGTTAAGGACTTCCATGACCGACCCCAAACAACCAGAAGATAAAGATAGCGGCCCGGACAAAAAATCCGCTGCTCCGGCAAAATCCGGTGACGCACAGCCGGCGGGCGCACAAAAGGACGGAGCCGGGACGGGCGACGATACGGGCAAGACCCCCGCCCGACCTTCACCGCCCCGCAAAAGCCGCCGGTTTGGCAGATGGCTGGTTCTGCTATTGCTGCTTCTGCTTGCGGGTGCGGCTGCAGCAGGTTACCTGCTTTACCGCCATGCCCCCGACCGGCTTGAAACCCGCTTGCAGCAGATCGGTCTGCCGCAAATTGCCGCGCTGGTTGCAGAACGCGCCCCAGGGGCAACCGGCCAGCCGCCCGGCCAGACTGCCGATCAGTCCCCCGGCGCAACCGAACCGGAAACACCGTCGCGCACCGCCCCCTCCGACAGCGCAGGAACAGACGCAATGGACGCCCCCCAAACCGGTAAAGGGGACAGCGGCCTACAGGCACCTTCCCCACCGGCCATGGCCGATACGGATGCGCCGGCACCGGAGATCGAAACAACACCCCCCGCAACCGATGTCACGCCTGAGCTTGCGCGTGTGACAGAAACGCTCGACCGGCTTACTCGCCGGATGGGCGCCATCGAATCCGGCCTGGAAAAGGCACTGATCGCGGCCGAACAGACGGGCACCGCCCCTGAGGCAGGATTACCAGCGAGCCTTGAAGGCACGCTTTTGACCCTGACCGACGGCATGACCGACGTCAGTACCGGCCTTATCGCCCTTGCCGCGCGGGTCGATACCTTGGAAGCGCGGGAGAAAGTCGCACCGCTTGCACGCACACGGCAGCTTTCCTATGCGCTGGGGCTGCGGGAGCTTGACCGCGCATTGCAGGGGTCAGGATCTTTTTCCAACGAACTTTCAGCCCTTGCGGAACTGACAGGCGAAAACCCGGCATTTGGTCCCCTGCACGCACATGCGGAAGAAGGCATTCCCTCAGAGGCTGTGCTGCGGTTGCGCTTTCCGGCCACGGCCCGCGCCATTGTCAATGCCGGCCAGACCGGTGCGGAGGCCGGCTGGGCGGAGCGGATCCGGGCCGCACTGCGCGGGCTGATCATGCTGCGCCCCACAGGTGAGGTTGCAGGCGATGATGCGGCGGCGATTGTCGCGCGCGCCGAAACCCGGTTGCAGGCGGGTGATCTTCATGCCGCTGTGCAGCAACTGTCGCAACTTGAAGGTCCCGCCGCGGCGGCGGCGCAGGACTGGCTTGTGCCCGCCAGAAACCGGCTTGCCGCACAGCAGGCGATGGCCGAGCTGACCGCGCAACTGACCCGCGCGATCGCGGAATAATCGGCGCAAGGACAGGACGCACCGCATGTTACGCTTGATCTGGACCTTTCTACTCATCGCTGCGATTGCCGCCGGGGCGGCCTGGCTCGCCGATCATCCCGGCGCTGTCGCGATCGACTGGCTGGGCTATCGGCTGGAGACCAGCCTAGCGGTCGCGGTGCTCGGCCTTTTGTTTGTCTGTGTTGTGCTGACCGGTGCGCTGAGCCTGTTGCGCCGGCTGCGGGGCGGTATCGATTTGCTGATCCGCCGGCGCGCCGTACGACGCCAGAAACAGGGTCTGCGCGCCCTGACCGAAGGGATGGCCGCACTTGCCGCGGGCGATACGAGACGCGCGGACCTGCTTGCCCGGCGCGCGGGCAATATGCTGCATGACAGCCCGGCCCTGCCGCAACTGCTCGAAGCGCAGGCAGCCGAGGCGGCGGGCGATCACGACAAGGCGCAGGATCGTTACAAGGCGGTGAGCGAGGATGAGGCGGCAGCCCTGCTCGGGCTGCGCGGGCTGATTGCGCAGGCGATGCGGGCAGACAATATCGCCTATGCGCGGGATCTGATTGCCGATGCGGAACGGCTGCGCCCGAAATCTCCCTGGGTCGGCAAAACGAAGTTCGAGCTCGATTGCGCGGCCCATGACTGGCACAGCGCGCAGGATCATGTAACAGCGCTGCACAAGACCGGCGCATACAGCAAATCCGAACTGCAACGGGCGCAGGCGGTGCTGTCGCTGGCGCGCGCGCGCGATGCCCTGCGCAGGGGATGGCAGGCAGATGCGCTCGACCATGCCGGCAATGCGGCCAAACTGGCCCCTGATCTGGCCCCAGCAGCCGGGCTTGCGGCCCGGCTGCTGGGCGAGGCCGGTAAGCGGCGGCGGGCGGAAGTCATGCTTGAAAACGGTTGGGCGCAGGGCCCGCACCCCTTGCTTGCGACAGCCTTTTACGCGCTTGCGCCGGGCGAAGCCGCACCCGACAGGCTCAGGCGGTTCGCAAGGCTCGCGGCCAGAAACCCCGATCATCGCGATACCCGCCTGATGGGTGCTGAACTGGCGCTTGCGGCGGAAGACGTCGCCACAGCCGAAAGCTATCTGGCACCGCTCACCAAAGCTACACCGGAATCGGTGCGCGCCTGCCTTCTCGCCGCCATGATCGCGGGCGAAAAGGGGGAAAGTGAAACCGCCCGCCACTGGCTGGCCGAGGCGGCCACCGCGCCGCGCGAACCGGGCTGGCACTGCCGCGATTGCGGCCGTCCGGCCACCGAATGGGCACCCGTCTGCGCCCATTGCGGCGCGTTTGACGGCTATGAATGGGGGCGGCAGGAAACCCCGCCCGCAGGCCCCCTGCTTGCCCTCCAGCACAAGACCGAAACCGAACTTGACGCCGCCGCCGCTGCGCAGCAACACCCGCCTGGCAACGAGCGCGACAGCGGGCCTGTCACGCCGCTTACCGCAGATATCCGCGCCGACGATCCCGGCCCGCTATCCGATGACGCGCCGCCCGATGGAAACCGCATTCTGCCGTAGCGGGCGTCAAAACGCGGGCTTGCCCGAACGGCCATGCTTTGCTAGGAAGCACCGGTTACAAACGCGCGCCGCAAGAGGCCGCAAAGGAATGACCCCGAACCCCGGGGTGAGGGCAGAACCAGCATTCAGCAGGCTGGAACAACAAACGCAAACCAGGCGCACACCGCGCCCGGAAACCTGGTAAGCCGCTTTAGCTCAGTTGGTAGAGCACATCATTCGTAATGATGGGGTCGCGTGTTCGAGTCACGCAAGCGGCACCAGCCAAGTTCCTGAGAAGAAGAAGTTTTTCTTATTTTTTCAGCGCCCAGATACCCCTTTCGGTAGCTTCTGGAGCTCTCAGTTTGCCCTCTTGCCTAAGCTTCATCGCTGCCCAGCGCATGTCGTACTGCCATGTGAAAAACAGGTCGTCAGACGACCGTAAATCCTTCTCGTGATTGTCCCAGATATGTTTGGCGATTTTGACTATCTTCGCTTCACCCCCAAGATCATCCAGTGCCTTCAATACCCAAGCCATCAAATCGTTGCGGGTCGCTGTCATTCTTATCAATGCTCCTTGTCGCGAGGCGGATTGGGGTCGTTACCCGGCGCGATGGTGTCCTTGCTGCGAATCTGTCCATCAATGCCCTTGGTGGTTAGTTCGCCGCCGCCTTGATTCTTGAGCATATCACGTGCGGCTTCTTCCGCTTCACGTTGCGTTCCGTGGACGCTAGACGCGCGGTCTGCGTCACTCCGTTTGTTTGCCCAGCTTCCGTCAGTGCGACGATACACCATGCGATCTCCATCTTTGCTCATTGACTTGTCTCCACAGGATAAGAACAAACCATGAACATGGCACGATTCGCTGTGGATGTGGAGTCATGGTTGCTCGATGAACAGTGAAGGTTTTCAGGCGGATATCCTCAGCGCCTTTCCAGCCGTCGCCTGACCGCCTTCCGCAGCCAATACCAGAAGGCCTGATCCGCACTGCCGAAGCGGTCTGTCGCTCAGCCGATCTGGCCAAGCGCGGGGAAGGTTTCGAGCAGGAAATAACTCAATGACTGCAACTGCCCGCTGAAGATCGCGATCCCGGTCAGCACAAGCAGGCCACCGGTCACAATCTCCACCTTGTGCATATGCTGCCGGAAGCGGCGCATAAAGGCCATGAAACCGCGGAATCCGAAGGCGGCGATCAGAAACGGGATACCAAGGCCAAACGAATAGGCCGCCAGCAGCGACATGCCATAACCAAGCGTTTCCTCGCTTGCCGCAACCGCAAGCACCGCCCCCAGTATCGGGCCGATACAGGGGGTCCAGCCAAAGGCAAAGGCCAGCCCCACAATATAAGCGCCCACAAGGCCGCGCCCGCCGACATGCGGCGTGAAACGCACCTCCCGATCAAGCAGGCGGATGCGGAACAACCCGGTGTAATGCAGACCGAAGATCACGATCACAATGCCCGCAATCTGCGCCAGCAGGTCGATATGCGCCAAAAGCAGCCGGTTGACCGCAGATGCCGACGCCCCCAGCAGCACGAACACGGTGGTGAAGCCGGCGACAAACGCCATCGCCCCCCACATCACCCGGCGCAACAGCTCGGGGTTTGTGACATCCCCTTCGGTCAGCCTGTCAAGCGAGGTGCCCGCGACAAAACAGAGATAGGCCGGCACAAGCGGCAAAACACAAGGCGACAAAAAGCTCACCAGCCCGCCAAGGGCCGCCGCAGGATATGAGATATCGATGCCTGTCATACTGCCCTATCTACCTGAATGCGAGGCTGCTGCAAGCCCGCGCGCAACAATTTTCCGCGAGCGGCCGGAACTGTCCATAGCCTGAACAGTTCCAGGCAACGACAAAACCCGCCCTAATCCTCGCGGAACACCGCATTGGCAAGCCAGCCCGCGCCCAATGCGATCAGCACCGCCGCAATCCCGTAGAAAAACGGCCAGTCATAGGCAAAGCCGTAGATCCGCCGTTCAAGCCCCGCCTTATAGACAAAAAGCGGCGAAAACTGTGCGGCAACCACCTGCCCGCCGCGCAGCAGGTAAACTTCCACCTTGTAATTGCCGACCGGCACGGTCGCAGGCAGGCTGACGGTCCAGCGGAACAGGCGATCGCCCAGAAAGCTGATCGCACCTTCTTCCTCCAGATAAAGCGCAGTTCGCTGCCGGTTGCGGATCAGCGCCGCCTGAAACGGCCCGGCCTGCAAGTCACGAGCCTCACGCCCGGGCGCATCCTGTTCGCCGTCATCGGCGCGCGCACGCGCCAGATCGAGATAGTCGAGCCCCAGCTGATGCCGCGACAACAGGCTCTCACGCGCGATCTCGCGCAAGGGGGATGTGGTCGCCACCGCATAAAAACCGGGCACATTGCGGAAGGTCACCGACTTCTGATTGGCCCAGATGCCCGCGACACGCCCCTTCCGCCAGACCGTCACCGGCTCAACCGGGCCGCGCACCACAATCACCACATCATATTTCTCAAAGGGCGACATGCGCGGATCGTCTATTTCCCCAACCGCGCCGAACACCAGAATATTGTCGCCGGTAAAGCTTGAGGTGATCGAGACGAGATGTTCGGACAGGCTGGTCACAAGCCCCTGCGCGCGCGCCGGCAGGCAGGCAAGGCAGAACAACAGCGCGGCGGCCAGCAACCCCGGGCCAGAACGATGCCGCCGCATCAGTCCCCCACCCCCGAAATCACAAACAGATCGTCAGGCGTCGCCACAAGACCATAAGCCAGACGCGCGCAGACAAGCAGGACGAGCAGGGCCAGCAACCCGCGCAACTGCTCCCCCCGCAGACGTCCGCTGAGCCGCGCGCCAAACTGCGCCCCGATCACAGCGCTTGCCAGCAGAATGAGCGCCAGCACCACATCGACCGTCTGGTTCGTCACCGCATGCAGAACAGTGGTAAGCGCGGTCACGAAAGTGATCTGAAACAGCGAGGTGCCGATCACTACATTTGTCGGCATGCCCAGCAGATAAATCATCGCCGGCACCATGATGAAGCCGCCCCCCACCCCCATGATCGCGGCCAGAAAACCGACGACCAGGCCGATCGCCAGCACCGGAATGGCACTGATATAGAGTCGCGATTTGCGGAACCGCATCCTGAACGGCAGCCCATGCATCCATAAATGCCGATGCAGCTTTCGGCGCCCCCCCTCCATTTGCGCCGATTGCCGCATCGCATTGACGCTTTCCACCAGCATCAACGCACCGACAGTGCCAAGAAACAGGACATAGGCAAGCGAGATCGCCAGGTCGATCTGTCCCAGACCGCGCAGAAAACTGAAAACGAATACGCCGACGGTTGAGCCGACCGCACCGCCCGCTAGCAGGACAAGTCCCATTTTGAAATCGACCGCCCGCTTCCAATGCGCCAGCACGCCCGAGAAGGAGGCGGCAACGATCTGATTGGCTTCGGTACCTACCGCAACCGCCGGCGGCACCCCGGCAAAGATCAACAGCGGTGTCATCAGGAAACCGCCCCCAACACCAAACAGCCCGGACAAAAAACCGACCGCCGCTCCCATCCCCAGCAGCAGAAAAATATTCACCGAAAGTTCGGCAACCGGCAGGTAAATTTGCATATTGTGGCAGATCCGACCGCAACCGCACGCAGTGCGCCTAAGGGTAAGTCAATATCGCAGGGGCTTTATGGATTGCAAGTGCCGCACTAATCTGTGCAACCCGAACCCTTGCCCGCATGCATGAATGGAGATGGCAATGACACGCTATACAGCACCGCTAACCGAATTCCGCTTCCTGTTCCGGGAGGTGCTGGGGCTTGAACGTTTCGGCAATCTCAAAAGCTTCGCCGATACGACGCCGGAACTGTTCGACGCGGTGTTGGGGGAGGCGGCGAAATTATGCGAGGAAGTGCTCCACCCGCTGAATGAAGTCGGCGACCGGCAAGGCTGCAGCCTGAATGACGATGGCAGCGTCACAACGCCTGACGGTTTCAGGGATGCCTATCGCGCCTATGTCGAGGGTGGCTGGCCCGCCCTTGCCTGCGATCCCGAATATGGCGGGCAAGGCATGCCGGTTACCCTGTCGCTCGCGCTCAATGAAATCGTCTCGTCTGCCAATATGGCATTCGGCATGTATCCCGGCCTGACCCACGGCGCCTATGAAGCACTGCATCAGCACGGCACCGACGCGCAGAAGCAGGCCTATCTGCCCAAGCTGACTTCGGGGGAATGGACGGGCACCATGAACCTGACCGAGCCCCATTGCGGCACCGATCTTGGTCTGATGCGCGCACGCGCCACCGAACAGCCCGATGGCAGCTATAAAATCAGTGGACAGAAGATCTTTATTTCCGCGGGCGAACATGATCTGGCGGAAAACATCATTCATCTGGTTCTGGCTCGGATCGACGGTGCCCCCGAAGGGATCAAGGGCATTTCGCTGTTCATCGTGCCTAAATTCCTGATCGGCGAGGATGGCAGCCCGGGTGCGCGCAACGGGGTAAGCTGCGGCGCACTTGAGGAAAAGATGGGTATTCACGGCAATGCGACCTGCGTGCTGAACTATGACGAGGCGACCGGCTATTTGATCGGAGAGCCGCATAAAGGCATGCGCGCCATGTTCACCATGATGAATGAAGCCCGGCTGGGCGTCGGGCTGCAGGGGCTTGCCCAGTCTCAGGCTGCCTATGAAAATGCCGCTGACTATGCGCGCGAACGGCAGCAGGGCCGCGCGCTTTCAGCCCCCGCCGCCCCCGATGCGCCGGCCGATCCCATTATCGTGCATCCCGATGTGCGGCGTATGCTGATGGATCAGCGCGCATTTAACGAAGCCGCACGGGCCTTCTATCTGTGGGTCGGGTTGCAGGCCGATATCCTGCGCGGGCATGCGGATGCTGACGCACGGCAGAAGGCGGATGATTTTCTGGCGCTGCTGACACCGGTCGTCAAAGCCTATCTCACCGACCGCGGTTTCCGCCATTGCGTCGAAGCGCAGCAGGTCTATGGCGGGCACGGTTATATCGCCGAACACGGTATGGAACAGTTCGTTCGCGATGCGCGGATTGCGATGATCTATGAGGGCGCAAACGGTATTCAGGCGCTTGATCTTGTCGGACGAAAACTGCCAGCCGATGGCGGGCGCGCCATATTCGCATTTTTCGCAGAGCTTGACGCGCTGATCGCGGACCATGCCGGCAATGATGCAATGCAGGAATTCTGCACCGCGCTCAAACAATCGCGCGACCGGCTTGAGCAGGCGACCATGTGGTTTCTGGAAAATGGCGCAAAAGACCCCGACCACCTGGCGGCAGGTTCGACCGACTATCTGCACCTGTTCGGGCTGACCGCACTGGCCTGGATGTGGACACAGATGGCCGCCGCCGCGCAGCAGGCCCTCGCCCAGGCCGATGCCGCTACCGCGGGAGCACCATTTTACGAGGCAAAGCTCATCACCGCGCGCTACTTCATGCAGCGTGTCCTGCCAGACAGCGCCGCCCATCTTGCCAAACTCACAAGCGGCGCGGATTCGATGATGGCATTGCCTGCCGAAGCATTCTAAAAGAAATGTCAATAATGCGCCCAAGGCGCTGATGTCAGATAAGCCGGACAAGGCGGAAAAAGGGAAAACAGATGCAAGCCGTAAAACGCCCCTGGATGGATGAAGAGCTTGAAATATTTCAGGATTCAGTCGGTAAATTCTTCGAAAAGGAAGCCGTGCCCCATACCGAACGCTGGATCGAACAGGGGCAGATCGACCGTGATTTCTGGAACAAGGCCGGCGAGGCCGGTCTGCTCTGTATCACCATACCCACCGAATATGGCGGAGTCGGCGGCGATTTCCGGCATGAGGCAATCCTTGTCGAACAGCAGAATTTCAACCGGGTCGCGGGCTGGGGCAATGGCGTCCACAGCGGCATCTGCGCCCCGTATATTCTGGCCTACGGCACAGAAGAGCAGAAAAAGAACTGGCTGCCCAAACTCGCCACTGGCGAAATGGTCGCCGCCATCGCCATGACAGAGCCTGGCACCGGATCGGATCTGCAATCGGTGCGCACCACTGCAAAGCGCGATGGCGACAGCTATGTCATCAATGGCCAGAAGACCTTCATCACAAACGGTCAGCAGGCCGATCTGATTATCGTGATCTGCAAGACAGGCGATGTGTCGGGCGGCGCGAAAAGCGTCTCGCTTGTCGTCGTGGAAGCCGACAAGGTGGATGGCTTCCGCCGGGGCCGTAATCTCGACAAGATCGGCCAGCATGCGCAGGACACCTCGGAACTGTTTTTCGACGATGTGCGGGTGCCGGCGGAGAATTTGCTCGGCGGGGAAGAGGGGCGCGGTTTCTTTCAACTGATGCAGCAATTGCCGCGCGAACGGCTGATCATCGCGGTGGGCGCGGTTGCGGCGATGGAATCCGCACTCGCCGTCACCGCCGATTATGTCAAGGAACGCAAGGCATTCGGCAACCGGCTGCTCGATTTCCAGAACACCCAGTTCGTGCTCGCCGAATGCAAGGCGGAAGCGGTGGTCGCGCGCACTTTCGTCGATGCCTATGTCGAAAAGCTGATGCGCGGGGAACTGACCGCCGATGAAGGCGCGGTGGCAAAGCTCTGGACGACGGAAACCCAGTGCCGCATCGTCGATAAATGCCTGCAATTTTTCGGCGGTTATGGTTACATGACCGAGTATCCGATCGCCCGCATGTATGCGGATGCGCGGGTGCAGCGGATTTATGGCGGCACCAGCGAAATCATGAAGCTGATTATCTCGCGCACGCTTTAGACGGCGCGTCAGAGACAGCGTAAGGGAGCAAACCAATGACTGATTGCTATATTTACGACGCGGTACGGACGCCACGCGGCAAGGGCAAGGCGAGCGGCAGCCTGCATGAGGTGACAGCCCTCGAACTCGCCACGCAGGTACTTGAAAATCTGCGCGACCGCAATGAGCTGGACACCTCGGTCATCGACGATGTGGTGCTGGGCTGCGTCGACCCGGTCAAGGAGCAGGGCTCCGACATTGCCCGGCTTGCCGTATTGAACGCCGATTATGCGGAAAGCGTTGCCGGTGTGCAGGTCAACCGCTTCTGCGCCTCCGGGCTTGAGGCGGTGAATATGGCCGCGGGTCAGGTCATGTCGGGTCAGGCGGATATGACGATTGGCGGCGGCGTGGAATCGATGGGCCGCGTGGGCATGGGCGCAAGCGGCGGTTCCTGGTCGACCGATCCGTCCATCGCGCTCAAATCCTATTTCGCACCGCAGGGGATCGGCGCCGATCTGATCGCCACCCGCGACGGGTTCAGCCGCACCGATGTGGATGCCTATGCGCTTGAAAGCCAAAAGCGCGCGAAGCAATCCTGGGATAACGGTTATTTCAAGAATTCGGTCATCCCCGTGAAGGATATTAACGGCCTGACAATCCTCGATCATGACGAGCATATGCGCCCCGACGCCACCATGCAGTCGATGGCCGCGCTCGATCCCTCCTTCGCCATGATGGGGGAGATGGCGGGCTTTGACGCGGTCGCAATGCAACGCTATCCCGATGTCGAGGAAATGAACCATGTCCACCATGCGGGCAATAGCAGCGGCATCGTCGATGGCGCGGCGGGCGTTCTGCTTGGCACAGGCGAAGCGGGGGACGCCATGGGGCTTAAGCCGCGTGCGCGCATCAAGGCCTTTGGCTCCATCGGGACCGAGCCTTGCATCATGCTGACCGGTCCGGCCGTGGTCACCGAGAAGGTACTCAAACGCGCGGGTATGAGCGTCGCCGACATCGACCTGTTCGAGCTGAACGAAGCCTTCGCCTCCGTCGTGCTGCGAATGATGGACCAGCTCAACATCGATCATTCCAGGATGAATGTGAATGGCGGGGCCATCGCCATGGGCCATCCGCTGGGCGCGACGGGTGCCATGATCCTTGGCACCGTGCTCGACGAACTTGAGCGGCGCGATCTCAATACCGCGCTGATCACCCTGTGCGTCGGCGCGGGCATGGGAACGGCAACGATCATCGAACGGGTCTGAGCTTTGCCCCGGATCGACATCGACCGGATTCCGGTGGATACGGGTACGAACTACCCAGCCGAATTTCGGCATGTCACGCAAGGCCGCGCGCGTAAGGCGCTCGGCGATGCGGCGGGACTGACGCAGTTCGGGGTGCGGCTGACACGGCTTGCACCCGGGGCGGCGTCGGCCCTGCGCCACTGGCATATTTCGGAAGATGAATTCATCTACATTCTGGAAGGCACCCCGACATTGATCACCGATGCGGGGGAAGAACAGCTCAATCCGGGCGACGCGGCGGGTTTTCCCGCCGGTGATGAAGACGGCCATCAGCTTATCAACAACAGCGATGCCGAGGTCGTCTATCTCGAAATCGGTACCCGCGCCGCGCAGGATTATGTCAACTATAGCGATGTCGACATGCAGGTTCTGCGCGCGCCGGGACGCAGCTTCTTTCTCACCAAAACCGGCGTTCCGTACCGGAAATAACATGACGCGGCGCAAGGCCGCGAATTGCGGGGACTGACACATGCAACAAATGACATTTGAAATAGACGGGGACGGGATCGCCACGGTGAGCTGGGATATGCCCGGCCGGTCGATGAACGTGCTCTCATCAGACTCGCTTGCCGAGTTCAAGCAGGCAATCGAGCGCATCGCGAGCGATGATGCGGTCAAGGGCGCGGTTATTACCAGCGGCAAGGACAGCTTCCTTGCCGGTGCGGATCTGATGATGGTCGAACAGACCGCCAAGGGGCCAAAGGCAGGACAAACGCGCGAAGAGCGGGCACAGGAACTGCTCGATGGGGAGCTGATCGGCTTTAACAAGATGCTGCGTGTGCTTGAGACCTGCGGCAAGCCGGTGGCTGCCGCAATCAACGGCACGGCACTTGGCGGCGGGCTCGAGATCTGCCTTGCCTGCCATTACCGGGTTGCGGCGGATAATCCCAAGGTGCAGATCGGCCTGCCCGAGGCGAATGTCGGTCTGCTGCCCGGCGGAGGTGGCACCCAGCGACTGCCACGGCTGATCGGTATCCCGCAGGCCCTGCCCCTGCTGTTACAAGGCACAAGCCTGTCGCCCGAAAAGGCGGCAAAGATGGGCATTATTCACAAGCTCGTACCTGCGGGCGAACTGCTTGCGGAGGCGCGGCGCTGGATCAGGGAAGAGGCCGATCCGGTACAGCCATGGGACAAGAAGGGCTATAAAATCCCCGGCGGCGGCCCCTATGATGGCGGCCCGGCGGCGGAAATGTTCACCCCTGCCATCTCAACATTGCGCAAGACGACTTACGGCAATTATCCCGCGCAGGAGGCGATCATGTCCTGCCTTTATGAAGGCAGTCAGGTGCCGATCGATGCGGGCCTGCGGATTGAAATCCGCTATCTCATCCAACTGCTGATGAACCCCGCATCGGGGAACATGGTCCGCTCGCTGTTTATTTCAAGCGGCGAACTGGCAAAAGGCGCGCGCCGCCCGGCCGGTGAACCGGCGGCGGATGTCCGCAAGCTCGGCGTGCTCGGCGCGGGCATGATGGGATCGGGCATTGCCTATGTGTCCGCCCAGGCAGGAATGGAAGTTGTGCTGATCGACACCGATCAGGCGAATGCCGAAAAGGGTAAGGCCTATTCCGACAAGCTGCTGTCGAAGGCGGTCGAAAAGGGGCGGATGGACGCGGCGGCAAAAGACGCATTTCTGTCCCGGATCACTCCGACCACGGATTTTTCGGCGCTTGAGGGGGTCGATCTTGTGATCGAGGCGGTATTCGAAGATCGCGAAATAAAGGCCGATGTCACCGCGAAGGCGGAGGCGGTCATGCCCGCCGCATCGATTTTCGGCTCCAACACCTCCACCTTGCCGATTACCGGGCTTGCCGAACGCGCGTCACGGCCGGAAAACTTCATCGGCATTCACTTCTTCTCGCCCGTCGACCGGATGGAGCTTGTCGAGATCATCATGGGCGGCAAGACATCCCAAAAGGCGCTGGCGGTGGCCATCGACTATGTACGCAAGATCAAAAAGACGCCCATCGTCGTCAATGACAGCCGCGGCTTTTATACAAGCCGGGTATTCGGCACCTATGTCGCCGAAGGCATCGCCATGTTGAGCGAAGGGGTGAAGCCCGCGCTCATTGAGAATGCCGGGCGGATGAGCGGCATGCCCGTCGCGCCGCTGGCCCTGAATGATGAGGTCAGTCTCGAGCTTGGCTATCACATTCGTGAGCAGACGAAAAAAGATCTGGGGGATGCCTACAAGCCCTCCCCCGCCGACGATCTGATGGAAGAGATGGTCAAAAAGCAGGGGCGGCTTGGCAAGAAAAACCGCAAGGGCTTTTACGATTATCCCGAAGACGGGAAGAAAAAGCTGTGGCCGGGGCTTGCCGATATCGTCCCGCAGGCCGCGTCACAGCCCGATGTGGAAGAGCTGAAGAAACGTTTCCTCTATATTCAGGCGCTCGAAACCGCGCGTTGTTTCGAGGAAAATGTCCTGACTGATGTGCGCGATGCCGATGTCGGGGCAATCAAGGGGTGGGGGTTCGCACCCTTTACCGGCGGCCCGCTATCGTTGATCGACACGGTCGGGGCGGCGGAATTCGTCGCTGAATGCGACCGGCTGGCGCAGGCCTATGGCGAACGCTTCACCCCCAATCAGCTGCTGCGCGACATGGCAGCGAAAGGCGACAGCTTCTATACCCGCTTCGCGCCTGAGAAACAGGCGGCATAGCAGGCATGCCTTTCACGTCGCGCTGAATCGGATTTTACGGCAAGAGACCGGGGCCGCCTTTTTACCAAGCGCGGCCCCTTTTCGTTCAGGATACCGAATGTGCCGCCATGCCGTTCAGCGGCCGCGCCACTGATATTCCTCCCCCTTAAGCCAGGCCCGCATGGCCGCAACCGCATCTTCGGACTGCATGGTGCGGTTAAAGGCGCGCTGCTCGAAGCTCAGCCCCTCCTCAAGCGGCAGATAAGCGCCATGATTGATGGCCTGCTTGGCCGCGGAGATGGCAATCGGCGCCCGGCTGGCGAGGTTTTCGGCGAATTCGGCGACATGCCGTCCGAATTCAGCTTCGGGATAAAGCCGGTGAACAAGGCCAAGCTCCAGCGCTTCCTGCGGGGTCAGCATCGTGCCATGCAGAATAAGGTCGAGCGCCTTGGCCGTGCCCAGCATATGTGCGAACCGCTGCGTTCCACCTGCGCCGGGGATAATCCCCACCGTCGTTTCGGGCAGCCCGTAAGTATAAGGCCCGTCCACCATCAGACGGAAATCGCACGCCAGCGACACCTCGCACCCGCCACCCGCAGCATTACCGTTCAGCGCGGCGATCGTAATCGCAGGCATATGTTCAAGCCGCAGGCACAGCCTATGCACCGCATGCAGCTCCCCCTGCCCACGGGTCATATGTTCGGGCAAGCCGTGATGGGTTTCGGCTGTATCAGCCAGTTCGGCCACATCGTAATGGGCGATGAAAATACCGTCCGCCGCCCCGGTCAGCACAAACACGCGAATATTGGGGTCCGCCTCCACCACATTCAACAATCTGTGCAGTTCCTGCACCTCCACCGCATTCAATGTGTGCGACGGCGGATTGGCCATGGCGCAGGTCAGCACATGACCTGTGCGTTCGACTGTCAGATGCTGATAACTCATATGCACTTGCCTTGTTCTTTTCTGTTATCGGGATCAGAGATTATGCGCGACAAGCCAACCGCTGGGCAATCACGCAGAAATTGCAACGCAGCGACAAGAGATGAAGGAGCGGCAGACAGGAATTATCCCCTGCCCGTCCGCATGCCTGCCTCAGCCAGATCAATGCGCATGTGACGCCAGCTCTTTTTCGGGCAGCCGGTACATTAGAAACAGCAACGCCCCCACCCCATAGCAAAACAGCGGATAAAGCCCGTACAAACTGCGAAGGGCGAATTTGACATTGTCCGTCTGCGGCTGATTGGGAATGAAATCCACCCCTTGCAGCGCAAGCCCCGTCAGCAGAAAAGTCACCCCGAAGGCAAGCTTGATCATGAAGGTCATGGCGGCGAAATAGGTGCCTTCCTTCCGCTCCCCCGTCCGGGCGGCATCGAAGTCGATTGTATCGCTTAACAGCGACGGTCCGATAGCGCCGCCATTTCCATTCGCCGCCCCCGCCACCGCGGCAAGCATGATCAGCAGCAACACACGCCCCTCATCGGCGAAAAACATGCCGCCAAAGCTCAACCCCGCAAGAACCATGGAGAGAAGCCACACAGGTTTCTTGCCAAACCGCCCGGCAAGCCGTACCCAAAGCGGCACGCTCAGAACTGCGGGAATCATAAAGCTCAGGATAAAGAGCGGCGCCAGATCGGCGCGCCCAACGACATATTCAGACACATAAAGCGTCAGAACACTGATGATAGCAAGCCCCATATTGTCGATAAATATGATGATCAGAAGCAGCCTTGCATGACTGTTGCGCCACACATCGCGATAGGCGGCAAGCGCCTGACTGCCGCCTTTGCTGACCTGCATGACAGGGTATCGCCGCACAGACCAGCTCGAAATCCAGATAAGCGCGGCAACGGCAGTGCCACTCAGCAAGGCGATAAGAGCCGCCCCGCGCCGCATCGCGCCATCGCCTTCGCCGGGCGCAAGAAGCACCCATGCCATCGCCGCAAGCGCCAGGATCGACCCGGTATTCCAGGCCAGATGCCGCGCCCCGTAAATCCGGCTGCGCGGATGCCCGGGCAATGTCAGATCAGCGCCGAGCGAGAGATGCGGGACAACGAATATCGTCATCGCCGTAAAGAAGCCGAAAATGGCCACACTCATCCATACGGGCATCTGCGCGGTTGTCAGCCCCTCAGGGGGCGCAAAAACCATCAGGAATGACAGGCCAATCAGAGGCGCCGATACATAAAGCCAGGGGCGCCTGCGGCCTGCCCGGCTTGTTGTCCGGTCGGAGAGGTAGCCGACAATCGGATCCGACACCGCATCCCAGACCCGCGATGCCCCCAATATCGCCCCCATCACTGCCGGGGCGATCAGCAGAATATCTGTCGCAAATTTCATCAGAAACAACGACATGAACAGGAACATATAGCCCACCCCGACAGCGGGCAGCCCATAAAAAAACAAAAGCCCGCGCGGTGCCAACCGGTCCGTCGCGGGCTTTACTTTATCTGCCACCACCGAGCCGGCCTAACGGTTGCCGAACCGGCTCGCATGCACCGGCTACCGTAAGTTATCCAATCCCGGGAATGACCGAGACATGCATGGAATGCTCGCCATTTTCACGATTGGCGGCTTCCAAAGCACGGCCTGTATCCTGCACGTCGAATTTATGGGTGCACAGCTTCTCAAGCGGCAATTTCCCCGATTCGATAAGCCGCAAGGCAATCGGCACCGATTCAGTGCTACGGCCCCACACGCCTTTGAAGGTCAGCTCCTTCATGAACATCTTGTCGGACAGAAAATTATTAAGCGGTTTAAAATGCTTGAAACCGGCTTGCACGATCGTGCCGCGCACTTTCGCAAGATCAAGCGCCATGGCAAGCGGCTCAGACGCGCCGGGCGTCACATCGATCACACAATCGGCCATCTGGCCACCTGTAAGCTCACGCACCGCGTCGACAACATTTTCCTTGTCCGACTCCAGTGCATGGGTGGCCCCGAATTGCAGCCCCAGATCGAGCCGCTCACGGTCATTGCTGAGCCCCACAAGGATGATGTTCGCTGCACCGGCTTCACGCGCCGCGATGCAACAGCCGATGCCGTGCTGGCCCGGCCCGATAATCACGACCGTGCTGCCGATGCCCGCGCCGGCCACCTGCTGCACCCAGTAAATCCCGTTGGAGATCGGGATGAACAGGGTCACAAGTTCAGCCGGCACCTTGGGATCGGCTTTATAGATCACCGCATTCGGGTCGAGATAGATGGCATCCGCATAACCGCCCCACAAGGTCGGCGAGACATCGGTCGACATGGAACCATAGCGCCGCTTGATGCACATCTTGTGCAGCCCGGCATAGCAAAGGTCGCAATGGCCGCAGGGGATATGCTCCTCAACAATGATGCGGTCGCCCTCGCGCAGATCCCATTTCTGGGCAGCTTCATTGCCGATCCGGTCAACCCGGCCGACAATTTCATGCCCCAGAATGATCGGCATCCGCCCCATGCCGCCCTGAATTTCGCCGGTATAATAGGGGATATCGCTGCCGCAAACGCCGGTCGCCTCAACCTTCAGGATACCGTCATCGCTTCCGGTTTCAGGAACCGCAATTTCTTCGATTTCTATCCGCCGCGGTTCGACAAGTACCGCCGCGCGCGCCCGTTCCGCCATTCCCATTCCTCCCGTTTATCGGCCGGTTTTTCCGGTCATTGCTATCTTCAGAGCAGGAAGGTCACATTATCCTGCGCCTCGTCAATACTCACCAGATTGATTTTCTTATATTTGATCCGGAACGATCCGTTCTCGGAAACAAGTTTATATTCGCTGCGCCCCGAATGCACCCGCTGCTCATGTTTGCGGATTTCAGTGACCGTGAAATTGGCGAACACGCCGATTTCCTCATCGCCCTCATCACCGTCGATTTCGATGTTGGAGACAATACGCCGCATGCGCGATTTTGGCTGCTGCGCGAACGCCTTACCTTCATTCAGACGCAATGCGTGGCTTTTCAACAGATTATTATCTGCATAGAGCATCGAGACATGCTTTGCCGGATCATAATCCTCTTCATTGCAGGGAATCCAGTAAAGGCATTCATCCGCATACAGACCGGCCCATTCAAGATAGCGATTTTCATCCATCAGCCGGGCTTCTTTATAGAGGAAATTCTCGACCTTGTCGCGCAGGGCACTCATAGGTTGATTTCCTCCTGCATCACCGTTTTCCAATGCCGCCACTGCCCGCGCTGCGATGTTTCATCGGTACACTGACCAATACGCACGCCATCCTCATCGACGGTTTCACGATGCAGCCCCCGCTGGAAAATCAGCCAGGGGTCAATTGTGCAGCGCAACCCTTCGCTGACGCGATTGAACATCTCCACATCATCGTGAATGCCACCGCCATGTGGGCTGTAAAACGCCTCATACTGGCGAATACGCATGGTGTTGATCTCATCGGGCGCGCCTTTAAGCAGGGAGGGGCGCAAAAACACCTCGGTACGGTCTGGGCTGATCGGGCGGATTGTCCGCACCTGCTGCCCCAGCACACAGAGATTGGGGAAAATATTCATATGCGTGCCGCCGACCGTCAACACATCCTCGGCGCGTTCCTTGCCATGGGCCTCGACCAGGTCGTCGTAATATTTCTTGCCCCAGCTTGTCTGCTGCATCATATCGAGCCGCGCCTTGACCGCCGGATCGGCGCGATTATAGGCGCGCGTATCGATATTCGTATGTCCCATCCCCAGATCGCGTACTTCGCTGAGCGAATCCCCCTTGAAGATGCCGGGCTTGCTGCCGGTGATCCGCTCGATACTGGAGAAGAAGGACTGATGAGTGAAGTTGGGGTGATAGCCGTCGATGGTATTTTCCATCTGCAGCTTCCAGTTGCCGTCATAGGCAAGCTTTGTCGCACCGCATTGCACGAGAATTTCGCCTTCAGGCGACAAGTCGCAGAAATAGTCGATCTGTTCGCGCGCCGGCCCGCTGATATGTTCTGTCAGGCTCAGGCCGGTTTCAGACATGCTGGCGAAAACAAAACCGCGATATTCATCCACCCGCGGCGGGCGGCGCAGATTGAGCCGCGACTTATCGAAATTATCACCATAAGCATCGGCATAGGGTACCGCAGCAAGCTCCCCATCCGTGCGGAAGAGCCAGCCATGATATTCGCAGCGGAAACCGGTCGTATTGCCCCAGTCTTCCTGACAGATCGAGGCGGCGCGATGGGTGCAGCGATTGAACAGCACATGATATTTGCCCGCCTTGTCGCGCGAAAAGATCACAGGCTGCAGCCCCAGCCAACTGCGCTTGAAATCACCGGGATCGGGAATTTCGCTCTGATGCCCGATATAAACCCAGCCGCGCTGATAGATCCGCTTCATCTCCTCATCGAAGATATCCTGCCGCAGATAGACATCGCCATGTACGGCATCTTCACGAACAAGCGCATCATAGTCGATTAGCCGACCATTTCCCGTCGCCATCACTCTTCCTCCTTACAAACGGCACCGGCATGCCAGACCGGCAATCAGCGCCATTCCGCGGATTTTATTTTTAAGCCGGTGCCGACCGGAACAGTCCGGCAGCCCGCCCCTCATTCCCGCATATTTTCTTGCGGTTTTATCGTATCGCTAACACTGCCGGCGAAACAAGCTTCCGGAGGCGACAATCGCCCCCGGAAGCGGTTCATTTTGTCGCAGTGAACAACTCACCGCCCGCCGGTCCCGTTCAGGCCGGCACAAAATAAGGCAGGGTGAAGTCGTCGGTGACTTGCTCAAACTCCACCTTCACAGGCATATCGAGCTCAAGATCTTCCATCACCGCCCCACGGACCAGACTGACCATACGGACGCCCTCTTCCAGTTCGATGACGCCGGTAACATAAGGCACCTCGGCCACGAATGCAGGATGCATCGGCATATGCGCAATGGTCCAGGAGAACAGAATCCCCTTGCCGGTTGACGGTTTCCACTCCCATTCGGGCGAGCCGCAATAGGCGCACATATTGCGCGGCAGATGCCGGAATTTGCCACATCCCGAGCATTGCTGGAAATGCAGCACACCGTCGCGGCATTGCTCCCAGAACTGGGCGTTGATCGGCTCAATCGGATGCGGGACCGGCCGTTTCGGCTTTCTCTTTTCAGTTTTTGCTGCGTCACTCATCGTCATTACCTCCGCAAAATCGCAAGACTACCATCGCCCAGATCGCCCCAGCCGGTCACAAGGCCCATTTCACAGCCTTCAACCTGAGCCGGACCTGCGTCATGACGCAACTGGCGAACCGCCTCGACCGTATGATTAAGACCCCAGACATGCGCCTGACTCATCAGGCCGCCATGGGTGTTGATCGGCATTTTACCGCCAAGCTCGATCTGCCCGTCCTTGACGAAATCATAGACCTCGCCCCGTTCGCAGAAGCCTGCGGCCTCAAGCTGCAACAGCACCACATAGCTGAAGCAGTCATAGATCTGCGCGAAATCCATATCCTTGGGCTTGACGCCTGCCATGCCGAAAGCTTCCGGCGCGGCATAGCTCAGTCCGAATTTGAAGAAATCGGGCCGTGAGGCAATGTCGTCCGCCGGATAAGGGTGACCTTCCGCACAGCCCATGATGGTAACCGGATGATGCGCGCAATCCTTTGCCCGGTCCGCCGTCGTGATGACGATAGCGCAGGCACCATCGGTTTCAAGACAGCAATCGAACAGACGGAACGGCTCTGAAATCCAGCGACCATTGAGATATTTCTCCATGGTCAGCTCGTCGCCTTTCATGAAGGCGCGGTCATTAAGCTGCGCATGTTTGCGCGCGGCCAGCGCCACATGCCCCATCGCTTCGACCGGCGTGCCATACAGTTTCATATGGCGCGTGGCGAACCAGCTATACATCTGCACCGGCGAGGTGATGCCATAGGGGAAATAAAAGTCAGCCATGGTATTGGCCAG
This sequence comes from uncultured Alphaproteobacteria bacterium, assembly GCA_947258435.1. Lineage (GTDB taxonomy): Bacteria > Pseudomonadota > Alphaproteobacteria > UBA11222 > UBA11222 > CALAQW01. The sequence goes on from CAMYID010000019.1 coordinate 67,664, forward strand.
CGTGTTCATCCCCATCGGCCGGGTCGGCGGAATACCGGGCTTGGGCCGCAATGCGGAATAGCCGTTCCAGCCCAATGTAATCAGCACATATTTGGCAATCCCGGTCGACACCACCGCGGCGGCATTCTGAATCGCCGCCGTCGGGCTTGCGCCGCCCATATTCACCGTCGAGGCATAGCGCAAATTCTCGATCCCGAGATTGGCCGCCAGCTCCTCCGAAGTGGTATAGACGGGCGGCGGCACCATGCCGTCAATATCATGTGGCGACAGCCCCGCATCGGCAATAGCCTTGCGCGCGGCCTCCAGCATCATTTCGACGGCGGTGACCTTGGCCCCCTTCACATAGTCGGTCTCGCCGATGCCGACGATGGCCGCCTTCTCACTGAAGTTCAGCAATTCAGTCATATCGCGTTTCTCTCCGCTGCTTCTTATTGTGCCGGGTGACCGGCACCGTTCAGGAACTCCATTACTGCCGCAACGAACGCATCATTGCGATCGCCGGCTACCATATGCCCCGCCCCCGAAACATCTGCAAATTCGGCATGCGGCACAATTTTCCGAAACTTTTCTACATTTTCCTCACTTACAAGGTCACTCATCTGCCCCCGCACCAAAAGCGTGGGGACCGAAATCGCGGCACAGGCCGCCGACAGACGCTCCGGCTCCTGATCGCCACGCGGTCGCAAGGCCCCGGTTATAAAACGCGGATCCCAATGCCAGCGATAACGACCATCCTCGCCGCGCCGCAGATTCTTTGCCAAACCGCTCAGATCCTTCGGCCGGGGTCTGTTCGGCATATAGCTAGCCACAAAATCGGCTACTTCCTCAAGGTCTGCGAAGCCTTGTTCAAGTTTATCGCCCATAAACTGCAGAATGCGGTCGACACCTTCTTCTTCCATATGCGGTGTGATATCGACAAGCACCACACTGCCAAAAGGCTGCTTTTCGGGCGCCAGTTCACCTTGCGCGATCATTGCGGAAATACCCCCCATGGATGCGCCGACAATCGCCGGTCTGTTTTCCAAACTTGCCGCAACCTGCAACAGATCCCGCCCATAGGTTTCCAGCCGGTAATCCCCGTCCTCGGGCCAGCCGCTATCCCCGTGTCCGCGCAGATCGAGCGACACCGCATACCAGCCCTGCGCCGCGAAACGCTGTGCCGCACCGCCCCAGGCATGCCGGGTCTGCCCGCCACCATGGGCAAACAACACAGTCCTGTTTTGCGGATCCCCCCAAGCATCCGCAACAAGTGCGACATTATCTACGGTAATCCAACTCAGCCGACGTGACCGCAACGCTACTTTTTGAGACACCGCATACTCCGATCTACGCTACAAACGCACAAAATCCACAAAACATACCCAAAACCGCAACCGATTTGGCCCGCAGCCCCGATACCGCCTGCACAGACAGCACTTTGCTAGCAGCCGGGCCAGGCGACATCGTGCCACCGTTACCGTATCAGCAGAAACGAGTATAAGCGATCAAGCGCAAAATATGATAAGGGTTTTTAAGTGAAGCTTTTTCAGGACACAACTTCTATTGATGGACCACACGATAGTCCTTACCGTGCGCGGTACGGTCAGTAGCTGAGAAATGTGTCACCAAGAGAATGTCGGCCGATTAAGAGGGGAAAAGATTGTGAGTATCAAGACAGCTGTATGCGACCTGTTCGGGATCGAAAAACCGATTTTCCTGGCCGGCATGGGCGGTGTCGCCTATGCCGATGTCTGCGCTGCGGTATCGGAAGCCGGCGGATATGGCACCCTGGGCATGGCGGCGGCAAGCCCGGAAGAAATCCGCAGCGAAATGCGCGCTGTACGCGCCAGGACCGACAAACCGTTTGGCGTCGACCTGCTGGCCGCGCAGCCCGAAACCATCGACGCCGCGATCGACATCATTATCGCGGAGGGCGCTTCCTCCTTCATCGCCGGGCTTGGTGTTCCCCTTGCCGTGATCGAAAAATGCCACAATGCCGGCCTTAAGGTCGTTGTGATGTGCGGCAAGGTCGAACATGCGGTGAAAGCCGAACAGGCGGGCTGCGACATGGTGGTCGCCCAGGGTACCGAGGCAGGCGGCCATACCGGCCAGGTCGCGGGCATGGCAGTCATTCCGCAGATCGCCGCGGCGGTCAAGATACCGGTCCTGGGCGCCGGCTCCATCGTTGATGGCCGCACCATGGCGGCAGCGCTTGCGATGGGGGCACAGGGGGTCTGGGTTGGCACCCGCTTCATCGCCTCGACCGAAGCGCGTGCGCCGCAGCTCTACAAACAATCGCTGCTTGATCATAATGGCGGCGATACCGCAGTTACCAAATGTTATTCGGGCAAAACCATGCGCGTCATCCGTAATGCCTATGTCGATGACTGGGCGCAGCGGCCGCAGGATCTGCTGCCATTCCCGCAACAGATGGTGACCAGCCTGAAGGCGGGGGTAATGGCGATTACCCAGGGTGCCGATCAGATCGTCGATCCGGACAAGTCATGCCTGCCAGCAGGTCAGGGAATTGGCGGCATTCACGACATCCGGCCGGTGGCAGAAATCATGGACAGCATGATGGCGGAAGCCGAAGCAACCATTCACGGTTTGAACGGTTTGGTTGCCTGACGGCAGAACTGACGACGGAACTTGATATGAAAGACAGCAACCCGGCCGCCAGCAGCGCCACGCCAGCAGCCCGTAACGACAACTCTGCCAAACCGCAGGGGCGACGCGGTCGGAAAATGGCAATTAAGGTCGCACAGGGTATCGTGCGCGAGATCGCGGAAAACAACATGGCGCCGGGGGCGAAACTGCCCCCCGAACATGAAATGGTCGAACGCTATGGTGTCGCGCGGGCCACTTTGCGGGAAGCACTGCGGTTTCTTGAATTGCAGGGTGTGCTGACGATCAAGCCGGGCCCCGGCGGCGGCCCGGTGGTCGGTGAACCGCATACCCGCAATCTGGCCAGCACTCTGGCGCTGATGCTGCAATTCATGGATGCGCCCTTCCGTTCGCTGCTTGAACTCAGGCAGGATCTCAGCCCCGGCATGGCCGCACGCGCAGCAAACAATGCAAGCCCGGAAGATCTGCGCCTGATGCGCGAATGCATTGCCAGACTTGAGAACAGTGTCGGCGATCTGCCGGTTTATATCTACGAAAGCCGTAAATTTCACGATCTGATCGCCTGGGCCTCAGGCAATCCGGCGATCGGTCTGCTGGTGACATCGGTACATCTTGTCACCAACAGTTCAGGGATCGGGCTGAATTACTCCGAACGCGAGCAGCAATATCAGATCAACACCTATCGGCGGCTTTACGACGCGATTGACAGCCACGATGCGGCAGCCGCGCAGCGCATCATGGATGAATTTCTCGGTCGCTCCGATGCCTATCTTGCCAAGCGCCATCCGGAGGTGCTGGAGCGGCGCATCGTCTGGGAAAATGTCGATAACGAAGACTGAGCGCCGCTGACCGCAAACCGCCACGGGGCGCTGTTCCGGCAATTAATTGCTGGCCGGCCCGCCCGACTTATTGAATAATTCAGTTATAAAACCGGCCCGCCCCGGCGGACCGCAAAACAGTGCTGCGCGCGACGCAACACAAAAGGGGGATGTGCCATGCAATATCATTACGCCTCGATCTGGGAAACGATTGCCGATGCGGTCCCTGACCGGCCGGCATTGATACATGGTGAAACCACGCAAAGCTGGCGCAGCTTTGACGACCGTGCGGCCCGGCTTGCGGGGGCCTTTGAAAAGGCGGGACTCGAGGCGGATTCGAAAATCGGACATTACCTGTACAACTGCAATGAATATATCGAGGCGCATTATGCCGCGTTCAAAATGCGCGCCTCCCCCATCAATGTGAATTACCGCTATCTGGAAGAGGAGCTGATCTATCTGCTCGACAACAGCGACAGCGAGGCAGTGCTGTTTCATGGCCGGCTTGCCGAACGGATCGCCGAAGTAAAGGACAAGCTGCCCAGGCTCAGACTGCTGATCCAGGTCGATGATGACAGCAATACCCCGCTGATCGACGGCGCGGTTGCCTATGAGGATTTTCTGGCTAGCAGTGAGCCCGCACCACGTATCGCCCGCTCGGAAGACGACATCTATATGCTTTACACCGGCGGCACGACAGGGATGCCGAAAGGCGTGATGTACCGGCAGGCCGACCACAGCTTCGGCCTGATGATGGGATATGACTTTCGCGGCCTGCCGCGACCTGAAAGCAGACAGCAGATGCTGTCGACCATCGCAACGCTGGCGCAGGCGGATGCGCTGCCGGTGGCGCTTGCGGCCTGCCCGCTGATGCATGGCACGGGCATCTGGGTCGGCGTCTTTGCGCCTTTGATGATCGGCGGCTGCGCGGTTACCCTGCCCAACACCCATTTCGACCCGGATGCCTTGTGGCGCGAGGTGACCCGCAACAAGGTCACAGACCTTGTGATTGTCGGCGACGCGTTCGCCAAACCGCTGTCTGGCGCGCTGGATGCTGCGGCCGAAGCCGGTACCCCGCATGACATCTCATCACTTGGCCTTGTGATCTCATCAGGGGTGATGTGGACAAGCGAGGTCAAGCAGCAGATGCTGAGGCATCACGATATGATCCTGATCGATGCGATGGGATCGACCGAAGGGTCGATGGGGCGTTCCATCACCACCCGCGATACACAAAGCGCCACCGCCAAGTTCGAGATGGGCGAAGCGACGAAAGTCTTCAATGACAATGATCAGGAAGTGAAGCCCGGCTCGGGCGAGATTGGCATGATCGCGGCGGGGGGCATGGTGCCGGTCGGCTATTTCAAGGATCCGGAGAAAACAGCAAAGACATTCCGCACGATCGATGGCGTGCCCTACAGCTTCCCCGGCGACTTCGCGACAGTCGAGGCGGACGGCACGATCAAGCTGCTGGGCCGCGGCTCCGTCTGCATTAACAGTGGCGGCGAGAAAATCTACCCTGAAGAGGTGGAGGAAGCCGTCAAACGCCACCCCGCCATCTATGATTGCCTGGTCGTCGGCGTGCCGGATGACCGGTTCGGCGAAAAGGTCACCGCCGTTGCCGCCCCGCGCGCGGGGCAGGATGTCGATGCCCAGTCGGTCATCGCGGAAGCGCGCAGCCATATCGCCGGCTACAAGCTGCCCAAAGATGTCATTCTTGTCCCGGAAGTCAAACGAGCGCCGAACGGCAAGGCTGACTATAAATGGGCAAAATCCACCGCACTGACAGCCCTGGGCCTGCCGCAATAGGCGGATAAACTCAGACATAGCCGGCGCCTGCCGCTATCATGGCGAAAAACTGGTCGGCCAACCAACGCGGTTGACCGGTGCCCCGACATTTGTCAAACAGGATAATATTAATAAAAAGCAATTTATTATCCGGGGCTGTCATGTTTAAACCTATACTTACTTTATCATTGCTCCTTTTGCTGACTGCCTGTGCCAGCGTTACCCGCGGCACGACGGAGGAATTCGTTATCAACAGCGATCCGGAGGGCGCAAAAGCCATCCTGAGCAACGGGCAGACATGTATCACGCCCTGCACGCTGAAGCTGAAGCGCAAACATTCCTTCAGTGTGCGCTTTGAGAAAGACGGATTCATACCCGCAGAAGCGACTGTCGATAGTCATGTCGCCGCAGCCGGCGCGGCGAAGGGGCTGTCGCCCAATCCCCTGACCGTCGCAATGGCGCCCGCATCAGGCAATGTCACGCCGCAACCCGACATGGCTGAGCGAGACAGGCCGCCGCAAGACAGGCCGCCGCGCCCCCGGGATCTGGAACTGACGTCCCTGCCCGATTCGGGTGACACGGGCCGCGCCGCGCCAGACCCGGAAAATATGCCCGCTGCCGATACCGGACCACGACCGGCAACAGGTGACGGGGCTGGTGAGCTGGCCGACATAGTCTCATCGGAAGAAATCATGATGCTGCTTGATGAACCCGATAGTGCAGGCGCAGACAGGGCAGCGGCGACAGCCGCGCCGATAGTGCCCGATCCCGCCCTTTCGACGGTTGTCGATAGCGGTACTGTGCCGCCGGTGCCGCGCAAACGCGAAACCCTCGATATTTCGCGCTGGTAGTGAGGTCTGGCTCAGCCTGTCTTGCCGAGCTGTCTTTCTATTTATCGCGACATTGTTTATATGGGTAAGTAATCAGTAATTTAGTGTATGCCGAAACACTGGTCGCGCTCCCCAAACGGGGAGCGTTTTCACACCTGGCCCTGAATTGGCATTCACTGTCTGTTGGCTAAATTGTCCCGCTTTCGCGGAATGGAGAGAAAATGTCGCAACCATTAATGCCCAAAGCTACTGCTGTTTGGCTGGTCGACAATACCGCATTGACCTTCGAGCAGATCGCGGCTTTTTGCGGACTTCATATATTAGAGGTTTCCGGCATCGCCGACGGTGAAGTTGCGGTGGGTATCAAGGGGCTTGATCCTGTTTCAGCAGGACAGCTGAGCCGCGATGAAATCGAACGCTGCGAGGCGGACCCGACCGCCCGGCTGGCGCTGCGCGAGTCCACCCATCCGCTGCCGCAGAAACGCTCCAAAGGCGCGCGCTACACCCCGGTTTCACGACGTCAGGACCGGCCGGATGCAATCGCCTGGCTGCTGCGCAACCACCCCGAACTCAGCGATGCCCAGATCAGCAAGCTTGTCGGGACGACCAAACCCACAATTCAGGCCATTCGCGACCGGACCCACTGGAACCAGGCCAATATCATGCCGGTTGACCCGGTGAGCCTTGGCTTATGCTCGCAGATCGATCTTGATGCCCAGGTCAGGAAGGCGGATGCCCGCGCCGCCCGCGAACGCGCAAAGCAAGGCATTGCCGAACCTGGCGACACGCTGCGCCCGGTTGAGGAAACAGCGGCAAAATACGCACCGATCGTCGCACCGCCCATTCGCGAAACAGATGAAGATGCCGAAGAAGACGGCGACAGCACCGAATCTGCCAACATGGCGAAGCAGCCCGAACAGGGAGAGACGACGGAAACAATCCGCGAAGAGGACGGGGAATTCGGCCCGACCCAAACCGATGACGACGATAGCCAACTGGCCTGAGATGCACATCATTGGGCCAGCCCTCCCCAGCCCTCCGATCATTAGCCAGCCCTTCTGATTTTGTCTGAGCTGTTGCAGCAACATACAGCGCAGTAGCCGCGAATACCGGTCGCTGCGCGATAGCTATATGGACATCGCGCCCCCTCTGGCGCAGACTGCGTCACGTCGCTGCGGCAAACATCATTATGAACAGAACAGACGCAGATGGGGGGGCGGGGCGATGGATATTATCGACCAGACAATCAAACGCGAAGGGGGCTTTGTCGACCATCCCGATGATCCGGGCGGGGCGACGAATATGGGTATTACACTTGCGACGCTGTCACATTTTCTCGGGCGCGAGGCAAGCTATGACGAAATCCGCAATCTGACCCATGCCGACGCGCGTGCCGTCTATCAGGCGCGCTATATGGATGCGCCCCGCTTTTCCGAAATAGAGGATCATTGGCTGCGCGAAATTGTATTTGATGCGGGTGTCCTGTTCGGTCCGCCGCGCGCCGCGCGCTGGCTGCAGGAAGCTGCCGGCGCAACCGCGGACGGCATCGTCGGGCCGGCAACCCTGCGTGCAGTCAATGCCGCCGACCCCCGGCAGCTTGGCGTGAAATTCATCACATCCTGGCTCCGCCGGCATGGGGAACGGGTGCAGTCGGGCAAATCCAGTCACAAATTCATCGGCGGCTGGATCAACCGCGCAACCGCTCACCTGCTATCCATACCTGTCTGAAGCAGACGCCAATCGCGGCGTATCGGACGCCCGGGATCTGGCCGGCCCCCACTTATCGGCGACAGGCGCGGTTGTAATCCACAGCCGCCCACACGCCACCGATACAATTTATTACAATTAACCATATTGTAATCTGTCAGCTGCACCCTTAGTTGAGGCCTTGGGTGGTATCTGGGATGTATTTTTTAAATTATTGTAAGGATACGACCCATGAAATGCTTTCCTCCCGGTCAGCAATCGCAGACGCTATTATCTGCGCTGACGGAAGCAGAAGACTTTATCATCGACCCCGGCCTTGCATTCGAGCGCGCGGAACTTCGCGAGTTTCTGAGCTATTGGCAACAATCGCGCGGCGATAAGGATTTTCCGCAACGTACAGATATCATCCCCATTCCCATGCCAAGGGTGCTGCCCTGGACCATGATGTTCGATGTAACGCAGGATGGCGCAGACCTGATCGTCCGCGTCTGCGGCACCGCGCTGACCGATATTTTCGGGATCGAACTGCGCGGTAAAAGCATCAGGGAATTACCAGAAACGCTCGCGGCACGGATGTTGCTCTGTGGGCAACGTTGCATCGCACTGCGCGCGCCCCTGCGCGGTCATTCGCAGATCTCCCGCGCGCCCGGACAGGACTTTCAGGGCGTGGAGGTCTGCGCCACCCCCCTATCGAACGATGGTGAGACAATCGACATGATCCTTGCCGTGGCCCTGCTGACGACACGGACCTAGGCGCCACACCGATCGGAGCTGCCTCTCTGTCCCCCATAAGCTTCTCTGCCCCCCATAAGAGAGAGGGCTCCGGTTGCCGTTACATATTTCCTGCCGGTTATTGGGCCGCATCCACCTTCTGCGAGGGGGTCTGGTTGGTCGTCATATCGAACGGTGTCGTGTCGATTTCCTCCAGCTCAAGCTCCCCGGAAAGCACTGCCTGTTTCCATTGCTGGTGATCGTCTTCCATCGCATGGAATTCGGGCATGACTTCCTTTGCAAACAGTTCAAGGCTGTCGCAGATATGCTGATGCGTATTGCGGCCGGCCTGATTGAGCAGGATCACCTGATCGACATGCGAGTCGGCGAATTTGTGCAGCCGCTCCCGGATCGTCTCAGGTGAGCCGATCAATCCACCGGTCGAGGCTTTCTGTCCCGCCGGGGTCTGCTTCCATTTCTGATACTCATCCCACAGGCTGACCGTGCCCGGCTTCACCGGCCCGGTCTTGTTGTAATAGACAAGCGCGAACTGGAAAAAGCTCCACCCGTCGGCGCGGCGCTGCGCCTCCTCATCGGTTTCTGCGCACATGAAGCCGCTCACCACCGCGATATTGGGGTTGGGCTGATAATCGCAGAGCTTCTGCTGATTCTTCGTGAACTGATTATAATAGGCATGCACCCAGGCCTTCGCGGCATCGGCGCTGACGAACTGGAAGCCAAGCGCGCCCATCCCGCGCATCCCCGCCATGCGGATCGTCTCAAGCTGCGAACAGGCGACCCAGAGCGGCGGATGCGGTTTCTGCTTGGGCTTGGGGATGACGTTACGCAGGGGAAAATCAAAATATTTGCCGTGATATTCCCAGCCTTCGTTCCAGAACATCGGCAGCACGGCCTGCACCGCGTCCTCCCAGACATCGCGTTTGTCGCGGAACCGCCGCTCGAACGGATGCAGCTCGGTCACGCTTGAGCCTTCACCCAGCCCAAGCTCCACACGCCCGTCACTGACCAGATCAAGGGTCGAGACCCGCTCCGCCACCCGCGCGGGATGATTGGTCGTCAATTGCACGATGCCGTGGCCAAGGCGGATATTGCGCGTCCGCTGACTGGCAGCGGACAGAAACACCTCAGGTGCTGCGGAATGGGAATATTCTTCGAGGAAGTGATGTTCCACCTCCCACGCATAATCATAGCCAAGCTTGTCCGCGAGCTCGATCTCGGCCAGCGAGTTCTTGAGCAGATTATACTCATCATCAGGCGCCCAGGGTTTGGGTAACTGATGTTCGTAAAAAATCCCGAATTTCATGACATCCTCCCGCCTTGTCCGCGCCCGTTTTTTCAGACGCATTTCTTCGCTTGTCGCGATCAGTTATTGAGCATTGCCTATTCTGCGCTACTTCGCGTCTTTCGCAAAGCCCGCATCGCGCAAGGCTTCGGTGATCTCATCCAGGATGACCGGGTCATCGATGGTCGCGGGCATACGCCATTCTTCACCATCGGCGATCTTGCGCATGGTGCCACGCAACACCTTGCCTGAACGGGTCTTGGGCAAACGCTGCACAACCTTGGCGGTCTTGAAGGCCGCAACCGGGCCGATCTGTTCACGGATCATACCGACAAGCTCGCGCTCGATCTCGCCTATATCGCGGGTAACCCCTGCATTCAGCACCACAAAGCCCAATGGCAATTGCCCTTTGAGCGCATCGGCGACGCCGATCACCGCGCATTCAGCGACATCGGGATGCGCCGCCAGCACTTCCTCCATCCCGCCGGTCGACAGGCGATGGCCCGCCACATTGATAATATCGTCCGTACGCGCCATGACATAGAGGTAACCGTCGCTGTCCATATATCCCGCATCGGCGGTTTTGTAATAGCCGGGATGTTCTTCCAGATAGGAACTGCGATAACCGGCATCATTCTCCCACAAGGTCGGCAGGCAACCGGGCGGCAACGGCAGTTTCAGTGCGATGGAACCGATCGTATCGGCGGGAACCGGATGATTGCCTTCGTCCAGCACCTCGACCCGGTAGCCCGGCATCACGACCGAGGGGGAACCGTACTTCACCGGCAGTTGCTCGATCCCCAGCGGATTGGCAACGATCGGCCAGCCGGTTTCGGTCTGCCACCAATGATCGATCACCGGCACCTTGAGGTGCCGCTCGGCCCATTGGATGGTATCGGGGTCCGCACGCTCACCGGCAAGAAACAGGGCACGGAATTTGCCAAGATCATAATCGCCGATCAGCGTGGCCTCCGGATCCTGCTGCTTGATCGCGCGGAACGCGGTGGGTGCGGTGAACAATGTCACCACATCATGCTGCGCGATCACCCGCCAGAAAGCCCCGGCATCCGGCGTGCCGACCGGCTTGCCTTCATACAGGATCGCCGTATTGCCGCTCAGAAGCGGACCATAGACGATGTAGGAATGACCCACGACCCAGCCGACATCAGACGCCGCCCAGAACACCTCGCCCGGCTTCACGCCATAGATGTTCCGCATCGACCAGTTGAGCGCGACCATATGCCCGCCATTGTCGCGCACCACACCTTTGGGAATGCCGGTTGTCCCCGACGTATAAAGCACATAAAGCGGGTCGGTCGCCGCAACGGGCACGCAATCGGCAGGCGCCACCCCTTCCTGGGCCGCATCCCAGTCCACATCACGGCCGGGGATCAGCGCGCACCGCTCCATCTCCCGCTGCAGGATGATGCAGCCCTGCGGTTTGTGCCGCGCCAGTTCAATCGCCCCGTCCAGCAGCGGTTTGTAGGCGACGACGCGCCCCGGTTCGAGCCCGCAAGAGGCCGCGACGATGAGCTTTGGCTTGGCATCATCGATACGGGTGGCAAGCTCGTTTGCCGCAAAACCGCCGAACACAACCGAATGCACCGCACCAATACGCGCACAGGCCAGCATCGCAACCGCTGTCTCGGGCACCATCGGCATATAGATGATGACCCGGTCGCCCTTCGCCACCCCCTGGGCGCGCAAGGCACCGGCAAACTGCGCCACATCGTCACGCAAAGTCCGGTAACTGATGCTGCGGACCGTGCCGGTCACCGGCGAATCATAGATCAGCGCCGCCTGATCGCCGCGCCCCGCCGCAACCTGCCGGTCGAGGCAATTATAGGCAGTGTTGGTCTGCGCCCCTGAAAACCAGCGATAGATAGGGGCAGCGCTGTCATCGAGCACCTTGTCCCACTTCCTGTCCCAGTGCAGCGCTTCTGCCGCTTCCGCCCAGAATCCTTCCGGATCCGCCTGCCAATTGGCATAAGTCTCGCGATATGTGGCCATTACCCTACTCCCTGCTGCCGGCCCGCCCTCATCCGCAGACAGCCCGGCCTATACCCTTTTGCGATAGATTATAATAGTTTGTCCCAGTCTTGCCGTCCGGTCCGGACGAATGCAAGCCCTTCCCGCCACCCCGGATGAAAGGACGGCACTGATCCTATGATCGACGATCCCTGGTTTTACGCGGTCGCGATCCCGGCGGTCCTGCTTTGCGGTATTTCCAAAGGCGGCTTTGCCGGCGGACTTGGCATCATCGCGGTACCGTTGATGGCGCTTGTCGTGCCGCCCCTGCAGGCGGCGGGGATATTGCTGCCGGTTCTCATCTTTATGGATGCGTTGGGGGTCTGGAAATATCGCCATGCCTGGGACCGGCGCGATATGCGCCTTCTGCTGCTTGGCGCGATTGCGGGCATTGCGCTTGGCACCGCGACGGCACAGATCGTCAATGAAAACCACATCCGCCTGATGGTCGGCGTGATCGCACTGATTTTCGCGCTCAATCACTGGATCTCACGCGGCGAAAGCGCACCGCCCAAACCGCGCGACAAAGCCAAGGCAACCCTGTGGGGGGCGATCAGCGGCTTTACCAGTTTCGTGTCCCATGCAGGCGGCCCGCCATTACAGGTCTATATGCTGCCGCTCAAACTCGACAAGACCGTCTATGTCGGCACAAGCGTGGTCTTCTTCATGGTTGTGAACTGGGCAAAACTCGTGCCCTATGCCTGGCTTGGCCAGCTTGCGCCAGGCAATCTGTGGACCGCTGCCTTGCTGCTGCCGCTGGCGCCGGCAGGTATGTATCTTGGCTTCTGGCTGCACGACATCATCCCGCAGAAACCGTTTTTCCGGATCGTTTATATCCTGGTGTTTCTGGTCGGGCTCAAACTCATCTGGGACGGCACAACAGCCTTGCTGGGCAATTGAATTGATAGCGATACTGAAATAATTGAGGGAGCATGGATATGGGTAAATCACTGACGGGAAAGCGTGCCATCGTCACCGGCGCGGCGAGCGGTATCGGGCGGGCGAGCGCCTTGCTGTTCGCATCCGAAGGGGCGCAGGTAATCGCTGCTGACTGGGCGGAAGACGGGGTGCGCGAGACAGCCGCGCTGATCGACAAGGCACAGGGCGAGGCAATCGCGCTGACAGTCGATGCCGGCGATGAGGAACAGGTCGCGGCAATGGTCGCACGCTGCCTCGATAGTTTCGGCGGGGTCGATATCGTCTATGCCAATGCCGGGGTGAGTGGCGGCTTTACCGGCCCGCTCGACTGGCAGGTTGAAGATTGGGAGAAGGTGCTGCGCGTCAATCTGATCGGCCCCTATCTGGCGATGAAGCATGCCGCGCGCGAAATGATCAAACAGGGCGGCGGTTCGCTGATCGCCACCGCATCGGTCGCCGGGCTCAATGCGAATGCCGGCGGCGTGCCTTATAGTGCAAGCAAGGCTGGCGTTATCAATATGGTCAAGGTAATGGCGCATGGGCTGTCGGGTACCGGTGTACGGGTCAATGCGATCTGTCCCGGATTGATCGAAACCGGTATGACACAGCCGATTTTCGACGGGGCGCGCGCACGCGGTTCCGAGACAAGCATCGGGCAGCTCAACCCCATGCTGCGGCACGGGGAACCTGACGAGATCGCACAGATGGCGCTTTTCCTGGCAAGTGACGCGGCCTCCTATGTCAATGGCCAGGCCATCGCGGTGGATGGCGGGCTTTCCGCCTCGCACCCTTTCACCCCGCGCCGCCGTTAAGCAAGGACGGACAAGACCGGGCACAGGATGGCTGAACAGGTCGATTGCATCATTGTGGGAGCCGGCGTCATCGGGCTCGCGGTGGCCCGCGCGCTGGCACAGGCCGGGCGCGCTGTCATCGTGCTTGAGGCAACAGATGCTATCGGCACCGGCATCTCCTCACGCAATAGCGAGGTGATCCATGCCGGGATCTATTACCCCAGGGACAGCCTGAAGGCGCGGCTATGTGTGGCCGGGCGCGAGATGCTGTATCGCTATTGCGCCGAGCGGCATATTCCGCACCGGCAATGCGGCAAGCTGATCGTGGCAAGCGCGCCGGCCCAGATCGCAGCGCTTGAACAATTGGCTGCCGCGGGCAAGGCCAACGGGGTTGCAGCGCTGCACTGGCTGTCAGGGCCGGAAGTGCAAGCGCGCGAACCGGCATTACGCGCGGTCGCAGCACTCGCCTCGCCGCTGACCGGAATCATCGATAGCCACGCATTCATGTTGAGCCTGCAAGCCGATATCGAAGCGGCCGGCGGGCAGCTTGTCTTCCGGACCCCGGTCACCGCGATGGCGCTGACGCCAAAGGGCATAACGGTGGAGACAGGTGGCGATGCGCCCTATGCCTTGCGCCCCGAGATCGTCGTCAATGCGGCGGGGCTTGACGCGATCGCACTGGCGCACCGGATGCAAGGCCTGCCCCCTGAATGGGTACCGCGAGGCTGGCTTGCGAAAGGAAACTATTTCAGCCTCAGCGGCAAGGCGCCATTCAGCCAGCTGATCTATCCGGTGCCTGAACCGGGCGGGCTTGGCATACATCTGACGCTTGATCTTGCGGGACAGGCGCGGTTCGGACCGGACGTCGAATGGGTCGCAAAACCCGATTACCGGGTTGATCCCGCACGGCGCAACCGCTTTGCCACCGCAATCCGCAGCTATTGGCCGGATTTGCCCGAAGACGCACTTGTTCCCGCACAGGCCGGCATCCGGCCGAAAATTTCAGGCCCCGATATGCCCGCCGCCGACTTCCGGATCGACGGACCTGCCGCGCATGGGGTACCCGGACTGTTCAACCTGTTCGGCATCGAAAGCCCGGGCCTGACATCCGCGCTGGCGCTTGCTGAACTGATCTCTGCTCAGATTGACAGGCATGGACGCTGAACCTTCTGCCCTGCCCTGTTATCCCGAACTTGCCCCGGCATATCTTTGCAGACCGCGCAGCGCCGTCTACCCCTGTCTCTTCGGCATAAAAATAACAGCACAACTACCGTTTTTTAAGGAATTCCGTCGAAACTCAGGCAATTGCCCAAGTGAATCGCTGTCGCCCCGTCACTGCCAGCGCGACGAATAAGTAAGTAACCAAAGCGAAGCAGGAAAAACGCGTGCCCTCAGCCATTCTCCACCATGCAGAGCCTGTCGATAATTCGGATATAGCGAAAGATGAGACGCGGTTTGAAAACTTTGCGCTCTATGGTGCGGACCTGCTGTTCGAACTGAACACGCTTGGCAAAATCACCTATGCGGCGATCGGCGGCACGCCCGTGCGGATCGAGAAGCTCAACAAGAGCATGTCGGGACCTTTGCGCGATTTCTTCTCCGACCAGGAATATGCCCGCATCCGGGCGGTGCTGCGCACACTGAAACCCGGTCACAAGCTCACCCCCATGCTGTGCGACATGACGATGCCGGGCTTCGGGCAGTCACGGTTCATTCTGCGCGGCTATCGCTCGGAAAACCCGTCCGACACATATTTCATCAGTTTTGCCCAATATGTTTCATCCGGCGCAGCAACGGCCGACGTCTCAGAAGAGCAGGCCCTGCCCGACAAGTCCGACTTTATCCAGATCGCCAAGGAAAAAATGCTGGCGGCGGGCGACACCGAAGCCGATTCGGAGCTCACCCTGATCGACCTGCCGGGTCTGGAAACGATAACGGCGCAGGGCGCAGACCCGGTGGCGGCCGGCTCACTGATACGCGAAATCGAGAATTTTCTGCGGCAACAGTCCGAAGATGGCGAGGCGGCAGGCAAGCTCGATGATGACCGGTTCGGTGTCGTGCATGGAAACGCTGTGACAACCGAGCAACTTCAGCGCAACGTCGCCTCCCTTGTCGCGGCAAGCGGGCTGGGCGAACTGGGGCTTAATCCATCGGCGAGGGCGGTGGCACTCACACCGCACGAACTCAGCGATGAAGAAGCCGGACGCGCCCTTGTCTATGCGATCAACAGCTTTGCCGAAGAAGGGGCGGATAGCTTCAACATCTCCAACCTCAACGAAGGAATGGCGGCCTATATCGACGATACTGTGGGGCGCATCAGCGATCTGCGCGGCACAATCGGCGGCAAGATGCTCAGCCTGCACTTCCAGCCGATTGTCGACCTTTCCACCCGGCACACCCATCATTATGAGGCGCTGGCCCGCTTCCGCGACGGGCGCGGCACATTCGAAACGATCACCTTTGCCGAGGAAGTCGGCATGATCGAGGATTTCGATCTGGAGGTATGCCAACAAGCCTTTATGCATATCAAGCGGATGCAATCCGAAAACACGCTGGCCCCGTTGGCCGTCAACCTGTCGGCAAAATCCGCCGAAAGCCCGGTGTTTGTGTCCGCGATGCGCAAATTGCTCAAACCGCTGGGCAGCGCGCGGCGCAACATTATTTTCGAAATAACGGAATCGGCGCGAATCCGCAATTATGAGCAGGTAGCCGAGCTTGTGAAGCAACTGCAACTGGATGGCCATCAGGTCTGTCTGGACGATTTCGGCGCAGGCGAATCCAATTTCAACTATCTGCGGCTGCTTGAAGTCGATTATGTCAAAATCGACGGGGCCTATGTCAAGGACGTACTGCGATCGCCACGCGATCAGGCCTTCATCCGCGCCATTGCCCGGTTATGCCAGGATATTCGCGTTCAGACCGTTGCCGAATTCGTCGAGGAAGAAAGCCAGGCGATCACGCTGAACAATCTCGGCATCAATCATGGGCAGGGATATTATTTCGGCAAACCCGAACCCGATTTCCTCTGACGATCCGAATTTCGGTCCGCATGGCTACCTCCCGTTAACCTTAGTTCCGTTACCCTGCCCGCGATAACTGTTTTAAGCGATGGGGCAGGCGGAAAAACAAATGCGGCGACGTATCGCAATCATCGATCCGATAAATCCGGCCGAGCGGTCTTTTATGGCACCGGTCATGGCCCGGCTGCAAAACAGCTGGGATATTGATTTTATCCATCCCGCCACGCCCCGGGCCATCGCGGAAGCTGCGGCACAGGCCGATGTCATTTGGCTGGAATGGTGTACCCAGCATGCGGTTCTTGCGGCGGAGAATATCGATTTCGGCGACCGCAAAGTCATTGTCCGGCTGCATTCATTCGAAGCGCTCGACACACCGTTTCCGCGACAGATGTTCTGGGGCAATATCGATCACCTTGTGCTTGTTTCCGATGATATCCGCAAATTGCTCAGCGAACAGAACCCGCATATCGCACAGCAGACCGATATCCGCCTTATTCCCAATGGCATCGATTGCGACCGCTTCACAAATGAGGTGACAGCAAGCTGCACCGATATAGCCTGGGTCGGGCGGCTTGAGATGAAGAAAAACCCGATGCTGTTTCTGCAGATCATGCAGCAGCTTGTGCAGCGCAATCCCGCCTACAAGCTGCATGTCGCCGGTGAGTTCAATGATGTCCGGGTGTATCGCTATTTGCGGCACCTGATCACCGAACTGGCGCTGGAGCAGAACATTGTTTTTTATGGCTTTGTCGAGGATATGCCGCAATGGCTGCGCGATAAGGGGGTGCTGCTGAGCACGACCCTTTATGAAAGCTTTGGCATGAACATCGGCGAGGCCATGGCGGCAGGAGCCTGCCCGGTCATTCACAGCTTTCCGGGTGCTGACAAAATCTGGCCAGAGGAGTGTCTTTTCGCAAGCGTCGACATGGCGGTCGATAAGATTTGTACGGCCGTGCCGGACCGGTACCGGGAATTTGTGCGGACCCGCTACGACATCACACAACAAGTGACCGCCATTGACACACTGCTTGACGCCGAAAACAGCAAGCATCGCGACATTCTGCATTTCGGCACGGATCGCGCGAAGATCAGGATGCATCTTCCCGACCGCAGCGATCACATCCAGAAAACCATCGCCCTGTCCAACAGCTTCTATGAAGGCGAAATGCTGCGCGATATGGCCGACCGGCTAGAGCTGCTGCCGGCGGAATCAGATGCGTCTGTCGCAATCGATGTGGGCGCGAATATCGGCAACCACACGATCTTTCTGGCAACACAGACAGAGATGCAAGTCATTGCACTGGAACCTGCGGCCAGCAGCTTTTCGGTGCTCACACGCAATATTGCGCTGAACGGACTGGAAGATAAGGTCAGTGCGATCCGCAAGGGCGCTGGTGCACATGAAGCAAAGGCGCAACTACAGATACGCGATCCCAACAATTGGGGAATGAACAGGCTTAACCTCGATGAGACGGGGGATATATCCGTCATTCCGCTCGATGCGCTGTCGGAAGACCATGCGGTCGGACTGATGAAGATCGATGTGGAGGGGATGGAGCTCGATGTGTTGCGCGGCGCAACACGGATCCTGACCCGCGACCGGCCGCTGCTTTATATCGAGGCCAGCGACGATGCGCAGCGGCAGCTTGTCGACGGATTTCTGACAGCATTCGGCTATCGCCGGCACGCCCGGTTCAACGACACGCCAACCTATCTTTACCTCAATCAGCAGGCCCACGATCAACAAGTCCATGCGCTGCAATTGTCCGGCGGGACAGGCCGCACGCCCAATCATGCAGATGATGCCGAAACAGCCCGCACCCGCCGTCGGCAACGGCGGCAGCGCAAATCGCGAATAGCGGGCGCGCAAGGCTAAAATCAAAGGAGAAAGAAATGCAAAGCAATATTGCGGAACAAGCAGATCGCAGTGCCTGGTCGGGCGATATTCTGCGCGATACGCTGACTTACCGGTTTATTGATATTTCGGTTACGCTGATCGATCTGATGATGGAAAACAACTCGATTTCCAGCCTCTACCTCAGTTGGCTTGAAGAGCAGGAGCGACCAGACAATCAGGATACGGATAAAGAAATCCGGCCTGTCGTCCTGACCGAACTGAAAAATGAGTCCGGTTCCTCAATCATGATTCTGGGCCTGCCGGTATCCGGTCAGTTCCTTGTCGTGTTCCAGAACAAATACTTCAATGCAAATATCATCATCGCACAGAACATCGAGACGGGCGAATTGCAGGCAAGCAGCGTTTCAGAGTTCAATGGCGATCTGACCTATGCATTGACCTGGGGGCATGATTTCATCAACCGTGTCGATACGGAGATGATTACCGCAGATATATAGCGGCGATCCGGGGGCTGCCGGCAGGAATTGAGGTCCCGGCCACACGGACACACGGACACACGGACACGCACCCTCACCCCTCCTGTCTGAAATGGCCTATTGCGGTGCGTCAGTCTTTTTGCTGTCACCAAGCCAGCTTGCAGCACTTCCCGGCATGGCCTTCCAGCCTTTTGCGCTGTGCTGGGCGCTGCTGTCCGCCTGCCGCCGCTCATTCTCCAGTTCGTTGGCAAGATACATAAAGCGCTCGATCAGTGCATAGCAAAATTGCACCTTTGCCTTATCTACATCCCAGGATGCATTGGGAAATGGGCACCCCTCGAACGAGATTGTGATATCGCGCGGCAGGGAGAACCGCTCCGTCAGTAATCTAGCCAACCGTTCGGCCACACGCGACTCATGCAGCCATTTGTCAATTTTCTCGCCGTGAAGACGTAAATTCTTTTCGTAGATAACCGTTACTTTTCCCGATTCATTCTTGAAGGCCAGCTCAGGCTTGCTTGACATCCGCAGCAATAACCAGTCCATGGCGTTCTTGGCCAGCGCATATTCTTCCGCGCACCACTCGGCCCGATCCAGCGGCAGGCCGGTATCGGTCACGATCTGCTCACGGTTTGCCGTATCGGCCCCATAGACGAGGCACGCAATATTGTAATAACGCTGAATTTCAAGCGAATGCAGATCCCAATAGGCAAGCTCCAGCTGATCCTCTTCGACCAGCCGCCACTCCAGCTCCCATCCATCCGCAACCGCCTGCAATTTTTCGACGACCTGCCCCTGTTGCGCTTCGGGCAACTCCTGGTCGAGCAACATCATTCCCATCAGGGCAATATTGTCGGCGGCATCTTCCTCACGACCGAAAACAGGCAGGTTAAGCTCCCAGATCAGCACATGGGCCAGTTCGTGAAACAAGGTAAATTCAGTGTTGGCGAGTGTGAACAAGCGCACATAGGCGTCTTCCTCCGTGGCGGCGGGTTGCGCCGCTCCCGACTGCCCGGAGTTGACCTGCCCCGCAGCGGCCTGCCCGGTCGCACCAGCCATAACAGATGTCAAAGCGATCACCACGCATAACCAGATGCCCCGCGAAAACAAGCGGATCCGCCGCCGCGTCAGCGGTTCAAGATATTGTTGCCTTCCTAAGGTCAAATTTCCCCGTGCCGCTTCATGGGCACGCCCCAAATTTGTCGCTGATTGTTCGAAATCCATCCGACCTGCCGAACGCAACGCGCGGGCCGGGGAACCGAAACTAAAGGTGCGCCCTTGCGAGGAACTCACAAAACCGGAAAGTAAACAGGCACCTCTCGCCGCCCGCCAACTTATTCACCGCCCAAAGACCGCAGCAAAATCCGGTACGCAGGCCGGTTCAGTATATCCCCGAGATACTAATGCATAGCTAAAATTCAAGCCTGCTCAACTGGCCTGAATTGTCGCATCAGCGATGTGAAACTTCTGAAAATCCGGTTCAGCCACTAAAATTACTGTGCCACCCTGTCAATACAGGCCGTGGCTGCTAATGCGCATAATGTTTGAGCAGGCGATAGACCCCGCCGCTATGCTCACCGAATATTTTCGATATCTGCGGATGATCCACAGGCTCACCGCTTTCGTCATTCAGCAGATTCTGCTCTGATACATAGGCTTCGTAATAGGTTTCCTCATTCTCGGCAAACAAATGATAGAAAGGCTGATCCTTCCGCGGACGCACTTCCGCCGGGATCGACTGGTACCATTCCTCGGTATTGTTAAACTCGGGATCCACATCGAAAATCACCCCCCGGAAGGGGAAGACCCGGTGCCGGACAATCTGACCGATTGAGAATTTTGCCCACTGCGTCATCGCTGCAAGTTCCTTGAAGAAATATCTATAGATTTATCACTAGGTTTTCTGAAATTCCACCTTTGAATAGGAACGCAGAACGTGGCGCAGGCAGGTTGCCCGCGCGTGGTGAGGCGATATGCGCCGATATAGGCCTGGTGGCACGAAAATGGGCCGCACAACCCGATGTGCGGCCCAAAAGACTAACCGGACAAGATTGACCGGCAACCAACCGGTGCTGCCGGTTGTGCCGGCCCGCCAACCGGTTTCGCGCGATCAATCCGCCTTACACGGGTTCTTTGCCGCGCAGGGATTGTCCGCCTTGCAGGGATTGTCTGCCGCGCACGGATTCTTGGCCGCGCAGGGATTATGTGCCTTGCAGGGATGTTCCATTTTCTTACCATCGGTTTCATGATGGCCCGCAAAGGCCGCCGGTGCCGATACCGCAGCCGACATGGCCATCACCATCCCCGCCGCAGCTGCTTTTTTTACCGCACGCATATTTTTCTTTGCCATGAAGCTTCCACCTTTTCTGTTTAGCTATGGTCTGTTTTTCTATTACAGGCTGTTGCCCGTTACGCAGCAATCAACGGTACTCGCCACCTGATTATCATGTTTTGGCAGCCGAGTGACAGATGAATGCGCCCTACCCCTCGACGATCAACTGATAGTCAGGGGTTGGATTGAGCGGACAGGAATAAAAATACTCCCCTTCCGTCAACTCAATTTCATAATCCTGCGTCACCCCTTCGGTCAGCCCGCCACCCGAAGTACCCGGTAGTGTGACGCGGGAAAAACCCTGCCCGCGCAGCCAGAACCCCAACTCATAGGGCACATTCTTGTTGGTCACGCGGAAAATATATTTGCCGGGCTTAAGCTGCAGCGGCGCGGCATCGGCCACGCGTTCGGCACCACTTTGGTCGTTGATCGCGGCGCAGTCTGCAGCGCTGCTGCTCTGATAGCCATGATCGACCCCACCTTCGGATTCAACAAACTGGCACGCTGTCTGTGTCAGTTCGATAACCCGTGGCGCCTCTTCGGCATAGGCCCGGCCCGGACCCCACACACCGAAAGCGGCAGCGATAACCCCCGCTGCCAGTATCATGCTTGCCGCACAATTTGATCCGGAATCGCAATCAGACATCTATTCATCCTCTATGTTCGACGACTGTCAGCGCCATTTGTGGCGTTTCTATGGTGAGCTGAATATTTGCAGCGCGAAACGGTTTAGAACACGCCTCGCACAAAATTGAACGTGATGTGAGCACGCCAACCGCAAACACCCTTGCACCCGCCACGCCATACGCAGCATTGCGCCACCCTGCCCGCTCACCATATAATTTGGGGATATGACGAAATTCAGCCCGGTCTTCTGCCCCGGATTGGCGGATCGCAGCGAACCGGAAATGGGAGAAAGCGATGCAGCAGGTCAGCAAACGCGCCGAAGCAACCTTTGCGGCAGGGTGCTTCTGGGGGGTCGAAGCCACATTCCGCCGCGTGCCGGGCGTGTTTGCAACCGCTGTGGGTTATATGGGGGGCGATACCGACAACCCCACCTATGAGGATGTCTGCAGCGGCACGACCAACCATGCCGAAATCGTCAAAGTCGTCTTCGATCCGCGACAGGTCAGCTACGAGGAATTGCTGGAAGTATTCTGGGCCAATCACGATCCGACCACACGCAATCGCCAGGGCCCCGATATCGGCACGCAATATCGCTCTGCGATTTTTTATCATGATGAGGAGCAGGCCGCCCAGGCGCGTGCATCGCTCAACAAGCAGGAAGAAGCAAAACGCTTCCCGCGCCCCATCGTCACCGAAATCGCCCCGGCATCCGACTTCTGGATGGCGGAGGATTATCATCAGCAATATCTTGAAAAACGCGGCATGGCCTCCTGCCACGTCTGAAGTGGCAAAGGCCCATTCGATACCGGATTTTTGGCCCACCCCGCATGAACGGCCATGACAAGGGTCGAGGCGGACTCCCGCGATTATCCCGGCCGCCCCTGGGTCGGGGTGGGTGTGGTTGTTTTCAAGCATGACAATGTCCTGCTTGTGCAACGGGCAAAACCGCCACGGGCCGGCACCTGGTCGATCCCCGGCGGCATGCAGGAACTGGGCGAAACAGCGCAGCAGGCCGGCATCCGCGAAGTGCGCGAGGAAACCGGCATAACGGTGGCGATTGACGGGCTGATCGATATTATCGACGTAATCCTGCCCGCAGAAGATGGCCGCATTCGCACCCATTACACGCTTATCGATTATCACGCGCATTGGCTGAGTGGCGACCCGAAGGCGGCAGACGATGCGCATGATGCACGCTGGGTCCGGCTGGACGCGCTTGCCGGTTACCGGCTGTGGTCCGAAACCCTGCGCGTAATCCGTGAAAGCGCACGGGTGCGCGGGCTTCCTGCCCCCGGCAAGTAAGTGGACAGCACGCAGCGCTCACCAGGAGTTGACTGGTATAGCGGTACAGTCCCGGGCAATCATGGGGCATGTCTTTTCCGCGCAACTCTATACAGGCTGCCCTTGCATCGCTGGCTCTGCTTGGCGGCTTGCTGACACTTGCAGGAACCGGGCATGCCGACACGCAGACTGCGCCCCCTGACTGGGTTGCGGAATGGCCGCGGACTGATTTTGCCAGATCAGCCATACCCTTTTCGGAGATTGTGTCCGGCGGCCCGTCCCGGGACGGCATTCCCCCAATCGACAGCCCGAAATTCATCGCCGTGACGGCGCAGACAGGACTTGCCCCGAGCGAGCCTGTAATCAGCCTTGATATTGACGGCAAGGCGCGCGCCTATCCGCTGCGTATTCTGATCTGGCATGAAATTGTCAATGACAGGCTGGCCGGCATGCCCATCGCGGTGACCTATTGCCCGTTATGTGACGCGGCCATCATATTCGACCGCAGGCTTGATGGACGGGTGCTTGATTTTGGCACGACGGGCAAGCTGCGCCATTCCGATCTCATCATGTATGACCGGCAGACCGAAAGCTGGTGGCAGCAATTTCTGGGCCGTGCCATCATCGGTACATTGACAGATAGCGCGCTTGCAATCCTGCCCAGCCGGGTTGAACCGCTTGCCCGGTTCCGCGAGCGACACCCGGACGGCACCCTTCTGGTCCCCGGCGATCCGGAGGCCCGCGCCTATGGCGAGACCCCCTATGCCGGCTATGACAGCAGCCGCACCCCGTTTCTTTACCGTGGCGCATTGCCCGAAACGATCGCGCCGATGGCGCGGGTCGTCGCGGTTGGCAGCATCGCCTGGCCCCTGTCGCTTGTGAAAGCGCGCGGTGAAATAGTGGCCGGCGATCTGCGGCTCCGCTGGCAGGCGGGGTTGAACTCCGCCCTCGATACCGCCGCTATCACCCATGGCCGCGATATCGGCTATGTCACGGTTGAGCGATATAGCGCAGATGCCGGCTGGCGCGACGCGGTGCATGATGTGACCTTCGCCTTTGCCTTTCACGCCTTCCACCCGGAAGGAACCCTGCACCGGACAGACCCCGCGCCGCCCGCAGAGTAAACCGATTGCGCCGTCCGTCTGACACCCCGGGCGGGTGTTACCTTGCGGTCAGGGGCGCCATGCCCAGATGCATGCCCGCATCGGTGATCAGTGTCTCACCGGTAATATGCTGCGCCCCTTCGGTACAGAAGAAGACGACTGCATCGGCGATATCCTCCGGCGTGCCGGCGCGGTTAAGTGGCGTGGTCTTTTCCTGTGTCGCGACCATTTTCGCAAAAGTCTCGGGTCCAAGCCGATCGGAAAACCAGCGTGTACCGATAAATCCCGGACAGACCGCATTGACCCGGATTTCAGGCGCAAGCGCGCGCGCCAGTGACAGGGTCATCGTATTCAGTGCCCCCTTGGAAGCCGCATAGGCGATCGAGCTGCCAACCCCCATCACACCGGCAATGGACGACACATTGACGACCGCCCCCATGCCCACTTTCTTCATGGCCGGGGCAACCGCGCGGACCATCTGATAGGGCCCGACAACATTGAGCGCATAAATATACTGAAAATCCTCGCCGGTCAGCGCATCGAGATCGCGATGATCGGCAAAAACCGATGTCCCCGCATTATTGACCAGCACATCGACCCGGCCCCATTTATCAAGCGTTTCCTGTGCAAGCCGCCGGCAATCGGCGTCTTTGGAGATATCGGCCTGCACAAGCAGGGTATCGACACCCCGGCCCGCGCAACTTTCGGCAACGGCTTCCGCTTCGCTGCGGCTCTTGGAATAGTTGATCACCACATTGCAGCCGCGCGCCGCCAGCTTTTCGGCAACCGCCGCGCCAAGCCCCATCGCCGATCCGGTGACAATCGCCACCCTGCCCGTCATATCCATCGTTATTTCCCCTGTTCTGCCAAAGCTTGTCACCGTTTGCCGGTCAATCTGAATAAGCCGCCGCTGCATCCACGGGCAGCGCATTGATCCGCTTGATCGGGCGCACGACAATCCGCGTCAGCACATCGCTGATCAGGCCGCAGGCAAGCAGCTTGTCGCGCTGGAACGCATCATAATGGTGAATATCGGCGGTGACCACGCGCAACATATAATCCGCCTCGCCCGTAATCGAATAGCAATCCATCACCTCGGGCCATTGCATTACCTCCGCCTCGAATGCGGTCATCGTATCGCGATTGGGCGTGGCCAGCTTGACCGTTGCGAATGCCACAAAGTGCAGGCCAAGCTTCTCGCGATCAAGCAGCGTCACCCGCTTGCGAATGATACCCGCTTCCTCCATCTGCCGGATCCGCCGCCAGCAGGGCGAACTCGACAGGCCGACCTGCGTTGCAATCTCTGCGATGGAGAGGGTGGCATCTTCCTGAATAAGCCGCAGAATATGACGATCTGTCTGATCGATTATCATCGTAGATTTTTCCGGTGTTCGTCTGTTTTGAGGAATAATATTCTAATTTTTCGGTTTTTCCAGGCAAATCAGGTAAGAAATTCCCAGCCAGAAAACATATATTTGCTGCATGAGATTTGTCCGCCGCCGGCACTGAGCACCGCCGGCCTCTGCCTGACGGAGAGCCCTTCATGCGACATCCCGACCTTTCCCTTGACGACAAATTCACAAAAAGCGACGGCAGCATCTTTCTGACCGGCATTCAGGCACTGGTACGGCTGGCACTGGTGCAGCGCTGGCGCGATGCAGCGGCGGGCATCAACAGCGGGGGATTTATCTCAGGTTATCGGGGGTCGCCACTCGGGGGCTTTGATCAGCAGTTGCACAAAGCGGACGAATATCTTGCCGCACAGAATATCCGGTTTCAGCCCGGGGTGAATGAAGATCTGGCCGCGACTGCAGTCTGGGGCAGTCAGCAGACAAACCTTTTTCCCGGTGCCCGGGTCGATGGGGTGTTCGGCCTGTGGTACGGCAAAGCACCCGGGCTCGACCGGTCCGGCGATGCGATCCGGCACGCAAATTTCGCGGGCACAAGCCCGAAAGGCGGCGTGCTTGCGGTTGTCGGTGACGATCCGGCCGCAAAATCCTCAAGCCTGCCGAGCCAGAGCGATTACAGCTTCATGGACCTCGAAATTCCCGTTCTTAATCCGGCGAATGTGCAGGACGTGCTGGAACTTGGCCTTTATGGCTGGGCGATGTCGCGCTATGCGGGGCTGTGGGTCGGCATGACCGCACTTGCCGATATTATGGACAGCGCCGCGACCGTATCCGCCGATCAGCGCAGCCTGCGGATATACACCCCCGAACCGCGCGCGGAACTGGGCGATCTTGCGGGCGGCCGGTCAATCCGCGCCGGCGATGAACCGCAGGCGAAAGAAGCAAGATTGCGACATTTCCGACTGCCCGCCGCACAGCATTTTGCCCGGCTTAACAGGCTTGACCGGATTATGCTGAACAGCCCCGACGCAACGCTTGGGATCGCTGCGACCGGCCGCGCCTATCACGATCTCAGGCAGGCGATGCAAAGCCTTGCGATCAGTGATGAGGATGCCCGTAGGCTTGGCCTGCGGCTCTACAAGATCGGCATGAGCTGGCCTCTTGAACCCGAAGGTCTGCGCGAATTCGCAACAGGGCTCGAACGTATCCTTGTTATCGATCACAAGCGCGGTGTGCTTGAAACCCAGATCAAGGAACATCTCTATTCCCTGCCCGCCGCAAGTCGGCCCGATGTGGTGGGCAAACGTGACCGGGACGGTGTCCCCCTGCTCGACAATGTGGCGATGCTGGGCCAGGCTGAGATTGGCGCCGCCCTGCTGCGCCAATTGCCGGCATCCGATATCCGCGCGCGCGGCGAACGGATGCTCGCCGATATCAGATCGCACCGCGAATTCGTCGCCACCCATTTAAGCAGCACACAGCGCACACCCTTCTTCTGCTCGGGCTGCCCGCATAACCGCTCGACAAAAGTACCCGAAGGCAGCCGCGCCCTGGCCGGGGTCGGCTGCCACTATATGGCGCAAATCATGGACCGGAATACGGATATGGTCAGCCAGATGGGCGGCGAGGGGGCAAGCTGGATCGGCCAGGCACCCTTTACCGATGAGCGGCATGTTTTCGTCAATCTGGGTGATGGCACTTACTTCCATTCGGGTTTGCTTGCGATCCGGGCGGCGGTGGCGGCCAATGTGCCGATCACTTATAAAATCCTCTATAATGACGCGGTGGCGATGACCGGCGGCCAACCGCTCGATGGCAGCCTGACGGTACCGCAACTGATCGCGCAGCTGCGCGCTGAAGGGGTCGATAGAATCAGCCTGGTCAGCGACGCCCCTGAGAAATACAGCGCCGCCGCGGACATTCCCGAAAATATCGAAATCGCGCACCGCAACCGTTTCCCCGCGATACAGAAAAAGTTGCGCGACTATGCCGGGGTATCGGTCATCGTCTATGACCAGACCTGCGCATCGGAGAAACGCCGCCGCCGCAAACGCGGCAAGATGGACGACCCGCCCCGGCGACTGTTCATCAACGAAGCTGTGTGCGAGGGCTGCGGCGATTGCACGGCACAGTCGAGCTGCGCCTCGGTCGAGCCGGTAGATACCGAATTCGGTCGCAAGCGGCGCATCAACCAATCCTCCTGCAACAAGGATTATTCCTGTCAGGAAGGGTTTTGCCCGAGCTTTGTCAGTGTAATGAACGGTGAACTGGTGGGTGCGGCGGCAGCGTCGGAACCGCCCGGGATAGGCGGCGCCCTGTCCGCCCTGCCCGCCCCCGACACCCGGCGGGCGCGGGACGTCTACAACATATTGATCACCGGTATTGGCGGCGGCGGGGTCACGACAATCGGCGCGCTGCTTGCGACCGCCGCCCACATAGACGGGCTTACGGCCGCAACCCTCGATATGACCGGTCTTGCCCAGAAAGGCGGGGCGGTGCTGTCGCATGTGCGGATCGGCGCGCCGGGAATGGCGATCAATGGCTCGCAGATACCCGAAGGGCAGACAGACCTCCTGCTGGCGGGCGATCCGGTAGTGAGCGCCGGAGAAAAGGCGCTGACCCATGTGGCAAGCAGCCGCACACAGGCCGTGCTTAACACCCATCTCAGCCCGACCGCGGCCTTCATCGAAAATACCCGCACGAAATATGATGCGGCGGAAATGACCCGCGCGATCGCGCGCAATGTTGCAAAGTTGCACACCGCAGAGGCAACGCAGATCGCCGAACGCTGGCTCGGTGACGGGGTCTATGCCAATATGGTATTGCTGGGGCTTGCTTATCAGCGGGGCCTGCTGCCGATGCTGAGCGGCGATGCCATCGCCCGGGCGATCCGCCTGAACGGCACGGCGGTCGCGCAAAATCTGCGCGCTTTCGACTATGGAAGGCTGGCGGCTGAACAGCCCGACATCCTGTCCCGCGCCGACAATGTGCACCCCTTCCCGCTAAGCCTCGATGGCCTGATCGCGCGCCGGCGTAAACATCTCAGCGATTATCAGAATGCCGCCTATGCGGATCGCTACAGCCGGCTTGTCGCGCGGGTAAGAGCGGCTGAAAGCCGTCTGCGCCCCGGACACACCGAGTTGAGCGAAGCTGTCGCCCGGAATTACGCCAAGCTGCTTGCCTATAAGGACGAATTCGAGGTTGCCCGCCTTTATACAGACAGAGCTTTCACAGAAAGCCTTGCGCGCCAGTTCAGGGGCACACCGAAGATCAAACTGCATCTGTCACCGCCCCTTATCGCCCGGCGCGACCGCGATACGGGACGGCCGCGCAAATTCGCCGTGGGCGGCTGGATCCTGCCACTGTTCGGAGTGCTGGCACGCATGAAGGGCCTGCGTCAAAGCCGCTTCAACCCGTTGGGATGGAGCGCGGACCGGCGACTCGAAAAGGCGTTGATCGCGGAATATGAGCAGGCCATCGACCAGATACTTCACAGACTGACGGCGGAAAATCATGCAACCGCCGTGACGATTGCAAACCTGCCCGATGACATACGCGGCTTTGGCCCAGTCAAGCAGGCGGCAGCAAATACAGCACGTCAGCGCGCAGGGCGGTTGCTTGCCCAGTTCACAGCCAATCGCGACCTGAAGGAGGCGATGTAATGAAAATCCAGACCCTCACAATCGATAGCCATGAAGAGGTCCTTCACGTCACCGATCCGGTTTCGGCCCTGAATGCCTTTATCGCAATCCACGATACCAGCATGGGTCCCGCACTTGGCGGCTGCCGTTTCTGGCCATTTGCCAGCGAAGATGAGGCGCTTGCGGATGTATTACGGCTGTCGCGCGGTATGACATTCAAGAATATTCTGGCAGGGCTGCCCCATGGCGGCGGCAAGGCGGTGATCATCGGTGATCCGGGGAAAATCGGCACTCCGGTACTGTTCCGCGCCTTTGGCGAGGCTATGAACAGCCTTCAGGGGCGCTATACAACCGGCGAGGATGTCGGGGTCAGCGTTGCCGATATGCGCTATGTGCGGGAGACGACACCCTATGTTTCGGGCCTCGACAGCGGGCCGGCGGCTAGTGGCGATCCATCCCCGCTGACCGCGCGCGGAGTGATTGCGGGGATGCGCGCCGCGCTTGAACATCGCTACGGCATGGCTTGCTTTGACGGGGTCAAGGTGGGGGTGCAGGGGCTTGGGCATGTGGGCTTTGCCCTGTGCGGGCTGCTTCACAGGCTGGGCGCGGAACTGACGGTGGCCGATATCAATCAGACGCAGCTTGGCCGCGCGGTGGCCGAATTCGGCGCAACCCCCATCGCGCCCGATGATATTCCCGGCGCGCGCGTCGATATCCTGGCGCCCTGCGCGCTTGGCGGCACCCTCAACCCGCAGACCCTGCCCCTGATCACAGCTCCCATCGTCGCGGGATCGGCAAATAATCAGCTTTCGAACGATATGATTGGCGATATGCTGTGGCGCGCGGATATTCTTTATGCGCCCGATTATGTGATCAATGCGGGCGGTGTGATCAATGTGGCGGCCGAAACGTCGGGCCATTACGATAAACGCCAGGTTATGCGGCAGGTTTGCCGGATTGGTGGCACATTGCAGGGGATTTTCGCGCGCGCCAAAAGCGAGGACCGGTCCCCCCACCGGATCGCAGATGAAATTGCACTGGAGCGGTTGCGCGCAGCCCGCGCACTTCAGACTGCGGCCTGAGCCTTGCGCGGCCGGATCACCTTCCACAGGGATTTAACGCTCAGCAACGTTTCGCCGCCGGCCTGAAAATCCGCATCGACAAAGATGATCTCGCGGGTACGGCGCACAAGCCGGGGTCGGGTTTCGACAAGATCCCCGATCCGGCCGGGTGCCAGAAACGTCGTATTCATCGACAAGGTAACCGCCGGCATGCCGTCATTGGCGGCAAAGGCCGCATTGGCGACGACCGAATCGGCAAAACTCATCAACATACCGCCATGGGCGATTTCATTGACATTGGCATGCTGCGCGCCGATCCGGAATGCGTAGGAATAGTCGCCTTCGGCCTCCCGCCGCGCGTAAAACGGCCCGATCAGCACCTCATAAGGGTCAACCGGCTTCAGATCGGCTTTATATCCCAGCGCAACGATGTCGGGGTCTGTCTGCATCAGCGCGCACCCAGCACTTTCCAGACCCCTGACGCGGTCATCACCAGCCGGTCTTCCGAATGCAACTCTCCGGAAACGAAAATGAGGGCCCGGGTCTTGCGCGTGACCCGGCTTGTCGCCTCAAGCCAGCAATCGCCGCGCGCCATCGAGACGAAATCGCATTGCAGCGACACGGTGCTCAACGCATTGCCGTCAATGGCCCAGCGCGCCGACCGCCCCAGCGCAATATCGCAGAAATTGAGCAACATGCCCCCATGCACCCCTGCCCCGCGATTGAGATGATGGTTGCGAATGAAAACACGGAACAAATTCTGCCCGTCTTCGCGTTGCCGACCGTAAAACGGCCCGGTGAGGCGATTGAACGGGCTGACGGCAAGAAGTTCATATCCGTCGGGCACCGCAGGCTCGGCTATATTCTCCGTACGCATGGATTACCGGTCCAACTTCGCTATAATTCGGGTTGGCGCGCTTTTACCTTGTTGCCCCAGGAAAGAAAAGCCACCAGCACAGCTTGCCTGCGGCGTGCGCAGCGCTGCGAATTCAGCGCCCCACGACTTGGCGAACGGCGCGAAGCCGCCTAAAACAGTGATTATCGACTGACCGGGGAGGGTGAAACGATGAGATATCTGCATACCATGGTGCGTGTGCGCGATTTAAGCGACTCACTGCATTTTTATTGCGACTGCCTCGGGCTTGTCGAATTGGGGCGCTATGAAATCGAGGAAGGGCGTTTCACGCTTGTTTTTCTTGCCGCACCCGGCAATGAACAGGCGCAGATCGAGCTGACCCATAACTGGGATCCGGAAGAACTCGATGAAGGGCGAAATTTTGGGCATATCGCCTATCGCGTTGATAATATTTATGAAATCTGCCAGCGCATGCTGGACAAGGGCGTAACGATCAATCGGCCGCCCCGTGACGGGCAGATGGCTTTCGTGCGCTCGCCCGACAATATCTCCATCGAATTGCTGCAGGAAGGTGATCCGTTGCCGGCCCGGGAACCCTGGGCCTCGATGCAAAATAGCGGCCATTGGTGATCTAAAAACCATCAATGAGCGTTGATAAAATGGGGTCAGCCTGCCCAGAGAACGGTTTCTGCCGGCTGCGTAACTTCCGGGGAACAATTGCATGACGCCTTTGACGCGCCTGCAAGATGATGAAGCATTCGCGCCAGACGGTGGGACCGGCGCCCGGCCATGGTCCGGACCCGATCAGTCGCGGCGCAGGGTTTTTACCCGCCTGCTGATACTCTATGTGCTGGGCTCGCTGGCCGCGGTTGTCGTGGTCATGGTGCTGGGCCTGCTGGGACTGGAATTCTCGGCCCCGCAATGGCTGGCGGTGGCGACCGTCGGCCCCCCTGCGATCATCGGCTATATTCTGCTCGATATCTGGATAATCCGCCGGCAGTTTCAGCCACTGGGCGACGCATTGTCGGAAATCGACAAGAACGCTTCGGCACCCGATCCGGCAAGTCTGTCCGCGGGGCTGCGATGCGCGCTCAACATGCCCTTCAAGGCATTTTTGCGCGTCACCTGCGTACATGGCATTGCCGCAACCGCCGCGGCGGTGCTGGCGATGACATTGGGCAATCTGCTTCTCGACAGCCAGTTCAGGCCCTGGCAGTTCTGGATGTTCAGCTCGACTGTATTGCTGTTTGCGACACCGGCGCACGCAATTGTCGAATTTTTCGCAATCAGCCGCATGGTCACCCCGACGATCCGCTATCTGACGCTGCATGGGGCTTTCCTGCTGCCCGGGGACGAGGCGAAACTCGTTGCCATCCGGCTGCGCGCAAAGCTTGGCTATCTGGCGGTTTTCGTCTCCACCCTGCCAACGATCTTCATTGCCGCCTCCATCATCGTCAAACTGAACCTGCTATTTGACGATCTGGGAATTGAAATGAGCGACAGCCATCTGCAACCGGTCTGGTTATGGATCGGCGGTGCGGTGTCGATGGCCGCCATCGGATCGCTTGCCATGTCGCTACTCACCGCAAGCGAGGTTTCGCGCGCCGCGGGCGCACTGGTCGATGCGATGCGATCGGTTGAACGCGGTCAGCTCGATGTCCAGCTGACCGTTACCGGCACGGACGAATATGCGGATATTTTTCAGGGCTTCAACCTCATGACCACGGGGTTGCGCGACGAGGTGGCGATGCTGGAGTTGACCCACGAGCTTTCGGGCGAGCTGCATATCGATGCGCTGATCGGGCGGATCATGGGGGCCACGACAAAGCTGCTGAATGCCGATCGCGCCACCTTGTTCGTGCATGACCCCAAGCAGAAAGAGCTGTGGTCGCGCTATGCCGACGGGCTTGAAATTACCGAAATCAGAATTGCCGACAGCGAGGGTATCGCGGGGGAGGTTTTCCAGACCGGCGCAACCGCCAATATCGGCGATCCCTACGCCGATCCGCGCTTTAACCCGGAGGTCGACCGCAAGACCGGATACCGAACAGAAAGCATCCTGTGCATGCCGATCGCCAACAAGGCGGGGGTCCGGATCGCGGTTATTCAGGTGCTCAACAAGCTGCGCCCGGGCGGCTTCACCGCGAAAGATGAAACCCGGCTGCGTGCCTTTGCCGCACAGATCGCCATCACCCTGGAAAATGCCACCCTGTTCGAAGAAGTGCTGACGATCAGCAATTATAACGAGAATATCCTGGTCTCGAGCTCGAACGGCATCATCACCCTTGACCCCGAAGGGCAGATCGCCACAGCCAATACTGCCGCACTTGCAATCCTTAAACTGAGCGATGCGCAATGTCTGGGTCAACCGGCTACCGCCATTTTTGACGGTGACAATCACTGGGTACTCGATGCCATCGAGCGGGTCAATTCAACCGGACAACGCGATGTTTCGGTCGATGCCCTGCTGAGCTGGACCGACCGGGGCGACGCATCGGTCAACCTGACCGTCTCACCCCTGCGCAATCAGGAAGATGAAACGCTTGGCAGCCTGCTGCTGCTTGAGGACATCACCAACGAAACCCGCGTGAAAGCCACAATGGCACGCTATATGTCCAAGGAAGTGGCCGATCAGCTGCTTGCCGATGAGGCGCAACTGGAAGGTAAGGATCAGCGCGTTACCATCCTGTTTTCCGATATCCGCAAATTCACCACATTGTCAGAGGCATTGGGCGCGACCGAAACCGTTTCCATGCTGAATGAATATTTCGAGGATATGGTCGAGGTGATCTTCCGCCATAACGGCATCCTCGACAAATATATCGGCGATGCGATCATGGCGCTGTTCGGTGCGCCATTCGTTTCCGAAAGTGATGCCGATAACGCGATATCGGTTGCGAACGAAATGATCTCAACCCTCTACCAGCTTAACTCGCGCCGCCGCGAACGGGGCCGGATCATGCTTGATATCGGCATCGGGATCGGTACGGGCGACGTGGTGCTCGGAAATATCGGGTCGCCCAAGCGGCTGGAATATACCGCTATCGGCGACAGTGTGAATCTGGCCGCCAGACTGGAAAGCGCGACAAAGCAATATGGGGTCCCGATACTGGTCAGCGAATTTACCGTCAATGACCTGACGCAGCCGGTAAAACTACGCGAGATCGATCTGATGCGGGTGAAGGGGAAAGACAAACCCGTCGCCGTTTATGAAGCGCTCGATCACTATACGGAAATAAGCTTTCCGAACATGGATGAGGCGACCGGCGCATTCACGGAAGGAATGACGGCCTATCGCAACCGGGATTTCCAGAGCGCCCGGAACTGGTTCGGAAAAGCGCTGCAAGCCAATCGCCATGACGGCCCCTCGCAGATCTATCTTGAACGCTGTGCGAAATTCCTTACCGCCCCGCCCGCCGGGGACTGGGATGGCGTCTGGACAATGACAGAGAAATAGCCCTCACCGCCACGGCAGGCTATAAGGGCGCGTTGGTTCGGTCTGCCCCCATGTGGCCAGGCGCGAACCCGATCCGCGCGCGCAGAATGCGCCGCAATTTTGGCATCATTACAAGACAGGTCAGTTGCATGCGATTTTCGCTGATTTTCGGGGCGCTGCTTGCCGCATTGCTTGGCTATGCCGCCTATTGGTTCGTGCTGGCCGGACAGATTGAACAGGCGGTACACAACTGGACGGCGACGCAGAATGAAACCGGGCTTGCCATTGCCTATGACGGGCTGGAGGTCAGCGGCTTCCCCTACCGGATGCAGATCGAAATCCGCAATGCAAGGCTCGGTGCGACGGACGGGGCGGCGCGGCCCGGCGGGCAGGGGCGCTGGCAATGGGATACTCCCCTGCTTGTCGGCAATGTCCTGCCTTACAGGCTTGATCATATCGTCTTGCGTGCGCCTGAACCGCAGCGGCTTGTGATCTTCGGCCATGGCGAAAAGGGGCGGTCCTACAGCCTCGTCCCCGACAGTGCCCAGGCATCGCTTGTTCTGAATGCCGGGCAGATCGAACGGCTTGCGATCGATATAAGCGGTGCCCGCTTGTCGGGGAGCGATATTGACGATATGGCGCTTGGGCGCGTGCAGCTGCATGCGCGCCAGACGGACGCGCCAGACGACAGCTCAACCACCCTTGAACTTGCCCTGCAGGCGGAAAATATCCGCTATCAGCCCTTTTCCGAGACAGCGCTTGGCCCGCTCATCGAAACCGCCCGGATCAAAGGCGCCCTGTCGGGTGCGCGCTTCAGTAACGATCTGTCGAAATTGATAAAACAGGGGCAGGCTGCCGACCGCTTCCAACTGACCGCCATGCAGCTACGCTGGGGGGCGCTCGATCTTGACGCCGCGGGCACGGTCGGACTCGATACCGAAAACCGGCCCGAAGGTGCGCTGACCACCCGCATTACGGGCTATAGCGATGTTCTTGCCGCGCTACAGCATGCCGATCAGCTATCCCGAAAAGAGGCTCAGGCTGCGCAAACCGCCCTCAACCTGATCGCGCTGACCGCCGGGCGCGGTGATGATACGCTATCCCTGCCGCTTGTCATGCGTGGCGGCGATCTGCTTCTGGGGCCGGTCCGTATTGCGCGGCTACCGCAACTTCATCTGCGGTAATTTGCACGCTCCGCTTACAGAACAGCCTTACCCCGAAAACGAGTCCTTGCGGATTGAAATGTTTTTCACATCCGCAAAGAAATCAAAACTCCAATGACCGCCTTCACGGCCGATACCCGAATGGCGCGCACCGCCAAATGGCGCGGCCAGATCGCGGACAAAGAAGCAGTTTACCCAGACAGTTCCGGCGACGAGCTGCTCCGCAATGCGGTTGGCACGCGCCGCATCGCGCGAAAACAATGTCGCGGCCAGCCCGTATTCGGTGCCGTTCGCGGCCGCGATCAGTTCGGCTTCGTCATCGAAAGTCTGCCAGGTCAGTACCGGCCCGAAAACTTCCTTGCGGTTAATCTCAGCCTCTGGCGGAACCCCGCTCAGCATGGTCGGCGCGAAGTAAAGCTGACCCGCCTCATGGCGCCCGCCGCCCCACAGACAGTGCGCCCCCTCGGCCAGCGCCCGTTCGACAAATCCGCTGACCCGGTCAAAATGTTCGGCCGTGATCAGCGGCCCGACCCGCACCGATTTGTCACGCGGATCCCCGACCTTCATGTGCGCGACCGCTTCTTTCACCTTTTCCTGAAAACTGTCAGCAATCGATGCTTCGATAAACAGCCGCGTCCCGGCCAGACAGACCTGACCGGCATTGAGATACTGGGTAGCCACCGTATGCGCCGCCGCATCCAGATCGGCATCCGCAAGCACGATGAAGGGTGACTTGCCCCCCAGTTCGAAACTGACAGGCACCAGATTTTCCGCCGCCGCCATGCCGATCAGGCGCGCCGTATCGGTCGAACCGGTAAAACTTATTCTGTCGATCTGCGGCTGCGCGACAAGTGCGGCCCCCGCCACCTCGCCAATACCCTGCACCACATTCAGCACACCAGCCGGCAACCCCGCCTCCGCCGCGATATCGGCCATCAGGGAACAGGTCAGGGGGGCCCATTCGGGTGGCTTGACTATGACCGTATTGCCCGCTGCCAGCGCCGGGCCGACTTTCCAGGTGGTCAGCATAAACGGTGCGTTCCAGGGGGTGATCAGCGCCGCAACGCCGGCGGGATCGTAACGCACATGATTGACGACTTCGGGGGACTCGATTTGCTGTCCGCGCATCTGCAAGGCAAGCTCGGCAAAATAATCGATGTTATGGGCCGCACGGGGCATGGTGCGCATCGCATTACCGATTTGCAGCGATCCGTTATCAAGGGTTTCGACCGCCGCCAGCTCATTTGCCCGGGCCAAAATCCCCTCGGCGAACCGTTTCAGGATCGGCGCGCGCCCCTCGGGGCCAAGCCCGGCCCAGGCGGGGAAGGCCTGCCGCGCGGCGGCAACCGCCGCGGCCACCTGCTTTTCGCCGATCGACGGGGCGCATCTTGCGGATGTTGCGGCGGGCGGCGAAA
>CAMYID010000020.1 GCA_947258435.1 uncultured Alphaproteobacteria bacterium
GGCGAGTGCCCTAGCGCCGTCCCCTTCCATGAGCGCCGCGGGCCCCTCGGGGCCAAGCCCGGCCCAGGCGGGGAAGGCCTGCCGCGCGGCGGCAACCGCCGCGGCCACCTGCTTTTCGCCGCCCGCCGCAACATCCGCAAGATGCGCCCCGTCGATCGGCGAAAAAACGGGGAACGTTTCATCCGAACCGACCCGTTCCCCGCCAATCCAGTGCGTGGTGGAAACCGTGGCGTCCGCCACATTTACCGTTGCGCCGCCCATGATCATCTCCCCACTTATATTTATTCGTTTTTCTGCTGCCGCCCGAAGTCGGGTTTATCCGTATCCTGACCGGCTTCGACGATCTGGCGCCGGATCGCGCGGGTACGGCTGAATGTATCAAACAGCGCATCCGCATCCCCCCAGCGGATAGCCCGCTGCAACATTGCCAGATCTTCGGTAAACCGACCCAGCATTTCAAGCACCGCTTCGCGATTATTCAGGAAAATATCGCGCCACATGGTCGGATCGGAAGCCGCAATCCGGGTAAAATCGCGAAACCCGCTGGCGGAATATTTAATCACTTCCTGTTCGGTCACGGTTTCAAGATCCGCAGCGGTCCCCACGATATTATAGGCGATCAGATGCGGCAGATGGCTTGTCACCGCCAACACCAGATCATGATGTTCAGGGGTCATGAAATCGACATCACTGCCACAGGCGCGCCAGAAATCGGCAAGCCGCGCCACAGCCTGCCGGTTGGCACCGGGCGGCGGCGTCAGAATACACCAGCGATTGTCAAACAGCTCGGCAAAGCCTGCTTCAGGACCTGAATGCTCGGTTCCCGCGATCGGATGCGCCGGCACAAATTCCACACCATCGGGCACAAGCGGGCCGACATCGCGGACAACCGCCATTTTGACCGAACCCACATCCGATACTGTCGCCCCGGCAGACAGATGCGGGGCGATTTCTGCGGCAAGTGCACCGTAAGTTCCGATCGGCGAACACAGGATAACGAGATCCGCCCCCTGCACTGCTTCCGCGGCCGATTCCGCAACCGCGTCGACAAAGCCCAGCCTTTGCGCTGTTTGCCGTGTTTCCGCACTGCGGGCATAGCCGACAAATTCGATTTCAAGCCCGGCGCGTTTGATCGCCCAGCCGATCGATGAGCCGATCAGGCCAAGCCCGATCAGTGCAACCCGCCTGAATGGCGCTTCACTTTGCGGCATCGTTCCCATCCTGCATAAAAAGCCGCAAGGCAGCGATAACGGCCTTGTTTTCGGCTTCTGTCCCGACGGTCAACCGCAAGGCATTCGTAAATCCGTAGCTTTCCATCCGGCGCAAAATCAATCCCTGTTGCTGCAGGAAACCGTCAGCGGCCTGCGCGGATTTCGCCGCTGTCTCAGGAAAGCTGATCAGCAGAAAATTACCCACACTGGGCTCGGTCCGCAAACCAAGCTGCCGCAGCTCCGTATCCAGCCAGGCCAGCCATTTCTCGTTATGATCGATAGCGGCTTCGGTAAAGGCGCGATCCTGAAGCGCGGCGATCCCGGCTGCCTGGGCGGCGGCATTGATGTTAAAGGGGCCGCGAATCCGGTTCAGCACATCCACCACAGCCCTGGGACAATAGGCCCAGCCAAGCCGCAGGCCCGCCAGGGCATAAATCTTCGAAAAGGTTCGCGTCATCACCACATTGTCATGCCCGGCCACCAGTTCGATCCCCGCCGCATAATCGTTACGGCGAACAAATTCCGCATAGGCCGCATCGAGCACCAGCAGAATATCGCTGCGCAGTTCCGTACGCAGCCTTTGCAGTTCGCTCAACGGCAGATAGGTGCCGGTCGGATTATTCGGATTGGCGATAAACACAATCCGCGTTGCCGGGCTGACACTTGTGAGCAGCGCATCCACGTCGGTCACACGGTTTTTTTCGGGCGCCGCAACCGGGGTGGCACCGGCGGCCCGCGCCGCGATCGCATAGAGGGAAAAGCCGTGCTCGCTATACAGCATCTCATCGCCCGGGCTGAGATAGGCCTGACAAAGCAGCTGAATAATCTCATCCGATCCATTGCCGCAGATTACGTGTTCGGCATTCAGCCCGTAATGGTCGGCAATTGCCTCGCGCAGCGCCTTTGCCGAACCATCAGGATAACGCCGCAGACGAGCGGCCACA
Organism: uncultured Alphaproteobacteria bacterium; assembly: GCA_947258435.1. GTDB lineage: Bacteria > Pseudomonadota > Alphaproteobacteria > UBA11222 > UBA11222 > CALAQW01. The sequence continues at coordinate 2,156 of CAMYID010000020.1, forward strand.
TCCTGAAAGGCGGCCACCGCATGCGGGCTTGGCCCCAGGGCGGATTCATTGGAGGACAATTTGGTCGCCGCGCGCCCGGAAGCTGTCAGCGCCTTGCCGCCCTGATAAGGCTCGATATCAAGCAATCCTGGATTTGGTCTGATCGGGCTCACATTGTCCTCATGGTGTCGGGCGCGGCAATCCGGTGAATACGGATACAGGCTGTCTGCCTTACCACCGCGCCAAGCCTAACGCGAATTCAGCCAGGCAAGTGATAAGGAAGCGCATAGCCGCCGATAACCGAAATCTGCATAATCGCGCCAGCCGCAGCCTGCTGTGCCGCGATCAGTCGCGGATCATCGCCCGAGATATAGCCATCGGCATCCAGCAACAATACCGAATCGCGATCACTTTGCCAGTCCACCAGCTGCGCCGGAATGCCCGCCGCTTCGACGGTCTTCATACAGCTTGCCCGGCTGATATTGGCCGGCCCGCGCAGCACCAGATATGTTCTGTCTTCGCCGGTTTCCTCCCGATCGACATTGGCAAGCGCCACCGCATCGCGTTCAGGTTTTTGCTCCGACCGGAAAAAAGGAAGCCGGGCCACGATCTGCGGCCCGGCCCCTTTGCCAGCGCTGCCATGTGCAAGCCCTTGCCACCAATCGGTTCCCGAATCGCCGCAGCCCGGCGTCGGCAAAACACCAACGACACCGGTTTCATTTGCCACCTTCTGCAATACCAGCCGTACCGTATCGCACATCACCGTCGGCGTATCGGAACCGAAATGCGAACGCGCCACATCCCAATAGCCGACAATATCGCTTGCCCCGAAGATCGCCACCTGAAACGGCCCCTGCATACGGCATTTCGCGGCGATCAGCTCACGCCAGATACGGCTGATGACCTGATAGGGCAACTCACCTGAATGCCGGTTTGCAAGCCGCCGCAATATCGAGGCCTCGCGGCCCGGCCGCATGGCGAAAACGGGCCCGGCACCGCCGGTCTGCGCTGCCTTGACGTCCGCGATCTCGCGCACGATCTCGGCGCGCTGCATAAACAGCTCATGCAACGAGTCATCGATCTGATCAATTTTCGCGCGCAGCGGCGCCAGCGGGTCATTACGCTCAGTCATAACGGCTACTACCAAATTGCCCGCTCTCTGACGCAGGCCTTGCACTGCGACAATCAGGGCGGTCTATCCGGCCTTGTGCTTTTCGAATTCCCGGACAATACGCTTTGAATGCGCTCTTGTTTATGCCGCGCAGCCAGGAATGCAAAGCAAAGAATCACATCGCGCGGGCAGGATCGCCGCATGCGACAGATGCGCTGTCGGGCGATTTGCCGTTTTATTCAGTCGACGACTGCATTGGCGGGATCATACTTTTTGATAGCTTTTTGCAGATTATCCACAAGCTGCTTGCCGATATCGCCACCCGACCCGCGAATCCGGCCCTTGATGACAGCACGCATCGCATCGATATGCGCCTTGATAATCTCCACATGATTATCTGTGGTATCGGAATGCTCACTGGTAAATTTATGCAGCGAATCGGCGAACATGGTCACAAGAGGATAGCCGAAGGTGCCTCCCTGCCCCTTCATGTCATGCGCCATTCTGTTGATTTCCTTGAACAGATCCCGCCGCTTTTCAGGCGTATCAACCGCGCGCGCGGCCAGCATGACAAGCTGTTCGAGATGTTTTGAAACCCAGTCGGGGTAATCTTCGGCAAGCTTGTCGAGTGCCATCTGCGCCTTCTCAAGCGCCTCTCTGGAAATTTCCATCTTTTCCAGGGCGGATACAAGTCCCGCGACCTTGCTGCGCAGATGGTTTTCCAGCCGGTAGATCCTGACGTGGATCTGCGGCGCCGATGATTTTCTGACCGCATCAGCCATAGACGATTTCCACCTCCGGACTGCCATCATCGAGCATCCGGCGCTCATCGTCGCCGAAGGGGGCGCACTTGCGGCGGCGGTCAGGCCCGAAATAATCCCCTGTCTGGAGGAACTGCCGCGGCCGTTCGATTACCTGCACAAGGCGGCTGGCGAAAGTCTGGATGGAAAAGGGCTTCGTCATGAATTCGGTTACCCCCATATCGCGGGCCAGACTGACACTCTTTGTGTCGGAGTACGCGCTGACCATGATGAAGGGCATGAACCGGTTGGGGCTGTCCTTGTGGCGGCGCACCCAACGCAACAGCATCATGCCGTCAATCGGTGCCATCTGCCAGTTGGAGACGATCAGATCGATATTCAGTATCCCGGCCATCGACGGATTACTCTTTGTCAGTTTGAGCACCTCTATCGCTTCGCCGCCATCGGCGACTGTTTTGATGTTGGCGACGCCAAGTTCGTGCAATGCGGTCAGCATCAGCGAGGAAAGGAAACTGCTATCTTCGGCCAGTAAAATATTAAGCCGCTCGAAATCATATTCCGCCACGTCTCAATCCATGCATTCTGTTTCTGTAATTAGCCAAATATTACTAAGGGAGAAATTAATCTTTGGTAACCACGCCTGAATTTCCACATCCTGCGGATTGCAGCGTGAACTTGCTGCCCCGCGGACGATTATTTGCTATAAGCAGCGTTCGCCTATGCTCGAATGCTTGAGAGATTAAATGACAGAAACATATGTAATTTTGGGGGCAGGACACGCTGCGGGACAATTGGCGCAAAGCCTGCGCGGCAATGGTTTTGAAGGCCGGATCGTCATGATCGGTGAGGAGCCTTACGTGCCCTATCAGCGCCCGCCGCTGTCGAAAAAATTCCTGTCCGGTGAATTGCCCGTTGAACGGGTCTATTTCAAACCGCCCGAATTCTACAATAAAGCCGAGGTGGAGCTGATGCTGAACTGCCGGGTCGACAGGATCGACCGGGAAAACCGGCAGCTGCATCTGGGCGACGGACAAACGGTGAGCTATGACAAGCTTGCCATTACCACCGGTTCACGGGTGCGCGAGTTGCCGGTCGCCGGGGCCAGGCTGCCCGGCGTTTTCTATCTGCGGACAATCGACGATGTGGACAGCATCCGCAATTATCTGAAACCGGGCGGCAAACTTGTCATTGTCGGCGGCGGCTATATCGGCCTTGAAGTGGCGGCAGTGATGGTGTCGCGCGGACACGACGTCACGGTGATCGAGATGGCACCTGTTGTGATGGCGCGGGTTGTCGACCGCCAGGTTTCGGAATTTTTCGCCGATGTCCACCGCAAGGCCGGCGTCAAGATCGAAAACGGGCTGGCTGTTGAAGGCTTTGAAGGCGACGGCAAGGTGGAGCGCGTTCTTTGCCCCGAGGGCAAAAGTTTTGACGCGGATGCGGTGATCATCGGTGTGGGTATTGTCCCCAATGTGGAACTGGCGGAAGAAGCCGGGCTTGCCTGCGATAATGGCATCATCGTCGATGAATATGCACGCACCGACGATCCGGCCATTTTCGCGGCCGGCGACTGCACCAATCACCCCAACAGGCTGCTGGACCGGCGGTTGCGTCTCGAATCGGTGCATAATGCCCTGGAGCAGGCGAAAACCGCCGCGGCGGCGATGTGCGGCAAGCTTGTCGAATATAACCAGATCCCCTGGTTCTGGTCCGACCAATATGATCTGAAATTGCAGATTGTCGGGCTGACCGGCGGTCACGACCAGGTGGTTATCCGCGGCGATATGGCAGCCCGCGCCTTTGCGGCATTCTATATCAAAGGCGACAGGATCATCGCGGTCGACGCGATCAACAGCCCGCGCGAATTCATGGCGTCAAAGGCGCTGGTCGCGAACAGGACACCGGTCGATCTTGCCCGGCTGGCCGATCCCGAAGCCTCCATCATGGAGGTTGCGAAGGCCTGAACGGCTTCGGCTGCCGCCGCTGGTCGGTTGCCGCCGCAGCACCCGATCATTCGATGATTTCCTGTGGGTAGACCCCCCACAGGAAGTCCCGCCCGACCCAGCCGTCCAGATCGTCAAACGCAATCTCGCACCAGTCGCCGGTGCAGCGGACCACATCGCCGATCGCCCCGGTCTCGGCATAAAATCCAGGCGCGGCGGACAGGGAAGGCCGGTCAAAGAAAGTCACCTTTGGCTGACTGTCCGTGGCGACGACCAGCGCCTTGCGCCGTCCGGTCAGCAGATTGCGGTGTACCCAGCCTGTCTCACCGGTCCGGTCGCGCACTTTGCGCCAATGGTCATACTCACCGACCACCTCAAGCGGCAGTCCGCGCCGCAATAATACCCAGGCAATCGGAAAATTCCGGCCCGGCCCTTTCCTGAGATTGGCCTTTTCGGCACTGACACTGACAAATCGCGGAATCGGCAGACCCGACGCACCGACTTCGCCGGATTGATGCGGCGCGGCCGCCGCCAGGCCGCCATCGGAAATGCCAAAAAGAAACAAAAGCGCCAGAATGGCTGGAATCCCGCCCCCTGATCCCCTGAAATTCATGCGTCCGTTCACCATGCCCCTGTAGATTGCCCGTAACGTTTCGCGACGGCCAATTTTATTGCGCGGTCCCGGCGAAAGGTCAACGGCACCCGCATAATCGCAAAGACCACAGAAAAATACCGATATGGGAAATTTTCCCGCGCCTGACGCTTTGTTTCATCCGGTGAGTTCTGCTAGATATCGTTGCCAAGCGCTCAATTGCGCGTCTGTGCCTCACCTGACTTCAGCTTTGGCCGCAATCCGGCGGCGGCACGGACGCATCATGGGGAACCCGATCAGATGACGAATAAACCGCTGGTAATCGTAACACGCAAATTACCTGACGCGATCGAGACGCGCATGCGGGAACTGTTCAATACCGAGCTCAATCTCGACGATACGCCGATGTCACCGGCGCAGCTTGCCGAGGCGGTGAAACGCGCCGATATTATCGTACCGACCCTGACCGACCGGCTGGACAGCAGAATCATCAGCCAGGCGGGGCCCCAGCTCAAGCTGATCGCGAATTTCGGCACCGGCGTCGATCACATCGATGTCGATACCGCCCTGCAACGGGGGATCGCGGTGACCAATACACCCGGCGTCCTGACCGAGGATACCGCCGATATGACAATGGCCCTGATCCTTGCGGTGCCCCGCCGGCTTGCCGAAGGGGTCGACAGTCTGCGTGCCGGCGAATGGAAAGGCTGGTCGCCGACCTGGCTGCTCGGTCACCGGATCTATGGCAAGCGGCTTGGCATTGTCGGAATGGGCCGGATCGGCCAGGCGGTGGCGCGCCGCGCAAAGGCATTCGGCCTCCAGATTCACTATCACAACCGCCGCCGGGTCAGCACGGATGTGGAAGATGCGCTTGAGGCAACCTATTGGGAAAGCCTCGACCAGATGCTGGCGCGGATGGATATTATTTCCGTCAACTGCCCGCATACGCCGGCAACCTTCCATCTGCTGTCGGCGCGACGGCTCAAGCTGATGCAACCACATGCCTATGTGGTCAATACCGCGCGCGGCGAAATCATCGATGAAAACGCGCTGACACGCATGCTCGTCGCCGAAGAGCTGGCGGGAGCGGGCCTCGATGTGTTCGAGCATGAACCGGCTGTCAATCCCAAGCTGTTGAACCTGCCCAATGTCGTGCTGCTGCCGCATATGGGCTCAGCCACGATCGAGGGGCGGATCGATATGGGCGAAAAGGTGATCATCAACATCAAGACATTCGTCGACGGGCATACCCCGCCCGACAGGGTGATCCCCAGCATGTTGTGATGCCCGATATATCATAACATGCCATGTCGTCACTACATGATGGCAGCGACAAAGAGAAACGCCCGGAACCATTGAGTTCCGGGCGTTTTCTTTACCCGTCGCGCGGCACGCGCGGGGCAACAGGCATATCGGTTACATCGCCGATTTGATCCATTCGGCAATCTTGTTCTTGGGTAATGCGCCAACCTTGGTGGCCGAGACCTGCCCGTCCTGAAAGATCATCATCGTCGGGATCCCGCGCACACCGTATTTGGTCGGCATATTGGGGTTCTCGTCGATATTGAGCTTGGCAATGGTCAGCCCGGGAATTTCAGCCGACAGCTCTTCAAGCGCCGGGGCGATCTGCTTGCACGGCCCGCACCATTCCGCCCAGAAATCGACGAGCACAGGACCCGGCGCATTCAATACATCTTCATCAAAACTCTGATCGGTCACGGAGGTGGTTGCCATGCTATTCTCTCAATTAATTCGGTCGCCGTTGGGCGTCCGGAAAAGTTCCATCGAAGCTTTCAATCTAGGAACAGGTCGCGGCAGCGTCAAGGAGGCGTGTCCGCCAGCGCGCGCTCAGCCGTATCGAGCCGTTCATCGGCCAGCCACATCAGATGCGGACCATCGGTCCACAAGAGCGCGCAGCTGACGGATCGGCCCGGATAAATCGCCCGCAAGGCAGCGCGATAGGCCGCCATCTGCCGCAGATAATTGTCCGGCACCGCGGCAGGATCGCGCGGCGCGGGGCGGTTTGTCTTGTAATCGACGATCAGCACCCGATCGGGCAGAACGCACAGCCGGTCGATCTGACCGGCAATCGCCTGACCCGGCCCAAGTGCCGGCACAAGCCCGGCAAGTGGCACTTCCGCCTGACTGCCCGGCCCGAAAAGTGGCGCGAACTCAGCCATGTTCATGACAGACAGCGTTTCCTGCACAAGCGCCGCAATGGCCGGCCCGTCAAGGTCATGTCCGGGTTGGCTGAGATAGCGTCGCGCGGCCGCCTCACGCGCCGGGGGTTCCAGTTCAGGCAGATATTGCAGCAGATGATGCACCAGACGGCCGCGCTGAAACCGCTGCCGATCCTCCCCGGTACGGGGTGACAAAGCGGCGGGTTCTTCAGCCGTCGGACGAGAGGGGGCCAACGGTGCGGGCGGATCAGGCTCGGCCGGCGCTGCCTGATCGAGCCAGTCAGGCAGCGGTGCCGGCGGCGGCGCTGGCGCAAGCCCCCGGGTGGCGGCGGTTTCGGTTTCCGCCGGGATTTCCTCTGCCGGCAGTTCCGCTTCGAAGCGCCATCCCGTCTCCCCCCAGGGTAGCGGCACTTCGCTCACCTGACCTGCCGGCGTCTCCCCCAGCAAGGCGTCGCAGACAAGATTATACCAACAGCCATCCTTACGCTTTTGCCTGCTTTCATAGCCGCCGATATAAAGCCAGTCGCGCGCGCGCGTCATCGCCACATAGAGCAGGCGGCGATATTCCGCATCCCGCGCCTGCCCGTAAGCGCTGCGCGCCGCTGCGGCGACGTCATCGTCGAACTCCTTCCGCACCGGCCAGATATGCATGCCCCCTTCCGGCACGGGCAGCAACCGGGGATCGAATTTTCCGTCAGGCTGGCTGCAGCAATCGGGCAGGAAGACGATATTCGCCTCAAGCCCCTTTGCCGCATGCACGGTCATCACCCGCACCGCACCGCCACCCTGTTCCAGATCGCGCTTGATTTCGGTGCGCCCCGCCCCGACCCAGTGCAAAAATCCCTGCAGCGAAGGCGGGCCGAGCCGCCCATATTGCAGCGCCTGGGAAAGAAACTCGTCAACCGGATCGGCCGCATCGGGGCCAAGCCGGGACAGCAGGCGTCGCCGCCCTGCCATCGGCCCGAGCAGCGTCGCGAAAAACTCAAATGGCGGCACGAAATCCGCCATCGCCAGCAGCCGCGACAGGAACCCGTGCGCAGCAGCAAACACCGTATCCTCTGCCCGCCTGCTGACAAGCTCATGCCACAGGCGCGGCGCGACGCGTTTTGCGGCAAGCCGCAGCAGATCCTCCTCGCACATTCCGACAAGCGGGCTGCGCAGCAGGGTGGCAAGCGTCAGATCATCCTCGGGCATCAGGGCGAACTGCCCCGCCGCGATCAGGTCCATCACCGCCATCTGGTCTGTCAGCACCATCCGGTCGGCGCCCGCGACCGGAATATTGCGCTGCTTCAGCTTGCGTACTATCGCTTCGACAAAATCGTTCCGCCGGCGGACAAGTATGAGTATATCGTCAGGCAGGACCGGGCGTCCCTGCGGCGTCAGAATCTCTTTATGCTCAAGCCAGTCGGCTATCTGCGTCACGATACGATCAGCCAGCACGATATGCGAACTGCGCGGCGAGGGGGTATCGAGCGGCGCTTGCCACGGATTGGGGGGGTCCACTTCATCGGGCACAACGGTCGGCCAGATTTCAACACGCCCGGGGACCGCATTGCGGACCGGCATATGGCTCACCTCACCGGGTTCGGACGACAGTCCCTCGCGCGCGGGACCATGTGCGAAAACCCGGTCAACCGCGTGCAGAACATCGGGCACCGACCGGAAGGATTGCTGTAAACTGACATCCTGCCATTTGCACCCGGCCCCCTGCGCCCTGTCGCGGAAATAATCGCGCATCGCCGCAAATGAAGCCGGATCGGCCCCCTGAAAGCTGTAGATGGACTGTTTTTCATCGCCCACCGCGAAAATCGTGCGTCCGCCCGCCGGCATGTCGCCATCGGGCCGCGCGCGCGCGCCTTCACCGGCAAAGAACTCATCGCTCAGAAGACGGATGACTTCCCATTGCGCGGGGCTTGTATCCTGCGCCTCGTCGACCAGAATATGGTCAAGCCCGCCATCGAGCTTGTAAAGCACCCATCCCGCCCCCGTACCTGCAAGCAGATTGCCCGTATGCCCGATCAAATCGTCATAATCGAGCAGCCCATGCCGTGTTTTCTCCGCCTCATAGGCGGCCACGACCGCCGCCCCGATACGCAAGGCCGCGGCACTTGCTTCGGCAACATGGGTCGCCCTGATTTCCGCCTCGACCGCCGCAATCCGCTGCTGCTCTGCCTGCAATATCCCCGCGATATGGGGGTGCTGTTCCGATACCCCCTTGGTGATCAGGCGCTTTGTCGCGGTGCCTTTCTGTGTCAGCCAGGCTTTCAGATAAGACCGGTATTGCGCGGCCCGCACCGGCGCATCGAGGAAAGCAAGAATAACCTCACCCCGCTCACGGTCGGTCTTGCTGCCCTCACGCAGGGTTTCAGCCGCCTGCCGCAGATCGGCTTCAGGCAGATTGCCAGACGCGCAGGCCGCATGCACGATATCGTCGACAGACCGGCCATCGGTCGCGCCAAGGCGGCGATAAAGCGCCACGATATCCGTATCCACATCGTATGCATCCCCCGCATCACCGCCAGGCCCCGAAGTGCGAAACTTCCGCACAGCTTCATCCATCAGCGCAATGAAGACCGGTTCGTCGATCCGTCGCACCATACGCTGCAACGCACTTGCCAGGGGCAGATCGTCATCGCCCTGCGCCGCCGCGAGCACCTGTTTGCGCGCCTCGGCGATCAGTTCAGCGGCACTGCGTTCGTCGATCACCTGAAAATGGGCCGGGATCGCCGCTTCAAGCGGAAAACGGCGCAGCAGGCTTTCGCAGAATGCGTGAATGGTGCGGATTTTAAGCCCGCCCGGCGTCTCAAGCGCGCGCGCGAACAAACGCCGCGCCTGCCGCAACCCGCTATCGGGCACATCGGCCCCCTGCAGCATTTGCAGGTTTTCGCGCAGCACCGTGTCAGGTGCTGTCGCCCAGCCGCCCAGCCGGCGAAACAGCCGCTCTTCCATCTCCGCCGCGGCAGCCTTGGTAAAAGTCAGGCACAGGATACGCGCGGGCGCCGTCCCGTCGAGCAGAAGCCGCGTCACCCGGTCGATCAGCACATGCGTCTTGCCGGTGCCCGCATTCGCGCTCACCCAGACAGACGCATCAGGTGCTGCGGCGGCCTGCTGCTCGGCCGTGGCGCGGGGTGGGGCACTCACGCGTCACCCTCCCTGTCGCTCGACCATTCGCGGACCCGCGCCAGGTGATCGTAGGGCCCGCCATGGGCAAACAGCATCGGCGCAAGGCGTGAACGGTAAGCCATATCGCGCACATCGAACTGCCCGATCAGATTGCGCAGCCCTTCATAAGCAATATCGATCTGCTCAGGTTCGATCGCGACAAACTCCCCCGGCGGATCGACGCCGCGCAGCCGCAAAATCGCAATCTCGGCCACAGAAGCCTTGCCGACACCGCGATAACCACCATAGGTGGCGATGGCCCCCTCCAGCGGCAATTGCGGGGCAAACCCCGCCTTTATCTGCTTCACCGAGGGGTTGCCGCCGGTCTTGTAATCGAAGATCGCCAGCCTGCCATCGGGATACCGGTCGACCCGGTCTGCGCGCGCCCTGAGCGTGAAGCTGCCGCCGGGCGCATCGAAGACAAGTTCGCCATCGACTTCAACCCCCACCGGAACCGCTCCGGTCAGCCGGTGTTTAAGATCCCATTCGATGAACCAGCCCGCCAGTTCGTCAAATCGCGGCTTCCAGAAAGCCCGGATACCCGGTTCGGTCAGGGCCGCGTCGAACGCCTGCGTCCCCAGGGTGCGCAGTTCCGCAAGATCGTCCAGCACCAGTGTCTGACCCCGCGCACGCACGAAGCGTTCAAGGATTTCATGGATGACGGTGCCGCGCGCCGCCGCCCCCAGCTCCGCATCAAGCGGGTCGAGCGGCTTCAGCCCCAGCACATGCTTTGCATAGATCGCATAAGGATCACGCACCAGCACTTCCACATCGCTGACCGAAAGATTGCGCGGCCGCAAATTCAGCGGCGGCCGCGGCGCGGGCGGTTCGGCGGGTAGAATCTGCCCCGGCCGGTCGAGCCGGTCGGCCCAGTCCAGCCAGCGTACAGACGCGATTTCCGCACGCCAATCCCCCTCCCCGATCCCGCTCAGAAGATTTTCGATCCGCAACCACCAGCGTGACGCAATGGCCGGGGTGCCACCCGTCTTGCGCGCACGGCTCAGTATCACCTCGGCAGCGCAGGCGGCTTGCGCAAAATCATGGGCGGACAGGCCGATCCGCTGCTCCGGCGCCGGCAGGCCGAATGCGGCGCGCATCGGCCGGCTCAACCAGGGGTCGGTATTGGCCTGGGCGGGCCAGCTATCTTCATTGAGCCCGCCAAGAATCATAAGATCAGCATGCTGCAAACGCGCCTCAAGCGGACCCCAGATGAACAGACGCGGATGCCGCCCATAGCGCGGCCGCACCGCGCGCCCTTCAAGCAGCGCATCGATGAAGGCGGGGCAGTCCCGTAGCCGCAAAGGCGGGGCAAGGTCCGCCTGCTCCGCCAGTTCGGCAATAAACAGGGAGGCCGCCTCCCCGGCTTCCCCGGCCCAGAGACACACCTCTCCCGCGGTCTCATCCGTCGCACAAAGCGCCTCGGCCACCTGCACGAGCCGCTCAAGATAGTCAGACAGCGACAGCGCTTCCTCCGGCGTGCAGCCCGCAAGCGGTGCGAACAGACAGACAAGCCGGTCGATCAGTTCGACAAGCGCACGATCCTCGCTTTGGCGCGCCAGCGCCGCCAGCACGGAAAGCCCCGGTGCTGGCCGTGGGCCGCGCAGGCAACGGCGCTCAAACTCCCGGGCGGCGGCGCGAAATCCGCCGCGCGGCCAACCGCCCTGCACAAGCGGATGCTTGAGAAGACCGAGCAGGGCGACGGGGGCAAAATCCTCCGCATGCGCCTGAGACAGCGCGCGCAGCAGCGTGAGAGGCGGTGTGTCGGCAAGCGGCACACCGGCGGAATCATCGATTTCCAGATCCCAGCGTTTGAGTTCGGCGGCAACGCGGCGGGCAAGCCCGCGATCAGGGGTGACAAGCGCCGCAGTCTTCCCCGGCGTCTGCAACACTTCACGCAGGGCAAGCGCGATGCACTGCGCCTCCTCCCGCTCGGCAGGGCACTCAAGAAAGCTCAGCCCGGCAAGCGCGGCAGGCAGTATAGCCCCAAGCTCCGCCCCCGCATCGCGCCACATATCCGTCGTATCCGCCGGACGCAGTGCTTCGGCAATCAACCTTACCCGTGCCACGTTAGGTTGCGATGAAAAACGCTCCGCATACGGCCAGTCAGGCACCTGTTCGCGGGCAAGCCCGAATTTATCAAGCAGTTGCGCCAGGCCGTATTGGGGATGGCCGGGATCAAGGACGCGCCAGCTTTCCCCGTCAAGATGCCGGTCAAGCCCGGGCAAAAGCACAAGCCCGTGCTCAAGCCCCGCAATCACCTGCAGCAGCCAGGCTGTAGCCGGCACGCTGCCGGTCGAGCCCGCGGCAATTACCGGCCCCGGCGGCGGCGCGGCGCGCCAGGCATCAGCCAGCGCCCTGAGCATCCGGTTACGATGGTCGGCGGGATCGATGTGCCCTTCCTCGGCAAGTATATCGGGCCAGGCTGCGGTGGCGATTTTGAGAAATTCAAGCGTGCCCTGCCAATGGGCGGCGAAATGCTCAGGCGCCAGCCGGTCGAGATTGTGAAACGATAAACCTTCCGTATGCACCTGATCGATCAGCCGGGCAAGCTCGGCCGCAAGCCGCGCCGCATTGCCCGGCGAATAGGAATTGTCCTCCGCCACGCCCCAGCGCGTGATGAGCTGCGCCAGCAAAAGCTGCCGGCGCAGTGCGGCAACCGCCGGTGGCAGATCGAGCGCCCCGCCGCCGGCAAGTGCGGCTTCCGCTCCCGCACCGAGCAGCAGTTCCTCCTCCTCCACATCGCCGATGGGGCGCATGCGCGGCAGCAGCAGGGGCTGCCCCCCGCCCGCGCGCAGAAACGCCTCACGCAGGGCACGCACGGCCCGCCGGGTCGGTAGCAGAATGGTAACCCGGCTGAGGCTCAGCGGATCATCGGCCGCACCATATTCAGCCAGGACACCACGGGCCAGCACATCGACAAAGGGGAGGCCGGGTGGCACTGACTGCACATTCACGCTGCCCCCGGCCATGCCGCGCCTATTCCTCAAGCAGCCGCTGTTCGGTCAGGGCGAGCGCAGCGGGAGTGCCGACATGAAACCAGTTCCCGTCATGGCGAATGCCGAACAGACGCCCGGCTTCTTCCGCCCTGTCCCACAGCCGGACCGTGGAAAAAGGCGCCGCTGGCGCATCCGCAAACAGGGCCGGAGAGCAGATCTGCACCCCGCAATAGGCGAAGGGGGCCATAATCCGCTCGCGATTGCGGATCAGCCGGCCACAGCCATCCATCGCATAATCGCCCGGCCCGTCAAACCCCATCGCCGATACAAGCGGCGCAACCAGCAGCAAAGCATCCATATGCGCAGGATCCCACCGCGCGATCATTCGTGCAAGCGTATTGCCCACTCCCTCAAGCCAGAAGGAATCGCAGTTATGCACAAAGAACGGCGCATCCCCGAGCAGCGGCAGGGCATTGACAACACCGCCACCGGTATCGAGCAATTTTGCCGTCTCGTCGGAAAACACGATGCGCGGCCGGTTCCGCTCGCGCAGATGATCGCGCAGCATATCGCCGCGATAATGCAAATTGACCACAACTTCTGTCACACCCGCGGCAGCCAGCCGGTCCAGCGCATGATCGATCAGCGTTCTGCCGGCCACCTTGATAAGCGGCTTGGGTCGAATATCGGTCAATGGCCGCATCCGTTCGCCCTTTCCCGCCGCAAGCAGCATGGCACGCCGCGGCGCCTCAGGCGCGGCGATCTTATTCAACTTCGTCATAAACTCCCAAAACAGCAACCTATAAACAGCTTCTGACGTCTGGCGCACGGCCAAACGGACCGCACGCTTCCACGCCTATTCTAGCGATAGATGTTTTCGGCGTCGATTTCATGACGCAGGCCGCCACCGGGGGGCGAAGGCTGATGCCCCGCCTACCCGGCCGCGCTGAATTCAGGGGTGCGTAGAGGCTGATGGATAAGCCCCGCCACATCCTGCAGGGCACCGGGAGCAAGCTCCCGCGCCAGCAGCCGCGCCTGATCGACAGGCCCGGGCATGCGCAAACGGCGCGCCATCGCCGCTGAAAATCCAAGCCGGGCGTAATAGGGTTCATCCCCCACAAGCACGACAATCCGATGCCCGTCCTCAGCCGCACGCGCCAATGCAATTTCCATCATCCCGATGGCGATGCCGCGCCCGCGATGCGCAGGATCCACCGCCAGCGGACCGAGCAGCAGGGCAGCAACATTGTCATCGCCAATCTCAATCGGCCAGAAGCGCAGCGATCCGCGCATCACCCCATCTTCCCAGGCGACAAGGGACAGCCGGCTGACCGGTGCAACGGCTTCGCGCAGACGATAGGCCGTCTTGGCAAAACGGCCAGGCCCGAATGCCTTGTCCAGCATATCCTCGATTGCCGCCAGATCGGACGGCTTTTCACATACATAATCAACCATGAGTGTCAGAATCCCGAAAACAGAAGGGAAGGTTCGCTTGTTGGGGGTGTTTGCCCGCGAATTCCCGCCCTTATCTTCATGATCCGCAAAGCCATGATCCGCAAATTATCAGCTAGCGGATTATCGGGGTCAGGGACGCCGGCAACGCCTAAGGCCGCACCCGGTCGCCCGGTGCGGGCCTGCGTCGTCGTCGTAAAAAGACAGTCTGTTCAACCATCGGGCGTCATGCTCCCTGATCTGACGCGCTTCCCCTAACATGGCAGCCGCAACAGGTCCAGCACAAAGCAGGGAACAACATTGCGCGGTCCCGGTCACATAACCCGTTCACACACAGGCCGATTTACGGCAGACTTGGCTATCAAAAGCGATAATGAGCCGGCTCAGTTCGGGCGGCGGGGAGGAAATCCATGGGTGTTCTGGACGGAAAAGTGGTTCTTGTAACCGGCGCGGGGCGCGGGATCGGCCGTGAGTGCGCCTTGCTGGCCGCCCGCGAGGGGGCAAGCGTGATCGTCAATGACCTGGGCGGCGGCGTCGAAGGGGCTGATGAGGGCAGTGCCGGCCCGGCGGAAGACGTTGCCTCTGAAATCAGGGCCGCCGGTGGCGAAGCGGCGGCGAATTCGGATTCCGTCGCGCTGGCAAGCGGTGCACGCCATATGGTCGAACAGGCGCTTGATACCTTCAAGGGGCTGCACGCCATTATCAGCCCGGCGGGTATCCTGCGCGACAAGATGCTGCACAAGATGGATGAGGAAGACTGGGATGCGGTCATCGATGTGCATCTCAAGGGTTCCTACAATGTGGTGCGCGCCTCGATCGAACATTTTCGCGATCAGCAGGACGGGGCCTATGTGCTGTTCACCTCGACTTCGGGGTTGATCGGCAATATCGGTCAGGCCAATTATGCGGCGGCCAAACTCGGTATTGCCGGGCTGTCGCGGGTGGTTGCCATGGAAGGGGCGAGAAAGAATGTCCGCTCCAATGTCATTGCACCGTTCGCCTGGACACGAATGATCGCGACAATTCCGATCAAGGATGACGCAACCGCCGCACGCATGGAAAAAATCAAGAATGCGACACGCGCCGACCAGATCGCGCCGCCGGCCATCGCCATGTGCGCGCCCGGTGCGGAAAATGTTTCAGGGCAGATATTCTGCGTCCGGGGCAATGAGATCTTCCTGATGAGCCAGCCGCGCCCGGTACGCGGCATCGGCCGCGCCGATGGCTGGACCGCGGAAGACCTCGTAACGCGGGCGTTCCCCGCCATGGCGCACGATTTTTTCGGGGTTGAAGAAACAAGCCGGGTGATCTTCAGCGCCGACCCGCTCTAAACCCGCCCGCCAAAGGCCAGACGGGGATATCGACAGCCGGAGGGAGCAGCAGACAGGCGTACCGGCAAGCGCCTGCTGCTTTCGCAGATCATTCTTCGATCGGTTGCGCCTGCAGTTTGTCGACTTCTTCGGGGTTCATCGGATCGATTTTCCCGACACCGGGGATCGGACGGCCCGACTGCACCTGCTTCTTCACGATCCGCCAATATTGCGACGGCCGGTTCTGGTCATAACGCCGGCGCGGCGTCATCGCATAATGAAAGGCGGACAGGGCGGGATCATCTTCTTCCGCGACAAGCGTATCGAGCACAAACACATTACAGGCATTCAGGGGCACAGTGACCGAACCGGTATGAAAGCGAAAACCATTGGGCGACGTGTTATGCGCGCAAACAGTTCCCGACTTTCGCGCAAGCCGCAAATGCCGGCGTTCAAGCGCGCGCAAGGCATCGTCATCCATTGGAAAGTCCTTGATATCAAAAGGCAGTTCCTGATGCGCTTGGGTTGCCTGCTTGTCCTCACCTGACTGTGCGACCATCGGCTGAACACCTAATGCGATCCCAAGGCCGATTGCGGCCAATCGGGTTTGAAAAGCCATTCCATCACCTTTCTTGCTGTTAGGGTCCGTTCAGGGTTTCGCAGCATTAAGGCAATTATGTGTCATCACCAAGGGCACGGAAAATACGCGATATAAGATCGCCCTCCTCGCGGCGCGCTTTGGGGAAAGATGTCGATGGCATGGGCACCAGCGCATCCGACATGAAGCGCTGCCAGGTCACCGCCGGCAATCCGCCGCCTGTTACCCGGCGCATCGGGCTGCCATCGTCATTACCGAACCAGACCCCGGTCACAAGCTGCGGCGTATAGCCGACAAACCAGGCGTCGCGAAAATCCTGACTTGTACCGGTCTTGCCGGCCGCTACGCGCCCCGGCAGGCGGGCCGCCTTTCCGGTACCCGATTGCAGGGAGGTCATCAGCATACGGTTGATTGATGCAAGCGGCCGCCGTGCGATTACCTGACCGCCCCCCGCACCGCGCCGGTGATAGAGCACCCGGCCCGCCGTGGTTCTGACCTTGCGAATACCATGCGGCAATACGGCCCGGCCACCATTGGCAAAGGGCACATAGGCCGCTGTAAGCTCAAGCAGCGCAACTTCCGACGCGCCAAGGGCGATCGCAGGTGTGGGCTGCAATTCCGACAGAATGCCAAGCCGGTGCGCGGTATCGATCACCTGCCGCCGGCCGGCCTTTTCGGATACTTTTACAGCAACGGTGTTGATGGAATCGCGCAGCGCCACCTCGAGACTGACCTCGCCCGCGAATTTTCCGGAAAAATTTCGTGGCTGCCAGTCACCGAAAATCAGCGGCGAATCCCGCATCACCGTATCGGGTGTCATGCCCCGTTCAAGCGCGGTCAGATAAACAAATGGCTTGAATGCGGAACCGGGTTGCCGGCGCGCCTGGGTCGCGCGGTTGAACTGACTTTGCGCATAAGAGCGCCCGCCGACCATGGCGCGCACCGCGCCATCGGGTGCCAAGACCAGCATCGCGCCCTGCCCGACCCTGGCCTTGTCCCCCGCCCTCGCGAAAGCTGCGGCCATTTTCTCTTCCGCAAGGGATTGCAGCCGCGGGTCCAGGGTGGTTTCGACAATCAGATCCGCATCAGGCCGACCGATATAATCGGGCAGACTTTCGACCACCCAGTCGAGATAATATTGCACCCCATAAGCCCCGCCCCTTGCCCGCACCGTCGCGGGGCGGCTGACGGCGGCACGCGCACCGCTACCTGTCAGAAACCCCGCATCGACCATATTGGCCAGCACCTGCTCGGCGCGCGCGCGGGCCAGCGCCAGATCGCGGGTCGGGGCATAACGGCTGGGGGCTTTGAGCAAGCCGGCCAGCATGGCGGCTTCCGACAGATCGAGCGCGCTGACGGGTTTGCCGAAATATTTTTGCGCCGCTGCGGACACCCCATAGGTGCCGCTGCCGAAATAGACCCGGTTGAGATAAAGGGTAAGAATGCCATCCTTGCTGTATTTCTGCTCAAGCCAAAGCGCGAGCAGCATTTCCTGCGCCTTGCGGCGGATGCTGCGCTCGGGCGTCAGGAAAATATTCTTGGCAAGCTGCTGCGTGATCGTGCTGCCGCCCTGAACGATCCGCCCCGCGCGCAAATTGGCCCAGGCCGCACGCAGAACCCCAAGGGGATCAAGACCGAAATGGCTGTAGAAACGGCGATCTTCGGTGGCAATCACCGCATCTACCAGATAGTCCGGCATTTCATGCAGGCGGACAGATACGCCAACGATATCACCACGCGTGCCGATCGTTTCGCCATTGGCACCCAGAAAAGTGATGCCGGTGCTGGCCCGCCCGCGACCAAGCGCATCCGTGTCGGGCAGATCATAGGCATACCAGGCCAGCAGCAGCGCCACCGCGATACCGCCCCACAAAACCAGAACCGCCGACCAGTAACTCAGCCGTCGCAGCAGGCCCGGAGATGAGCGCCGCCTGCGTTTTGCGGTGACAGTTTCAGGCCGCCCCTTTCTTGCCGACTTTTTTCGCTTGTCAGGCATGCATGGCCAACCGGACCGGATCAGATATCGAGATTGGCAACATTCAGCGCATTGTCGGAGATGAACTGACGCCGCGCATCGACCACATCCCCCATCAGCTGCGAGAACAGATCGTCAGCGGTATCGGCATGTTCGACCTGCACCTGAAGCAATGAGCGCGCTTCCGGATCGAGGGTTGTTTCCCATAGCTGCTCGGGATTCATTTCGCCCAGCCCCTTATAGCGCTGCACAGACATGCCCTGGCTACCGAAACGGCGCACAACCTTTAACAATTCGGTCGGCGCGGTCACGGTTTCCACACTGTCCTTGCGGGCGAAACTTGCCGGCTTCAGATAGACCGCCTGCAATTCCTCAACTTCGGCATCCAGCCGCCGCGCTTCCGCGGAAGCAACAAGCGGCGCATCGATTTCAAAACTTTCCCGAACCCCGCGCAATTCGCGATAAAACAGCAGACCGCCATCGCCTGCAGGTTCGCCCTGCCAGCCGCGTTCGGCTTCCGCCGTATCCCGATCAAGCACTTGCGCAACATATTGCGCCGCCTCGGCCGCCTTTTCAGGGTCAGACAGAACCCGTGGATTAAGCGCCCCGGCGATGGCCACCTGTTCGATAATAAAATCAGGATATTTGCCCCGCGGCAGGGCATCGAGCGTGCGCCGGAAACGCAATGCATGCTGCACAAGCGCGCGCAGATCGGCACCCGCCCGCTGCGTGCCGTCATGCAGTGTGAGGACCGCATCCTTCAGACCGGAATCGATAAGATACTGATCCAACGCCTGATCATCCTTGAGATATTGCTCCGAACCGCTGCGGCTGACCTTGTAAAGCGGCGGCTGCGCGATATAGAGATAGCCGCGCTCAATCAGCGCGGGCATGTGGCGGTAGAAAAATGTCAATAATAAGGTGCGGATATGCGCCCCATCGACATCCGCATCGGTCATGATGATGATCTTGTGATAGCGGATCTTGTCGACGTTGAAATCCTCGCGCCCGACACCGGTGCCAAGCGCTGTGATCAGTGTACCGATTTCATTGGATGACAGGATTTTGTCAAACCGGGCCCGCTCCACATTCAGAATCTTGCCACGCAACGGCAATACCGCCTGATTGCCGCGGTCACGCCCCTGCTTGGCCGACCCGCCCGCCGAATCGCCCTCGACGATGAACAGTTCCGCCTTCGCCGGGTCACGCTCCTGACAATCGGCAAGTTTGCCCGGCAGGTTCGAAATATCGAGCGCCCCCTTGCGTCGGGTCAGCTCACGCGCCTTGCGCGCCGCCTCGCGCGCGGCGGCCGCATCCACCACCTTTGAGATGATGATCTTCGCCTCGTTGGGATGCTCATCGAGCCATTGCGTCAGCCGGTCATTGACCAGCGCCTCGACCACCGGCCGCACTTCCGAGGACACCAGCTTGTCCTTGGTTTGCGAAGAAAATTTCGGATCGGGCACCTTGACCGACAATACGCAGCTCAACCCTTCGCGCGCATCGTCGCCGGTCAGCGAGACCTTGGATTTC
The DNA here is from genome assembly GCA_947258435.1 of uncultured Alphaproteobacteria bacterium. Taxonomy (GTDB): domain Bacteria; phylum Pseudomonadota; class Alphaproteobacteria; order UBA11222; family UBA11222; genus CALAQW01. The sequence goes on from CAMYID010000020.1 coordinate 21,688, forward strand.
TTCGCGATCCCCGAACTGTTGGCATAATTGTTGATGGTACGGGTCAACGCACCGCGAAAACCGGCCAGATGCGTGCCGCCGTCGCGCTGCGGGATGTTATTGGTAAAACACAGCACATTCTCGTGATAGCTGTCATTCCACCAGAGCGCCAGATCGACGGTAATGCCGTCGCGGCTGTCGCTGATGCTGATCGGCTTGTCGACAAGGCTTGTCTTATTGCGGTCGAGATAGCGCACAAACGCCTCGATCCCGCCTTCATAGGCAAGATCCACTTCCCGTGGCTCGACCCCGCGCAGATCGCGCAGGGTGATATGCACCCCTGAGTTCAGGAAAGCGAGCTCGCGCAGCCGGTGTTCCAGCGTTTCGAAATCAAATTCGGTCGCGCTGAAAATTTTCTGCGACGGCAGGAAAATGATTTCCGAACCTGTTTCCTCGCCGGCATCGCCGACAATTTCAAGCGGCGCTTCCGCGTCACCCATGCGGAAACGCATGAAATGCTCATGTCCCTCACGCCTGATGCGCACATCAAGCCATTCGGACAAGGCATTGACGACAGAGACCCCCACCCCGTGCAGACCGCCCGATACCTTGTAGGAATTCTGATCGAATTTACCGCCCGCATGTAGCTGGGTCATGATGACCTCGGCCGCAGATACCCCCTCTTCGGCATGAATTTCGGTCGGAATTCCACGCCCATTGTCAGACACCGATACAGAACCGTCCGGCCGCAGGCTGACAATGATCCGATCGCAATAACCCGCCAGCGATTCATCGATCGCATTATCGACGACTTCATAGACCATATGGTGCAGGCCCGACCCGTCATCGGTATCGCCGATATACATCCCCGGCCGCTTGCGCACGGCATCAAGGCCGCGCAAGACCTTGATCGATTCCGCGCCATATTCATCCGCCCCGTTACCCGCGGGATCTTCTGCCGGTTGATTTTCTTCTGACATATAAACTACTTACCGCTATCTCTGCGCAAGGTGGGACGTTTGACCATTTCCAACGGTCAAAGCGCTTCCAGCTCGCTTATTTTCCCATCCGTAACTTCAAAATGCTGCGCGCGGCAACCAAGCCCGGCAAACAGCTGCCGCTCGGTGCCGGTCAGCCAGGCCTGCGCGCCCAATGCCTCGATCTCGTCAAACAAGGCGGCCCGGCGCAGCCGGTCCAGATGCGCCACCACCTCGTCCAGCAGCAAAAGCGGGGTTGTTCCCGCCGCGCACAACAATTGCGCATTGGCGAGAATGATCGAAATCAGCATCGCCTTTTGCTGCCCCGTCGAACATTCCGCCGCGGGCATGCCGCTGGGCTTGTGCCAGGCCAGCATGTCGGTCCGGTGGGGGCCCGCCAGGGCGCGCCCCGCCTCCATATCCCGTTGCCGCGATGCCGCCAATTGGGCGCAGAACGCATCCTCCACATCGACAGCGGGACGCCGCGCGGCCAGCCCCTGCTCAAGCTCCCCCTCAAGCGCCAATGTGGCAGCCGGAAAGCTATCGCCACGCCGCGCAACAATCGCCGCAAGACGGGACAGCATTTCACAGCGGGCAGCCGCCACCGCCACCCCATGTTCGGCCATCGCCGCTTCCAGCGCATCAAGCCAGGCCGGATCAGCCGACCGCCCCCTGTCGCGCAGCAGGCGGCTACGGTCGCGCATCGCCTTTTCATAGGCATTGACCCGCCGCCCATGGCCGGCGTCAAAGCCCAGCACCAGCCGGTCGAGAAAACGCCGCCGGCCCGCCGCCCCGTCCAGAAACAACCGATCCATCTCCGGCGTCAGCCAGCTGACCGATACAAGCTGTGCAAGCCTGCCGCTGCCTGACTGCGACTGCCCGTCAATACGGACAACGCGCCTTTCGCTCAGGCTGCCATCCTCGGCCGCGACAAGTCCGGTACCCAGCCGGGTCAGAACCTCAGGCGATTGCGGCAGATCGAGCGCCGCCGCAACAGCCCAGCCACCGTCGGCGCCGATCCGCGTGACCGCGCCCAGCCGGGCGCGCC
>CAMYID010000021.1 GCA_947258435.1 uncultured Alphaproteobacteria bacterium
CCCGCGCAGACGGTTCGGCGCGGCCTGCGGCTTCTTCGCGGCGCTCAGAAATCAGGTATGGCGATGCCGTTCTGTCGGCAGGCGGCAATCACTGTCGCACGCAGCAGGCAGGCAACCGTCATCGGCCCCACACCACCGGGCACCGGGGTGATGGCGCCGGCGACCGCCGCAGCGTCCTCATAGGCAACATCGCCGACAAGCCGGGTTTTGCCTTCGCCTTTCTCGGGGGCGGGGATGCGGTTGATCCCGACATCGATTACCGTCGCGCCGGGTTTGACCCAGTCGCCGCGCACCATTTCGGGCCGCCCGACCGCCACCACCAGAATATCCGCACGGCGGCAGATTTCAGGCAGATCGCGGGAACGCGAATGGGCCACCGTCACGGTGCAGTTCTCATTGAGCAGCAGTTGTGCGATCGGCCGGCCCACAAGCTGCGAGCGGCCGATGATGACTGCTTCCTGCCCCGAAAGGTCCGCGCCCAGCACATGCCGGATCAGCAGCACACAGCCTGTCGGCGTGCAGGGTACAAGCCCCGTGCCGCCGGTGGCCAGCAGGCCCGCATTCGTCACATGCAATCCGTCGACATCCTTTGCCGGGTCGATAGCGGCGACGATGGTCGCCTCATCGATATGATCGGGCAGGGGGATCTGCACCAGAATGCCATGCACCGCCGGATCGGCATTGAGTTCGGCGATTTTGGCAAGCAATGTCGTCTCGTCGGTTTCCGCAGGCAGGCGGAATTCAAGGCTGTTCATGCCCGCCTCGCGGGTCTGGCGGATCTTGTTTGACACATAAACCCGGCTTGCCGGATCGTCGCCGACAAGGATGACCGCAAGCCCGGGCACAAGGCCATGCGCCGATGTCAGGGCGGCGACTTCCCGTGCAACCATGGCCCGCAAATTTTCGGCAATTGCCTTGCCATCGATGATCTGCGCCTTACGCACTACGCGCTTTTCCTCCTTGTTTGGCCGCGCCCATTAGCGGCGACACCAACCTGTCTACAAGCCATAGACAGGCTGTGACGCGAAAAGTTCAATCAGCAGATTCTGTGTGAAAATAATCAGCAGAATAAGAATAACCGGCGAGATATCGATGCCGCCAAGATTGGGCAGAAAACGCCGGATAGGCGCCAGCAGCGGTTCGGTCAGCCGGTAGGTCAAGTCCATCACCATGGCGACGAAGCGGTTCTGTGTATTGACCACGTTAAAGGCGATAAGCCAGCTCATCACCGCATTGATGATGATCACCCACATATATAATTGAAGGATTGTGACTAAAAGCATCAGGATCGATTGCATGGTTGCCTCATCGCCTTTTCCGGTTCGCTTTGGCAAATGGCCTTTGGTCTCTGGCTTGCGCTGCGCCGACAGTCGCGACCGCAAGCAGGTGAACATGTAAAGTGGTCTGCCTGCCCGCGCAACTATTCTCCGAACCCGCGACGGGCTGGAATGCGTTGTGGTGGCGGGCGACTTGTCGCATCATATCCATTGACCTGTGCGGCAAGCAGCGCTATAAGCCGCCTCCTTGAATATTGAAACAGTCTGATCATCCAAATACAGGGCTTTACGGAGATGGCCAATTCCCGCCAGGCGAAGAAACGTATTCGCCAAACAGCACGCCGGACCATGGTGAACAGCGATCGCCGCAGCCGTGTGCGGACATTTGTGCGCAATGTCGAAGAAGCGATTGCCAGCGGTGATCAAACAGCCGCCGCGCAAGCCTTGCAGCAGGCGGAGCCTGAGTTGATGCGCGGTGCGCAGAAAGGCGCGTTCGAACGGCGTGCCGCATCGCGCAAGGTGTCGCGGCTGGCGATGCGCATCAATAAGATGTCTTCCTGAACAGCATTTTGAGTTGCGCGTCTTCCGGGCGCGACACGCAATGCGCAATGCACAAGGGGCCTGGGTCTACCAAGCCCCTTTTTTGTGGCCGACAGGCCGCATCCGATTGCGTGTGTGCCGAAGCGGGCAGGGACCCTTTGCGTGTAATGGAAATGTGACCGGCATGACACATTCACAAAAAACTCAGGCCTTCCGATCCGGGGCATTTTACAAAAAATTCAAGCCGGTCAAATCACTAGAAAGGTCAAGAAAATTTTTTGAAAAATATCGGTGTTTTTCAGCCGCGTTGCCTATTGCGCCAGAAAAATTGCGCGTCTAGACTATGACTGTTCCGTGACTTGCGGGCGGAATTCTGGTGCTTTCTAAGTATTGTTTTAAAAATTTGACCGGCATCCATGTGTCGGGGGCAGTATTTATTTGCCTGTTTTTCGGTTTTTATTTGATTAGCTTGGAAGGGTCGCCGATTTCGTTTGGTGTGTTTGCAGATGAGAATGGGTGATTTTCTGGGTTTTTATTGTCGGCGGCGGGTTTGATAGGGTGGCTGTATTAATGGGTGAGGATAAAATACAGAAGCAGTCAGGCAAGGCGGGATCTGCGGCAGACTTGTCAGCAGCCGCGTCATATGCCGGAGATATTTCACCTTTATCGGCATGGGAAATCCTGCAGTCGGAAGCGGATGCGGTGCTGGTCGATGTCCGCACGGATGCGGAATGGGCCTTTGTCGGTCTGCCCGATCTGACGGCGCTGGAAAAAGAGGTGCTGCTTTTGCAGTGGCAGGTTTTTCCGCAGATGGCGCGCGACGGCGCCTTCAACGAAAAGCTGGGCGAGATGTTGAGCGCGTGCCGTACGGATATGGACAGCGCGGTGATTTTTATTTGCCGGTCGGGCGCGCGGTCGCGGGATGCGGCAATAAGTCTGACCGGTGCGGGTTATCGTCGCTGCTACAATCTTGCAGGCGGATTTGAGGGAGATCTCGATGCCAACGGCCATCGCGGGAATGTAAGTGGGTGGAAATGTGCCGGTTTGCCATGGCGTCAGCGGTGAAGGGATAGAGTTAAAGGGATATACGGGCACAGGGTGGGCATGCCGGCTGATGGGTGCGCACTCCGATCCAACGGTCGCACATCGCTCGGGTGATCTGCTGCCACGGGTTTCAGACGCCGTCAGGCAGGCGGGGGCCTTGTTGTCAGAAGCATTGTTGTAAACCTGTCGGCGCGGCGTAGCGGTCCTTCGATATCGCGTAGCGGTCCTTCGATATAGTGACCGTTCAATATCGTGGCGGTTCGTTAAAATCGCGGCGGTTCGTTAAAGTGGCGGTTCGGTGTAACGAGTGCCCGACGGGCGGAATAAGCGTGGATTTGTGCGCATGCAGGGCGATGGTGGCAGTGGCGCCGCGCAGCATGAGGCAAGAAGGGAGAAAGCAAGGGTGGCATCGGATAAGGCAGGCGCACGACATGCACAACAGGGTGGTGATGCGGTGCGCCAGTGGGACGAGGTGCGCGCGCAGCTGAGGCGGCATTTGGGGGACGCGCAATATGGCGCATGGCTGCAGACCCTGCGGCTTGAGGATTTCGATACTGCGGGAATCGTGACCTTGTCGGTTGAAGGGCGGTTCCGGCGCGATTGGATCGATTCGCATCTGGGCGATGCTTTGCTGCAGATCTGGTCGGGGGTGAATGCGGATGTGCGCAAGGTGAATCTGGTCAATTTCAACGGGCAGAATGGTGCAGGAATTGCGCCCGATCACCCGGTGACGGGGGCGCAGCCTCTGTCAGCAGACGCGCCCGCTGCCGCACCCGCGCAGCCTGAAAAACGCCCCCTGTTTCCGCTTTCGGGTGAAGCGGTGCCCGCGCAGGCATTTCATGATCCTGACGGGATTGGCGCGCCATTCGATCCTGACTTCACCTTCGATAATTTCGTTGTCGGCAAATCCAATGAGTTTGCCCATGCGGCGGCGCTTGGCGTGGCATCCTCAGGCGGGGCGATGCGGTTTAATCCCCTGTTTCTTTATGGCGGTGTCGGTCTTGGCAAGACGCATCTGATGCATGCGATCGCATGGGAAATTCGCGCCCGTCACCCTGAACGCAAGGTGATGTACCTGTCGGCCGAGAAGTTCATGTATCAGTTCATCAAGGCGCTGCGCGGCCGTGACACCATGGCCTTCAAGGAGGCCTTGCGGTCCGTCGATGTGCTGATGATCGATGATGTGCAGTTCATTGGCGGCAAGGGGTCCACCCAGGACGAGTTTTTCCATACCTTCAATGCGCTGGTGGATAATCAGAAACAGCTGGTTATCTCGGCCGACCGGTCGCCTTCCAACCTCGATGGCATTGAGGAGCGGATCAAGTCGCGCCTGTCCTCGGGGCTTGTGGCCGATATTCATCCCACCGATTACGAATTGCGGCTGGGTATTTTGCAGACCAAGGCCAAGCTGTGTCAGGAACGTCATCCAGGCGTTGCCGTGCCGCAGGCTGTGCTTGAGTTTCTGGCGCAGCAGATCGCATCCAATGTGCGGGAACTGGAAGGCGCGCTGACCCGTATCGTTGCCTATGCGGAGCTTGTCGGTCAGCCCGTCACCACGGAGATGACGCGTGAGGTCATGGCCGACTTGCTGCGCGGGCAGGCGCGGCAGGTGACGATTGATGAAATTCAGCGCAAGACGGCGGAATATTACAGTATTCGGCTGTCCGATCTGCTGTCGGCGCGGCGTACCCGCGTCGTCGCGCGGCCGCGTCAGGTCGCCATGTATCTCTCCAAACAGCTGACCGCGCGCTCCCTGCCCGAGATCGGGCGCAAGTTCGGCGGGCGCGATCACACGACGGTGATCCATGCGGTCCGCCGGATTGAAGAGCTGCGTGAAAACGATCCTGCCGTCGATAATGACGTCGAAAACCTGCAACGGTTGCTGCAGGATTAAGGCAGGCTGCGGCCTCTTGCCCGGTCTGTCATGCGGCAGACCCGCTTGTCCGGACGCACCGTCCCTCACCTCCGAAACGCGGGCGCGCGGGGCGTGGGGTTGAGGCGGATCAGGGCAAGTTTCCCCAGTTCGCCGCGGCATCGCCGAATTCCTTATTTTTCTGTCGAATCCCGGCTTTCCTGCTATACTGGCTCGTCCGTCCGGAAGCATGTTTCAGGCGGTGCGAACAGTGTCTGCCGATCAGGCTGCGGCGTGTTTTCGCGTCGGGCGATTTTGCGTCACCCGCAGATGCGAAAAGGGGCCTGAACCGCAGCTTTTGAGGGGCGGTTCGGGCTGGTAAAGGGGATTGGAGAATGAAGTTTACAATCGAACGGGCAACTTTGCTGCGCTCGCTTGCTCATGTGCATAATATCGTCGAACGCCGGACAACGATCCCCATTCTTTCCAATGTGAAATTACAGGTGCAGGGCGAGCGGTTGGGCCTGACGGCCACCGATCTTGATATTGCGGTGCGCGAATCGACGACCGCCGTCGTCGCCCAGGAAGGGGCGACCACGGTTTCAGCGCATATCATGCATGATATTGTCCGCAAACTGCCCGATGGGGCGCAGGTGGATATTGCACTGGCTGATGATGGCGCCCGCGTGACGGTCGCGGCCGGGCGGTCGCGGTTTCAGCTTGCCTGCCTGCCTGTCGATGATTTTCCCGCGATGGCGGAAGAAGATCTGGCTGTCAGCTTTGTCATTTCGGCAGAAGACCTCAAGCGGCTGCTCGATAAAACGCGATTCGCCGTGTCGACGGAGGAAACGCGCTATTACCTGAACGGGATTTTCCTGCATGTGGCGGAAACGGCGGGTGTGAAAATGCTGCGGGGCGTCGCCACGGACGGGCATCGTCTGGCGCAGGTCGAACTGCCCGCACCCAATGGCGCTGACGATCTGCCGGGGATCATCGTGCCGCGCAAGACGGTGCAGGAGTTGCGCAAGCTGCTTGACGAGGTGGATGGGGATGTGGCGGTGGCCGCATCGGATGCGAAAATCCGCTTCACATTCGACGATGTGGTGCTGACCTCGAAGCTGATCGATGGCACATTTCCCGACTATACGCGGGTCATTCCGTCAGATAACGACAAGAAACTCGAGGTGGATAGTCGCCTGTTTGCCGAAGCGGTCGACCGGGTTTCGACAATTTCTTCGGAAAAATCCCGTGCGGTTAAACTCAATCTCGAAAAAGACCTGCTTGTCCTGTCGGTCAGCAGTTCCGACAGCGGCAGCGCGACCGAAGAGCTTGCGGCGAATTATACCGCAACCCCGGTCGAGATCGGTTTTAACGCACGCTATCTGCTGGATATAGCGGGGCAGATCGACGGTGACAGTGCGGTTTTCGAATTTCTGGACGCGCATTCTCCGACATTGGTCCGCGATAGCGGTGATGACGCGGCACAGTATGTATTGATGCCGATGCGGGTATAGCGGTGGTGGGCAATACGGCGATAGTGCCGGCCTGCGGACGTTCCCGGCACAAGGCGAGGTAATCGGAACAGTGGCGGCAAATGCCATTTTATCGCAAGGCGCGGTGACTGCGCGCGCATCTGTTTGCGTGCGCGAATTGTCGCTCACTGATTTCCGTTCTTACAACCGGTTGCGGCTGGTGCTTGACGGGCGCTCTGTGGTGCTGACCGGCGATAATGGTGCGGGTAAGACCAATCTGCTTGAGGCGCTTTCCTTTCTGGCGCCGGGGCGGGGGCTGCGGCGCGCCCGGCTGGGCGCGGTCACGCGGATCGGCGCCAACGGTGGCTGGGC
>CAMYID010000022.1:2500-366592 GCA_947258435.1 uncultured Alphaproteobacteria bacterium
GAGCTGTTCCGGTTTCAGCCTCCCGGCGAGCCGGATGCGGACTATTTCGACGAAAACGGCAAGACGGCACGCAAGGCGCTGATGAAAACGCCGATCGACGGCGCGAGACTGTCGTCAGGGTTCGGCCCGCGCAAACATCCGATTCTGGGCTATACCCGCATGCATAAAGGCACCGATTTTGCCGCCCCGCGCGGCACGCCCATCATGGCGGCAGGCAACGGGACGGTTGAAATCGCCGGCCGGAATGGCGGTTACGGCAACTACATCCGTATACGCCATAATGGACAGTATAAAACCGCCTATGCCCATTTATCCAAATTCGCCCAAGGCATCCGCAAGGGGGCAAGGGTCCGCCAGGGTCAGACGATCGGTTATGTCGGCAGCACCGGCCGTTCGACAGGACCGCACCTGCATTACGAGGTGCATTTCAACGGAAAACAGGTCAATTCGCGGACATTGAAGCTGCCAACGGGGCGGTCCCTGCAGGATTCAGCACTGGTCGCATTTCATCGCGCGCGCGATGAAATCGCGCAGGAACGCATCGCAATGGGCGCGCGCCCTGTGCAAAGAGCAGATGCCGATGACTGAAAATCAGACACAGAATTTCCGTGTACCGCTGATATTGCTTGTCTTACTGATCCCGGTTTTCATCTGGTCCTGGTTCGAGCCTTACGACAGGCTCGTCTGGTGGCTTGAGGCCAGCCCCGCGATAATCGCCATTATCCTGCTGGGCGCGACTGCGCACAGATTCCGGTTTACCGACCTTGTCTATATCCTTGTGGCGCTGCATGCGGTGGTGCTTCTTGTCGGCGCGCACTACACCTATGCACGCATGCCACTTTTCAACTATATCAGCGAGATGCTGGAGCTTGGCCGCAATCACTATGATCGGCTCGGTCATGTCTTTCAGGGGTTTGTACCCGCCATTGTAGCGCGGGAATTATTGCTGCGCACCTCACCATTGCGACCGGGAAAATGGCTGTTTGCCCTGATCGTGCTGAGCTGCGCAGGTATCAGCGCAGTCTATGAAATCATCGAATGGCTAAGCGCCGAAATCGGCCATGACGGGTCGGAAGACTTCCTCGGCTCGCAAGGCGATATCTGGGATGCGCAGAAAGATATGCTGCTGTGCACGCTGGGTGCGATGGCGGCACTGTTCTTGCTCGCACGCCGCCATGACCGACAGCTTGCCAGGCTAACCGCGCGCTAGACAGGCATCGGCCTCGCACCGGCGGCACCGGAACACTCCCGGGCTCAGCCCTGCCGATGCGCGATGAATTCAGGTCTGGGGACAGTAGCGCCAAAGGGCTGCACAAGCCGGTTGCTCACCGCATTGAATACAAAGAACGCATTGCTGCGCGGATGCGGCGTAATATTGCTGCTTGAGCCATGCATCAGATTGCAATCGAAAAACAGCACAGACCCCGGCGGCCCCGTCACAGAATAGATGCCGCACTGGGAAATCAAATCGGTCAACACCTTGTCATCGGGCGTTCCGAAATATTGTTCCTTGAGCGACTGCTTGTAATGGTCGCGCGGTGTCACCCCCGGGCAGCCAACAAACTGGCGATGCGAGCCGGGAACAAGAAGCATCGGCCCGTTGGTCGCAAAATTCTCACGCAGGGCAAGCACGACGCTGACCGCCCGCATGCGCGGCATGCCGTCTTCCACATGCCAGGTTTCGAAATCGGAGTGCCAGTAAAACTCCCGCCCGCGAAACCCTGGCTTATAATTCAAACGACTCTGGTGCAGATAGACATCGTCATTCAAAATGAAGTGGACGAAATCAAGGATTCGCGAATCGTTCGCCACTGCACCGAAAGCCGCACTGAACAGATGAATATCGAACACCGTGCGAACACAATCGTCCGCACCTGGCTCGGTGATCACCTCTTCATGTTGACGCAGCGTCTTATCCTGACGGATATGCTGCATCTCGCGATTAAGCGCCGCTACTTCTTCGGAAGAAAACAGTTCAGGGAAAAAACAGAAACCCTGCTCATCAAACTGCCGGGCTGCGTCTTCCCCATAGGGACAGTTCTGCCATTGACTGTCATACAAGACGGGATCGCGCCGCGACGTGATTTGCGGCGTTGCCCCGGTTCGCGATGGATAGTCGTTACGCATGGTCTTTCTAGAAGTTTATATGGATTTTCTCCTGCTCTCAAACCGCTGCACGGGACCCTATTGACCGGCGACTTCGGCCTCCGTCGGATAGGCGCCCGTCTCATCATGCACTTCCTTGCCATGTAATGGCGGATTGAACACACAGGCAAACTTGAACTCGGTTTTTGCACGCAAGATATGCTTGTCATGCTTATCGAGGATGTAAATCGTGCCCGGCGAAATCGGATAAACCTTGCCATCGGCGACGGTTTCAACCTCGCCTTCTCCGGATATGCAATAGACGGATTCCAGATGGTTCTTGTACCACATATGGGTTTCGGTTCCCGCATAGATAGTGGTGATATGAAACGAAAACCCCATCCCGTCATCTTTCAGCAGCAGCCGCGTACTTTCCCAGGTTTTCGAAGTAACCCTGCGATCGGTGCGATCGGCATCCTGCAATTTGCGTACAATCATGATTATTCCATCTTGTGTATGGTTACGGCTCTTCTGAACAAATAAGACGTTCGCGCTATGCGGCCTTGCGGCCAAGCTCCCGCATCACCTGGCCAACAGCCTTGTCCAGAATATCGAGGCCTTCATCAAGTTCGGCATCGGAAATCGTCAATGGCGGCAGGCACTTTACAACCTGATCCTCAGAGCCGCTTGTCTCGATGATCATATTGTTTTCAAAGGCGCTGTTGCTGATTGCGCCGGCGATATCACCACTGTCGCATTCAATACCACGCATCATGCCACGGCCTTTTGCCATCAGCTGCTCCTTGCCGTGACGGTCCACGATATCCTGCAGCCGTTGCGCAAGATGATCGCCCTTGCGTTCGATTTCCCTGCTGAAGCTGTCATCAGCCCAGTAATGGGAAATCGCCTTCTCCGCGGTGACAAAAGCATGATTATTGCCCCTGAACGTGCCGTTATGCTCGCCCGGCTTCCACTTGTCATATTCGGGTTTGATGAGCGTCACGGCAAAGGGCAGCCCAAAACCGCTCAGCGATTTCGACAAGGTCACAATGTCAGGGGAGATACCGGCATTGTCAAAACTGAAGAAAGTTCCCGTACGCCCGCAGCCAGCCTGAATATCATCGATGATCAACAGCATATCGTGCGCCCGGCACACTTTTTCCAGCCGCTGCAACCAGCTGAAGCTTGCGACATTCAAACCGCCCTCGCCCTGCACGGTTTCAACGATCGCGGCCGCAGGCAGATCGAGCCCGCTGCTTGGATCACTCAGCATGGCATCAAGCAGTTCGATCGTATCGAGCTTGTCGCCAAGATAATTGTCGAACGGCATCGACGTCGCACCCGTCAGCAACAGACCCGCCGCATCCCGGTGATGGGAATTTCCGGTGGCCGCCATCGCACCGACCGATACGCCATGGAACCCGTTTGTGAATGAAATGACATTCTGTCGCCCGGTCACATTGCGCGCCAGCTTCAATGCCGCTTCGACGGCATTGGTGCCCGTGGGGCCGGTGAACTGAACCATATAGTCCATATTACGCGGATTGAAGATGTTCTCCCCCAACCGTGACAGGAAAGCTTCCTTGGCGGCGGTATGCAAATCCAGGCTGTGGGTGATACCGCCACGGCCGATATATTCAAGCAACGCGTCGCGCAGTATCGGGTTGTTATGGCCATAATTCAAACTGCCCGCGCCGGCCAGAAAGTCGATATAGCGCGTACCCGACTGGTCATAGACAACCGCGCCTTCCGCCCTGTCGAAGATCACCGGAAATGCGCGTGCATAACTCTGAACTTCAGATTCCATTTCCTCGAAAGTTGTCAGATCCTGCTCTGTGTCAGTTTCCGTTTCCTCGACGATTTGCATGATTCCACCTTTGTTAGAATGTTGTTTTCTGGTTTCAGTTGCGACCGCGCTGCAGCGTCACACTGCGGCGACAGGTTCGAACGGCCCGATCTTAAGAAGAAATTCACTGGCATGACCGCCTGCCAGGTGCATATCCTGATCGAAATATTTTTCCTCCGCACACTGTGCATCGAGGTTCTTTGCGAACTTTCGGAAAAAAGCCCAGGATGAGGCATTCGTCCGGGTAATCGTCGTATGAACACACCGAACTCCGGCATTTTCAGGGCGCCGCAGAATGTGCATCAGCATTTGCCCTGCTACCCCGGTACCACGCGCGGTCTCACCGACCGCGACCTGCCAGACAAATAAAGTGTCGGGCGCATGCGGCAACCGGTATCCGGACAGAAAACCGACGACCGCCCCTTCTGATTCCGCGACAGCACAACTATCGGCGAAATGCGTGCATTGCAGCAGATTGCAATAAAGGGAATTGGTATCAAGCGGCGGGCAAGCGGCTATCAGCCGATGCACGGCGACCCCGTCTTCGGCGTCCGGCTTTCGAATTGTCGGTCCAATGGTCATTGAATTATTGCAATAGCGCGCAGCCCCGCCTGTGGCGCATGGCTGCCATGTCCTGATTGTATCTGGCCAATGAACATCGCTCCCTTAACAAACATGTATGACCCCGCATGTCAACAGCCACACATATAATCTTTGTACAGATGGCTATTTACAGTTTACCCATCTTTCATTTGCACGTAAGTGCGGCGTAGCACAACCGCAGGATCCCCGCCACCAGATGAATCGCGGCGGGGACCTGCCAAATTATACGGCGCTCAGGCGGCCTGCTTTACGTCCTGTCCGTTGATGCGCAGCCCGTCTGCGCCGGCATCAACCGATACTGTTTCGCCATCCCTTATATCCCCGGCCAGCAGCTGTTCGGCAAGCGGGTTCTGCAGACTGCGCTGGATAACCCGCTTGAGCGGCCGTGCGCCATAAACCGGGTCATACCCCGCATTCGCCAACCAGTTCAACGCGCCCTCCTGCAACTCCAGGGTGATCTTGCGATCCGCAAGCAACTGCTTGAGGTGCCCGATCTGGATTTCCACAATACCCGTCATATTCTCCCGGCTCAGGCGGTTGAAGAGCACAATTTCATCCAGCCGGTTAAGAAATTCCGGCCGGAAATGCGCGCGGACCACATTCATCACCGCCTCGCGTGCATTCTCTGCAGGCTCGCCATCCGGCAGCGCCGCCAGGTGGTCAGCCCCCAGATTGGAGGTGAGAATGATGATTGTATTGGTGAAATCCACAGTCCGCCCCTGACCGTCGGTCAGCCGGCCATCATCGAGAACCTGTAACAGGACATTGAAGACATCAGGATGCGCTTTTTCGATCTCGTCGAACAGCACGACCTGATAGGGCCGACGGCGAACCGCCTCGGTCAGCGCGCCGCCTTCGTCATAACCCACATATCCAGGTGGTGCGCCGATCAGCCGGGCGACCGAATGCTTTTCCATATATTCGGACATGTCGATCCGGGCAATTGCACTGTCATCATCGAACAGGAAGGCTGCCAGCGCCTTTGTCAGCTCGGTCTTGCCGACCCCGGTCGGACCGAGGAACAGGAACGAGCCGATGGGGCGCGACGGATCCTGCAGCCCGGCGCGCGCGCGGCGCACCGCATGGGCAACAGCACCCAGCGCCTCATCCTGTCCCACCACGCGGTGACCCAGCAGTTCTTCCATCTGCAGCAGCTTTTCACGCTCGCCTTCCAGCATCTTATCGACCGGAATACCCGTCCAGCGCGACACGATACTGGCAACATGTTCGTCGGTCACCGCCTCTTCAAGGCTGTGCCGCTCGCCGGCTTCCTCGGCGCCGCGCAGCTTCTGCTCCAGCTCCGGGATCACACCGTAAGAAAGCTCGCCCGCGCGCGCCAGATCACCTTCACGCTGCGCCTGCTGCAATTCATTGCGCGCCTGATCGAGCTGCTCCTTGAGCCGGTGCGCCCCGGCAAGCTGCTCCTTTTCCGCCTGCCAGCGCGCGGTCAGATCCGTGGATTGCTGCTCAAGATCAGCCAGCTCCTTTTCAAGATTTTCCAGCCTGTCTTTGGATCCCTGATCGGTTTCCTTGCGCAATGCCTCGCGTTCGATCTTGAGCTGAATGATCCGCCGATCAAGTTCATCGAGCTCTTCGGGCTTGGAATCAACTTCCATGCGCAGCCGGCTTGCCGCCTCATCGACAAGATCAATCGCCTTATCGGGCAAGAACCGGTCGGAGATGTACCGGTTCGACAGGGTTGCCGCAGACACGATCGCACCATCGGTAATCCGCACACCATGATGCAGCTCATATTTCTCTTTCAGGCCGCGCAGGATGGAAATTGTATCCTCGACGGTCGGTTCGGCCACAAATACCGGCTGGAAACGGCGGGCAAGCGCGGCATCCTTTTCCACATGCTTGCGATATTCATCAAGCGTCGTCGCGCCGATACAGTGCAACTCGCCCCGCGCAAGCGCCGGCTTCAGAAGATTGGAGGCGTCCATGGCCCCTTCCGAGGCACCCGCGCCGATAATCGTATGCATCTCATCAATGAACAGTACGATTTCGCCGGCAGCACTTGTGACTTCCTCAAGCACCGCCTTCAGCCGCTCTTCAAATTCGCCGCGATATTTCGCACCGGCGATCAGCGCGCCCATATCAAGCGCCATCAGCTTCTTGTTCTTGAGGCTTTCGGGCACATCGCCATTGATGATGCGCTGGGCCAGCCCTTCCACGATTGCCGTCTTGCCAACGCCGGGTTCGCCGATCAGAACAGGATTGTTCTTGGTCCGCCGCGACAGCACCTGAATCGTGCGCCGGATTTCCTCATCCCGGCCGATCACAGGGTCGGTCTTGCCATCGCGTGCCGCGGCGGTCAGGTCGCGCGCATATTTTTTCAGCGCGTCGAAACTTTCCTCCGCTGTCGGATTATCGGCCGTACGTCCCTTGCGCAGATCATTGATCGCGGCATTGAGCCGTTCGGCGGTGACATTGGCGTCTGCAAGGATTTTCGCTGCTTTCGACCCTGCCGCCAGGGCTACTGCCAGCAGTAGCCGTTCGGCGGTGACATAAGCATCGCCCGCCTTTTTCGCCAACTCCTCGGCCTGTTCAAAAAGCTTGGCAAGCTGCTGGCTGAGATGCAGCTGACCGGCACCCGGACCGCTGGCGGAGGGCATTCTGGCCAGCTCCTCCTCAACCGCGCGGCGGGCCTGCTCGGGATCGCCGCCGGCCGAACGTATCAGATTGGCCGACAGGCCATCCTCATCGTCAAGCAGCACTTTCAGAATATGTTCGGGGGTATATTGGCCGTGACCGCTCCGCTGGGCGAGGGTCTGGCCCGCCTGGATCATTCCGCGCGAACGTTCGGTATATTTTTCAAACTGCATTTTCTACCTCATAAGCACGTTTGCCATCCGCGATGCTGCGCAGATATATGCACCCCGATCGGGCATGCATGGCGACGCCTTCTTCAACAATGCAGCACAAGACGCACTGCCCCGGCCAGCCCCGATCCGGGCGCCAGCCGCAGGCCTTATTTGGGAAGCTTCGGGGTCTGCTGCAAGGTTGGAAATGCAAAAAGCAGCGGGGCAAATTGCCGCAAATCAACCTGATACGCGGCAGCTCTGCCAGGAAAGCAGAGCTGTGCCCGCCTGCCGTTGCAGGGCAAAGGTTCCGGTGTCCGCCCCTGCCTGTCCTTCTGATTTTTCGCCGCGGGGTCGCTAAACAGGCGGGTCGGGAAATTGCACCTAAACCTGTGCGGGCTGCTCATCGGTTTCGGCAGAGGCAGCCGAGTTGGATTCATCTGACGCCGGCGCCGCAGCGGCAGCGGTTTTGCTCCTGCCGCCCTTTTCATTGCCCGTGTCAGCCGCCTCTTCATCGGTCGCCGCATTATTGGTGCGCCCGTTTCGGCGCCCGCCGCCATTCGCACGCCGCCCCTCACGTTCCTTCGGTGCCTCCGGATCGGACCCATTTTCCCTGTTCTGGGTCTGGGGCTGGGATTGCGCCTGAGACTGCGCCTGAGCGGCCGCCATCAAACGGAAATAATGCTCGGCATGCTGCAGATAGTTCTCTGCCCCCACACGATCGCCCGACGCATTAGCGTCACGGGCAAGCGATTGATATTTCTCATAAATATGGGACGCATTGCCGCGAATTTTCACATCCGGGCCGTTACTGTCAAATGTCCGGTTTGGATTATTGCCATGCGATTTCCGGCCACGGCCGCGCGCACGCTTATTATTCTGATTGGTTCTCATATTGAGTAGATCTCAGATATCACGTTAAATCCCGCAAATTTGTTGCAGACTGGCTGCATCCAACATCCGCGGAACAATCGGGCAAAGCCGAAACTGCCCAATCAGTCCCGCATCATCAGCGTTTGTTCAAGGAACGGTTTGGGACGCAAACGCCCCATATAACGCTATCGATTATCCATTCCGGTTCTTTCGAAACCGCATTTCACCTGCGATATAGCTGGATAATCGCGAGAGCTTCAAAAGCTCAATCGCTCCGGTGACGTTAGCCGGTTCCTGTGATATTTCCAACCCTTTTCTCACCGCTAACCGACGCTTTATCCGTTCAAATTCAAAAAAGGGGTCCTGTTTTCCCAAGCTGCGGCAAACACTGCATCGAAATTCCTGAAAAATTCAGCGCCCGGTCCCGACAATTACCCGCGCCACACCGGCCAAATCCTGCCAGGGCGGATGCACAACCATCCCATGCGTGCGTAACAGGGATGTGACGGGACCTGCTTGACCCATCCCCACTTCGAGGATCACCGTGCCTGCCGGTTGCAGCAAATCATGCAGCGAATTCGTTATCACCCGGTAAAAATCGAGACCATCCGCCCCGGCAAAAAGCGCGTCTGCCGGGTCATAGTCGCGCACCTCGGGCGCAAGTTCGGATCTTGCACCGACCGGTATGTAAGGCGGATTTGCAATAACCAGGTCAAACGGCGCGCCAACACTTTCCTGCCAGCCTTTCCGCAGCAAATCCGCCTGTCGCCATTCACTGCGCCCGTCAACCCCGTGGGTTAGCGCATTCTGATGCGCAAGCCGCAGCGCGGCGGGTGAAATATCGATACCTGTCCCGCTTGCCCGCGGCAATTCCGACAGCAGCGCAATCAGCAAACAGCCGCTGCCGGTTCCCAGATCCGCGATCCGGACAGGCCGCATCGGATCGCCAAGCATGGCAAGTGCGGCTTCAATCACTGCCTCACTATCAGGGCGCGGATCAAGCGTTGCGCCATTCAGCGCAAATGTCATTGACCAGAATTCACGCCGCCCCAGAATGCGCGACACCGGTTCGCGCTTTTCCCGGCGCGCGACGAATGCCTCAAACTGCGCCTGCTGCGCCGCGTCGATTGCGCTATCGCCCTGCCGGATCAGGCGTGCCTGATCCCATCCCAATGCAGCCCCCAACAACAGCCGGCAGTCCTGCACCGCATTCGGCACCCCGGCAGAAGATAGCCGCCGCGCAGCGATGCGCAACAACTCGTCAATAACGGGCGCAGTCCCGCAGATATCCGCGCCGCAACGCATGTCAGCCTTCCGCCTCCAGCCCCATACTGGCCAGACGGTCGGCCTGATCATGGGCAATCAGCGGATCGATAATCTCATCCAGCGCCTCACCGGTAATGACCCGGTCAAGCTTGTACAGCGTAAGATTGATACGGTGATCGGTCACCCTGCCCTGTGGAAAGTTATAAGTCCGGATCCGCTCCGACCTGTCGCCGCTGCCCACCTGCCCTTTGCGGTCCGCGGCCCGTGCCGCCTCTGTTTCCTGACGCTTGTGATCATACAGTTTGGCACGCAGCATCGTCATCGCTTTCGCGCGGTTCTTATGCTGTGACTTTTCATCCTGACACTGAACAACCACCCCTGAGGGCACATGGGTGATGCGCACCGCGCTGTCGGTGGTGTTGACATGCTGCCCGCCCGCGCCTTGCGCGCGGTAGGTATCGACCCGCAAATCCTTCTCGTCGATATCGATATCGACCTCCTCGGCCTCGGGCAGTACGGCGACCGTTGCCGCGGAGGTGTGAATTCTGCCCTGGGTTTCGGTTTCAGGCACACGCTGCACCCGATGTACGCCGGATTCATATTTCAGCTTGGCGAATACATCCTGCCCGCTGACGCGCCCGATAATCTCCTTAAACCCGCCAACATCGCTTTCGGAAGCCGACATGATCTCCACCTGCCATCCCCGGTCGGCGGCATAGTTCTGATACATCCGGAAAAGATCGCCGGCAAACAGCGCCGCCTCATCACCCCCGGTCCCCGCGCGCACCTCCAGGATGGCATTCTTGCGATCCGCCTCATCCTTGGGCGCCAGCAAGACCAGCATGCGATTCTCAAGCCCGGGCAGCCTGTCTTCAAGCTCCTGCGCTTCTTCCTGCGCCATGGACCGCATCTCCGCATCGGTTCCCGGATCGTCCAGAAGCTCTTCAACCCCCGCCAGCTCGGCGCGCGCGGCGCGCAGTTCGGACACTGCCTTGGCAACAGGCGAGAGTTCAGCATACTCGCGCGACAAAGCGACATATTCATCGGGCGGCAGATTCTCCGCCATCCGCGCTTCAAGCTCCTGATGCCGTGTCAGGACTTCGATCAGTTTTGCTTCAGGTATTCGCACCGGTCACTCAATAGGCTTGTCGCAAGCCGCCCCCGTCCTTTCCGGAGCGCTTGCCTGTTTCATTATTCCGGCCTGTCAGGCCTGCATGGGGGTTTCGGCGGCGCTCGCCATGTCCCGCCCGGCCATTTCGGCGGCTTTTTCTTCCACCAATGCGACAATATGATCGATCATTCCGTCATTTTGCAATTTATGGTCGGGTATCCCCGCGACATAAACCATGCCGCTGCCCGCGCCGCCACCGGTAAAGCCGATATCGGTTTCGCGCGCTTCCCCCGGGCCGTTGACGACGCAGCCGATGATCGAGACCGTCACGGGCTGTGAAATATGCGCGAGCCTTTCTTCCAGAAGCTGAACGGTTCTGATCACATCAAAGCCCTGCCGCGCGCAGCTGGGGCAGGATATGATACTGACGCCACGGTGACGCAGATTAAGCGCCTTGAGCAGTTCAAATCCGATCCTGATTTCCTCGACCGGATCGGCGGACAACGATACGCGTATGGTATCGCCAATACCCGCCCATAACAGCGATCCCATACCGATGGCGGATTTGACGGTGCCGGTTGTCAATCCACCCGCTTCGGTTACTCCCAGATGAATGGGAAAATCCCCCGCCTCGGCCAGCCCCTGATAGGCGGCGGCGGCCAGGAACACATCCGATGCCTTGACGCTGATTTTATACTCCCTGAAATCATGCTCTTCGAGCAGATTGGCATGATAAAGCGCGCTTTCGACCATCGCTTCGGGGCATGGTTCACCGTATTTTTCCAGAAGATGGCGCTCAAGCGAGCCGGCATTCACCCCAATACGGATAGAACAGCCATGATCGCGTGCGGCCTGCACCACATCGCGCACACGCGCAGACGATCCGATATTCCCCGGATTAATGCGCAGGCAGGCCGCCCCGGCCTCAGCCGCTTCAATCGCCCGGCGATAATGGAAGTGAATATCGGCAACAATCGGCACCCGGGCCTGACGGGTAATATCGCGCAGTGCCGCTGTCGCCGCCTCATCGGGGCAGGAAACACGCACGATATCCGCCCCCGCATCTTCCAATGCACGAATCTGATTCAGTGTCGCGACCGCGTCACCGGTGACTGTGTTGGTCATCGATTGCACGGTGATCGGCGCATCACCCCCGACAGGAACGTCGCCGACAAAAATCTTGCGCGACTTCCGCCGCCGAATTTCACGATAAGGTCGCACACTCATATGAGGTAAATCCCGCCTGAAAGCGTCATTCTGTATTCTGTTCTGCCGGTACTAATATGGGTTCCGGTCGCGCCGGATGCGAGCGCTATCTGTCCTAGGCCCGATTATCACCACACTTGTCAAGCTAGCGATCCCGGCCAGCCCGCAAATCCGCCGGATCAAGTGACAGATCGCGCACAACCTCCCCGGCCGGCCCGAAAGCGGGCAGTTGCTCCCCATCCAGTATGGCTGCCAACGCCCCCGCATCACCCACCGTCAGGCGAATCCCGGCCTGATCAGGTACCGCGACCACTTCATCCGCCGGGAGCAGACGCGCAAGCAACACATCCCCCGAACCGGTCGATAGCTGAATCCAGACATTCTCAAGGGCCCGTAATTGCACAGCCCCCTCACCGGCAGTCGGCGACCGCCCCTCGCCCAGCGGAGCGGCAGGCGCCGCCGCCTGTTCCGCTGCCGCTTCTTCAGCCGCGATCTCTTCTGAAACGGGCGCATCGGATGCCGTTGCGGGCTTTTGCCGCGGCAACCGCGTGACAATAGCAGGCGGCACCCCTTCCGCAACCTCGCTCATCGCATCCGGTTGCGGCAGCCCCGCCGGCAATTGCGCAACATCTTCCGCTTCACGCAATTCGATGTCCGCAGACCCACCGCCCGCGTCGGCAGGAACCTCCGCGAGGGGTCTTTGCGCTGCAGACTGAGCGGTTGTCTCCCCGACAGCGTCGCCCCCTTCATCTTCCGGCAAGGCAGAGCTGTAGAATTCCGCGCGGGTGGGGCGGTTCCCGAATGCGGCCATGTCCGTACTTTCCTCATCGCGGGCAGAAACCGCAGCGCTGTCAGGCCCGGCCGGAATCTGCTGTTGCAGCCGCGCGGGGACATCGGCAACCAGTTCCCGATCGTCGGGCATTTCCCACTCCGCCTGCCGGAAATAGTACCAGCCGCCATAAAGAACCCCGGCACATAACAGCGCGACAATGACCGTCACAGGGCTGGGGGCACGGGATTCACGTTCAGGCTCGGGAAAATGCAAATCCTCCGGCATCAGCCTGGGAACGTCTGTTTCGGATTTCAGCCGCAGAATGATCTCATCAGGATCAAGACCGACAAAGCCGGCATAGGTCCGCACAAAACCGCTGACATAGGTCGGCCCCGGCAGTTCCGCGAACCGCCCGTTTTCAATCGCCGTCAGATGAGTTTCACTGATACGAATTGCACGGCAAATATCCTCCACCGTGTAATTGGCCGCAAGCCGGGCGCGATGCAGATCATAACCGACCCCCCGATAGGGGCCGTCCTCGCGATCCGCTGAATTCACAATTTCGCTATTGGTCGCTTCCATCACTTACCCTTCGGGTGGACGTTGCGGATTTGTATAATCGCAAATTGGCCGCTGCGGGCTACCCCATCTGAACAAAAGAACCGGCGGCGCGCAAGGTCACAGCCATGTCACACAGGCACCTGTTGACTTGCAGCAAATGCCATAAGCTGTGTCCTGATATCTTCCCTGTTGGTGCGGATAAGACCGTCCATGAAGTCACCGATCGCCGAAACATCGAGATTGACCAGCATCAGCTTGACCGGCCCGATGGAAATCGGGGACATCGATAAATTTCTGAAACCAAGCCCGATCAGCGCCATCGCCTCAAGCGGGCGGCCGGCCAGCTCCCCGCACAGGCTGAGCGGCACCTGATGCGCGTCGCATTCACGCACAATGTGACTGAGAAGCCGCAACCCGCCGGCGCTCAGTGAATCGTAGCGCCCCGCAAGCTTGGGATTACCGCGATCATAGGCAAAGAAAAACTGCAGCAGATCATTCGATCCTACCGAAATGAAATCGACAAGCGGCAGCAGCCGGTCAAGCTGCCAGACAAGCGCGGGAACTTCGAGCATCGTTCCCACGCGCAGGCCGGCCGGCTTCGCAACCCCAAGCCGGTCCATCCTGGCAAGCTCCTCATCGACCATCGCGCGGGCCTGAACAAATTCCGCAATATCGCAAATCATCGGGAACATGATGTTGAGCTCCCGGTCCGCGCCCGCCGCCAGCAAGGCGCGCAACTGGTAACGCAACAATCCCGGCCGCTCCATCGCCAGCCGCGTGGCACGCCAGCCCATTGCCGGGTTTTCCTCCCGCCCATGCTCCAGATATGGCAGCGCCTTGTCGGCACCGATATCCAGTGTACGGAACAGAACCCGCCGATCGCCAGCCGCCTCCAGAACACGCATATAGAGCCGCCGCTGTTCCTCAAACCTTGGAAAGACAGCGGAAATCAGGAATTGCAGCTCTGTCCGGAACAAGCCGATACCCGTTGCACCGGTATGGTCAAGATGCGGCAGATCGACCATCAGACCCGCATTGATTTCCAGATTGACCGCAACGCCATCCTTGCTGATCGATGGCTGTCCACGCAAGGCCTCAAACTGCGCCTGCCGCTTGGCCTCCACGGCCATACGTTCCGCATATGCAGCGCGCACATCCTCGGCGGGGCGCAGATAAACCGCACCCGATTCGCCATCCACGATAATCGCGTCACCGCCCTGCACCCAGTCGAGTATGTCATTCGTCCCGCCCACCATCGGGATTTCCAGCGCCCGCGCCACAATCGCCACATGCGACGTTCGGCTGCCTTCTTCGAGCACAATGCCCGCAAGTTTGGACCGGTCATAATCGAGCAGTTCCGCAGGCCCCATCGTATGCGCGACGACAATGGCGTTTTCGGGCAAATCCTCCGCCGAGGGCACATTTGTCTGCCCGGTCAGATGCCGCAGCAGCCGATTGGCCAGATCGTCAAGATCCTGCAGGCGCTCGCGCAGATAAGGCTGGGTGACCTTCTGCATCCGGGCGCGGTTTTCCATCTGCACCCGCTCGGCGGCGGCGGCGGCGGTCAGACCGGAATCAACCGCCTCGTGAAGCCGGGCGGTCCAGCCTTTGTCCTGGGCAAACATCTGATAGGCCTGCAAGACCTCGCGATGTTCACCGGCACGCGCAAGCTCGCTTGAGCGCAGCATCCTTTCCACAGACTGCCGCAATGACTGCAGCGCTTCATCAAGCTTCTGCCGTTCCTCGGCCGGATTGACCGCGATGATCTGGGTGATATCGACACGCGGTTCATGCAACACCACCTCGCCCATCACAATTCCTTCCGCCAGGCCAATACCGTGCAGACGGTGAGAATGTAACGCATCGATCTGGTCGGTCGCTTCGGTGACAACCGCGACAAGCGTGCCCGATGCGGCAACCTCTGCCAGCACCATGGCCACGGTTTCGAGGGTCTCAAGTTCCTCATCGACATAGCTGCGCATGGTGCGGTTCTGCACCGCCAGAACGCCGATCACACGCCCGCCGCGCATGATCGGTACACCCATCATGGATTTGTAGATCTCTTCGCCGGTTTCAGGCCGATAGGCGAATTTCGGATGCGCCTGCGCATCGGACAGATTGATATGTTTGGCGGTCTGCGCAACCGTGCCGATCAGCCCCTCGCCAATCTGCAGGAATGTCTGATGTACAGCGTCGGAATTGAGTCCTTCGGTGGCGTATAGCTCCAGCCTGTTATCGCCGCGCAGCAGATAAAGCGAACAGACTTCCGCCACCAGATTGGCAGCGATAGCACTGACGACCAGATTCAGGCGCGTCTGTGTATCCTGCGGCTCCGCCATGATCTCGCGAAGCCGCCGGAGCAGGACGCGCGGACCGAGTGGGGAGCCCTGCGGCACTATCCTGTATCCTTTGATGCTGTCGCTTTCATGGCGTCTACAAACATTCCGCTACCCGTCACTCTGCGCCCGTACCGAACGGTGCTACGCGGCATCCAGCCCATAGGCGGTGTGCAATGCGCGTACCGCCAGTTCCGTATACTCCGCCGCGATAAGCACGCTGACCTTGATCTCGGAGGTCGAGATCACCTGGATATTAATACCTTTTTCCGCCAATGCGGCGAACATCCGTTGCGCGACGCCTGCATGGCTGCGCATCCCGACGCCGATTACCGATATCTTTGCAACGTTTGAATCGGTCAGAAGTTGCGCATAGGCAATCCGGTCCCGCACCTCGGTCAAGATCGCCGCGGTCCGTTCCAGATCAGCGCGTCCGACTGTGAAGGTAATATCTGTCGCCGCCCCATCTTCGGAAATATTCTGTACGATCATATCGACATTCACATTGGCATCCGCCAAAGAGCCAAAGATGCTCGCCGCGACCCCCGGGCGGTCCGCGACACGCGTCAAGGTGATCTTTGCTTCATCCTTGGAATAGGCGATCCCGCTGACGACTTCCTGTTCCACGATCTCTCCTTCATCACAAACAAGCGTTCCTGGCTTATCTTCAAAACTTGACAAAACCTGGACGCGGACATTGTGCACCATCGCCAGCTCTACCGAACGGGTCTGCAGGACTTTCGCACCCTGGGACGCCATTTCGAGCATTTCTTCATAGGTGATTTTATCAAGCTTGCGCGCCTGCGCAACGATCCGCGGGTCGGTGGTAAACACCCCCTCGACATCGGTGAAAATATCGCACCGGTCCGCGCCGATGGCCGCAGCCAGCGCCACCGCGCTTGTATCCGAACCGCCGCGCCCTAATGTCGCGATCCGGTTGTCGGGCGCAAGCCCCTGAAACCCGGCGATAACGGCAACCTGCCCCTCGCCCAGCCTTTCTTCGAGCAGCACCCCGTCAATCCCCAGAATGCGCGCCGAGCCATGCACCGAACTGGTTGATACAGGTATCTGCCAGCCCAGCCATGAACGTGCGGAGACATCAAGACTTTGCAGCGCCAGGGCCAGCAATCCTGCCGAAATCTGCTCGCCTGCGGAAACCACCACATCATATTCGCGCGCATCATGCATCGCTGAGGCCTGCCGCGCCAGATTGACAAGATTATCGGTCGTACCCGCCATTGCGGACACAACCACCGCCACCTGATTGCCGGCATCCACCTCCCGCTTGACGCGGTTGGCGACATGCCGGATACGCTCGATATCTGCAACGGACGTGCCGCCGAATTTCATGACCAAACGGGCCATTCTCTCGTAAACCTGTTTATTGTTTCCCTGGATACGCCGATTGTCGCCGCATTCTTTGCCGCAGCAAGCATGGCGGCGCGGTCCATACGGTAACGCATGTATTGCGCGGCTTGCCATGCGGTGAGGCGAGGCGTATCCATACTGAATTGAGACGGCACGCGCAAGCGGCGCTACTTGCACGCATCGCCACAAGTGCCGACAATGCCCACGGAACCAAGCGATGATCAGCGGCCCGAGAACAGCCCCCGAAAATACGGTCGACCCGGAAGAGGTTGCGCGGTTTTCCGCGATGGCGGATGAGTGGTGGGATCACAATGGCCCGTTTCGTCCGCTGCACAAGTTCAACCCTGTCCGGCTGAGCTTCATCAGGGACCAGATCTGCGCACATTTTCAACGCAATGCCGCGACAGCGCGCCCATTTGAAGGATTGCGGCTGCTCGACATCGGATGCGGCGGGGGCTTGTTGAGCGAACCGGTCTGCCGGCTGGGCGCGCAGGTCACCGGCGCGGATGCGTCAGCAGAAAATATCGGCTGCGCGAAAGCGCATGCGGCGCGGCAAAATCTGGATATCGACTACCGGAACGTCACCACGGACGCGCTGATAACCGAGCCTGCGCGGTTCGAGGTAATCCTCAATATGGAAGTTGTTGAGCATGTCGCCAATCCCGACGCCTTCATCATGCAATGCGCATCGCTCCTGGCGCCGGGCGGGCTGATGATTCTCGCCACACTGAACCGGACAGCCAAGGCTTATGCTCTGGCGGTATTCGGAGCGGAATATATTCTGCGATGGCTGCCCAGGGGAACCCATGACTGGAACAGGTTTCTGCGCCCGCAGGAACTGACCGCCATGGTGGAAAAAGCCGGACTGTCGCTCGGCGATCTGACCGGGGTGAGCTATAATCCGCTGCTTGACCGGTGGCGGCTGTCGGACGATCTTGCCGTCAATTACATGCTGAGTGCGATCACCGCGCGTTAAGATTCAGACAAGCAAGTCCGGAGCGGCAACAGGCTGCACCTGCGCAGATGAAAGGTCAGTTATCCCGGTCCGGCCAGGGAATCGGTGCAACCTCAATCCCTTCCTCATGCAGTTCGCGCACCTCGTCAAGACTGGCATCGCCATAGATGTTGCGCTGCTCGGTCTCGCCATAATGGATTTTGCGCGCTTCCTCGGGAAAGCGTTCCCCGACATGTTCGGAATTGCTTTCGACATAGTCGCGGACAGCGCGCATGACGGCGCGCATCTTGCCCTGATTTTCCGCTGCCATCGCGGCGCGTTGCGCATTCCTGCTGTTGTTCTTGCGGCCAACTTGCGGCGCCATCAACGCTTTTGAGATTTTTTTCGATTCGCAGACCGGGCAAACAAGCTCTCCCGCCGCAAGCTGGGTATCAAAGGCGGCACTGTCGGAAAACCATCCCTCGAAGGAATGCTCCTTATCGCAAATCAAATCATAGCGGATCATTCAGATTACCATTAATTTGTGACAGTTATGATTTCGCCACTATGTGGATTGGCTACTTAAATGGGCATTGTCGGCAAAAGCAACAATATTTCACCCTGGATAGCCAAGCATGCGGCCCTCATTGCGGATGGCGCGGAACTGCTTGATGTCGCCTGTGGCAGCGGACGGCACGGCCGTTTTTTTCTTGAAAGAGGCTGTCATGTCACCGGGATCGACCGCGATATCAGCGGGCTTGGCGATCTGCGCAACCATCCGCACTTTACCGCTATCGAATGCGATCTCGAGGCAGTTGACACTGTCTGGCCGGTTGAGAGCGGCCGATTTGCCGGGGTGATCGTTACCAACTACCTCTGGCGCCCCCTATGGCCGCATCTGATTGCATCCCTCGCACCGGGCGGCATCCTGCTCTACGAGACTTTCATGCAAGGCCATGAGCAATTCGGACGCCCCAGAAACCGCGATTTTCTTCTGCAACCCGATGAGCTGCGAACAGTCTTTGGCGATGCGCTGGAGATCATTGCATTTTGGCAGGGTCAGGATCCGCAGCCTGCCATGCGCCAGCGGATCTGCGCCCGCCGGCCACACACACCCTGATCGAGGGCAGAACCGCGATAGCGGGGGTTTCACCGCCACACCCATCGATACTGCCCGTGTCCGCTCAGCCTTCTTCCTGCCGCGGCACAGGAACCGCATAATCCACATCATGGGTCAGCGCCGGAACCTGTCCGCGCGCCTTTGCGATTAATGCCGTATCGATTTCAGCCGTGACGAAACCAACCTCCGTCCCCGCATCGGCCAGCACCTCGCCCCAGGGAGCAATGATCAGGCTGTGACCAAATGTTTTCCGCCCGTCCCCGACATGCGTTCCCGTCTGGGCCGGCGCAAAGACATAGCAACCTGTTTCGATGGCCCGCGCGCGCAGCAGAATATGCCAATGCGCCTCACCGGTGAGCTTTGTAAAGGCGGCGGGCACTGTCAGGAAGTCCGCACCGGCTTTCGCCAATGAACGGTACAGATGCGGGAAGCGGATATCATAGCAGACCGACAGTCCAAGCCGCCCCCAGGGCAGATCGGCCAGCACGGCCCGGCATCCGGCGGCGAACGCCTTGGATTCGCGATAACGTTCGCCATTCGGAAGATCCACATCAAACATATGAATTTTGTCATATGTCGTCACGATCTGGCCACGCGGATCAAACAGAAAGGATCGGTTGGCAACCTGTGTCTCGCCCACACGGATGGGGATCGAACCGATCAGCAACCAGACCTCCAGCTCACCGGCCAGGGTGCCGAACGCCGCCACCGCCGGATCTTCATCCTGACCGAAAGTCGTTGAGCGGATAACATCGGGACGCAGTTTGGTCACGATTGAGGTGACCTCCGGTGTCAGGATAAAATCCGCTCCCTCCGCCCGCGCAGCCCGGGCGAGCTCGGTGACCATTGCGACATTTTCCGCAATGACATCGGTTGAATTCAGCTGCAGACAGGCAGCGGTGAATTTATCGTTCATCTTTCAGCACTCTGGCATCTTTCAGCACTCTGGTCTCAGAATCTGGAAAATATCGTCCTATTCCGCCAGCAGCGGATCAAGCTTTCCCGCCGCATCCAGCGCATAAAGTTCATCGCACCCGCCGATATGCCGCGTGCCGATGAAAATCTGCGGCACGGTATAGCCGCCGCGCGCGCGGCGCGTCATCTCATCGCGTGCGCCCGGTACCGAATTGACATCGATTTCATCATAATCCGCCCCTTTCTTGTCCAGCAGGCTTTTCGCCCTGTGGCAATAGGGACAGATCATCGTCGTATAAATTGTAACTGCCGGCATAATCCGCCTCATTCTCCCATTCTTTCAGACCATATATGTAGCGCATATGCGTCCCGCGCGCGATCGCAGGCAAGCTGTCATACCGCCCAAGACAAATACACCTTTGGCCATAGCTCCCCAATACGGGGTCCGTGCCGCTTCACGTCAGACTATACGCCGGAATTCAGAATTACACGAATGTGTCGACCGGACGGACGACCCGCGCCAGTGTCAGAATATCAACCCGCACAGCCCCCAGCGCTGTCAACGCGCGGGCGCAGCTTTCGGCGGTCGCGCCACTTGTCATGACATCGTCGATAACAGTAATGCGCGCCCCGGCAACCGCATCTTCATATTGCGGAGCAATGGCAATCGCACCTTTCAACTGCCTGTAACGCGCGGTGCGGTTCATACCCTTAAGCGGCGGTGTCGAGCGCACCCGCCGTAACATATCGGCGATTACCGGCTTACCCGTCAGCCGCCCGATATGGGTCGCCAGAACAGCCGATTGATTGTAACGCCGCTGAAGAAGGCGCTGCCAATGCAAAGGGACAGCGACAATATAGTCCGTATCCTCAAGAATTTCGGCACCGGCACGCGCCATCCATCTGGCAAATGCGGGGGCGCCTTCCAGCCTGTCGCCATGCTTGAAAGTGAGAATCATCGGCCGGCTGTGCGCGTCGTAGGCAAATACAGCCCGTGCCCGGTGCCAGCCCGGCGGGCGGGCGATACAGGCCGGACAAATCTGTGCCGGGTCGGCAGCAATCCGATACGGGAAAGGGCCGCCGCAACAATTGCAAAGCGGCGCGGTGATAAAATCCAGTTCGCGCCAGATCTGTGGCGAAAGCTGCCCCTGGCGATCGACGATTTCGCCGCTTGCCAGACAGCGTGGCGGCAGCAGCAGATCAAGCAGTCTGCCGGCCCCGTACCGCACTATTCCCGCCAATGCGCTCATAATATTTTCGGCCAATTGACCTGCTGCCCCCCACCGGGGCTATAGTGCCGCTCAGACAATCACCATACAAGCGCCGTCTGCGCGCACCCTTCAATCAGTAACGTAAGATTGCCCCGCTGCAATGGACGATAATCTGACCGGACCGTTTGACAGACGCATGCGCCGCCTGCGGCGCGATCGCGCGGCCGGTCGGTTTGCGGCGCAGGATTTTCTGGTTGCCGCCGCCGCCAGGTCGATTGTTGAACGGCTGGGCGAGATTAACCGCCGTTTCGATACCGCCCTCGATCTGGGCTGTCATATCGGCATCTTCGGCGATACCGCCCGCAATCTAGAGCCAGAGAAGATTGGCCATCTTTTACAGTGCGATCAATCGCCGCGCATGGTCGAACAAGTGCCAACCGCCCAACGGCTTGTCGCAGATGAGGAAGCCCTGCCATTCGCCCCGGCAAGTTTCGATCTGATCGTCAGCGCATTGTCGCTGCATATGGTCAACGACCTGCCCGGCACGTTGCTGCAAATCCGGCAATGCCTGAAACCGGACGGGCTGTTCATCTGTGCGATGTTCGGTGGCGAAACCCTGACCGAACTGCGGCAGGCTTTCGCCCGCGCCGAGATCGAGCTGGAAGGCGGCATGAGCCCCCGCATCGCACCCTTTACCGACATGCGCGATGCCGGCGGTTTGCTGCAACGGGCGGGCTTTGCCATGCCTGTCACCGATTACGAGACCCTGACCGTGACCTACCCCTCGATCTTCAGGCTGATGCAGGAATTGCGCGATATGGGCGAAAGCAACAGCCTCAGCCATCGGCATAGGCATTTCTCCCGCCGACAGACCCTGCTGCGCGCCGCGGAAATCTATCATGAACAGTTCGGTGCGCCGGAAAACCGCATCCGGGCCAGTTTCGATATTATCTATCTGACAGGTTGGGCACCCGCACCCGATCAACCCAAGCCACTGCGCCCCGGCTCTGCTCGGATGCGGCTTGCCGATGCGCTGGGCACCCGCGAAACCGTGCTGCCCGGCGATAAGTCCGGGCAATGACGTGACGCTCACCCTGAAGCCGAAAGCAGGAAACCGCGCGACCCTGTCCGTGCCCGGCAACGCTGTTTCCGGGCACATTATTCTCTGACAAATCCGGATTCGCCGACACGTCCGCTCAAAGCAGATCCTGCAAATGCGCGATCAAAGGTGCATCAGCCGGCGGCATCGGATAATCGCGCAGCCGGGCGGGCCGGACCCATTTCAACTGCTGCCCTTCCAGGGGCTGACAGACCCCTTCCCATCTGCGGCAGACATAGAGCGGCATCAGCAGATGAAAATCCGCATAGCCATGGGACGCAAAACTCAAAGGCGCAAGACAGGCAGCGGTGACGTCAATGCCCAGCTCTTCACGCAATTCACGAATAAGGCAGGCCTCCGGCGTCTCGCCCTCTTCCAGCTTGCCGCCCGGAAACTCCCATAATCCGCCCAGCATTTTTTGCCTGGGACGGCGCGCCAGCAACACGCGTCCATCCGCGTCAAGCAGCGCACAGGCAGCCACAAGCAGGATCGGCATCAACCCGCCTCCCAAAGGAAACGATTCAGCATCCGCTCCCCGCCGCGATCGGGCAGATGACTTCGCTGACCGCTCTTGAGCCTGAAACCGCATTTGCGCAACACAGCTTCGGACGCAAAATTCTCGTGGAATGCGACCGCCTCCAGAACCGTGATCCCCCATTGAAACCGGACCTGACGCAATAAGGCGGCAAGCGCCTCGGTCGCGTAACCCTGCGACCAGTATTGCCGGCCGATCCAATAACCGACCTCGGCGAGCATACCATCGCGATTGACGGCCATTGCACCGATCAGAGCGGTATCGGATGTGCGCTGAATGCCCAGCAGAATTTCCTCTTCCTCCTCTTCATCATCAGGTTGCCATGCATCAAGGATCATGTTCTCCGCATCGCGCTGGGTGAAGGGAAAGGGCTGGCTGACAGTCTGCTTGATCAGATCCCAGTCATTGGCCAACGCCGAGATCCGCGGCGCATCCTGCAACAGCAGCGGGCGCAGGATAAGCCGCGGCGAACGGATGACGACGGCTTCGGGATCTGAGGGGAACGCCGAAAAATAACTGTTAGCTGCGATAATCGGCATTTATTTCGATATAGCGATGGGTCAGATCACAGGTCCAGACAGTCGCTTCCCCCCGTCCGACACCGACATCGACGGTGATGTCGATTTCCTTGTTCTTCATATATTTGCCGACCGTCGCTTCCTTATAGTCGGGATCGACCATACCGTCGCGGGCAACCGTTACGCCGCCAATATCGATGCGCATGGCATCGCGATCGGCCGCCTCACCCGCCTTGCCGACCGCCATGACGATCCGCCCCCAATTGGGATCTTCCCCGGCAATCGCAGTCTTGACCAAAGGCGAATTGGCAATCGAATTGGCTATTTTTCGGGCTGCCCTGGCATTCGCCGCACCGCTTACCGTGACCGTGACGAATTTCGTCGCCCCTTCGCCATCGCGCACGATCTGCTGCGCCAGCTCGGTGGCGACCTCGGCAAGCTTTTCCCGAAAATCGCGCAGCCGCGGATCGCCGGGCCGGTTGACCGGGCGATGTTCAGCGCATTTCCCGGTCGCAAACAACATCACCGTATCGCTTGTCGATGTATCCCCATCGACGGTGATCATGTTGAAACTGTCATGCACGGTGAGCATCAGAAGGGTCTGCAACACCTCAGCGGGGATCGCGGCGTCAGTGAAGATATAGGCAAGCATCGTCGCCATATCCGGCGCGATCATACCCGAACCTTTGGCAATGCCGTTGATCGTCACCTGAACCCCGTCAATCTCGGCCGTTGCTGTGGCAAGCTTGGGAAATGTATCGGTCGTGCAGATCGCGCTGGCCGCCTGTATCCAGCCATCGGGCGCAAGGCTTCCGGCCAGCACGGTAAATTTCCCGACGATCTTTTCAGTTTCCAACGCTTCGCCAATCACGCCGGTCGAGCCGACGAAAACATCGCCGCGCCGGCAACTCACCGCTGATGCCACCGCCGAGGCGATGGCGGTCG
Organism: uncultured Alphaproteobacteria bacterium; assembly: GCA_947258435.1. Lineage (GTDB taxonomy): Bacteria > Pseudomonadota > Alphaproteobacteria > UBA11222 > UBA11222 > CALAQW01. The sequence continues at coordinate 26,609 of CAMYID010000022.1, forward strand.
CCGCCTCGAACCCCGCCTTGCCGGTGAAAGCGTTTGCGTTCCCGGCATTGACCAGCAAGGCCCGCGCATTGCCGCGCCCTTCCTGCAGCCGCGACTGGCACCATTCAACCGCCGCCGACGGTACTTTCGAGGTTGTGAAAACACCCGCCGCCGATGTGCCGGTTTCCATGACCGCAAGCATCAGATCGTGGCGTCCCTTATAGCGGGTACCGCTTTGCGCCGTAGCCAGGCTCACCCCGGCGATCGCGGGAAGTTCGGGAAAGCTTTTCGGGGCAAGCGGCGAAACCGGCGCTTTCGGTTTACGCGCCGAACCGCTGCGCCGGGGCTTGACCGCTTTGGGTTTCTTTTTGGGCACAGCGGACTTCGTGCGCTTACGGTCTGCAAGCGGGGCCAATGAAGCGACTCCATAATAAAAGGGCATGCGCCGGTCCATTTCGTCATGACCGCGGCAGACCCTGTTCGTTAACCGGTACCCCCCGGTACCCAATATCCGCAAACATTAACACACACCATAACCGCGACCAAGATCTGACGCCGTTGACAGGGCGCACAGCGGCGCTTATTTCTCTGACCAGTCACCGGGCCTGTATGGCCACGCCTTGCGAGATGAAGTCATGGCGCGCAAATCGGGAGTTTTCTCCATATGATGGGCATGAGCGCCTTTGCCCGGCGCATATTTGGTTCCGCCAATGATCGCAAACTCAAGAAATTCGCCCCCCGGGTGCAAGCAATCAACGACCTCGAAACCGAGCTGGAATCGCTGAGCGACGCGGAGTTGTGCGCCCGGACGACGCGCTTCAAATCGATGATCGCAAATGGCGAGGCAACGGTTGACAGCCTGCTGGAAGAGGCATTTGCGACAGTCCGCGAGGCCGCCAAGCGGATCCTGGGGCAACGACCATATGATGTGCAGCTGCTGGGCGGTATCGTCCAGCATCACGGGATGATTTCGGAAATGAAGACCGGCGAGGGCAAAACCCTTGTCGCGACCCTGCCGGCCTATCTCAACGCCTTGTCGGGCAAAGGCGTTCATGTGGTGACGGTCAATGATTATCTGGCACAGCGCGATTCGGAATGGATGGGCCAGATCTATCGCTTTCTCGGCCTTGAGGTTGGCTGCGTCGTGCCGGGCCTTGACGATGCGGGCCGGCGCGCCGCCTATGCCGCCGACATCACCTACGGCACCAACAACGAGATGGGCTTTGACTATCTGCGCGATAATATGAAGTACCGGCTTGAGGAAATGGTACAGCGCGGCCATCATTTCGCGATCGTCGATGAGGTGGACAGTATTCTGATCGATGAGGCGCGCACGCCCCTGATCATCTCCGGCCCCGTTGAGGACCAGTCGGCCCTTTACCGCGAAATCGACCGCTTCATTCCCGAGCTGACCGAAGCCGATTTCGAACTGGATGAAAAGGCGCGTGCGGTCAATCTGACCGAGGAAGGCAACGATCATGTCGAGCAGCTGTTAACCGAGGCGGGTCTGCTGCCCGAGAACGGATCGCTGTACGATATCGAGAATGTATCGCTCGTCCATCATGTCAATCAGGCGCTGCGTGCCCACATCCTGTTCCAGCGCGATAAGGATTACATCGTCAAGAACGGGCGTGTCGTCATTATCGATGAATTCACCGGCCGGATGATGGAAGGGCGGCGCTATTCCGACGGGCTGCATCAGGCGCTGGAAGCAAAAGAAGGCGCGCAGATCGATCCCGAAAACCAGACACTTGCCTCGATCACGTTCCAGAACTATTTCCGACTCTACGACAAGCTTGCCGGCATGACCGGTACCGCCGCCACGGAAGCAGAGGAGTTTCAGCAGATTTACGGGCTTGAGGTCAGCGAAATCCCGACCCATGTGCCGGTGCAGCGCCACGATGAGGATGACGAGGTCTATCGCACGGCAACGGAAAAATATGACGCGGTTCTGGCGATGATCGCCGATTGCCACGAACGCAGACAACCTGTTCTTGTCGGCACGACCAGCATCGAGAAGTCTGAACTTCTGGCGGAGCTCCTGAAGAAAAAGCGCATCAAGCACAATGTGCTGAATGCCCGCCATCACGAGCAGGAAGCATTCATTATCGCCGAGGCCGGCATCCCCGGGGCGGTCACCCTGGCCACAAATATGGCGGGCCGCGGTACCGATATTCAGCTGGGCGGCAATCTGGAAAGGCGCCTTGCCGAAGAAACCGCCCATATCACCGATGAAGCGGCAAAGGCTGAAAAAGCAGCGGAAATCAGAGCAGAAATTGCCCGCGACAGGGAAACCGTCCTGGCGGCAGGCGGGCTTTGCGTCATCGGCACCGAACGGCATGAAAGCCGCCGCATCGACAATCAGCTGCGCGGCCGTTCCGGGCGGCAGGGCGATCCGGGACTTTCGAAATTCTACCTCAGCCTCGAAGACGATCTGATGCGCATATTCGGATCGGAACGGATGGACAGCATGCTGCGCCGGCTTGGCCTTGAGGAAGGCGAGGCGATCATCCACCCCTGGATCAACAAGGCGGTGGCAAAGGCGCAGGAAAAAGTCGAGGCGCGCAACTTCGACATCCGCAAGAATCTGCTGAAATATGACGATGTGATGAATGATCAGCGCAAAGTCATTTTTGAGCAGCGGATCGAGCTGATGCGCGCTGAGGACGTATCCGACGATGTCACGGAAATGCGTCATCAGACGATTGCCGACATGATCCGCGAACATGTTCCCGAAAAATCCTATGCCGAACAATGGGACCTTGAGGGCCTTGCAGAACAATGCCGGTCGGCGCTCAACCTCGATCTGCCTGTTCCCGAATGGGGGCAGGAAGAAGGCATTGCCGACGAGGAGTTGTCCGACAGGATTCGTCAGCATTCAGACAGGTTCATGGCGGAACGGGCAGTCGCCATCGGGCCGGAACTCATGCGGCAGGTCGAAAAAGCCATTCTGCTACAGATTATCGATCAGAACTGGCGCGAGCATCTGTTGCATCTTGAACATCTGCGGCAGTCAATCGGGTTACGCGGCTATGGACAACGCGATCCGCTGCGCGAATATCAGACCGAATCCTTTTCCCTGTTCGAAGCCATGCTGCATAAATTACGGCGCGATGTGACAACCCATCTTGCCCATGTGCAGGTCAGCCAGCAACCGCCACCTGAACCTGAACCTGTTGAAATGCACGCGCAGCATATCGATCCGCTGACCGGCGAAAATGAAGTTGAGGCCCCCACTTCCGCCGGCGGTAATGTTTCGGTCGCGGTACGGCGCCCGCAGACCGAAACCGCCCCCGATCCCAACCGGCCCGAAACATGGGGCAAGGTACCGCGCAACGCGCCCTGCCCCTGCGGCAGCGGCAAGAAATACAAGCAATGTCACGGTCGGCTGAATTAGACGATGTTACCGCGGATACAGCCGGCCCCGGCTTGCTGTACCGCTATTTGTAAAAGGCGGTCAGAAATACAGTTGCGCCCCCGACCGTAAATTCGCCTGCACCGATTTTTGTGAAGCCGTCCGGCGCGGTATCGCCTGCCGGAACAAAGCTGACTTCGCTGCCCGCAGCCGCGCCTGTTTCAAACGCCATCCAGTTGAGCGACCGGCCATCATCGGACGTCATCCCGAATGCACAAAGCAGATTTCCCGAGATCGACAGTTTATTGCTGGCAAATGCCGCAATCTCGGCAAGCGAAGTATCGGCGGGAAATAAATTCAACTGATATGCCATATCATGATCCCCGCTTTCGGATGGTCGCGGATTAGCTCAACTGCCTGCAGGCAGCCACGGCTGCGCCGCCTTCTTCGCCCAGTACCCGCACAAGACTGTCATCAATGATCACATCGAAATCCGTCAACCCGTCGTACAGCGCAACAAACTGCGCAGGGGGCGCACCGGTTTCTGTGAAAGGCCTGTATTCCGGCATATCTTTCAGCCGCGCCATGATCGACGCGATGGCTGAACCTTCAGCCGCATCTGCCATATTGTTGCGCAGCTCATTCAGGCATGGGCTGATCGCGCCGAGCAGGATTTTTCCGGTTGCCGAGGGCGCGGCCAGCGGCTTTACCAATCCGAACAGTTGCAGGGTAGCACCGGGCGATTGCGCGATTTTCTTTGCCGCCGCGCCTGTCGCAAATCCGTTTGAAATCGTCAGATCGTCGTCTTTGCCGCCTTTCCAGAATGCCCCGGCCCTGACGTCGTAATTCGATATCAGGCTTTTGGCTTCGCGAACCCCGTCCGCATCCGCCTCGCGGGTGGGCGGCACGACGGCGTAAACCTCCCGCTTATAGGCAACGCTCAGCTCGACCGGCTCGGGTACCGTCGCCGCGGGACTGAAACCGACCGCGATTGCCGTTTGCGCTCTTTCATAAAAGGCGATTTGGTTATTTGTTTCGCACCCGCCCAGCGCAAGAAGCAGCATGACGGGCAGCATGGGCAAAACCATTGCACAGCGCGCCATCATCAACTTTCCCCCTCGCGAAAGCACTTCATGAAATCGCTGTTCTGGGATTGACCGGCATTGCTTTTTGCAACCGCGTCACCAAATGCAACCGCGGCATCCCCGGTCGCAAGATCTTCATAGACCGCAAGGTCGAACAGACGCTCTTTCTTAAGCCGTGTGCAGGAGATGACCGAAACGGCTTCGCCATCCTTTTCCGCCTCGGGCACAATCGTTGCGAAACGCCGCTTGTAGCCCAGCACGGCATGCCCGCTTTGTTCCGGTGTGGAGGCGGATACATCAAGCCCCACAGTTGTCTTCTGATAGTAGTAGATCGTATCGGTACAGCCGGCCAGCATCGTGACCAGCAACAAAGCTATGGCAAGCTGCCGCATTGTGCCCCCTCGCAATAACGCAATGATGCGTTGCCCGGAAATCGACTGTTATACCGAAGCGAGCGCATGATCGTCTGGCCCCGTCCGACCGGAGCCATATTCATCCATGTGTTCAGTCCGAGTGTCAAGCCAGCGACCGGCGCGCCAAAGCTGACATGCAGGCCCATTGCGCGCCCATCGACAAATTGCGGCGCGCCGGAACCGTCGGGCCAGCGGCAAAGCCCCCACTGGCTGGTTTGGCCGTGAAGAATACCGGGCCCAAGCTCGATGTTCGGCACCTCCTCATATGCTTTTGCGAACAGATATGTCCGATCCGCCCAGCCGATGGTCATCGACCGGTCGACGGGATCATTTGCCACCGACAGGCCAAATCCGCGCATCCGCAACATCTGGCTTTGCGCCGTTTCAATCTGCTGACAGTGAACCATGCCGCCCAGCCGGCCCGCACAAGCCGACAATGAAAACAGGATCAATGCCGCAATCAGCACCCGACTATTCATCGGCCATATCCCGTGCGCAGACCGCTGAAATGCAGGCGCAGAAGCTTCGTCTTGTGCTGCCCAAGCCGCTGCATGAGACATATCAGGCCGATCAGAGAGACCGGCTTCTGGACGTTGCCGGGTTTCTGCGGCTGGCAAGATTCGGTGATTGATGATCGTTTGCACGCGATGAGTATCGGTCTCAGGCGGCTCCTTGTTTCGGTCTACTTCTGAAACCGACTGCGATGATGTGCGAGAAAAGGAAAGTGTCGCGCGTCCAGTCCAGATATTCGGAAACCCGGATCAAGCCCCAGCCGAGAGCGATTGTTGGTTGATATAAGCGACGAGATCCTGATCAGACCATCGTCGTCGAATGTAATCAGATTGCGGTCGAACAGTGCGTCGATGTGGGCGCACAGCAGAAGTCCGTTGAAGGGATCGAGCCGTTCCGCATTGGACGCCTCACGCCATGGCTTGATGTGTGAGGCGCGAAGCATCGCGGCATAATCGACGCCTGTAACCGGACACGCACTCTGCCAGAAAATCAACAGCGCATCGCGAAACTCACCCTGTCCGATCCGTGCGGCCTGTAGTCGTTCGCGCTCGGTGAGCGGGTCGTCCTCCGGTGCGACAACACGCACGTCCCCGTCCGGAGCTGAGATCGTCGTCCCATGTTTCAGCAGGTGTACCAACTCGTGAAGGCAGCTCGCATCGATCCCGATGGCGAAACCATGCCGCCCTTCGCTGGCGCGATGATCGGCATTGTACGCTGGAAATGCGCGCAGGTTGCTGTTGACGTAAGTCTTTACCGGATCGGGTAATGCGACGCCGCCAAGAGCGCGAAACTCATCGGCAAGGTCAATGTAGTGCGGATGGATCACCAGAGGCCGGGTCCTGGTCTCTCGCTTTACATAAACGACGAGTTCACCGCGGCGCAGCTGCAAGAGTTTTTTAGTTTCGTGGGTTCGCGAGAATCCAAGGTCGGATAGTCCTTCGATCAGCGCTTCTCCAGCCAGCATCCCGGTTTTCGTAGCCGGTTGACTGGCCGAGACTGGCAGCGCCATCTTTTCCGCATAGCGCGCCCAGCTTCGTACATTCTCTGTCGGCCAGTCCACGCGCAAAACCCCCACCTGATCAGATAGCTCGTGGCGCAACCTGGTCGCGAAGATGTCGACGGGCTTGCCTTGACCCGGGACGTCCCCCCGGTAGTCGCAAAGCCAGTCTGCCCTTCTTGTTTCTGTAAGCGTCGCATCAAAGAGTCCGACGAACACGGTTTCGTCCGGCTTTGGATTTACAAAGGCAGCCCAGATTTTGCGTTCACGGAAGATTGGCCGCCCGGCCTCCTGCGTCGCCTGATAGCGCTCAAAGCCTTTAGGGTCGTCGCGCCACAGATCATGCAGGGTCGCGAAGTCCTTACCTCGATTGGGAGTATGGTGCCGAATGACGCTGACATCGGCTGGTCTGATGCCCGCCGACGTCAGCAGTTCGTTGAATGTCATTGTCGAGCCCATGCTTTCCGGTGAGCCATGACCTAGAGGTCATCGTCTGTGATGATAGACGTCAATTAATACCTGATCAAATCGCCTTCCGCCGGTTAGCCGGTGCGCTGCGCGTACCTTAGCAATCCGAGCGCGCATTTCTATGACCCGATCATAGCACTGTGTGACGTCAGCACCTACCGGAATGATTTAGCCGACATTCCCCAGATGGGCCCCAAATTCGTCTCTGATGCTAGCCAAACGGCCTTCATATTGGAACCATAAAACACGCTTCCGCTTAAAAAGTGGATTTTTAGCCGCCGAGGCTTGGCCAAGTGGCGTTTACCGCTGAGTTTCAGTCGTTTTCGCATTATCCAGGCACACTTCGCCATCCGTCATCTCATGTTTCCTGCGTTCAGCCTGTCGCAAGGGATGGTGGTCGCAGTTCATCAATCCGCCGCAGGATTCTTCGGAACAGATCGCGGGGCACGGCGACCTCCGCCATCTGGAACGTGACGTAGCGGCCATGGCTGACGACCTTGGCGCCGATCTTGACCAGCTTTTCGCGGATCGTGGTCAGCGACCAGTGTTCGACTTCCTTCGGCAACGCCAGGGTTCGCATGAAGTTGGCGAGGTTGTAGGCCAGGGCGTGAAGCTGGAGCCGAACCTCGTTGTTGCGGAACTTGCGGCATGACAACCGCGTCCACTTGATGGCGTTCTTGCCTTCCTTGATCCACTGCTCGGCGGTGCCACGCTGATTGTAGAAGGCGACGACCCGTTCGGCCTTGCGGCTCAGGTTGGTGACGATGAAGCCGACGCGGGGATACAGTTCACCCGGATGCCATTCGACTTTTGCCACAACCCGGCGTTTCCTGTCCCATGATCCGGCCTGATAGCTGAAACTGGCATAATGACGGCGGACATGGTTGGGCGGGCGTCCGACCGGACGACGAAGAAGATGGGCGATGCATTCCTGGAGCACCGTGTTGGCCTTGATGCGAATGGCATACAGCATACCCTCGGCTTCGAGGTAGTCGTAGATGTCCGGTGAGGCGAACGCCGCATCGCCGCGAAAGTAGAGCCGAACTTGCCGTTCCTTATATCGCTCGACCACCGGTTTCAGGACATCGAGCCAGCCGTCGGCACTGTGGACGTTGCCGGGACGCAAACGGCACCGTTCAAGGTCACCCATGTGGTTGAAAAGGAACAACGGGTGATAGCAGGTGCAGCCGAAGTGACCGTTGTAGGCCGTCCCCTCCTGGTCGCCGTAGGTTGGGCTGACGCTGGAATCCATGTCGAGGACCACGTCTTTCGGCGGTTTACGGTCGTGGACCCGGTCGATCCATGCACCGGACAGGGCCGCAATGTTGTCGTCGGTGGCCAGAAACCCGGTCTCGAAGCGTCCCATCTGGCTCGCCGACGCGGCCTGCTTGGCGACGGCACGACCGCCGACGATCCATCGCATCGCCGGATCGCGCCCGAGACGCTCGGCGTCGTTCACGTCTTCGTAGCCGCCGAGACGACCGAAGGTGGATTGCCGGAACAGGCCCGTCATCCCATGTTGGCCATTCCTGCCAGTCCGAGGATCGACCAGATGTTCGCCGGCAATCTCGCTCAGTCCGAGAGCATCATCGAGTTCCCGGAAGGGAAGGAAGCCCGCGTCCGACGTGATCTTGGAACCGTGGAATTCCAGCTTCAGCCGACGGTCGAAATCGAGCCGTACAACCCCGGTTTCCCCTTCACCCACCGGGTGAGCCATCGAACTCTCTCCATTCCCAGATCAACCCTCTGATTCTTATAACAGAATCCGATCTTGGCATCATCAAAAGGCTGCCTCATCTGGGGAATGGGGGTTCATATAAGTGTCTTACGATATCAAACGCCAAATGACACAGCCCGCTTTTCGGCAAATAGACTGGAAAAAGGTTCCCTGTCGCCGCAATATGGCACACACCCACGGCGAACAGCCATCGCCCGGGCCAGAACGTGCAAGAACCCATCAACAAGTCGAGGGAGACACCCCATGCCGGCACCGCAACCCTTTACCGTGAATATTCCACAAGCCCGGCTTGACTGGATTCACCGCAGGGTGACGGAATTCGAATGGCATGAAATGCCCGATAATGGCGGCTGGGATTTTGGAGCCAATCTCGACTATATGCGCGACCTTTGCGGCTATTGGCTGGACAGTTATGACTGGCGCGCGGCCGAAGACGCGCTCAACCGGTTTCCGCAGTTTACGGTCGACATCGACGGTCAGCTTGTCCATTTCATCCATGAAAAAGGCTCGGCAGAAAAGCCCCGACCGCTGATCATTTCCCATGGCTGGCCGGGATCAGTATTTGAATTTCTGCATGTGATCGAACCATTGGCGCATCCTGAGCGGTTCGGCGGCAAGGCAGAAGACGGCTTCGATATCATTGTCCCGTCCCTGCCCGGCTATGGTTTTTCGGGAAAACCGATTGCCGATGGTGTGGTCCGTCCCATCGGGCCGCGCCGCATCGCCCGCTATTTCAACAGCCTGATGACCGATGTGCTGGGCTATGACAGCTATCTGGCACAGGGGGGCGATTGGGGCAGCATCATTTCAGGCTGGATGGGGTATGATTTCGGCGCACCGGCCGGCAAATGTGCGGCCATCCACCTGAATATGTATGGGTTGCGGTCAGCCGATGCGGTGCCTGAAACAGCGGAAGAAAAAAAATTCGCGCAGGAAGCCGCGGCGGTTCAGGACCGTGAAATGGGCTATTTCCGGGAACAGGCCACCAAACCGCAAACACTGAGTTACGGCATGATGGATTCGCCGGTGGGGGCGTGCGCCTGGATCGTGGAAAAATTCAATGGCTGGTCCGATACCGATGGCGACGATATCGAGTCCGCCTATAGCAAGGATCAGCTGCTCACCAATGTGATGATCTATCTGACAACGCGCAGTTTCAATACGGCAACCTGGCTTTATCGCGGGCTGTTTGATGACGGCGATTTCGGGATCGGGCCGGGCGAACGGGTAAGCGTGCCGGTCGGGGTCGCCAACTTCCCCAAGGACTTTCTGGGCTGGCCACCGCGCAGCCTGGCGGAGAAAACCTATAACATCACCCATTGGACCGATATGGGTGAAGGGGGCCATTTCGCAGCCCTTGAGCGGCCCGAGAAGTTTGTCGCGGATATTCGCCTGTTTGCCCGCTCGGTCGCGCTGTAAACGCCTTTTCCTGCGTTTGATATGTGACGGAATGACTACGCGCCAACCGGTTCTCAGGCTTGAGGGTGTCAGCAAGGCATATGGGGCAAAATGCGCGCTTGACGATGTGAGTTTTCAGATCGGGCGTGGACAGTTTGTGGCCCTGCTGGGCGAAAACGGGGCCGGTAAAACCACACTGTTCCAGATCCTGACCGGGCTTTACACAGCCGATCGCGGAACAATCGAGATTGCCGGCATTCCACTTGGTCAGGGAAACAGTATGGCCCGACAGCAGATCGGCGCGGTTTTCCAGGCGCCGACAATCGATGGCGAACGTTCGGCTGAGGCCAATCTGCTGTTTCATGCACGCCTGTTCGGCCTGTCACGCAACACAGCGCGCCGCCGCATCGACAGCCTTGCCGCGCAATTCGGTTTTACGGACAGTCTTGGGCAACCCATGCGAACATTGAGCGGCGGCATGCGCCGGCGGGTGGAGCTTGCGCGCGCACTCATCAACGCACCCGCACTCTTGCTGATGGATGAGCCGACCGTCGGACTTGATCCGGTCAGCCGCCGCCAATTGCACAGCGAGGTGCGGCAGCGTTGCGCAAGCGAAAATGTCAGCGCACTCTGGGCAACCCATCTTGTGGATGAAGCGGCAACCGCCGATCAGCTGCTCATACTGCACAGGGGCCGGCTGATTGCCGCTGACACACCGCAAGAGCTTCTTGTCCGGTTTGCTGCCACCGATCTGACCACATTATTTATGCAGATCACGGATCAGGCTGACAGCAAGCGCTGGGCCAACAAAACCTAGGCCAGCTTGAGCAGGGTTTCAGGTGCCACCCGGTGCGCCAATTCGCCGATCATGTGCGACAGATCCCGCTGCAGCTTGGCGAAACCGCGATGTTTCAGAATGCGGCGCTCATCCATATAGAGCGCGCGATTGATCTCAATCTGCAGGGCATGCTGTTTCATTGCGGGCCGCCCGTAATGATCGGTGATAAAACCACCCGCATAGGGGTTGTTATGGATAACCGCGTACCCCAGCTCACGCAGGATATCGGAAACGATCGCCGTGATGTCCCCGCTGCAGGAGGTGCCATAGCGATCGCCGAGAATGATTTCCGGCTTCCGGCCGTCCTTGCCCGTCGCATAGACGCTTTGCGAGGGCATGGAATGGCAGTCGATCAGCAACACGCAGCCAAACTGCCGGCGGGTGCGGGCAAGAAGCTGCTCAAGCGCGGCATGATAGGGGTGGTAATAGGCCTCGATCCGGGCGGTCGCTTCGGTAAATGACAGCTTTTCGCGGTAAATCGGCTTGCCGTCGCTGACGACCCGCGCGATCGTGCCAAGTCCGCCCGCAACGCGCATTGAGCGGGTATTGACATGGGCAGGCAACGGCTCGGCAAACATGGTGGGGTCAAGCTCGAACGCTTCACGATTCACATCAAGAAAAGCGCGCGGAAACAATGCCCTGACAAGCGGCGCGCCGGTTTCCGTCGCATGCGCGAATAACTCATCGACAAAAGCATCCTCCGACCGGCGCAAGGTCGCCTTATCAAGCGCCGAGGAGGCAATAAAGTCGGGGTGATAATCCGCACCGCTATGGGGCGAATTGAATATGATCGGGCTGGTCTGGCAATCGGGGCGGCGGATTTCCATAATATTGCCCGGGCGCATGTCCGCGCGCTGCGCCTGCAACGCCTCCCCCGGCGTATCCAGCCAAATTTCTGCCGTATCAACTTTATCCATATCAGCTAATTCTATAAGGCCCCTCGCCCTCCGGCAAAAATAATGTGTTTATCCCGATCAAATCATTATTTGACATATATGTTACGCAGATTGGCGATTATGTGCCAATCCGTTTACGCCGATAAACAATAATTGTTTATTCCCCATTTACGGTTCTGTGCGACATTTGCCCCATTCAAACAACGGATGGGCAGGGCCTGCGAATATTTCATGCGGGTAAGTGTACGGTTTGCCGCCTTATGCGGACCGGGGAGATTAATGAGTATGGCTGTAATTTTATTAGCCGAAGATGATGAATCCATGTGCCGGTTTCTGGCGCGTTCCCTTACCAAAGCCGGTCATGAGGTGACATCGGTTTTCAGGGGTGATCACGCCCTGCCCTATCTGGAGACGGGCATTTACGATCTGCTGCTGACCGATATCGTGATGCCGGAAATGGACGGGATTGAGCTTGCGCGCCGCGCGGTTGAAATGCATCCCGGGCTCAGGGTTATTTTCATTACCGGCTTTGCTGCGGTTGCCCTCAACCCCAGTACCGAGACGCCGCACGGGGCGACGGTGCTGTCCAAGCCCTTCCATCTTCGCGAGCTGGTCGACGAGATCGAGCGCGCCCTGGCAGCCTGATCCCGCACCCGCGCTGACAATAGAGGATCAGGGGCGCATCGTTGTCAGATAGGGCCCTGAGTTCTGCGCCAGTCGCGGCGCGATCCATTCCATCCATTCGCACAGCCGCGGGCGTGTCTCCCGCGGATCAATCAGTTCGTGTACGGAAAAAGATTCAGCGCGCGGAAACGGCGATTGACTGGCCGCAAGCCGCGCCTCAAGCTCCGCACGGCGCGCCTCGGGATCATCAGCCGCGGCAATCTCACGCGCGAATGCGACCGCAACACCGCCTTCGACCGGCAAAGCCCCGGTTGCCGCCGACGGCCAGGACAGGACAAAACCGTCCGGTCCGAAATGCGCCGCACCCGCCACCCCGAACACCTTGTGCACAATGATGCTCGCCCAGGGGACCCGGCTCTGCATCGCTGCCGCAATGGCGGCCGCCCCATGGCGGATGGTGCCCGCTTTTTCCGATTGTGACCCGATCATAAAGCCCGGCTCGTCCACAAAGCTGATGATCGGCAGATTGAAACTGTTGCACAGATCCATGAAGCGGCGCGCCTTTTGCGCCGCCTGCGCGGTCATGGCACCGGCATAGAAATGGCAGTCATTCGCCATCACCCCCACAGCATGCCCATTCAGCCGCGCAAGCCCGGTGATCAGGCTCGGCCCGAATTTCCGCGTCATCTCGAAGAAGCTGTCCCGGTCGAGCACCGCCTCGATCACCTTGCGCATTTTGAAGGGCTGGCGTTTGTTGCGCGGTACGATGTCGCGCAGCTTTTCCTCACGCCGTTCAGGATCGTCGGTCGGCGCTACATAGGGCGCGCGCTCCCACACATTTTGCGGCAGATAGCTTAAAAAACGCGCGATCTGCTCAAGCGCATCGGCCTCATCTTTCGCGATATTGTCGATAACCCCGCTGCGGGCATGAACATCCGCCCCGCCAAGCTGTTCCTTGCTCAGTTCCTCACCGGTTGCCCGCGCCACGACGGCCGGTCCCGCGATCAGCACCTGCGCATCTTTGGCCATCACCGAAAAATGCGACGCCACAAGCCGGGCGGCAGGCATGCCGGCGACCGCGCCCATGGCGGCGGTTGCCACCGGCACCTCCCCCAATACCCGCGCGATCGACTGGAAACGCGGGGTCGCGAAAACAGGATCACCGACCGGACGCGCTGGGCCCTTGCCGCCGCCTTTTGAGCCCGCCACACTGCCGCCGCCGCCTTCATGCAGGCGGATCAGCGGCAGCTTATAGGTCAGGGCGACATCTTCGGCATAAACGCTTTTGCGCAATCCCGCCGGGTTGGGCGAGCCACCTTTCAGGGTAAAATCCTCACCCCCCACAATGCAGCGCCGCCCACCGAGCTTGATAAAGCCAAGCACGTAATTGGCGGGCTGAAAGCCGGTGAGCTCACCGGCATCGTTATATTCGGGCACCCCCGCCCCCTCACCCAGCTCCGAAAAACTGTCAGGGTCGGCAAGCCGGGCGATGCGCTCGCGAATCGTCAGCCGGCCCTTGGCATGATGGCGCGCAATCGCCGCCTCACCCCCCTGCTCTTTCGCCAGTTTGCGGCGGCGTTCGATCTCGCCGACTTCCTGTTCCCAGCTCATAGCGCATTCCTCAATCAAATCCGACAGCCACAGCCAATCGATATTGCGTGTAACAAGGCCAAATGCTCTTATACGCCAATTGGCAGATGAACAAAAAACGACCCTGGATTTCAGCGTATCGTCAGGAGGAATGGATGGTCGCCGGCAACTCTCTTATTGAGGAGGTTATTGCAACACTTCGCGCGCGCGTGGGAACCGAAAATGGCATCGATGCCAGCTGGAAATACGACCTTGGACCCGACGGACATATCTTCATCGATACAAAGAACTTACCACATTCGATCGAACAGCGCGACGCACCCGCCGACTGCGTGATCGCGGTCTCGCTTGCCGATCTTCGCGCCATGCTGGCGGGCGAGATGGACAGCACGACGGCCTTCACCCAGGGCAAGCTGCATCTTTCGGGCAATATGGGTATTGTCGTCAAAATTGACACGATACTGGGCACAAGCCGTGCCGCCCAGGGCTAGCGGCAAACCGGCCGCCGGCCCATGACCGAGCAATCCCCCCCGCCCCTTATCGACATTGCTGAAAACCCGGCCCCCGAGGGCGGCATTGTCCGATGGCTGACAGCGGCCGATCAGGTCAGGCTGCGCGCGGCATTCTGGCAACCGGGAGATACCGCAAAGGGCAGCTTTCTGATCCTGCCCGGCCGTACCGAATTCATCGAGAAATATTTCGAGGTTTGCAATCAATTGCTGCAACGCGGCTTCGCGGTCGGCATTCTCGACTGGCGCGGGCAGGGGCTGTCGGACAGGCCACTGCGCGACAGCCATAAGGGCCATGTCGACACATTTTCGGACTATCTGACGGATCTGGATTGTCTGATCGCCGCCGCCCGGGCGCAGGCGCTGCCACCCCCCTACCGCATCCTTGCGCATTCAATGGGCGCGCATCTCAGCCTGCTTTACCTGTATAGACAGCCTGACAATATGGCGCAGGCCATCCTGTGCAGCCCGATGGTGCATATCCGCACGCAATTCATGATCCACGCACTCGCACGCACGGTTTCCTTTGTCGGAAACCTGTTCGGTTACGCAGAAGCCTATGTGCCGGGCGGCCGGGTTTATGATCCTGACCGGGACAGGTTCGAGGGCAATCTGCTCACCGGGTCTGCCGAGCGCTTCGCCCGCACCGCCCATCTTGTGCGCGCCCATCCCCGGCTTGCGCTGGGGTCACCGACCTATGGCTGGATGGAAGCCGCCTACCGTTCGATGGCCCGGGCCATACAGCCTGAATTCTGCGCCGCGATCACAACCCCGATCCTGATGCTGTACGGCAGCGAGGAGAAAATTTCCGATCCGCATTATCAACGGCGCGTGGCCCGGCAGCTGCCCAACTGCACAAGCCACTGCCTGCAGGGTGCATCGCATGAAATCCTGCAGGAAACAGATGCGATCAGAAACCGGTTCTGGCACGCCCTGGATACATTCTGCGGCATTGCTGCGGATGAGGCGCCGGGCTAACCCCGACCGTCTGCCCGCGACAGCCGATCCCCCAGAAGCTGACAGGCCTGAGCATGTATCCGACTGTCGCCGGCGGCAATGACACGCCCGCCCTGATCCGCCGGACCACCATCCCAGGCCGTGATGGTACCGCCCGCCGCCCTCACAATCGGAATCAATGCCTGAATGTCGTAGCTGTTCAGTCCCGATTCGATCACCAGATCGCACAAACCGTGCGCCAGCATGGCGTAAGCATAACAATCGCCGCCATACCGGTTGAGCAGGCATTGATCCGCGACGGCGAGATAGGCATCGCGCTCCGCGGTGGTGGCAAACAGATCGGGGTGGGTCGTGGTCACCACCGCCTGCGCAAGATCCGCGCAGGGACGGGTCTGAAGCTGCTGCGTGCGCCCCCCATGCCATAAGAAGGCGCCAAGCCGGCTGCCGATAAACCGCTCGCCGGTGAAAGGTTGCTCCATGACGCCCAGAACCGGTGCGATACCGTCATGCAAACCGATCAGCACCCCCCACATGGGCGAGCCGGTGACAAAGGCTCGCGTGCCGTCAATCGGATCGATATACCAGCAAAATTCGCTACTGCCGCCGCCCGCACCGAACTCCTCACCCTGAATGCGATGCGCGGGATAGGTTTCTTCAATCAGCTTACGGATGACAAGTTCTGCCTGACGGTCCGCCTCGGTAACCGGATCGAAAGCCTGGGCAAGCTTGTTTTCGACGGCAATCGGTGCACGGAAAAAAGGCAGTATCGCCGCGCCCGCCCCGTCCGCCAGTCCACAGGCAAATGCAATCAGTTCCTGTAGCGCGCTATCATCCAAATCGCTCATACCCGCCCTCGCTACCGGCGGCGGGAAATCCGCCGCGCACCGGCAAAGCCTGCACCACGCAACCGGGCGCGACAACTATATATCCGCTATCTGTCCGCCGATTTCGCCGCGCGCTTGCGCAAATGCGGTTCCAGAAACAGTTTGCGCAGACGCAGATAATTCGGCGTGACCTCGACAAGTTCGTCATCATCGATATAGGCAATCGCCTGCTCGAGACTGAGTGGACGGGGCGGGCGCAACCGCACCGCATCATCCTTGCCCGCCGCGCGAATATTGGTCAGTTGCTTGCCTTTGATCGGATTAACATCCAGATCATTGCCGCGGCTATGTTCGCCGATGATCATTCCCTTATAGACCTGCGTACCCGGCGCGATCAGCAGTTCACCCCGCTCTTCAAGGTTCCACAAGGCATAGGCAACAGATTTGCCGTCCGAGTTGGCAATCAGCACCCCGTTCCGCCGCCCCTGGATCGGCCCCTTATAGGGGGCATATTCATGAAAGGCGCGATAGAGAATCCCCGTACCACGGGTATCGGTCAGAAATTCGCCCTGATAACCGATCAGCCCGCGTGAGGGGCAATGCAGAACGATTCGGGTCTTACCCGCGCCCGAGGGGCGCATATCGCGCAGTTCGCCACGCCGCTCGGCGAGTTTTTCGATGACGATGCCGGAAAATTCATCATCCACATCGATCTGCACTTCCTCGACAGGCTCAAGCCTTGCGCCGGTTTCAGGATCCTCGCGGAACAGCACACGCGGCCGGCTGATCGACAGTTCAAAACCCTCGCGCCGCATCGTTTCAATCAGAATCCCAAGCTGTAATTCGCCGCGACCGGCAACCTCGAAGGCGTCTTTCTGTTCTGTCTCGCGGATCTTGATGGCGACATTGCCTTCCGCCTCCGCCAGCAACCGCTCGCGGATCACCCGGCTTTGCACCTTGTCCCCATCCTGCCCGGCAAAGGGCGAATCATTGGGCAGGAAGGTGACGGCAATCGTTGGCGGATCAACCGCTTCGGCCGGGATGGGCGTATCGATCGACGGATCGCACAAGGTATCCGACACGGTTGCCTTGGAAAAACCGGCCAGCGCGACGATATCCCCCGCTGACGCGGTATCGACACTCACCCGCTCAAGCCCGCGAAAGGCCAGCACCTTGCTGACCCGCGCGCTATCCACCTTGTTCCCGGCAAGATTGATCGCCCTGAAATTCTGATTGGGCCGCACGGTTCCGCTTTCGATCCGGCCGGTCAGAATGCGGCCCAGAAAGGGGTCCGATTCCAGCAGGGTGACCAGCATTGAAAAGGGCGCATCGGCACGTTCGGTTGCGGCACTTCTGGGTGCGGGGACATAATCGAGGATCAGATCGAACAGCTCTTCCATCCCCTGATCATCCTTGCGGCCTGGCTCGCTGCCCGCCCAACCCTCTTTGGCCGAGGCAAATAGCTGCGGGAAATCAAGCTGCTCGTCACTTGCATCGAGTGCCGCAAAAAGATCGAACACCTCATCAAATGCAGCATGCCCGCGTGCGTCGGGCCGGTCGATTTTATTGACGACAACAATCGGCTTAAGGCCGAGCCCCAAAGCTTTCGCGGTCACGAATTTGGTCTGCGGCATCGGGCCTTCGGCCGCATCGACAAGCAACAGCACCCCATCCACCATGGAGAGGATACGCTCCACCTCGCCGCCGAAATCCGCATGGCCCGGCGTATCGATGATATTGATGCGCGTATCGCGCCACATCACGCTTGTGCACTTGGCCAGAATGGTGATGCCGCGCTCGCGCTCCAGATCGTTGGAATCCATGGCGCGTTCGGCCACCTGCTGATTGGCGCGAAAGGTACCGCTTTGCTTGAGCAGCTGATCGACCAGCGTTGTCTTGCCATGATCGACATGGGCAATGATCGCGATATTTCTTAATGACATGGAGAAGATGAATTTCCGCTAGGCCCGGTTTCGCAGCGGGCAAGGTGAAGGCGACACTGTAGCGCGCAGGGATAGCCCGCCACGCGCGCGCCCGCAAGTCCGATCCGCCGCCGCGCGAAAAAGCCTAGCGGCGTGATTCGATTGCATCCCAGACAAGCGCTGCGATATCGGCGCCCCCGAAGCGCTTGACCTCCTGAATGCCGGTCGGTGAGGTGACATTGATTTCAGTCAGATAAGGGCCGATCACGTCGATCCCGACGAAGATCAGTCCATTGCGTTTCAGGGTCGGACCGATTGCCGCGCAAATTTCCCGATCGCGGGCGGTCAGCCCGGTCGGTTCGGGGCGTCCCCCGACATGCATATTGGACCGGGTTTCACCTTTTGCCGGCACGCGGTTGATCGCGCCAACCGGTTCGCCATCCACCAGAATGATGCGCTTGTCGCCGCGCCGGACATCGGGCAGATATTTCTGGACGATCATCGGTTCGCGATAGAACTGGCTGAACACATCCATCAGGGAATTCAGATTCTCGTCCTCCGGCGTGACCCGAAAGACCCCCTCCCCGCCATTGCCGTAAAGCGGTTTGATGATGATGTCGTTATACCGCGCACGAAAGGCCCGCACCTCCTCGGGATCATTTGTGATCAGGGTCGCGGGCATAAGCTCGGGAAAATTGGTGACCAGCAGCTTTTCGGGCGCGTTGCGCACCTGGCCGGGATCGTTGACCACAAGGGTTCTCGGATGAATATGCTCAAGAATATGGGTGGCTGTGATATAGCCCATATCGAAAGGCGGATCCTGACGCATCAGCACCGTATCGAACTCACGCAGATGAACCATCTCCTGCTCGCCCAGGGTGAAATGATTGCCCGCCTCGCGCCGCACGGTCAGGGCATGGCCCTTGGCGATGACTTCACTCTCGCGCAGGCTGAGATGCTGCGGCAGATAGTAAAACAGCATATGCCCGCGCGCCTGCGCCTCAAGCGCCAGCGCGAAACTGCTGTCGCCATTGATATCGATCCCGGCAACCGGATCCATCTGGATTGCTACTTTCAAGCTCATCTCTTTCTCTGTCGCGCCAACGGGCTCTGCCGCGCTGGCGGGCGGGTTGGGCAGCCTTTCGACCTGGCAATCCGGACTTCATCAGCGCCGGCCATGGCAGGGTTTTCCATCCAGTCTGGTCAGTTAAGGTGCTGACGCAGTTTTTCGAGCGCGACCTCGGCAAATTTTCGCAACTTCGGGTCCTGCGCATGGGTCCGGCACTGCCCCATCGATTCGATCGCCCCGCCAATATTGCCGCGCCGGGCCCGGATCATCCCCTGCTCATGCCACATCATCGCCTCTTTCGGCGCAATCATGAGCATACGCGTCAGGATTTCGTCGGTCCGCGCCAGATCCTGCGCCGCCACCGCGCGCGCCTTGATATTGTTGAGCAGCCGCAACAAAAGGGCGTGATCGCTGACCGGTTCATAGAATTCAGGCTTCAGCTCCGCCGTGCCGCCACCAAAATATTTCAGCAATTCACGCAGATCATTGGGCGCGAGAATTTTCCCGCCATTGAAAGGATCGAGAATGCATCGCGCTGCGCCATGGCCAAGCCGGATCAGGAAATGCGCCGGGAAGTTAATCCCCTCACATTGCCACCCCTGAGCACGCGCCGCCGCGATGTAAAGCAGCGCCAGCGCCACGGGCAGGCCCTTGCGCCGCTCGATCACCTGGATAAGATCGGCATTGCGCATATCCTCGTAATTTTCCCAATCCCCCTGATAGCCGAATTGCTGCCCCAATGTGGTAGCCAGCGCCGTCGCCCGGGCGGTCAGATCGTCGGGGTCTGCGCAATTGACGGCAACCGCTTTGTTCAGTTCCTCCAGATGCGCGTAATAGGGAAACAAAGAGGTCTCAGGCGCATCGAGTGCGGCGAGCGCCAGTCCCGCCGTCCCCAGATCCAGCCCCTGATCGGGGGCGGTATTGCCCACCGCACGCAACATGGTGCGCAACGCCTCGGCCTCCGCCCCGGCTTTCGCACCGGGCTGCCCGGCGAAATCTTCGCGCGAAAAATCTTCTTCATCCATATACAAAGTCTAGCGCAAGGCGAGGGTGAAAGGGAAATTTTGCCGCATGACCCTTGCGGTCAGCTTTGCGGTTGCGGCCGCTCCTGCTTTGTCCGCACATGGCTGACCACACGCTTCACACCCCGGATATTCCGGGCATAATTTGTCACCCGTTCAAGCTCATCGGCGCTGCGTGCGATCCCCAGCAGATAGACCGAACCATTCACCGTCTCGACCGAATAATTGATGTCAAACACCTCCGAATCAGTCAGCATTCTGGTGCGGATCTGAGTGGTGATCCAGCTATCCTTGGCAAAGTTCACGATGCTTGAACGGTCAACGATCTGCAGTTCATTGATCACCTCTGTCACGCCGGCGGACCGCCACGCGACCATCGTTGCTGTTACCCTGTCATCGGGCGTGGGCACCGTGCCGGTCAGCAGAACGCGGCCTTCCAGAACCTCAACGCCGACCTTGCGGAACAGCAGCTCATCCTGCTTCAGCAGCAATGCCTTGATATTGAACTGCGTGGTCGTGTCATCCACCGCATTGCCGACGGACCGTTCCTGCGCCACCGCTAACCCGGTGGTCGCAGCGGCACCGGCAACAGCGCCAGGCAGGGTGCAGCCCGACAGCAGCCCCGCGGTCGCCAGCAGCGCCGCAAGCGTTATCAACGCATGCCCGCGCCCGGTCCGTCGGCGACCGTCTTTAAGCAAGACACCTTTTTTCAGGAGAAAACCCGTCATAACCACCTCATCCACTCGTTCCCTGCCCGGTCTGATACCGGTTGTCACACCCGCCATGCATCTTTGAGATGTTGCGGTAATATATGCCGCCACGACCGGATTCGCGAGCGATCCGCAGTGACCCACATCACATCAAAGCGCCAATCGTACTGCGCCAGCTGCGGGTGGTAAGCCATAAACTGTTCCGTCGCGCGGGTGATACGCCGCTGCTGCCGCCGCGTCACCGATAACACTGCCGCGGCCGCGCTGTCGCGTGCCTTCACCTCAATTGCTGCGATCACCCGGCCCCGTTGCGCAACGATATCGATCTCCCCCACCCCGCAACGATAGCGGCGCGCCAGGATCCGGTAGCCGCGCGCGCGCAGCGAGAGCACACATAACCACTCCGCATCCAGCCCGCGACGATAGGCGCGCTGCCTTTTTCCCTCCCGCGCACGCCCCACGGGACAGGTTAATCCTGCCCGCTCAGCGCCAGCGCGCGCGCATAGACCTGCTTGCGCGGCAATCCGGTATCAGCTGTCACACGGGCGACCGCTTCCTTCAGCCGATACCGCGCAAGCTCTGCCTGAAGCCTGCTGTCCAGATCGCTTTCCAGCATATCGCCTGTCTGCCCCGGCACCGCTTCGGGACTGTCAATCAGAATGACAATCTCGCCCTTCGGCGGACCATCTGCGCCATAACGTTGCGCAAGTCCGGAGAGACTGCCGCGCACCACCTCCTCAAAAAATTTGCTGAGTTCGCGCGCCACCGCCGCCGGCCGGTCTCCGAATATCTCGGCCATATCGGCAAGACTGGCTGCAAGACGCCGCGGCGATTCGAAAAAGATCAGTGTGCCGGGCACCGCGGCAAGCTGCCGAAGCTGCGCCTTGCGCGCGGCCTGACGCGGCGGCAGGAAACCGGCAAAGAAAAACCGGTCTGTCGGCAGGCCCGACAGGCTGAGCGCCATAACGGGCGCGCAGGCACCGGGCAGAGCCGACACATGCAGCCCCTCGGCCACCGCCATGCGCACAAGCTTATAGCCCGGATCGGAGATAAGCGGTGTGCCCGCATCACTGACAAGCGCGATCCGCGCACCGTCGCGCAAACGCGCGATAATCGCGGTGCGTACCGGGGCGGCACTGTGATCGTGATAGCTTTGGGTCGGCGTCGCGACCCCGTAATGCTGCAACAGTCTGGCGGTGGCGCGCCTGTCCTCGCACATGATCACATCGCAGCCGCGCAGGGTCTCAAGGGCGCGCAGGGTAATATCGCCAAGATTGCCGATCGGTGTCGCCACAAGATAGAGCCCTGGCGGCAGTTTACTTGCCTCATCGCGGAGACTAGTCTCCGGCCTGGCCTGTTGCTTGTCCTGGAGTTTGCGCTGTGAATTCATTCCGGCAAATCGTTTCCGTTTTCACCCGGTTGTATCGAGATCCCCAAATTAGCAAATTTCCGCGCCTGATCCCCGTTATTTTCGCATGCGCTCTCACCGCCTGCGCGCAACAGCCGCCTTTTGCCGCACCGCCAACCGAGGCACCCGCCGCCCCGGCCACGTCGTCAGCCGGCAAAGCTCAACCCCCGATACCGCAATTCCCGCCCCTGCTGTCGCAACCCGTTCCTCAGGCCGCGACACAAGCACAGATACAGGCGCAAATACAGGCACAGGCGGATCGGAGGGCTGCCCTGACACAATCGCCGGCATTACGCCCCCCTGCGTCAGAAAATGCCCCGATCCGTGTCGGTTTGCTGCTGCCCCTGTCTGGCCCGCATGCCGCACTGGGCAATGCGTTGCTGCAGGCCGCACAGCTTGCCCTGTTCGATTTCGGCGATCCGCGCCTGTTTCTGCTGCCGCGCGATACAGCGGGCACGCCCGAAGGGGCGGCGCGCGCGACTGAAAACCTGATCGCGGAAGGGGCAGAAGTGCTGCTTGGGCCCGTATTTTCCGATGCGGTCACAGCCGCGGCAGACCCTGCGCGGCGCAACGGGCTCAACGTCATCGCCTTCTCAACCGACAGAAATGTGGCGGGCGGTAATGTCTTCCTGCTCAGCTTTTTGCCCGAACAGGAGGTTGAGCGGATCATCAGCTACACCCGGCAACAGGATATCTGGCGATTTGCCGCGCTGATCCCGGAGACCGCCTATGGCGATCGAATCGAAGAAGCATTTCGGCAGAATGCAGGCAATGCCGCGTCAATACTGCCGGGGATGACCGACCCTCCCCGCATCGCCCATTACTGGAACACGCCCGAAGCGATGCATGATTCCGCCAAAAGGATCGCCGATTATGAGGAACGCCGTCTGGCGCTCGCAGAACAGATCGAGCTTCTTGAAGAAAGCGCAGACCCCTTCGCCAAGGAAGCGCTGGAAGAGCTGAAGCGCCGCGAGACGCTGGGCGATGTCGACTATGACGCCATCCTGATCGCCGAGGGTGGCGCGGCACTTCGCGCACTCGCGCCCTTGCTGCCCTATTACGATGTCGACCCCTCGAAAGTGAAATTTCTGGGTACAGGGCTATGGAACGACCCCTCAATTCACCAGGAACCGGCCCTGATTGGCGGCTGGTTCCCCGCACCGCAACCCGAAGCGGCGGCCCGTTTCCGGTCAGAAATGCAGACCGTCTATGGCGCACACCCGCCGCCTGTGGCCGCGCTGGCCTATGACGCTATCGCACTGACCGCGGTATTGGCGCGCAACCCCTCAGCCACGACATTCAGCCGGCAGGCCCTGACCAACCCCGACGGATTTGTCGGGGTGAACGGATTGTTCCGGTTTCGCGAAAACGGATTATCCGAGCGCGGACTGGCGGTGCTTGAGGTTATCAAAACCGGGACACGGGTCATCGACCCCGCACCCACACGCTTCGATCCGGTGCTGCGTTAATCCACCGCTCAAACCGCAGCCGTCAGATCGCGTAATATGGCATCAAGCAACAACTGTCCCTGCGCCGTAACGCCGAGCCGGTCACCGCGCCGCCACAACAAACCATCATTTGAAAGCTGCATCATTCTGTCTTCCGGCAAGGGCGCACCGGCCAGCGCCGCATAGCGCGGCAACGAAATACCTTCCGCAAGACGCAATCCCATAATCAGCATCTCGCTTGCCTGCTCCTCCGGGCACAGAAGATGACGCGCCTCACGCCCGACACCGCTGTCGCGCACCGAGGCCAGCCATCTTTCCGGCTTGCGCAGATTGGCGGTCGCGATCCGCTGCCCGTCAACCGACAGCCGTCCATGGGCGCCCGGGCCGATCCCCGCATAATCCCCGTAACGCCAATAGACAAGATTGTGGCGCGACTGACCGCCGGGCCGGGCATGATTGGAAATTTCATAGGCGGCGAGCCCGGCATCAGCGCAGATTTCCTGCGTCATCTCATAAAGAGCAGCCGCATGATCAGCATCGGCCGGCGTAAAGACACCGCGCGCCACCGCCCCCTCAAACCCCGTCCCCGGTTCGATCGTCAGCTGATAAAGCGACAGATGATCCCCGGCCAGCGTCAGGGCTTCACGCAGTTCCGCCTCCCAGGCCCGCGCGCTCTGATCCGGGCGTGCATAGATCAGATCGAATGAAAAGCGGTCGAAATTCTCAGCCGCCAGATCAAGGGCCGCCCGCGCCTGCGCCACATCATGGCCGCGCCCCAGAAATCCGAGATCGCGATCGCGCAACGCCTGAACCCCGAGCGACAACCGGTTGACACCTGCGGCACGGAAGCCCGCAAACCGGCCTGCCTCAACGCTTGTCGGATTGGCTTCAAGGGTGATTTCGGGTGCCTGGCCGTAGCCCCATAACATATCGATCTTCTCGATCACCGCCGCAACGCTCGCCACCGGCATGAGCGAGGGGGTGCCACCGCCGAAAAATACACTGTCGACCCGCCGCCCCCCTGTCTCGGCGGCGTGAAATTCAAGCTCCCTCAGCAGCGCATCGCGCCACACCGCCTGATCGACGGTCTCGCGCACATGGCTGTTGAAATCGCAATAAGGGCATTTGGACAGGCAAAAAGGCCAATGCACATAAACCGCAAAACCGGCGCGGTCTGCCTGGCCGTCGCCGGCGGGCGGTTCAGCTTGCGTGCGGGTCCGCATCGGCTTGCGGAAAGCAGGCGGCGATCAGCTGTGCGAACGCCACCGCGCGGTGACTGATGGCATGTTTGGCATCGGGCACCATCTCCCCAAAGCTCAGCTTGTGGCCATCGGGGACGAAAACCGGATCATAGCCAAATCCCCTGTCGCCGCGTTTGGGAAAGACAAGCTGCCCATGCACTTCCCCGACGAAGGTTTCGCAATGCCCGTCAGGCCAGGCCAGCGAAAGCGCGCAGACGAAATAAGCGCGCCGATCCTTTTCCGCAGTGCCGCGCGCGTCCAGCTCGCGCTCGATCCGCGCCATGGCAACATCGAAATCCTTCTCCGGCCCGGCCCAGCGGGCGGAATAGATCCCCGGTGCCCCGTCAAGCGCCATCACACATAGCCCCGAATCATCCGCCAGCGCGGGAAGCTGCGCGGCCTGGGCGGCGGCATGGGCTTTCAGCGCGGCGTTTTCGGCAAATGTCTGCCCTGTTTCTTCGGGCTCGGGCAGCCCCAGCTCGCCTGCCGACCGAACATCAATGGCAAAAGGGCGCAGCAGATCGGAAATCTCCCGCACCTTGCCCGCATTATGGCTGGCGACAATCAGCGTTGATCCGTCGAACCGGCGCGCCATCGGCTTTAAAGCGCTTCAATCGCCGCCTGCTGCAAGGCGGTCAGCTCCGCAATGCCCTGCTGCGCAAGCTTCAGCAGATCGAGAAACCGGGCTTCCGAAAATGGCACGGTTTCAGCGGTTCCCTGAATTTCCACAATACCGCCTTTGCCCGTGATCACGAAGTTCGCATCCGCATCCGCCTCGCTGTCTTCAGGATAATCCAGATCAAGCACCGGCGCCCCGCGATAGATGCCGCAGGAAATGGCGGCCACCGAATCGATCATCGGCACCGCCTCGATCATGCCGCTTTTTTTCATCCCGGCGAAACACTGATAAAGCGCGACATAACCGCCGGTGATTGCAGCGGTCCGCGTGCCGCCATCCGCCTGTATGACATCGCAATCGACGACGATCTGCCGTTCCCCCATGCCTTCGAAACTCACAACCCCGCGCAAGGCACGACCGATCAGCCGCTGTATCTCAACCGTACGGCCCCCTTGTTTTCCGGCCGCCGCCTCGCGCCGCATGCGTTCATTGGTCGAACGCGGCAGCATGCCATATTCGGCGGTCACCCACCCTTGTCCGCTATTGCGCAGAAATGGCGGCACCCGGTCTTCGAGGCTGGCGGTGCACAGCACATGGGTATTGCCAAACCGGGTAAAACACGAGCCTTCCGCCTGGCGCGAATAGCCCGGTTCCAGATCGATCTGACGCATTTCATCGGGGGCGCGGCCGGAGGGGCGTTCAATTGGCTGCATGAAGATTCCTTGATATTTTGCGCAATTGGATAAATCTTACTATCACCCTTCTGTAACGTGCCGCTGGCGGGGGGTCCAGATAATCATGATCCAAGAACTGAACGAACGCTCACGCCATATATTCCGCTCGCTTGTCGAAGCCTATCTTAACGACGGCAGCCCGGTGGGATCGAAGACCATCAGCAGCCAGCTGCCGATGAGCCTCAGTCCTGCTTCGATCCGCAATGTGATGAAGGACCTTGAGTCGCTGGGGCTGATCTATTCGCCCCATACAAGCGCGGGCCGGATCCCGACCCATGCAGGGCTGCGCATGTTCGTCGATGCGATGCTGGAAGTCGGCAATCTGACAGAACAGGAGCGCCGTCAGATCGAAACATCGGTGGCCGGTTCAACCGCCCGGCTTGAGGATATGCTGTCGGATGCCACAACGCGCCTGTCGGGGCTGTCGCGCTGCGCCGGGCTTGTCCTGTCGCCCAAACAGGAAACATCGCTCAAGCATGTCGAATTCGTTCAGACCGGACCTGAGCAGGCGCTGGTGATCCTGGTCAGCGAGGACGGTAATGTGGAAAACCGGATCATCGGCCTGCCCCGGGGCATGACACCGGCGGCGATCACCCAGGCGACGAACTATCTCAATGCGCGGGTTCTGGGCCGGACGCTTGCGGAAGCGCGCACCGATATCATGGGCGAGCTTGAAGCGCGCAAGGCGGAGCTGGACGAATTGACGACGAAAGTCGTTGAAGCCGGTCTTGCGACCTGGGGCGGCAATGCGAGCGATGGCGGCAGTGCGCTGATCGTACGCGGCCGCTCGAACCTGCTGGAAGAGGTTCAGGGCGCAGAAGATCTTGAGCGAATCCGGGTATTGTTCGACGATCTGGAGCATAAGCGCGATCTTGTGCAGTTGCTTGAACTGTCGCAACAAGCCGAGGGGGTGCGGATTTTTATCGGCGCTGAAAACAAACTTTTCAGCCTGTCGGGTTCATCGGTGATCATTGCACCTTATATGAATGCACGCGAACAGGTTGTCGGCGCGATCGGCGTGATCGGCCCGACGCGGCTGAACTATGCGCGGATTATCCCGATGGTCGATTACACCGCCAAGGTGATCGGGCAATTGCTTCGCTGACGGCCTTTCGCACAGGCATCAGAGGCATCGGACCCCCGGATCCATCGTCTGATGCCCCGGTTTATTGACGGCGGCTAGCGGTATGTGGCACGGAAACTGCCTTGCGCCGCCACAACCGCTATCGCCGCGCCTTGCTTATTGAGAGGATTTTATGACGCACCCGCAGGAACCGCACACTCAGGAAGACAAGAAACCGGCTGAGGAACAGGATGGGGTGGACGCGGCCGCCCGGCCCGCGGCAGATGCGCCGCAACCGGACCCGGATACGGAGAGCGGAGCGGACGACACCCTGTCCGCAGGTGCCGCCGATCCTGCTGAAGACGCGTCAGATGAGGAATTGTCACCCGATGCGGTGATTGCCGAACTGCAGGCGCAGATCGCCACGCTCAAGGATCAGGCCTTGCGGGCCACGGCGGAGGCGGAGAATGTGCGGCGGCGGGCTGCCCGGGAAAAGGCTGACGCAAGCAAGTACGGCATCAGCAATCTGGCGCGCGATCTGTTGTCTGTGCCCGATAATCTCGCCCGCGCCATCGACAGTGTGAGCGAAGAGGCGCAGCAGGCGGGCAGCGAAACCCTGCAGACCCTGCTCGAGGGGGTCAAACTGACGCAGAAAGAGCTGCTGCAGGTGCTGGAACGGCACGGAATTCAGCCCATTCACCCCGAAGGTGAAAAATTCGACCCGAATTTCCATCAGGCCATGTTCGAAGCGCCGGGCACCGGCCAGCCGGACGGCACGGTGGTGCAGGTGGTCCAGACAGGCTATCTGATCGGCGAACGATTGCTGCGGCCCGCCATGGTCGGCGTGGCGAAGGGCGGCAATCCCGGACAGGGCGGAGACGGGCAATCGGCGCAGGAGCCCGCGCCGGGCAGTCAGCTGGATACATCGGCCTGACCGATGCACCAGCCGCACCCTTGGCGCACCACAATGCAACAGAATTGCGACAGTTCTGTCGCACAAACGCACCGGTTATGAGTCTTTTTTGTAGCATTTGCCATGACTGCAAGGTTGCGGTGCAATGGTGACAATCCTATATACCCAGCGAGTGGTCGTGTCGGGCGGGGCTTGCCCATCTGGCGCGAAACTGATCAAACGGAACAATTGGGGATTGGCAAGGGTGCTCTTTAAGGCCCGGTCAATCTGCCGCGGGAGTAAATGATCATGGCAAAAGTAATCGGTATTGACCTTGGGACGACAAATTCCTGTGTCGCCATTATGGACGGGTCAAACCCCAAAGTAATCGAGAATGCCGAGGGCACGCGGACGACCCCGTCGATCGTCGCATTTGCCGATGATGGTGAACGGCTTGTCGGCCAGCCCGCCAAGCGCCAGGCTGTTACCAATCCGGAACGGACGCTGTTTGCGATCAAGCGTCTGATCGGGCGTAATTTCGACGACCCGACGGTGCAGAAAGACGCCAAGCTCGTCCCCTACAAGATCAGCAAGGCTGATAATGGCGACGCCTGGGTCGAAGTGGATGGCGAGAAATATTCGCCCAGTCAGATTTCCGCCTTCATCCTGCAGAAGATGAAGGAAACCGCCGAATCCTATCTCGGCGAAACCGTCTCGCAGGCGGTGATCACCGTCCCTGCCTATTTCAGCGACGCACAGCGTCAGGCAACAAAGGACGCGGGCAAGATTGCCGGACTTGAAGTTCTGCGGATCATCAACGAACCGACCGCCGCCTCGCTGGCCTATGGGCTGGATAAAGAGGAAGGCAAGGTCATTGCCGTTTATGATCTGGGCGGCGGCACGTTCGACGTGTCGGTTCTGGAAATCGGCGATGGCGTGTTTGAAGTGAAATCCACCAATGGCGACACGTTCCTTGGTGGTGAGGATTTCGACATGCGTATTGTCGATTACCTTGCCACAGAGTTCCAGAAAGAGAACGGCATTGATCTGCGCAATGACAAGCTGGCACTGCAGCGCCTGAAGGAAGAGGCGGAGAAGGCGAAGATCGAGCTGTCCTCGACAACCCAGACCGAAATCAATCTGCCCTTTATCACGGCGGATCAGACCGGTCCCAAGCATCTGACGATGAAGCTGAGCCGGGCCAAACTCGAGTCACTTGTCGATGATCTCATTCAACGCACGGTCGAACCCTGCAGGACAGCCCTCAAGGATGCCGGGCTGAGCGCCGGCAATATCGATGAGATTGTGCTGGTCGGCGGCATGACACGGATGCCGAAAGTACGCGAAGTTGTTCAGAAGTTCTTTGGCCGCGAGCCGCATAAGGGCGTCAATCCCGACGAGGTTGTTGCCATGGGCGCGGCAATTCAGGCCGGCGTGCTGCAGGGCGATGTCAAGGATGTGCTGCTGCTCGACGTGACCCCCCTGTCGCTGGGTATCGAAACCCTGGGCGGTGTGTTCACCCGGCTGATCGACAAGAACACCACAATCCCGACCAAGAAAAGCCAGACCTTCTCGACCGCCGAGGATAATCAGTCGGCCGTGACAATCCGGGTGTTCCAGGGCGAACGCGAGATGGCGGCGGACAACAAATTCCTTAACCAGTTCGATCTGGTCGGTATTCCGCCCGCACCGCGCGGCGTGCCGCAGGTCGAGGTTACCTTCGATATCGATGCGAACGGCATTGTGAATGTCAGCGCCAAAGACAATGCCACGGGCAAGGAACAGCATATCCAGATCCAGGCCTCAGGCGGTCTGAGCGATGCCGAGATCGACCAGATGGTCAAGGACGCCGAATCGCATGCCGAGGAAGACAAGAAGCGCCGCGAGAATGTGGAAGTCCGCAATCAGGCGGAACAGGCAATCCACACAACCGAGCGGACATTGTCCGATGCGGGCGACAAGGCCCCCGCA
Source organism: uncultured Alphaproteobacteria bacterium (assembly GCA_947258435.1). Taxonomy (GTDB): domain Bacteria; phylum Pseudomonadota; class Alphaproteobacteria; order UBA11222; family UBA11222; genus CALAQW01. The sequence goes on from CAMYID010000022.1 coordinate 56,892, forward strand.
GAGGTCAGGCAGACAATCGAAACCGCGATGGCTGATCTGCGCACCGCGCTTGAGGATGAGAATGCCGGCAAGGACGTGCTGGAACCGAAAATCCAGGCGCTGATGGAAGCTTCGATGAAACTTGGCGAGGCAATGTACGCCCAGGACCAGGATACCGCATCGCAGGCCCCTGAGGATGAGGCCGCGGCAGGCGATGACGATGTCGTGGACGCCGACTTCGAAGAAGTCGATGACGACAAGAAAGATCAGGCCTGACAGCGGACCGTGCCAAAGGCATGCCGTATGAATGCCACATAAATCCATTTCCGGCAGGGCGCCACAGAACGCCCTGCCGCTTGTCTTTGAAGACCAGAGGCAATTTCCAAACCAAATTCCGATAAAGCGATAGCAAACAAGAATTATGACCCGCCAATGCTTTTACCAGACGCTTGGGGTGGATCGCGGCGCATCCCCCGAAGTCATAAAAAAGGCTTATCGCAAGCTGGCAAAGGAATACCATCCGGACCGCAACCGCGATAATCCCGACGCCGAGACCACTTTCAAGAAGATCAGCGAAGCCTATGACATCCTGAAGGATGATCAGAAGCGGGCCGCCTATGACCGGTTTGGCCATGCGGCATTCGAAAATGGCGGAATGGGCAACGGACATGGCGGTGGCGGCTTTGGCTTTACCGATCTGTCCGACGTCTTCGACGATCTGTTCGGCGATTTTATGGGCGGCGGACGGCGCGGCGGCAATCGCGGTCGTGGGGCAGATCTGCGATATAACCTCGAGGTTTCGCTCGAGGAGGCGTTTCACGGCAAACAGGAAACGCTGCATATTCCCACCACGGTCAGCTGCGAAGCCTGTCACGGCAGTGGCGCAGAACCCGGCACCCAGCCTACCACATGCCCGACCTGCGAAGGCAGTGGCAAAGTGCGCGCGCAACAGGGGTTTTTTACGATCGAACGAAGCTGCCCGGGTTGCAACGGGCGGGGCGTGGTTATCGAAACGCCGTGCACTGCCTGCCGGGGCGCGGGCCGCGTGCAGAAAGAACGCACATTGAACGTCAACATTCCTGCCGGTGTGGAAGAGGGAACCCGGATCCGTCTGTCGGGCGAGGGCGAAGCAGGCACCCAGGGCAGCGTCAGCGGCGATCTGTACATTTTCATATCCGTTACCCCACATCCGCTTTTTCAGCGTAGCGGCGCCGATCTGTTCTGCCGTGTCCCCATTTCCATGACCCGCGCAGCATTGGGCGGGCATATCGAGGTCCCCACCATGGCGGGCAAAAAAGCCCGGGTAACGGTGCCTGAAGGGTGCCAGAGCGGCCGCCAGTTCCGGCTGCGCGGCAAAGGCATGCCGGCCCTGCGCGGTGCCGGTCACGGCGATCTGTATATCGAGCTAATGGTGGAAACACCTGTTAACCTCACCAGGCGGCAAAAAGAACTGCTTGAGGAATTTGAAGAAGGTGGCAGTAGCGAAACCTCCCCTGAATCCCATGGCTTTTTCGCAAAAGTCAGAGAGATCTGGGACGATCTGACAGACTGAGATTTGACCGCCGGTCCCGCTACCGCGCCAGGCATTTCCTGTCGCGCCGCCATCGGCTAAACTGATGGCGCATGCCAGTTTCGGTACATGCGTTCGTTTCATCTTCTGGATCATCACATGGCCTTATCTGTCATCGGTGCCGGTTTCGGACGCACCGGCACCTTGTCGCTTAAAGCCGCGCTCGAAACGCTCGGGATTGGCCGCTGCTATCATATGGTGGAAATCATCGCCAATCCGGACTTTGCCGCCGCCTGGGAACAGGCGGCCGATGGCGGACCGGTCGACTGGGACCGGGTTTTTGCGGGTTATGGCGCAACTGTCGACTGGCCGGCTGCGGCCTTTTACCGCGAACTTGCCGATTATTATCCCGGGGCGCGTGTGATTTTGACCGTCCGTGATTCCGAAAGCTGGTTTGAAAGCACGCAAAATACGATTTTCAGTCCCCTGGTCCGGCAACGAAACAGCGACAGTACAGGCGAAAACCGCGGCCGGATGGCAGAAAAAATCATTATTGAGGGGACTTTTAAGGGCCGCCAGCATGACAAGCAGGCCGCGATTGCGACCTATGAAGCCCATAACCGGAAAGTGCAGGAGGTGATCGCCCCCGAGCGGCTGCTTGTCTATCATGTCGCCGAAGGATGGGCGCCGCTTTGCGATTTTCTGGGATATCCGGTGCCCGATACCCCATTCCCCAACGTCAATTCCACAGACGAATTCCGTCAGATGTTCGGCGGCGACCGGGCAAAGTAGGATCGCCCCTTATCCGCACCGCTCACACCTCGCCCCCATTGCCTCACCGCTAACCTCCACCGCTAACCCCGGATGAAGCTGTTATGAACGATTTGGAAATCAATCTGGATACCGCCGGAACGATCGTCGATACGGTCACTGAATTCGCGGTTGCCTACGGCTTTCAGATACTTGGCTCGCTTGTCATTTTTCTGATCGGGCTGAAGCTGACAAGCTGGGCCGGCGCCCGGACCGCACAATTCGCCCTTGGCCGCAATATCGACCAGACATTGTCTGTCTTTATCGGCAATGTCGTGCGGGTGTTGCTGCTGGCGCTTCTGGTCGTTATCACCCTTGGTAATTTCGGAATATCCATCGCACCGCTGATCGCATTGGCCGGTGCTTCCGCATTCGGTCTGACCCTTGCCATTCAGGGACCGCTATCGAATTACGGGGCGGGCTTTGCGATCATTCTGACGCGGCCCTTCGTGGTGGGCGACACGATTACCGTGCGCCGGGTCAGCGGTGTGGTTGAGGAAATCACCCTGGCTGCGACCGTTCTGATTGGCGAGGATACGGAAAAGATCACCATTCCCAACAAGGAAATCGTCGGCCAGGTCATCGTCAATTCCCATGACAAGCGGGTTGTTGAGACGCGCATCGCCGTCGCCGCGGATACGCAGATCGACAAGGCCGTCGCCAGCCTGCGCAATATGATCACCGCCCAGCTCAACATATGCAAAGAACCCGCCCCGCAGATCGGGATTCACGATTTTACCTATGGGGGGGTCGTGCTGGGCCTGCGTTACTGGACGCCCAGCCAGGGCTATTTCCAGACCCGCTATGCGGTCAATATCGCCGCGCTGGCCGCATTGCGCGAGGCGGGGTGCGAATTACTCGACAACCCGATCGGGGCCGATGCGGCGGCACTCAGCGCCGATCGCGAAAATCAGCTTGAATAGGTACCTGCCTACCGATGCATGAGAACCGGTGGCTGACAGGAGATTCCAACAACAGATAGCCAATAACGGCACCTGGGACAGATGCCTGCGCGCCGACCAAAGCGCTACTCCGCGGCCACATCGGTCATCTTGACCGGCGAGACGACACCGTCTTCCGCTTCCTTGCCGGCAATGAAGGCTTCACAGGCATCATGCGCAACCGAATCGCGCATCTGCCGCGGCGGGCTTTTCATGAAATAGGCCGATGGCGCCTCGATCGGGCCGCCCTGCCCGCGTTCCAGCGCAAGACGCGCGCACCGTACCGCGTCAATCACCACACCGGCGCTGTTGGGGCTGTCCTGCACGGACAGGCGCATCTCAAGCTCGATCGGCGCGCCGCCAAAGCCAACACCTTCCATGCGGATGAAGGCCACCTTGTTATCTTTCTGCCAGGGTACATAGTCTGACGGGCCGATATGAATATTGCCTGATGCGAGCCTGGCGTCGAGCTGCGACTGAACCGACTCGGTTTTCGATGTTTTCTTCGATTTAAGCCGTTCAACGGCCAGCATATTAAGGAAGTCGGTATTGCCGCCGGTATTAAGCTGATAGGTCCGGTCCAGCAGATAGCCACGGTCGCCGAACAGCCGTGTCAGGGCCCGGTGGACAATGGTTGCGCCAACCTGGCTTTTGATGTCATCGCCGATGATGGGGATGCCCGCCTGCGTGAACTTCTCCGCCCATTCAGGGTCGGACGCAATAAAGACCGGCACGCAATTGACCATTGCGACCCCCGCCTCAAGACAGGCGTGCGCATAATGACGAACCGCCTGCTCGGACCCCACGGGCAGATAGCAGATCAGCACCTCCGCCCCGCTGTCGCGCAAACTCTGCGCGATATCCACAGGCTCCGCATCGGCGGCCCGGAACGCTTCATCATCGTCATAATCGGACATATGCGGCGCAATGCCGTCAAGAACCGGCGCCATCTGGACAACCACACCCGATGGGGGCAGTTCCGACTGAAACACCATGGTGCAGTTCGGCTTGGCGAAAATCGCTTCTTCAAGGGGTCGACCGACCTTGCGCCGGTCGATGTCGAAGGCCGCAACGACATCGATATCGCAGGGTTTCCAGCCACCAATATCGGGATGCATCAAACCGGCACTGGCTGCATTTTCGCCATCCGCATAAAAGGTGATGCCTTGAATCAAAGAGCTGGCGCAGTTTCCAACACCTGCGATCGCCACCCTGATCTTCGCCATTCGCATTCAATCCTTCCATTTGGGACAGCAGAAACGACCACCGTCCAGAAACAAAGGCCCTGATCAGGCCCCCCCATCAGTTACAGCATGCGCATTCACCTTGCGCCGGCCAACTACCCTAAGCCAGCCTCGCATCTAATAAAAGGGGCCAAGAGTGTATGCGGTTTACCCCACAAGCAAATTGCCGAAATATGTACAATTTGTTACGCGGCTGCTTGATTCCTAAGCGATTTCGCGCATGGCTGTAAAGCTTGAAAGCATGGCAAACCCGTCGCCATTGTGACTTTCAAACCCGCCAAGGTGAAAAAAGCAGATAATGAACCGCGCCAACCGGCGGCACACGGGCAGGCGCGCACCGGCCTTGCCAGGCGATAATTGCTTTTGCCGGTGCGCACAGCTAAACCGGAACAATCGATTTCACCATCAACCCGTGCACCGCAATGGATCCGCTTGAAGCCGCGCAGCAACGCTTATTCGCCCGCCTGTCCGAACTCGACATCGCGGCGACCACCTACCGCCATCCGCCGCTGCATACGGTCGCTGAAAGTCAGGCTTATCGGAAAGATATGCCCGGCGCCCATTGCAAGAACCTGTTTCTGAAAGACAAGAAACAGCAATTTTGGCTGATTGTGATGCTGGAAGACAGGCAGGTCGCGCTGAATCAGCTACCAGGACATATCGGATCGGCAAGGCTGAGTTTCGGCAAACCCGATCTGTTGCGGCAGGTGCTGGGCGTTCAGCCCGGATCCGTCACACCTTTCGCGCTGATCAACGATACCGCACAACAGGTCAATGTCATTCTGGACAAGGCGATGCTTGCCGCACCGCTGGTCTATTATCATCCCCTCGATAACCGCGCGACAACGGCATTGGCGGCAGACGATCTGCTGCGTTTCATCGCGTCCTGCGGCCACAGCCCCCGGATTGTCGATTTCGACGCGCTTGCTTGAATTGAGCAAAAACCGCTACATCTCTACAGTAACGCAATATGTTAAAGGGTGCTTGTGCAAGCGACAGGCGCGGGCAGGCCACATTCGTATGACTACACCGGCGTACAACTATACCGGTGTACAACAACACTGGCACAGGCGTAATCCCGATATGCGGCACCGCCCGGCCGCAAGACAAAGACAAGAAGGCAGGATGCAATGGAACCGGTAATTGGCGGCGGGACAGCAGATACGGCACAGACGCTCATCAAGGACAGCGACACCGCAAATTTCATGCAGGATGTTGTGGAAGCCTCCCGGACACGGCCGGTACTTGTCGATTTCTGGGCGCCCTGGTGCGGCCCCTGCAAACAGCTTACCCCGATTCTGGAAAACGCCGTTCAGGGCGCAAATGGCGCGGTTTGCCTTGTTAAGATCAATATCGATGAAAATCAGCAGATTGCGCAGCAGCTGCGTATTCAATCGATCCCGGCTGTCTTTGTCTTCAAGGACGGGCAACCGGTCGATGGTTTCGTCGGCGCGCAACCTGAAAGCCAGATCAAGGCGCTGATTGAGCGGGTGGCAGGCCCGGTCGGCCCCTCGCCCGCGGAACAGATTCTCGAACTTGCCGGCCAGGCGATGGAAGCCGGCGATATCGAAGGCGCGGCGCAGGCCTATGGTCAGCTGCTGCAGCAGGATCAGAGCAACCCCGGGGCAATTGCCGGGCTTGCCAAATGCTATCTCCAGCTCGGCGACGCGGAACAGGCGAAACAGGTGCTTGCCCTGACACCGCCCGAACATGAGGATCACGCGGAAATCGCGGCTGCCCAGGCGGCCCTGGCGCTTGAGGAGAAATCCGGTGCGGTCGGTGATCTCGCGGCACTGGAAAGCAAGCTCGCAGCCAACCCCGCCGACCATGAAAGCCGATTCGATCTGGCCGTGGCGCTGGCCGCGAAAGGGGAAAAACAGCAGGCGGCGGATCATCTGCTTGAGATTATCCGGCGCGAACGCGGCTGGAACGATGAAGCCGCCCGTAAACAGCTATTGAGCTTTTTTGAGATGTTCGGCGCAACAGATCCGGTCACGATCGCGGCGCGGCGCAGCCTGTCATCCATTTTATTTTCCTAGGCGGTGGCGGAAAGGACGGGCAATGGCAATCAATGCGCTTTATCAATCCACAAGCGATCTTCCTGAAAAGATCGCTGTCTTTCCTCTGGCGCGGGCACTGGTTCTGCCCCGGTCACAACTGCCGCTCAACATATTCGAACCGCGCTATCTGGCGATGATCGACGATACGATCGGCAATGACCGTGTAATCGGCATGATACAGCCAAGCGCCACCCAGCCCGCCAGTGGCATCCCCGTTGACAGCAACGGCCAGGACAAGCCCGCCCTGTGCAATGTGGGGTGTCTGGCGCGGGTCAGCTCCTTCCGCGAGAGCGGGGATGGACGCTATTTCATTATTCTGGACGGCATCTGTCGCTTCGAACTGGTCGAGGAAATGGCGGCAACGACTTTGTACCGTCAGGTGCGCGCCAGTTATGCACCTTTTGCGATTGATCTGAAAAACCCGCAGGATCAGGAAAAAGAGATCGACCGGCAACAATTGCTCGACACGCTGCGCGGTTATCTCGAACAGCGGCAACTGAGTGCTGACTGGAAGGAAATTGAGGCAACCCCCACCGCCGGGCTGGTCAACTCGCTGACAATGAGCTGCCCTTTCGAAATTACGGAGAAACAGGCCCTGCTGGAGGCCCCGACCCTGATTGAGCGGAATGAATGCCTGCTTGCGCTGCTGCAGATGGCAAGCGCCAATACCGGCAGCCCGCCCGACAATACCCCGCTGCAATGATGAAATTCGCCGATTGAGGGAATAAGAGATGAGCGACGAAACGCCAAGCGTGGATCCGAAGTTACTTGAAATTCTGGTCTGTCCGGCCACCAAGGGGCCACTTGAATATGATGCTGCGGCCAATGAGCTGATCAGCCCGAATGCGCGTCTTGCCTACCCGATCCGGGAAGGCATTCCCATCATGCTGCAGGATGAGGCACGGCCGCTGAACGATGATGAAAGCCACAGATGAGCAACGCTGCCTGGCCGACCGAAATCAAACTCAAGCAGGCTGAGAATCTGCTTGAGCTGACATTCGACACCGGGGAAAGTTTTCGCTTGAGCGCGGAATATCTGCGTGTCGATTCCCCCAGCGCGGAAGTGAAGGGGCATGGCGCGGGACAAGAGGTGACGGTCCCCGGCAAACGCCATGTAAGAATTCTGAATCTGGATCCGGTCGGCAATTATGCCATCCGCATTCATTTCGATGACGGGCACGATACCGGGCTTTATTCGTGGGAGTATCTTTACACACTGGGCAAGGATCAGGATGCACGCTGGAACCGCTATCTTGAGAAGCTTGCGGCGCAGGGGATGGACCGCGATCCGTTTCCCGATAAAAGTGCAAATGCGAAGCCAGAGCCCGCAGATGCCGGCGGCAAATCCCGTCAGTCTGCCGGGAAAATCAAATTCAACGACAGTTAGGTCGCAACCGTTGGGCGGTGACGGTCAGGCCATGGCGCTTACACGCCTTCGCGGGCATTATCATTCGCCCGGTGCCGGCGAAATCCCGGCATCCGAAGTGTCGGCTGCCGCCGTTTCATCTCCACCCTGACTGCCCAGCCGGCGATCGCGGTAGCCGGTGATCAGCGCATAAGCCGTCGGCAGGACGAACAGGGTCAGCGCCGTTCCGACCAGAATGCCGCCGACAATGACAAGCCCGATCTGGTACCGGCTTTCAGCACCCGCGCCAGTGGATAACACCAACGGCACCGCCCCCATCACCATGGCACCCGATGTCATCAGGATTGGCCGCAGACGCAGGGACGCCGCTTCTATCACCGCCTCACGCAGCGGCACCCCGCTATTGCGCAGCTGATTGGAAAATTCGACGATCAGAATACCATGTTTTGTGATCAGCCCGACCAATGTCACAAGTCCGATCTGACTGTAGATATTCAGTGTGCCGCCGAACAGATTGAGTGTCGCCAGCGCCCCGGTCAGGGACAGCGGCACGGTCAGCAGGATGACAAGCGGATCGACAAAGCTTTCAAACTGTGCCGACAGGACAAGATAGATAAAGATCAGTGCAAGGACGAAGACGAAATATATCTCGGTGGACGATTCCTTGAATTCGCGCGACTGGCTCATATAGTCGATCTGAATATCGGGATATTTTTCCCGTACGATACCCTCAAGATGCGCCAGTGCCTCGCCAAGAGTATAGCCCGGTGCCAGATTGGAGTTGATCTCGGCTGAGCGCATCTGATTGAAGCGGACAAGCTCACGCGGGGCCACGGATTCTTCCACCGACACAAGGCTGGAAAGCTGGACCATGTCGCCACTTTTTCCGCGCACATAGATTTCGCCCATATCCTGGGGGTTGGTGCGTTCAAAATCCGCCAGCTGAACAACGACATCATATTGCTTGCCGCCACGCTTGAAGCGCGTTACCTGCCGCCCGCCCAGCATGGTTTCAAGCGTGCGGCTGATTTCTGCCACATCGATGCCCGCGTCTTTTGCCTTGTCGCGATCAATGGTCACTTTAAGCTCAGGCTTGTTGAGCTTCAGATTCGTATTCAGATTGACAAAACCGGGATATTTACGCGCCTCTTCCATGATTTCCGCAACCATGTTTTCCAGCGTCCCGTAATCAGCGCTCGACAGCAGCACGATCCAGACCGGACGCGACCGGGGGCTTTCACCCAAAGAGGGCCGGTTGGTCGGGAATGCCAGAATACCGGGAATTTGCGCCAGGCGTCCGCCCATCTCGGCAACGACTTCGAACTGACTGCGTTCACGTTCCTCCCAGGGATGAAGATTGATGAAAGTCACCCCCTGATTGACCACCGGATCGCCCCCCGCCAGAAAGAATGTGTTAACTTCCGGTGTTGTCGCATAAATGGCTTCGGTCGCCGCAGCTCCGCGATCCATATAGTCGATCGTTGCATCTTCGGGCCCGCGAAAGACGCCCACGATCGTTCCACGGTCCTCAGACGGTGCAAGCTCGGTCTTCAACTGCGTAAACAGCACCCCGCCCAGACCAACAAAAATCACTGCGCTCACAATCACGATGAACCGGCGATCCAGTATCCGTTCAAGCAATTTGCGATAGCCCCCGATCAATGCATCAAGACCATTTTCAATGGCCACATATAACCGGCCATGCTTTTCTTCATGCCGCAGCAGCCGCGAACACATCATCGGGGTAAGCGTCAATGCAACGAAACCCGAAACTAGCACCGCACCGGCAAGCGACCATGCAAATTCAATGAACAGCTTGCCGCTACGCCCGGTGAGAAAACCGATCGGCGCGTAGACGGTGGCCAACGTCAACGTCATGGCAATAACCGCAAATCCGATTTCCCGGCTGCCTTTGAGCGCCGCCGCGACCGGCTCCATACCTTCCTCGATATGCCGGAAAATATTTTCCAGCATGACAATCGCATCATCCACGACAAGCCCGATCGCCAGGACCATTGCCAGAAGCGTCAGCGTGTTGATGGTGAAGCCAAGCATCGCCATGATCGCGAAAGCCGCCATCAGCGAGGCGGGGATGGTGACCATCGGAATAATCGTCGCACGCGGCGTGCGCAGAAACAGGAAGACGACAAGGCCGACCAGGAGCACCGCTTCAAAAATTGTTTCATAAACCGCATCGATCGACCGCTCGATAAAAATCGAGCTGTCATATCCGATGCGCAACCGCATACCGTCAGGCAGGCTATCCTCGATCCGGGGAATTTCCTCCCGCACTGCGCGGGCGATTTCAAGCGGATTGCCGGTCGATTGCTTGACGATGCCGAGCCCGACAGCAGGTTCCTGATTGAAACGGATGATGCTGCGTTCGTTACGCGGCGCAATCTCGACCCTGCCGACATCACGCAACCGTACCAGATATCCGTCACTCTCACGCAGGATGATAGCACCGAATTCCTCCGGCTCGCGCAGATCCGTCTCTGACAATACCGTGAATTCAACATCGGTACTTTCGATGCGGCCGGCCGGAATCTCGACATTCTGCTGCCGCAGCGCATTTTCAACATCCTGTGCCGTCAGCTCATAGGCCGCCAACCGCGCCGGATCGAGCCAGATGCGCATGGCATAAAGCCGTTCGCCGAATAACCGCGCTTCCGCAACACCGGGCAGGGATTGTAACCGGTCCTTTGCGAACCGATCGGCAAAGTCGCTGATTTCGAGCGTATTATGATGATCGCTTGAGAATGCAAGCCACATGATCGGGTCAGAATCAGCCTCCAGCCGCAAGATCACCGGCTCATCGGCTTCTTCAGGCAGCCGGCCCGCAACCCGGCCGGCCCGGTCGCGGACATCGCTTGTCGCGGCATCGGGATCACGATTGAGACCGAAATTGATCGCGATCATGCTCTGTTCCTGACGCGAAATGGAGCGGATGAACTCCACCCCCTCGATCCCCGCCAGCACCTCTTCCAGCACCCGCGAAACCTGGCTTTCGATGACCTCCGCGCTGGCACCGGGATAGGTCGTGGTGACCAGAACGATCGGCGGATCGATATTGGGATATTCACGTACCGAAAGCCGCTCAAACGACACGACCCCCAGCAGGACAAGCAGCAGGCTCATCACTGTTGCGAAAACCGGCCGGCGAATGCAAATGGCAGACAGCGAATTGCCACCCAAACTGCGATCACGCTCCGTCATCTGATTCGCTCCACCCTTTGCAGGATGCCGCGGACATCCCTGCCATCACTATGTACCCCGGCACTACTATATACCCCGGTATGTACCCCGGCACCGAATGCCCTCTGAACGCCACCGGGCCATCCCCGTCGCGCAGCTTCGGAACGGTCGCGCTGCTGGGGAACAAATGTCAGGAAACCGGTTCTTCCGCCGCAACTGCCTTCAGCGGCGATCCGTCCTGCACTTTGATATGCCCTTCAAAAACGATCTGATCCGTTTCTGAGATCCCGTCTGTAATTTCCACCTTGCTGTCACGGCGAATGCCGGTTTCCACCCTGGCCATCACGGCCTTGCCATCGACCACGCGATAGACAAACTGTTCCTGGCCACGGGCGAAAATGGCGGTTTCAGGCACCAGCAATGCATTGTCATGCTGCGCGACGGTGAGTTTCACACGCGCGAACATACCCGGCCGCAACTCACGAGCCTCATTGGCCACTGTCGCACGCAGGGTGACTGCCCGGCCATTCGTGTCGATCAGCGGATCGATTGCATAGACGCGCCCTTCGAACTGGCGGCCGGGCAGCGCATCCACATCGATGGCGATTTTCTGCCCCAGCCCGACAAGTCCGGCAAAATTCTCGGGCACCCGAAAATCGACCTTGATCGGGTCAATATCCTCGATATTCACAATCCGGTGCCCCGGATTGACGTAATCCCCGACACTTACACTGCGCAGCCCCAGAATACCGTCAAATGGCGCGGACATCGTTCCCTTATCGAGCCGCGCCTGCGCCAGCGCCACATCGGCTTCGGCGACACGCATCTCGGCCAGGGCCTCATCGAGATTACGCGCCGACGCTGCCCCGCGCTTGAACAAATCCTTGGCCCGTTCATGGTTGGCGCGCTTTAAGGCCAGTCGTGCTTTAGCCTGCTGCAACTCAGCGCGGAAAATCGCATCATCAAGGGCGATCAGCGGCGCGCCCTTCTCAACAGCCATCCCTTCATCAAAAAAGATGTCCGCGACACGACCCGCAATTTCTGGCTGGATGACAACCGACTCATTCGAACGCAGGCTGCCGACCGCGGATAATTGCTGGCGCACGCTGCCCACCTCGACCGGACCGACCAGAACAACAGGTGGCGGACGCCCGCCGCCCTGCGCCCTCGCACCGCCGGATTGCTCCCCGCCGCTGCCTGAAATAAAATAGAAAAGCGAAGCGGTAAGCAGGGCAACGACAAATACTGCCGCTACGACCATATTCCGCGACCGCAGACGTCCCATCTTACAAGCCTCGCTCAATCGGCGCGACTTCGGGCCACGCCACAAAAATTAGTTTCATTTGAAACTATATAGCACGTGCATCGCGGAGAGATAAACAAAGAAACGTGTGCAGAGTATTGTTTCTGCAACGCCTCCGATGATTGACAAGAATGTCTGCAACCTCAGCGGTCAGCCTTTACCGCCTGCGCCCGGCGTCAGGAGGCGGACACGACAAAATTCGTAACGGATTTCCTTGTCTGCGCGACCGTTTCGGACATCCGCTCCAGATGCCGGGCGACACGCTCGGGATCATTCGCCTCGCGTTCAAGCTGCGCCGCCGCCAGCGAGAGCCGCAGGCTGCCATAATTGCCGCTGACGCCTTTTACCTCATGCGCCAGCTGCAGAATGCGTTCGCTGTTGCGCGCTTCCATCGCTGTGCGGATCTGGCCGATTTTCGTATCGATGGCGGGCCAGACCTCATCCAGAAGTTCGATAACCTTGCCATTGCCCAATGCATCGGTCAGCGCACTCAGAATATCCTCATCAAGCAGGGCCGCATCCATATAAGCGGTCGACTGATCCGTTGGCGTGCCGGAATTCTGCTGCGATTCGGCTGGCATATCTGCCGTGCTGCCCCATCTTTGCAATGCCCTGACCAGATTCCTCACATCGATCGGTTTGGTCAGATAGTCGTCCATGCCCGCATCGAAGAATTTTTCCTTTGCGCCGGTCATTGCATCGGCGGTCAGCGCAATGATCGGGATGGACCGCACCGGCCCGCTTAGCCGACGAATCTTGCGCGTCGCATCGACACCATCCATTTCAGGCATCTGAATATCCATCAGTACAAGGTCGAAAGGCCGGCTCATGACCGCATCGACCGCCTCGCGGCCATTGGCGACAACCACCGGCTTGTGCCCCTGTTTTTCAAGCAATGTCTGAATCAGCAGCTGATTGGCCTGATTGTCTTCGGCAACCAGGATCTGCAGATCGCGAAGGGCCGCCGCAGGCTGCAACTGTTGCGGCACCGCCTGCTGATCAACGTTCGCTGCGCCGCAATCCACAGCCTGGGCCGCGGATTTCGCCCGGGGCAATGACAGCGTGAACCAGAATGTGCTGCCCTGCCCCTCGACACTTGAAAAGCCGACCGCACCCCCCATCAGGGCAAGAATGCGCTGACAAATGACAAGCCCAAGCCCGCTGCCGCCAAACCGGCGCGTTGTGGAGGCGTCGGCCTGGGTAAAGTCCTGAAACAGCTTTTGCTGCTTGTTTTCGGGGATACCGATCCCTGTATCGATAATTTCGAACCGCAAGGAATGACCCGTCGGGCGCGCCCCGTGCAATTCATCTGCCCGGAACCGGACCCGGACAGTGACAGACCCGTTATCGGTGAATTTAACCGCATTGCCGATCAGGTTGAGCAACACCTGACGCAGCCGGGCTGCGTCGCCATTCAGATAACGCGGCACATCGCCCGCGATATCGCTGACAAGTCGCACGCCCTTGGCACTGGCTGTGCTACCAAGGATACTGATGACGGTTTCGACCTCCTGCAGCAGATCGAAATCGACCTGCTCCAGCTCAACCCGTTCTGCCTCCAGCTTGCTGAAATCCAGAATGTCGTTGATCAGATAAAGCAGATGCTCGCCTGAATTCTTTGCCGCCAGGGCAAACCGGTTCTGCTCGGCCGTCAACGGCGTATCAAGCAGCAGCCCTGTCATACCGATCACCGCATTAAGCGGTGTACGGATTTCATGGCTCATGGTCGACAGAAACTCACTCTTTGAGCGGTTGGCCTCTTCAGCCTCGGCCCGGGCATGTTCAGCATCAAACCGCGCCTGCAGCATGCCAACCGTTGAACGGTAAACTCTTACGGGAAAGATCATATTGGCAATGAAGTACAGACCGACGGGCAGCACCAGCTCCGGATGGCCCCATTCACTCATCAACAGCCAGGCACCCGCCAGCATGGCGGCTGCCGAGCTGGCCTGTTCGGCGAAATAGAGTGACAGCATATAGCCACCATTCATCGCATAGATGGGCAGCTGCAATGCCATGAACAGAAGCAGCATCAGATTGCCCGACATATTGCCCGGATCCCAGGCCCAGATCAGCAGGGTCGAGTTCCATAGCCCGGTTGCCAGGCGCCAGCTGCCGATGATGACGATCCAGCGGTGAAAGGTGCCCGTACTCAATTGCGCCTTGAAGAACTTCTCGCACAGAACAAACCCGATCGCGGATAACAGGATACCCGCGGCACACCAAATGAGTGCCTGCCAGAACGGCACATGGGTAATCAATACCCCCGTCATCATGAAGATGAGCAGCATCAACAGCGGAATATTGCGCCGACGGCTGGCCACGAACATGCTGAGCAGTTCCAGCCCTATGCGCCAGCGAATCGGCGGGCTCTCACCTGCCTTTTCCGGGCGGTCTGTGACCATCTATTTGTAACCTTCTTATGCGCGCGGACGCTCAACCTCTTTGTTTAGAAAAAACTGCCTAATTATCGGTTAAACAGGCTGACCCTGTGCGAAAGTTCTTTTTTCCGGCACTCCACAGACCTCCAGTTTGATCCCGATCAATGTCGTTTGGCCCATTGCCTGCCAGAATGACAGTAACAATCGCGCAATGCTCCATCGCGGTCTTTTGTCATGCGTCCGGAGATGTGGGCCGCGCCATAACCTGACTTTCAGGTGGATGACAAATGTGCCCTGACACGCAGACAGATGCCGCCGCAAGGTCCGCCCGAAGGGGCAGCACACCGGTCAGAACCTTGATTCTGGGGGCCGGCGGGCGCGATTTTCACAACTTCAACATGCTTTATCGCGATGACCCGGACACCCAGGTCGTCGGTTTCACCGCTGCCCAGATCCCCGACATCGAAAACCGTCGCTATCCGGCTGCGCTGTCGGGTCCGCTCTATCCCGACGGCATCCCGATTTACCCTGAAAGCGATCTTGAAACCCTGTGCGCGGAACATCGAATCGGCCGCATCCTGCTTGCCTATAGCGATCTGTCTCACACAGCGGTGATGACGCTTGCTTCCCGTGCGCTGGCTTGCGGCGCCGACTTCATGCTGGCTGGGCCAAGACAGACAATGCTGCGTGCAAACCGCCCGGTGATCGCCGTCAGCGCGATCCGCACCGGCTGCGGCAAATCGCAGACCGCACGCTTCATCTTCAAAGAGTTACGCGCGCGTGGACTAAACCCCGCTGTTTTGCGCCATCCCATGCCTTACGGAGATCTTGCACGGCAACAGGCACAGCGCTTTGCATGCCTTGACGATCTTGCCGCTGCTGATTGCACCCATGAGGAGCGGGAGGAATATGAGCCCTATATCGCGGCAGGCGGAGTTGTGTTTGCCGGTGTCGATTATGGGGCGATCCTGGCACAGGCGGAGCAAGAGGCGGATATTCTGCTTTGGGACGGGGGCAATAACGATTTCCCCTTTCTTGTGCCTGATTTTCACATCGTACTGGCCGATGCGTTACGCCCGGCACAGGCGAGGGAATATTATCCCGGTGAAGCCAATCTGCGGATGGCGGATCTCGTACTCGTCAGCAAAGCCGACGCAGCAGGCACGGCACAAACCCGGGCAGTGATCGCTGAAATCCGCGTCCTTAACGCCACTGTACCGATCCGCCGCACAGGCTCGCCCGTTAGTTTGGCTCGGGCGGAACTTGCCGCCGGCAAGCGGGTACTTGTCGTCGAAGACGGACCGACGCTGACCCATGGGGGCATGGCAACCGGTGCGGGCCTTGCGGCGGCGACAAAGGCGGGGGTCGCGGAAATTATCGACCCCCGGCTCAGCGCAACACCCGAAATCGCGGCAATTTTCGCACAATATCCGCATATCGGGCCGGTTTTGCCGGCTGTCGGCTACACCCCCGAACAACGCCACGCATTGGCAACAACCATCGCACAGTCGGCGGCGGAGATCGTGATTATCGGCACGCCCTTCGATCTGGCTTCGGTTATACCCTTCGACAAGCCTGTGCTGCGGGCAAGCTATGACCTGTCGGACATGGACAATCCCGGTCTTGCCGCAGCACTTGACGATATGCTCAACCGGCACGGGCTTACCCATGAATGATGCGGGCCCATGAATGATGCAGCCCCATGAATGATGCGGGCGCTACTCCATCAGGGGACGGCAGATCGCAACAGATATCGCAACGCCGCATTGTGATTGCGCTTGGCGGCAATGCAATCGCGGGACCGGATGGCACTATCGCACCCGACGAGCAGCGCCGGAAAATCGCTTCCGCCGCCCGAATTATCGGCGGACTTGCCGATCATCACACCATCGCCATCACCCATGGTAACGGACCGCAGATCGGCCTGCTTGCACTCCAGACACTCAGCCTGTCAGGACAATTGCCTTTTCCGCTTGACGATCTGGGCGCGCAAAGCGAAGGGCTGATCGGCTACGAAATCGAACGGGAGCTGGCCGGTTGCCTGCCCCGGGACCGGGCACCGGTAACATTGCTGACGCAAGTGCAGGTCGATCCCGACGATCCGGCCTTCGACCGCCCGCTAAAGCCGATCGGTCCCTATTTTTCCGATGCCGAACAGGCGGCAATTGCAAAACGGTCCGGCTGGCACATGGCAGAGATATCACCTGGCCGATTCCGCCGTGTCGTCGCCTCCCCCCTGCCCCTCGGTATCTGTGAAATCGCGGCGGTGCGACACCTGCTTTCAGCAGGCTTCGTTGTGATTTGCGCCGGCGGCGGCGGCGTGCCGGTCACAACCGACGGGACCGGTCGGTTGCGCGGGGTCGAAGCGGTCATCGACAAGGATCGCAGTTCCGCCCTGCTTGCCATTGAAATCGGGGCGCAGACAATGCTGATCCTCACCGACATCGATGCGGTTTACGGTAATTGGGGCACCCCGAAACAAAGACCGATCCGGCATGCCACGCCTGACTGCATTGCCGGTTTTGAATTCGCCGAAGGCTCAATGGGGCCGAAAGTCGCCGCTGCCTGCCATTTTGTGCGCGAAACCGGTGGCACGGCACATATCGGCCATCTGGCGCAAGCAGAAGCTGTCCTGTCGGGACGCACCGGCACACAGATCCGCCCCGGCGTCGGCGTCATGGAATGGTACAAAAAACAAAGTTGACGAAAATAGCGAAAAAAAAAGGGATCGGTGCCGCACCACCGATCCCAGTACGTCCCGGAGGAGGGAGAAAACAAGCGCTTACCGCGGTAGCGTGAAGCCCAGCTCATAGGCCAGCAAAGCGCCGACCATATGCGTTTCGGCATTGGCTTCCTCCGAGAACCGATAGCCGACATCCAGCGTCACACCGTTTGAAAATCCGTATCCGCCCGACAGCTGGACAAGCGTATCGTCATCACTTGCCACACCGGCTGCATTGGAATCGGAAAACCGGCCTGTCGCGGACAAAGCCGCATTCCAGGGGCCGTTCGCCCAACCCGCACCCAATGTCACATAGTCGCGGTCAAGCTGCGCGCCACCGGCATTCTCAAAATGCGCGAGTTCGAGAACCGGTTCCAGGGTTGCGCCATTCGACAGCGCGACACTCTTGAACAGGCCGGCGACAAATCCGGTTTCATCCTCAGGATCGCCGCGGCCGCCCTGCTGATGCACAAAGCCAAGCGTGTAGCCCATGCCACCCAGCCCCGCGACCGCTTCGCTATCAAGCGAAACCGCAACGGATGAGAAATCCTCTGTATTGCTGACCCCGCCACTGCCGATGCGCGTCCGGCCGCGATCCTGGAAGACGGATTCGCTCAGGAAAGTTGTATCGGCGAAGAAGGTTGCGACCGACAGCGTATGCAGCCCGCGATTCTCATTTCCCCACGCCATGCCAAAGGCGGGATTGAATTTACCGGCCTGCACGCCGAATCCCTCACCCGAATAGCTGAGGAAAACCTGCTCCGCAAAAAGGCCCTGATCCTCGAACACGCGATCCTCTCGCGGTCCCGGATCCTGCACCGGCTCGAATACAAATCCCGCAACAAGCGAAATCGCCGAGTTAAAATGCAAACTCACTTCCGGTTCGATCGTTGCGTAAAGATCGTTAAGTTCGGCTGCAGGATCATCCGAATCGAAAGCGAAGTCATCCTGAATTTCGATCGGAATAACCACCTCAAGACGCGGGAAACTCCCCTCATCCGCCCAGGCGACCCCACCGCTCACCAACAAACACGTCAATGGCGCCACTGCTAAAATCTTGTACATACCCCGTACTCCTGTTGTGCGGAGCAAACTTAATGATAATTATTCGCATTTGCAAATAATATTATTGTCATACTCGCCGCATGCGGCAATTCGTTATAATATAACGTTACCATGTGCAAGCCCGCTTGTGAAAAGAAGGGTACAGGGCTTGACCTGACGCGCAGGACTGACCGGCGCGGCAACCGGTGTCCCGGATTGCCGTGCGGGGCCTGAATGGCCGTTCATCAGCAGAAGGGTGGTCGCCTAGATGCCCTTGCCACCATCCACATCAAGCAGAATACCGGTCAGGAACTCCGCCTGTTCGGAGGCAAGAAAAACAATGGCATTGGCAACATCTTGCGGATCGGTCAGCCGACGCAGCGGCACCTCACTGATCATCCGCTCACGGGCCTTGTCGGACAATTTCTCGATCCCCGTGGTCTTGAAAAAACCTGTTTCAGATGCCAGCGGGCAGACCGCATTGACGCGGATCTTGTGCCGCGCAAGCTCGGACGCGACCGCGCGGGTCATCGTCGCCACCGCCCCCTTGGAAGCGTTATAGGCCGCCCCGAGCGGCCGCGGCCGCTTCGCGCCGATCGAGGCGACATTGACGATCGCACCGCCACCGCGTTCGATCAGTTTCGGCACCGCATATTTCACCGACCAGAAAATACTTTTGGTATTGGTATCGAAAACAAGGTCGTAATCTTCTTCGCTAAGTTCGTGCATCGGGGCGGCCCGGTGGCCCAGCCCGGCATTATTGACCACGATATCGATACCCCCGAACCGGTCGCAGGCAGCCGCAATCAGCGCGGCCATATCGCCCGACTGCCGCACATCCGTTCTGATCGCGATGGCAGTGCCACCGGCCTTCTCGATGTCAGCGACGGTCTGTTCCGCCCCCTCAAGATTGATGTCGGATGCGACAACAGCCGCACCGCCCGCGGCAAACAGCCGGGCCGTTGCCGCGCCAAAGCCCGAACCCGCCCCCGTCACCACCGCGATTTTCTTGTCGAAGCTCATCCTCATTCCTCCCCTGTTCTGTCTAACCGTGATTGCTCAGTTCGCTCTACCCGTTCATATCGGGCTATTTCAGGGCCGCGCAGTTTTCCGCCCAGTCAAAGCCCAGACCGATGCGGCGGAAGCGTTCGGCAATATGCCGCCGCAGGCCGGGGTCGGTGAAAATGTAAGACTGATCGTCCCGGATTGCCTCAAGCACCTGACGGCCAACGATATCGGGATCAATCGCATCTGGCAGCAGCGCGGCCATGGGCGCATTGACACTGTCATCGGTGCCGCCATAGCGCCCGGGCCTGTTGCGCCCCGACTCCGCGATCTTGGTATTGACCGCACCGGGGCACAACACAGAAACCCCAAGATTGTCCTTCCTATGTTCTTCCATCAGTGTTTCAGACAGGGCGACAACAGCGAATTTCGTCGCGTTATAGGGGCCTGAGCCGCGAAAATTTACCATCCCCGCCATTGAGGCAGTATTGACCACATGACCGCCTTCACCATGGGACAGAATTTTCGGGATGAAGGCCTGAAACCCGTAAACGACGCCCCACAGATTGACGTCGACGACCCAGTTCCAGTTATCCATATCAACTTTTTCGGAACGGCCATCGACCAGAACACCCGCATTGTTGCAAACCACATGTACCTTGCCAAAACGCGCTTCTGTCGCATCGGCCGCCGCCATCACCGCGTCGCGATCGCACACATCGACCCGGACGCACTCTGCCTGCGCCCCTGCCTGCCGCAGTTCCGAGACAAGCGCCTGCATCGGTGCATCCTCGATATCGCCGATCATGACGTTCATGCCCGCATCGGCGAATGCGCGCGCCATACCGCGTCCGATCCCGCTTGCACCCCCGCTGACAAAAGCGGTTTTTCCTTCAACCTCACGCATATGCCTTACCCGCAAGCCCCTTTCGTGGCGCTTTTGCCGGGCCTCCCTTTTTATTGTGGTTATTTTGATTGCTATATTAGCCATGAACTGGCGCCCGAACACCAGCCCGGGCAACAGGGCAGGTGGAACATTTGCGTGCAGCAACCCCTCCAATGCCCCGTCACCCGACACGAAAGAGAGAGATCCGATGACCAGTAACGCCGCGACCCGAGAGACAGAATTGCGCTGCCTTTACCCGCCGATTTCACCGCATCGCACAGGCTGGCTGGATGTCGGGGACGGGCATTCGGTTTATTTCGAGGAATCGGGCAATCCGCAGGGCAAGCCGATCCTGTTCGTACATGGGGGTCCGGGCGGCGGCACCGATCCGCGCGGACGGCGCTTCTTTGATCCTGCAAGCTGGCGTATCATCCTGTTCGATCAGCGCGGCTGCGGGAAAAGCCGTCCGCATGCGGAACTGCGCCATAACACGACCTGGGATCTGGTCGCCGATATGGAAAGGCTGCGCAATCATCTTGGCCTCCCGGACTGGCATCTGTTCGGCGGCTCCTGGGGCAGCACCCTGTCGCTTGCCTATGCCCAGACCCATCCGGAGCGGGTGAACGGGCTGATCCTGCGCGGAATTTTCATGCTCCGCGCGCGCGAACTGCACTGGTTCTACCAGGAAGGCGCAAGCGAGCTGTTCCCCGATGCGTGGGAGCATTATCTCGCAGCCATCCCGGCGGCCGAGCGCAGCGATCTGATCGCAGCCTATTACAGACGGCTGACAAGCCCGGATCAGCCAACAAGGCTTGCGGCTGCACGCGCCTGGAGTATCTGGGAGGCAAGCACAAGCTTTCTGACCCCCGACCCCGTACATATCCAGCATGCGGGCGAAGATACATTCGCCGAAGCCTTTGCCCGCATCGAATGCCACTATTTCGTCAATCGCGGCTTTTTCGAGCAAGATGATCAGCTATTGGCAAATATCGGGCGGATCCGGCATATCCGCGCCCATATCGTGCAGGGGCGTTACGACGTCGTCTGCCCGATGCGTAGCGCCTGGGATCTGCACCGCGCCTGGCCCGAGGCAACGCTGACCATTATTCCCGATGCCGGCCATTCGGCCATGGAGGCAGGAATTGTCGATGCGCTGATCCGGGCGACAGACCGGTATCGCAAAAGCTAGCAAGCCCATCGCGCTAAGGCGCAAAAATCGTTATGCTGTCGGTCTTTGTAACCGGGGCAACGGGAATCCCTATGACACGCATTGTATCATCAGTCGGGCTTGTCAGCTGTATCCTGCTTTTTGCGGGCGCGGTCTTTGCCTATCCTGCCGCTGCACAGGAAGCGGCGAAAACGCCCGAGAAGAATATTACCCATTTCAAGGATTGGGCCGTCGTCTGCCCCGAGCCGGACAGTAAAGAGGCGTCTGATTGCGAAGCGATTTTGCGCGTGACGGTCACCGAAACCGGGCAACAAGTCCTGCGGGTTTCGATCTTCAAGGTTCCCGATGCGGAACATCCGGTTGGGGTCTTCATCCTGCCGCTTGGGTTTTTGTTGCAGCAAGGCGTATTACTTTCGGTGGACGGAAAGGAAGTCGGCCGCCTGCCCGTTCAGCGCTGCGAGCCTGCCGGCTGTCTTGCCCCGCTGATTATCAATGATGATGTGCAATCTTTCTTCAAGGCGGGTAAATCGGCGGAGCTTAAGCTCGTCAATGCGCAGGGCCAGGCCGTAGCCCTGCCCATGTCCCTGAGCGGCTTTACCGCCGCGCTCACAGCGCTTGATAAGCCGTGAATCCTGTGTCCCACCTGATGTAACGGAACCCGAAAATGAACCGGCAACAAAGGCGCGCGGAAGAACGTCGCCGCAAAAAAAGCAAACGCGTTATTCTGGAGCGCCGTGATGGCGGACAACCGGTCGAGCTGACCCTGAGCGAGGCCTATCGCGCTGCCTATGAGGCGCAGCAGCAGGGTCAGCTTGATCAGGCAATCCACATCTATAACCGGATGCTTTCAGCCGAACCCGGCCATATCGACGCGCTCACGAATCTTGGCATGATCGCCAATATGACGGGCCATAGTGAGGAAGCGCTGAAGCTGCTTGAGACTGCGCTTGCGAAAGGTCGGGCCACAGCGGAGCTGTATCTGAATTATGGCATCGCCCTGCGCGGTGTGGGACGGATCGGCGATGCGGTGGCCGCTTATGGCAAGGGGCTTGAAATTGATCCCGACCTTGCCGCCCTGCACCATAATATCGGCACGATTTTACAGAATCTGGGCGATCTCGATACCGCGCTGGCAAGCTTTCGCAAAGCAGTTGAGCTGGAACCGAACGACCCGGCCTTGTGGCGCGGGCTGGCCAATTGCATGGCGGTGCGCGCCGATCTGCCCGACGATCAGACCATGGGCAATGAGATCGCCGTCTGTCTGACAACGCCGGGTGTGGAAACCCAGCTTTTGTCGCGCCGCGCCATCGGCTATCTGAAGAACAACCCGACAATGGCCGAATGGATCGCTGCGATGCGGGCGGGCGATTTCACCCTCGATGCGGAAAAGATCAGCGCCATGGGGTCGCGGCTGATCGCGGCCTGCCTGATCTATGATATCGTCCGCGACGGGGACATGGAGCGGTTGTTCACCACCCTGCGGCGGCATCTTCTGCTCGATCCCGCAGCCCGCGAAGAAGCGCCCGCGATCCTTGTTTTCGCATTGCCCATGCAATGCTTCCTCAATGAATATGCCTATTATGAAACCCCGGAAGAAACGGTCGCGCTCGACGCTCTGATCGCGCGGTTGGACACAGCCGACATGCTGTCGCTTGCGGGCGATCAGACCGGATCGCTGGCACGCGACATCGCGCTTGTTGGCGCATATCGTCCGCTGAATGATATGGCGTTTGCCGATACGCTCGACCGGCTTGTGTTCGACAACCCGCTTGGCGCGCTGATCGAACGGCAGATCAGGGAACCGCGCGAGGAAGCGAAACTGCGCCCGACAATCGAACCGCTGACCGAGATTACCGGCACGGTTTCGGCCGATATCCGCGCCCACTACGAGGAAAACCCCTATCCACGCTGGCAGAACACAGCCATCGGCAGCCCGCAATCGATGGGTATGATCCTCGTCAGCCAGTTCCCGCATCTGCAGGGGCGCGAGATGCGGTACCCGGAAAATCCGCGCATGCTGATCGCGGGCTGCGGCACCGGCATGGATGCGATCAGCAGCGCGGCCACCATTCGCGGCGCAAAGATCACCGCCATGGATCTCAGCCTGACAAGTCTTGCCTATGCCAAACGGATGGCATCGGATTTCGGCATCGGGTCGATCGATTTCCGGCACGGGGATATCCTGGCCCTGCCCGGTAAGGGGCTCGAATTCGATGTGATACAGGCCTATGGGGTACTGCACCATATGCGCGATCCGCTGGAAGGCTGGCGCATTCTGACCGATTGCCTGCATCAGGCAGGGTTGATGCGCATCGCCCTTTATAGCGAAACCGCGCGCAAGCCGGTCGTCGCGGCGCGCGAGGTGATCGCGGCGCGGGGCTATCCGCCTACCTCCGAGGGAATTCGCGAATGCCGCCGCGAATTACTGGCTCTGCCCGACGATCACCCGGCAAAACCCGTCACCCGCGAAGGCAGCGATTTCTTTGCGACCTCCACTTGCCGTGACCTGCTGTTCCACGGGGAAGAGCATCGCTTTACCTGCCTGCAGATTGCCGAGATGATCGGGGAGCTTGGACTTGAATTTCTCGGTTATGAATTCCTGTCAGGCGAAACCGGGCGGCGTTACGCCGAACGCTTCCCCGAAGATCCTGAATTTACCGATCTGCGCAACTGGCATGCGCTGGAGCAGGAATTTCCCGAAACCTTCATCGGGACCGACCCCTTCTGGGTGCGCAAGCCTGAACGCTGAATGCCAAGCGCTGAATGGAAAAAATGAACACTAGCCAGACTCCGCAGCAACCCTGTCAAAGATCCGGTTAAAGTCCCGTACCGCCGCCTGCGGTCCGGCAGGATGATCCCACACGCCGCTCGCCACCGCGATGAAATCCGCCCCCGCCCGGACCAGCGGTTCGCAATTTTCCGGTGTAATCCCGCCGATCGCGACACAGGGCAGGACAAATGTCTCCTGCCACCATTGCAGGATATCGGGCGCGGCGGAGAATCTGGCATCCTTTGTCGCTGTGGGATAGAAAGCACCGAAGGCAACATAGTCGGCCCCGGCTTCCCCCGCTTCCATGGCGAGGTGGCGCGAATTGTGGCAACTCACTCCGACAATGGCGTCCCGGCCGACGATCTGCCGCGCATCCGCACAGGCCATATCGTCCTGTCCGACATGCACCCCGTCCGCCCCCAGCTCCCGGGCAAGATCAGGACGGTCATTGACCAGAAAGGCAACATCATGCGCATGGGCAATCGGTATCAGTCGCGCCGTCGCCGCGCGCACCGCCGCGTCGGAACAATCCTTGAGGCGCAGCTGCAGGCAGGCGACATCGCCACCTGCCAGCGCATCGGTTAACCTGTCCGCAAGGCTTTCGGGCGCGCAGGATGGCGGCGTTACCAGATAAAGCCGGCAACGTGGCCGGGAGACTTCGCTATCTGACATGCCTCCTGCCCGTTCCGTTTAACGCCACTCAGGCTGCCAGTTCCTGCTCCAGCGCCGGCTTCCAGTCGCCCAGGGTCGCAAGACCGTTCATTTTCGCACGATGGGCAAAGACCGTCTGTGCCTTCGCCACATTTTCGGCCTGCCCGTCCCAGGCCTTGAGTGCGGGCGCCTGTAGCGCGCGACCGTAGGAGAAGGTCAGGTTCCAGGGCAGATTGCCGATCGCATTCATCGCGTTGAGATGGGCGGTTGCATCCTCATCGGACTGCCCGCCGGACAGGAAGGCAATACCGGGCACCGCCGCGGGTACGCAACGCTTGAGCACCCTGATGGTCTTTTCCGCCACTTCCTCGACACCGGCCTGGGTTGGGTTCTTTTTGCCCGATACCACCATATTGGGCTTTAACACAGTGCCCTCAAGCGGCACCCGCTGTTGGAACAGTTCCGCAAACAGCGCATCGAGCGCCGCCTCGGTCACCTCGGCGCAGCGGTCGATATCATGCGCGCCATCCATCAGCACCTCGGGTTCGACAATGGGCACAATCCCGGCTTCCTGACACAGCGCCGCATAGCGGGCCAGCGCATGGGCATTCACATTCAGACAATATTGGCTGGGGATATTTTCGGCAATATCGATCACCGCGCGCCATTTCGCAAAACGCGCACCTATCGCGTGATATTCGGCAAGCCGTTCGCGCAGGCCATCAAGTCCTTCGGTGACTTTTTCACCCGGCGCGCCGGCCAGTTCTTTGGCACCTGTATCGACCTTGATACCGGGCACCGCGCCTGAATCCTGAATAAGCTTGATGAGTGGGGTTCCGTCGGCGGCACTCTGCCGGATCGTTTCATCGAACAGGATTACGCCGCCGATATGCTGCATGCCTGACGAACGGAACAGCATTTCGCGATAATCGCGCCGGTTATTCTCGGTCGATTCCACATTGATCTGGTCGAACCGTTTTTTGATCGTCCCGCTGCTTTCATCCGCTGCAAGGATCCCCTTGCCTTTTTCGACCATCTTGTTCGCGATGTCGTTCAGTGCCGCTAAATCCATCGGATCGCCCTCTTCTTCAATCTCTCTATTAAATTGTGATCAGTTATTCGCCTGTTTCAAGGGCTTTGACGCCCGGCAACTGCTTACCTTCAAGCCACTCCAGAAATGCGCCTCCCGCGGTGGAGACATAACTGAAATCCTCCATCACCCCGGCATTGTTGAGCGCGGCCACGGTGTCGCCGCCACCGGCCACAGACAACAGCTTGCCTGCCCGGGTCAGCGAAGCGACCTTACGGGCGGCGACATTCGTGCCATTGTCGAATGGCGTGATTTCGAAGGCACCCAGCGGACCGTTCCAGACCACGGTCCTTGCCGTCTCGAAACGCTGCGCAAGCTCGGCAAGCGCCGTCTCCCCCAGATCTAGGATCATACCTTCTTCGGTCATCTCCTCAATCGGCAGGGCGCGTGCCGTGGCCCCGGCGGCAAATTCATTTGCCACCACAACATGCTGCGGCAGCACTATCTCGCACCCGGCTTTTTCCGCCCTGGCAAGAATTTCACGTGCGGTATCGCCAAGCTCATGCTCGCATAGCGATTTGCCCACCGGCTTGCCCTGCGCGGCCAGAAAAGTGTTCGCCATACCGCCACCAATGACAAGGCAATCGGCCTTTTCCACGAGATTGCCCAGCAGATCGAGTTTCGATGAAATCTTGGCACCGCCGACGATTGCGACAAGTGGCCGCTCGGGCGCGCTCAATGCCTGCGACAGGGCGGTGAGTTCGGCTTCCATATTGCGACCGGCAGCAGAAGGCAGCAGATGCGCCACCGCCTCGGTCGAGGCATGGGCCCGGTGCGCCGCCGAAAAGGCATCATTCACATAGATGTCACCAAGATCCGCCAGATGATTGGCAAAATCGGGATCGTTCGTCTCCTCCCCCGGATGGAAACGGGTATTTTCAAGAAGCAGCACCTCGCCCGGCGCCAGAGAGGCGACCGCGCCATCGGCCACCTGCCCGATGCAGGCATGGCAGAAAATTACCGGCCGGCCCAGTGCCGCCGCAAGCGGTTCGGCGACCGGGGCAAGCGACATCCCGGCGACAATTTCGCCCTTGGGGCGGCCGAAATGCGACAGCAGGATGACTTTCGCCCCCTTGTCGCAAAGCTCCGCTATCGTGGGGATTGCCCGGTCGATCCGGGTCGTGTCCGTGACCTGGCCGTCCTTGAGCGGTACATTCAGATCGAGGCGGACAAGCACCCGCTTGCCCGCAACGTCAAGGTCATCCAGCGTCTGAAACCGGCGCATCGCGGTAAATCCCGCAGCCAGCTACAGCAATTTACCCATCGCGGTCGCGGTATCGGACATGCGGTTGGAAAAGCCCCATTCATTGTCGTACCAGCTCAACACACGCACAAGGGTGCCGTCGGTAACCTGCGTCTGATCGAGCGCAACCGTCGAAGAAGCCGGATCATGATTGAAATCGATGGAAACATTGGGCGCGCTCGTCGTCGCCAGTACACCCTTGAGCCGGCCTTCGGATGCGTCAACAAGCGCCTTGTTGACTTCCTCGATCGTGGTGGCGCGCTTGGCGTTGAAGACCAGGTCGATCATCGAGACATTCGGCGTCGGCACCCGTACCGCCGTCCCGTCAAGCTTGCCCGCCAGTTCAGGCAGCACCAGACCGACAGCCTTGGCCGCACCGGTCGAGGTCGGAATCATCGACAGGGCCGCCGCGCGACCGCGATACAGATCCTTGTGCAGCGTATCAAGCACCGGCTGATCGCCTGTATAGGCATGCACCGTGGTCATGAAGCCCTGCTCAATCCCGATGGTTTCGTTCAGCACCATCGCCACCGGCGCAAGGCAGTTGGTCGTACAGGATGCGTTGGACACCACGGTGTGGCCGGCTTCGAGCTTGTCATGATTGACGCCATAGACGACGGTAAGATCAGCACCCGTGGCCGGGGCAGAGACCAGCACCCGCTTGGCGCCGGCTTCAAGATGCTTTGCCGCGTCATCGCGGGCGGTGAAAATGCCGGTGCATTCCATCGCAATATCGATACCCAGATCGCCCCAGGGCAGCGCCGCCGGATCGCGTTCTGCGGTCACCTTGATCGAACCGGTGCCAAGGTCGATCGTATCCTCGGTGGTGGTCACAGTGCCCGGAAAACGGCCATGCACCGAATCAAACCGCAACAGATGCGCATTCGTTTCCACAGGACCCAGATCGTTCACCGCGACGACCTCGACATCGCTGCGACCCGATTCAACGATTGCCCGCAGGACATTCCGCCCGATCCGCCCAAAACCGTTAATTGCAACCCGAAGCGCCATCTTCCTGTTCTCCCTAATTTGCCGATTTAATCCGGGTGCGGACGGCATCGGCCACCGCTTCCGGTGTAATTCCAAAATGTTGATAAAGCTGCTTGTAAGGCGCGCTTGCACCAAAGCTTTCCATACCGATTACAAGCCCGTCATCGCCCACATAACGTTCCCAGCCAAAGGTGCTGCCCGCCTCGATCGCGACCCTGAGCCCCGAACCCAGCACAGAACGACGATAGCTTTCAGGCTGTGCGGCAAACAATTCAAGACAGGGTGCAGAAGCGACCCTTGCGGCGATACCTTCCTTATCGAGCAGCGCCGCGGCGGCCATGGCGATCTCAACCTCGGATCCGGTCGCGATCAGCGTCACCGCATCTTCCGCCGCGTCCGGATCGATCAGGTAAGCCCCCCTGGCGCAGCGGTTTTCCGCACTGTAAGGCTGCGGGATCGTCGGCAGGTTCTGTCGCGTCAGTGCCAGCACGCTTGGCCGGTCTTCCGCCTGCAGCGCCAATTGCCAGCATTCAAGCGTTTCCACCGCGTCGGCGGGCCGGAATACCAGAATATGGGGCATTGCCCGCAGACTGGCCAGATGTTCGACCGGCTGGTGTGTCGGGCCGTCTTCGCCAAGCCCGATGGAGTCATGGGTCATGACATAGATGACGCGCTGCCGCATCATGGCCGACAGTCGGATCGCCGGGCGGCAATAATCGGTAAACACAAGGAATGTGCCGCTATAGGGGATCACCCCGCGATGCAGCGCCAGCCCGTTCATGACCGCCGCCATGCCATGTTCGCGAATACCGTAATGCACGAAACGTCCGGCGAAATTTTCCGGTCCGACAATGCCCATATCCTTGGACAGGGTATTGTTGGAACCGGTGAGATCAGCCGAACCGCCAATCGTTTCCTGCGCCACGGGGTTAATGACTTCAAGCGCGTTCTGCGACGCCTTGCGGGTCGCAACGCTTGGCAACTCGGTTGCCAGCTCGCGTTTATAATCCGCGATGACCTTATCAAGTCCTTCAGGCAATGTCCCGGCCAGACGGCGGTCAAATTCGCTGCGCAGGGCACTGTCAGCGGCCCCGTGCCGGTCGGTCCAGGCGGCAAATTCCGCCGCCCCGCGGCTGCCCGCCGCGCGCCAGGCATCAAGCACCGGTTCGGGCACCTCGAACGGCGCGGCCTCCCAGCCCAGCGCCGCACGGGTTGCCGCAATCTCTTCCTCGCCCAGCGGCGCGCCATGCGCGCCTGCGGTATCGACCTTGTTAGGCGAACCATAGCCAATATGGGTCTTGCACGCGATCAGGGTCGGCTTGTCGCTCTCCTGCGCCGCCTGCAACGCCTGGGCCACCGCGTCAGGGTCATGCCCGTCGGCGCGCAGCACGTTCCAGCCATAAGCCGCGACACGCGCGGGCACATCTTCGGATGTCGACAGATCGGTCCCGCCATCGATGGTAATGCCGTTATCGTCGAACAGCACGATGAGCTTGTTGAGGCGGAGATGGCCGGCAAGCCCCATCGCCTCGTGGCTGATCCCTTCCATCAGGCAGCCATCGCCGGCAATCGCATAGGTCCGGTGATTGACCAGATCGGTACCGAACCGGGCGCCAAGCAGCTTTTCCGCCAATGCCATGCCGACCGCATTGGCAACGCCCTGACCAAGCGGTCCGGTCGTCGTCTCGATCCCCGCAGCTTCGCCATATTCGGGATGGCCCGCGCATTTGCTGCCCAGTTGCCGGAAATTTCGGATCTCCTCGATCGGCATATCCCGGTAGCCGGTCAGATGAAGCAGCGCATAAAGCAGCATGGAACCATGACCCGCCGACAGCACGAAGCGGTCGCGGTCAGGCCAGTCGGGATTTGCCGGATCGAATTTCAAAAATTTCGTGAACAGCACTGTCGCCGCGTCGGCCATCCCCATCGGCATGCCCGGATGACCGGAATTTGCCTGTTGCACCGCGTCCATCGCAAGGGCGCGGATAGCATTGGCCATATCTTTGGGAGTTGTAGCTTGCTTGGTTTGAGCCGCACCCGGCATCTTGTCTGACGACATTCGCTTTCTAATCCACGGTCAGTGCCGGTCCTGCCATCGCAATCGATTACCAGCGGTCTGACAAACCGCCGCATTTCCCCGCCAACGGTTCAATCCGCCATGTGCGGTCATTTAAATTCAGCTGACAAATTCAACTGGCTGGCTAATCGGCTATATCTATGGAGGGGACATTGACCATGTTGCAGCGGGAACGTCAAGGGAGCGGCGCGGGATTTCTTGCCTTCACGGAAAGATAAACCGTACCGGATCGGCATATTGACGCTTCCGCCCGGCGGTGCTTAGTCTCGGAACAGGAAATGTGGCGGGGTTTTTTGCACCTGGGGCCAAATTCAGCGCCGCCGCAGACAGGAGTAAGGACTTAGCCATGCCCACCGCCAAGCAGGCGCGCCAACAGTTTCTTGATGCGGTTGCAGCGCTGGACGATGCCATCACGCCTTTGCTGGACTCGCAATCCGCACTGACGCAGGCACGCCAGGAAATCGACCGGCTGTCAGCCGACAACACCACATTGCGCGCAACGATTGCCGAACTGCAGGCCGAAAATGCTCGGCTGCAGAGCCGTGAAAAAGCCTTGTCCGACGCACAGACAGCTTTAAAACAGCAAAGCACCGCATTGGCCGATCAGCTTGGCAGCACGATCGGGGTGTTGCACGATGCGCTGGGCAACCATTAGGCGCCGATCATACGGACGGTAGGGATCGTGACCGGCAGCGCCGCGACCGGGCAAAAACGAGAGAATGATAGCCGATGCCAGAACTCACACTCACGGTAAACAGCCGCAATTACGATGTTGCCTGCGGCGAAGGCGAAGAACCGCATCTGCGCAGGCTGGCGGAATTTATCGATAGCAAGATCACCGCTATTGTCGGCGAGGATGGCCGTAGAGGCGATACGCGGCTGCTGCTCATGGCGACATTACTGATCGCCGACGAACTGTTTGAGGCAAAGAAGAACACGCTTGCAGAAAACACTGCATCTGACCAGGATGAGGCGGCGGAAACCGCTTTTCTGAGCGATGCGGCAAAAAGGCTTGAAGCCATTGCGGCACGCATTGCCGATGCATAAGTAAAGCTGCCGGTGTCAGGTAACGTTGCCGGTATATAAATAAATCATCTAGATTTTCAGAGGCTGCCCCGCACGCCAGAATGTCAAACCCAGGGGCCTTAAATCACCCTGAGGGAGCTGTCCCTGCACCGGACCCTGGTCTGGCGCATCACGGCGCCCACCTGCATGAGCAGGCGCCCGGGGGTTGTACTATTCAGCGGCGTGGGCGGCTTCACGACAAAAGGTTTCGCGGAAATATTCTGTGCCGGACTCACCGTCTCAACTGGATCAGCGCAAACAGGCGTTGCGCGCAAAGGCGGTCGCAACGCGCCGGCTGGCGCGGCAATCGGCCGGTACGGCACTGTTTGATGCGGCCGCGGATATTTTCCTTCATGAATTCGGAAATCTGTCGGGCGGAATTTCCGGGTCGGTTATCGGCGGCTACTGGCCCCTTGGCGACGAATTCGACCCGCGCCCGCTTCTGCTTCGACTGGCAAGTCAGGGAGTGAGGCTCGCCCTGCCCGCCATCACGGAACCGGGCACACCTCTCACCTTCCGGTCCTGGCAGCCCGGCACACCCTTAAGGCCTGGCCCTTTGGGCACCTCGGTGCCCGAGGGGCAGGACTGCACAGACGCGGTGAACCTGTTGCTGGTACCGCTTTTGGCGTTTGACCGGCGGGGCCAGCGCCTGGGGTTCGGGGGCGGCTATTACGACCGGACCCTTGCGCGATTACGGCGCAGACCAAACTTCCGCTATGCAATCGGGGTGGGCTTTGCGGCGCAGCGTGTGGCGCAGGTGCCCACAGGCCCGAACGATGCGCCGCTTGATGCGATACTGACCGAGCAGGCGCTCACCTGGGTGAACCCGGCGCGAAAATCCGCGTCCGATCCATCGCCGGACCAGCCGCCTACATTTTTTTGAATTCCTCAAGAAACCCGGTAACGGACTGATCGAGCACAACTGCATTATCGTGCAGTGCGGCGGCCTTCTCGCGGACGTCTGCGGCAGATTGTCCCGTATCATTTGCGACCATATCAAGATCATTCACGCTGCCGGAAACTTCCTGTGTCCCGTCGGCAGCTTGCTGCACATTGCGGCTGATCTCGGTGGTTGCCGCACCCTGTTCCTCAACGGCGGCGGCGATCGCGGCAGCAATCTCGCTGATTTCATTGATCGTCTTGCCGATCCCCTGAATAGCCTGCACCGCGCCGCCTGTGCTGTTCTGTATTTCGCCGATCTGGGTTGCTATCTCCTCGGTTGCACGCGCTGTCTGATTGGCCAGATTCTTGACCTCCGAGGCAACCACGGCAAATCCCTTGCCCGCCTCGCCGGCACGGGCGGCTTCAATCGTCGCATTGAGCGCCAGCAAATTGGTCTGACTGGCAATATCCTGAATGAGGGTGATCACCTCGCCGA
Source organism: uncultured Alphaproteobacteria bacterium (assembly GCA_947258435.1). Classification (GTDB taxonomy): domain Bacteria; phylum Pseudomonadota; class Alphaproteobacteria; order UBA11222; family UBA11222; genus CALAQW01. The sequence continues at coordinate 89,770 of CAMYID010000022.1, forward strand.
TCTTTTCAGAACTGTCGGCTAATCCGCGTACGGTTGAGTTTGTGCGCTCCGCCTCATTGACCGCTTCCTGGGATATCCGCGCCGACTGCGCCACCTGACGGGAAATTTCAGCAATCGAACTGGTCAGCTCGTCAGCCGCGCTCGCCACAGTCTGGACATTGGTCGTCGCTTCCTCGGCACCGGCAGCGGCCGCTTCCACCTGGGTTTCAGCCCGCATAGCCATTTCCGCCATCTTCTCCGACATCCCTGACATTTCCCGGGCGGCCTGCCCCACATGGTCGACCGTGTCTTTGACATTCTGCTCGAAATTATTCATCAGCTCGACAATCTGGGTCGCAACGCTCCAGGTCAGCATGGCGCCGATATACTCGCCTGACTGATGATAGATGGCTGAAATTTTCAGGTTGAGCGTCTCGGGGCCGAGCTGAATGCGGGCGGTCCAGGGCAGATTTGCCGGATCGACGATAATATTACGCTGATGGGTGGGGTTGGCATGGAAAATATCGATGGACTGCCCCACCATATGTTCGGGATCAACCGTTGCAGGCAGTTCCTGCTTCAGGGATTTAAGGGTCTCGATACTGGTTTTGTTGCAATAGGTGATCGTCGCATCATGCGGATCAGCCATCATCACATTGATCGGCATATAGTCGAGCATCACAGCCAGCGTCTCCTGATCGAGAACAGTGGCCGCCACGCCAATCGCGTCATCTGTGGAAAACGCAGATTCAGCAGTCTCGGATTTACTGCGACGTAGATTCAGCATCATGTTCCCTCGTTCCCAATTGCGTGCCACGGCACCAATGTTTTGACCGACACCTGTTATAGAGAGGGAAGGCTAAAAATGAGTAAACTTATACGTGTATAAAATATACTATACACATATAACTAGTGATTCTCTCTGATACACCCGCCATGGGCAATCAAACAAAAAAGCCGCGCAGTTGACCTGCACGGCTTTACTGTCCTGGCGCCCCGCCACGCGGCGGGGATGAATTTAATCAGCCATTTTTCACCTGATGCAGAAAGTCTTCGATCTGCTGCTTTGCGTTACCGGCATTGGTCATCAGTGAATCACCCGCACCCATGACGACAGAGCTTGTTTCGTTGGTGGTACGCGCCGCGTCCGTCAGATCCTGAATATTGGCTGTGACATCGGCTGTGCCACTTGCGGCAAGCTGCGCACTGCGGCTGATTTCCGATGTTGCCGCGCCCTGCTCTTCCACCGCGGCGGCGATCGCGGCGGCAATTTCGCTGATCTGATTGATGGTTTTGCCGATCCCCTGAATAGCGGTGACGGCACCATTTGTGCTGCTCTGAATCTCACCGATCTGGCCGGCGATTTCCTCTGTTGCCTTGGCTGTCTGGTTTGCAAGGTTTTTCACCTCGGACGCCACAACAGCAAACCCTTTACCTGCTTCACCGGCACGGGCCGCCTCGATCGTGGCATTGAGCGCCAGCAGATTGGTCTGACTTGCGATATCCTGAATCAAATTCACTACCTCCCCGATCTTCTCGGACCCTTCTGCAAGGCCCTGAACGGTTTCATTTGTACGTTCAGCCTCCGCCACCGCATCCTGCGAAATACGCGACGAGTCGGCGACCTGACGCGAAATTTCAGCGATGGAGCTTGATAGTTGCTCAGCCGCACTTGCAACCGTCTGCACATTGACTGCCGTTTCATCAGCATTGCTGCGCGCGCTTTCAGCCTGCGATTCGGACATGCTGGAAGATTCGCTGACCCGCTGGGCCGCCGCCATGATTTCCTGGGCCGCGGCTGTGACCTGATCGATCGATTCCATCACACTGGTCTGCATGCCGGTCGCCATGTCGAAGCTGTTATTCACCGCCTCCCAGCTCAGCATCGCGGCGTTGTAGCCATATTCCCCGCCATCCACAGCGGATAGCGAAACCGCCATCACATCGGAACCGAACGCCAATTCCGCCCGCCATGGCAGCGCTGAGGGATCGGCCAGTACAGCGCCAAGCGGCGCCAGATCCGCATGCAACTGATCCAGTTTCGCCCCGATCATCTTTTCAGGCTCGCCCAGAGCCGCATCATGCGGCTGCAACCGCTGCAATGCCACCATCCCGGCCTGGTTGATAAAGCTGATTGTCATGCTTTCGGGATCCACCAGCATGATGTTGGCAGGCACCGCATCAAGCAACGCATTGCCATTGCTCGCCTTGTCAGGTGTGTGATCTGCGACCACGCTGGCGGCAGCTTCTTTGGTAGTCGATTTCTTATTTGAAAATTTCAGCATTTCATGCCCCATGCTTTAAGGTCTTTATGCGTCCGCATCTGAATGCTATGCGCCACTTGGCTCGGTACTGGCGTCCGTTACGCATCACTAAAGGCTGCCAAAAATCCAGAAGCCGCTCGTTTCGAATGACGTATAGTTAGGCGAAATTTCTTGCGGCGCGGTTAACAGGCACGGCGGGAGTGTAAATTAACAGCACTGGAAAGACCGCGATCGGGCTTTCGCAAAACCCAACTTCCTGCTAGCAATGATGCCGACATAAATGGCAGAGGACCAATATAGCGAACCCGTCATGGCCGGACATTCCCAATTCAAGAACATCATGTATCGCAAGGGCGCGCAGGATAAAAAGCGCGCCAAGATTTTCTCCCGCCTGTCCCGGGAAATCACCGTTGCGGCGAAATCCGGTCTGCCCGACCCCGATTCCAATCCACGCCTGCGTTCGGCGATTGCCGCGGCGCGCGCGCAGAACATGCCAAAAGACAATATCGAACGCGCGATCCAGAAGTCCCAGGGCGCCGACGCCGATAATTTCGAGGAAGTTCGCTATGAAGGATTCGGCCCGGGCGGCGTTTCGGTAATTGTCGAAGCCATGACGGATAATCGCAACCGCACCGCACCGGAAGTCCGCTCTGCTTTTCAGAAGAATGGCGGCTCCATGGGTGAGAGCGGCAGCGTCGCCTATCTGTTCGACCGGGTGGGCAGCATCGAGTATGGCGCCGATGCCGGCGATCCCGATACCGTGCTTGAAGCTGCGATCGAAGCGGGTGCCGATGATTGCGAAAGCAACCAGGACGGCCATGTCATCACGACCGACGCCGCCACCCTGCATGAGGTCGCGGCCGAACTGGAAGTGAAGCTCGGGCCAGCCGAAAGCGCCGCTCTTATCTGGAAACCGCAAAACACCCTGCCTGTGGGTGAGGGTGACGCGGAGACATTGCTGAAGATGCTGGCCGCGCTTGACGAAAATGACGATGTGCAGAATGTCTATGCGAATTTCGAAATCGATGAATCTGTCATCGAAAAGCTGACCGCCTGAACTTTTGCACCCCCGGGCGGGCGATATCAGGTGCATGCCGAACATAGTTGCAAAGGATGAGGCGCTGGAAAAAAACCGTCGAATTATCGGGCTCGACCCGGGTCTGCGTAACACCGGATGGGGCATTATCCAGATCGCAGGCAACCGGCTGCAACATCTGGCGAATGGCACGGTCAAATCGCGGCAGACCGACCCGCTGGCGCAGCGCCTTCAGCAGCTTTATGCCGGACTCGACGAAATCATCTCCGACTGGATACCCGACTGTGCTGCCGCCGAAACGACCTTCGTGAACAAAAACCCCGAGGCAACGCTCAAGCTGGGGCAGGCGCGCGGCGTCGTGTTGCTCGCACCGGCCAATCATGGGCTGGCGGTTGCCGAATATGCCCCAAATCAGGTCAAGAAAACCGTGGTGGGCGTCGGTCACGCAAAAAAAGAGCAGATCCACACCATGGTCAACCACCTGCTGCCCGGCTGCGACATTGACAGCGCGGATGCGGCGGACGCGCTGGCGGTTGCAATCTGCCATGCCCATTGGATGGACCGGCAATGGCCGGCCGCGCATGGCCGGTCGGCGACGGACCGGCGCCTTGATAGCGGAGAGGCAGGCGGGGACGGCAAATGATTGCGCAGCTCAAAGGCATTCTTGACTATTGCACCGATGATTGCGCGGTGATCGATGTCGGCGGGGTCGGCTATCTGGTGCATTGCGCACGCACCACACTGGCCCGGCTGCCGCCGCCGGGCGAGGCTGTCAGGCTGCATATCGAAACCCAGGTTCGCGAGGACGCGATCACCCTGTTCGGGTTTCTTGCACCTGACGAACAGGAATGGTTCCGCATCCTGAACGGGGTACAGGGTGTCGGCGCGAAACTGGCACTCGCCATTCTGGGCACATTGGGCGTCGACGGGATCGCCGACGCCATTGCCCTGCAGGACAAAACCGCCGTCGCGCGCACCAATGGCGTGGGCCCCAAGCTTGCCGGCCGTATCGTCAACGAGCTGAAGGACAAGGCACCAAACCCTGCTTTGCGCGGGGGTATCCCTTCCGCCGGCAATCGCGGCACCCCATCGGCCGGTACCGACCAGACACAGCCGGCCGCCTTTCAGGATGCCCTGTCGGCGCTGGTCAATCTGGGGTATAAAGAGGCGGATGCGCACCGGGCGCTTGCCGTTGCGCGACGCGAGCTTGCCGCCCGGGAAGACGGTCCCGCAGGGGCAGACGGAATAACGCTTGATGAACTGATCCGCATCGGCTTGCGGGAATTGTCGGCATGACACAAGACACGGAATTCCAGAGCAGGCTGCTCAGCCCGCAATCGCTTGAAGGGGATCTTGCCGCCCCCCATTTGCGGCCCCGCTCGCTCGATGAATTTATCGGACAGCGCAAGGCCCGCGAAAATCTGGGCGTATTCATTGAAGCTGCCAAACAACGCGCCGATGCGCTGGACCATGTGCTGCTCGCGGGGCCACCCGGGCTTGGCAAGACGACGTTGGCGCAAATTCTGGCCCATGAGCTTGGTGTCGATCTGAAGGCGACCTCAGGCCCGGTGATTGCCAAGGCCGGCGATCTGGCTGCACTGCTGACCAATCTGAAACCGCGCGATCTGCTGTTCATCGATGAAATTCACCGCCTCAGCCCGGCAGTGGAGGAAATCCTCTATCCCGCGATGGAGGATTTTCAGCTTGATCTGATTATCGGCGAAGGGCCGGCCGCCCGTTCGCTGCGCATTGATCTGCCGCCCTTTACGCTGGTTGGCGCGACCACCCGCTCGGGGCTGATCACAACGCCACTGCGCGACCGGTTCGGCATTCCGGTGCGGCTCAATTTCTATGAGGTTGAGGAGCTTGTGGAAATCGTCACGCGCGGCGCAAGACTGCTTGACATGCAGCTGACCCCGGATGGGGCATTTGAAATTGCAAGCCGGGCACGCGGTACGCCACGGGTGGCGGGACGGCTGCTGCGGCGGGTACGCGACTTTGCAGCGGTGGCGGGCAGCGGGCCGGTCGGCGCGGTGCAGGCGGATGCCGCCCTCAACCGGCTGGAGGTCGATGCCTGCGGCCTCGACGCGCTCGACCGGCGTTATCTGCGTGTGATCGCGGAAAGTTTTTCCGGCGGCCCGGTGGGGATCGAAACCATCGCCGCAGCACTCAGCGAACCGCGCGATGCGCTTGAGGAGATTGTCGAACCCTATCTTATCCAGCAAGGTCTGCTACAGCGCACACCGCGCGGCCGGTTGCTGACACGCAAGGCCTTCATGCATCTGGGTCTGCCGGTGCCGCAGGCCGATGCAGCCAATGCCGCGAATCTGTCGCAGCTCGATCTGCTGCAGGGCGATGACGCGGGGTCCGATGACTGAGCGCCGCGCGGATGGCGATGGCCGGATTGAAAGCGCGACCCATTATCTGCCCCTGCGGGTGCATTACGAGGATACCGATCTGTCCGGCGCGGTCTATCACGCGAATTATCTGAAATTCATGGAACGCGGACGGTCCGATTATGTCCGCCTGCTGGCAATTGACCAGACCGCGCTGGCCGCCGGGCCGGACGGGCTGTTCTTTGTGGTGCGCCATTGCGCGATCGACTTTCTGAAACCTGCCCGGCTTGACGAGCTGCTAGAGGTTCGTACGCAGTTTACCGGCACAAGCGGTGCGCGGCTTTACTGCGTACAATCGATCTGGCGCGGGGCGGAAAATCTGGCGCGCGCCGACTTGACGCTTGCCTGTACCGGTAAGGATGGTCGCCCGAAACGGCTGCCCGAAATTCTGCGCCAGGCAGTTGCCGGCAGGCAGGCCGATGCGCGATAAACAAAGCCAGAGACGATATGAAAATGCTGTGCGGCGGCGATTGAACGGGCCCGCGCCTCAATTACGCCACCTTCCTGTTGAAGCGTCGGTGCCGGCGCGATACAGGATGGCGCAGCCTGCGGCGATCGAGTTGTCGGGTGTGTGTGTGAAAGGACAGGCAATATGCCGGAAATGGTAACGGACGCCGCCATGCTGTCGGCGGTGGATTTTTCTGTATGGCACCTGTTTTTACGCGCGGACTGGGTCGTCAAGCTTGTCATGCTGACCCTGTTGCTTGCCTCTTTCTGGTCCTGGGCAATTATTTTTCACAAATTTCTCCGCTATCGGCGGGTTGAAGAGAAAGCCGACAAGTTTGAAGAGATTTTCTGGTCCGGCAACTCGCTTGAAGAGCTTTACGAACGGGTCGCAAAACGCGCCGATCACCCGATGGCGCTGCTGTTTGTGAGCGCCATGCGCGAATGGAGCCGCGGTTCCCGCCGCACAGGCAATGGCAGCCGCGGTTTCGGACGCAGCGTGCGGGAGCGGGTGGACAAGGCAATGTCTGTTACCATGTCGCGCGAGCTTGAGGATCTGGAACGCTATCTCGACTTTCTGGCTACCGTGGGATCTACCGCACCCTTCATCGGTCTGTTTGGTACGGTCTGGGGTATCATGAACAGCTTCCAGGCCATCGCGGTGAGCCATAACAGCTCGCTGGCGGTGGTCGCGCCCGGCATTGCCGAGGCGTTGTTTGCCACCGCGCTGGGGCTGATCGCGGCCATTCCCGCGGTGGTTGCCTATAACCGCTTCACCAATCAGACGGCCCGCTATGGCAACCGGTTGAGCGGTTTTGCCGACGAGTTTTCGACCATCCTGTCGCGTCAGACCGAGGACGGAGCCTAGCGATGGCTTTCACCGGACGTTCCGGTCAAACCGGCCAGGGCAACAGCCGCCGCCGGTTTCAGCATCGGCCCATGAGTGAGATCAATGTCACACCCATGGTCGATGTGATGCTGGTGTTATTGATAATTTTCATGGTGGCCGCACCGCTTCTGACGGTGGGTGTTCCTGTCGACCTGCCTGATTCGCGCGCCACGCCGCTTAACGAATCGGTCGAACCGGTTGCGATTTCGATCGATGCAAAGGGGCTTGTCTATATTCAGGATACCGCAATCGAGACCAATGAACTGATCCCCAAGCTGCGCGCCATTCTTGGCAATAAGCCCGATACACGCATCTATGTACGCGGCGATCAGTCCATTGCGTATGGCCAGGTGATGCAGCTGATGGGGCGTCTGAGCGAAGCCGGCTTTACAAAGGTTGCACTTGTAACCGAAATGCCCGGCGAGCGGTGATGGGACGGCATGCGGCGCGCACTTATCATCTCGGCGATATTTCACATCGTCATTATCACGGTTGCACTGATCGGACTGCCAATGTTCGAGCGTGACTGGGAACCGACGCGCGAGATCATTCCGGTTACGCTTGCACCGATCGCGGAAAAGACCAATTTGCCCAAAAAGGCTCCGCCACCTGCCGACCTGCCACCGCCTGCCGCCAAACCGGAGGTGAGCTCGCCACCGCCCGCTCCCGAGCCGCCCGCGCCCGCCCCAGAGCCACCGCCCCCGGCACCCAGAAAAGCCGACGCTGTCGCACCCTTGAAGCCGACCGAGCCGGTGCCTGAAAAGCCCGCGCCACCCGAGACAGCCCAAACCGCACCGCCGGTGACACCGGGGCCCGCGCCGCGGGTCAAACCGAAACGTCCGCCAAAATTCGATCCCAACCGGATCGCCGCATTGCTTGACAAATCGCGCAAGCAAACGCCCGTCCCCCAACAGACGGAAAAGGCCGAAACTGACCCCCCGCCACGCGAATCGGCCCCGGCGTCACCCTCAATGGCGGCACCGCTGACCTTGAGTGAAATCGATGCGATACGCGCGCAGATTCAGCAATGCTGGATCGTGCCGGCGGGCGCACGCTATGCCGAAGGGCTTATCGTCCGCCTGCGAATTTTCCTCAGACCTGACGGGGAACTGGCGCAAACGCCGGAAGTGGTGGATGGCGAGCGGATAAACAAGGACAGCCATTACCGCACCGCAGCCGAACATGCGATCCGGGCGGTACAGAAATGCGTACCTTTACAAAACCTGCCACCGGATAAATATGAACGGTGGCGTGACATTGAACTGACTTTTGATCCAAGGGATATGCTGGGCGGATGACCGGGTACAGAAAAACGAGCTTTCACAGGATGGGACGATTTGCCGTCGTCGCCCTGATAATTGCGATGACACTAGGCATTGCGCAGCAGGCTTATGCGCAGCTTCGCATCGACATCACACAGGGCAATGTGGATCCGTTGCCGATTGCGCTGCCGAGTTTTCAGGCCGATAGCGAAATCGGGCAGGATATCGCCCTGAAGATGAACGGCGTTATTTCCGCCAATCTGGAACGGTCGGGCCTGTTCCGGCCCCTTGATCCGCGCAGTTTCATTCAGCAGGCCGACGCCATCGGCGTATTGCCGCGATTTGGCGACTGGCGCCTGATCAACGCCCAGGCGCTTGTAACCGGCGCCACGATCCAGGAACCGGACGGACGGCTTCGGGTCGAGTTCCGCTTATGGGACGTGTTTGCCGAACGGCAGATGGAAGGTCGCGTTTTCTTCACCCAGCCCGACAACTGGCGGCGGGTGGCGCATCTGATTTCCGACAAAATCTATGAGCGGCTGACCGGTGAAAGCGGCTATTTCGATACACGCATCGTCTATATTGCCGAAAGCGGCCCGAAGTCTGCACGTATCAAGCGGCTGGCGATCATGGATCAGGACGGGGCCAATCAGCGCTTCCTGACAAGCGGGCGGTATCTTGTCCTGACACCGCGTTTCAGCCCGACGACCCACCAGATCACCTATCTGTCCTATTTCGACGATAAGCCGCGCGTCTATGTCTATGATATCGATACCGGCCAGCAGGAAGTATTGGGTGATTTTCCGGGCATGACTTTCGCGCCGCGCTTTTCGCCGGACGGGGACAGTGTCATCATGAGCCTGGCGCGTAACGGCAATTCCGACATTTATCTGATGAATTTGCGCAGCCGGGTCACCACACGGCTGACCGATCACCCCGCAATTGATACCTCACCCTCCTTCTCGCCCGATGCAAGGCGGATCACTTTCAATTCGGACCGGGGCGGCTCGCAGCAGATCTATGTGATGGATGCGGATGGCGGCAATGTGCAGCGGATCAGTTTCGGAGATGGCCGCTATGCGACGCCTGTCTGGTCGCCGCGCGGCGATCTGATCGCCTTCACCCGCTTTCGCAAGGGCCGGTTTCACATTGGCGTGATGCGCCCCGACGGCAGCGGGGAAAGATTGCTGACCGAAAGTTTCCTCGATGAAGGGCCGACATGGTCACCCAATGGCCGAGTGCTTATGTTTTTCCGCGAAAGCCCCTCCAACGCACAAGGCGAAGGGTCACGCACGCGCCTCTATTCAATCGATCTGACCGGATATAACGAACGTGAAATTGCAACCGACGGCGATGCATCGGATCCTGCCTGGTCACCCTTGATTCCACTTGGGGAAGGCGGGTAAGCTCGCACCGCTGTCACCAATGGGGGTGGACTAAAACAAGACGCAGGCCAAATGACGATTTGGTGCGGCAAATCTCAGCTTAGGCAAAGCGCCACGACCATTCCATGCTTCGCTGACAATCATCATCAGGAGTATCAATTAATGTCAAAAGTTTCCTTCGGGATCCGGACTGCCAGTGCGCTTGCCGCGATCTTTTTACTTGCCGCCTGTGAAACCACCCCCGATCGCGATGTTTCGGGCAGTGGTGCAGGCGCCGCCGGTGCCAGCGGTACCGGCAGCACTGTGTCCTCGGGCACTGTATCCTCGCTGCCGGCGGGCGTTGTTGCCGGGTCGCAAAAGCATCTTGAAACAGAAGCGGCGCACCGCGTTTTCTTTGCCTTCGACCGTTACGATCTGAGCCAGGAAGCCCGTCAGGCGCTGCAGGCACAGGCGAAATGGCTGGCGGCCAACCCGCGCGCGACGATCACAATCGCGGGTAATTGCGACGAACGTGGCACGCGCGAATATAACCTGGCGCTGGGGGAGCGGCGGGCAAATTCCGCAAAGGACTATCTGATCAGCCTTGGCGTTGATGGCTCGCGGATTTCAACGGTGAGTTACGGCAAGGAACGTCCGATTGCCGTCTGCTCGGATGAATCCTGCTGGTCCAAGAACCGCAACGCCACCACATCGGTAAACTGAGACGGATATTAACCTGTCGGCCGGGCATGCAGCTATGGCTTTGCTGCGCGCATGCCCGGCACGGCATTGTTTCCACTACCCAGTTTCCACAACCGATTTTCCGGGTCTGAAAACCAGGGACACGGGAAATGTTCTTGATATACAGGTCATCTGACATGCAGCATGCCGCACAGACCGCCCAACCGTTTGGCAATGCCGCACTGACAGTGAGATCATTTTTTCGGGGCATGCTGATCGGAGTCGGGCTGATCGGCGCCGCCATGCTGAGCGGTAATCCACAGCCGGCAGCCGCACAGTCCGGCTCGCTGCAGGATGTTTCGGGCCTGCAATATGAACTGAACAGATTGCGTCAGGATATGGCGGATCTGCAGCGGCAAATGGCAAACCAGTCCCGCATGCCCGCAGCCGGGGTGCCGGCCGCGCCTGAAGCTGTCGGCAATGAAACCGCGGCCGCGCGGCTGAAAATCCAGATCGACCAGATGGCGCTGGAGCTGCGCAATCTGACCGGGCAGGTCGAACAGATCAGTTTCCGGCTGATGCAGACGCAGACGCGGCTTGATAAGCTGGTTGCCGATATTGATTTCCGCCTGTCCGCACTTGAGAAAGGCACAGTCGGCGATAGCGGCAGCACCGGTGACGGGAATATACCCGGCGAGGGTGCTGCACCCCCGGCAGGCAAAGCCGCAGCGGCTGCAGATCCCGCCGCACCGACCAACAGCACAGCTGATCAATCGCCAGAGGCGCAATATGCCACCGCCTTCAATTTACTGCGCGGCGGTGATTACCCGGCTGCCGCTGACGCTTTCAAAGCTTTTCTGGCCGCCCACCCTGATCACAGGCTTTCAGGCAATGCGGTTTATTGGCTTGGCGAAACCTTTTATGTCCGCAATCAGTATCAGGAAGCCGCGAGCTATTTTCTTGAAGGATTCCAGAAATATTCCGACAGCCCGAAGGGCGCTGACAATATGCTCAAGCTCGGGATGACACTGGCCGCGCTTGGCCATCAGATGGAAGCCTGTCAGACACTGACCGAAATCGGCACGACCTACCCTGAGGCCAGCGACAAGATCAAAAGCCGCGCCGCGAGCGAGGCCAAAAAGGCGAACTGCGGGTAAGCACGATCCGTGCTATGATCTGCCCGATATTCGCGGAAGCAGCACACTGCCGGGACAGAACAAGGCAAATCGCAAGATCGGCACATCATTATCGGGCCAGCGGCATGATTATCGGGCCAGCGGCATGAACGACTTTCGTGACCACGATAAGCAAATACAGTTCATCATGACGCCAGCAACGGCACAGCCTGTCACAGCCGAACGCTTTCATACAGCAATGGCCGCGCTTGAGATACGGCCACCGGTGGCGGTGGCGGTTTCGGGCGGCGCGGACAGCATGGCGCTATTGCTGCTTTGCCGCGACTGGCTAAACCGGTTTGACGATACCGGCGGCGCGAACGGGCTTTTGGCACTGACCGTTGATCACGGGCTGCGGCCTGAGGCGGCGATCGAAGCGCGGCAGGTTGCGGAGTGGTGCGGGGCGCAAGGGATTACGCATCGAACGCTGCGATGGACAGAGGATAAACCGGCAGGCTGCATTCAGGCCGCGGCCCGGCAGAAGCGCTATGCCCTGCTCGAAGCGGCCTGTCTTGACGCGGGCATCAGGGATCTGCTGCTGGCCCATCACCGGGAAGACCAGGCGGAGACGTTACTTCTCAACCTGATGCGTGGCAGCGGCGTGCACGGGCTTTCCGCGATGCAGCCCGTCAGCGCCCAAGGCAGGTTACGACTGATCCGGCCCTTGCTCGATTTTCCGAAATCCGCGCTACGGGCAACGCTACACGCAGCCGGACAAGACTGGATCGAGGACCCGTCCAACCATGACCGCCACTATGCGCGGGTAAGGATGCGCACCCTGTATCGGCATCTGATCGATGAAGGCATGCCGCCCGAACGGCTGACGGCAACCGCCTTGCACATGCAACGCGCCCGCGCCGCTATCGATCATTATACAGATGAACTATTGTCACAGGCAGCCATTATATCGGGCGCAGGCATCGCCTGGCTCGACCCGTCTGTGTTATCGGCCGCACCGGAAGAGGTTGGGTTGCGCGCTTTGGCACGGCTGGTTACCGCCATCGGCGCGCAACGCTATACACCAAGGCTGAACCGGCTTGAAAATCTCTATGTCTGGCTTTGTGATCAGCCCGGGACGGGCGGCAGGACCCTGTCGGGCTGCCAGCTTCTGCCCCATAGGGGGCGTATCCTGATTCTACGGGAACTGGCGTCCATCGGCCCCGATTTGGATCTTGAACCCGGGCAAACGGGCAATTGGGACGGACGGTTCGATATATCGTTGAACCGGACGGTCGCTCCGCAATATGCCGGGCAATCCCCTTTTACTATCCGCGCAGTGGGTGCGGCGGGGTTGCAGCAGATCCGGGCGCTGCGAACAGAACAACCCGCATCCCATCTGCCCGCCCTCGCGATGCGGGCCATGCCCGGGGTCTGGGGGGGCGATACACTTCTTGCCGCGCCCCATCTGTTCTACCATCACCCGCAGGCCCCGCTGCCGCGGGACACCGTGACGCTGACTTTCGCGCCCCGCCACCCCGTGTTCTGCGAGCCGCCTAATAGCGGTAATGATCAGGCTTGAACGGGCCTTCCTGCGCCAGACCGAGATAATTTGCCTGCGCATCTGACAGTTCGGTCAGATTGGCACCAAGCTTGCCCAGATGCAGCCGCGCCACCTTTTCATCAAGATGCTTGGGCAGCACATGCACGCCGATATCGTAATTATCCGCATTACGCCATAATTCGATCTGCGCAAGCGTCTGATTGGTGAAGGAGGCGGACATCACAAAGCTGGGATGACCCGTGGCGCAGCCCAGATTTACAAGCCGGCCTTCCGCCAGCAGGATAAGCCGCTTGCCATCGGGGAAAACGACCTCGTCAACCTGCGGCTTCACATTCTCCCACTCATAGTTGCGCAGCCCGGCAACCTGAATTTCGGAATCGAAATGGCCGATATTGCAGACAATGGCCCGGTCCTTCATCCTTGCCATGTGATCTGTGGTGATCACATCGATATTGCCGGTCGCCGTCACAAAGATATCACCCAGCGGGGCGGCCTCGTCCATTGTCACGACTTCATAACCTTCCATCGCCGCCTGCAAGGCACAGATGGGATCGATTTCAGTAACAAGAACACGGGCGCCCTGCCCACGCAGCGACACAGCGCAACCCTTACCGACATCGCCATAACCGCAGACAACGGCAACCTTGCCGGCGATCATCACATCGGTTGCCCGCTTGACCCCATCGACCAGGCTTTCGCGGCAGCCATACAGATTGTCGAACTTGGATTTCGTCACCGAGTCATTCACATTGATCGCGGGCACCTTCAATTCACCCGCCCGTGCCATGTCGTAGAGCCGCAGCACACCGGTGGTGGTTTCCTCGGAAATGCCTTTGACGTCGTCCAGCAATTCGGGAAACTTGTCATGCATCATCTTGGTGAGGTCACCCCCGTCATCGAGGATGAGATTGGGCGTCCAGCCACCCGGCCCGGTGATCGTCTGCTCGATACACCAGTCAAATTCTTCGTCGGTTTCGCCTTTCCAGGCAAATACCGGCACACCGACCGCCGCAACGGCCGCAGCCGCATGATCCTGCGTCGAAAAGATATTGCAGGACGACCAGCGCACCGTCGCACCCAGATCAACCAGCGTTTCAATCAGCACCGCGGTTTGGATCGTCATATGCAGGCAACCCACAATACGCGCGCCGGCCAATGGTTTCTGACCGTGATATTCCTCCCGCAATGCCATCAGGCCCGGCATTTCGGTTTCCGCGATTGTGATTTCCTTGCGGCCCCATTCGGCCAGGGACATATCCGCGACCTTATAATCGGTTGTGCCAGTCATTTCATGAAACTCCTTCTGCATCTGCTGCGGGCTACTCATCCTGACGCATGCGAGCCGAGCCACCGCTATTGGCGCGCCTTATAACAAAGCCGTGCCTTCGATACAACAAACAACATAAAGAAATGTTTATATCGTTATGTTATGAAGAGTCATGCCACATCAGGCGGTGACCGAACGGCCGAGAGGGCGCGGCTTTCAGGTGTTTTTCAGGTATTTTGCGGTCGTTCTGCGCACGCGGGCGAGATATTATTCCGGCTCATTTTCGCCAAAACCCGCCTCGACAAGCGTGGTCAGCGCCGCAACCGCAGCCTGCGCATCGGCCCCTTCCGCGCTGATATGAATTTCGCACCCTTTTGCGGCACCCAGCATCAGCAACCCCATGATCGAGGTTCCGTTCACCGCCATGCCGTCCCGGCTGACGGTGACGTCGGCATCGAACTGTCCCACACATTTGACGAATTTTGCGGAACTGCGGGCATGCAGACCGCGCTCGTTACAGATAACCAATGTCCGTTGTAACGGCCTGGCTGCATTCACTTGGCATCACCGGTCAGCACTTTGGAGGCGACGGAAATATATTTGCGCCCCGCCTCGGCCGCCTGCTCCACCGCATCGGGCAGATCGCAGCCATCCCGGACACTGGCAAATTTGATCAGCATCGGCAGATTGACGCCGGCAATCACCTCCACCTTGGCGCGGTCGAGAATCGAAATCGACAGATTTGAAGGCGTCCCGCCGAACATATCGGTCAGGACAAGCACGCCTTTTCCCGAATCCACATCGGTCACGGCATTCAGGATATCGGCGCGGCGTTGCTCCATATCGTCATCCGGGTCGATGCAGATCGCTCGGCTATCCTCTTGCGGGCCGACCACATGGGCCGCAGCAGCCAGTAATTCCTCAGCCAGACGGCCATGGGTCACGATTACCAAGCCAATCATTGTCTATCCGCTTATCCAGCTTATTGACGGGACGACATCCGTAGCGATATTCGGGATCGACGTCCACCGGGAAACCATATTCTAAACCGCTCTACCCGTCCTGCACAGGGATAAGAGGCCGCCCGCCGAAAAGGCCGGTGCGGACATATGCGCTCACCGTCCCTCCGCGCGCCAGGCAAGGCCAAGCGCGGCTGCAAACAGCAGCAATATCATCAATGCAGGCAAGGCACTGTGCTGTTCAAGCGCGGCAACCAGATATTGCCGGTTTTCACGCAAGCCGATCCAGCCCGGCCCCGCCATATCACGCCCGGGGGTCAGGCGGCGGATATCGGGCACGCCGTCAGACCGCAGCCAGCTCACCGCACCGCCGCTTGCGGAGACAACCGGTGTCAGCAGCTTTGCGGTGGCGCGCACATCTGCAAATTCCACCGGATTCGCATCGCCTGCTGCGACAATCGTGTTCCGCCGGCCATCGCGCAGATGATAAATACCCGACTGCGGCGCCTCTATCTGAGCGCGCCATTTCCCCGGCGTCCGGGATGTCATCTCGACAAGCTGACTATGGCCATCTGGATATTCGACGAGCACCGGCACATCAGCCAGATTTGCACTGCGCCGCTCGATCAGGATCTGCCCGCCACTATATACCGCATGCAGATTTTCTTCTTCCAGGTCAGGCTCCTTCATCAGCCAGTGCGCCAGCCGCCGCAACAGCTCGACCTGCGGCCCGCCACCCTCAAAACCGCGGGCCCATAGCCAGCTATGATCGGACAATAATTGCGCGACCCGCCCCTCTCCAACCTCGTCAAGCAAAAGAAGCGGGGCACCGTCCGCATCCGAAAGCAACTTCTTGCCATCAAGCTGTTCGGTCTGAATGACACGGAACCAGCGGCCCCAGCGCGGCGGGTCAAGCGTGCTGCCGTCAGCGGCAAAACTATTGGCCCCAACCAGAGTTTCGGTCACCGGATGCCGCGCGCCAACCGCCGTCAGTTGCGGCCGGAAGCCGCCGGTTTTGATCTGCCCTGTCGGTTGCGCGGGGAAAACGATGGCAAGCGGTGTCCGGTAAAGACTTTCGCCTGAGGCAAATGCTGGCCCCGCCGCGACGAGCAATGCCCCCCCCTGATCGACATAGGCGGCGATATTGTCGAAATAGGTGAAAGGCAATACGCCGCGCCGTTTGTAGCGATCGAATATGATGAGATCGAACTCATGCAACTTGATCGAAAAAAGCTCACGCGTCGGAAATGAAATCAGCGACAGTTCATCGACCGGCGTTCCGTCCTGTTTTTCAGGCGGCCGTAAAATGGTGAAATGCACCATATCGACACCGGGATCCGCCTTCAGCAGATTACGCCAGGTCCGCTCCCCCGGATGCGGTTCACCCGAAACCAGCAGCACGCGCAGGCGGTCGCGCACCCCATTGACCATCAATGCGGTGCGGTTATTGCGCAATGTCAGCTCTTCCGGACCCGGATCGACCGACAGTTCGACAACATTGGGTCCGGCATGGGCAAGCTTGAAGCGCAGTTCTGTCTCCTCGCCGACCGCAACAGGATGAAAGGTCGGTGCCCCCCCGTTCAGCCGCAGGGCGATCTGCGCTGTGCCTGCCCGCTGCTGCGCGGGGCGCACTTCTTCCGCACCCGCGGGATCGCCATCGTCAATCTGCAGACGCAGGCTCAGCGTCTCCCCGACAATGCCGAATTTCGGCGCCTGCGCGATGCTGAGCCGCCGGTCGGCTTGCCCCGGATTGCCCGTCAGCACTGCATGAACAGGCCCTGAAAACTTCGTATAAAGAGCTTTGGGGGGTATATCATGAACCTGCCCGTCACTGATCAAAATGATGCCGGCCACCCGTTCCGCCGGCACATCGAACATCAGCTTCTCCGCCGCCTCAAACAGGCGGGTCCCACCGGTACTTTCGCCGATACGCGCCTCGCGCAGTTGCAGATCCGGAATGTTGTCCAGTCGCGCACGGATCGCCGCGGCCGCCGCATTCGCGCGATCGGCACGGCCATCGAGTTGCTGACTGGGGCTGTCATCGACGATCAGCGCCGCAATGTCGGGCAGGATTTCACGCCGCTCACGGACGATCGTGGGATTTGCCAGCACCGCCAGCAGCAACAGGGCGGCCATGCCACGCCACAAGGCACCCGGCAGTTTTCCGGCAATACAGAGGCCAACCAGCAGCGCGCATAACACCGCCAGCAGCAGCAGCCATTCAGTCCCGATCAGTGGTGCGAACAATATCTTCACTGACCAAGCCTTTCGAGCAATGTCGGCACATGCACCTGATCGGCCTTGTAATTGCCGGTCAGCGCATACATGACGAAATTAACCCCGACCCGGAATGCAAGTTCGCGCTGCCGCGCACCGCCCGGTTCAAGCGGGAATGCCGGTCGGCCCGAAGCGTCGATGGCCCAGGCAGCGGCCCAATCTGCGCTACCCACGATCAGGCCTGATACCCGTTCGCTGTTCGTATTGTCGCTGCTGTCGGCCGCCGCCGCCTCGATCCACAGCTGCCCGCCGACATAACGGCCCGGAAATCCCTGCAGAAGATAGAAGGATTTGGTAATCACATGTTCGGCTGGCACAGGCTTGAGTGGCGGCACATCGAGCACCCCCAATATCTGCCGCAGGGTTTGCTGGCCCGGACCTGTTGCCGACCCCGCATCGCCGCGATATGCGTTGAAGCGGGTAAGCTGGTCGCGCGTATCAAACAGGATCGTTCCACCATTCTTCATATAGCGGTCGATTTTCGCAAGCGCGGCATCGGAAAGCGGCTTCTGCGCGGGAACCATCGGCCAGTAAATCAGCGGATAAAAGACAAGCTGGTCGGTTTCGGGATCAAGCCCGAACGGCGCGGCAGGCGTAAAGGCGGTCCGCGCCGCCAATACCCGGCTCAGGCCGGTCAGTCCCGCCTCACTGCGCGCATCGGTCTCGCGATCGCCTGTCAGCATATAGCCAAGTCTTGTCTCAAGCGCGGCGGCCAACATGCTATCTGCAGTGTCGGCGCTTTCCGCCGGGGCGGGAGCGGCGACGGCCGGCGGCGCAAAGACCAGCGCCAGCAGGATGAAGGCAGCAGCAGCCAGCGATGCCGCACCTTTCCAGCGCGCCAGACCGGGAAAGGGCCTGCGTCCGGTGATGAAAAGAATGCAGATACCGTCAGCCAGCAGCAATAGGAGAGCCAGAACCAGCAGCGGCGGCAGGAGCGGCACCTCCCGCGACGGACCGTAATCGCGCGCCGCATAATTGGCGGGCAAACCGGTCAGCGGTTCAAGATCCGTCATGTCGCGCGGCAGGTTGACCGCCTGTCGCGCGGCACTCATGCCGTAATAGCCAGGCGGGGTTTCAGGGCCCGGCAGCAAGGGAGCCTGATCGGGGCCAACCGGCAACGGCTGCACAATCGGGGCCGGCGCGCCGAGCTGTCCGAACCCGTCAAGCACAAGCAGGGGTGGCAGGAATTCCTGGCCATGCCGCTCGCCAGGTATTGTCCCGGCATGGCCAGGCGACATTTCCGCCAGACGCCGCAACATAGCGACATAAAGCCCCGAAAGCGGCAGATTGGACCATTGCGCATTGGCGGTGACATGGAACAGAACCACCCAGCCCTCGCCACGCCGTTCCGCGGTTACAAGCGGTGTGCCGTCACTCAGGCTGGCCCAGCTGCGGCGCGACAGTCCCGGTTCGGGCTGTGCCAGAATCTGGCGTCGGATCTTGACCTCTTCGGGCACCGGCAATCCGAAAAACGGGCTATGCTCGGGAAAATCCGCCATGCCGACCGGGTTTTCCCATGACAAGGCCCCGCCAAGGGAGCGACCGCCGCGCCTGAGACGCACCGGGATGAGCGCATCGTTTTTTTCGGCCATGCGCGGCCCCGCAAAGCGCAACAGCACCCCGCCCTTATTGACCCAATTGGCAACCCGGGCCGCATCATCACCCACGATCTGGCCGATATCGGCAAGCACCAGCATGGACAGGGAGCCTGACAGCAACGCCGCGATCGAGCCACGCTGCGTTTCGGCAAAAGGTGCCATGGCGCGCTCAAGATAAAACAGTTCATCGAGCAGGGGCTGCGCCAGCTCAAGATTGGCACCGGAAACAAGCCCCACATGACGCCGCTGCCAGCGATCGTCAAGCAGCCACAGCGATGCCGCAGAACGCGGTGGATAAAGCTGAATACGGTCCGCACCATTACGAAGCGCGACCGGCATGCTCACAGCGATGTTCAGCTCGGTCTCATCAGCCGCGAACTCTGCCTGCGCCGCAGAAAGAATCCGCCCGTCCGCCCCAAGCACCTGCAGCGAAACCGGCGCGGCCGCCCCCGGCGCGGCACGCAGCACCGTCACCTCGAAACCTGTTTGTGCGGGTGTCGGCGCCGCGAGAATGGGGGGATGTTCCGCCGGCCCGTCGGTGTAAAACTGAATCTGTCCCAGGCGTGCAAGCCGCTCCGCCAGCGCCGCCGTTCCGGCCGCATCGGCGGGTGCCATGAAACCATCGCTCAGCCAGACGATATGGAGCTGGTTTGCCGCAAGCCCGCGCGCCTGCAGATCCGCAAGCCGTTGCGCAGCCGCCGCCCGGTCGACAGGCCAGGGCCGGGGCGCCAATGCCCGCGCCACCGCAAGCGCATCGCCAGGCGCCATCGACACCAGCGGCTCCGCGGCCACACCCCGCGCCGTCGGCAAGATGACCACCTGCGCATTCTGCCTTTTTGCCGTATCGATCAACGACGCCATCGTCTGCCGCCGCTTCTCCCAATGCGGTCCGGCCGTCCAGCCATTATCGACGACAAGCAGCAGCAAGCCGCGGCGATAATCCTCCTGCGCGGCATTAAGCGAAGGCCCCGCCAGCCCGACAATCACACAGCCAACAAGAACAAGCCGCAGCAAAAACAGCCACCAGGGGGTGCGGTTGGGCGATTCCTCGCTGTTTTGCAGCCCTTGCAGAAATCTGGCGGCAGGAAAGAAAATCCGGCGCGGCATGGGCGGCGACGCGCGCAGCAACCACCAGATCGCGGGCAGGCCCAGCAGCGCCAGCAAGATAAACGGTTCGGCAAATATGAGCGGGCCGACCTGCAACATCAGACAGACACCTTCATATCTTCGGCCAGGCAGCGGTAAAGGCCCAGCAACGCCAGTTGCGGCGTCTGATCGGTACGATGAAAGGTGAGCCGCCAACCCGCATCCTGGCAGATCGTCTGCAAACCGGCACGATGGCTGTCGAGTTTTTCGCGGTAACCCAACCGCACCGACTGGGCGCGCCCGAAGGCGATATCATCGGCTGCCGAACCGTCATGAAACACAACCCGGCCGGTAAAAGGAAAATCTTCCTCCGCCGGATCGAGAATCTGCATCAGATAACCCTGTACCCCCTGATCCGCATAATAGCGAATCAAGGTTGCAATCTGTTCAAGCGGCGCCAGAAAATCCCCAAACAGCAATAGTTTGCTGTGCCTTGCGAGCGGTCGCGACGGTGGCGTGGCACCGGCATCAGCAGACATCAAGCGGTCCGCCAACGCTTCGGCAAAACGACTGAATCCGGATTGACCCGCGCGCGGCGGCCCCTCCGCCCCAAGCAGCCCGACCCGTTCGCCTGCCCCCATCAGCAGTCCCGCGACCGACAGGCATAGCAGCAAAGCCCGGTCTGCCTTGCTGGCGCCGGCAAATTGCGACCGATAACCCATACCAGGCCCCAGATCGCACCAGCACCAGAGGGTTTCTGCCGCCTCCCACTCCGTCTCGCGCACGAATAAATGGCTGTTTCTGGCTGATTGCCGCCAATCGATCGCCCGTGTCGAATCGCCTGGCCCATAACGGCGGAACTGCCAGAACGCCTCACCAAGCCCGACCCGGCGACGGCCATGCGCGCCGTGGGCAACCGTGTTGGCAACCCGGTCCGCTTTCACCATCCAGGGCGGTAATGCGGCACACAAGGCCTCCGCCTGCGCCCGCAGGCTGGCAATCCGGGCGAGCTGGGCGGCGGCGGCGGGCACCGCGCCTCAACCTAACCGTTCGATCAGCCGGTCGATCACATCCTTGACGCCAATGCCATCCGCCCGGGCCGTGAAATTCAGCGCCATCCGGTGGCGCAAGATCGGCCCCGCCAGCGCAATCACATCATCAAGCGAGGGACTGACCCGACCATCAAGCAGCGCCCGCGCACGCACCGCCAGTGCCAGCGCCTGCGAGGCGCGCGGCCCCGGCCCCCATGCAACATGCGCCCTGATATCGGGTGCGGCCGCCGCTTCGGGCCGCGCCGCACGTACCAGATCGAGAATCGCATCAAGCACCGATTCGCCCACTGGTAATTGCCGCACCAGATGCTGCGCCGCGCGCAGATCCCCGTCCGTCATCACCTGTTGCGCCGTCATTTCCTGAACGCCCGTGGTGGCAAGCAGCATGCGCCGTTCGGCGGCGGCATCGGGATAATCGACATCGATCTGCAGCAGAAACCGGTCAAGCTGCGCCTCGGGCAGCGGATAGGTGCCTTCCTGCTCCAGCGGATTCTGCGTCGCCAGCACATGAAAGGGCTGCGGCAGATCGTAATGCTGGCCCGCGACCGTCACCTGATGTTCCTGCATCGCCTGCAGCAGTGCCGACTGCGTGCGCGGACTGGCGCGATTGATCTCATCGGCCATCAAAAGCTGACAGAAGACAGGCCCGTGAATGAAACGAAAACTGCGCCGGCCCTCTTCGGTTTCCTCAAGCACCTCGGAACCCAGAATATCAGCAGGCATCAGATCGGGGGTGAACTGCACCCGCGCATCCTGCAGGCCGATCACCCCGCCCAGCGTCTCCACAAGCCGGGTCTTGGCAAGCCCGGGCACACCCACAAGCAGGGCATGCCCCCCCGACAACAGGGTAACAAGCGTCTGGTCGACCACGGCCTGCTGACCGAAGATCACCTCTCCCACCGCGCTGCGCGCGGCAATGATCTTTTCCCCAAGACGATCGATCTCGGCGGTCAGTTCCATAGAATTGGTCGGGTTAGATTCACTGACATGTCGCATTTGACTTACTATATCCTAGGCAGCGGCAGGCGCGATCAAAAAAAATCCGATACTGCGCAGGTCAGTATTACCATATTTGCCGCCCCTGAATGCTTCGGCTAACCTATGAAGAAAACAAGACAGGCGCATGACGACTCCAACTGACAATCGCCTTAAATCCATCGAACGGCAGATCTGGGCCCGCGACAAGCGGGCGCCGGCACCGGTCGAACAATGGGACCCCGAGTTCCGGGGCGACATCGACATGCGTATCGCCCGCGACGGCAGCTGGCATTATCAGGGCAGCCCGATCGACCGCATTGGCATGGTGCAGCTTTTCGCAACGGTGCTGCGCCGCGACGAGGACGGGAAATTCTACCTTGTCACGCCGGTGGAAAAACTGGGCATCGCCGTTGATGATGCACCCTTTGTCGCCGTTGAGATGCAGGTTGAGGGGGAAGGGCCGTCCCAGCAGCTGCGCTTCCGCACCAATCTCGATGACTGGGTCGATGCGGGTCCCGACCACCCCTTGCGCATCGCGGTCGATCCGGAGAGCGGGGAACCCTCCCCTTATGTGCATGTCAGGGGAAAGCTTGAAGCCTTGATCGCCAGACCTGTATTCTATGATCTTGTGGCATTATGCAGCGACCATGAAGAAGGTGGGAAGTCGCGGTTCGGCACCTGGAGCGGCGGACAGTTTTTCACATTCTCCGATTCGGCCGATGTCAGGGGAGACATGTGATCCGATGCGCAATCTGATACGCGAAAAACTGCGCGGCACCTTGCCGGTCGGTCCGGCAGACGGGGCGATGAACGGGGATTTCGCGCTCAATCCGGAAGATAATTTCTTCGCCGACATCGGCAGTTTCCGGCCCGCCGCCGTGCTTGTACCGATCATCACCCATGCCGATGAGATGACCGTGCTGCTGACCCGGCGACCCGATTATATGAACAAGCATGCCGGTCAGATCGCCTTTCCCGGCGGCGGCATGGATGCGGCGGACAAGAACCCGGTCGCCGCCGCATTGCGCGAGGCGGAAGAAGAGGTTGGCCTAGACCCCGAAACGGTTGAAATCGTCGGCCGGCTTGACCCCTACCGCACCGGCACAGGCTATCAGATCATTCCGATCGTGGGCTTTGTGACACCCGAATTCGAACCGCAGCGCTGCGAGATCGAGGTAGCGGAAATCTTCGAGGTCCCGTTTTCTTTTTTAATGGATCCGGTTAATCATCAGCGCCATCAAGGGGAGTGGCGCGGCAGAAAGCGTGAATATTACGCCGTCCCCTATGAAGATTATTATATTTGGGGGGCAACAGCGGGCATGCTTGTAAATCTGTCAAAAAGATTGGCCGACTGATGGCGCGGGTTTTTCTGATTGAGGCGTTTTTATTCCTGCTGCCGCTGATCCTTTACGGCGGCTATCTGTATCTTATCAAACGCAAACAGGACCGCGAGGGCGCGCGCTGGAAGAATGCGCCTTATCTGTGGCTGATACTGGGCGGCTTTGGCTTCATGGCGGCTGGCATGCTCGCTATGGCGTATCTGAGCGGAGAGGATCCGGCGGGAGCCTACGTGCCCGCGCATATGGAAAATGGCCGCATCGTACCTGGCGAGGTGAAGTAAGGTGGCGGGACCGGAAGATATCACCGGCGCATCGCTGCCTGAAAAGCTGCCCGCTACGGGCTGGCTTGTGGAACCGGAAGTCCGGCAGGTAATGGAGGCATTGCTGGCCGGACCCGATGTGGCGGCACGCTTTGTCGGCGGCTGCGTTCGCGATGTCATCCGCGGGCGGCATTATTATGACGGCAAACCCGATGTCGATGTGGCGACCACCGCGGAACCTGAAACTGTCATTGCGCTGCTGAAGCAGGCCGGCCTCAAGGCGGTGCCCACCGGTATCGATCACGGCACGGTCACCGCTGTTGCCAACCACCGCCCGGTCGAGGTGACAACCTTGCGTTGCGATGTGGCGACCGACGGTCGGCACGCCGAAATCGCCTATACCCGCGACTGGGTGGCGGATGCGCAACGGCGTGATCTGACGATGAATGCAATCTATGCCGAACAAGACGGCACGCTTTACGATCCGCTTGGCACAGGGATCGCCGATGCAGTCAGCGGCACGGTCCGCTTCGTCGGTGATCCCGATACCCGGATCAGGGAAGACTATCTGCGCATTTTGCGTTTTTTCCGCTTTTTTGCCCATTGCGGCACAGGCGAGATGAACAAGGAAGGGCTTGCCGCCTGCGCGCGCAATATTGCGGGTATCGCGCAGCTTTCGGTCGAGAGGATTGCGACCGAGCTGCTTAAACTTGTCGCTGCCGAAGACCCGGTTCCGGCGTTGCGGCAGATGGCGGCAACCGGCGTGCTGAACGCGGTTTTGCCCGAAGCGCGCAATATTGACCGGTTGCAGGCGCTGTGTGCGATTGATGCGGATAATTTTTTCACCCCCGATCCGCTGCTCAGGCTCGGTGCCCTGCTGCCCGACGATGCCGGACAGGCGGAAGCGCTGGCCAGGCGTCTGCGGCTGTCCAATGCGCAGCGGGCACGGCTTGTGGCCATGCTTGGCGCCGACGAGAAGATCTTCTGCTACATGTCGGTGCGCGAAACCCGCCGCGCGGCCTATCGGCTGAGCCCGGCTGTGATGCGCGATGTGGCGATGCTGCGCTGGGCGGAAGACCCCAGACGCGACGGCAATATGGTGCAATGGCGCGCCCTGTTGCCGATGATCGATTCCTGGCAACCGCCGACGCTGCCGCTCAGCGGTGAACAGGTCAAACTGGCCGGGGTGCCTGAAGGCCCCGAAATCGGCCGGGTGCTGGCGGAGGTTGAAGCCTGGTGGATCGATGCGGATTTCACTCAGGATGAATATGCGCTGCTTGAACGGCTGAAGGCGGTTGTGCAGGCGACGGTGCTGTAGCGCTGCATATTACGGCCGCGGGCAACGGGCCGCTATTCCTGCGCGCGCGGATGCGCCGCTTGATAGACCGCCCGCAACCGCTCTGTATCGACCTCTGTATAACGCTGCGTCGTTGACAGGCTGGCATGACCAAGCAATTCCTGAATCGTGCGCAGATCGCCCCCCGCACCCAGCAGATGCGTCGCAAAACTGTGCCGCAGCGCATGCGGTGTCGCGCTTTCGGGCAGACCGAGCGCGCCGCGCAGCCGCGCCATGGCGAGCTGCACCATGCGCGGATTAAGCCGTTTGCCCCGCACCCCGACGAATAACGGACCGTCCGATATGTTCTTGCCATAAGGGCACAAGGCGGTATAGGCGGCGATCGCCTCACGCACCGCAGGCAGCACCGGCACCTGCCGCATCCGGCCGCCCTTGCCCGAAATTATCAGGCTGTCGGACAAGGGCAGCACGGAACGTTGAAGCCCAAGCGCTTCGGAAATCCGCAATCCGCAGCCATAGATCAATGTCAGCACCGCACAGTCACGCGCCGCCACCCAGGGCTGTTCAGCCAGTGTCCCGACCTGCGACACCGCGGCAAGCGCGGCGTCAGGGGCAAGCGGCTTGGGCACCGCATGCGGCAGTTTAG
This sequence comes from uncultured Alphaproteobacteria bacterium, assembly GCA_947258435.1. Taxonomy (GTDB): domain Bacteria; phylum Pseudomonadota; class Alphaproteobacteria; order UBA11222; family UBA11222; genus CALAQW01. Next base: position 115,521 of record CAMYID010000022.1, read on the forward strand.
GCCCCTGCAACATGGCGATGGCCCTATTTTCAGCCTGCCCCGTCTTGTGCAGATAGCGAAAGAAACCGCGCACCGCCGCAAGCCCCCGCGCCAGCGAGCTTGACTGGCTGCCGGCTGTGCGGCGCTGCGCAAGCCAGGCTCTGAAATCAGCGATTTCAAGCGACTGCAAGGCGGCAAGCCCGACCGGCCCGCCCAGATGCTCCCCCAGAAAATGTACAAAGGCCCCGACATCGCGGGCATAGGCGCTTATGGTATGATCGCTGAGCCGCCGTACATCGCGCAATTCGCGGAACCAGTCCAGCCAGCCAGCCGCGGCATCGGGTGCGAAAGCCACCGGCGGCAGCGGCAGATCGGGCGGTGCCGGCTGATCGCCTGTTTCTGGTTCCGCCGCCCGCCTCATTGCCTTAGCCCTTCAGAATTTTCTGTCCGGTCTTTTCCCAATCCGCCAGAAAGGCCTCAAGCCCCGCATCGGTCAGCGGATGGCGGATAAGCTGGCGCAGCACATTGGGCGGAAGGGTCGAGATATCGGCCCCGATCCGCGCCGCCTCAAGCAGATGCGCCACATGCCGCACGGAGGCGACCAGAATTTCAGTCTTAAAGGCGGGATAGTGATCGTAAACCTGCTTGATATCGGCGATCAGCTCCATCCCGGTCTGGCCGATATCGTCAAGCCGTCCCACGAAAGGCGAAATGAATGTCGCCCCGGCCTTGGCGGCCAGAATCGCCTGATTGACCGAGAAACACAGGGTCACATTGACCATTGTTCCCTCATCTGCCAGCCGGCGGCACGCTTTCAGCCCCTCCCATGTGGTCGGCACCTTGATCGCGATATTGTCTGCCACCGCGCGCAGCTTTTCCGCTTCGCGCAGCATGCCGTCCGTATCGGTGGCCGTTACCTCGGCGCTGACCGGCCCGGCGACAAGATCGCAGATTTCCTGCAATGCCTCGAAAAAATCGCGCCCCGCCTTTGCGACAAGCGAGGGGTTCGTGGTGACGCCATCGACCATGCCCGTCGCCGCAAGGTCGCGAATCTCTTCAAGATCCGCCGTATCGACAAAAAATTTCATCTCGATTCTGTTCCTGAACTCTGTTCCGCCTGTTGCGCCCACCGCATCGCCGGGGGAAACGGCGCTGCGATTTACTTGTTCCCGGCTTGTTCACACCCGCCAAGGCTGCGAGAGTGTAGCCCATGGATTCGCCCAGTTCCACCGCCGCTGAAACCCGCATCACCGGGCGCGCCAGCATTCTGCTGCCGCTGCCGCTTGCGGGCGCTTATGATTATCTCGTCCCTGAGGGGATGATCTTACATGCGGGCGATTACGTGGTGGTGCCGCTGGGCACCCGTGAACGAATCGCCGTGGTATGGGGTCCGGGCAGTGACGCCTTGCCCGCCGCGCGGCTGAAAGCGGTACTTGAAAGACGTGATGCACCGCCAATGCCCGCCGATCTGCGCGCCTTTATCGACTGGGTGGCGAGCTATACGATTCAGCCGCCAGGCGCAGTGCTGCGCATGGCGATGCGGGTACCCGCGGCCCTGACCCCGCCCACCCCGGTGACCGCCTATCTTTTTTCGGGCGGCAAGCTGCCCGAAAGACTGACCGAGCCGCGGCGGCGGGTCCTCGATACCATGGCCGCGACATCCGACCCGCTGACAGCGGCGGAGATTGCCCGCAAGGCGCAGGTCAGCAATGCGGTGGTCCGCGGGCTTGCCGATTGCGGCGCATTAAAGCGGGTGAGCCGACCCAGGCATGCGCCCTTGCCGCAACCCGTCCTCGATACAGAATCAGTCACCCTGTCACCCGATCAGCAGGCGGCAGCCGCCACATTACGCACGAGTATCGCGCAAGACGCATTTTCGGTCACCCTGCTTGAAGGGGTCACCGGATCGGGCAAGACGGAAGTCTATTTCGATGCCATTGCCGAGACCTTGCGGCGCGGACGGCAAGCTCTGATTCTGTTGCCCGAGATCGCGCTGACCGTGCAGTTTCTGAGCCGGTTCGAAAAGCGATTCGGCTGCCAGCCCGCAGCCTGGCATTCCGAGTTGTCACCACCACGCCGTCAGCATATCTGGCGCGCGGTGGCCGAAGGCGAGGTGCGGGTGCTTGTCGGCGCACGCTCGGCGCTGTTTCTGCCCTTCAGCGAACCCGGCCTGATTGTCGTTGACGAAGAACATGACCCCGCCTTCAAACAGGAGGAAGGGGTGATTTACCACGCCCGCGACATGGCAGTCGTGCGCGCCAGCCTTGGCGGATTTCCGATTCTGCTTTCCAGCGCCACCCCTTCGCTTGAATCCCGCGTCAATGCGGCAAGCGGCCGCTATCGCACGATCGCCCTGCCGCAACGCCATGGCGGGGCGATGCTGCCGACGATCGAAGCCGTCGATATGCGGGCCGCCGCATTGCCGGCCGACCGTTGGCTGTCGCCGCAGCTTGTGACGCGGATGGGCGAAACCCTCGAGCGCGGCGAACAGGTGTTGTTGTTTTTGAACCGGCGCGGTTATGCGCCGCTGACCTTGTGCCGCGCCTGCGGGCACCGGCTGGAATGCCCCCATTGCAGCGCCTGGCTTGTCGAGCACCGGTTTCACGGTCGCGTCCAGTGTCACCATTGCGGCTTTGAAGCGGCAAAACCCGAAAGTTGCCCCGCCTGCGGAGAAGAAGCGTCTCTGGTCGCCTGTGGTCCCGGTATCGAGCGGCTGGCCGAGGAAGTGGCGCGCGTGCTGCCCGCTGTCACCCCCGCCATCCTGTCCGGCGACAATCCACGCGAACGCGGGCTGAGCAGCGTACGCGAGACGATCGATGCCTTCGGGCGCGGCGACATCCGGTTGCTGATCGGTACCCAGATCATCGCCAAGGGACATAATTTCCCCGGACTGACGCTGGTTGGGGTGGTGGATGCGGATCTGGGATTGTCGGGCGGCGATCTGCGCGCCGCCGAACGCACTTTCCAGTTGCTGCATCAGGTGTCGGGCCGCGCCGGACGGGGCGAACGGCCCGGCCATGTCATCCTGCAAAGTTATATGCCCGAGCATCCGGTGATGCAGGCGCTGGTATCCGGCGATTCGGAACGCTTCATGACGACGGAAACAGCGGCGCGCCGGGCACGACGGCTCCCGCCCTTCGGCCGGCTCGTCGCGCTTATTCTGTCAGGCCCCGATCTGGGGCAGATACAGCAGCTGGCTGCAACCCTTGCCCGCACTGCTCCCCATGAGACGGGCGTCACGCTGCTTGGCCCTGCCCCCGCGCCGCTGGCGCTGCTGCGCGGGAGGCACCGCTACCGGCTGCTGCTGATGACCGACCGGCAGCGCAATATCCAGCAGACGATCCGGCGATGGCTGGCGCAACACAAGATCCCGAATGCGGTACGGCTGCATATCGATGTCGACCCCTACAGTTTTTTATAGAGCCTGCATCGCGACCGCGATCGGCACTGCAGCACAAGGCCGGCAACGGAAAAATTGCGGTAATTGCCAAATTGTGGGGCCGGACGTGCTTGCGTGGCTGCAATCGGTATGTTACGACACGCCCGGCCTTGCGGGGGAGCGGTTGGGGCCGCACCATTCTGGTTGCCCAAAGGCTCAATCTGGTTGCCCAGAGGCTATAGTATTCAAGCTGTTAGCGTTTTCCGCCTTATGGCGGGCAAACGCCGCCCAACAAGATCGAGAGAATCTCACTTGGCGGAAGATGGAATGACAATTGCCGGTGTGTCCGGCCTGGCGGGTCGTTATGCCACTGCCCTGTTCGAACTCGCGCGCGACGCTGGTGAGCTCGACGCGATAGCAGGCGATCTGACAACCCTGAAATCACTGATCAATGACAGCCAGGATCTGCGCCGCCTCGTACGTAGCCCCGTTTTCTCCCGTGAGGAGCAGGGCAAGGCGATGGCCGCCATTCTGGAAAAAGCGCGTGCCGCTCAGCTGACACAGCGCTTTATCGGGCTGGTCGCCGCGAAACGGCGTCTGTTCGCGCTACCTGGCATGATCGACGCCTTTATGAGCCTGCTGGCGCAACATCGGGGCGAGGTCACAGCGCAGGTTATTTCGGCGCATAGTCTCGATGAGGGGCAGATGACGGCACTGGCCGATGCGCTGAAGAAAGCGGCGGGCAGCGATGTTCAGATCGAAACCCGTATCGATAACGAAATTCTTGGCGGACTGATCGTCCGCATGGGGAGCCGGATGATCGACTCCTCCCTTCGCACAAAATTGACCAATTTACAGGTCGCCATGAAAGAGGTTGGCTGATGGACATCCAGGCCGCGGAAATCTCCGCGATCCTCAAGCAGCAGATTCAGAATTTCGGCGAAGAGGCCGAGGTTTCGGAAATCGGACAAGTATTGAGCGTCGGCGATGGTATCGCCCGCGTTTACGGACTGGACAAGGTCCGCGCCGGTGAAATGGTGGAGTTTTCGGACGGCACCAAGGGCATGGCGCTGAATCTTGAAACCGATAATGTCGGTGTCGTGATCTTCGGCAATGACCGCAATATTCGCGAAGGCGATGTGGTCAAACGGACCGGCGCCATCGTTGACGCCCCGGCGGGCAAGGGATTGCTTGGCCGCGTTGTTGACGGTCTGGGCAACCCGATCGACGGCAAGGGCCCGATCGAGGATGCCGAGCGCCACCGCGTTGAGGTAAAGGCACCGGGCATCATCCCGCGTAAATCGGTACATGAGCCGATGCAGACCGGCCTGAAAGCCATCGACGCGCTGATCCCGGTGGGCCGGGGACAGCGTGAGCTTATCATCGGCGACCGTCAGACCGGCAAAACCGCCATTGCGGTTGATACGATCCTTAATCAGAAGTCGATCAACGCGACCGATGACGAATCGAAGAAGCTTTACTGCGTCTATGTCGCGGTGGGGCAGAAACGCTCGACCGTTGCGCAGATCGTGAAGACCCTGGAAGAAGCCGGTGCGATGGAATATTCCATCGTTGTCGCGGCCACCGCGTCCGATCCCGCACCGCTGCAGTTCCTGGCACCCTATACCGGTTGCACCATGGGCGAGTATTTCCGCGATAACGGCATGCATGCGCTGATCATCTATGATGATCTGTCCAAACAGGCGGTGGCCTATCGCCAGATGTCGCTGTTGCTGCGTCGTCCGCCGGGACGTGAAGCCTATCCCGGTGACGTCTTCTATCTGCACAGCCGGCTGCTTGAACGCGCCGCCAAGCTGAATGACGAGAATGGCGCCGGTTCGCTTACCGCATTGCCGGTGATCGAAACCCAGGCGAACGACGTGTCGGCCTATATTCCGACCAACGTGATTTCCATTACCGACGGTCAGATCTTCCTTGAGACCGATCTGTTCCACCAGGGTATCCGCCCGGCGGTGAATGTGGGTCTGTCGGTGTCGCGCGTGGGCTCGTCCGCACAGGTCAAGGCGATGAAGCAGGTGGCGGGTTCCACCAAGCTGGAACTGGCGCAGTATCGCGAAATGGCGGCCTTTGCCCAGTTCGGCTCTGATCTTGATGCGGCAACACAGCAATTGCTCGCCCGTGGTGAGCGGCTGACCGAGCTGCTGAAGCAGAACCAGTATTCGCCACTGACGGTGGAAGAGCAGGTGGTTGTGCTGTTTGCCGGCGGCAAAGGTTATCTCGACGGTATCGCCACGTCGGATGTGCGCCGTTTCGAGCAAGATCTGCTGCGCGAAATGCACGACAAGCATGCCGATGTCATGGAAACCATCCAGACCGAAAAGGCATTATCTGACCAGACCGAAGCGAAACTTCGGGAAATTCTGGACGGGTTCACCAAGACATTCGCCTGATCCGGCTGACCGGGTTCAGAAAAAGACGGCGGAACGGGAAGGTTCATGGCCAGCCTAAAGGAACTAAAAGACCGCATTGCCAGCGTCCAATCGACGCAGAAGATCACCAAGGCAATGCAGATGGTGGCGGCAGCCAAATTGCGCCGGGCGCAGGAAGCTGCCGAAGCCTCACGCCCCTATGCGGAACGTATGAGTAAAGTGATCGCCAATCTGGCCACCGGCATTGCCGGTCAGGATGGCGCGCCGCTTCTTCTTGCCGGCAATGGCAGGAATGAAACGCATCTGCTGATCGTGGCCACGGCCGAACGCGGCCTGTGCGGCGGCTTCAATTCCAGTATTGCGCGTCTGGCGCGTGAACATGCGCTGAAATTGCAGGCCGAGGGCAAGACAGTCAAAATCCTCTGTATCGGCAAGAAGGGCCGCGACGCGCTGAAACGGCATTGCGGCGAATTGATCATCGATACGGTGGATTTGAGTGCGGAACGTTCGGTCCGCTTTGCCAATGCCGCTGATGTGGGTAACCGCGCTTTGGCGATGTTCGAAGCCGGCGAGTTTGACATCTGCACCCTGTTCTTCAGCCGCTTTCATTCGGTTATCGCACAGGAGCCGACGGCAAAGCAGCTTATCCCGGTGGAAATCACCGCGGCTGAGGGCGAGGATACGGGTCTTGCGGGCGCTGCCTATGACTATGAGCCCGACGAGACGGAAATTCTCGCCGATCTGCTGCCGCGCAATGTCTCTGTGCAGATTTTCAGCGCACTGCTTGAAAATGCAGCGAGCGAGCAGGGGGCACGCATGTCCGCGATGGATAGTGCCACCCGCAATGCGGGCGAGATGATCGAAAAACTGACGCTGACCTATAACCGGACGCGTCAGGCCGTGATTACCAAGGAACTGATTGAAATTATTTCCGGCGCCGAGGCGCTGTAGCAAGACGCGACGAGAGGGTTAGCACATGAGCAGCAACGTGGTCGGCCGTATCAGCCAGGTCATCGGCGCCGTTGTCGACGTACAATTCGACGAACATCTTCCGGCAATCCTGAATGCGCTGGAATGCGACAATGACGGCAATCGCCTGGTTCTGGAAGTAGCGCAGCATCTGGGCGAATCGACGGTTCGCACCATTGCCATGGATTCGACCGACGGTCTGGTCCGGGGCATGGAAGTCACCGACACAGGTGAAGCGATTTCAGTGCCGGTGGGCCCGGAAATGCTGGGCCGGATCATCAATGTGGTCGGCGAACCGGTCGATGAACGCGGTCCGGTGAAAGCCACCAAGACGCGCGCCATTCACCAGGAGGCGCCTGAATATGTGGATCAGTCCACCGAGTCGGAAATTCTGGTCACGGGCATCAAGGTCGTGGATCTGCTCGCGCCTTATTCAAAGGGCGGCAAGATCGGCCTGTTCGGTGGCGCCGGCGTGGGCAAGACCGTGCTGATCATGGAGCTGATCAACAATATTGCGAAAGCGCATGGCGGTTATTCGGTATTTGCCGGCGTTGGCGAGCGGACCCGCGAAGGCAATGATCTGTATCATGAGATGCTCGAATCGGGCGTGAACAATCTGGAAGATTCCGGCTCCAAATGCGCGCTGGTTTACGGTCAGATGAACGAACCTCCCGGCGCGCGTGCCCGTGTTGCCCTGACCGGCCTGACCCAGGCGGAATATTTCCGCGACGAGGAAGGCCAGGACGTGCTGTTCTTCGTGGATAACATCTTCCGCTTTACCCAGGCGGGTTCGGAAGTGTCCGCGCTGCTCGGACGTATCCCGTCCGCGGTGGGGTATCAGCCGACACTGGCGACCGATATGGGCGCGATGCAGGAACGGATCACAACGACGACCAAGGGTTCGATCACCTCGGTGCAGGCGATTTACGTCCCGGCCGACGATCTGACCGACCCCGCGCCGGCCACCTCGTTTGCGCATCTTGATGCGACGACCGTGCTGGATCGTGCGATTTCGGAGAAAGGTATTTACCCGGCGGTGGATCCGCTCGGTTCAACCTCGCGTATTCTCGACCCGCGCATTGTCGGTGACGAGCATTACAATACAGCGCGGCGCGTGCAGGAAATTCTGCAACGCTACAAGTCGCTGCAGGACATCATCGCCATTCTGGGCATGGACGAACTGTCCGAAGAAGACAAGCTGATCGTGGCGCGCGCCCGCAAGGTCGAACGTTTCCTGAGCCAGCCCTTCTTTGTCGCGGAAGTGTTCACCAACTCGCCGGGCGTGCTGGTGGATCTGCAGGACACGATCAAGGGCTTTGCCGCCTTGTGCAATGGCGATTACGACCATCTTCCGGAGGCCGCCTTCTATATGGTCGGCACGATTGAAGATGCGATGGAGAAAGCCGAACGGCTGGCGGCGGAGGCTGCGTAAGCAGCCCCGGACCACCGCAAGCTGAACAACCGCAAGGCAAAAGGATAAACCGATGGCGGATAAACTCGCCTTTGAACTGGTATCTCCGGAAAAGCTGCTGATGTCGGCAGAGGTCGATATGGTTGTCGTCCCGGGCAGCGAAGGCGATTTCGGTGTGCTGTCAGGGCATGCGCCGGTGGTATCGACCCTGCGGCCCGGCGTGATCGACGTGAGCGACGACGGGCGCGCGGCACGGATTTTCGTGCGCGGCGGCTTTGCCGAAGTTACCCCGGCGGGGTTGACCGTGCTGGCCGAAGATGCACTGAATCTTGCCGAACTCGATGCCGGTGAGCTTGATCAGCGGATCCAGAACGCCCGCGAAGACGTGGCAGATGCGGCTGATGACATCACCCGCGCGGCAGCGCAGGCTGTGCTCGATAATCTGCAGGAAATTCGCGCAACGCTCTAAAAACGGTTTCTCGGATTTATGTGACAGGAAAATGGCGCAGCGATGCGCTATTTTTTTGGCACCCCCCAACTGCCGTGGCGTTAGACGATCATGAACTGCGCAGCCAGCAACGCAGCTGCGCCTGCCGCCCCCAATGGGGGCAGCCAACAGGGCGCACGGATCGGCAGATCCTCACGCGGTGCCGTGCGATGCAGACGTACCAGTGCCAGATTGACAAGCACAAACAAGCTCAACAGGACATTGCTTGTCATCGCCGCCAGCTCACCGACATTGAACGGCACAGCAAACAGCAGCACGATCCCACCGGCAATCAGCGTTGTGCGCACGGGTATCTGGCTGCGCCGTGACACCACGGCAAACCACGCCGGCAGCCAACCCCGACGCGCCATGCCATAACTGACCCGCGCCACCATCAGAATTTCGATCAGCACGCCATTGGCTGTGGCGATCAGCGCTACCGAGCCGAAAATTTCAGGATTGCCGATCGCGCTGCCGACCACCACATCGCGCAACGGCGTGGGCGAGCTCACAAGCGTCTCAAGCGGCACGGAAATGACCGCAACCGTTGCAACGGCAATATAGAGCAGTGTTGAAATGGAGAGCGCCAGGAAAATCGCAAGCGGCAGGACGCGATAGGCATCCTCCGCCTCTTCCGCCATATTGGCCATATTCTCAAAACCGAGAAATGCGAAAAAGGCGATGAATGCGCCCACCGCAATGCCCGCCGGCGCGGCACTCAGACCTGCAAGCTCGGAAACCGGTACAACAGGGCCTGTCTGCCAGACCTGGTGCCCGCCCGCGACAATCACATAGGCCAGCCCCAGCAGCTCGGCAAAAGTCATCAAAGCCGCAATACCAACGCTTTGCCGCACCCCAAGACAAGCGATAGCGGTGAACAGGATAACAAGCCCCGCCGCACCAAGCGGCACGGGAACAGGCGCAAGATCGCCAAGATAGGCCGCTGCGCCACGCGCGATCGAGGCCGCGGCCAAGATACCGACAATTGCAACCGCAAAGCCCACGATTCGCGACAGGGTGATGGAATTAAAGGCGTGCCTGACATAGGCCGCCTGACCGGCCGCTTCGGGATAGCGGGCGACAAGTTCAGCATAGCTATAGCCGGTCGGCGCCACCAGAATACCGGCGATCAGAAAAGACAAAGGCGCGCTCACCCCTGCGGCACCAACAACTTCGCCGATCAGGACATAAATTCCCGCACCGACGATAATGCCAACCCCGTAAAGGGTCAGCATGCCAAGCCCCAGACTGCGGCGCAGTCCGGACCCGGACGCCTCATCGGCATGGCTGACGCTGCCGCTCACTCCGCCGCCTGCATTGCCAGGCCGGGTTGTTCCTCCAGCCAGTCGATGCAGAATTCAGCGATCTCGTGCCAGCGCGGCCCCTCAATCAGCCAATGGCTGCAGCCATGAAAATTACGGAATTTGCCGTTGCGCCCATAGCGCCGCGCGATCTGGCGTACCGTCGCGGGCGGATTGATCGGGTCCTTGCCGCCTGAAACCGCCAATACAGGAATCTGTACCTTGCGCGGGTTCACCCTGGCTGAACCGCCCGGATCCAGCGCCCAGCAAAGAATTTCATGCATCGCGCAACCTGACTCGGGCACCAGCCGCGCCAGAATACGATGCCGGTCCCCGCGCGGCAGATGATCAAGCGAATGTTGCGAGGCAACATGATAGTCGGGCATGACGACCTGTCCCCAGCCAACCCCGCTTGCCCAAACGCTGGCCGAGGAAAAAAACTCAAATGGCGTCGACGGCAGAATGCCGGCCGGCGGCGATGGAGCAAGCAGCAGCATCGCCTTGCCATAGCCGCGCGCCGCCAGCATCTGGCACAGCAATCCCCCCATTGAATGCCCCATCAGGACAGGTTGTTCATCAAGCGCATCAATCTGCTGGCGCAAATCATGCAGATAATCACGCAGGCTCGTCTGCCCGAGTCCGGGGTGCGGCGCCCGGTTCGGCCTGCTGTCATGATAGCGCAGATCGGGCGTCAGGCACCGATAGCCCCGCGCCTCGAAAAACGGTTTGAACTTTTCAAATGCCCAGCCCCCACTGAACGCGCCATGCACCATCAGAATGGTCGGACGCTTGCCCTTATCGCTCACCCGACCCCCGATGTCTTTGCGATCTGCCGGATCACATCGTCGAATTCCGACAGTATCTCCCGATAGACATCGCGCTTGAATTCAATGACATAATCGGCAACCCTGGCAGGCGCGACCCACTTCCAGGCATCGAATTCAGGATGCGCGGTATTCAGATCCACATCCGAATCGCGGCCCTCAAACCGCATCGCATACCATTTCTGCGTCTGACCGCGATAACGGCCGCGCCATTTTTTCGCAGCGATCTCAGGCGGCAGATCATAGCTGTACCAGAAGCGTGACGCCGCCAGTATCGTCGCGCGCGCAATACCGGTCTCTTCCAGCAATTCACGCTGCGCCGCTGTTTCGGGTGCCTCACCAGGATCAATTCCCCCTTGCGGCATCTGCCAGGGTTTGGGAGCGGCACCTGAGGGGGCCTCATTGCTGCCCAAATCGAGCCGGCGGGCGACAAATATGCGCCCTGCCGGGTTGATCAGACAAATACCGACACATTGACGATAATCGGCCGGCGGCGTTTCACGGGGCGCGGGCGCTGTATTACTGAACGACATAGCTCTCTCATCCATTATTGCGACGCTCGGTCACTTCTGACCCTCTTGCTTCCTGAGGGATGTCATACAAGCGCGCCGCCACCACATCCCCGGCATGCCACGGCATCCTGACAAGCTAACGCACGCCGGCCGACACCGGCACCAGTACAATGCCGCGTTTTTCAAGCCCCGCGGCCCAATTCGTCACAGTCTCGACAGTCACCGGATAGGGCGAACCAACGCCAACCGCAAATCCGCGATCGATGGCCACGGCCTCAAGTTCGGCGAGCTGCCGGCCGATATAGGCCCTGTTGGGTTCCACATCGATCCGCCGGTCGCTGGTGAGCGCCGGCATATCGATCTGACCGGCAAGCCCGGCAATCAAACTGCGACGGCTGCCGCTGTCATCGACGATCATCAGACCACGACCTTTCAGTTCGGCCACAACCGGCGCCAGTGCGACTTCGGCTGTCAGAAATTTGGCACCCAGAAAATTGATAACCCCGACATAGCCGGTAAACCGGCTCAGCAGCCATTCGAGCCGGCTTGTATTTTCTTCGGCTGAAAGCTCGGTCAGCAACGCATAGGGACCGGGATCATTTTCAGGAAAATCATGCGGCTCCATCGGCAGTTCCAGCAGAACCTCATGCCCATAGGCGCGCGACTGATCGATCCAGTCCTGCAACCGCTGAACATAAGGGGTATAGGCAAGCGAAACCTCCGCGGGCAGGTTTTTCAGCGCCGCACTGGTCGTCGCCCGGCTTAACCCCATGCCACCAATGACGATTGCGACCCTGGGGCGCGGATCGCTGCTGTCGAAGGGATGCGCATAAACATGCCATGACTGCGCCCCGTCATCGGCGATTTTGGGCAGGGGGCCGACAACCGATTGCTGAACAAGTGCAGGATCAGGTGCAACGCCGAGTTGTAATCGCCCGTCGGGGGCTTTTATCGCCGGCAAAACCCTGAGCGAGGGATTGCCCCGTGCCCGGACAACATTATTTGTACCCTCCGGCGCAACAGGCACCCCGGACTGCGCAGCAGGCGGGGTTCCAGCCCCCAGATCCAGTATCGTCTCGGTCTGCTCAAGCGACAGCGAAACGGCCGCAGGGGGGGCAGGGGGCGCGGATAAGGCAAGCCAGGCAATCACCCCGCCCAACGCGGCCAACACGAGGAAGGTTGCCATCAGGACCGGATTGGTTCCGCCGCGCGGCTGTTCGTCCGCGTCCGGTTCTTGCTGTGCCGGTTCAGATGCAGGATTCCGTGACCGGAAAGCTCTCCAAAAAGCTGCCAAAACAGATTGCCTGTCGGTTATACCGAAAGTCGCTAATTTACCGCGCGGTCGTTAATGAGGGAGATCCCGCGCAGTAAATCCAATGCATAGGCGAGCTGATAATCGTCAACCGTATCCTCATCGGCCTCCGCTCCCGCTTCGCCCGCATCGGGTTTTTCCGCATCGAGATGACCGCGCAGATCAGCCTCGCCACGACCGCCGGAATCCTCCAGCGGTTCCACCTTCGCCTGCGCGACTTCGATATCCGGTTCGATCCCCTTGGCCTGGATCGACCGGCCCGAAGGGGTGTAATAGCGCGCGGTTGTCAGACGCAGCGCACCCTTGCCGCCCAGGGGAATGATTGTCTGCACCGACCCTTTGCCGAAACTTGCTGTGCCCAGCACAATCGCGCGCCGGTGATCCTGCAATGCGCCGGCAACGATTTCAGAAGCGCTGGCCGAGCCACCATTAATCAGCACAATGATTGGTTTACCGCTGCTGATATCGCCCTTCGACGCATTGAAGCGCTGAATATCTTCCTCATGCCGCCCGCGTGTGGAGACGATTTCGCCACGATCGAGAAATTCGTCGCTTACCGCAACCGCCTGATCAAGCAGCCCGCCGGGATTATTCCGCAGATCCAGCACAACACCCTGAAACTCATTGCCGATCTCCTGCTTCAGGGTGGCAAGCTGTTCCTTGACACCGGAGTCGGTCTGTTCATTGAATGCCGAAATCCGCAGATAGGCAATATTACCTTCCCGCCGCGAACGGACGGATTGGATGGTAATGACATCGCGCGTGATCACCACCTCGAACGGGTCCGCCTCATTTTCGCGCGCAACAGTCAGGCGAATATCCGTGCGCACCGGTCCGCGCATCCGGTCGACCGCCTCGCGCAATGTCAGTCCGAGCACCGCTTCCCCGTCAAGATGGGTGATATAATCACCCGACTGCAGCCCGGCGCGGGCCGCTGGCGTATCGTCAATCGGCGCAACCACCTTGATCAGGCCGTTTTCCATCGTAACCTCGATGCCAAGCCCGCCAAATTCACCCCGCGTCTGGACCTGCATATCCCGATAGCTTTCCGCATTCAGAAAACTCGAATGCGGATCAAGCGATGACAGCATGCCATTGATCGCCGCCTCGATCAGTTCCTTGTCCTCAGCCTCGGCAACGTGGTTATTGCGAATCCGCTCAAATACATCACCAAACAGGTTAAGCTGTTCATATGTATCCGAATTCGCCGCATGGACCGCCGGGCCGGATGCCACAAGTGCCGGCAAGCTCAGCACAAGCGACAGCGATATGACTAACGCAAATCTGATTTTTCCCGTCATCTGCTGCACCCCGTCGCCTGCATTCGCTTTTCTGACCATTATCCGCTTACCCTAACCTTGCTCGCTGCGATCCATGGGGCGGGATTGAACGGTTCACCGTCTTTGCGAAATTCGACATAGAGCGCTGTGCGCGCTTGCCTGTTCGCCATCTCGTCGGTGACGGTCCTGTCGTCATCGCTTCCCATCCTGCCAATCGGCTCCCCGGCAATCACATTTTGCCCGGTTTCCCCGTAAATATGGCTCATCCCGGAAAGCAGTATATGGTAGCCCTCACCGACTTCCAGGATCAATAGTTCACCATAGTCGCCAAATCGGCCCGCAAACACCAGTTTTCCATCAAATGGTGCAACAACTTCGGCATTGTCGCGCGAAAAGATCCGGATTCCGTCCATCGTGCCGCCCGCCCCGTCGGACCCGCCATAACGATCCGCGACCCGGCCGATTACCGGCGGCAGGATCTGACCGCGCGATTCGCTGAACCGGCGGATTGGCAATCGCGGCAGATGCGTTGCGGCAAGGGTGGGCTTGACCTCGGGCACCGGGGCAAGCCGGGCGGCCGAACTTGTCGCAGCCGCAGACAGGCGGGGCTTTGGCCGGGGAACCGGCAGGGCGGCAAATTGCGACTTGCGTTCACGCAATTTGCTGAGCAGGTCGCGCGTGTCCCGTGCCTGCGCCGCCAATTGGGCGATTTCCTGGGCTTCCGCCTGTGCGCTTGCGGACAGATGCGCGCGCTGTTTGTCCTTTTCCTCAAGCAGTGCGCTGAGACGCTGCTTTTCCGCATGCAGTGCAGGCAACAATTTCTGCAACGCATCCTGCTTGTTTACAATCGTCGCACGCAGCTGATCCAGCTCGGCTAGTTCGGCCCGCAATTGCGCGGCATCCTGCTCCAGCAAGCGGATCATTGCACCAAGCAGCATGGTGCCGCGCAGCTGCTGGCGTACCCCGTCAGGCTCAACCATCAGTAATGCCGGCGGCCGCTGCGATACCCGCGTCAACACGCCCAGCATCTCACTCAGTTCACCCTGCCGGCGGTCAAAACCCGCTGTCAGCGCATGCTGTTTGAACTGTAATGTTTCAAGCTGTGTTTCGTGATCAGTCGCAACCTGTTCCTGCTCGCGGATCTGTTTGGCGGTTGTAACAAGCCGCTGCTGCAATTGTGTCATATCGCTGCCGATTGCACGCGCTTCGCTTTCAAGCTTTTCCTGCTGCGCGGTGCGGCGGGCAATTTCATCGGTCTGGGCAAAGGCGGGGCCGGCCACAAGCCAGCAGGCCATGATCACCGCCGCAAGCGTGGAAGCCCGCACCGGGAAAAGGCACATCGCCATTTTGCGTTTATCGTTCATGCAATCATCGTTTCAGCAGATCCACATACCGGAAGAACGGCAAAATATCGCCGGACCCCGCCCGGACGCAATATCGCACTTGATTTATACCTGAAAGGCGCGGTTTCATGCCCGATGATAGGGATGATTGGCAAGAATGGTTACCGCCCGGTAAATCTGCTCGCTCAACATGACGCGCGCAAGCATATGCGGCCAAATCATCGCACCCAACGACAGCGACCATTGGGCTTGCGCAGAAAGTTCGGGCGCCAGTCCCTGCGCACCGCCAATCACGAAAGCAAGGTTGCGTATCCCCTGATCGCGATGCCTGGCCAGCGCATCGGCAAACCCCTCGCTGCTCAATTGCCGGCCTGTCGCATCCAGCGTGACAATCAGCGCGTCCCTGGGGATTTGCGCCAGCAGTAACTTCGCCTCCAGCGCGGCCCGGTCAGCCTCCGCAATATTACGTTTTCGCGATTGCCGTTCCTCGACCGAATGGATTGCGACCGGTCCCAGCGCCAGCTGCGCGCCTGATGCGGTACTGCGCGCGCTATAGGTTTCGCAGAGCTGATATTCAGGGGAATCCTTGCCGGCCCGGCCGACAGCAACAATATCGATGCGCACGATCGCTTTGTCTCTTTGGCAAAACCGCGCTGTTACTTCGGGTCGCGCGGGCTCATTGGCGAAATCACGGCCCGACCGGCAACCGCCCGTTTACCGGCGCGGACATGCCGGCATTCAGCATGGCGGCTCTTTCAACGGGCCGGCACCGCCTCCGAAGCGGTTCCCGCAACCGCCCTCAGAGCCGCAAATATGCGGCTGAATGTGGATGTACTATCTACCGCTCAGATCGCGGCGCGGCCATCCGCGGCCCGCTCCGCCCCCGCATCTGAGGGAATGACAACCGACCAGAGTTTTTCGAGATTATAAAAATCCCGGACTTCGGGCCGGAAAACATGGACCACAACATCGCCCGCGTCGATGACGACCCAGTCGCCCTGATCACGGCCTTCGATCCGGCAGCCGCCAAAACCTGCAAGCTTGATCCGCTCCATCAGATGGTCGGCAATCGCCCCCACCTGGCGGGCGGAACCGCCGCTGGCCACAACCATAAAATCGGCAATCGAGGTTTTTCCCTCAAGATCGATCGGCACGATGTCGATCGCTTTATCTTCCTCAAGGGAATGCATCACAACCTTGAGCAGGTCGTCGGTACTTCGGGGTTTATCGCCCGCCGCAATCGCGTTCATCGGTTTCAGGACCTGTCCTCTGTGGCAGTTAACACTGTGGCTGAAAGAATACGCGCGCTTCGGTGTCAGCGCAATGACAGTGTGGCAGATTCTTCACCGGCCCGAATCGCCGTCGCGCTGGCCGGATGCAGCCGGCAGGGCAAAAAACACCATGCCGGCGCGGTCTGATCCGCAAGCGTTGAGGCATGAGCCGATGAAATCCGCGCGTCGGCATATCGGGTCGCGATCTTCCCGTGCAGCGCCTTGAGGCCATAGCCGGGCCGATCAAGTACCGCAACCGGCATCAGCGCCATAATCGTCTGCCAGTTCCGCCAGTTCGGCATCTGTGCCAGATTGTCTGCGCCCATCAGCCAGACAAACCGGGTAGCGCGCGCGCGCCGACGCAATGCGGCCAATGTATCGCAGGTAAACTGCGTGCCCAGCCTTGTCTCAAGATCGCTTACCCGGATATGCGGGTGGCGGGCAATTCGCCGCGCCACCGACAGGCGGGTGGGCAAATCGGCCATGCCCGATACCGGTTTCAACGGGTTTTGCGGTGACACCAGCCACCAGACCTGATCAAGCTGCAACCGCCGCAGCGCCACAAGGCTGATATGCCGGTGCCCGTCATGGGCAGGATTGAACGACCCGCCAAGCAGGCCGATCCGCATCCCGCTGAACCTGCCTGCCCCCAACGCTATGCCGGGCATATACTCAGGGGCGGGTTTGCCCACTGCCCCGCACGACATATTTATAGCTGGTGAGCTGCGCCGCGCCGACCGGGCCGCGCGCATGCAGCTTGCCGGTGGCGATACCGATTTCGGCCCCCATGCCGAATTCGCCGCCATCGGCGAACTGGGTCGAAGCGTTATGCATGACAATAGCGCTATCGATCTTGTGCAGGAATTTTTCCGCCGCCACAGGATCATCGGTCACGATGCTGTCGGTATGCTGCGACCCGAAACGCGCAATATGCTCAATTGCCGCATCCACACCATCCACAATACGGATCGCGACGATCGCATCGAGATATTCCGTCGTCCAGTCCGCCTCTGCGGCAGGCACAACCCGCGGATCCGCCGCCTGCACCGCCGCATCACCGCGAACTTCGCAGTCCAGCGCGATCAGATCCTCGATCAGGGGTTCAAGATGGGTTTCCACGCATTGCCGGTCGACAAGCACGGTTTCCGCCGCGCCGCAGATCCCGGTGCGTCGCATTTTCGCATTGACGACAATTTCGCGCGCCATGGCAAGATCGGCCTTGCCATCGATATAGACATGCACAAGACCTTCCAGATGCCCCATCACCGGCACCCGCGCGTCGCGCTGCACCCGCTCGATCAGACTTTTGCCGCCCCGGGGAATGATGACGTCGATAAACTCCGTCATCTCGCCCAGCATATAACCGACCGCCGCCCGGTCTGTTGTCGGCACAAGCTGTACTGCCCCTTCGGGCAGTTGCGCCGCGTTCAGCCCTTCCACCAGGTAGTCATGCAATGCCCGGCTCGAATGAAAGCTCTCCGAACCGCCGCGCAGGATCACCGCATTGCCCGAACGCAGGCACAGAGCAGCCGCATCCGCTGTGACATTGGGGCGGCTTTCATAGATGATGCCGATCACCCCGAGCGGCACCCTGACCCGTTCGATCCGCAGCCCGTTAGGCCGTTCCCAGCTTTCGCTGACCTGCCCCACCGGATTATCGAGTGCCACCACCGCTTCCAGCGAGGCGGCAATGGATTCGATCCGCGTCTCGTCCAGCAGCAGCCGGTCCAGCATCGCGCCTGACAGGCCACGCGCCGTGGCGGCCGCCATGTCCTTCTGATTGGCGGCAAGGATCAGATCGACATTGGCGCGCATTGAGGCCGCCGCACACAGCAATGCGGCTTCCACCGCTTTACCGTCGCGGGTCGCCAGATGCGCCGCGGCATCACGCGCTGTACGCCCGATCTCCGCCATCAGCACGGCAAGCGCTTCGGGATCGAGATTTTCGCGCGCGGCGTCGGCCGCCTTTTGTTGCCGCGCCTCATTCAGATCGGTCAGCGTCATCTTCCTCCTCCAGCCAGAATACGCAAACATGCCAGCCGGTACTGCGACTGCAACTCCGCCTCCATCAGCTCGCCCGGGCGCGATCGCCCACCGCATGCAGCACCAGATCGTCGCGATGGATCATTTCATCGCGCCCACGGTAGCCCAGCAACCCTTCGATTTCACGGCTTTTATAACCCATGATACGGCGCGCATCGGCATCGGAATAGGCCGACAGCCCGCGCCCGACCTCTATCCCGTCGGGACCCGCGACACTTACCGCATCGCCGCGGTTAAATCGTCCCTCCACCGCCTGCACCCCGGCCGGCAGCAGGCTTTTGCCCTGCATCAGCGCACCGACGGCACCCGCATCCACAAGCAGCCGTCCAACCGGCTCAAGCGCCCCTGAAATCCACTGCTTGCGGGCGGTTGTCGGATTGCCCTGCGCCGCAAAGCGGGTATGCCGCGCACCCGCATCCAGCGCGCGCAAGGGATGCAGCCCGCGCCCGTCGGCAATCAGCATATCGCACCCCGCCGCGGTCGCGATCTTGGCCGCCAACAGCTTGGTGCGCATGCCCCCCGTGCCGACTGCCGAGCCCGCGCCCCCCGCCATCGCCTCAATCGCCGGCGAGATTTCCGACACCACAGGAATATGATGCGCCGCCGCATTGGCACCGGGATCCGCGCTGTAAAGCCCGTCCACATCCGACAACAAAATCATGCAGTCGGCGCTGATCATCTGTGCCACCCGGGCGGCCAGCCGGTCATTGTCACCGTACCGGATCTCATTGGTTGCAACCGTGTCATTTTCATTCACGACCGGGACCGCGCCAAGATTGAGCAATGTGTTGAAGGTGCTGCGCGCATTGAGATAGCGCCGCCGCCGCTGCGTATCCTCAAGGGTCAGCAGAATCTGCGCGACCGTCAGCCCATGAGCCTGCAGCGCTGCCTGATAGGCATGCGCCAGCCGGACCTGCCCCGCTGCGGCCGCAGCCTGACTTTCTTCAAGCCGCAATGGCCCCGCCCCCAGTCCGAGCGCGCGCCGCCCAAGCGCCACGGCCCCCGAGGAAACGATTGTCACCTGCCGCCCCGGCTCCTTGATCGCGGCAACGTCTCCGATCAGCGCGCTCAGCCAGTTCTGGCGCAACTCGCCGCTTGCCTGATCGACCAGCAGGGCCGAGCCGATTTTAACCACCAGCCGCTCGGCCTGCGCAAAGACACCGGCATCCGGGGCGCGCTGTTGCCGGGGTGCCTGATCGGTCATGGCTGCCACCGCTCCTGCTGCGCGGGCTTTGCCACATCCTGCGCGGCCGCCTCACCAATGACCTGCAGTAAATGCCGCAGCACCTCGCGCACCCCTTGCCCTGTGGCGCCTGACACCACCATCACCGGTTTTTCACTGGCCGCTTCAAGGGCAGCCTTGCTTTCCGCCAGCAGCTCCGGCGACAACGCGTCAGCCTTGTTCAGCGCCACGAGTTCGGGCTTGTCGGCCAGCGCCGGGCTGTAGGCGGCCAGTTCCGCCCGGATCGTGCGATAGGCCTGCGCCACATCCTCTCCGGTACCATCGACAAGATGCAGATTGACCCGGCAGCGTTCCACATGGCCAAGAAAGCGGTGGCCGAGGCCCGCGCCGGAATGCGCGCCTTCGATCAGGCCCGGAATATCGGCCATGACGAATTCGCGTTCATCGATTCCGACGACACCCAGTTGCGGATGCAGCGTGGTGAAGGGATAATCGGCAATCTTGGGTTTGGCGCGGCTGACCGCCGCAAGAAATGTCGATTTGCCTGCATTGGGCAGACCCAGCAGACCGGCATCGGCGATCAGCTTCAGACGTAGCCAGATAACCCGCTCTTCGCCTTCCTGACCCGGATTGGCGTGGCGCGGTGCCTGATTGGTCGCGCTCTTGAAATAGGTATTGCCAAATCCGCCATTGCCGCCGCGGGCCAGCAAGACCCTGTCGCCGACTTCCGTCATATCGGCAATCAGCCTGTCGGTTTCCGCATCGCGGATCTGTGTACCGACCGGCACCTGCAAGGTGACATCCGCGCCGCTGGCGCCGGTGCGGTTGCGCCCCATGCCATGGATGCCCGTTCCTGCCTTGAAATGCTGCCGGTACCGGAAATCGATCAGGGTATTCAGCCCCTGCACGCATTCGGCATAGACATGGCCGCCGCGCCCGCCATCACCACCGTCCGGCCCGCCAAATTCAATGAACTTCTCACGCCGGAAGGAGACGCATCCCGCGCCGCCATTTCCGGCTTTCAGATAGACTTTCGCCTGATCGAGAAACTTCATAATAACGCCTGCCTGGTTTTGCAGCCTGCCTGGTTTTGCAGAATGCGATGCTGTCGCACCGGGCCCGGCTGGCATGCGGCACATGGCCGGACTGATTGTCACCGGACCGGAAAGGTTTTGCAAAAAGATACACAAGTAAACACACGAAAAAAGGGAGATGGCGATCCATCTCCCTCCCATATACCGGATCGCCACCCGCGGATGGCGAAAAACATCCGCGTCTATTCTGCCGCCATCGGCAGATCGGCCGGCTGCACAGACACGAATGTGCGGCCGAGTTTTCCTTTGCTGAATTTCACATGGCCTTCCGCCACCGCGAAAATCGTATGATCCTTGCCCATTCCGACATTTTCGCCCGGATACCATTTCGTACCGCGCTGCCGGATGATGATATTGCCGGGGATGACCGCCTCGCCGCCAAATTTCTTCACACCCAGGCGCCGGCCTGCTGAATCGCGGCCGTTACGCGACGAACCGCCTGCTTTTTTATGTGCCATATCCGTTGAGCTCCTTTAACCCGAATGACGCAGCGGGCCCCTAGCGGGCGATATCGGTTACGCGCAGCACGGTCTTGTGCTGCCGGTGACCGTTCTTGCGACGATATTTGTGACGCCGGTTCTTCTTGAAGATCAGAACCTTCGGATCCCGGTCCTGCGCCACGATTTCCGCGGTTACGCTGGCACCTTCGACAAGCGGTGCACCCATGGTGACCGCATCGCCCTCACCGACCAGAAGCACCTGATCAAGCGCGACACTATCACCGGCATCACCGGTCAGCTTTTCGACCCGGATGACATCATCTTTGGCGACACGATATTGCTTACCGCCGGTCTTTATCACTGCATACATTGACGAACCCATCCGAGATAAATCGATCCAACTTTCACCTGGGACCGGCACTCCCCGTTCTTGCGCAAACCCCAGAAAGGGCGTCCGGTTGCCGCAATTTCAAGAAATGCCACACCTGGCCGCCGATCGGAAAATCACCTTATGCAATATTTCGACCGGCCCTGACACAGGCACCGCGAAGGCGCGCACTATAGCTTCAGCGCGTGCTCTGTCAAGTCTCCGCCTGTCAGGGACCGCGATAAATCGGATTCCAGGCCCTCTAGTTGCCCAAGCGCAACGCAGCGTTACAATTCCGCAGCAATTAACAGTTTTCTGTATATCACCGGTAGCAAATGGCGATCGTTGCAGCTAAGTTCATCGACACACATACGCGCATGAATCAAGCGGACAATGGAACAACTTGAATATTTAGGCATTTATATATTTAGACACTTATATATTTAGGCATTTGCATTTAGTGAATCTGCCTTGTTTTGTCCCGCCACGCGTCGCAGGGAAGCGGTGGAGTTACTGCGGTAGTAGAGTTACTGTGGTAAATGGCGGCTGATTGGGCTGAGCAAAAAGTTTGCACACGAAGATGCGCGTGTATCGCCAATCCTCTAATAACATTCGGGTGAGAGGGATGAAAATTAAGAAAATTGCAGCCGCAGCTTTGGCAATGGCATTGATAATGCCGGTATCAAGCAGCTTTGCGGAAGACAAGAAGGGCGTCTATATCGGATTTGTGGACGGCTTCAATTTCACAACCGACTCCGACATTAGCGGCCCTGCCGTTACAACCGAGGCGGATTTCGATAAAGGTGCCGTTTACGTTCCGGCTATCGGCTATCGCTATGGCAATGGTTTACGGACCGAATTTGAAGGCGCCTATCGCAAGAACAGTGTCGACGATCTGTCCGGCGTTCTCAATGGCACCGGTCGGGTCAAGGCCAAAAGCCTGATGGCCAATCTGATTTACGATTTCAACCTGAATTCACGCTTTATGCCTTATATCGGCGCCGGCGCCGGTATGGCACGGGTCGATTTTGACGGTGTGCGGCCTGTGGGCGGGGTCCGGATCGACGATGAGGACGATGTTTTCGCCTATCAGGGCATTGCCGGTGTGTCCTACTGGCTGTCCGAAGCGCTGGAACTGGCCCTGGAATATCGTTATTTCGCCACTCAGGACCCTGATCTGCGGACCGCGGCCGGGGTAAATGTCGAAAGCGAGTACAGCAATCATGGTGCGCTTTTCGGTCTGCGCTGGAATTTCGGCGGCCCGCGCAAGATGGCGCAGGCGGAGCCGATGCCCGTCGCGCAGCCTGTTGTCGCGCCAACCCCGGCACCCGAACCTGTGAAACCGGCCCTGCCGAAGACCTTCATCGTGTTCTTTGACTGGGATCAGTCGGTGCTGACGCCGGAAGCGACACGGATCCTGACTGAAGCCGCGGCTTATGCGCAATCAAGCGGTGCGGTCCGGATCGAAGCAACCGGCCATGCGGATAAATCCGGTTCGGCGGTCTATAATATGGGCCTGTCGGAACGGCGCGCGGCGGCTGTACAGGCCAAACTGGTGGCGCTTGGGGTCGGTGCCGATGAAATCGCCACAATTGCCAAAGGTGAAACCGACCCGCTTGTCCCGACAGCGGACGGTGTGCGCGAACCGCAGAACCGGCGTGTTGAAATCCTGCTGAAATAAGCAGGGCAGTCACCGGGCAGTCACTGGGTAATCACCGGATAATCAGACAGATATTATCCGCTGGAAATCATTCGGGGGCGTCGTGGCAAATCCACGGCGCCCCCGAATTTAGTTGAAATTCCCAGCTCTGTACCGAATTTGCCAAGTCTGTGCTGAAATCCCCAGCCCTGTACTGAATTCCAGGTTATCTGCCGGATCCAGGCCGGCTGACTTTAGGGATTGATTATCCGAAGAGGGATAACCGGACAGAAAGGGATAGTTGAAAACCTATTCCGGCGCTGTTCTCCGGCTTGCCACAGCATCTGTCGAACAGGGGGCAAAACCGTGCAGGTCGGCAAATTCCTGATTGCGCGCAACCCGGATCAAGCCGCCCGGCACTGTCGCCTCGACCCGTTCGAACAGTGCTTTTGCCTGTGTGCAATAACCATGACCAGTGGCTGAGCTGCGCTGCGAGGTCTCATTTGCGATTCGCGTGATAAAGCGATTGAGCATTTGCGCGCTGCGGGTACCGAATTCACGCCCGAAAAACCGCCGCAACGTCGTTCCATGCCCGACCAGTTCATTTTCGAACCGGATCACAAAGGCATTGTAGCCATCCCGCTGGTCGCAGGAGAGCGCGGCAACCATCAGTTCGGTCTGCAGCATCCGCACCCGCATGGAATCATGATCGGGACCACTCACGCATGGGCCGGCATACACTGTCGTCGATGCCGTAAGGCCAATCGCCAGAGCCGCAGCAGCAATGGTTTTCGATCGCATCCAATTCACCCCTTGTCACTCATTCCGCAAACAGCGTTTCGCTGTGCGCCGTTCAGGCAAATGAAAATATATTCGGCGCGGTTTCATTCCCTGACTATAGCGCCGCTCCCGCCCGTTTTTGCACAGGCCCGTTGCGTTCACCCTAGTTCCTAAAGCTGAACGTTACCATAATTTTGACTGTAATGACGAGAGCGTGCATCAGGATGACCGAACGATGACGTAAAATCGATCCTCTTTGACGTCAAATCGCTTTCCAGCCCTGCAAAATAGCCCGGATGGCCGTCACAAGCGCGATCGGCTGATCAAGCATGATGTGATGATGCGCTTGGGGAATTTCGACAATCGGCACACGATCATCGGTCAGCGCGCGCATGAACTCAAGCTCCTCATCGGTGAACCTTTCGCTCAGCATGCCGCGAATCACACCGGTCGGGCAGGCGATTTCAGGATAGATTGCAGCATAGTCGCGCACACGGTCGAAATCCTGAAACAGAAACGGATCGAATTTCCATCGCCAGCCACCATCCGCCCGGGTGAGGGAGTGATGGGCGATATGATCGAATAAAAACCGGTTGGCGCAGGGTTGCGGCGGTTCCAGCCGAAATCTTGCAAGTGCGGTTTCCCGGTCAGGATAAATTTTCGACGGATGCGGCTCGACGCGCGCATTGATCCAGGCCGCGAATTTCTCAACGGGCCGCACCGCGAAATCAACCAGTACAATGCCACCAAGTTTTTCAGCATGCAGATGCGCTGCATAAAGGGTCAGCAAGGCCCCGAAACTATGCCCCACAATAATGGGCCGGGCGCCCAGTCCCGCATCCCCGGCAACCGCCAGAAACTCATCCGCATAGGTTTCAAGGGAATAGTGCTGCCGCCAGCCGCTATCCCCCATCCCGCTCAGACAAATTGCGGCCACCTGATAATCGCGCGCCAGAAAGGGGGCAAGGAAGCTCCACCAATAGGCACTGCCGCTATTGCCATGCACAAGCAACAGGCCCGGCTTGCCCGGATTGCGCCATAGCAGATAATGAACCGCGCAGCCATCGACATCGACAAAATGATGTTCGCCCGCCTGGGCGTTTGCCCAGCGAAACCAGTCCGGCGCGTCGGCATCCTGCCGCAATCTGTTGTCGGTGGACGGGGAAACGGCTGTCGACACAAAATTCCTCCCTGCGCAAGATCCCACCCTTTCAGGCTGTGCGTAATGTCCTAAGATAGATAGAAAGCAAAATCATAACCGGCGCAACTTCGCAAGCGCCGCCGCATACAGTCAGTGAAAAGGGGACGAAACGCATGGCATATCTGGACAGGGACGGGGTCAGGATTTTTTACCGGCATGATGGCGACGGCCCGCCCATATTGCTGAGCAATGGCTTTTCATCCACAACCCGCATGTGGCGCGGCCAGATCGATGCCTTCAAAGACAGATACAGCATTCTGACCTGGGATATGCGCGGCCACGGTCAAAGCGACAGCCCTGCGGATCAGGCGGCCTATTCCGAAGCACTGACGGTCGATGATATGGCCGCCATCCTCGATCAGTGCGGCTTTGAACGCGCGGTGATCGGCGGTCTGTCGCTGGGCGGCTATATGTCGATGGCGTTCGCCGCCACCTATCCTGAGCGGGTGCTGGGCCTGATGCTGTTCGATACCGGTCCGGGTTACAAGAACGATAAAACGCGCGAGGACTGGAATGTCAGCGCCTTGCAACAAGCCCGGGAATTTGAAAGGAAGGGGCTTGAGGCGCTGGGCAAGAGCGAGGAAATGCAACTGGGCGGACATAGGGATGCCAGCGGTCTTGCACTTGCCGCGCGGGGCATGCTTGCGCAGAAAAATGCTCGCGTTATCAACTCGTTGCCTGACATAAAAGCGCCCACCCTTGTACTGGCGGGCGCAAAGGACAAACCGTTTCTCGCCGGTACCGATTATATGGCGAAAAAGATACCGGACGCCCGGAAAGTGATTATTCCCGATGCCGGTCACGCGGCAAATATCCACCAGCCGGCCGCCTTTAACCAGGCCATGGAAGAATTCTTGTCGGGCATTTACGGTTAATGAAGCAGATCGGACCAAACTGACCGCATCCACGGTCTCTCAGGGCCGGCGGAGGCATGCACTGAAGGGAGGGCAGTGATGAAAAACCGGCCACAGACAGGCACGTTTCGCACTGTTGCGACCAATCCGCCCGATATTCCCTTCAAGCTGATGATCGAGGCGCTGCCGGCCATTGTCTGCTTCATCGATAATGACGAGGTGATCCGCTACGCCAACCCCTTCAGCACCAGGCTGTTTGGCTATGACATTGTCGGCCATCCGGTAAGCGCGGTGATCGGCGTCGACACCTATCACCGCGAGCATCAGGAACGGGTGGAAAAAACGCTGGCGGGGCAAA
Organism: uncultured Alphaproteobacteria bacterium; assembly: GCA_947258435.1. Classification (GTDB taxonomy): domain Bacteria; phylum Pseudomonadota; class Alphaproteobacteria; order UBA11222; family UBA11222; genus CALAQW01. The sequence continues at coordinate 141,938 of CAMYID010000022.1, forward strand.
GGCTGAACTTTGAAATCGGCCTGTCCGTGCGGGACGATCAGTATATCTATCTTGCCGTTCAGCATATCCCGAATGTGCAAGCCGATGGCACGGTCAACGGTTATCTGGCACATGCGGTGGATATTTCCGCCCGCCGGCGCGCGGCGGCGGAACTGGCCGAAAGCCGGCAGCGGTTTGAAGATTTTGCCTCGACGAGCTCCGACTGGTTCTGGGAAGCCGACAAGAACATGCACCTGACCGTGTTCAGCAGCAGCGGCGAACGCCGGGATGACCTGACCGGACGTGCGGTAATGGCAGAGCTGCTGGAGCTGCTGAAATCCCACAAACGCGAGGGTTATCAGAAATATTCCAACAGTTTCAAAGACCTGATCGAAAGGCGGCCGCTGCACGATATCCGCATCGTGCGTGGTCAGTACCGCAACACAAACCATAAGCTGAGCGATCGCGACTTCTCGGTCAGCGGCAAACCCTTCAATGACGCCAAAGGCAATTATGCCGGTTACCGGGGTACCGCGACAGACATCACAAATCAGATGGACATCGAACGGACCATGCGCGACGCACTGGAAAGAGCGGAACGGGCGACGATCGCCAAATCGCGTTTTCTTGCCGCCGCAAGCCATGACCTCAGGCAGCCGCTACAGGCAATCCGCCTGCTGAACGCGGCCCTGAACGAATATCTGGCCGGCGACGATATCGCACTCAATATTCTGCGCGACAGCGAACGAACCGTGGCAGTGATGGATAATCTGCTGAGCTCACTGCTCGATCTGAGCCGACTGGAATCGGGGGCCGTCGTCCCCGAACCGCAGAATTTCCATATCGCGGATCTGCTGAACCGGCTGCGGACCGAATTCGGCCGTTCCGCCGCGGGCAAAAACCTGACCCTGAAATTCATCGACTGCCAGCAGGTCGTGCTGTCCGATCCGATGATGCTGGAATCCATTTTGCGCAACCTGCTGACCAACGCATTGCGCTATACAGAAAGCGGCAAAATTCTGGTTGGTTGCCGGCGGCGAGGCGGCTTCCTGCGACTGAGTGTGTGGGATACCGGCATCGGCATCCCCGAGGCGCAGCAGATGCAGATTTTCGACCCGTTCTTCCAGATCGGCAATCCCGACCGTGACACCCGCCAGGGGCTTGGGCTTGGGCTGTCGATCGTTGCCGGCATGGCCCGACTTCTGGATTGCCCGATCAGGCTTCAGTCCGCACCGGGCAAGGGGTCTGTTTTCTCGTTCGATGTCCCGCTGGGCGATCCGCTGCAGGCACGCAAGGACAGGCAGGATATTCATTCCCCGAATGTCAGCTGGAATCTGGCGGGGACGCGCGCGCTGCTGATCGAGGATGACAAACCCGCCCTGGATGCGCTGGAAAAGCTGCTTTCCATGTGGAAGATGCAGGTGCTGTGCGGCACAAGCGGCGCGGATGTCGAACAGAAGTTGCGCGCGCAGCAGTTCAAACCCGATCTCATCATTTCCGATTACCGGCTGGAAGCGGGGGAAACAGGTGTCGACGCGCTGCTGCACATCGAAGGGCTGGTCGATGATGTGCCGGTGATTTTCATGACCGGCGATGACTTCACGCAGGTGCAGAATGCCCTGGGCAGCAGCTATCCGCATCTGCTGCACAAGCCGGTCGCGCCCGCCAAACTGCGCGCGCTGATCCGAAACCTGATGCGCAAGCATATCGCCCGCTCGAAATCCTGATCAGCAGGTCCGGGCGGCGCCATGAACGCGGCATTGACCGCCATCACCTTTCGCACGCAATACATTTTCCGGCTCTTGTTTTTGACGCATTTACCATCTAGCTGTTAGCGATGACTTGCAGTTCTGCAAAATGGTGGCGCAACAAGGCGCATAGGATGGCAGGCACCGCATTGCGCGCGGCACTCGGTGCGGTACTTTTGCTCGCGATGGCCGGAACGGTGCAGGCGCAACCGCCCCTGACAGCCGAACAGCAGCGCGATCTGGATCGGGTCAACAGCTATCTGAACCGGCTTGACAAGCTGCATGCCGAATTTGAACAGACAGGCCCCGACGGCACGGTAAGCAGGGGAGATTTCTATCTGTCGCGCCCCGGGCGGCTGCGTTTCGATTATGCCCGTCCCGATGAATTGCTGATTATTGCCGATGGGCTTTGGCTTGCCGTGCAGGATGGGGAACTCAATACGGTCGACCGGTTCCCGATCAAATCGACGCCGCTGAGCCTGCTGCTCGACGCCCGGATCGATCTGGGCAAATCGACCCAGCTTGCGGGCATCCACCGCGAGGGAGATAGCCTGCAACTGACATTGCAGGACCCCGACGCCCCTGAAAAAGGTCAGGTGACGCTGTTTTTCGCGGCGGCAAATGCGGGGATGGCAGAGATGGCGGAAAAGCTGGAACTCAAGCGCTGGGTCGTCGTCGATGCACAGGGCCTTGCGACACAGATCGACCTGAACGAAATCGAGCGGCGCGATACGCTCGACCCGAAATTATTCATCATGCGCGATCCCGCCCCCGACGCATTGCGCAACAGATAGGGCACACCGTGTCGCACACCGCCGCAAAGCCTTTCGTGCTGATGCCTTGCGACAGACGCATTGTCGGCGGCCTTCCCAATTACACACTTGGTGAAAAATATGTCGATGCGGTGCGTCATGGCGCCGGTGCGCTGCCCTTTCCGCTGATTGCAAGCGATCCGCCGCTTGAATGCGCGGCGGTACTCGACCGGGTCGACGGCTTGTTGTTGCCCGGATCCGTATCAAATATCGCACCCCGGCTATATGGCGGTCCGCCGCCGGCGGAAACAGGGTCCGACGATAGCCATCGCGATGCCACGACCCTGCCGCTTGTCGGCGCGGCAATAGAACGCGGCCTGCCGATTCTGGCAATCTGCCGCGGCTTTCAGGAACTCAATGTAGCGCTGGGCGGCAGCTTGCATCAGGATCTGGCAAGCCTGGCGGGCCCTGTTTCCCACCATGCGCCCCCCGATGCCACCATCGCCGACAGTTATGAACATCGCCATCAGGTTACAATTCGGCCCGATGGGCTGCTTGCCCGTATCCTGCCCGGCCAGCATGACATCACGGTCAATTCGGTTCATTTTCAGGGTATCGACCGCTGCGCCGAAAGACTGCGGATCGAAGCCACCGCAACCGACGGGACGATAGAAGCGGTGTCGATCGCCGGACATGACCAATTCTGTCTCGGCGTGCAATGGCATCCGGAATGGCGTTATCGGGAAAATCCGGTCTCACTTGCGATATTCAAGGCTTTCGGTCAGGCGCTAATGGCGTATCATCAGAACAACCGGAACAGTTCTGAAAAATAACCCAGTGGGAGGGACAACAATGCGGATAGGGATCAATTCGGGGGCTGCCTCGGGCCCGGAAACAACGATTGACGGGCTGATCGCCCGCGCCAGACAAATTGAGGCGGCGGGTTTTGACAGCATGTGGCTGGCCAATATGTTCGGGCTGGACGCCATGACAATGCTGGCGCTGATCGGACGTGAGACCAAAAAATTGCAGCTGGGTACCGCAGTCGTTCCCAGCTACCCGCGTCATCCGCTGGTGATGGCGCAGCAGGCCGCAACCACCCAGGCCGCGGCGGAGGGTCGCTTTACGCTGGGGATCGGTTTGTCGCACCAGCCGATTATCGAAGGCATGCTGGGCATGTCCTATGACAAGCCGGCGCGGCATATGCGCGAATATCTGCAGGTGCTCGCCCCGGCGCTGGCCAATGAACGGGTTCAGTTTTCGGGTGATCAGTACCGCGTCAACGGGCAGATTACCGTCAAGGAATCGGACGGTGTACCGCTTGTCGTCGCGGCGCTGGGCGATATCATGCTGAAGCTGGCGGGCACCCATGCGGACGGCACGATCACCTGGATGACCGGCGCGCAGACCCTTGAAAGCCATATCATTCCCAAGATCAGGAAAGCCGCGGCAGATGCCGGAAAGCCGGCGCCGCGCATTGTCGCGGGCATGCCGATGGCGATTGTGCCGGACAAGGAAGCCGCGCGCGACCGGATCGACAAGGGCATGAAAATGTACGGCCAGCTCGCCTCATATCGTGCCATGCTCGATAATGAAGGGGTGGAAGGCCCCTCGGGCATCGCCATCATCGGCGATGAAAAGGAACTGCGCTCGGCAATCGGCCGTTTGCGCGATATCGGCGTGACCGACCTTAACTGCGCGGTACTGGGGGTTGGCGATCCCGAGGTAACCTTCGATTTCCTGGCAAGCGAGCTGTAACGCCCGCCGGCATGCCTGACTTGGACACCGGCCGCGCATTATCGTCGGCCGGTGGACAGCCCCGGGACGGGGGCGCCCGGATAAAACCGTCGCGCCCGCCTGAAATGCGCAGAATCCGAGCGGGGCGGCCTGCCTAGGCCGCCGATGAGGAAGCCGAGGATTCGGTCAGCAATGCGAATAATGCCGCATCATGGCTTGAGCCGCGCAGTTTTGAACAGAATTCCGTGTTCCGCAGCAGCCGCGATATCCGCGCCAATGCGCGCAAATGCTCGGCACCGGCATCTTCAGGTGCAATCAGAAGGAAAATCAGATCGACAGGCCGCTCATCGATCGAATCGAAATCTATCGGATGATCGAGCCGGGCGAATATGCCGAAAAGCCGATCGGCATCTTCGAGTTTGGCGTGTGGCAAGGCCACACCCTGTCCGACACCTGTGCTGCCCAGACGCTCCCGCTCCAGCAACGCGTCGAGAATAAGCTGCGAATCCATACCGCAGATTTCAGCCGCGCGTTCGCTCAATTCACGCAAAGCCTGTTTTTTACTCTTTGCTTTGAGGTTGGGGACAACGCCCTGCGGATCAAGAAGCTCGACAAGCTCCATCAGTTTCTCACCTTCACTAATTTCAGGCTGCCTATCCCGCCCGGCACTCATCGTCGCGGGCATATATGCTGCAGGACTTCCACTCCAGAATCAGCAAGCTTTCCCTTTCGGCCGCCGCTATCGGCGCCCATAACTGACTTCGCACCGGTCCGTTACCCCAAGGTTCCAAACCAGGTAACGTGATGTCGCCGGAAAGCGCGCGGACGATAGTGCGGCTGCCGGAGAGTGTCAACATGAGGCGGAAAATCTAATTTTCCGTCAGAAATGCCGCCGACCTTACAACGCGATTGTCAAAAATTCATCCGATCCACGGCCAAAAAATCCCGCACGGCCACCATTTGCAGAGGCGTTTAGCGCAAATAATCTAATTTGTTCCAAATACTTAATTATGCGTATCGCTGAGCAATAAATACAATTGTATTCAGAATTTCCGCCCCCTAGGCTTATTGAAAAACATGTATATAACGGGGGGTCAAGGGATGGATGATAATGGGGGATGGCCCGCGCGCCGCGTTTTGCACAACGATAAAGAAATCAAACAACGGACCAATCGGGCAGCGCGCACAAATCAGAAAATTCGTATACCGAATAACGACATAGACGCGGCAACTTATCGCACACACAGAACGCAACCGCCCCTGGCAATCGATCCGGAGTTCTGCGCCCGCCATCTTGTTCTGCCGGACGAAAACGGGAAATGGCACCACCGATATGCCAGCTGCAATGTGAAAGATGCGACGGCGCTGTTTCGCGCCCTGACAGAAGAAAAGTACGAGAAGTTTTCTTTTAGTTATATTCCCAAGGATGCGCTTGTCCGGACGATCGAATCGCGGTTCGGGCAGGATATTGCTGAAAACGCCGCCTGGCGCCTTGCCTGGCAAGACCCGGCCTGCAGCGCGCATCTGGGCATTCTCCGTGGCCAGAAGATTATTCTGCTGTCTTGCCTGATTGCGATTTTCTGCAGCGCGATCTTGCTGCCAGATGTCACTCTGATCGCATCATTATGGGGAATCGGCCTTGTCTTTGCTGTGATGACCGCATTTCGGTTCGCCCTGCTGGCTGCCGGGACTGTCAGCTGGCAACCGATCCACTATGCAGCACGGGGCGAGGATGAAGACGATACCGGCTCCGCCACCCCACCCCCGGCAAGCGGTTTGTTCGCGGATCTGCCGGTCTATACGATTCTGGCGCCGCTTTACGATGAACCCGAAATCGTGCCCCAGCTTATTGAGGCATTGTCCGATCTGGATTATCCGCCTGACCTTCTGGATATCAAACTTCTCCTGGAAGAAGATGATACGCGCACTCTTGCCGCCATCCAGGCATTGAATTTACCGGCCTGTTTTGAATTGCTGCATGTGCCCGCGCTGGCGCCCAGGACAAAACCGAAAGCCTGCAATTACGGGCTTGCCTTTGCCCGGGGCGAATTCACGGTGATCTATGATGCCGAGGATATGCCCGACCCCGATCAGCTCCGGCGCGCTGTGGCAAAATTTGGCAAATCGGATCCCGAAACCGCCTGCCTGCAGGCGCGGCTGAACTTTTACAATCCGCGCGATAACTGGCTGACACGGCAATTCACGCTGGAATACAGCATGTGGTTCGATTTGCTGTTGCCGGGTCTGAAACGGCTGGGGCTGCCCATTCCGCTTGGCGGCACCTCGAATCATTTTCGCACAGATGTGCTGCGCGCGATCGGCGGATGGGACCCTTACAATGTAACAGAGGATGCCGATCTGGGCCTGCGACTGGCACGGCGCGGCTATCGCTGCAGCATTCTGAATTCCACGACCTATGAGGAAGCCAACAGCGAAACATTCAACTGGCTGCGGCAGAGAACCCGCTGGCAAAAAGGCTATATGATGACATGGCTTGTGCATATGCGGCATCCGGTCTGGCTGGCGCGGCAGCTCGGTCTGTGGCGGACGCTGGGATTCCATCTGTTTTTCGGGGGCACCGTGCTGCTTGCCCTCTGTACGCCCCTGGCCCTGCCACTGCTGCTGAGCGGTCTGATTCTAAGTTTTGATCCGGTGCTCAAGCTGCTCAAGTTCGGCACCCTGATCGGTGGATTTGCAACGCTTTTCTCCTGTGCCATCGCCGGGGCGCTGAGCCGGGGCAATTACGATCTTGTCAAGGATGTCTGGCGCACGCCCTTTTACTGGTTGCTGACCATGGCGGCGAATATACGCGCGGTCTGGCAGCTGTTTCACTGTCCTTTTTATTGGGAGAAGACGCGCCATGGTCTTAACCTGTTCCACCCCCGCCAGAATGGATAGGGTCGCTGAAGCATTATCGCCGACAGGACGGACCTTGTGACAGAAACCGCAACGCAGAATTTACCGGGCAGACTGGTTCTGGTCGTCGGCCCGTCCGGGGCGGGCAAGGATATGCTGATCGACGGGGCGCGGCAGGCGCTGCGGGATGATCCGCAATTCGTCTTTCCCCGGCGCGAGATCACGCGGCCGCCCGGCGGGGCAGGAGAGGACTATATCTCCGTCTCCGAAGCGACATTCAACGCACGCAGGGAGAGCGGGACCTACGCTTTCGCCTGGCACGCCCATGGGCTGAATTACGGAATCGGGCGCGCGATTGAGGCTGCGCTCGGCGATGGCAAGACCGTGATCGTCAACGTGTCACGCAGCCTGCTGCCCATGCTGCGCCAACGCTATCCCCGTCATCAGATCGTCGCCTTGACCGTGCCGCGTGCTATTCTGCGCGACAGGCTGCGCGCGCGCGGCCGGGAAAGTGACGCGGAGATAGAAGAGCGGCTTAACCGGGCCGCCGCATTTACTGTGGAAGGCAAAGATGTCATCAAACTGACGAATGACTCTGCTAAATTGACGCTTATCGTCAAATTTATTGAAATCCTGCGGTCGACGTGAGACGATACAAGTACAGATAGCTTAATATTCTGTCCCGACCGCAACCCTGCGACGCGTGAGAAAGCGCAGACGACGGCCAGGTTAAATATCGCTCACGCGCTACACTACTTCTTTGGAAATCCCCTACATGACACAAGCAACGGTAAAATGGTTCAACCCGACGAAAGGGTTTGGTTTTGTCACCTTCGAAGATGGCACACCAGATGCCTTTCTGCATGTATCGGTCGTTGAACGCGCCGGCCTCGCCTCGCTGGCGGAAGGTACTGTAATTGAATGCGAAGTCGGACAAGGCCAGAAAGGCCCGCAAATCGAACGTATTCTGTCCGTCGATGAATCAACTGCTCAGCCCGCGGCTCCTGCCGCGCAACCGGGCGGCACCGTTGAGGGCGTCGTGAAATGGTTCAATCCCGACAAAGGCTTCGGATTTGTGCAGCCCGATAATGGCGGCAAGGATGTATTCCTGCATATCTCCGTGGTCGAACGGGCTGGGATCGGCGCGCTTTACGAAGGGCAGCGGGTCAGGCTTGAAACAAGCGCCGGCCAGAAAGGCCCGCAAGCCGAAGCGATCGAGCTTCTGTAAAACCGGCTTCAGCCGATATGGTATCTGCCGGTCGCCTGAAGCGTCTGCTCTGAATTTCCGGTAAAGCCCCCGGTTGATGCGGCCGCCAACGCCGCCAATCGGCGGGACAACCATGCCCGGACAATACGCATCAGGGCGCAATTCAAAAACAAACAAGCCGACGCGCACAAGGCGCGCATATCGGCTTGTTTGAATATTTCCTCACGAACCGGCCTTTCGCGCGCGCACACCGATACGCCATCAGGTCCATCCGGTTAATTGCACCATCAGGCGGTTAATGCACCATCAGGACCGCGACATCCGTGTTCTGAATGACAAAGCGCGTCGCACCGCCCAGAATGAGTTCACGAATACGGCTGTGTCCATAAGCGCCCATGACCAGCAGATCGGCCTGATTTTCCTTGACCTGATCGAGAATAACCTGCCCCACAGCTGTATTGCCAAGCGCAACCTGCCTGATCTCCGCCTTGATCCCGTGGCTGCCGATATAGCTTTGCAGCGCCGCCATGGCCAGTTCATCAAATTCGCGGTCCTGGGCGGTGATAAAGGTGACGCTTTCAGCCTCCGTCAATAGCGGCAAAGCCCCGGTCAATGCCTGCGCGGCCTCAGGGCCGCCATCCCACGCCACCACAACACGCCGCCCGACGGTGTTACCTGCATTCGCGGGTACCAGCAGGCAGGGCCTGCTCGATTCCATCAACGTCGGCTCGATATCATAGGCAATATCGGGCACCGGAAAGATGACAAGATCCGCCAGCCGCGCCGAAGCCGCCACACGGTCGGCCGGATCGCCCATTGTTTCAAGAAATTCCGCCGTCACCTTTTCCTGCATATTGGGCGTTCCGGTTTCTTCCGCCCCCGATTCTGCAAGCATGTGCAGAAAAGTCTCCTTCGCCTTTACGCATTGCCGTTTATTGGCCTCATCGACCGCCGTCACAAGTTCGGTCGCGATTTGCCCGGTCAGTGCCTCGCCTGCCACCGGCAAAGCTTCGGTCGGATTGCGATTAACGAAGAGACAGGCGACATGCGCACCATATTTCGCGGCGATATCAAAACCCGCACGCAGGGCGCGCTGATCCGAATCAGTCCCCGCCAGCGGAACCAAGATCTTGCCCAGTCTCATAGTCCTTCTCCCTGGATAGCTTTGCATTCGGCAATTGTTTACAGTCTTTCTCCGAAAAGGGTCTTGATGCAAGTCAAACCGATCATCTTTACCTATCGAGGCGGAATGGAAGCGCTGCGTGAAAAGTTGCATGCCGGGGCACAGACCCTGTTCACCCCGATCATCGGCTTTCTGATCCGGCTGCAGGTGACGCCAAATCAGATTTCGGTGGCCGGCCTGCTGGTCAATATTCTGGCGGCCTGGCTAATTGTCGTGAAATTGCCGGTCGCGGCGGGGCTGCTTTATGGCATTGCCGGGCTGTTCGATCTGATGGACGGTGCCCTGGCACGCAAATCAGGTCAGGCACACCCGTTTGGCGCATTCCTCGATTCGACGCTCGACCGGGTGTCCGAAGGGGTGGTATTCGCCGCCATCGCCTATGATTTTGCGGCAAGCGGACAACCCGTTGCCGCTGCCGCCGTCGTGCTGGCGCTGCTTGGCTCGCTTCTGGTCAGCTATACCCGCGCCCGGGCGGAAGCGCTGGGCTGCGCCTGCAGGGGCGGTTTTGCCGCCCGGCTTGAGCGGTTGCTGCTGATCCTGTTCGCGCTGATTTTCGGTTTTGTCGAACTGGCCATCTATCTGTTACTGGCGGCCACCGCCTTCACCGTCTGCCAGCGGATCTGGATCACCTATCGACAGCTCAGCGTTTCGCCGCCGGCAGGCCAAAGCTGACATATGGCCGGGCTGATCAGGCGCTGCCGCGCGGCATATGCGCCGCCATCCAGTCTTGCAGCGGCCGCAATCGCGGATGCGCCAATGCCCGCGTCAGATAGCCGCACACGCGGGGAATCAGACTGAGATAGAACATCTTGCCGTCACGCCGGGCAAGCCGTGTGAAGGTGCCCAATAGCCGTGTATTACGCTGTACCCCGGCGATGGCATAGGCAAAGCGAAAGCCTTCTGCGTCAAATTCAGGCTGATCGCGGGGCGCAATTTCGCAGTACCGCGCCAGCATGGCCTCGGCAATTTCGGGCGCCACGTCCCGTCGCGCATCCTCAAGCAGCGAGACAAGATCATAGGCGGCGCTGCCGCGCAGGGCATCCTGGAAATCGATCACACCGACCTGTTGCAGGCCGGTGCGCTCGGGCAGCCTGAATATATTCTGCGCGTGATAATCTCTCAGGATCAGCACCTCACGGCCGGTCGCGAAATGCGGATACAGCCCCGCCCAGATATCTTCGAATTCCGCGCGCGCGGCCGCACTTGTTTCGCGACCCTGATCGGGCAGATACCAGTCAAGCATCAGCGCAAGTTCCGCCTGAACCGCATCCTGATCAAAACCGGGTATCCGATAGGCCGCCGTATAGGGGCTTTCAGGCAGCATATCGGGCACCGGCTGGTTGTGAAGCGCCAGCAGCAGGTCGGTCGCCGCCATATAGAGCGGCACTTCCGCTTCCCCTTGTGCGAACAGATCGAAATAGAGCCTGTCGCCAAAATCTTCCAGCAGCAACAGCCCCGCCGCCATATCCGCGGCCAGAATGCGCGGCGCGCTGAAACCTGACTGCGCCAGATAGGCCGCAACCGCCACAAAGGGTGCGCAATCGGTCGCCAGATGCGCGGTTGCATTATATTGCTGCGCGGCGGCCGATTTCCGCCCGTCGCCGCCCGGCGGCGCATCCATCAGGATAGCCCGCCCACGCCCCGAGGACAGCCGCGCATAACGGCGATAGGACGCATCCCCCGCCAGGGGCCTGTAATCCGCCTGCCCCCAGCCCGCCCGGGCAAGAAACTGTGTGATGGCCGCCTGTCTGTCAGAAATCGGCAAGCCGCGTCTCCCATGTTGGTGACATTGTGAATTCAAACCGCCGCTGGCCACTCATCGGCGCCTGGGTACTGATATGAATGTCAAGCCGTTCAGCCGGCAGAAGCGATGCAATCCGCGCGGGCCATTCGATCAGGCTGACCCCTTCGGCGAACGCTTCCTCAATGCCAAGCTCGTAGGCTTCCACCGGATTGTCGATCCGGTAGAAATCGAAATGCCAGATATCGAACCGGGACAGAAAATATTGCTGCACCAGGCTGAATGTCGGGCTTGGCACCTCGTCGGCAATCCCCTCCCGGACGAGCAATGTCTGAATAATCGCCCGCGCAAAGCTTGTCTTGCCAACCCCAAGCGTCCCCTGCAGCGCGATGACATCACCGCGCCCCAGCAACCCTGCCAGCCGCGCGGCAAGCGCCTGGGTCGCTTCAAGATCTGTAACATCGAAGATTCTGCTCCGCGACACAAAGGGCGCCCCGATCTGTGAAAACCGTCCTGTTCTATCGCCTTGGCCCGGCCTGTCGCAAGGACGGGGCGCAAATGGTCAGTATTTCTGACGGTTTGGCTTGATTATCATTCGCGCTTGGCCGATCTTTGGGGAAAATACGGAAAAATAAACCCAGGGACCCCATGTCAGAAAATACTCATGCAACCGATATCGCCATTGTCGGTGCAGGCCCGGTCGGATTATTCGGCGTATTCGCTGCGGGCATGTTGAATATGAAATGCGTTGTCACCGATTCGCTTGAGCTGATCGGCGGCCAGTGTACCGCGCTTTATCCCGAAAAACCGATTTTCGATATTCCCGGCCATCCCACAATCGAAGCCCAGGAACTGATCGTCAATCTCGAGAAGCAGGCCGCGCCCTTCGAACCGGTCTATCTGCTCGATCAGCAGATCATGACCGTCGAAAAGCTGGAAGAGGGTAGCGAACATCACTGGCGGCTGACCACCGGCAAAGGCAGCGTGATTCTCGCCAAGGCGATCATCATCGCCGCCGGGGTCGGCGCTTTCGGACCCAACCGGCCGCCGGTTGAAAATCTCGAAACTTATGAAAAGTCGGGCCGCGTCCATTATCTGGTCAAGCGCAAGGAAGATTTTCGCGGCAAGAAACTGGTCATCGCCGGGGGCGGCGATTCCGCGGTCGACTGGGTCATGTCACTGAAGGAAATTGCCGAGCGGGTTGCCATTGTGCACCGGCGTGATGGCTTCCGGGCGGCAGATGCCAATGTCGATAAATTACGGCAGTGGGGAAAGGATGGGGAAATCGATTATGTCGTGCCCTATCAGGTCAAGGTACTGCATGGCGAAAATGGCGTGCTGAACGGCGTCGAGGTGGCGCATAAGGATGAAAGCCGCCTGCTCGAAGCCGATATGTTTCTGCCCTTCTACGGATTATCGAGCAAACTTGGACCGATCGCTGAATGGGGCCTTGATCTGGACAAGAAACATATAACGGTCGATCCCGCCACCTGCGCCACCAATGTGCCGGGAATTTTCGCGGCCGGCGATATCGCTATGTATCCGGGCAAGCTGCATCTTATCCTGGCGGGCTTTTCGGAAATCGAGATGGCATGCCACGCCGCGCGGGACATCGTCTTTCCGGATACGGAATACAAGTTCGAATATTCCTCGGCAAAGGGTGTGCCGGGCACACCGGTGCCGTCCTGATTTTCCGCGGCAAACGGCTTTGCGGTGACGTTTGCGGTGCAGGCGGACGGGCTGACCCCGTCACGCACCATGACTGTTTGTGCAGCACCGGGTCTTTTGGCTGACTGCTGATCCGATCCGGATCGGATGGTCACCGGTTATGCCCCGCTATCTGCGTGTGTGCCTGCTTGTATGTCTGCTGTTGCGTCATTCGTTCTGTCGGCCTGCGGCAACAGCTTGCGGGCCAGTTCCAGATTATCGGAATCTGCCGCACCGTCCGTCTGCGCCACATCCTCGGCCTGCCGGACCGGCAGGTTGCAGATGACCGTGGCCCCCTCGTCAGCCTCTGACTCGACATCGATCCAGCCGCCATGCAGCTCGACCAGGCTGCGCACAAGCGACAGGCCGATACCAAATCCCTGCGCCTTGCCCTTGCGCGGCCGCGACTCAAAGCTGCGGAACATGGCCTGCTGATATTCCGGCTTGATACCGATCCCCTTATCGGCAACCCATAGCTGGCAGATTTCGCGCCCGTCTTCAGCCCGATGATAACGATTGGCGCCAATAACGACCTCGTCCCCGGGTTGGGAAAATTTGAAAGCATTGGAAAGAAGGTTGAACATCACCTGCTTGATACGACGCGGATCGGCATGAATTTCGCCGACCTCTTCAGGACAATCGAGACGCAGGGTCATATCCGCTTCTTGCGCCCGCTGGCGCGACAGGTCGCGCACCGAACTCAACAATGCAAATATATTTGTTTGCGACAGCGACAGGCTCATATGCCCCGCTTCGATGGTCGCAAGGTCGATCACATCATTGATCAGTTCCATCAGATGATGTGACGCTTCAAGCAGGCCCTGCGAATATTCGTGCTGACGTTCATTCAGTGTACCGAAGAACTCATGTTCGAGAATTTCACCAAACCCGACAATGGTATTGAGGGGTGTGCGCAGCTGGTAGGAAATATGTGTGATGAATTCCGACTTCAGCCGGTCGGCTGTTTCCAGCGCGTCATTCCGCTCGCGCAGTGCCCGTTCGATCCGTACTGAATCGGAAATATCCGTAAATGTCAGCATTGTTCCGCCATCGGGAAGCGGGACCACCGAACAATCCAGCCCCATGCCATTTGCACATTCGGTCTGAATCTCGAAGCGTGATCGGTCTTCATCGGAACCGGTCACCCGGTTCTTGAGAAGTTCCCAGATGTTCTGTTCGATACAATACGGGCTGCAAAGCTCGCTGACCAGGTCGATATGCGGTTCATCTGTAAGCTGATCTTCCTGCAAGCCCCAGATCTTCAGGAATGCCGGATTGAATAATCCGAGCCGGCCATCCACGCCGAATACCGCAACACCTTCACGCAGATTATTGAGCGATTCACGCTGCACACGCGACAGGGCCTTATAGGACCGTTCAAGCGCCAGAATTGTCGTCAGATCTTCATATATGACGATGATGCCACCGCGCGGACGGGTCTGGGAGACGACCATCAGCGTCCGCTCGTCGGGGAGGTGCCACAGCTCCTCCTGCGATTCGATCAGCGTCTCGTAAACCTCCAGTTGCTGTTTTTTCCAGGCCGGAAAATCCGCCTGTTCGGGCAAGCGGCGCTTTTCGCGCATTTCCTCAAGCAACTCTCCATGATGCGGATTACCGGCCAGCCAATCCTCCGACAACCCCCAGAATTCTGCGAATGCGCGGTTGCAGAAAACCAGATGCTTGTCGTTGCCGAAAATGGCGAGCGGTGAGGTGACGACATTTAAAGTCGCCCTTTGCGCAACGAGCTGACGGTCTGCCTCTTTCCGCGATTCGGCCAGATCGGTCACATCGACGGCGAAACCGCAGCTGCCTTCCGATAATGGCCGTTCGACGATTTCAAGTATGCGGCGCTGACCATTGAGTACCGCGGGCACGGTCAGGCGGTTGCCCTGCTTTTCGGCGGCAGCGACGTCGGCCGCGTCGACCAGCTCCTCACCGCTGTCGACCACGGATTGCGCATCTTTGGCTTCCACCGCCTCGACATAGTGATTGTTGACCCACATCAGTTTGCCATTGCCATCGCGGCGCCAGATCGGTACAGGCGCGATATCGAGTATCTCGGATAACCAGTCCCTCTTGATACGGATTGTATCAACCGACTGCCGCAGCGAGCTGACCTCTTCAAACACCTCCGATACATCGGAAACCCAGAGCGCCGCGCCCTTGCCGGTGAATTTTCCGACGCATGCCAGAGTGCGCTGATCCCGGCTTGAAACCGGGACAGTGAAACGTTGCCCCTCATTGCGCAGATTCGCAACGGCCGCGCTCAGCTTTTCCGCCGAAACCGGTTGCAGGGTGGCACAGAATTTGTCGAAGAAATCCGCACCCCCGGCATCGGGATCGGGCAGTAAATCGCTTGCCTCCAGAATTGCGCCGCCGCCGAAAAACTGTACCGGGGCGTTGGCGGTCCACAGGAAAACCGCATCGGAGTCGGCGTTCAGCACAGACTGCACCGTCTCAAGTTCCGACAATGTCACAGCAAGGCGCCTGAGATCCGCCTGACGTGCCGTGGCCATCTGCTTCAGTCTGCGCGGATAAAGAATGGCACCTCCCACCGCCAGAGCCGCAGCCAGGGCAAGGCCTGCAATCAGAAGTCCGGCGGGACCGAGCTGCACCGTTTCCGCCATGGGTAGGGACTGGGCCAGATCCTGGGGCGAGGATTGCGGTGGGGGTAAATCCTGTGCCTTTGCCCCCTGACCGCGCATGAGCCAGAACACAAAGCCAGACTGGAACAGACCGGCCCGCAAAACTCCGGCCCGCAAAACTGTAGCGCGACATGTTGCGCAACATGTCGCAAACTGTTGCAAAATCCGGTGCAGACTGTTGCGGAATCCGCGCTTATGTCGCTCGCGCTGTAGCACTATGGACCGTCTGCTCCCTTTTTCTTGCCGACCGGACAGATCTTAGGCCCGCCACCGGGCCGCAAACAAGCATGCAACCAGCGAACCCCGCGCGAATATTCCCCTTGTTGCACAGCATAACGCAGCCTGCCGTCAGATGGTTAATGCAAGGTTAACCCAGGACGGAAACCGCTTGCCCGGCCTGGCTCGCAGGCCTAGGCTTGGGCCAATAACCGCCCGCGCGGCATGCGGGGGATAATTACTCAGACAGATTGCTCAGACAGGGAGACAAGCCATGTACCATCCAGCCCTCAAAACCCCGCTATGCGAGATGCTGGGTATCGACTATCCGATCATTCAGGCCGGTATGGGTTTCGTGGCGCGCGGCCCGCTTGCGGGGGCGGTATCGGCGGCGGGCGGGCTGGGCTGCATCGGCGCCGCCTCGATGACCGGGGAGGAGCTGCGCGAGGAAATCCGCATCGTGCGCGAGATCACCGACAAGCCCTTTGCGGTCGACATATTGTTTGCAACCACCGGCGGCAAGCAGACCCCGGTCTTCACCAGCGATGTGCAGGAACATATCGAGGTGATCTTCGATGAAAAGGTGCCGGTGCTGGCAAGCGGGCTTGGCAATCCCGGGCCGATCATCGCCGAATGCCATGCGGCGGGCATGAAGGTGCTGAGCCTGACGGGCAATACCAAGAACGCAAAGCGGCTTGCCGATAGCGGCGTCGATGCGGTGATCGCACAGGGTTATGACGGTGGCGGCCATACCGGCCGGGTCGGGGCGATGACGCTGCTGCCCGCGGTCATCGATGCGATCGATGTACCGGTGCTGGCGGCCGGCGGCATCGGCGACGGGCGCGGCATCGCGGCGGCGATCACATTGGGCGCGATCGGCGTCTGGCTGGGCACCCGCTTCATCGCGACGCCCGAGGCCTGGGGGCATGACAATTACAAGCGCCGCATCACCGAAATCGACGATGAGGGCACAACCCGCACCCGCTGCTTCTCGGGCAAACCGTGCCGCATGATCCAGAACGACACGACCAAGGCCTGGGAATCCCCCGAGCTTGAAGCCGAAATCCGGCCGTTCCCGAGACAGATGGGCAATGTCACCAAATGGCTTGGCAAGGATCCCTATATGGCGGGCCGGCGCGACGGGGAAACCGATATCGGCGCGCTGGCGGCGGGGCAGAGTTCGGCGCTGATCCATGAGGTAAAGCCGGTCGCGCAGGTGATCGACGATCTGATGGCCGAGGCGAGCGCGACGCTTGAGCGGATCACGAAAATCGCCGCCGCCGCGTCCTGAGCGGCCCGGTCTGTTGTCGCTCGGTTTGTGGTATGACGGCATGAGAAGGCCTGCCCCGTCCCCGGGCGGGCCTTTTTGCGCGCCGCGACCCGTTTCGGCAGAGAAAGACCCTGATGCCCACCGTCGATGACCAGCAACAGAGCCTGCGCGCCTTCGTGCGGACGTTAAAGGTCATGCCGGAGACGGAGCCGGCGCTGGCAACCCGCGACCCCGCCGCCCGCCCCGACGCCATCGGCAAGAAATCCGCCGCCAGACAAATTCGCGACGCGATCAAAGAAGATCTCAACCGGCTGCAATATCTGCTCTTCGCCGATCAGCGAGCCGCGCTTCTGATCATTTTGCAGGGCCCGGACGCATCGGGCAAGGACGGCACGATCCGCAAGGTGTTCACCGGCATGGACCCGCAAGGGGTTCAGGTGAGCGCCTTCAAGCAGCCGACCGCGGAAGAGGCGGCGCATGATTTTCTGTGGCGCGTCCACAAGCTCGCCCCCGCCAAAGGGCAGGTGGCGATCTTCAACCGCTCCCATTATGAGGATGTGCTGATTGCGCGGGTCCGGCATCTGGTACCCGAAAATATCTGGCGGCAGCGTTATCAGCGGATCAATGAATTTGAGGCACTGCTTGCCGAGAACGGCACGGTAATCCTGAAATTCTTCCTGCATCTGAGCCCGCAGGAACAGCTGGCACGGTTCCGGAAACGGCTTGAGGATCCGGCGCGGCAATGGAAAATCAGCGAAAGCGATTACACCGAACGCAAGCTCTGGGATGCCTATCAGGCCGCCTATGAAGAAGCGATCGCCACCACCTCGCACGCGCATGCGCCCTGGTACATCATCCCGGCGGACAGGAAATGGGTGCGCAATCTGTCGGTCGGGCAAATCATCGCCGACAGGCTTGCCCGGATGGATCTCAAGACGCCGGCAGCGCGGGTCGATCTCGACGATATCCGCCGCCGCTTTCACGAAGCCGCCCAAAAAATCTGAGACGAAAATCCGAAACGAAAATCCGTGCCGGAAAATGGCGGCAGGCGGCCGGTAGACCGATCCCGATTGACATTGCGGGCCCGGCAGTATCAAACAGCCCTCATCCCAAGACCAACCCTGTAAAATCATATTGCGTGCGATGAGAGAAAAAATACGCCGGCTCGTCGAGGGGCCGAAATTCCAGAACTGCATTGTCACGCTGATCATAGTCAATGCCGTTATTCTGGGGCTTGAAACATCCGACAGCATCATGGCGGCCCATGGGACCTGGCTGAAATGGCTCGACGCCCTGATCCTTTCTGTTTTTGTTGCCGAAATCGCGCTGCGGATTTATGTGCACCGGCTGCGCTTCTTCACCCAGCCCTGGAGCATTTTCGATTTTGCCATTGTCGGCATCGCACTCATTCCCGCAGGCGGCCCGTTCGCGGCCCTGCGCGCGCTGCGTGTCTTGCGGGTGCTGCGCCTGATTTCGGTTATCCCGACCATGCGCCGGGTGATCGAGGGGCTGCTATCCGCCATTCCCGGCATCGCGTCGGTGGCAGCCATCATGTTGTTGTTCTTCTATGTTTTTGCCGTCATCGGCACGCATCTTTACGCCGATACTTTCCCGGCCTGGTTCGGCAGCCTGGGCAAAACCATGTACACATTGTTCCAGATCATGACCCTTGAAAGCTGGTCGATGGGCATCGTGCGGCCGGTGATGGCGGAACATCCCGGCGCATGGGCCTTCTTCATCACCTATATTCTGGTTACCACCTTCACCATGCTCAATCTGTTCATCGCGATCATCGTAACCGCCATGCATCAGGGCGAGGATGAACAGGCGCAGGCCAGCCGAAATGAAATCCGCAATGTGCTGAGCCAGGAAATGAAGGCGATGGAAACACGCCTGCTTGCCGAAATCAGGGAACAGAAAAACCGGCCGCCGGAATAGCGGCACGCAGACCCAGATCCGCAGCCGGTTCGGCCACGGGATGCCCGTCCTGCTATGCGCAACGCGCGGATCGCGGCCGTGTCAGAGCCCTTTGGCGAGCCGGTCGAATGCGAGAAGCCGTGCAAGCAAGGCAGGCATGTCGGCCAACGGCACCATATTGGGCCCGTCCGAGGGCGCAGTGTCGGGATCGGGATGGGTTTCCATGAACAGCCCCGCCACCCCGACCGCAACTGCCGCGCGCGCCAGCACCGGCACGAATTCGCGCTGGCCGCCGCTTGACGTTCCCTGCCCGCCGGGTTGCTGCACCGAATGGGTGGCATCGAAAATCACCGGGCAGCCGGTGTCCGCCATGATCGGCAAGCCGCGCATATCCGATACAAGGGTATTATAGCCAAAACTTGCGCCGCGCTCGCACAGCATCACCTGCTGATTGCCGGCTCCTATAAGCTTGTCGGCGACATTTTTCATATCCCAGGGCGCAAGAAACTGACCTTTTTTGACATTGACCGGTTTGCCGGTGGCCGCCGCCGCCAGCAGCAGATCCGTCTGCCGGCAGAGGAATGCGGGTATCTGCAGCACGTCGACCGCTTCAGCGGCGGCGGCGCAATGTTCGGGCAAATGCACATCGGTCAGCACCGGCACACCGACGCTCGCACCGATTTCCGCCAGAATCGGGAGTGAGGCCTCAAGCCCCAGCCCGCGCGGCGTCGCGGCGCTTGTCCTGTTTGCCTTGTCGAACGAGCTTTTATAGATAAGTGCGATCCCCGCCGCGTCCGCAATCTGCTTCAGGGCGGCGGCAACCTCCAGCCCATGGGCGCGGCTTTCAAGCTGACAGGGCCCGGCAATCAGCACCAGCGGCAGGCGGTTGCCGATACGGATCTCACCGACACTGACAATTCTCTGTTCGCCCATCGCCCTTTCCTTTTTCAGACCAGCCGCGATTGTTCGACCGCCGCCTTGATGAAGGAGGCGAACAAGGGATGCGGTTCGAACGGCTTGGATTTAAGCTCGGGATGGAACTGGACCCCGATAAACCAGGGGTGATCGGGCAGCTCGACCACTTCGGGCAGCAAACCATCGGGTGAAACGCCCGAAAATCTGAGCCCGGTCTGCTCAAGCCTGTCGCGATAGGACATATTGACCTCATAGCGGTGGCGATGCCGCTCGCTGATTTCCTCGGCGCCGTAAATTTCCGCGACCCGCGAACCGGTGCTGAGCCGTGCGGGAAAGGCACCAAGCCGCATGGTACCGCCAAGATCCCCCTGACCGGAACGGGTTTCAAGCTCGCCCTTGTTCATCCATTCGGTCATCAGCCCGACAAGCATCTCGTCACATCCGCCGAATTCACTGGAATTTGCCTGCACGATCCCGGCGAGATTGCGCGCCGCCTCGACCACTGCCATCTGCATGCCGAAACAGATCCCGAAATAGGGGACTTCCCGCTGGCGCGCGAAAGTCACGGCCGCGATCTTGCCTTCCGCGCCGCGTTCACCAAAACCGCCCGGCACCAGAATACCGTTCACATCCTCAAGATGGGCGACACAATCTTCCTTTTCGAAAATCTCCGCCTCGAGCCATTTCATGCGGACCCGCACGCGATTGGCGATCCCGCCATGGGTCAGCGCCTCGGCCAGCGACTTATAGGCATCAAGCAGGCCGGTATATTTACCGACCACCGCAATCGTCACCTCGCCTTCGGGCTGACGCACGCGGCTGACGATGTCGCGCCATTTCCCAAGATCGGGCGAGGGGGCCGCCTCGATCCCGAAAGCGTGCAGCACCTCGACGTCGAAGCCTTCCTCGTGATAGCGGATCGGCACATCGTAAATCGTATCGACATCGGTCGCCTGAATGACACTTTCAGGCCGCACATTGCAGAACAGCGCGATCTTGCGGCGCTCATCGGCGGGGATTTCGCGTTCGCAGCGGCATAGCAATACATCAGGCTGAATACCGATCCCGCGCAGCTCCTTCACTGAATGCTGCGTCGGTTTGGTCTTAAGTTCCCCGGCGCTGGCGATATAGGGCACAAGGGTCAGATGCACAAAGGCGGTCTGACCGCGCTCAAGCTCATTGCCAAGCTGGCGGATCGCCTCGACGAAAGGCAGGCTTTCGATATCGCCGATCGTGCCGCCGATCTCGCACAGCACGAAATCCACATCCTCCACATCGCTTGTAATAAAGGATTTGATCTCATCTGTGACATGGGGAATGACCTGAACCGTCGCGCCCAGATAATCGCCGCGCCGTTCCTTGCGCAGGATTTCCTGATAGATGCGGCCCGTGGTGATATTATCGCCCTTGCCGCTCGGTACCCCGGTAAAGCGTTCGTAATGACCAAGATCAAGGTCGGTTTCCGCCCCGTCATCGGTGACAAAAACCTCGCCATGCTGATAGGGGCTCATGGTTCCCGGATCGACATTGAGATAGGGATCGAGCTTACGCAAACGCACACGATAACCGCGTGCCTGAAGCAGCGCCCCAAGGGCCGCGGACGCCAGCCCCTTGCCGAGTGAGGAAACCACGCCGCCGGTGATGAAAATGAACCGCGCCATGGACCTGCAGATTAATCAAGTTTGGCGGCCGGACAAAGCCACCATTGGATAAAAATTCAAAACTCCCCGAAAACCGGGCGAAAAGCGACCGCCTATTCGGACAGGGGAACCGCAGGCAAGGCCGGGGTGGGGCTTTCCTCGACCGTTTCAGGGACCGAATCGAGAATCGAGGGCTGTTCGACCTGCTGCCGCGCAAGGATGGTGAGAATGATGCTCGTCATGAAAAACGCCACCGCCAGAATGGCCGTCGTCCGCGTCAGCGCATTCGCCGCCGCCCGCCCGGTCATGAAGCCACTCGGTCCGCCGATCCCCAATGCACCGCCTTCCGATTGCTGCAGCAAAACGGTCACAACAAGGGCAACAGCCAGTATGAGGTGGATGACGATGACAACGGTTTCCATGATTTCGCGCTCATCTTTGCCTGTCTGACGCGATACGGACGCGCTGGTCCGTCATTTCCGCGCTTTCGAGCGGGCACTCTTACCCGTGCGGGACGGTTCTGTCCAGTGGGCGCGGCGATTCGGGGCAGGCGGGCGGCGATTTTGCTGCATCCGGGTAATCGCCCGCACCGCGCACTGGCGATTTACCCTGGCCCCCCGGCTTGCTATAGGGTGAACAGATTCCCAACAGAGATGACAGCAAGATGACCCAGTTGAAGATTGTCGTTGTCGGCGCCGCGGGACGGATGGGGCAAACCCTGATCCGGCAGGTCGCCGAAACAGAGGGCTGTGTTCTGTCCGGCGCGACCGAGCCTGACGGCGCACCGGCAATCGGTCGCGATGCGGGGGTGGTTGCCGGGGTCGGGGAACTTGGCGTGCCGATCAGCACAGATCCCCTGCCGCTGATCGCGCAGGCGCAGGCGGTGCTTGATTTCACCGCCCCGGCGGCGGCTGTGACACATGCAGGGCTATGCGCCCAGGCGCGGATCGTGCATGTCATCGGCACCACCGGCTTCAGTGCGGCGGAAGAAGACAAGATAAGCGCGGCCGCGCGGCACGCGACCATCGTCAAGGCAGGCAATATGTCGCTCGGGGTCAATCTGATCGCGCAGCTGACGCGGCAGGTCGCGCAATTGCTCGACCCCGATTTCGACATCGAAATCGTCGAAATGCATCACCGGCACAAGGTCGATGCCCCCTCGGGCACCGCCCTGTTGCTCGGTCAGGCGGCGGCTGACGGGCGCGGCGTCGATCTCGACGCGGTGGCTGATCGCGGCCGCGACGGGATCACCGGCGCGCGCCAGCCGGGCCATATCGGCTTTGCCGCGCTGCGCGGCGGCGGGGTGGTGGGTGAGCATAGCGTGCTGTTCGCCGCGGAAGATGAAATCATCGCGCTGTCGCATCGCGCCTTTGACCGCTCGATCTTCGCGCGCGGTGCGGTGCATGCCGCAAAATGGGGCCAGGACCGCGCGCCGGGGCTTTATTCAATGGCCGATGTGCTGGGCTTTTCGGGCGACTGACCGGCTGTGCGGGCGCGTTCGAAAGCCAGTATCGCCTGCTTGCGCGCCACCCCCCAGTGATAGCCCCCCAGCGCACCGGATTTACGCAGCACCCGGTGGCAGGGAATAAGATAGGAAATCGGATTGCGGCCATTGGCGCTGCCAACCGCGCGCACCGCGCCCGGCCGGCCGATGAACCGCGCCAGATCCTGATAGGATACGGTCTGGCCCGGCGGGATCCGCAGCAGCGCCTCCCACACCTTGATCTGGAAATTCGTGCCGATCAGCAGCAACGGCACCGATGCGGGCTCCGCGCCACTTTCCGGCAGGGCAAAGATCTGCTGCACCCGCCGCGCGGCGCGTTCGGGCGTCGGGACATATTGCGCGGCGGGCCAGCGGGCGAACATATCGGCAGCCACCGCCGGCTGCTCCCCCTCTCCCGCGAAGGCCAGCCCGCAAATACCCCGTTCGGTCTCAAGCACCAGACAATCGCCAAACGGCGAGGGGTACCAGCCCCAGCCGATCTCCACCCCCCGGCCCTGCGCCTTGAACGCGCCCGGGGTCATCGCCTCATGGGTGATCAGCAGATCATGCAACCGCCCCGGTCCCGACAGCCCCACCTCATAGGCGGTGTCGAGCACGCTGTGGGACTGGCGCAGCAGCGCGCGCGCCTGATCGGCCGCCATCGCCCCCAGAAGCTGCTTGGGACTGATCCCCGCCCAGCGGGTAAACAGCCGCTGAAAATGCGACGGGCTGAGACCCGCCCGGTCGGCAATTTCACCGAGCGGGGGCCGCGCGGGATAATGGGCGACCATATAATCGATGGCCTGCGCGATCTGCGCATAGGCTCTGGCAGCATGTGCGTCTTTTTCACTCATGAGGGTAATCTAGGCACCGTCGCATGATCCCGGCCACCCGATTCTTGCGCGCTAAGTCGGTTCGGGCGCGTCGCGGGCAGTGACGAAGTGATGGCCGCCGCGGTGCAGATCCAGCGCCTCACGCAGGGCGCCCGCAAACTCGCTGCGTTCATCGGTGGTCAGGAAATTGCCGAAGACCAGATATTTGCCGTGGGAGCGGATCGCCAGCAGCGGCCCCCCGATCGCCTTGCCGATCAGCTCGACCCGCGCCCAATAGGGCTGAAACGTCCATTTGACGATCCGGCCATTGGGCAGATGCCGGCGAATCGCAAGCTCGCTATCGCTCAGCTTGACCGTTTCATAAAGCCGCGCGCGGCGGAAACTGACCCGGAACGCAATATAGATCAGCAACACATCCAGTCCGAAAAACCCGATAACCGGCCATGCCCCCATCAGGAAAAAGGCAAGCCCCACCGTCAAGCTCACTATCGAGACAAACAGCATCAGCGCGAGAAATCCGCGCCGCCCGAGCGAGGCATGCGGATGCAGCACCGCGTCGAAATAAAGGGTTTTTCCGTCTGCGCCAGCCATCGGGGTAAAATAAACGCTGAAAGGCTTTGCGTCGAGGGGGCCGCGCGATAATGTCGCGCTCATGACACGTCACGACATCACCGAATTTTTTACCCGCCTGCGCGCGCGCGACCCCGAACCGCAGAGCGAGCTTGAGTATCGCAACGCCTATACGCTGCTTGTGGCCGTGGTGCTGTCGGCGCAGGCGACCGACAAGGGGGTGAACAAGGCGACAGGGCCGCTTTTTGCTGTCGCCGACACCCCTGAACAGATGGTCGCCCTGGGTGAGGACAAGGTGCGCGACTATATCAAATCCATCGGGCTGTTCCGGACCAAGGCGAAGAATGTCATCGCCCTGTCCGAAAAGCTGATCGCTGAATTTGGCGGCCAGGTCCCGCGTGAGCGTGCCGCCCTTGAAAGCCTGCCCGGCGTCGGGCGCAAGACCGCGAATGTCGTGCTCAATGTCGCATTCGGCGAACCGACCATGGCAGTCGATACCCATATCTTCCGGCTGGGCAATCGCACCGGGCTTGCACCGGGCAAAACCCCGCTTGAGGTGGAAAAGAAACTCGTCACGCGCATCCCGGCGGAATTCATGCGCCATGCGCATCACTGGCTTATCCTGCACGGGCGTTATGTCTGCAAGGCGCGCAAGCCCGACTGCCCCAATTGCGTCGTCGCCGATCTGTGTAAATTCAAGGGCAAGACCATCGCGGCCTGATTGCCGTGCCTGACCCGGTGCCGGCTAACCGCGCTGCCGCATGACCAGCGCATCGATGCATCCTGCCGTTTCAGGCTCGGCACCATTGTCACGCGCCCCGAACTCCGCATGGGTGACCTGTGCAGGGCCTGTTTGCGCGCCACTCCCTGGATAAAGAAACAGGAACAGCACACACTCAGCCCCCACATATCGCCACATCTCGCCCGGCCCTTCGCGCCGCAGCAGGCCCGGCTCGCCCAGTAAATCGCGCAATCCCTGCGCGGTCATGGCCACCAGATCGTCGAGCCCGTAGCGCGGCCTTGCCGGCGCAACAGGCGGTTGGGGCGCAGGCGCGGTTCGCGGGGCAATTGCCGCGACCGGCTGCATCACAGTCCCCGCGCCGGGCCGATCGGCACCCGGCGCAAGACAGGCACTGAGCGACAGACCAAGCGCAACAGCACCAGACCGGGCAAGCCGCAACGCCGCCTGCACTAAACCGCCTGCCGGCTGGCAAGCCCCTTATAGACATGCACCATGAAAGCCGCCCCGAACAGCGGTACGATCAGATTGAAGATAGGGATGACAAGCGGCAGGGCGATCACCACACCGGCCAGGGTGATGCGCAGGCTGTTTTGCTGGCGCAAAGCCTTGACGGTGGCCGCATCATGGTGCCGGATCGCAACCATCTCGAAATATTCACGGCCCAGCAGATAACCGTTCAGCCCGTAAAAAATCGCCAGATTGGCCAGCGGCAGCAGATAAAGCGGCAGCACAAGAATATTGGCGATCACCAGGATCGCGGTAAAGCGCAACGCCATGGCCAGGGTTTCCGGTAAAGGCGGATCGCGCGAAGGCGGATCTGCCGGATAGTGTTTTGCTTCAACCGCATCGGCCACCTGATCAAGAAAGATGCCGATAAAGAGCGAGGTGACAGGCACCAGAAGCCAGATCGAACCGATCACCACCCCCAGCCCGGCCAGCCAGCCGACCGCATCGTTCAGCCAGCCAACACCGAATTCGGGGATAAGCCCGATCCCGTAAAAGGCCGCGATACCGATCGCGATCAGCAGCAACAGGGTCAGTCCGAGCGATTGCAGCAACAATTTGCGAAATGCCGGATCGGGCAATTGCCGGATCGCTTTCATGGCCGATTGAAACATAAGGTCCTTCCTGTTGCGCTGACGGAGTGCGCCGGCGGCATCACCTGTCGGCATATCCTGTCTGCATATATTGAGACTAGCACATCACCGCAAGGGCGGACGGCAGCGTGCTTGCGCCGCAACGGCAACCCCCTATACTGCGCCCCGCAAGCTGATATCAGGGAGGAAAGCATGACGAGTTCGGGCGGCAATGGCGCACATTTCGATATTCTGGGGATTGGCAATGCCATTGTCGATGTGATCGCCCCTGCGGATGACAGGTTTCTCACCGATCACGGAATCGCCAAGGGCGGCATGACCCTGATCGATGCCGAGGGCGCGACAAGCCTTTATGGCGATATGGCCCCCGGTATCGAAATGTCCGGCGGCTCGGCGGCCAATACGATTGCGGGCATTGCCTCGCTGGGCGGGCGCGCGGCCTATATCGGCAAGGTCCGGAACGATCAGCTTGGAGAGGTGTTTGCCCACGATATTCGCGCCATCGGCGTACATTACGATATGCCGCTGGCCCCGGACGGCCCGCCAACCGCGCGCTGCCTGATCCTTGTCACCCCCGATGCGCAGCGCAGCATGAATACTTTCCTGGGCGCAAGTCAGGAGCTTGGGCCTGACGATGTGGATGAGGCACTCGTCGCGGCCGCAACCATCACCTATCTTGAAGGTTATCTGTGGGATCCGGTGCATGCCAAGGACGCCTTTCGCAAGGCGATGGATGTTGCCCACGGCGCGGGCCGCCAGGTGGCGATGACCCTGTCGGATTCATTCTGTGTTGACCGCTACCGCGACGAATTTCGCGATCTGGTCGATTATCAGATCGATATCCTGTTTGCCAATGAAGATGAGATCAAATCGCTTTATCAGGTCGATGATTTCGACGCCGCATTGCAGGCGGTGCGCGGCAAATGCGACATCGTTGCACTGACCCGCTCAGAAAAGGGCAGTGTCATCCTGACCGGAGAGGAGGTGCATGTGATCGATGCGGCGCCTGTCAAAAAGGTGATCGATACAACCGGCGCGGGCGATCTGTTTGCGGCGGGTTTCCTTTACGGCATCACCAACGGTCGTGACGCGGCTGCCAGTGCGCATATTGGCGGACTTGCAGCAGCCGAGGTGATTTCACATATGGGTGCGCGCCCGGAAATCGATCTCAAGACATTGCTTTAGGCCGGTTGTCGGGCGGGTTGTCCGGCCCGACAATTTATGCCGCTGTCAGACGATTACTGGTCAGCGTGCATCTGCCAGCATCCGCCCGACCGGATGACCACCCAGAATATGGATGTGAAAATGCGGTACCTCCTGATGCGCGTCGGGACCTGCATTGCTGATCAGCCGGTAACCATTGCCGCCGCCCGCCTGCGCTACACCAAGCATACGCCCAACCTGACCTGCCATGCGCCAGAAGCCGGCAATTTCGGCATCTGACGCATTGGCCGAAAAGTCATCCAGATCGATATAAGCCGCCTTCGGGATGACCAGCGCATGCACGGGCGCCTGTGGCGCGATATCGTGAAAGGCCAGGGCATAATCGTCTTCGGCGATACGGTTACACGGTATTTCACCGCGCAGGATGCGGGCGAAAATATTACTGTCGTCATATGCCATGGTTTTATCCGTTATCAGATTAATCCGTGCGGCTATTTTTTTCCTCGATCCCCGAAATGCCTTCGCGTCGGGCAAGCTCCGCACATACGTCGTCAAGACCGACATCGCTTGCCTGTAACAAGACAAGCAGATGATAAAGCAGATCAGCCGCTTCCGCCCGCACCGCGTCCTTGTCCCCGGTCATCGCGGCGAGTGCCGTTTCCACCGCTTCCTCGCCAAGTTTCTTGGCAGGCAGAAGCGGCGCACCGGCAAGCAGCTTTGCGGTATAGGACGACGCGGAATCCGCACCCGCGCGCGCAGCAATCGTTTCGCTGAGTTTTGCAAGAATATCTGTATGCGGATCAGTCATTGCTGTCCCTCCGCTTTTTCCTGTTCGGGCAAACGCACGGGCACGCCCGCATCTGCCATATAACGTTTCGCCTCTGAGATCGAGAATTCACCGAAATGGAAAATCGAGGCGGCAAGCACGGCACTGGCCCTGCCTTCGATTATGCCATCGGCGAGATGCTGCAATGTACCGACACCGCCACTTGCAATGACCGGTACCGATACGGCATCGGAAACCGCACGGGTCAGGGCAAGATCGAAACCCGCACGCGTACCGTCGCGATCCATCGATGTAAGCAATATCTCGCCCGCGCCCAATCCGGTTACCTGTCGCGCATAATCGATCGCATCGATACCGGTCGGCGTGCGGCCGCCATGGGTCCAGATTTCCCATTTTCCGGGTACGGACTGTTTTGCATCGATCGCCACGACAATACATTGGCAGCCGAATTTTTCAGCCGCCTCGCGCACAAGTTCGGGTCGGTTGACCGCGGCGGTATTGATCGCCACCTTGTCAGCGCCCGCATGCAGCAGGCGGCGCACATCTTCCACCTTCCGCACACCGCCGCCCACCGTTACCGGCATGAAGCATTGTTCGGCGGTTTTAGCGACCACGTCATAGATCGTATCGCGCGCATCGCTCGATGCGGTGATATCGAGAAAGCAAAGCTCATCCGCCCCTTCGGCATCATAGCGCCGCGCCTGCTCGACCGGATCTCCGGCATCGACCAGATTGACGAACGAAATGCCTTTGACGACGCGGCCATTATCGACGTCAAGGCAGGGGATGATCCGGGTTTTCAGCATCCCAGCACCCGCAGGGCCTCGGCCGGATCGAGGCGGCCATCGTAAAGCGCGCGGCCCGAAATCACCCCTTCAATGCCCGGACAACTGGCCGCTTTGAGCGCGGCCAGATCGTCGATCGAGGTGACGCCACCGCTTGCAATCACGGGGATCGATATCTCATTTGCCAGCGCCACCGTGGCGGCCACATTGAGCCCCTGCAACGCGCCATCGCGATCGATATCGGTATAGATGACAGCAGCAACGCCCGCATCTTCGAACTGCCGGGCAAGCGCCAGCACGTCGATCTCGGTTTCCTCGGCCCAGCCTTCAACCGCCACCCTGCCGTCCCGCGCGTCGATGCCAACGGCGATGCGCCCGGGAAAGCGCCGGCAGGCGGCACGCACAAGATCGGGATCGCGCACCGCAACGGTGCCCAGAATGACACGCCGCACACCCCGTTCAAGCCAGTCCTCGATCGTGGCCATATCCCGGATACCGCCGCCAAGCTGCACCGGCACGGACACCGCGGCCAGAATGGCCGATACCGAATCGCCATTGACCGGCCGGCCTTCGAACGCCCCGTTCAGATCGACAAGATGCAGCCAGGAAAAGCCCTGCCCGGCAAAGCTTTTCGCCTGCGCCGCCGGGTCGGTGTTGAATATGGTTGAGTTATCCATATCGCCGCGCAGCAACCGCACACAAACGCCGTCTTTCAAATCGATGGCGGGAAACAGGATCATGAAGTCAAACCTTTACTAGCAAAAACAATCTGCGACGGGCAAAACATAACCGGGTGAGCATGGCTGTCAGCCCAGCTGTTTCGAATAATAGCGGCCACTGATATAACGCCCCTTGAGCCGCGCATAGCGGGGTTTTTCGCCCCAGCATTCAAATCCGTGCGCCTCGAACAGGGCTATCGCCGCGTGCCGGTCGGCGCGGACATGCAGATCGATATTCTTGTATCCGCGTTGCCGCGCCTCCCTGGTCAGCTGTTTCAGAATGCCGCGCGCCACCCCATGCCCACGCGCCCAGGGGGCGATGAAAAAGGTCGTCAGCTCAACCGCAAACGCCCCCGCCTCGTTATTGGGGGAAGGGTGATAAAGCTGCGCCGTACCGACAATCCGGCCATCGAGCCGGCCCACATAGAGGCTGCGTTCAGGAACAAGCAGCACCCCTTTCCAGTAATTCTCAAGAATGCGTGAAGGTGGCACTTTCGTCCACAAGAACCCTTCGCCATCGATGATCGCCTCGGCGGTGATTTCACACAGATCCGCCAGATCAGTGCCCGCCAATTCGTCAAGCCGGTCGATCTGCACTCTTGCCCGACGCGATCTGGTGGCCGAAGCCGGAGAATCAGTTTGCGACATGTTTACTGCCTCTTTGCTTCATTGCCTTTTGGCCTTTTGGCCTTTTGGCCTCTTGGCGATCCCGGACCGCCTCTCAGGGCCGCCAGTTCAGAAAATTGGCAATCAGATTCAGCCCCAGATTCTGGCTTTTTTCCGGGTGAAACTGCACACCGACGATATTGTCGCGCCCTACTGCCGCAGTGATCGGCGCGCCGTAATCAACCGTCGCGAGCACGCGCTCAGGCTCGGTCGGCTGAAAATGAAAGGAATGCACGAAATAGCCATGCCCGTCCCCGTCAAGCTGCTGCATAAGCGGGTGAGCGCGGCCGGCCGTCAGATTGATGACGTTCCAGCCCATATGCGGGATCTTCAGCGCCGGATCAGTGCGTGCAATCGCGGTAACCTCCCCCGCGATCCAGCCAAGACCGGCAAATTCACCATGCTCCAGGCCGCGCTCGGCCAGAAGCTGCATCCCGACGCAAATGCCCAGAAACGGCCGCCCGGCGCCGATCACCGCCTCCTCAAGCACCTGCCGCATACCGGCAATTGCAGACAGCCCGGCTGCGCAATCGCCGAACGCACCCACGCCGGGCAGGACGATCCGCTCCGCCGCGCGCACCTGCTCGGGATCGTCGGTCACCAAAACCGGCAGATCCTGGCCCAGTTCGCGGGCCGCCCGCTCGAACGCCTTGGCCACCGAACGCAGATTGCCCGAGCCGTAATTGATGATCGCAACGCTCACCGCCGACCCTCCGGCAGGGAAAATCCCCACGCGCTGGATCCCGAACGCGGGCTCGGCGGGCGGATCGCCGCCACAGCCGGCATGATCCCCGTTGAGACGGGGTATGCCGTCCCTTTATCCGCCCCATTATCGGCCGCATCATTCGTCGGGCGGCCCCCGGTTGGTTCGGCGGTGGGTTCGGCAGTTGATTCAGTTGCGCCGCAATCGCTGCTTACCGCGGCTGGCCCGCGGGTACCGAAATAACGCTGTTCGGCCTGCGGCAGATTTTCAGCCGCGATAGTCGCGCGATGCACAAACCCCTTTTCGCGCAGATGCCAGCGGCGCAGCTCATTCGCCTCATATGCGACAAGCAGCGAAAAGCCCAGGATAACAAACTGCCCGTAAGCCGGTTCGGCAAGCAGGGCCTGGCCGGCGGCTGTAACCGCAAAGGACACAAGCAGATAGCCCCCCGTCACAAGCCACATCCGATGATACAGCATCCAGATAATCGGGAAGAACAGGGCCGGCCAGCAAAAGCCCTCCTTCACGAAAATCACGCCATTTCCCGGGTCGGTCGGGTCGGACGCACCGTCCCCATGTTCGAAAACCGTATAAATCCGCATGCCTTACCGTTCCTGCGCCCCGGCGCGCGGCGCGCCTACAGGCTGCCGCTCAGGGTACCCTTGGTCGACGGGGTACTGTCGCCCGCGCGCGGATCGATCTCCACCGCCTGTCGCAATGCCCGCGCCAGCGCCTTGAAACAGGATTCCACAATATGGTGGTTATTTTCCCCATATAGGGTTTCCACATGCAAGGTCACCCCCGCCGCCTGCGCAAAGGCCTGAAACCATTCCTTGAACAGCTCGGTATCCATATCGCCCAGCTTGGGCTTGCTGAAGGCGACCTTCCAGACCAGATAGGGCCGGTTGGAAATATCGAGCGCCACCCGTGTGCAGGTCTCGTCCATCGGGATTTCCGCCGCCCCATAGCGACGGATACCGACCCGGTCGCCAAGCGCCCTGGCCACCGCTTTGCCGATGACAATGCCCGTATCCTCGGTGGTGTGGTGGAAATCGATATGCAGATCGCCTTTCGCGCGCACCGTCAGATCGATCAGCGAATGCCGCGAAAGCTGTTCAAGCATATGATCGAGAAAGCCGATTCCGGTCGCCACATCGTAACGGCCCTGCCCGTCGAGCGCGATCGTCGCCTCAATCTCTGTTTCCCTGGTGGTCCGGCTTACATTGGCGCTGCGCATGCCAATCTCCCGGGGAGCCGCGCTCCCGCTGATCTTGTGGAAAATGCCGCGCCCTTGTATCAGGAAGCGCGGCCCGACGCCAGCCATCGCGCGGATTGCGCGTGGCGGGCTTGACCGCGGCGGCAAAAGCTCCACATTGTAAGGCGCGTTCCGACGTAAATGTCCAATCAGAATCCGGTATTTCATGTCTTCTTCCCACGCTGCTGACCCGACCGGTTGGCACGGCACGACAATTCTTTCGATCCGCAAGGGCGATATGGTGGTCATCGCGGGCGACGGCCAGGTCACGCTTGGCGATACGGTGATCAAAGCCAGCGCGCGCAAGGTGCGGCCGCTCGGCAAGGGCGCGGTGATTGCGGGCTTTGCCGGCGCGACGGCCGATGCTTTCACCCTGTTTGAGCGGCTGGAGGCCAAGCTTGAGCAGTTTCCCGGTCAGCTCACCCGCGCCGCGGTCGAGATGGCGAAGGACTGGCGCACCGACCGCTATCTGCGCCGGCTTGAGGCGATGATGGCGGTGGCTGACGCCCAGGTGAGCCTTGTGCTGACCGGTACAGGCGATGTGCTGGAGCCCGAGCGCGGGGTGATCGGCATCGGGTCGGGCGGCAATTACGCCCAGGCGGCGGCGCTGGCGCTGATCGATATGGATCTTCCCGCCGAAGAAATCGCCCGCCGCGCCATGGCGATTGCCGCCGATATCTGCGTTTACACCAACCAGAATGTCACGCTTGAAAAACTGCCGATCATCGCCCCGCCGCAAGGCGACTGAACCGGCCACAGCCCCCTCAAGCCCCCTCAAGCCCAACGGATAAACGAACCAGCTTATGACAATATCAGCCACAGAAACGGTATCCGCCTTTTCCCCGCGCGAGATCGTTTCCGAACTCGACCGCTATATCGTCGGCCAGAATGACGCCAAGCGCGCCGTCGCCATTGCCCTGCGCAATCGCTGGCGCCGCCAGCAGCTGCCCGAGGAAATGCGCGACGAGGTGCTGCCCAAGAATATTCTGATGATCGGGCCGACCGGCGTCGGCAAGACGGAGATTTCGCGCCGGCTCGCAAAACTCGCCCAGGCACCCTTCATCAAGGTGGAGGCGACCAAATTCACCGAGGTGGGCTATGTCGGCCGCGATGTGGAGCAGATCGTCCGCGATCTGGTGGAAACCGCCATCACCATGACGCGCACGCGCAAACGCCGCGAAGTCGAATCCCGCGCCCATCTTGCCGCCGAGGAACGGGTGCTCGACGCGCTTGTCGGGGAACAGGCGAGCAGCGGCACCCGCGATGCCTTCCGCCGCAAATTGCGCGATGGGGAACTGGACGACAAGGAAATCGAAATCGATGTCGCCGATTCGGGCGGCGGCATGCAGTCATTCGAAATTCCGGGCATGCCCGGCGCCAATATGGGAATGATCAATCTGGGCGATATTCTGGGCAAGGCGATGGGCGAGCGCACCCGCAAGAAAAAAGTGCAGGTGCGCGACAGCTATGATCTGCTGATCGCCGAGGAATCGGACAAGCTGCTCGATGAGGATCAGCTTGTGTCCGAAGCCCTGCATGTGGTGCAGAATCACGGTATTGTCTTTCTCGACGAGGTCGACAAGATCTGCGCGCGCAGCGACCGGCAGGGGGCCGATGTCTCCCGCGAGGGGGTGCAGCGCGACCTGCTGCCCCTGATCGAGGGGACAACGGTCAGCACCAAGCATGGTCAGGTGCAGACCGATCATATTCTGTTTATCGCCTCGGGCGCGTTTCATGTGTCGAAACCTTCGGACCTGCTGCCCGAACTGCAGGGGCGGCTGCCGATCCGGGTCGAGCTTCAGCCCCTGACGCGGGAGGATTTCCGGCAGATCCTGAGCGAACCTGAAAACAGCCTGATCAAGCAATATGTCGCGCTGCTGGGAACCGAGGAGGTGACCCTCGACTTCACCGAAGACGGGATCGACGCGCTGGCCGATATCGCGGTGGAGATCAACACCAATGTGGAGAATATCGGCGCGCGGCGGTTGCATACGGTGATGGAGCGCGTGCTCGACGAGATCAGTTTTTCAGCCACCGACCGGAGCGGCGAGACGATCACCGTCGATGCCGGTTTCGTCGAACGCCATATCGGCGATCTGGCGCGTAATACCGATCTGTCGAAATTCATCCTCTAACCAGCTAACCAGCGCGTGCACAGCCTGGCAGGCGCTTTGTTCCGTGACAGTAGCCGCGCGATTCAGTCGCGCGGGCGCTGCCGGCGCAGATAGACATAAAGCGCGCCATCGCCGCCATGATGTTGGCGGGCGGGATGAAAGGCAACGACAAAACCGCCAAGTTCGGGCTCGGACAACCAAAGCGGCACCAGCCGGTGCAATACGCCGCGCCGCCTGTCGGGCATAAAACCTGTCGATTTATGGACATGTGATGAACCGCTATCCATCTTCTTGCTGCCCTTGCCGGTGATGATGAGAACGCAGCGCCGGCCCGCGCTGAACTGCGCGGTAATGAAGTGCCGCAGGGCACGATGCGCCCCTTCCTGCGTATGACCGTGCAGATCAAGCCGTGCTTCTATCTCGATCTTGCCGCGACTGAGCCGGGTGGCGTTGCGCCTATCAAGTCCCGACAGTGACGAGCGGACGGGCTCGCTCTGTCGCCACACGGGCCGGGAGGGGGTGGCACTGCCCTCGGGCCGCAGGCGGGTGTGAACAGGCGGGACGGATGGCGGGGCGGTGGCAGGCGGCACCGGGCCTTGCCGGGGCGGCATTTCAGCGGCGCGCGGCGGATGGCGGTCCGGATTTTCCGCTGCCACAGATTGGCGGGCTTTGCGGTTTTTCAGAGGCCGCGCTTCCGCCATCGCCCGCGAAAACAGGGCGATTTCATCGGCGGTTGCACGGCGTCTAGGTTTTCGGCCAGTCATCGCCATCCACCAGCAAGACATGTAAGCGTTTGGGCCCATGTGCCCCCATGATCATCGTCATGGCGATATCGGCGGTGCGCGAGGGCCCCGAAATCAGATTGACCGTGCGGGGCATCTGCCTGTTGCGCGCCCGGCGCAACCTTTCCCAGCCATCTTCCAGCGCACCCACAAGGCGACGGGCCGGCAGGATCGCAATATGGGTTTCGGGCAGGAAATTCATCAATGTCGGGGCGTTGTCGCCTGAATGCACAAGCAGACTGCCGGTTTCCGCAATCCCGGCAAACGCGACAGACACCCCCGTTGCATCGCCCGGTTCAGGCACCCCTTCAGCCACCTCCCAGGGCGCAAGCGGTGCGCGCTCAAGCCCGCATAACAGCGGATCGGGCTGCAAGCGCAGCGGACCGGTCACCTCCTGCGCACGCAGATAGGCCGCAATTGCGGGAAAAATTTCCGCCACCCCGTCAAGCTGCTGAACCGTGCCGGCATTGGCCCCCATCCGGCTGGTGAAAGCCTCCCGTGCCGACGCGCCTGCCACCTGCGCGCGGGCGGGAACAAGATTCGGCTCATGTCCCGACAACCGCGCCCGCACGGCTGCCGCACGTCCCGGTTCAGCAGCTACCGCCGCACGAATCCGGTCGAGGATCTGCGCACGCGGATCAGCCATCGCTGTGCTCCTTTTCCGGCACCCGCTCGGTCGCGCGCCAGGCCGCCATGAAGCTTGTCGCCTCGGGCGCGGGGAAATCGCGCGCGCGCGTCCAGCCTCCGCCCAGCGGCAGATAGCTGAAGGCCCCCCGGTCACGCCCCGCGCGCGCCAGTATCCGTACCCCGAGATCAGCCGCCATACGATAAAGCCGCGGCCGCCGCGCGACCCACGCCCAGACGCGCATCGCCCATCTTTCCCGCGATGATATCTTCTGTGTACCGAACGCATCCTCGCGCCATTCACGCATCAAGGCGGGCAGGGGAATCCGCATCGGACAGACCGCCTCGCACCGACCGCAAAAGCTTGACGCGAAAGGCAGGGATTTTGCGGTATCGAGCCCGTCAAATTGCGGGCTGAACACCGCACCCATCGGACCCATATAAGTGGTGCCGTAACTATGTCCACCGACCGCGGTATAGACCGGGCAATGGTTCATGCAGGCTCCGCACCGGATGCAGCGCAGGATGTCGCGTTTGGTCGAATGCAGCAGCTCGCTGCGCCCGTTATCGAGCAGGATGACATGGAAAGCCTCAGGCCCGTCAAGATCGGATTTGCGTTTCGGGCCGGTGGAAAATGTGGTGTAGACGGACATTTCCTGCCCCGTCGCCGAGCGCGCCAGAACACGTAGCAGGGTAGCCGTATCCTCAAGCGTCGGAACGACTTTTTCGATACCCGCAATCACGATATGTACAGGCGGCAGGGATTGCGTCAGATCGCCATTCCCCTCATTCGTCACAATGACCGTAGAGCCGGTTTCGGCGACCAGAAAATTCGCACCCGTAATACCGACATCCGCGTCGATATATTTCTGTCGCAGCAATTCGCGCGCCTCTGCAACAAGCGCGCCGCCATCCTCGAGCCGCTCCGTCTTGCCATAGGCACGGTGATGGGTATGAAAAAGATCGGAGACCTGATCTTTGGTTTTGTGGATCGCCGGGCCGATGATATGGCTTGGCGGTTCTTCCGCAAGCTGAATAATATACTCGCCAAGATCGGTTTCGACCGGCGCAATGTCATGCGCTTCGAGAAAACGGTTCAGACCGATTTCTTCCGCCACCATGGATTTGCCCTTGGTGACGGTTTTGGCGTTCACCTCACGACAGATATCAAGCACCGCGCGGCGCGCGGCGGCGGCATCCGCGCACCAATGCACATGCCCGCCTGCTGCCAGAACCTGCCGCTCGAATTCCTCAAGATAAAGATCGAGATGATCGAGCGTATGATCCTTGATCGCCGCGGACGCATCGCATAATGCATCAAATTCCGGCAGGGCAGCGGCGGCGCGGCGGCGATTACCGCCAAAACCGGCGGCAATCTGGCGCAGTGCCTGCTGCAGTTGCGGATCGTTCAGCGCCTGTTCCGCATTATCGTGGAACGCGGCCGGACTGCGCTGCATCCTTTGTGCGCTGCCGGGTTCAGTCATGACCGTTCCCCCGTTCTCCAGCATTCGCGACGGCAGACTTTGGAAGATGGGTAGCGGCGACAGGGGGAGCGGCGATAGGGGGAGCGGCGATAGGGGGTGCGGCACAGCTAGCGGCAAGCAGTTCGGCCAGATGGCGGAATTCAAGCGGCAGATCGCGACGCCGGGCCCGGCCGGCAAGATGCAGCAGACAACCCAGATCAAGAGCGGTCACGGTCTGCGCCCCGCTTGCCATGAATGCGTCGAGCTTACGGTCCGCCATATGGGCTGAGATATCGTCATATTTGACGCAGAATGTGCCACCGAAGCCGCAGCAGCTTTCCTTCTCCGCCGATTCGGCAAGTTTTAAATCTGCACACTGATCGATGAGCGCGCGCGGCGCATCCTCCACCCCGAGCTCACGCAATGCGGAGCAGCTGTCATGATAGGTCATGTGATACGTCTGCGCAGCGCCTTGCGGTGCCTCGAAGGCCGCAATTTCTGTCAGAAATGCGGTAAGCTCATATGTCTTGCCGGAAAGTGCGGCCGCATTCTCGCGATAGGCCGGATCGTCGCCGAGCAGTTTCGGATAGTGATTGCGCAGCATCGCCGCGCAGGAAGCGGACGGCACCACAACATAGCGGTAGGGGGTCAGCAGATCGACATTCTGCCTGGCCAGGGCAACCGCATTATCCCGGTCGCCAGCATTATAGGCAGGCTGCCCGCAGCAGCTTTGCCCATCGGGCACGATGAGTGTGCAGCCCGCCGCGCGCAGCAAACGGACAGCCGCAAAACCCGCGCTTGGGCGAAAGAGGTCAACCAGACAGGTGACAAACAGCGCCACCTCGCCCGGTACGGGATCACCATGCGACACTTATCCTGCCCCCGTCCTGTGCCAGATTGTCATCGTTCCGAGATCGGCATCGTTTCGAAATCGGCATTGTCTTGAGACCAGCATTGTCTTGTCCACCCCTTATCCTTCGCCTGACCGCGTGCCGGTGCAGCCCTTTCCGCCCGCGCACAGCGCGCGGGGCAACAGGATGAAAAGCCGGCCCGGCGCGGCCATCTTGCCTGCAATCGCCCCGGCCGCATCGCCCGAGCCCCAGAAGACATCGCCCCGGACCACCCCTTTCAGGGCGCTGCCGGTATCCTGCGTGACGAGCAGCGCCTGGAAGGGTTCACTTTTACCATCCGGCCCGGTGGGGGCAAAGCTGTCGATCCAGATGGGCAAACCGAGCGGATAGATGCCGCGATCGACCGCCAGGCTGCGGCGCGGTGTCAGGGATATACCCTGCGCGCCAGGTGGTCCGGCGGAGGGATCCCCGGCGGGGGGAAGTTCGCGAAAAAAGATATAGGCCGGATTATAGGCGAAAACCTCCCCCTGCCGATCGGGGTTGGCCTCAAGCCAGGTGCGGATCGCCTGCATCGACATCTCCGCGCGCGGCACCGCGCCGATATCGATCAGCCGGCGACCGATCGCTGCGTAGACATGCCCGTTATCGGCGGCATATCCGACCCGCATCACCCCACCTTCGCGCAGCCGGATGCGGCCCGATCCCTGAATATGCAGAAAGAAGGCATCAACGGGATCGGCAAGCCAGACGAGTATCCGGGCCTGTGCGACCCCCTCACCGCGCGTAATCGCCGAACGCGCCTCAAAGGGTTGTAAACGCCCGGACACAACCCGGCCCGCGATCCGCTGTCCGCGCAGTTCAGACCTGAAAGCCCCCAGATCGACCATCACAAGATCCTCCGGCGGGGCGTAAAGCGGCACGCTAAATCCGGGCCCGCGCACCCGGCTGCCCCGCAGCTCAGGCTCGTAATAACCGGTGAAAAGCCCCGGTTCCGCCGCCGCGGGGTTGATTGCAAAGGCCGCAAATTCCGTTGTCAGAAACGTGGCAATGGCGGCCCGATCCGCATCCTTGTCGGCCAGCCGCCGCGCCCGGGCGCACCCTGCGCGCCAGTCCGCAACCGTGCCGAATGCCGCAGCGGGCCCGATCGCGCGGCTGTCGGGCAATCGCGCCAACACAGCACAGGAGCGCGTGAATGCGCCGAGAAATCCGGTGAAATCCTCCGCCGACCAGCCCGGCAGCGCGGTCATCGGCACAGGCTCAAGGGTAAAGGGCCGCTCAGGGGCTGCGCCGCGCCAGAATTCAGCCCATAAGGGCCGCAGATGCGGCGCGCTTAACAGCCCGGCGACGAAAATGGCGCAGGCCGTGAAAATCCCGGCCAGCACAAGCCATGTTCGCGGACGGCGGATCGACGGCACCGACATGATCCTATCTGCTGCCGCCCGCCATTGCCCGCTCCGATCCGTCGAAAATGCGTTTATTCAGCCGGGGTTGTCGCGATCAGCAACCAGTTGGGGTCATTGCTGCCGATATCGCGCGCAAAGGTCCAAAGCTCGCTCACCTCCTGCGGCACGGTGGGATGGCCTTGCAGAATCGCACCATCGGCATTGCGGACCGCGGAAATCAGCTCGACCGAGAATTTAACGGTAATTTCCGCCGTCGTTTCATTGAGCGTTGCCTCGGTGATGCGCACATCCCCCATGCGGACAAGCTCTGTCTCCATCGACTGGTTCTCGGCTTCGCGTTCGGCGATTGCCTCATCGAATTGCGTATAGACATCGTCATGCAGCAGCGGCCGCAGCGCCTCACGATCCCCCCTCGCAAAGGCGGAAATGATCATCTCATAGGCCTGCCGCGCACCGGACAGGAAATATTGCGGATTGAAGTTGCGATCGATGAGCTGAATTTCGGTCAGGCTTTGCGCGAGCGGCGAGTTGGGCGCGATACCCATGCTCTCATCGCTCGCCCAGCCTTCTTTCTCGCTGCCGGGCAGACGCACGACATTATCGTCACGCCGCTTGTCGGGGGAGGGGGTTTTCTGCCGCCGGATCGCATCTTCGGGACGCTTCTCATTGCCTGTGCGCGTGCCCAGCACACCGCGCAACCGCAGCAAAATGAAACCGGCGATCACCGCAAAAAAGATAATGTCTAAGAACTGAAAGCCCTGACCCATTCGATCCAGCCTTGATTTAACACTCTAACAAATTGATATTAAACGGATATTCGACCAGACAAGATTTCCGGTACCCGTCGTTTCCAACGCAAATCGCCCGCTGTGAATATCTGCCCGCGCTATCACACCCTTTTAACCTCAAGGAAGTATTACCAAGTGCGGAGGAGGTTTTACTCTAACCCCCAGCACCTGCCCGGTCTAGGAATTGTTCCAATTTGCGCGGCAATTCCGGCAGCCTTATGGTTTGCATCATGCCGCCCCGGTCATTAACAGGTAGGTGCCGTCCAGAGAAAGGGCAAGCGTGGGACAGCTTTTATTCTTCCTCTTCATCGCGATTCCGATCGTCGAGATCGCCATTATCATTCAGGTTGGCGGCTGGCTCGGGGTTTTGCCAACGGTCGCACTGATCGTCCTGACCGCTTTTGCGGGCACCTTGCTGCTGCGCTGGCAGGGGCTGAGCACCGTTGCGCGCGCCCGCGCGGCAATCGAGCGCGGCGCGATGCCGGTCGCCGAACTTGTGCATGGGCTGTTTCTGCTCATCGCCGGGCTGCTTTTGCTGACACCGGGTTTTGCCACAGATGTGCTGGGGCTCTTGCTGTTTATCCCGGCTGTCCGCCTGGCCGCGGGCGGGCTCATCCTGCACCGGTTGATCCGTCAGCACCAGACCCGCCCCGACGCAGCCGGCAGCAGATCTGGCAACACAACCGGAGGCACGCGCGTCATTGAAGGCGAATATGAGGATATTTCCCGCCCGGAACCACCCACCGATCGCCTTCCCGACCGATAACCGACGCGGCAGCCAGATCCACAGCGGGCGATTGCGGCTTGGTTCTGCTCTGTTTCCGTGCTAGCGAAACGCGCAGGATGAACAGGCAAGCGGACCAGAAAAGCAAATGAGCGACGAAAATCAGCAGGAAACGCCACCCGCTGCGGATAACGGCCAATCTGCACCGGAAAATCTGCCACGACTTGTCATTCTGACCCAGTATGTGAAGGATTTTTCATTTGAAAATCCCAATGCACCGGCAAGCCTCTTCCAGGGCAATCCGCAACCCAATATCAATGTGTCGGTCGATGTTCAGGCGCGGCGCAGCGGGGAGCAGAATTTCGAGGTCGATCTGCATATCTCGATCGAAGCGAAACAGGATGATGACGCGGTTTTCGTGACCGAGCTTGTCTATTCCGCCCTGTTTGCACTGGAAAATATCCCGCAGGAAAATCTGCAGCCTGTATTGCTGATCGAATGTCCACGGCTGATTTTCCCCTTTGCCCGCAGGATCATCGCCGACGCCACCCGGGATGGAGGGTTTCCCCCGCTCATGCTCGATCCGATCGATTTCGCGCAGCTCTATCAGCAGCAGATTGCGGCAGCCCAGGCTCAGGCGGCCGAGGCTAATCAGCCCAACTAGCCGATTAACCCGCCACTATCGGAGCGGCGCTGACGGTTCAGGGTTTCTTCCAGATGGCCGTTGCGGGAAAAGCGGCGACAAATTCGCGATGCGCACGGCGTTCACTTTCGGTAAGCCGCGATGCCAGCGGCGCGGGGCGTGGCGGCTGCGATTTGCCGCCCCGCACGGCGCGGCTGCCTGAAACATTGCCACTTTTGCCCCCGGCATCGGCCAATGGGGTCGCATCGGCACCTGCTTCCCAGGCAAAGCCGCGCTGCCGGCCGCCGATCAGCTCCAGATAGACATCCGCCAGCAATTCCGCATCAAGCAGCGCACCGTGAAAGGTCCGCGAGGAATTATCGATATTAAATCGGCGACACAGGCCATCAAGGCTGTTTTGCCCGCCGGGAAATTTCCGCCGTGCGATCATCAATGTGTCGACGCTGCGTCCGGGCGGTAATTTGCCATAGCCGATCCGGTCAAATTCCGCATTCAGAAAGCCCAGATCAAAGGCCGCATTGTGAATGACCAGCGGATCGCTTGCCAGAAACCGGTTCAGATCATCGGCAATGTCGGAAAATTCAGGCTTGTCCACCAGAAAATCTTCCGTAATGCCATGCACTTCGATTGCGGCTTCGGCAATCTGGCATTTCGGATTGACATAGCTGTGGAAAGTCTCCCCCGTCGGGATATGGTTCTGCAGCTCGATACAGCCGATTTCAATAATCCGGTCGTTACGGACATCAAGGCCGGTCGTTTCCGTGTCCAGGACGATTTCCCGCATTATGCTTCCTTCTCGGCGGCCCGCAGCCGGGCCTCGGTTTGCGCCCAGACCCGGGCCTTGCAGGCTTTCAGTTTCGGGAGCATGGTTTTGACCTGCGCAAAAGCGGCATCAAGACCCTTATCGGATTCGACGATGAAATCCGCCCGTTCACGCTTTTCGGCATCGGGTACCTGCTTGGCGACAATAGCGTCGAACTTGTCCGCCGTCATGCCGGGCCGCTCCAGCACCCGCTGTTTTTGCAATTCATAAGGTGCACTGACCACAACCACGCAATCGACACGCGCTTCACCGCCGGTTTCATAAAGCAGCGGCACATCGACCACCACAATCTCTTCTCCCGCCGCCGCCGCATCGCGCAGAAAATTGATCTGTTCCTGCGCAACAAGCGGATGCACGATGGATTCAAGCGTCTTCATCGCCTCGGGATTGTCGAGTACGCGTTTTGACAGTTCATCGCGATTGACGCCATTCTCATCGCTCACCCCCGGAAATGCCGCCTCGAGCGGGGCGACAGCGCGACCCCCGGCTTCATAGATCCGGTGCACCGCCGCATCCGCATCGTAAACCCGGACGCCGAGTTCCCGAAACATCCGAGCGGTTTCGGATTTTCCCATGCCGATCGATCCGGTCAACCCGACAATCACCATCTGTCTGCTCCCCTGCGCTGCTTGTGGTCAGCGCGTCTGTTATTGGCCGGCCGCATCAATATCGGCCAGAATTCGCACCCTTAACGCATCATCGACTTCCGGTTCCGTGCCAAACCATGCGGCAAAGCCCGGCCGCGCCTGATGCAACAGCATACCAAGCCCATCCACAACAGGGTTGCCACGCGCCGCAGCCGCGCGCAACAAATCCGTCTGCAGGGGCGTGTATACGATATCGTTCACCAGCGCGGCCACCGGTAAAAGATCAAGCGCAAGATCAAGCGAGGCTTTCCCCTGCATGCCAAGCACCGAACTGTTCACCAACAGATTTACATCGACGCAAGCCTGCGCGCGCGCGGCCCACTCGTAAACCCGGACCGGACCGCCAATATCGGCAGCCAGCTTTTCCGCGTTTTCACGGCTTCTGTTGGCAATTCGGATTTCAGGGGTCCCGGCATCGCACAATGCCGCCAATATGGCGCGCGCCGCGCCCCCCGCCCCGATCAACAGTGCCGGCCCGGCATCGGCCCGCCAGTGCGGTGCCGACAGGCGCAGATTTTCCATAAATCCGAAGCCATCGCTGTTCGAGCCTGAAAAGCGCCCGTCAGCATCGATCACAACCGTATTGACCGCCCCGATCCGGCGCGCATTGTCATCGACAATATCGCAGGCCGCAAGGGCACGTTCCTTATGCGGCACTGTCACATTACATCCGGCAAAACCACGCTTTGCGAGGGCCCTGAATTCGGCGTCGAAAACTTCCGGTTCGATCGGCAGCAGATCATAGGAACCCGCAATATGATATTTTTCCAGCCAATAACCATGCAGCAACGGGGATCGCGAATGGCTGACCGGCCA
Organism: uncultured Alphaproteobacteria bacterium; assembly: GCA_947258435.1. Lineage (GTDB taxonomy): Bacteria > Pseudomonadota > Alphaproteobacteria > UBA11222 > UBA11222 > CALAQW01. Next base: position 185,933 of record CAMYID010000022.1, read on the forward strand.
ACCCACCACCCCGGCCCGCGGGGGCCCGGCATGACTGTTCTCGTCCCTATGCAAAACTTACCTCATATTCCCGATACTGACGAAGAAATGACAGGAGCGGGAGGAGTGGGAGCCCAAGTATGGTAAAGTAATCCCCCCGAATTTCGGAGAACAATTGCGCACCAAGCGATTCAAGCTGATAGGCACCGACAGAATCGCAGACCCGGTCTCCCGCCGATGCCAGATAACGATCCAGAAAGCTGTCCGGAAAATCCCACATGGCAAGATCGGCGCGATCCTGACAGGTCCACACAATATCATCCCCGCAGGCCACACAAACCGCGCAGACCAGCTGATGGGTATCGCCCCGCAGGCGCTGCAGCATCTGCCGCGCTGCAGCCATATCCGCCGGCTTGTCATATTGCTTGTTGTCATGCAGCAGGATCTGATCCGCACCGATAACCAGCGGGCCGGGATAGTTGCGTGACAATGACAGGGCCTTTTCCTGCGCAAGCCGCAATGGAAGCCCGGACACAGGGTACTTGCGCGCGCGCAGTCTTTGCTTGACTTCGCCCTCGTCAATCAATGGTCTCATCATCTCGAAATTCAATCCGGCATCGGATAATATTTGCCGCCGTGCCCGACTGCCCGATCCCAGGATAAGACCGGTCATAAAGCCTCTCGTTCTGTCAGCAGGTTCAGAATGGCCGCCGCGGTTTCTTCGACCGAACGGCGGGTGACATCGATCACCGGCCATCCGTGCCGGGAGAACAAACGCCGAGCAAAACGTATTTCCTCAGCGACTGTTTCAGGATCTGTATACTGACTGTCCTGCGGCTGATTAAGGGAGCGCATACGATTGCGCCGGATATCGATCAGAAGATCGGCGCTTGTCGTCAGCCCGACAATCAGCGGCCCGCGCAGATTTGCCAAAGCGGCGATTTGCGGTGTCCCGGGGACGATGGGAATATTCGCCGCCTTCAGTCCGCGATTGGCAAGATAAACGCAAGTCGGCGTTTTCGATGTCCGGCTCACCCCTGCCAGCACCACATCAGCTTCCGACAGATCGTCGCCAAGCTGCCCGTCATCATGTGCCATCGTATATTGCAGCGCCTCGATCCGATCAAAATATTCATCGTCAAGCGCATGCTGCCCGCCGGGCCGGTGTGTGGTTTCAGCCCCCAGATAACTTCCGATCAGGGAAATGACAGGATCGAGCAGCGACAGACTTCGGATTCCGCGCGCATTGCAATATTCTTCCAGTTGGGTCCGCAGCGCATCATTCACCAATGTATAGATGACGATGCCAGGAGCATTCGCCACCTGATCGAGCACACGGGCAAGATGGCGTTCGGTCCGGACAAGAGCATAGCTGTGCGTTATCGGCACACCGGTATCGAATTGCGCCATCGTGGCTTTTGCCACTGCATTCAGGGTTTCACCTGTCGCATCCGAAATCAGGTGCAGGTGAAAATAGATGCCAAGCCGGTTCGAACGCCGGTTAGTGGCTGGCGCCATATGCCACCACCTTTCGATATGCCGGCTGCGGCGCGGCAGACCGTGAATTACGGGGATTACGGGGATAAGTAGCGGTTCCGGGGCGCGTGCTGATTTTCCTCACGATTCCGTTCTCACTCTGACCATCCTTTTTTTCACACTGAACAAGATTATATCGTGGCTGTGGATAATAGTGCGGGAATTCACATAAACGGTCCGCCAGCCATCCTTCACGATCAGCAGCCTTTGATTTCAGCGATAAAATCACCTGCCGATCCCCATGGATACGCCGTTACACCGACAACCGGACCGAGGATTGACTGTGGAAAAGTCGGGCATAATATTTTATCCCCATTATTCAGCGCTTCAGCAACATCATCATCTTTTTATATCTATATAATTGATATGACCTAAGATGGGGATAAAGCACGACACCGTCAGTCAGACGATCAACCGAAAGACAATTCTATCACTAATCAGACAAAACTTCTGCTTGCAGCCTTGCAAGGGAAAAAAACCGAGCGACCACCTGTCTGGCTGATGCGGCAGGCAGGGCGCTATCTTCCCGAATATCGCAAAGTCCGCAGTCAGGCCGGGTCATTCCTCAATCTGTGCTATTCACCCGATCTTGCGACCGAGGTGACATTGCAACCGATCCGCCGCTTTGGCTTTGATGCATCGATCTTGTTTTCCGACATTCTGGTCATACCCGATGCGTTGGGACAGAAAGTGGAATTCAGGGAAAATATCGGGCCGGTGCTTTCCCCCAGAATCAGATCCGCTGACGATCTGGACCGATTACGCACCGATGAAGCCGCTGACCGGCTGGAACCGGTTTATCAGACAGTCAGAAATCTTGCGGCTGCCCTGCCCTCAAATGTGACGCTGATCGGCTTTGCAGGCGCGCCCTGGACAGTGGCCACCTATATGGTCGGCGGCGAAGGCTCGCGTGATCAGGCCGAAACAAGGCTATGGGCCTATGCGGAACCCCAGGCTTTTGAACGGCTGATCAATTTGCTTGTGGAAACCACGGCGGCCTATCTGATCCGGCAGGTCGAAGCAGGTGCTGAAGTACTGCAGCTGTTTGATACCTGGGCGGGGTCACTGCCCGAACGCGAATTCGAGCGCTGGTGTATCGCACCGATTGCGGAAATCGTGAAACGGGTCAGGGCCAGATATCCGGCAGTACCGATTATCGGATTTCCACGTGGCGCGGGCCAGCGTTATGCGGAATTTGCGCAGCGGACGGGGGTTAATGCGGTTAGCATTGATGTGACGGTTCCGCTCCACTTTGCAAAGACCGAAATCCAGCCAGGCTGCACCGTGCAGGGCAATCTCGATCCTCTGTTGCTTGTCAGCGGGGGCAAGGCAATGACCGGGGAGGTCGATCGCATTCTGCACAGCCTTGGGGAAGGGCCGTTTATCTTCAATCTCGGGCATGGAATTGTGCCGCAGACCCCGATTGATCATGTCGCCGCTCTGGTGGAACAGGTGAAGAGCTATCGGGGGTAACGCTATGGCTGTTTCCGAACAGGGGCGGATTGCGGTGGTGCTATTCAATCTGGGCGGACCGGATAGTCTGGATGCGGTCAGACCCTTTCTGTTCAACCTGTTCAATGACCGTGCGATCATAAATCTGCCGCAGCCATTACGCTGGTGCGTGGCGCAACTTGTCTCCCGGTTGCGGGAGGGGACCGCGCGGGAAATTTACGGTGAGCTTGGCGGTGCGTCGCCGATATGGCCGCAAACCCGGGATCAGGCGGCGGCTCTTGAGAAAGCGCTTGCCGCGCGTGGCATTGAACAAGCCAGATGTTTTATTGCCATGCGATACTGGCACCCCCTGGCGGAAGAAACGGTCCAGGCGGTGCGTGAATTCAATCCCGATCATGTGGTTTTATTACCGCTTTATCCGCAGTTTTCGACGACAACGACCCGATCGTCACTTGGACAATGGCGTAGACTTGCAGACGATTTTACGGCGCGGACGCATATAGTTTGCTGCTATCCGGAGGAAAAGGGCTGGATTGCCGCGCAGGCCGATCTTATTCGCAGCGCGCAAGCTGAAGTCGGGGGCGATGGTGCCATACGCCTGCTGTTTTCCGCGCATGGGCTGCCAAAGAAAATTGTCGATCGGGGCGATCCCTATCCGCGGCAGGTGGCACGGAGCGTTGAGGCGGTTCTGGCCGCGCTTGGCAGGCCATCGGATATCGATTACGAGATTTGCTATCAGAGCCGGGTGGGGCCGCTTGAATGGATCGGCCCTTCCACGGAAGATTGTCTCGAAAAAGCGGGCAGGGAAGGCAAATCTGTACTGGTTATCCCGATCGCCTTTACATCGGAGCATTCCGAAACGCTGGTCGAGCTGGATATCGAATATCGCGCGGTGGCCGAACGTTGCGGGGTGCGTGACTATATACGTGTGCCGACGGTCGGCAGCCACCCGGCTTTTATCGCCGGGCTTGCCGATCTGTGCGAGACAGTGCTGTCGCAGGATTGCTATTGCGGTGACAGCGGCGCGGGGGAAAGTTGCCTGGGCGATGGGAACTGAACGGGAAGGTCTGCGTCAGTGCCTGATTTTCTGAGTGAATGGTATCTCTGGATCAAGAGCCTGCATATCGCGGCGGTGATTGCGTGGATGGCGGGCATGATGTATCTGCCGCGACTTTATGTATATCATTGCGCAGCGCCGGATGGCAGCGCGCAATCGGAAACCTTCAAGATAATGGAGCGCAAGCTGCTGCGCGGGATCATCAATCCTGCAATGGTTGCAAGTTTTCTGTTTGGCGGGTTGTTGCTTGTCACGCCAGGTGTAATCGACTGGTCCGACGGTTGGATCTGGGTCAAGCTTGCAGGCGTTCTCGGACTTGCGGCAATCCACGGATTTTTCAGCCGGTGGCGCAAGGATTTCGAGGCGGATCGGAATGTTCGGCCGGCAAGGTTCTACCGTCTGGTGAATGAAATACCGTTTGTTTTTCTGCTGATCATCATTGTCATGGTGATTGTCAGGCCGTTTTAGGTTTTGCGGGGCTGAACTGGGCGGTCTAAGGGAATTACTGTTTGACTTTCCGCGTAATCGCCCTATTTATACAGATAGCCGGGTTTTCTCCCGGGCATTTCCGTCGTTTCCGATCTGCCATGGCCACTTTGCCGAGTGACCTGGCCGTTCAGCTACGGTTTCTGGCTTTCCGGCACTTCGCATAATCCTCACAACCGTCCCCTTTTTGTAACCAGACGTGTTTTGGACCAGATGTGCAGATTAGCGGAATGACCGATTCCCAACGCTTATAACAGGGCCGATTATTTCCATGGATATTCAAGAGTTGAAGCTATCCGATCTGAAGGCGAAAACACCGACGGAGCTGCTTGCATTTGCTGAGGAGCTGGAAGTCGAAAATGCCAGCACACTGCGCAAGCAGGACATGCTGTTTGCGATTCTCAAGCAGCTTGCGGAACAGAATATCGAGATTACCGGCATCGGTGTTCTTGAAGTGCTGCAGGACGGTTTTGGGTTTTTACGCTCGCCGGAAGCGAATTATCTGCCCGGCCCCGACGATATCTATGTCAGCCCCAATCAGATCAGGCGGTTTTCCCTGCGCACCGGCGATACGGTCGAGGGCCGGATTCGCAGCCCGAAAGACGGGGAGCGGTATTTTGCGTTGCTCAAGGTCAATTCGATCAATTTCGAAGATCCCGATCGGGCACGGCACAAGGTGCATTTCGATAATCTGACGCCGCTTTATCCCGATGAGCGGCTGAAACTTGAGATGGCCGATCCGAAATCCAAGGATTTCACTACCCGGGTTATCGATCTGGCGGCGCCGCTCGGCAAGGGGCAGCGCGCGCTGATCACCGCGCCGCCGCGGACCGGCAAGACGATGATCCTGCAGAATGTGGCGGCCGCCATCGCTGCCAATCATCCCGAATGCTATCTGATCGTGCTGCTGATCGACGAACGGCCCGAGGAAGTGACCGACATGCAGCGCTCCGTGCGCGGTGAGGTGGTTAGCTCGACATTCGACGAGCCGGCGCAGCGCCATGTGCAGGTCACTGAAATGGTGATCGAGAAAGCCAAACGACTTGTGGAACATGGCCGCGATGTGGTGATTTTGCTCGATTCCATCACCCGGCTGGGGCGTGCCTATAATACGGTGGTGCCCTCATCGGGCAAGGTGCTGACCGGTGGTGTCGATGCGAATGCACTGCAACGACCCAAGCGGTTCTTCGGTGCGGCGCGCAATATTGAGGAAGGCGGTTCGCTGACCATCATTGCGACCGCGCTGATCGAAACCGGCAGCCGTATGGATGAAGTGATTTTCGAGGAATTCAAGGGCACCGGCAACAGCGAGATTATTCTCGATCGTAAGGTCTCGGACAAACGCATATTCCCCGCGATCGACATCACCCGTTCGGGCACCCGGAAAGAAGAATTGCTGGTGTCGCCGGCCGATCTTGCAAAAATGTTCGTGCTGCGCCGTATTCTCAACCCGATGGGTACGGTGGATTCGATGGAATTTCTGCTCGACAAGCTGCGTGGGACGAAATCCAATGCGGAATTCTTCGATTCCATGAATACGTGATTGCAGATACCGGATCGGAAACAGCTGACAGGGAATCCCGACAGGCGGCAAGCCATACGGTGAAGGCGGGACCATGTTATCTGCGCCTTTGAGCTGATAAACCTGAATTTTCCCTGTTTTGGGGGATTCAACGGCTGTTTTGTCGGAAAATATCGTATTTTTAGTGAGTGGGCGGAATCTGTAATTTACTGGAACGCCGACTTCGCCCTGGCAACCCCCAAGGCCCATTCACGCGGTTCGATGGCATATTCCTGCCGGAAGCGTGCAAGATGAACAAACCGGTCCATCAGACCGTAGCAGACGACGATCTGCTTATCCGCAGGTTCCCAATAGGCGTTGCTCTGACCGCAGGTGCGGAAGACAATCTCCACCGGCTCGGGAAAGCGGTACTGCCGGTCCAGCTGGGCAATAACGGATCGAATGACCGGTGAATCTGTGAGCCATTTTTTATAGCGCGTTTCTTTCGGCGTCTCGGTCTTGTCGAAAGTGATTGTTATCTGATTCCCTGAATTATCGGTACGGAAGGTGTTTTGCAGGAAATTCAGCCCTTTTTCTGCCTTCTGGAAATCTTCCGGGCATAAAATCGCGCGATCTATGGGAATTTCATTAGCAATGGCGAAATCCTTCAGATTGTCCGGATCGCGCCCGTAAGCCAGGCAGGAAAGGTCGTAAAGCCGCTGAATTTCAAGAGAATGCGGATCCGAATAGGCAATTTCCATCTGATCCTGTTCAATAATGGTCCATTCGATACGCCAGGCATCGATAACCGCCTGCAGCTGATCGATTGTCGTTTGCGGCAAAGGCCCCTCATGATCGCGGGTCAGAAGCAACATGATCGCCAGATGGTCGGCAATATCTTCTTCCCGCCCCAGGACGGGAAAGCCGATTTCGTCGATCAGCAAATGGATAAGTTCGTGAACAACACTGAATTCGGTATTGGCAAGGATGAATTGTCGGACGTCGGGGTCAGTTTCGTCCGCCGCGGCGTCGGGGACCAGGGCGGGGGTGAGCCACAAACCCAGCATTAGAGTGGCAACCGCACAACCGTGCCATGATCGGTTGGAAATCCGCTTGAGGAATGATGGTTGCCGCATGATGGTTCGTTCCCGTGCGCCGGTGAGCGAAAAATTCAAGTAAGCGTTAAAAAACTAGCCAAACCAACAGGTTACCTATTAGATGTGCAGGGTGCGGGGCGGTGTCAAGCAATTGCCCTGTTCCGCCGGGGTCAGGATTTGCATTCGGTGGCGCTGTCGGGCGTAACATTCTGCCGCCCGACAGTCCTGGTTTTGGGAGGCGATCAGATCGCTGTTACGCAAGATGGTCGCGGAAGAATGCCAGGGTCCGGTCCATTGCCAAAGCTTCAGCCTTGGCATCGTAATGTTCGCCGCCTTTACGGGCAAAAGCATGATCCTGTTCGGGATAATCATGTAATGTGCAGTTGGGGTTGCTATCCAGTCCCGCATGCATTGCCTGCTGCATTTCCGGCGGAACAAAGCTGTCCTTGCCGGCAATATGCAGCATCAATGGTTTTGAGATATTGGACGCTTCGCCAATCAGATCGGGAATATTGACCCCGTAATAGCCGACCGAGGCATCCGCATCGGTGCGTGTGGCCGACAGATAGGCCATCATGCCGCCAAGACAGAACCCCACGGTGCCGACCTTGCCGGTACATTCGGGCATGTCGCGTAATGTGGCGATGGTGGCGGCAATATCTTCCGCACCCTTGTCGCGATCGAATTGTCCGAACAGCGAGAAGGCCTTGTCCCATTCTTCCTTGCTTTGATCGGTGATGTTGACGCCGGGTTCAATGCGCCAGAAAATATCGGGACACAGGGCGACGAAACCCTTGGCGGCAAAATCATCCGTGATCTCGCGCATAACCTGATTGACGCCAAAAATTTCCTGAATGACCACCACGCCGGGGCCCGATCCGCCCGCTGGTTTGGCTAAATAGCCCATGAACTCGCCATCGGGTGTTGAAATCGTGATTTCTGATCCGCTCATATCTACCTCCCTTTGCTGAAACTGCCCCATGCCCGACGCAGTTGGTGCGAACATTGGGTCTGAAATCTGAATGTCCTGCCCGGTTGCGCGGTCAGGATCAGTGCCAAATATGGCTGCTACCAGTGTAGCCGCGATCAGTGTAGCCGTTAACTGCCGTATCACTGAACCGTCAATTTACGGTCCGCTTCGTGCAGGCTTCTTAAAAACGCGCGGTTGTCGCCGGCTGTTCGCGGCGTTTTATCGGATCGATGGCGTCGGCAAGCATACCTGGATCGGTCAGCGGCAGCGAGCAGCTTGTTCCGATGCAGACATAGGCGGTTGCGCGATTATCGCGCTGCGTTTTGCCGCGGATCGGATGGTAATGCGGCAGATCCTGGCCCGGACCGACCACGGTGACCACCTTGTCGGGCACGCATTGGGAATAAACCGCTTGCAGCAGGGTTTGGGTATGTTTATCGCCGCGTTCGCCGATAATGACAATCTGAACACCCATTTCGGTAAATTCGAAAGCATTGAGCAGGCTGGCGAGGGGCAGAAAATTCTTCCGGAACTCACCGCCAAATGCTTCGACCGTATTGAGGGCCCGTTCACGATAATTCGCATCGCCCGTCAGATAGTAAAGCCGGGCGAGAACCTCCGTCATCACACTGTTGCCGTTCGGTGTTGCGTGATCGGTGGCCTGGCGGGTGCGCGCGACAAGGTCGTCTGCATCCTCTGGCGTGTAGAAATAGCCACCATTGCGCGTATCCCAGAACAGCCGGTTTGCCGTCTCCACCCAGGCCAGCGCATCATCGCGGTAATCTTCGATGCCGCTGAGCTCGTAAAGTGCCAGGGCGGCACGGCTCATTTGTGCATAATCGTCAAGGATATCGGCTTGCTTCGCCTGTCCGTCGCACCAGGAATGGCAAAGCCTGTTGTCCGGCCTGCTCATTTTGGCGTGAACAAAGTGATAGGCATTGGCTGCCAGTTCGAACCAGTCAGAACGATTGAATATCGCCGCGGCATTGATGAGTGCGGTGATCATCATGCCGTTCCAGTCGGCAAGAACCTTATCGTCGCGGCCGGGTCTGATCCGTTTCTCGCGCGCCACCCGCAGCTTGTCGCGCAGCAGCGCGAGGCGGCGCTCATCGGCATCGGATGCCAGTTCAAGATTGGCAGAGCGGTTGAGGATATTCGTACCCTCCCAGTTGCCCGTGGGTGTCACGTCATAATGTTTCTTGAAGAATTTGGCATCAATGCCCAGAATATCGTCGATTTCCGCCTCGGACCAGACGTAGAATTTGCCTTCTTCGCCTTCACTGTCGGCGTCCAGGGTCGAGGCGAAGCCGCCCTCGGGCAGCACCATTTCGTTCTGCAGCCAGGCGACCGTCTCGAATACGCGCCAGGCATAAAGCGATGAATGAGTGTTCTGCCAGACATAGGAAAGCAGTTCGATGAGCTGCGCATTGTCATAGAGCATCTTTTCGAAATGCGGGACAAGCCATTGTTCATCGGTCGAATAGCGTGCAAATCCGCCGCCGATATGGTCGTAAATGCCACCCTGACAGATGTTATCCAATGTGGTGAGGGTGGTTTTCTTCATGGCTTCATCGCCAAGCCGCAGATAGCCGCGCCACAATGTCGCGAAAATCGATGTTTGCGGGAATTTGGGGGCGCCGCGCAGCCCGCCGCGAACAGGGTCGATTTGCCGGACCAGACCACGAGCCGCGAAATCCAGAACTTCGGGATTGATCGCGGCGGAATTTGCCGTTTCTGCCATGTTTTGTAACGCTTCCTTCAATGCTTCCTGATTGTTTTTAACTTTGCCCGGTTCGGATTGGAAGACATTGTGCACTTCCTGAAGAACCGCTTTGAAGGAAGGGCGGCCAAAACCGGCCTGCTTCGGAAAATATGTGCCGCCCCAGAACGGATCTCCCTCCGGGGTCAGAAACATGGTCAGGGGCCAGCCGCCCGGTTGGCCAAGCAGGATCAGGGCATTCATATAGATGGCGTCGACATCGGGCCGTTCTTCGCGATCGACCTTGATATTGATGAAATAGCTGTTCATCAGATCGGCGGTTTCGGGATCTTCGAAGCTTTCATGGGCCATCACATGGCACCAGTGGCAGGCCGCATAGCCGATCGAAAGCAGGATCGGCCTGTTCTGTTCGCGCGCGGCGGTAAAGGCCGCTGTCCCCCAGCCGTACCAGTGCACCGGATTATCCTCATGCTGGCGAAGATAGGGGCTTGTTTCCTCGGCAAGCCGGTTATGTGTCATGCGATGTCCTTTTGGCCTGGTATCGTGCGAATTGGCCTGATGTCGTGCGAATGGATTGCGCGCCGGCAACGGGCTGCGCATAGTCTTGGTTCATAGCTGGCATTTATTATCTTAACTGACAATAGTGCGCGTGCGACGAGACGCCAATAAAATAGAAAGGCGCGGCAATCTCTCGTCGCAAAGCCATTGTTTGGAGAAAGCCGATGAAAATCAATGTAACTGTCGATTGCACGCCGCAGGAAGCGCGGGAATTCTTGGGCTTGCCGGATATTGAGCCGATGCAGCAGCGTTTGCTGAAACAGGCCGAGGAGCGCTTTAACAAGAATCTTGCCGCCATGGATGTTGACACCCTGATGAAAACGATGACGGGCACCGCATTCGGCAATATCGAGCGCTGGCAGGAGTTTGTGACAGGCGTGCTTCAGACGGGTATGCGTGGCAAGCCCGGTGATGAATAGGCTGGCAGGGGGTTGCGGCGGAAAGAACCGTACGGGACAAGACAGCCTGTGATGGAGATGGCGGCAGATACGATTTTTGCGCTGGCGAGCGGCGCCGGCAGGGCCGGGGTTGCGGTTTTCAGGCTCTCGGGTCCGCAGGCGGGCGCGGTTGTGAAGCGATTGTGCGGCGGGGATTTGCCCCGACCGCGGCAAGCGACTTTGCGCTGGTTGATCGATCCCGCGGAAAAGGGGGAGGGCGCGCGGATCGATCAGGGGCTTGTGATCTGGTTTCCGGGACCGGCGAGCTTCACGGGCGAGGATGTGGCGGAGTTTCACCTGCATGGGGGGATTGCGGTGGTGAATGGCTTTGCGGCAACGCTGGTCGGGATTGAAGGTGTCCGCGCGGCGGAAGCCGGCGAGTTTACACGCCGCGCCTTCGACAATGGCAAGCTCGATCTGGCGGAAGTGGAAGGTCTGGCCGATCTGATCGGGGCGGAGACCGAGATGCAGCGCCGACAGGCATTGCGCCAGCTTGGCGGCGGGCTCACTGAATTATGCGGCCGCTGGCGTGAGGAACTTGTCGCGGCCGCCGCCTTTCTGACAGCGGAGATTGATTTCGCCGATGAGGAATTGCCCGAGGGCGTGGGTGAGGAGGGGTTGCGGCGGCTATCTGCATTGCGGGCGGATATTGAGCGGCATCTGGCGGACAGCAACAGGGGCGAGATTTTGCGTCGCGGCGTGCGGGTGGCAATTCTGGGGGTGCCCAATGCGGGCAAATCGAGCCTGCTGAACCGGCTTGCGCGGCGGGAGGTGGCGATCGTGTCCAGTGAAGCGGGTACCACCCGCGATATTATTGAAGTGCATCTTGATCTTGGGGGGTTGCCGGTGATTGCGCTGGATACGGCTGGCTTGCGGGCGGCGGAGAATGCGGTCGAGCAGGAAGGGGTGCGTCGCGCGCTGGCGGCGGCGGAGGAGGCGGACATCCGGCTTTTGCTGCTGGATGGCCAAAGCTGGCCCGAATTTGGTGGAGCGCTGCAGGGGGTAGCGCGGGAGGGGGCGATGGTAGCTGTCAGCAAGGCGGATATGCTGTCTGCAGCGGCCTGCGATGCGATCAGGGAAAAAGGCTGGTTACCGCTTTCGGCGAAAACCGGTGACGGGGTGGATCAATTGCTTGAGCTGTTGGCGGGGCGGATTGCGACGGAGTTTGCTGTCGGCGATGGGGGGGTCTTGACGCGGCAACGCCATCATGCGCATCTGCGCGATTGCCTGGATTGTCTTGAGGCGGCGGCTTGCGCGGCGGCTGCGGGCGGTGAGGTGGAGCTGATCGCGGAAGATGTGCGGCGCGCGGGGCTTGCCTTAGGGCGGATCACGGGCCGGGTCGATGTCGAAGATATACTAGATGTTGTGTTTGGTGAGTTTTGTATTGGTAAATAGGCGGCATTGCGGGATGAATCCGGGTGCCACGACCGATGTTTCACGTGAAACAGCAATGCGGGTTTTGGCAGGGGCTGAGCGGCAGGTATAAGGTGCACGGCATGGGTGAAATTTCTGTAATTGGCCAAAAACGCTACGATGTTGTCGTGATCGGCGGCGGTCATGCGGGCTGTGAAGCGGCGGCGGCGGCGGCGCGCATGGGGGCAGCGACCCTGTTGCTCACTCACAAGGTCGAGACCATCGGGGAAATGTCCTGCAATCCGGCGATTGGTGGATTGGGGAAAGGGCATCTGGTGCGCGAAATCGATGCGCTGGACGGGCTGATGGGGCAGGTTGCCGATGCCGCGGGCATCCAGTTTCGCGTTCTGAACCGCCGTAAAGGCCCGGCTGTGCGAGGGCCGCGGGCGCAGGCGGATCGCCGGCTTTATCGGGAGGCCATGCGCGACAGGCTGTCCGCTGTCGGCAATCTTGATATTTATGCCGCCCCCGCGGGAGATATTTGTATTGAAGCGGGGGGGGTCAGGGCGGTTATCACCGAAACCGGGGAGGAAATTCCCTGCGGCCGGGTGGTACTGACGACGGGGACGTTTCTGAACGGCCTTATTCATATGGGGGAAAAACGACGCCCCGCCGGTCGGTTTGGAGAAAAGCCGACGATACCGCTGGCCGCGCGTCTTTATCGCGCGGGTCTGGCGATGGGTCGTTTGAAAACCGGCACGCCGCCGCGCCTGAAAGGCGATACAATCGACTGGTCGGGACTGGTTGTGCAAGCCGGCGACACCCCGCCCGAACCCTTCTCTTTTCTGACAAAAGCGATCACGCAGCCGCAGACCGTCTGCCATATCACGACCACAACCGACGCAACTCACGCGATTATTCGCGACAATCTGGACCAGGCGCCGATGTTTTCGGGCCAGATCGAAGGGGTCGGCCCGCGCTACTGCCCCTCGATCGAGGACAAGGTTGTGCGTTTTGCCGAGAAGACGGGACATCAGATTTTTCTGGAGCCTGAAGGGCTTGATACGGACTGGATCTATCCGAACGGCATTTCGACCTCATTGCCCGAAGCGGTGCAGGAAGCTTTCGTGCGGACGATCCCCGGGCTTGAGAATGTGACATTGTATCGGCCGGGCTATGCCATCGAATATGATTATGTCGATCCGCGGGAACTACGGCCGAGCCTCGAAACCAGGAAAATTGCCGGCTTGTTTCTGGCCGGTCAGATCAATGGCACGACGGGATATGAGGAAGCCGCCGCGCAGGGCCTGCTGGCGGGGCTGAATGCGGCGCTGTCCGCGGCGGGGGGAGAGGCGTTCGTTCCCGATCGGGCCTGTGCATATCTGGGGGTGATGGTCGATGATCTGACGACCCGGGGTGTGACCGAGCCTTACCGTATGTTCACCTCCCGCGCGGAATACAGGCTGTCATTGCGGGCTGATAATGCGGATCAGCGACTGACCGATATCGGAATTGGTCTTGGCTGCGTCGGTCCCGAACGGGCCAGGCGGCATCGTGACAAGATGGCGGAGCTGAGATCGGCGCGGCAGCTTGTGCGGGCGCTGAGCATGACACCCAACAGGGCGGCGGAGAAGGGGTTGGCGATCAATCAGGACGGGGTGCGGCGCAGCGCCCATGATTTGTTGCGTTATCCCGATATCGATCTGGCGCGGCTGGCCGAAATCTGGCCTGAACTGAACGGCTTTTCCCCGAAAATCGTCGAACAGGTTGAGATTGATGCGGCTTACGCGGCCTATATCGAACGGCAATCGGGCGATATTGCTGCGTTCCGGCGCGATGAGGCGCTGCGGCTGCCCGAAGATCTCGATTATGGGACAGTGGCGGGCCTGTCGACCGAGGTGCGGCAGAAATTGAGGCGTATCGCGCCGGTGACATTGGGGCAGGCGGCGCGGATCGAAGGGGTGACACCGGCGGCGATGACCGCATTGCTCGCCCATGTGAAGCGGGCTGACGCGGGTGGTGGCCGCCGCGGGCGCAAGAAAGCTGTGGCCGGGGCGCGGGGTGGCGCGAATGGTCCGCAGGTCTGATTGAGAGCGGAATATCTGCAATGGCCGGTGAGCGGCAGAATTCACTTGCCTGGCTGACGGCGCATTTCGGGCTGTCGGCTGTGCAGGCGGAGAGGCTGGCGCAATTCGTCGAGGCGCTTTTGCATTGGCAGGCGCGTATTAATCTGATCAGCCCGGACTCCATTGCGACGCTGTGGCACAGGCATGTTTATGACTCCCTGCAGCTGATGCAGTTTATCGCAAGCGCACCCGGAATCTGCGTCGATCTGGGCAGTGGGGGCGGGTTTCCGGCCATTCCGTTGGCAATAGTTGGGGCCGATCTGCCGGGCTTTGAGATGCATATGGTGGAATCAAACCGCAAGAAAGCGGTTTTTCTGGGCGAAATGCTGCGTCTTTCAGGGGCCGACGGCGCGGTGCATGCAAACCGGCTGGAGGCGCTGGTTGCAGAGAAAATTTCTCCCGCTGGGTCTGTGGGCATTCGCTATATCACCGCTCGGGGATTTGCGCCCTTACCGAGGCTGCTTGAAGGGTCGGCCGGGCTGGTTGGCCAACAGACAGAATTTCTGTTGTTGAAAGGCCAAGATGTAGAAGAAGAATTGACGGCTGCCACTAAATATTGGAATATAGGCTGTGTTAAGCATCGCAGCATGTCGGACCCGGGAGGGTGCGTTCTGCAGATCACGGAGATCAGCCGTGCCTGAATTTTCCAATGTCACCGCGCCTCAGCCTGTCGGTTTCCCCGCTGGTGTTTCACGTGAAACAGTGCCTGTGGCGGCGCCCAAAATCCTTGCCATCGCCAACCAGAAAGGGGGCGTCGGGAAGACGACCACCGCCATCAATCTGGCAACGGCCCTTGCCGCTGTGGGTGAAAGGGTGTTGCTGATCGATCTCGATCCCCAGGGAAATGCCAGCACCGGGCTGGGCATCGGCCATGAGTTGCGCGATCGGTCGAGCTATGATGTCCTGATCGGTGCCTGTCCCATGCATCTGGCGATTCATGCAACGGCGGTGCCGGGGCTTTGGCTTTTGCCGTCCACGGTGGATTTGTCAGGGGCGGAGATGGAACTTGTCACGGATTCAAGGCGGATGCACCGTCTGCGCGATGCGCTTCACGACGGGTTACAGGAGGGCACCGCCGATCAGCCGCGTTTCACGCATATCATTATCGATTGTCCGCCGTCCCTGTCCTTATTGACGGTCAATGCCCTGACCGCGGCGGACTCGGTTATCGTGCCGCTGCAATGCGAGTTCTTCGCCCTGGAGGGTCTGAGCCAATTATTGCGAACGGTGGAACTCGTGCAATCGACGCTTAACCCCGCGCTTGAAATTCAGGGTGTGGTCCTGACCATGTTCGATGGCCGCAATAATCTGTCGCAGCAGGTTGCCGCCGATGTGCGTGCCCATCTGGGGACCAAGGTTTATCAGACGATCATCCCCCGCAATGTCCGGATTTCAGAAGCCCCTTCCTACGGCAAGCCTGCCCTGATATATGATCATCACTGCGCGGGCAGCCGCGCCTATATGCAGTTGGCGGGTGAAGTTCTCCGGCAGGAAAAGCAGCCGCAAGCCGCATAGGGCCAGATTTACACCGGCTGAAACCCTCTCGCGTTTCGCCAATCCGAAAATAGGCTGAACCATGTCGGACAGCGGTAAAAAACAGAAACTGGGTCGCGGATTATCCGCGTTACTGGGGGAAGATCGCACCGCGACATCAGCAGGTGGCCGTAATCTCTCTCCGCAAAGTCTCCCCATCACCCAGCTTCGGCCCGGCAAGTTCCAGCCCCGTCAACAGTTCGACGATGCGAAATTGCAGGAACTCGCCGATTCCATCCGTGAAAAAGGTATCCTGCAGCCGGTTCTTGTGCGTCCGTTGCCCGGTGAAGCGGCGCAGTTTGAAATCATAGCCGGTGAGCGCCGCTGGCGTGCCGCGCAGCTGGCGCGTCTGCATGATATTCCGGTTATCATTCGCGAACTTACCGATACTGAAAGCCTGGAAGTCGCGCTGATTGAAAATGTGCAGCGCGCCGATCTCAACCCGCTGGAAGAATCGCGTGGCTATGCGCGTCTTATCGACCAGTTCGGCCATTCGCAGGAAGCAATCGGCCGGATTGTCGGAAAAAGCCGCAGTCATGTCGCAAATATGTTGCGTTTGCTGGCACTGCCTGCCGCCATTCACAAGATGCTGGAGCAGAATTTGCTAACCGCCGGGCACGCCCGTGCATTGATTACCGCCAGCCAACCCGAGGCGCTGGCGCGCCAAATCATCGATCAGAACTTATCGGTGCGCGACGCGGAAACACTGGCCCGTGCACAAAAACCGCACGCAGATCAGGGCACAACCAGCAAAAAGACCGCCAAGGCACAGAAAGATGCCGATACAATTGCGTTGGAAGACCGGCTATCCGCCAATCTGGGACTTAAAATCCAGATCGACCATCGCGGCCAGAAAGGTGGCGTTGTCACCATATCCTACCGCACCCTTGAGCAGCTTGACGATCTTTGCCAACGTCTTGGCGGACGGGATCATTAATCCCAAAATGGACTTGCTCGTTCAGGCCCGGGCCGCATTCGCGATCCGGTAGAGAACCCGTTCAGCAATCGCAATATCGGGATAACCTGTTGTTTTGCAATGAATTTCCGCTTCGAGTAATAATTGTAGCGCCTGCCTGATCTTCGCCATATTCCAATAGCGCAGCTGCATGCGGACCGCGGCAATACGGGAAAAATGAACCGGCGGCCGCGCGCGCCGCACAAGCGTGTCCGCATCCCCGCCGGTTTCAAGCTGCGCCAACAGTAATTGCAACCGCGTCGCATGATTTGTGGCCGACCGTACCGGCGCAATCATATTCTGACCCGATTCGCTCCACCGCTTGAGTTCCCGCGCCAGCTCATCCCTTTTGCCACCGAATGCCGCATCGCAAATTTGATCGAGTGTCACCGCCGTCCCATCGCCGATTACGCATTGCGCATCCGCCAGGCTGATAATGGCAGGGCGCGTATCGGGTGCCGGCTCCCCCATGAAAATCACAAGCTTTGCGAGTTCCTGCCGGGTTACGCCGCGATCATCCCCCAGTACCGATGTCAGATAGGCCAGTGCATCAGGTGCAATTTGCAGCTGCGCTTCGCGCAGATGCGCCTCAATCACTTCCTCAAGCGACTGGGCATTATCCTCATAAAAAGCCATCGCAGCGGCGTTCCGTGCCGCCTCGAACAATTTTCTCAGCCGCGAGCCCTTCTTCAGATCGCCGGCCTCGACGATGACATGGCCTGTCGCATTTGCATTGTCGAAAAAAGTCTCAAACGCACCGGTTTGCGCATCACTGATATTCTGTACCCTGATGACCCTGTTGCCCCCGGTCATAGACAGGGATTGCGCCTCATCGGCGAGCCGCACCGGATCAGCGCGCAGATCTTCGCCGTTCAGCCGGACAAGGCGAAAGGGATCGTCGACTGCACCAAGCAGTACCAGCTGCAGGGCCTGCGCGGCTTCCCGAATGCGCCCTTCATCGCGTCCATGCAGCAGAAATGCATTCACGGCAGGGTCAGGTCTGCCAAGCATTTTTCCGATTGCACTGCCTTTAACGATCATTGCCTTTACCGATCATCGGCCATCACAATCATCCGGTCCGGCTTTGCTGGTCCGGCCTCTTCAAAACGGGGGCGGATCGCCGCTCTCCCTGTCCAGCCGCTTGAAATACAGCGATAATCTTGTCGCGATTTCTGCGCCAAGATCCCGCGCGGCCCGTTCTTCCGCATCGCGTTCCGCGCTCAGTGTCGCAAAATCGGACTGCACGACATTGAAGGCCACAAAAGTGCGCGTATTATCTTCAAACATCACTTGCCGATCGGCCAACCGGATCAATCTGAAATTGCCGAACAGACGGTAATTGAAGCGGGTCACCGATTCATCCTGCTGAATGGCCAGCCCTTCCTTGCGGGCATTCAGAATGATATCGAGCCGGTAAAGCTTCTCCCCCTGTCCGCCGCGCGCGGAAAACCGGTCGATCAGATCATTACGCAGCTGAAGCCCTACCCGACCGCCTATGGGCGAAACCTCAATCCGGTCAATCTGCGCGGGCACGGATGCGTCAGACTCGCGATTGCCATAAAGCGGTGTAAACCCGCACCCCCCCGCAATCAGCAGACCGCCGATCAGCAAGACGCCTCCGATCGCGCGCGCCATCGCCAAAACCCGGCAGTCTGGGTCTCTAGACGACGACATTGATAATCCGGTCCGGTACGACAATCACCTTGCGTATCTGTCTACCGTCGATTTGCCGGGCGACGGCATCCAGCGCAAGTGCTGCCTGCTCAAGCGCCTGTTTGTCAGTGCCCGGCGCAACAGCAAGCTCGCCCCGCCTTTTCCCGTTTACCTGTACCGGCAGGACAATTTCGTCGGTTTTCAGGAGCGCCTCTTCCGCAGTGGGCCAGGGGGCTTCGACCAGCATTGTCCCGTGACCGAGCGCAGCCCAGCATTCTTCCGCCAGATGCGGCATCATCGGTGCAATCAGTGTGACAAGTGCCTCAAGGCTTTCGCGCAGGCACCAGGCCGCATCCGGCCCCTCCTGCTTGAACCCGCTCACCATATTCACAAATTCATAGATGCGCGCGACCGCACGATTGAAATGAAACTGCTCGATATCCTGCGTCACTGCCGCGATTGTCTGATGGGTTTTCTTCCGCAGACCCGTTGCCCCCTCGCCGAGCTTTGCGGGCACGGGGGTTTTGCTATCGGGAAGACTTGCCAGCCTGTCATTTACCAGCCGCCAGATCTTCTGCGTGAATCGCCAGGCCCCCTCAACACCTGATTCGGTCCATTCAATGTCCCGCTCGGGCGGTGTATCCGAAATCATGAACCAGCGTGCTGTATCGGCTCCGTAATGGGCGATGATATGTTCGGGATCGATCACATTCTTTTTCGATTTCGACATGGATTCGATCTTGCCGATGGTGACTTCCTCACCTGTTTCGGTATGAAATCCCCTGCCGTCGCGTTTCTCCACCTGGGTTGGCAGCAGCCATTGACCCTTTTTGTCCTTATAGGTTTCGTGCGTTACCATGCCCTGGGTAAACAGCGCCTGAAATGGCTCCTTTACCGCCGAATAGCCGGTTTCCCGCATCGCACGGGTGAAAAACCGCGAATAAAGCAAATGCAACACCGCATGTTCGACCCCGCCGATATACTGATCGACCGGCATCCAGTAATCGGCGCGTTGCCGGTCGATCGGCCCGTCCGCATCAGCACAGGTGAAACGTGCAAAATACCAGGACGAATCCACGAATGTGTCGAATGTATCGGTCTCGCGTTCCGCCGCCGCGCCACATTCGGGGCAATCCACTTGCTTCCAGCTTTCATGTCGGCTCAACGGGTTGCCGGGTTTGTCGAAACTGACATCCTCAGGCAACAGAACGGGCAGATCCGCCCTGGGAACCGGTACGATGCCGCAATTCCTGCAATGAATGACCGGGATCGGGCAGCCCCAATAGCGCTGCCGTGAAACACCCCAGTCCCGCAGCCGGAAATTCACCGCGCGTGCGCCCTGTCCGGCTGTTTCCAGCCGGTCCGCTACCTTTTGTTTTGCGGCCGCCACGTCAAGCCCGTTCAGAAAATCCGAATTGATCAATATCCCGTCCTGGGTATCGGTATAGGCGGTTGCGCCGATTTCCATCTGCTGTGCGCCGCTGTCCCCTTTGCCGGTCACCACCGGATAGACCGGCAGACCGTATTTGCGGGCAAAATCGAGATCGCGCTGATCATGAGCGGGGCAACCGAAAATTGCGCCCGTGCCATATCCCATCAAAACGAAATTCGCGATATAGACGGGTACCTTGCGGGTTTCGTCAAATGGATGCGCCGCAAATAATCCGGTCGGCATGCCGAGTTTTTCGGCCTTCTCAAGCGCTTCTTCCGTGGTGCCCGATTGCTCGCATCTGGCGCGGAATTCATCAATCTGGGGGTTTTTTTCCGCCAATGCGCGGGCCAGCGGGTGATCCGCGGCAATGGCACAGAAGCTCATCCCGAAAATTGTGTCATGGCGGGTGGTATAAACCTCAAGCCCGTCAGCAGCGCCTTCGGCGTTCACCGGCGTGCCCGCAGCATCGGTCAGCGCGAATTTGATCCGCATCCCTTCCGAGCGGCCGATCCAGTTGCGCTGCATCAGCCGTACCTTGTCGGGCCAGTCGGGCAACGCCTCAAGCGCGTTGAGCAGATCATCGGCATAATCGGTGATTTTAAAGAACCATTGGGTGAGCAGCCGCCGCTCAACCGGCGCGCCCGAACGCCAGCCCCGGCCATCGATCACCTGCTCATTGGCCAATACGGTATTATCGACCGGATCCCAGTTTACCGGCGACTCCTTGCGGTAAATCAGCCCTTTTTCCAGAAAGTCGAGGAACATGCGCTGCTCATGGCCATAATAGGCCGGATCGCAGGTGGCGACCTCCCGGCTCCAGTCAATCGACAGCCCCATGGCCTTGAGCTGGCCGCGCATGGTGTCGATATTCTCATATGTCCAGCTCGCCGGGTGCACCTGCCGTTCCATCGCCGCATTTTCCGCCGGCATGCCGAACGCGTCCCAGCCCATCGGATGCAACACATTGAAACCGCGCGCGCGTTTATAGCGCGCCACAATGTCGCCCATCGTATAATTGCGGACATGCCCCATATGGATCCGCCCCGAGGGATAGGGAAACATCTCCAGCACATAATATTTCGGTCGGCTTGCAGGATCGGCCGGATCTTCCTCGCGGGCGACGAATGCTTGCGCGGCATCCCATTGTGCCTGCCATTTCGCTTCGACCTGCCTGGCATGATAGCGGGACATCCGCCTGATCCTTCTTTACTTGCTTGCCGGCTTCGTCAATGCCGGGAAATTGATGACATCTCTACATCTGCTGCCGAGCGGGCCGGGTGGTCCGAACCCGCGAAAACGGTGTCAGCCGGCGCCGGTGGCATCGATCCGCAATTGCCGCGCGCGGGTCAGAATCGCATTTTCGACCTGCACCGCGGTTTGCGGATTTGTCACCCTGTCCTGCCAGACACCCTGCGTATCCCGTTCCTGACGGAAGACCGACACCTTGATACCGTCCGCACGCAACCGCCGGTCGAGAATATAAACGGTAAGCTTGAACCGCTCATTGGGCTGATTGGGGCTCTGAAACCAGTCTGTGATGATGACCCCGCCAAACGGATCGGCCGAGGTGAGCGGCATGAATGCAAGCGTATCCAGCGTGGCGCGCCACAAAAAGCTGTTGACGCCGATTCCGCCGCCGCCCTTGGCGGTTTCTTCGTCGCCGCCAAAAATCCCGATTCCGCCCGGCCCGAATATCGATTCCCGCTCCTCGCCGCTTGGCACCGGATCATAGCGGTTCTGACGTTGCCGCTCGGGATAGTTTTCCTCACCCTGCAGACCGCCGCAAGCAGACAGCATCAATACGGTTCCGAACAGACAAAGCAGGCTCCTGGCGCTGCGCCGAATTTTCAAAATTTTGCTCACAAGATCTAATCCATGGCTGCTTGCGGGAAATGGTCTGCCGTCTGCATGACCTGCGCCATGCCCACGCCCGGACGCGGACATCAGACAGCCTTATAGGTTTTTCCCGGGCCGCCGACAATATCTGCCGTTACATGGCTTTGTCGATCCGTCGATTCTCCCATGCGCCAAAATGAACGGAAAGGTTCACCGGCCCGTTCAGGGCAACTTGCCGCCCTTTTTCAGCTAATTCCTCTGAAACGATTTGTGTCAGCCATGTGAATGTGCTGTTACGGCAACAGTTGTAGCAATATCCAATCACAATGCCCAATACCAACGCCGTTAAGACTTGACCCTTGCCGGTCGGCCTGCAAGATGACGGTAACTAGCGGGCCGAGCAGGTATTCCGCTTAGTGTTGAGTGTATCAAAGGGCGCCGGCTCATGGGGGGATGCTCCTGGGGTGGTCAGTCCGGACTTACGAAAACTGAGGTAGGTTACGTTATGAAAAAGTTTCTTTACGGCACGACTGCCCTCGTCGCCTCCGGCATGGTTGCCGGCGCGGCATCGGCGGCTGAGCCCATCAGTCTTGGGCTGAGCGGCTATTACACAAGCGTGCTTGCATTGTCCGATGATGATGCACCGGGTACCGGTGATACGTCGGTCAAGCAGGACGCGGAAATCTTCTTTAGTGGTTCGACCACTCTGGATAACGGTCTGACCGCCGGTGTCGAAGTGAGCATGGAAGCAGCGACCGCTGCTGACCAGATTGACGAACATTATGCATATCTCGAAGGTTCCTTCGGTCGTCTGGAAATCGGTTCCGACGATGGTGCGAGCTTCAAGATGGGCTATGTTGCGCCGTTCCCGACCGATGGTCACGGTGTGGACACCCCGGGCTTCCTGCACATTTCGCGTGCAAGCTCGCGGACTTCCGCACTGATCACCATGTCGGCCGACGCCAACAAGATCACTTACTTCACCCCGCGCTTCAGCGGCTTCCAGCTCGGCTTCTCCTATACGCCGGAAGTTGATCCGGGTGTGGCCGGTGCCTGTGCGCCTGGCGGCGTCGTCTGTCAGCCTGGCCTCGTATTCGGTACTCCCGGTACCGGTACCAGTGGCGGTGGCGGTGGCGGTGGCGGCCTTGCTTTCGGTGTGCGCAGCAGCGTGAATGGCGGCATTGAGGATATCCTCGAAGTTGCCGGCAACTATTGGGGCAAATATGAAGATGTCGAGATCGGCATTTCACTTGCCTATTCACAGGGCGATCGTGAATCTGCTGGTATCACGGCGGCTGGCGCGGGCATCAGCCCGGCGGTAACCGGTGATCCGGAAGCCTATCATGCGGGTATCTCGCTCAGCACGGCCGGCTTCACCGTCAGCGGTGCCTGGTACGAATCGGAAGATCTGGTTGCGGGTGCCGGTGTCGCCGGTGCCGGTCTGCCGGGTCTTGATGAAGAAGCCTGGAACCTCGGTGTGATCTATGAAACCGGTCCGTGGAAAGTCGGTGTCGCCTATCTCGACTCCGAAACCGATACGCCGGCTGGTACCGCATTGGGTGGCGAGCTGTCGCTGCTCGATCTTGGTGCGCAATACACGCTTGGTCCGGGTGTTGCCATCGGTGCGGATCTGACCTTCGCGGAAGACGAAGTACCGAATGCCGCGGCTACGGTTCTGTCGCCTTCCTCGATCGAAAATACAACGCTGGCGCTGTCACTGCTGCTGACGTTCTAAGTCGATCGACTTTTAGTTCCTGGAAAGGGCGGGTTGCAAAACCCGCCCTTTTCTGTTGTTTGCCGGGTATATTTGCCGGGTATATTTGATAGTTTGTCCGATCACGCCGGGCCATCAGGATGGTTGCATAAACCCTGGTCTGCCAGGTGGCGGGGACATGGACGATAATTGACGATATTTAATGACGGGTGAGTGGTGTAATGGGTGCGCTGATCTGGCTGGCCTCCTATCCGAAATCGGGTAATACCTGGCTCAGGGCGTTTCTTTACAACCTGTTGCGTAATCCGCCGAAACCCGCGCCAATCAATGAATTGGATCGGTTTTGTTTGGGCGAGTCAGCGGAAGGCTGGTATGCGCGCCGCGCCGGCGGCCCCACCGAGGGCATGCCGCTTGCGGATATCATGGCATTGCGGCCGCAGGTGCACCGGGATTTCACGACTGCATTTCCTGATTCTGTCTTTGTCAAAACCCATAATTTCCTTGGCGAGTGCAATGGGATTTCGCTGCACAATATGGATGTGACGGCGGGCGGATTATATGTGGTACGCAACCCGCTTGATGTCGTGATTTCCGTCCGCCACCATTTCGGGCTCAGTATGGATGAGGCGATTGACCGGCTCGCCGATCCGACGGCGGCGACTCAATCCGCGGGCGGGCATGTGGCGGAATTTCACAATAGCTGGTCAAAGCATGTGGAAAGCTGGACAGCGACGCCCAATCCGGCGCTACATGTGGTGCGCTATGAGGATATGCTTGATCATCCGCGGCGCAGTTTTGGTGCAATTACGGAATTTCTGGGTCTCAAGCCCCCCAAGGACCGGCTGCGGCGCGCCATCAAATTTTCCTCGTTCCGGGTGCTCAAGGGCCAGGAACAGCGCGACAGTTTCAAGGAGCGTAGCGAACATACAGAAGCGTTTTTCCGCGAAGGGCAGAAAGATCAGTGGAAGAACCTTCTGACAGGTGCGCAGATCGACCGCATCATTGCCGATCACGGGGAACAGATGGCGCGATTTGGTTATTTGCCGGACGATCTGCCCGGCTGCTGAAAAATTCACCATTTCAGCGCTTCTAGTATGGCTTCGTCTCCATTGCTGTTGCGTCATTGGCACCATTCTACGTGAATTAGATGATGCGAGGTGAGTACGCGCATTCTAGATTGCCATTGCGGCGGCCGGAGACCGCCTCGGCCAACTTCTCTGCGCCGGTGCCATAGTGGGCACGATGCCGCGCTTCCTTAAGGCTGCCTTGAAGCGCCAGGATATCGCAGGCTTTGTCGGCACCATGTGTTACGCCGGGTTCATCTGATGTTCCGTTAAGCATTTGCAATGTCGTTTCACCTTCCGCTGTGCCCGTCGCATGGGTCAAATTGGTGGCAACCGCCAGACCGTTACGGTTTTCCATCAGCGCATGTCTAATGAAGTCCATCAGTTGCCACTTCGAACGGATCAAATAGAAAGCCTGCAGAAGAAAAGCCCGAAGTAATTTCCCTGGCCAATGCCCGGACCACCCGTGTGGAACCAAGCCGCCTCAAAATCAGATGACATCTCGCCAAGAGTATCATCGACAATGCCTTGGATCAGGCAAAGTGGATGCACCTTCGGAACCCGTGCCTCAAGATCTGCGTAGCTGAAAAGACCGTCGCTCTGCTGGTTCTGCCCACACATCTACTTGCCCCCCGCGATTCAATCAGCAAAGTGAAACAGATTCTGAAAATAAAGGCAGGGTTTTTCAGAACCCTGCTAGACAGGAACGTGCCAAGAACATACGCTTTCCGCTCAGTAGTGCAGACAATCGCTTAAATCGCGCGCAGCACGCATCACAAGGGCAGGCTTCATGGCTGGCAAGACCATCGTATTGACAGGGGCGTCTTCGGGCATCGGCGCCGCCACGGCGGAAATTTTGGTTGGCGAGGGGCATCGGCTCATTTCGCTCGACATTAAGGAAGCAGCACCCGGAGCGGCGCAGCATATTCACTGTGATATGAACGATCCGGCAGCAATCGATGCAGCGGTTGCCCAGATCGATGGCGATATTGACGGTTTGCTCAATGTCGCAGGCGTGCCAGGCACCGTGCCGCCGGAAGTGGTTATGGGTGTAAATATTCTTGGTCTGCGCCATCTGAGCAATGCGCTGATGGGTCGGCTCGCAGCAGGCGGGGCCATCGTAAACATTGCCTCGATTGCGGGTTTCACCTGGCAGCGTCGGATCAATGAGATCAACGAGTTTCTCGATACACCGGATTTCGCCAGCGGCCTTGCCTGGTGGGAAGCAAACAAAGGGGATCTGCGGATCGACCCTTATAGCTTTTCCAAGGAGTGTGTCGTCGTGCTGACCATGCGCCAGGCCGGGGAAGCACTGAACCGCGGTACTCGTGCCAACAGTGTTAGCCCCGGCCCGGTAGAAACCCCGATCCTGCCGGATTTCAAACGCCAGGCTGGGGAAGAGCAATTAGATTGGGTCATCGGCAAGACCGGTCGTGCAGCGCAACCGCGCGACATTGCCGAAGTCGTCTGCTATCTGGCAACCGGCCCGTCGCGCTGGATCAACGGGCGGGATGTTATTGTGGATGGCGGCTACAGTGCCGGCATTACCGCCCGCTGGATCGATACCAGCGACGCGCCAATCCGGACCCGCAGAGAATAGCCGTCAGGCCATGACCATCAAGCTCTGGGCATTGCTCGGAGCAGTGCTCCTCGGAGCGGCGCAGCTAGGCGCGCGGAGTTTTGCGTTAAAGCGCGGTAGGCTGGAAACGCCTATGAGCTGCGTCCGTGCAACACGTTCGTCGCCCCGACTGGCTTGACCCGATGGTTTGGCCGCGTGAGCCAGAATTTTCGCGAAACCTTTGCGCTATTCGATTTGAGCGTTTTCCAATCTGCCTGAATCATTTGGGACTCACACGAGCCCGCGCATCCGGTCTTCATCGATGAGACCTCTGTCTCGACCGAGATGGTCCGGCATTACGGCGGGCCAGGCACCGCTTGGCACGTGCTCACGCACCCCGATACCGCACGGCCACCGCAGGATGTGACCGAGAATGATTGGAAAATGCGCTAACCGGTTGTTAGGCCGGGGTGTCTTCGGATTTCCAGGGTGTCTTCGGAATTTATGTGAACGGTCTGTTCTTGGATGCCGGTTCCATGGTCGACAGCAATTCCAGCAAATTCCCGTCCGGATCCCGAAAATACACCGATTGTCCCCATTTCCCGTCTGCGGCAGGGCGCGGTGCGGGGCCTTCTTCGATGGTAATATGATGGCTGCGCAGCAGTTCCTGCGCCTCGGAAATTGTCCCGTCCCACCGGAAACATAGATCCGCAGATCCGCTTGTGGGTGTTCTGGCATGGGGTGCGGCAGGTGCGACGGCGGGATGTACATTCATGCGGTTGGCGCCAAGTTGCATGGAAACCACAGGAATTTTGCCTTCGCGCCACTCCTTCTCCCATAAAATTTCGGCGCCCAGCACTTCCCTGTAGAATTTGATTGTTGTCTCGATATCGGCGACGGTGATCGCGTAATGGTCAAATCCCCTGATCATTTCCGTCTCCTCCTGTCTTGCCGGTTATGACGGTCTGTATTTTTCTTCGCTGTGGCGGACCCGGCCGCCTGTATATGCGCGGTCAGGGTATAGCGCCGCGGGTCACACAACAATTGACCATTACACCTTTTATTCCTGTTACTCATTCTCTTGTATCTGGAATGCTCATATATCCGGCCTCACATGCGGTATCTGCGCGGCGCTGGCCCAGACGGGCTGGCAGCCGACGGCAAAGCGCATTAAGCTTTCGCGGCAAGTGTTTGTTGAGACGGGCTTGGGGGGCCGTTTGCGATGGTGGCGCGGGTATATACGGTTGCCTTTGAAGGGGTGGATGCGCGAACGGTCGATGTGCAGGTACAGATCAGCGCGGGACTGCCGGCATTTTCTATCGTTGGCCTGCCCGACAAGGCGGTGGCGGAAAGTCGCGAACGCGTGCGCGGTGCCTTGTCGGCGATCGGTCTGGCGCTGCCTGCCAGGCGGATAACGGTTAACCTTGCCCCGGCGGACCTGCCAAAGGAAGGTAGCCATTTCGACTTGCCGATTGCGCTGGCACTGCTGGCTGCGATGCAGATTGTCCCGCCCGATGCGATTATCGATTATACGGCGCTCGGGGAACTCTCGCTTGATGCGAATATCGTTTTCGTGCCCGGCGTACTGGCCGCGGCGATTGCCGCCACGGCGGAAGAGCGGGGTCTGATCTGCCCGCAATCCTGTGGCGCGGAAGCGGCGTTTGCCGGTAATCGGGATATACTCGCCGCGCCGGATCTGCTCTGTCTCATCAATCATTTCAAGGGCAGCCAGCTATTGTCCGCGCCGCAACCCAATATGGTGACATCAGAGGGGGGCGGGCCGTCTTCCCCGGTCGATCTGGCCGATGTGAAAGGTCAGGAAACCGCGAAAAGAGCGCTCGAAATCGCCGCGGCGGGTGGTCACAATCTGCTGATGAGCGGCCCGCCGGGCGCGGGAAAATCGATGCTGGCTGCCTGTCTGCCGGATTTGCTGCCGCCTTTGAGTGCCCGCGAGGCGCTGGAGGTCAGTATGATCGCAAGTGTCGCCGGTGCGTTGCGTGAGGGGCAGATTACGCGGCGGCGGCCCTATCGCGATCCACATCATTCCGCAAGCATGGCAGCGATGGTAGGGGGCGGTGCGCGCGCCAGACCCGGCGAGGTCTCGCTTGCCCATCGTGGCGTTCTGTTCCTCGATGAACTGCCGGAATTTTCCCGGCAGGTGCTTGATTCGCTTCGGCAGCCGCTGGAATCGGGGGAAACGGTTATCGCCCGGGCAAATGCGCATATCCGCTACCCCTCGCAGGTGCAGCTTGTCGCGGCGATGAATCCCTGTCGCTGCGGTTATCTCGCGGATCCGGGCCGTGCCTGTTCACGTGCGCCGCGATGCGGGCGCGATTATCAAAGCCGCATTTCAGGACCGCTGTTTGACCGGATCGATCTGCATATTGAAGTCAATGCCGTTTCCGCAGCAGATTTGCAGAACAGAACGATGGGGGAAACAAGCGCCGAGGTCGGCGCGCGTGTTGCCGCCGCCCGGACCCTGCAGGCGGTACGCTATGATAATCTGGGTGTCGGGCCTGAAAGCCGTCCCGACAACCCGGTCACGGTTAATGCGCAGGCTGATGGCGCGGTACTGCAAACGGTTGCGAGCCCCGATCAGGAGGGTAGGACGCTTTTGCTGCGCGCAACCGAAACGCTGGGGCTGAGCGCGCGCGCCTATCACCGGGTGCTGCGTGTGGCGCGGACATTGGCGGATCTTGAGAATTGCGACAGGATCGGCCGTATCCATATCGCCGAGGCATTGAGCTACCGGCAGACATAGTTCCGCCTTGCCCATTGGCATGCAATCGGGCAGACCGGGGCAAGGATCGATAGCCAGAAACAGGTCAGGGCATGGCGGCTGACATCACGATTTTCCGGGGGGATATCACCCGTCTTGCGGTCGATGCGATCGTCAATGCGGCGAATGAGACATTGCTTGGCGGCGGCGGTGTCGATGGGGCAATCCACCGCGCCGCCGGTCCGCAATTACTGGCTGAATGCCGGACGCTCGCTGGTTGTCCGACAGGGCAGGCAAAAAGGACAGCGGGCTATAATCTGCCGGCAAAATATGTATTCCATACGGTTGGCCCGATCTGGCGCGGCGGCAGGGCGGATGAGGCGGCGCTGCTTGCGCGGTGCTACCGCTCCTGTTTCGATCTGGCGGCGGAAACGGCCATCGCTTCCATCGCTTTTCCCGCGATCAGCACGGGGGTGTACGGATTTCCGGCGGAACAGGCGGCACATATCGCGCGGCGTGAAACGGAGTATGCCCTGCAGAGAGGGGTGCCGGATTTGCGGAAAATCCTGTTTGTTGGCTTTGATGTGACGGCAGAACAAATACTTTTGAAAGCATTTGCCCCTATTCTGAGCTAGAATTTTCATTATTTGACAATCCCGCCAAATCGTTGCGCTGGTGAGTCAGATATCGGCTGGGGGAAGAAATGGCCGGTCCGGAACGGTTCGAGACGCGAAAATTGCTGGTTTACTGGAAGCGGATCCGTGGTGAGAAGCGGTTTCCGTCTTCCGATGATATTGACCGTGGCAAGCTTGCGTTATTTGAACCCAATCTGTTCGAGCTGAAGATCGTCGATCCGGAAACGGTTATGGTCATGCATGTGGGCGATACATTGATCGCGCGTATGGGCAACATAGACATTTGCGGCAAGAACCTGTTTGAACTGTTCGATGCAGCGCGTGTGTCTGACATGCGGCGGCGCTTTCAGTTGATGTTCGATATTGCCTGCGCCCTGTGCACCCACAATGATGTGTTCACCGCAGACGGTGAAGAGCTGCGCGCGGAAACGCTGTTTCTGCCGGTTGATGACGGGCCGGACAAGCCGCGTCGCATTTTCGGCACCATCTACTACACACACGGTCCCGACAGCCGTAATATCGAGTTGCAGGATCCGGCTATGGCTTTGCAGGCCGAAACCTTTCTTGAGGTGGGTAATGGCTATGCGATCGCCCTGGACGGTTCGGATATTTCGCGGCTGCGCCGTTCATCGGCGTGACAGATCGAAAGCAGCGAGCGCGGCCATATTCACGATTTCCGACACAGTCGCACCAATCGGTGCAATCTGAACCGGCCGCTCCAGTCCGATCAGGAAGGGCCCGACAACGGCACCGCCGCCCAGCTCTTCCACCATGCGTGTGCTGATGCTGGCCGAATGGATGGCCGGCATGATCAGAACATTGGCCGGTGCCGTCAGGCGGCAGAACGGATAAAGCTTCATCAGATCCGGATTAAGCGCCACATCGGCGGCAATGTCCCCGTCAAATTCGAAATCCACCTTGCGGCGTTCCAGGATCGCCACCGCCTCACGCTGGGTGTCGGATCGTTCGGTTGCCGGATTGCCGAATGTCGATGAGGCCAGCAGCGCTACCCGCGGTTCATGTCCCATACGGCGCACGACAGCCGCGGTCTGTTCGGCAATATCGGCCAGTTCGACCGCGGTGGGCATTTCATGCACGGTCGTGTCAGCGACAAATACCGTATGGCCGCGCGCAATCAGCAGGCTGACCCCGATCAGCCGATGCCCTGATCGCGTATCGATCGCGCGTTCCACATCCTGAAGCGCAACCGCGTAATTGCGCGTGACGCCGGTCACCATGCAATCGGCATCGCCACAGGCAACCATCGCGGCGCCGAATACATTGCGATCAAAGGTGACAAGCCGTGTACAATCGCGGATCAGAAAGCCCTTGCGTTGCAATCTTTCATACAGGAAATCGCGATAACGCCGGGTTGCCGCCGAATCGCGCGGATTGTGAATCTCCAGCTCCTCATTGGGATCAAGCCCGATGCCGGCCAGGGTGGCGCGGATCTTGTCTTCCAGCCCGATCAGGATCGGCAATCCATAGCCGCTATTGCGGTAGGACAGGGCGGCGCGGATCACCTGCTCTTCCTCCCCTTCCGCAAAGACCATGCGTCTGGGGTTGGCGCGCACATATTCATAGACGATGCGCAATGTGTCGGCCATCGGGTCGAGCCGTGCACGCAGCTGATGCTGATAGGCATCCATATCGATGATCGGTTTGCGTGCGACCCCGCTATCCATCGCCGCCTTGGCGACGGCGGGGGGAACATGGCTGATCAGCCGCGGGTCGAAGGGCACGGGAATAATATATTTCGGCCCGTATTTCGGCCGCTCCCCGGCATAGGCGGCGGCCACTTCATCGGGCACATCCTCGCGCGCCAGCTCGGCCAGTGCTTCGGCGGCGGCGATTTTCATCGCATCATTGATTGTGGTGGCCCGCACATCAAGCGCGCCGCGGAAAATATAGGGAAACCCGAGCACGTTATTCACCTGATTGGGATAATCCGACCGCCCGGTGGCGATGATCGCATCTTCGCGAATAGCATCCACCGTCTCAGGCAGGATCTCCGGATCGGGATTGGCCATGGCAAAGATCACAGGATTATCCGCCATGGCCCGCACCATTTTTTCGGTTACCGCCCCTTTGACCGAAAGACCCAGAAAGACATCCGCACCCGCCATCGCATCTTCCAGGCTGCGCGCCGGGGTTTCGATCGCATGCGCCGATTTCCACTGATTCATGCCCTCTTCACGGCCCTGATAGACAACGCCCTTTGAATCGCACAGGATCGCATTATCGTGCGGCAGCCCCATCGCCTTGATCAGTTCCAGACAGGCAATGCCCGCCGCACCGGCGCCATTGACCACCACGGTGACATCGGCAATATCCTTATTGGCCAGATGCAGCGCATTGATCAGGGCGGCGGCCGAGATGATGGCGGTGCCATGCTGATCGTCGTGGAAAATCGGGATATCCATCAGCTCGCGCAGACGCTGCTCGATAATGAAGCAATCGGGTGCCTTGATATCTTCAAGATTGATGCCGCCAAAGCTAGGCCCCAGATAACGCACGCCAGCGATGAATTCATCCGTATCGGATGTATCAAGCTCAAGGTCGATCGAATCCACATCGGCAAAACGCTTGAACAATACCGCCTTGCCCTCCATCACCGGTTTTGAGGCCAGCGCCCCCAGATCGCCCAGCCCCAGAATCGCCGTGCCGTTGGAGATGACGGCGACAAGGTTGCCTTTGGCGGTGTAATCATAGGCCTGGGAGGGATCTTCGGCGATGGCGCGTACCGGAACCGCGACGCCGGGAGAATAGGCAAGCGACAGATCCCGCTGGGTGGCAAGCGGTTTGGTCGCAACGATTTCGATCTTGCCGGGCCGGTTGTCGGTGTGAAAGAGCAGTGCTTCTTCGTCGGTGAATTGCGGTCTGCTGGCCTGTTCGCTTTTCTTGTCGCGGCTTGTCATCGAACTCCCTAAGGCGTTAAAGGTCCCATACGGCGAATGCAGGTCATCGGGATGATGGCATGGCCCGCTTCGGCTTTATTGCAATTTGATAAATTTGTAAGGGATTGCGCGGCTTTCCGCCACAGCAAATATCCCTGTGCCGGGTGCGATTTGCGCGACGTGCCGATGTCGCAGCAAATCCACCTGCTTTATGTTAGGTTGACCGGATCAGCAATCTGCGACCGTCGATAATAAAACGTGACAGTGAAACGCCAGACAACCGACACTCCCACCCCGATGATGGCACAATATCTGGCCATTAAGGATCAGCATAAGGACTATCTTCTGTTCTACCGGATGGGGGACTTTTACGAGCTGTTTTTCGACGATGCGGTAAAGGCGGCCAAAGCCCTCGACATTGCGCTGACAAAGCGCGGAAAGCATCTGGGGGACGATATTCCGATGTGCGGGGTGCCGGTTCATTCCGCCGAAGGTTATCTCGCGAAATTGCAGGAAAAGGGTTTCAAGGTCGCGGTCTGCGAACAGACCGAAGATCCCGCCGAGGCGAAGAAGCGCGGTTCAAAGGCAGTGGTGCAGCGCGAGGTGGTGCGGCTTGTGACCGGGGGCACGTTGACCGAGGATAATCTGCTTGATTCGCGGCGGCACAATTATCTTGCGGCTATCGCCGCCACCGGGGCCGGTGCGCGCGACTGGGCGCTTGCCTGGTGCGATATTTCGACCGGGGCGTTTGCTGTGATGGCACTGTCCGCGGATCTGTTTTCTGCGGAACTTGCACGGCTTGTGCCGGGTGAGTTGCTGCTGTCTGAAAAGCTTGCCGATCAGGAGGTGCTGCAGCCGCTTGTTGCGGAAATGCAGGCGGCGGTTACCTGGCTGCCGGCCCGCAACTTTGACAGCGCGGCGGGGGAGCGTGCGCTGAAGCAGCTGTTTGCGGTCGGCGCGCTTGAGGGGTTTGGCAGTTTCGGACGCGCGGAGCTTGCCGCCTGCGGTGCCCTGATCAGCTATATCGAGCTGACGCAGAAAGGCCGCCTGCCGATGCTGCGCCCGCCGCGGCGGCATGCGGATGGGGCGATCATGGCCATCGATGCGGCGACGCGGCGGAGCCTTGAGCTGACGCAAACCCTGTCGGGTGAGCGCAGGGGCAGTCTGCTTGCGGCCATCGACCGGACCGTGACCGGCGCGGGTGCGCGGATGCTGGGGGAATGGCTTGCCGGCCCGTTGACCGAGAGTAGTCAAATCCACCGGCGACAGGAGGTCGTGCAGTATTTCGTCACCGACACGCAGCTGGGCGAGACGGTCCGGCAGGCATTGCGCCAATGCCCTGATCTTGAACGGGCATTGGCACGGCTATCGCTGGGTCGCGGCGGGCCGCGCGATCTGCTTGCGGTGTGTACCGCCCTGCAGCAGGCAGCGGCGATTCGCGACGCGCTGGGCAGCCATCCTGCCGATCTGGTTGGCGTACCGGATATATTGGCTGAAGCGCGGGCCGATCTTGGCCAACAGCAGCCTTTGATTGACGAGCTGACCCGCGCGCTCAGGCCCGAACCGCCGTTGTTGACCCGCGATGGCGGATTTATCGCGGAGGGCTATCATGCCGCGCTTGATGAATTGCGGCTTCTGGCGAGCGAAAGCAAGCGGGTGATCTCGGGCCTTGAGGCGCGCTATCGCGAGGAGAGCGGCATCGAGCGGCTGCGGATCCGGCACAATAATGTGCTGGGCTATTTTATCGAGACAACGGCCAGTGCCGGCGACCGGCTGATGCGGCCACCCCTTGATGAGACTTTCATTCATCGCCAGACGCTTGCCAATAATGTGCGTTTTACGACCGTCGCACTGGGGGAGCTTGAGCGTGAGATTACCCAGGCGGGTGGCAAGGCGCTGGCGATCGAGCTTGAGCTGTGGGAGGCCCTGCTTGCCGCTCTGGCTGAACAGGGGCAGGCGCTGCAGCGGATGGCGCAGGCACTTGCCTTTCTCGATGTGACGACCGGGCTTGCCGCGCTGGCGGTGAGCGAGCGTTATGTCCGCCCGCAGGTCGATGACAGCCGCGCCTTTCAGATCGTGGCGGGGCGGCATCCGGTGGTTGAACAGGCGCTGGCACGGGAGGCGGCAAGTTTTGTCGCCAATGATTGCGATCTGGGCGCGGATGGCGGCGGCGACACGGACGGGCACTGGCTGTGGCTTGTCACCGGGCCCAATATGGCGGGTAAATCAACATTCCTGCGGCAAAATGCCCTGATCGCGATTCTGGCCCAGATTGGCAGTTTCGTGCCGGCGGAAACCGCTCATATTGGCCGGATCGACCGCTTGTTCAGCCGGGTCGGCGCTTCGGACGATCTGGCGCGGGGACGGTCGACCTTCATGGTTGAAATGGTGGAAACCGCCGCGATCCTCAATCAGGCGGGGGAGCGGGCGCTTGTGATCCTCGATGAAATCGGGCGCGGCACGGCAACCTATGATGGCCTGTCGATTGCCTGGGCGACGCTAGAGCATTTGCACGATGTCAATCGCTGCCGTGCCTTGTTTGCGACCCACTATCATGAGCTGACCGCACTGTCGGACCGGATGGCCGGCATTGCCAATGTGACCATGCGGGTGCGTGAATGGGAAGGCGATGTGATTTTTCTGCATGAGGTGATGGGCGGCGCCGCAGACCGGTCTTACGGCATTCATGTGGCGCGGCTTGCGGGGTTGCCCGATGCGGTGCTGCAGCGCGCGCAACAGGTGCTCGACAGACTTGAGGGGGAGGCGATGACGAACCCCGACAAAAAACTGGCGGAGGATTTGCCTTTATTTAACGCCGCCACCCTGACAGACAGGCCGCGATCGGAGGTCCCGCCCGATCCGGTTACGGCAGAACTTGCCGCAATCACGCCCGATGAGCTCAGCCCGAAACAGGCACTTGATATAATTTACCGATTGAAAGCGCTGATTAAGTAGGTTTTTTCCACTAAGCTGTCGGAATGCTGTTTGGCAGCGCCCTTAACCGGGCCCATATGATATCGAGGACTGATTGCGATGAATGTGCCGATCGACAAACTGATGGATGCGGAAATCGATACCGGTATGGTGGCTGTGCCCGAAATCGGCTTGCCTGAACGTGACACGCTTGTCGCATCATTGCGTGAAAATCCCGAAAATTTCGCCCCGATGAGCGCGGAGAACCGGCAACGCATCGCCGATATGCTGAAATCGACGCGCCAGCAATCGATGCAGGATATCGAGCAGGCGCTGCTTGCAGGCGCGTCCGGCCCGCAGGCGGTCAAGGCGATCGCTGATCTTCACGATCACATGATCCAGGCGCTGTTTGACTATGTGACGCAAACCGTGTTCCGCGCCACCAACCCGACAAGTTCGGAGCGGATCTGCATCGCGGCGGTTGGCGGTTACGGGCGGGGCAGCCTTGCCCCTGAATCGGATATCGATCTGCTGTTCCTGCTGCCCTATAAGCAGACCCCCTGGGGTGAGAGCGTTGTCGAATTCATGCTGTATATCCTGTGGGATACCGGATTGAAGGTCGGCAATTCCACCCGTTCGGTGGATGAATGCGTGCGCCTGTCCCATGGCGATATGACAATTCGGACAGCGCTTCTTGAAAGCCGTTTCATCTGCGGCGATGAAAGCCTGTTCGCGGACCTTGAGACGCGTTACAGCGCTGACGTTGCGGCTGACCGCGGCATGACATTCGTCAATGCAAAACTCGCCGAGCGGACCGAACGGCATCGCCGCCAGGGGGAGACGCGCTATCTTGTCGAACCCAATATCAAGGAGGGAAAGGGCGGATTACGCGATCTGCACACGCTTTACTGGATCGCGAAATATATTTACGGGATCGACGATGTCGGCGAACTTGTGGCGCGCGATATTCTGACAAAATCGGAATTTGACACCTTCTGCAAGGCGGAAGCCTTTTTGTGGCTTGTGCGCTGCCATCTGCATTATCACACCGGCCGGCCGATCGAGCGGCTGAGTTTCGATATTCAGCCCACCATCGCCAAGCGGCTGAATTACGCCGAACATGACGGATTGTCGGCGGTCGAATGGTTCATGAAGGACTATTTCCGTGTGGCCAAGGAGGTGGGAGATCTGACGCGGATTTTCTGTGCGGTGCTTGAGGAACAGCATCGCAAGCCCAAGGGGATCGGGCGCTTTCTGCCCCGTTTCGGCCGTCGCACGATGGAGCTTGAGGCGTTTGTTGCCGAAGGTGGCCGGCTCAATATCACCCATGAGGGCGTCTTTACCGATGATCCGGCCAATCTGTTGCGCCTGTTCCACATGGCGCAGCATAACGATATCGATATTCATCCCGATGCGCTGCGGCTTGTAACCCGTTCGCTGCATCTGATTGACGATGATCTGCGCGCGAACCCGCAAGCCAACCGTCTGTTTCTTGAAATGTTGTGCAGCCGGCAGGATCCCGAAACGACCCTGCGGCGTCTGAATGAGGCGGGTGTGTTTGGCGCGTTCGTACCCGATTTCGGTCGTATCGTCGCGATGATGCAGTTCAACATGTATCACCATTACACGGTGGATGAGCATCTGATCCGGGCGATCGGTATCCTGTCTGAAATCGAAAACGGCCGTCTGGAGGAAGATCATCCGGTCGCCAGTGAAATCATGCCGCGGGTCAAGAACCGCGCGGTGATCTATCTTGCCGTGTTGCTGCACGATATCGCCAAAGGCCGGCCCGAGGATCATTCGGATGCGGGCGCTGCGATCGCGCGCGATTTATGTCCGCGCCTTGGATTGTCGGAAGCCGAAACGGAGCTCACAGCCTGGCTTGTGCAAAATCATCTGCTGATGAGCGATGTGGCGCAGAAACGCGATATCGCCGACCCTAAAACCGTCTCCGACTTCGCGCAGCAGATGAAAAGCATGGAACGGTTGCGGCTGATGCTTGTGCTGACCGTAGTCGATATCCGTGCCGTCGGTCCGGGGGTCTGGAATAGCTGGAAGGGTCAGCTTATCCGGCAGCTCTATTATGAAACCGAATCGATTCTGTCCGGCGGGCATGCGACCGCTGGCCGTGAACAGCGGGTCGAGGCGGCAAAGGCTGCCCTGAGCGAACGGTTGCAGGATATGGCGCCCGCCCTGCGCGAGCGGATCCTCGCGATGCATTATCCGCCCTATTGGCTGGCCGGTGATACCGATATTCATGAGAAGCATGCCCGGCTTGTCGCCGATTGCTGGACCGAAGATCTGCCGATCATGCTGAATTCGGAAATACATCGCGAACAGAGTGTCACCGAAATTACCCTGTTTGCGCCCGATCATCCGGGGCTGTTTTCGCGTGTAGCGGGGGCCTTCGCATCGGCTGGTGCTGTGATCGTCGATGCGAAGATCTTCACAACCGCCGAAGGGATGGCGCTTGATATATTCTGGGTGCAGGATCGCGAAGATAATGCGGTGACAGAAAAATCGAAACTGCGGCGTTTGTCGAAAATTCTCAACGAGACGCTGAGCGGTAAATACCGCCCCCATGAGGTGCTGAAGGACAAGCGTAAGAAAGCCCCCAAACGTGAGGTGGCGTTCAGGGTGCCAAGTGTCATTCTGTTCGATAATGACGCCTCCAACAACGCCACGCTGATCGAGGTAACGACGCGCGACAGGCCGGGTCTGCTGCATGAGCTGACCTGGACATTGTTCGGCTGCGGTCTGTCGATTACATCGGCCCATGTCACCACCTATGGGGAAGAAGCGGTCGATACCTTCTATGTGCGCGATGCGTTCGGCCTCAAAATCACCAATCAGGGCAAGCTCGACAAGATCCGCGAGGCGTTGCTGACCGTCCTCGAAGAAACCGATCTGGCCCGTAACGCGGCTGCCTGAACCGGCCGCGCTCAAACCGGGTACGCCCGGAAGAAGCGGCAATTGCTTGTCGTCAGGGGATTGCGGGATTGGCGAAAAAGGTGGGGTATTTGTCATTGCTGACAGAGACTGGACCCATCTAACCTGCCCGCATGTCGCAGAAATCGCATATCGCAGGGGCAACAACCGGCAGAGCTGGCAGGGTAACGACCCGGCGGGTCGTCATGATCGGCTTTTCGGGTGCGCAGATCCTCGATATCACCGGGCCACTCGAAATCTTCAAGGGCGCCAGCGACGTTGTCGCACGCCGCGCACTTGCCGCGCATCCTGCTTACGTGCTTGTTCTGGCGACGACCGACGGCACGCCATTTGCCACAAGCTGCGGTGTCAGGCTGATGCCCGATTGCCGGCTCGATTCGCTTGATTTTCCGATCGATACTTTGCTTGTCTCAGGCGGCGCAGGCACGCAACGTGCGATGCGCGACGAGGGGCTTGTCGGATTCCTGCGTGACCGGACCGGGGATATCGGTCGGGTTGCGTCTGTGTGTAGCGGGGCCTTCCTGCTGGCACAGGCGGGCCTGTTGGCGCAACGACGCAGCGCCTGCCACTGGAACAGTTGCGATCAGCTGGCGAAGGCCTTTCCCGATGTGACGGTGGACCGGGAGGCGCTCTATGTGAAGGACGGCAAATTCTACAGTTCGGCAGGCGTCACGGCGGGGATGGATTTATCGCTGTCGCTTGTCGCGGAAGATTGGGGTCGCGCTGTCGCGCTGGATGTCGCCAGAGACAAAGTGCTGTTCATGATGCGCGGTGGCGGTCAATCGCAATTCAGCAGCCAGCTGTTGGCGCAAACCGCTGAAACACCGAAGCTGCAGCATTTGCTGGAATGGGTTTGCGATAATCTCAATGCCGATTTGAGCGTAAACGGGCTGGCGGGCCGTGTCGCGA
This sequence comes from uncultured Alphaproteobacteria bacterium, assembly GCA_947258435.1. GTDB lineage: Bacteria > Pseudomonadota > Alphaproteobacteria > UBA11222 > UBA11222 > CALAQW01. The sequence goes on from CAMYID010000022.1 coordinate 224,972, forward strand.
TGAGCCCGCGCAACTTCATTCGCGTTTTTGCGCGTGAGATCGGTGCAACCCCGGGAAGGTTCGTCGAATGCGCCCGTATAGATGCGGCGCGGCGGCGATTGGAAGAATCGCCCGATTCGCTGGAACGGATTGCGGAGCGCTGCGGTTTTGGCAGTGCCGAACGGATGCGGCGCGCCTTTCAGCGTCAACTGGGTGTCAGCCCCCACAGCTACAGAGAGCGATTTGCCACGTTGGACCCGTGCGTTACGGACATGGAAAGGAACAAACAGAATGGGTGAATTTGCCAACAGGATCGGAATCCTGATTTTCGATGGCGCCGAGGAGCTTGATTTCGTCGGACCCTGGGAAGTCTTCACCATGTCGAATGAGGTCTTCGCGCTTCGCGGCGACAAGGAAACTGCGGACCGGGTTTTACTGGTTTCCGAAACCGCCGGGCTCATCCGCTGCGCCAAGGGCATGCGGGTGCAGTCGGATGTCGGGTTTGCCGATTGTCCCCCCCTTGATGTGCTGCTGGTGCCGGGCGGTCAGGGTGCTCGCCGCGAAGTCGACAATCCGGCAATGCTTCAATGGATCGCAGACCGGGCTGCGGGTTGTAAATGGGTGACAAGTGTGTGTACCGGATCGCTCCTGCTGACCGAGGCGGGGCCCGCTGCCGGCCGGCGTGTCACGACCCATTGGGGGTTTGTCGATGCGCTTGAGGAACGCGGCAAGGCGGAAGTTCTGACCGACTACCGTTATGTGCGGGATGGAAATCTGGTGACGGCGGCTGGCGTATCCGCGGGGATCGACATGGCGCTGTGGCTTGTCGGCCAGCTGCACGGGCCCGAACAGGCGCGTGCGACACAGATGGGCATGCAATATGACCCCGCCCCGCCCTATCAGGCGGAAATCTGACGCAGGATCGCTGGCGCGCTGAACCGCTGAAGGTTTCCCTTCGCCGCCAATTCGGTTATTGCACTGGTAAAGGCGGCGACACACGGATTCACAATGCAGACATTGGAAGAGTTTTGGGCCCTTGTCGTTGAGGTGTGGCAGCAGGGGGTGTTTGGGGCAGATGTCGGTCATTTCGTCACCGCGCTTGGGATATTCCTCGCCTTTTTCCTGCTGCGCGGACTGGTGACGCGTTTCATTCTGTATGAAATCAAGGTGGTTACCGCGCGCACCCATACGCCGATCGATGACGATCTTGTCGTGGCGCTGGAGGGGCCGCTCCGGTTTGGCTTCATCATAATGGGGCTGTTTTTCGGTGGCGAGTATCTGCAGCTTGAGGAGACCCCGGCGCTGCTTGCCGATAATCTGTTCCGCTCGCTTGTGACATTCAACATTTTCTGGCTGCTGTTTCGCCTGCTGCAGCCTTTGTCGCACCTGTTCACACCGCTTGAGGAATTATTCAGCCCCGAACTTGTCGACTGGCTGCTGAAAATCCTGAAAGGGCTGGTTGCATTGGTGGGCGGTGCGGCGGTGCTTGAGATCTGGGGCATCAAGGTCGGGCCGATGCTGGCGGGGCTTGGTATTGTCGGGGCAGCGGTAGCGCTGGGCGCGCAGGATCTGTTCAAGAATCTGATTGGCGGCATGCTGGTACTGGCCGAAAAACGCTTCCGCGCCGGCGACTGGATTCTGGTCGATGGCGTTGTCGAGGGCACGGTTGAGAGAATCGGTTTCCGGTCGACCATGGTACGGCGGTTCGACAAGGCACCGGTCCAGGTGCCCAATGCGGAATTCGCCGATAAGGCGGTGACCAACTTCTCGGAGATGACGCATCGGCGCATCTATTGGAAGATCGGTGTCGAATATGGCACGAGCATCGATCAGCTGCGCGACATTCGCGACAGGATAGAAGCTTATGTGCTGGGCGAGGAGGCCTTTGCGAAACCGCCCGAAGTCGCGACTTTCGTACGCATCGACAGTTTCAACGCCTCGTCCATCGATATCATGCTGTACTGCTTTACCCGCACCACCGTATGGGGCGAATGGCTTGCCATCAAGGAGCAGCTCGCCTACAGGATCAAGCAGATCGTGGAGGAGGCGGGCACAGGCTTTGCCTTCCCCAGCCAGTCTGTCTATGTGGAAAGCCTGCCATCCGCGCCAGGCGATCCGGCGGTGGCCGATCAGGAGGACGGGCCAGAACCGTTTACACCGCCCCGGGACTGATCTCTCAGAGGACGCTTTGCGGTGGCCGGTATTGCCGTTACCCTGTCGTAAAAACAGGGGAGGGACGGTAAATGTCACGCAAGGTATGGATCGAGGTCGCCCTCAATGGCGCGTGGACAAAGGCGCATCAGCCCAATGTACCGGTTACGCCAGACGAGTTGATTGCCGATGCGCTGGCCTGCGCAAAGGCGGGGGCCGCGATTTTTCATTTTCACGCCCATGATCCGGTCACCGGCGAGCAGAATGACGATCCCGACATCTATCAAACGGTGATGGAGGCTGTGCGGGCGCAAACCGATGCTGTCATCTATCCCACCATGCCAATCCACCTTTATGACGGCTGGACCGACAGATATCAGTCAGCTGCCGAGCTTGGCCGGCGCGGGCTGCTTGAATGGGCGGTGGTCGATCCCGGCTCGCTCAATCTCAATGCCTATGATTTCGCGACCAAGAGGCTGCGCGGCAAGGGGACGGTCTATGTCAATACGGATGCTGAAATCAGGCGCGGCATGGCGTTGGCGGCCGAGCATAGCTTCCATGCGGAATATGCCTGTTTCGAACCCGGTTTTATCCGGCTGGGGGCGGCCATGCATCGCGAATATCCCGATGCGCCCTGCCCGATCTACAGCTTCCGCTTTGCCGAGGATCTGACCTTCGGTCTGCCGCCCGAGGAATGGGCGCTCGATGCGATGTTGCGGCTGCTTGAAACCGAAGCGCCGGGCGCGCCCTGGATGGCGGCAAGCATGGGTGGCAACATGACAAAGCTGATCGCCGCCACCGTGAGGCGGGGCGGACATGTGCGCACCGGGCTTGAGGATGCCCCGTTTGGTACCGGACATACCAATTTGTCGCTTGTGGAGGAATGCGTTGCCGCGATCACCGCGGCGGGGGCGGAACCTGCCACCGGTTCCGATGTGCGGGCCGACCTGAAGGCAATCACTCAGGGCTGATATAATCAGGACTGACATAAAAAGGGCTGACGCGGAGGCCAGCCCTTTTGTTTCCTGTCAGAAATTCCTGTCCGGCGTCAGTGCAGATCCTCCCACACGCGCTTCTTGGTTGCATAAAGCAGTCCGGCAAAGACGATCAGGAAGATCATGACCTTCAAGCCGAGCCGTTTGCGTTCTTCAAGCTTGGGTTCAGCTGCCCAATGCAGGAATTCGACAACATCCTTTGACATCTGCTCGACTGTCGCGGGGGTGCCGTCCTCATATTCGACCTGATCCTCGAACAGCGGCTGCGCCATGGCGATCTGCCCGCCCGAGAAATAGGGATTGTAATTCATCCCTTCCCCAACCGTGACGCCTTCGGGCGCGTCCTGGTAACCGGTCAGGATCGAGTAGACATGATTCGGACCGTTTTTGCGCGCCTTGGTCATCAGCGACAGATCCGGCGGGTAAGCGCCGTTATTTGACGCCCGGGCCGCCTGTTCGTTCTCAAATGGCGACACGAATTTGTCTTTCGGTTCCGCCGGGCGTTCGAACATATCACCTTCGGAATCAGGGCCGTCAGTGACTTCATACTCCGCCGCGATGGCTTTGACTTCGGCTTCGGAAAGTTCCGGGCCGCCCGCATCGCCTAGATTCCGGTAGGCCACGAATTTCAGCGAATGGCAGCTTGCGCAGACTTCGCTGTACACCTGCAGTCCGCGCCGCAGGGCGTCCTTGTCAAAGCTGCCGAAGGGGCCTGAAAAACTCCAGTCGACATCCTTCAGTTCCGCGCCGCCGCCGGCGGCCTGCGCCGGCAAGGCTATTGTAGCCGACAGGGCGAGGCCCATCAGGACGGGCCGGATTTTCGCACGTAACGTTTGCATCATGATTCTATCCCCTACGCGCTCTTGTCCGCAGACGCCGCCGCACCCTCGGATGCGCCGCCGCCGCCGCCCTTTTTATCCAGCACCGCCTTTGAGATGCTCTCAGGCAGTGGTTTGGGCGTCTCGATCAGCCCGAGTATGGGCATGATCACGAAGAAGTGGATGAAATAGTAAGCCGTTGCAAAACGCCCGATCAGCAGATAAGCGCCCTCAGCGGGTTTTGCGCCGATATAGCCAAGCAGCAGGCAATCAGCCACAAACAGCCAGAAGAACTGCTTGTAAAGCGGACGGAAACGGGCCGAACGTACCTTCGAGGTATCAAGCCAGGGCACAATGAACAGCACGAAAATCGCGATGCCCATGGCAATGACACCAAGCAGCTTGTCGGGGATCGAACGCAGGATCGCGTAGAAGGGCAACAGGTACCATTCGGGCACGATATGTTCGGGCGTCGACAGACGGTTCGCCTCGATATAATTGTCCGGTTCGCCCAGTGCATTCGGCATGTAGAAGACGAAGGCGGCGAAGAAAATCATGAACACTACAATCGCGAACAGATCCTTCGCCGTGTAATAGGGATGGAACGGGACCGTATCCTGTTCGCCCTTCACATCGATACCGGCGGGATTATTGTTGCCCGGCACATGCAGTGCCCAGATATGCAGGATAACCACCCCGAAAATCAGGAACGGCACCAGATAATGCAGGCTGAAGAAGCGGTTCAGTGTCGGATTATCGACCGCGAAACCGCCCCACAGCAATGACAGCAGCGGGTCGCCGATCAGCGGGATCGCACCGAACAGATTGGTGATCACGGTGGCGCCCCAGAAGCTCATCTGGCCCCACACGATCACATAGCCAAAGAATGCCGCGGCCATCATCAGCAGATAAATGACCACCCCGAGAATCCAGAGCAGTTCACGTGGCTCCTTGTACGAGCCGTAGTAAAGCCCGCGGAACATGTGAATATAGACGGCGATGAAGAACATCGACGCGCCATTTGCGTGGATATAGCGGATCAGCCAGCCATAATTCACATCGCGCATAATATGCTCGACACTGGCAAAGGCGAAGTCCACATGCGGGGTGAAGTGCATCACCAGAATGATGCCGGTAATGATCTGGGTGATCAGGCAGAACATCAGAATGCCGCCGAATGTCCACCAGTAATTCAGATTCTTCGGGGTCGGAAATGCCACAAACGAACTGTGGACAAGCCCCATGATCGGCAATCGGCTTTCCAGCCATTTCGCCGGCGCACTTTGCGGCTCGAAGGTCGGTGCTCCGCTCATCCTTTTTTCCTCCTAGCCGATCTTAATGCGGTTATCTTCGATAAAGGCGTATTCGGGCACTTCAAGATTAAGTGGTGCCGGGCCTTTGCGAATGCGGCCGGAGGTATCATAGTGCGACCCGTGGCAGGGGCAGAACCAGCCATCATATTCACCCTTTTCCCCAAGCGGGACGCAGCCAAGATGCGTGCAGATCCCCAGCATGACCAGCCATTCGGGGCGTTTCACCCGCTCTGCATCGGTCTGCGGATCGCGCAATTCACTGATATCGACGGTTTTCGCCGCTTCGATTTCAGCTTCCGTGCGGTGCCGGATGAAGACAGGCTTGCCGCGCCATGTCACGGTCACCGCGCCGCCCTCATCAATTGTGGACAGATCGACTTCAATCGATGCCAGCGCCAGAACCGAGGCATCGGGGTTGAGTTGATCAATGAATGGCCAGGCTAATGCCGCCGCGCCAACAGCGCCAACGGCACCGGTAGCAATATATAAGAAATCCCGCCTTGTGGGCTCTTCCGCGTGATCGGTCGCCACTTTAGCTTCCCTCTATGCTTTGCGCTGTCTGCCGCGATGTGCAAAACCCATAATACACATCGCCGGCCCCCCAGCGTGCTCGATATGGAATGCGCACTTTTCGCATTAGAATATGCGCTTGTCCAGACCCGCGACGCGGCAGAATGCGGTTGAATGCATTTCTGTCGTCGCCGGGCTGCGTGACGCGCGGCTGAATGCGCCCGTATTATGGGCTGAATTCAGGGCGCATGGGTCGGTTTTGTCCGGTTGGCCGTTGATCGCTTTGCAGGTGAATCAGGGTGGACGCGGGGGCGTCAGGCGCCTCTGACGAAACAGAGATTGGAAGATATGATGCTGCGGCTTGCGCTTTATGAGCCCGATATTCCGCAAAATACCGGCACATTGCTGCGGCTGGGAGCATGTCTTGGGGTACCGGTTGATATTATCGAGCCCTGCGGGTTCCTGCTGACCGACCGTGCATTCCGGCGGGCGGGTATGGATTATCTTGATCAGGCGGCGATGACCCGCCATCAGGGCTGGCCGGATTTTCTCGCAACGCAAAAATCTGCGGCAAATGGTCCGATGCGGCGTCTCGTCCTGTTGACCACTTCAGCGGAAATTCCCTACACCGAATTTCGTTTTGCAGCGCATGATACGCTGTTGCTCGGTCGTGAAAGCGCGGGCGTGCCGGATGCGGTTCACGCTGCGGCCGACGCCCGGCTGTGCATTCCGATGGTGCCGGGTGGCCGCTCGCTGAATGTCGCGGTTGCCGGTGCGATGGTGCTTGGTGAGGCGTTGCGGCAATGTGACGGCTTTGCCGGGCGTGAACCAAAGGCCGGGCAGGCAAGTTGAGGAGATAAGCAGGATGCAGAGCATCACCGAACAGCGCAAGGCGCGCGCGGTCGATTGGTTCCGGGATTTGCGCGACCGGATCTGTGCCGAATTCGAAACGCTGGAGGATGAGCTGACAGGCACCTTTTCCGATCTGCCGGCTGGTCGGTTCGAGCGCACACCCTGGACGCGCGAAGGTGGCGGCGGCGGCGAAATGTCGGTGATGCACGGCCGGGTATTCGAGAAGGTCGGCGTGCATATTTCGGTGGTCGAGGGAACTTTCACCCCTGAAATGCAGGCGCAGATCGAAGGCGCGGCTGAGGACCCCAGTTTCTGGGCCGCGGGTATTTCGCTGATTGCGCATATGCGTTCGCCGCTTGTGCCTGCGGTGCATATGAATACCCGGCATATTGTCACTACCCGTGGCTGGTTCGGCGGTGGGGCGGATCTGACACCGATGTTTCCCGATACCGCCGATACTGCGGAATTTCACCGCGCCATGAAGGCCGCCTGCGACGCCCATGACAGCGACTATTATCCGCGCTTCAGGAAGCAATGCGATGAGTATTTCTTCCTGCCGCACCGGGATGAGCCGCGCGGGGTGGGCGGAATTTTCTACGATCATCACGATTCGGGTGTCTGGGAGTCCGATTTCGCCTTCACCAGGGATGTCGGCGAAGCGTTTCTGGGTGTGTATCCGCGTCTTGTGCGCCGGCATATGAACGCGCCCTGGACAGAGGAACAGCGCGAGGCGCAGCTTATCAAGCGCGGCCGCTATGTGGAGTTCAACCTGCTTTATGATCGCGGTACGACTTTCGGGCTGAAGACCGGCGGGAATGTGGCGGCGATCCTGTCCTCCATGCCGCCGGTGGTGAAATGGCCCTGACAGCCGGAAAGTCTCACCCCCGATAATCTCAGCCTGAAAATCTCACATAGCCGGGCAAATTAGGCTATAAAGGTTTGCAGGTCAGCGGGGCGCTTGCCCGGCGGTTGAGCGAGGAAACAGCATGAACAATGGGGCAATGGGACAATTGGCGGGACGGATGCTCTGGTGCGGTTGCATCGCGCTGCTGCTTCTGGGGAGCGGCATATCCGCCGCGCGCGCGGCGGTGACGATCGACGCCTTTTATGGTCGCTGGGTCGGGGCAGGCATATCCGAAAGCGAAGTCAGCGCCAATTTTCAGACCACCGCGCGTGATCTTGAGGTGGTGGTGAAACCGCATGGGGACGCAGGGTTTGAGATTGTCTGGTCTACCGTGCAGCGGCAGAAGGGCAATCCCGACGATCCGACCGAGAAAGTGAAATCCACGACCCTGCAATTCACGCCTGCTGCCGATGGGCTGTGGCGCGCGGGGGGATCGGATCCGTTTGCCGGCGCGCCCTTTGCCTGGGCGCGGATCGACGAAAACAGCCTGATTGTCAGCACCTTTGCCATCACTGAAGCGGGTGCGGGGGAAACCCAGATCTATCGCCGTACCCTGAGCGGTATGGGGATGCAGCTTGATTACCGGCGGGTCGTGGATGGTGAGCTTGTGCGTAGCGCGAAGGCCCGGCTGAGCAAATACGCCAACTAGGGTCGCGCGGCAGGCAAGTTCTGCTGGTGCCGGTACGCGCGCATCTTTGTGCGTCAGGCGGGAATTTGCGTCAGACGGGAATATGAGGGGTTTCGCCGGTATAGCGCGCCCGGGGTCTGATCAGTTGCGGGGCCTGATATTGTTCGATCGCATGGGCGATCCAGCCAATTGTGCGTCCCAATGCAAACAGGCTGAGACCTGCCGATTGCGGCAGGCCGAGAATGAAGCCGATACTTGCAAGGGCAAAGTCGATATTGGGTTTTTGGCCGGTGGCGCGGCTCACCAGATCGCGAATCGTCAAGATGATCTGTAATTGCGGAAAATCGGGATAGACCTCACGCAGCATCGCGAAAAGCTGCGCCGCGCGCGGATCGCCCTGCGGATAAAGCGGCTGCCCGAAACCGGGTGGCATTTCGCCAGCCCGCATTCTGTCCAATACATATGATTCGGGATTGCCGCTGCGTGCCGCATCCTGCAGATAGGCCGCGACCCGCAGGCTGTGACCCCCATGCAGCGGGCCTTTCAGGGCGGACAGCCCGGCAATCACCACCCCGTAAAGATGCGCCCGGGTCGCCGCCACGCAACGGGCGGTAAAAGCCGAGGCATTCAGCTCGTGATCGGCGCACAGGATCAGCGCGCCGCGCAGCATTTCGGCGGCGGCAACGCTTGGTAATTGCCAGGCCCGGGCCAGATAGTCATGCAGCGGCTGGGTGGTGATTGCATGTGCCCGGTTATCTGTATGACCGGTTTCCCCATTCTCCGAAACCGCCCCGGCCAGGCCGATAATCTGTGTCATCAGACGCAGGATCCGCCCGCCGGTTGCAGCCCGGCCCGCTTTGGTTTCATTGAAAATCGTCTCATCGCCCGCCGCGGCCACCGGCAACAGGGCAAGGCATTGGTCAATCGGGTCCAGTCCGATCACCGCTTGTTGGGTGGTGCGGAATGCGGTGCTTCTGTCGGGCAGCAGGGCGGCGACGAAGGGGTCGGTATCTTCCACATCCCATAGCAGGCGGGCCACCTGCTCCACACTTGCATTGCGCGCCAAAGCGGTCGCATCGATACCGCGATAATAGAGTGCCCCGTCGGCGATCAGGGTCAATGCGGAATCAAGTACCGGCGATCCCCAATGCAGCGCCTGCGGGGCGGTGTCGTCCTGTGTGCGGGGACCTTGCGGTTCGCGCCTGGCTTTCAGCCGCCGCACATCCTCATTGCGATAGCGTCTCGAGCGGCCAGCCGGTGTCGGTTCGGACCGGATCAGACCCCGGCTGACATAGGCATAAAGGGTTGGCAGGCTGATCGATAATTCGGCCGCCGCCTGCTTCGCCGTGAGATAGATATCCTCATCCATTGATATATATTGAATGACTTAATCAACATTGACCAGTCTAATCCGCATATCCATTCTGTCTGGCAGAAATCCGGCCGTTCCGGCCGCTTGCGATTGTCAGCCCAGGGGCTGTCAGACAGCTCATTGACGAATGATGAAAGTGGTAACAATTCACGGGCAGAGTTTATAGCCACCCTGATCGGTAACAAGCAGCTGCGACTCAGAGGGATTATCCTCGATCTTCTGGCGCAGCCGGTAGATATGGGTCTCGAGCGTGTGGGTGGTGACCGCCGCATTATAGCCCCACACCTCATGCAGCAGAACGTCACGACCGACTATCTCTTCCCCCGCGCGATAAAGAAACTTCAGAATGGCGGTCTCTTTCTCGGTCAGCCTGACTTTGCTGCCATCCGCTTCATCGAGCATCAGCTTTGCTGCCGGCTTGAAGATGTAGCGGCCGATGCTGAACACCGCATCCTCGCTTTGTTCATGCTGGCGCAGATGTGCCCGGATGCGCGCCAACAGCACCCCGAACCGGAAGGGTTTGACAACATAGTCATTCGCCCCCGATTCCAGCCCCAGAATCGTGTCGGCTTCCGAATCGGCGCCCGTCAGCATGATAATGGGGCATTTTACCCCCTGTTTGCGCATCATGCGGCAGGCCTCACGCCCGTCCATATCGGGCAGCCCGACATCAAGCAGCACAAGATCGGCCCGCTCCTGCCGCAACAATCCGATCCCCTCTTTCGCATTGCCCGCGATCCGGGTCGTGAACTCTTCATGCAAATTCAATTGCTCGGATAGGGACTCACCGAGCGCCTGATCATCATCTACAATCACTATGTGTTTTTCAGCCCGCATCGGTATGGTCCTGATCTGATCCGCTTTCTGGTTTTTGACACTGCATTTATGACGTCTGAATCATGACTCACTTTAGCATGTTACCCCTGCCGTGCCTGCCCGGACGATCCCGCCTGGCAACGTTCCGGCCTGTTATGGCGCGCATAAGCCATGCTAAGGCATATGTATATCGGGATACCGGTCGCAAAAGACCGAAAATCGGGGGTGGTGGCTCAAATCTGCGTGAGGTTGCCGGCATCAGAGCCGGTTTTGAGGGGAAAGGTAGCAAACAGCGTGTCTGACTTATCAGCATTTGTCGCGGTCGATCGTGCGATCGGCGAGTTTCGCCGCGCCATACCCGTCATGATCATCGATCCCGCATTGCCCGAAACGGGCTGGATCGCACTGCCGGCGGAACTTGCGCAGGACGCCGCGCTTGCCGCGCTGAACCGCTGGGGCAAGGCCGTGCCGCAGCTTGTGCTGACCCATAACCGCGCCCGGACATTGAAGATCCGTCTCTATACGCCTGAAATCGTGCTGTTGCCGCAGCCGCAATGGCGCGATGCAAGGGCTGCGCGGGAAATAGCCGATCCCGCGCGTGATCTCGAGCATCCGCTGCGTGGTCCTTTCACCGCCGAACGCGATCTGCGGGGGAACGGGTGGAAGGCGGCGGTCAAACTTGCCAAGCTGGCGCAACTGTTGCCGGCGGCGCTGGTGGTGCGATTGCCAGATATGGGGCCTGCCGAGAGGCGGGCGTTTCTGCAAGCGCATGATCTGCTATGCGTCGGCGCGGATGCAATTCTTGACTATGACGTCGCGGCGGCCGGCGCGCTGGTTCAGGTGACGGGTGCGCGGGTACCGCTTGCAGGGGCGGAGAATACGCGGCTTGTCGCCTTTCGGCCGGCCGATGGCGGGATCGAGCATCTGGCGATTATCATTGGCGATCCAGAGCGCGGCGCGCCGGTTCTGGCGCGCCTGCATTCGGAATGTTTTACCGGCGATCTGATTGGTTCGCTGAAATGCGATTGCGGCGAGCAGCTGCGTGGCGCAATCGCCCAGATCGGCGAGGAAGGCAGCGGTGTCCTGCTTTATCTTGCACAGGAAGGGCGCGGGATCGGCCTGATCAACAAGTTGCGCGCCTATGGGCTGCAGGATCAGGGATTCGATACCAATGAGGCGAATGAGCGGCTTGGTTTTGAAGTTGATGAAAGGGTGTTCCTGCCCGCTGCGCGGATGCTCCGGCTACTGGGTTTTTCGCAGGTCAGGCTGATGACAAATAATCCCGACAAGGTCGAAGGCCTCGAACGGCTTGGCATCGATGTGGTCGAACGGGTTCCCCACAAATTCCCCTCAAACGAACATAACCGTTTCTATCTCTCCACCAAGCGCGACAAGAGCGGCCATCTGCTCTGAACATTTTGTGGCGCGATCTTCCGCACACAGTTGCAATTTGCAACGCGCTTCAGGCATTGGCGTCGGCGCAAATGCCGCTTATGTTGTTGCAAAAGCGGTCCGGAAAGGTCCGAAAAGGCCTGAAATGGAAAGCCGGCCAGAATATAAGCGGTGAGTGAGGAAACAAATGCATGTAACGGTACAGGCGCAGAATAAACCCGAGCATATCGCCATGATCATGGCACGCAGCGGGGAGACGGTGACCTATGGCGAGCTTGAGGCGCGCTCCAATCAGGGGGCGCAGCTATTTCGTTCGCTTGGACTGAAGCGCGGTGACGGGGTCGCCATGTTCATGGAGAATAACCGCCACTTCATGGAAATTTTCTGGGCGGCGCAACGCAGCGGCCTTTACCTCACGCCGATCAGTTCGCGTCTAACCGCGGGCGAGGTTGCCTATATCGTGCAGGATTGCGGCGCGAAAGTGTTTGTTTCCTCGACCGAAAAGGGGTCGGTGGCCGAAGAAGTCGTGGCGCAGGTTCCCGGCGTCGAGGCCTTTTATTCGGTCAACGGGGTGGTGCCCGGTTTCCAGTCTTATGAAGAGGCTATTGCCGCGCAGCCGGCTGAACGGATCGCAGATGAAAGCGGCGGCGATGTGATGTTGTATTCCTCGGGCACGACCGGGCGGCCCAAGGGTGTGCGGCGCAATCTGCCCGACGTATCGATTGATGCGGAAGTGCCGGTTGTCGCATTGCTGCGCGGCCTGTTCGGCTTTAACGAGGAAACCGTCTATCTGTCCCCCGCCCCGCTTTACCATGCCGCGCCGATCGCCTATTGCGGCGCTATTCAGCGGATGGGTGGCACCATTGTGATTATGGAGGATTTCGACGCGGAACAGGCGCTTGCCAATATCGAGAAATTCAGGATTACCCACAGCCAGTGGGTGCCCACCATGTTCGTGCGTATGCTGAAGCTGCCTGAAGAGGTGCGGAGCAGATATGATCTGTCCTCGCATGTCTTCGCCATTCACGCCGCCGCACCTTGCCCCAAGAAGACAAAGGAGGATCTGCTCGAATGGTGGGGGCCCATCGTGCATGAATATTATGGCGGTTCCGAAGGTAACGGGATCACCTATGCATCGCCACAGGACTGGCTGAGCCATAAGGGCACGGTCGGGCGCGCCTTGTTGGGCGAAATCAAGATTCTCGACGATGAAGGAAATCTGTTGCCGCAGGGTGAGGCTGGGACGATCTATTTCGCCGACGGTCCGGAATTCACCTATCACAATGATCCCAAGAAGACCGCCGAATCGCGCAACGACAAGGGTTGGTCGACGCTTGGCGATATCGGCTATCTTGACGAGGACGGGTTCCTCTATCTCACCGACCGCAAGGCTTATATGATTATTTCGGGCGGTGTGAATATCTATCCTCAGGAGACGGAGGATATTCTGATCACCCATCCGAAAGTCGCCGACGCGGCGGTGATCGGCGTGCCGAATGAGGATTTCGGCGAGGAGGTGAAGGCCGTTGTACAGCCCATGAATATGGCCGAGGCGGGCCCCGAGCTGGAGCATGAGCTGATCGCTTTCTGCAAGCAGAATCTGTCCGCGATCAAAGCGCCACGAAGTGTCGATTTCGAGGCCGAATTGCCGCGCCATCCGACCGGCAAGCTCTATAAGCGGCTGCTGAAAGACCGCTATTGGGGCAATAAGGATTCGCGCATCGTCTAGGGTCGGTGCCCGCGGGGCTGGGGCAGGGGGCGACCGGGTATGACCACCCTTCCCTGCCGGCAAGCTCGGCGCATAATTCGGGCGATAAAATCTGCATATAGCGCGCCAGCACCACAAATTCCGCGCCGCTTTCGTCGATGATGTCGCGTAGCTGCGCTTCGGCCGCGGGTTTTGTCTCGGCGGTGACCGGAATATGGAAAAACGGAATATCGTGCCATTCGGCAAGCGGGGCGAGATCGGTATGGTTTGATATGATGGCGGGAATATCTATCGGCAACGTGCCGGTTCTGTAGCGATACAGCAAATCATTCAGGCAGTGGTCGAACCTTGAGACAAGCAGCAACATGGCGGGCCTGGCGGTTGCATCGTGCAATTGCCATTGCATGGCGAATCGGTCGGCAATCGCGGAAAATGCCGCGGTGAAAGCGGCGCGCGAAAATCCGTTCTTGCCGGTTTTCCTGTCCCCCATCGTCTCAAAACGCGTCCGCATGAAAAAGCGTCGGGTATCGGGATCGCCGAAATGATGTGAGTTTGTGATAAATAATCCCGCATCGGCGAGCGCTCCGGCAACTGCCGCCACAACGCCCAGCTTGTCCGGACAGGAAATCGTCAGGATATACGCGCTATTGTCCGTCGTCGTAAAACCTCGCTACAAACAAGGACGGGCCCTGTTATTCCGGTTGCTGCGGTGACAGATGCCACGGCCTTCATTAATCTGGATGCCATGATGAAGAAAGCAATGAAATCGCCCCCGCGTGGTCCTGGCCGGATATTGTTCGAGGATTTTCTCGCGCCGCGTGGGATCACACCGTTGCAATTCGGCGGCAAGCTGGATTTCAGCCAGCGCGAGATGGATGCGCTGTTATCGGGTGACAGGCGTGTGGATGCGGAGCTTGCGCGCAAATTCGCCGAGATTCTGGGGACCAGCGTGGATTTCTGGCTGCATCTTCAGGCACAGGCAGACAGCTATGAAGCGCGGCAGCAGAATACCGAACCGCCCCGCCTCGTGCTTGACAAGACGGGGATACCCAACCCATTTAATCTGCTCAGATAATCGGACGGTCTGCTGAAATGGTTTTCGCCGGGCACGCTTCAGGGAGAAAGTTGTATGTTTAAGCTGGACGGGAAATCGGCGCTTGTGACCGGCGCGAGTGGTGGCATTGGCGGCGCGATCGCCCGCCAGCTGCATGGTCAGGGCGCGACCGTCGGCCTGTCGGGAACCCGCCGCGACGCACTTGAGGAACTTGCGGCCTCGCTTGGCGAGCGCGCCCATATACTGCCTTGCGATCTGGGTGATGGGGATGCGGTTGCGGAATTGCCGAAGGCCGCGGAGGCCGCGCTCGGTCAGATCGATATTCTGGTCAATAATGCCGGTCTCACCCGCGATAATCTGTTCATGCGCATGAAGGATGAGGAATGGGACACGGTGCTGGCGGTCAATCTGACTTCTGCCTTCAAGCTGTCGCGCTCCGTGCTGCGGGGCATGATGAAGCGCCGTTTCGGTCGCATCATCGGCATCAGCTCCGTGGTGGGTGTGACAGGTAATCCGGGGCAGGGAAATTACGCCGCCTCCAAGGCAGGGATGATCGGCATGACCAAATCGCTGGCCCAGGAAGTGGCAAGCCGTGGTATTACGGTGAATTGTGTCGCGCCGGGCATGATCAAGACGGCGATGACCGATGCCCTTGACGAGGGGCAGCAGGCGCGGTTGCTTGAGGCGATTCCGGCGGGCCGGCTTGGGGTCAGCGAAGATATCGCATCCGCAGTTCTGTATCTGGCGAGCGAGGAAGCGGCCTATGTCACCGGACAGACCCTGCATGTCAATGGCGGCATGGCGATGATTTGAAATCGCTTGCAGAAATTTTAATTATATCAAATGGTTAGAGGGCTATCTGTCGAATTGTCAGCCGAACTAGCCATCGCTGCGAAAGTATGATAGGTGCTCAGCCGAGCCAATCAAAACAATGCGGTTCCCGGAATCGGGCATCGCGGGAGCCAGAAAAAGGGCAAGAAATTATGAGCGAAGTCGCGGATGCCGTAAAAAAGATCGTGGTCGAGCATTTGGGGGTCGAGCCCGAAAAAGTCGTCGAAAATGCAAGCTTTATTGACGATCTGGGCGCTGACAGCCTGGATACGGTCGAGCTTGTGATGGCATTTGAAGAAGAATTCGGCGTGGAAATCCCCGATGATGCGGCCGAGGAAATTCAGACCGTCCAGGACGCGATCAAGTTCCTGGAATCCGCGAAATAATTCAGACATCAAACCGGCCCGGGACAGACGTTCCGGGGGGTGAGTTCACCGATTTGCGGGGTGGCTGGCGCTACCCCGCGCCCGTCGGCCCCACTTCCGTCATCCCGCTCCCGTCTCATGGCGGCCGGTTCTTGCCGATCGTGCCCTTATGGCCGCGCAGGCGGATTTCCGGTGGAAAGACTGGCAATTTGGCATCTGAATTGGGGAAGTAGGGTGGAAATCTGCCATAATTGCGGAATAATGTGCCCGCCAAAGTTAATGCGCCCACCGAAATTTGTATAATTTGGGGCATTTGCGGTGCGCGATCAGTTTGCGGTGCGCACTCAGCGAGCCGCGTTGGGCCTGCCAGGAGGACATTTCATGCGACGTGTGGTTGTAACCGGGCTCGGACTTGTAACGCCGCTGGGCGATGGTGTGGCGACGAGCTGGCAGCGTTTGCTTGCGGGGAAGAGCGGCGCCGGACCGATCACCAAATTCGATGCATCGCCGATGGCGGCCCGGATCGCCTGCGAAGTGCCTCGCGGCGACGGGGCCGATGGAACCTTTAACGCCGACACCTATATGCCGCCCAAGGAACAGCGGCGCGTCGATGATTTCATCCTTTACGGAATGGCGGCCGCAAAGCAGGCGATTGCGGATTCCGGCTGGGAACCGCAAAGCGAGGAGGAACGTTACCGTGCCGGTGTAATGATCGGTTCGGGGATCGGCGGACTGCCCGGGATCGAGGAAGCCTCGATCGATCTGGCCGCGCGCGGTCCGCGACGGGTCAGCCCGTTTTTCATTACCGGCCGGCTGATCAATCTGGTCTCGGGCAATGTCTCGATTGAATATGGGCTGAAAGGCCCCAACCATGCGGTGGTAACAGCCTGTTCCACCGGTGCGCATGCGATCGGCGATGCGGCGCGGCTTATCCAGTATGACGATGCCGACATTATGGTGGCAGGTGGTGCGGAAGCGACGATCTGCCCGATCGGCATTGCCGGTTTCGCCGCCTGCAAGGCGCTGAGCACCAGTTTCAACGAAACGCCGGAAAAGGCGTCGCGTCCCTATGATGTGGACCGTGACGGCTTTGTCATGGGTGAGGGCGCGGGGATCGTCGTGCTGGAAGAGCTTGAACACGCCAAAGCGCGCGGCGCGAAAATCTATGCTGAAATTGTGGGCTATGGGCTGAGCGGCGATGCCTATCATATCACCGCCCCTGAAGAGACCGGTGATGGCGGGTTCCGGGCGATGAAGATGGCGTTGAAAAAGGCCGGGATCGACCCGACGGACGTGCATTATGTGAATGCCCATGGCACCTCCACCCCGCTTGGCGATGAGATCGAACTGGGTGCTGTGGCGCGGCTGTTCGGTAATGCGGCCGCGGATCTGACCATGTCGTCGACGAAGAGCTCGGTCGGTCATTTGCTGGGTGCCGCCGGTGCGGTTGAGGCGATTTTTTCAATTCTGGCCATGCGTGATAATGTGGCGCCGCCGACCATCAATCTCGACAACCCGTCCGTGGAAACGCCGATCGATCTGGCGGCCAATGCACCGCGGGAGAAAACTATCGAAACGGTGCTGTCGAACAGTTTCGGCTTTGGTGGCACCAATGCCTCACTTGTGATGAGCCGCGCGCGTCTTTAGGGCGTCTGAATTGATGGCCCGGCTGCGGTGGCGCCGCCGCCTTCTGCTGTTTCTGCTGGGGGTCCTGTCGCTGGCCCTTACCGGCGCGGTTGCAGGCTATCTGTGGGCAGAGCAACGTTTTCGCGCCTCCGGCCCGCATACCCAGCCTGAAATTGTGCTGCTGCAGCCAGGCGATTCACTGGCGCAGATAACCGCAAGACTGTCAGATGCCGGCGTTCTGGAGCCGGCCTGGCTGTTTCCGGTTGCGGTGCGGGTGGCCGATCGCGCCCGTGCTCTCAAGGCCGGTGAATATGCGATCCCCGCGCGCGCCAGTATGGCAGAGATTATGGAACTGCTGGTCAGCGGTGAGGTCGTGCAGCATCAGCTCACAATTCCCGAAGGCTGGCGTGTACCCGAAATCATGGCGCGGCTTGCGGCGACGGAACCGCTGAGCGGTGAATTGCCCGACGCGCCGCCGGAAGGCAGCCTGTTACCTGAAACCTATCTGTTCACCCGGGGCGAAAGCCGGTCGGTCCTGATTGAGCGGATGCAGGCCGCGCAGAAGCGTGTATTGGCCGAATTATGGCCCGCGCGGGCGCGTGATCTGCCGTTTGCCACCCCATGGGAGGCGGTGATCCTGGCCTCGATCGTTGAGCGCGAGACGTCCATGGCCGCCGAACGGCCGCTTGTGGCCGGCGTGTTTGTAAACCGTTTGCGCAAGGGGATGCGTCTGCAGTCCGACCCGACCGTGCGTTATGCGCTTATTCATGCGCAACAGCCGCAGACAGGCCCTCTCACGCGGCAGGATTTGCGCTTCCAAAGCCCCTATAACAGCTATCAGTCCGACGGGCTGCCACCCGGGCCCATTGCCAATCCCGGCCGCGCGGCCATCGCCGCGGTGCTGCAGCCCGAGCAAACCGATGCGTTTTATTTCGTGGCTGATGGTGCGGGCGGGCATGCCTTTGCACGGAGCCTGCGCGAGCATAATGTAAATGTCGCCCGATACCGCAAACTGCTGCGCGCGCGGCGCAAGCAGCGTAAAACGGATCAGGCGGAACCAAGCTCTGCGGAATAGACGGAAGGCAAGCATATGGCATTACAAAGCATGACGGGTTTTGGCCGCGCCGCCGGTGAATTCGCCCAGGATCAGGGCCAGGATCAGTGGGTGTGGGAAATCAAGAGTGTCAATGGCCGGGGTCTTGATGTGCGTTACCGCCTGCCCCCTGACCTGCAATCGCTCGAGCTGAAACTGCGCGAAAAGGTCTCAGCACGTTTCAAGCGTGGCACGGTGCAGGTCAATTTGCGGCTGACCCGCAAGCAGGGTCAGACACAGATACGCATCAATGAGCCGGCGCTGACGCAGATTCTGGCCAAGCTGGAAGCGCTTGAAAACAAGGCTGGCCTTGCCCCGTCGACCGCCGATGGGGTGTTGAATATTCGTGGTGTTGTCGAACAGGTCGAACCGGAGGAAAGCGAGGCGGAAAGCAATCGCCGGATCGAGAATCTGCTGCGCGGTTTTGATGCCGCGCTGCAGGATCTGAGCGACAGCCGGATCGCGGAAGGCGAAAAACTGCAACGGCTGATCATGGCGCAGATCGATGCGCTGGCCACGCTGACGGCGCAGGCGGCAGCACGGGCGGGCGAAGCCGTGACACTGCTGCAGGCGCGAATGCAGCAGCAGCTCGATGAACTGCTTGAGACCCGCTCGGGTCTGTCGGAAGACAGGTTGGCGCAGGAGGTGGCGGTACTGGCGACCAAAGCCGATATCCGCGAGGAACTGGACCGCCTGCGCGCGCATGTCGAAAATGCGCGCGAGCTGCTTGCCGCCAATGCGCCGGTGGGCCGTAAGCTTGATTTTCTGACGCAGGAATTCAACCGGGAGGCAAACACGCTATGTTCAAAATCGCCCGATACGGCATTGACGCGGATCGGGCTGGATCTCAAGGCGCAGATCGATCAGCTGCGGGAACAGGTACAGAATGTGGAATGATGTGTCATGAGTGAAATCGACCTCAAAAGGCGGGGGATGATGCTGGTCCTGTCCTCCCCGTCGGGTGCGGGCAAGACCACCTTGTCGCGTCTGCTGCTGGAGTCGCAGACCGATCTCAGCATGTCCATATCTGTGACCACGCGCCCCATGCGCCCCGGTGAGGTGGATGGCAAGGACTATATCTTCGTTTCCCAGGCCGAATTTGACGCGCGGCTTAAGCGTGGTGAGTTTCTCGAGCATGCACGGGTATTTGACCATTTTTACGGAACCCCGGCGGCGCAGGTGGAGGCAAAACTCGCAAAGGGGGAGGATGTACTGTTTGATATCGACTGGCAGGGCACCCAGCAATTAAGCTCGCGCGCGCGTCAGGATCTTGTGGCGGTGTTCATCCTGCCGCCTTCGGTCGAGGAACTGGCGCAGCGGCTCAGGACGCGGGCACAGGACAGTGCGGCGGTCGTGGCGCGGCGCATGGCGAAAGCAGCCGACGAGATGAGCCATTGGCCCGAATATGACTATGTGATCGTCAATGAGACGGTCGAGAAGGCGCATCGTGAACTCTGCGCGATTCTGACCGCTGAACGGTTGCGGCGGCAGCGGCAGACGGGCTTGCCCCAATTTGTCGGCCGGTTGCGCGGGACCGACGCCTGACCGGTGCCGCAACAGTTAGCGGCCATGGTCAATCCGCGCTGCTTTGTGGTGCCGACACGGGTTTATGTGGTCCCGACACGGGTTTAAATGACACCGCCCGCTTCATTGCCGCACGCTTTTGTGTCTGATCCATCCGTTCCGCCAGGGACACAAGCTCCTCGGCGTCGAATTCAATCAGCCCGTTTCTGGCTGCCAGATAGTACCATTTATACGCTTCAATCGGGTCCGATACGGGGCTGTCTGTGCCGTCGAGCAGCTGTCCAAGGCCGAACTGGCAATCGGGATTGCCCCGCTCGGCGCATTGCCTGAACCAGAAAGCGGCTTTTTCATCTGATTGCGCGACACCGGCACCGGCCTGATAGAAGGCAGCCAAAGCAAATTGTGCTTTCGCATGGCCGCCCTCGGCCGCGATCAGATACCATTTCGCCGCCTCTTCGAGATTCTCGTCGACGATCGCTCCTGCTTCGTAAATGTCGCCCAGCCGGAAGGCGGCCTCCGCATCCTTGGACGTTTCCACAGCCGCGCGCCAGCGCTTCATGGCCTCATCATAAAGTCCCCGGTCAAACAGATCGGCCGGCAGATCAGCAGGGCTTTGCGCCGTGACAGGTTCCGCGGCCGCATCAGATATCGGTATGAGCCAGAAGGGCAGCCCGACGACCAGCAGGAGACATAGTCTGTGGGTAAAATTTCTCGTCTTCATGGGTGGTTGTCACCAGCCGTTTCAGCGCACAGGTTCCTTGAATGCGAAATTCTTCGCCATCAGAATTGCCTCGCGAACCTGTCTGGGTTCCATCTGACCGGCCAGCCCCTCAAGTGCGGGGCCGCCAAATTCGATGAAATCCTGCTGCGCGGCCAGATAATACCACATATAGGCGGCGACCAGATCCTTCTCCACCCCGACGCCTGTTTCATACATGGTGGCGATATTGTACTGACAGGCCATCTGTCCCCGCTCAGCGCCGGCCAGATACCATTTGGCGGCCAGCTCGGCGGATTTCGGTACTCCCTGGCCATTATCGTAAAGCGAGCCGAGGTCAAATTGCGCCCGCTCATCGCCGAGCTCGGCAGCCATGGTGTACCATTTGGCCGCTTCGGTGAAATCGCGCTGAACGATAATGCGGGTGTCGCTGGCAAGCCCGTCATTATGGGCGACGCCCAGCCGGTAGGCGGCATTGGCGCTGCCTGAACTGGCTGCATCCTTCCACCAGGCCAGCGCTTCTTCATAATGGCCGCGCTGATAAAGCTCGTCGCCCTTATCGATGAATTCCATGGCCTGTGCTGTAAGGGGTGACATCAAACCGAGGATCAGCAGGATTGCTGCGATAAAGGATATTGACCGGGCGGAAACGGGTAAGTCGCGCATTGCTTCACCTTCTGAAATTTTTTGTGCCAAAGCAGGCGGGCGACCGCATGATGAAATGTCATTTTGGCTGGAATATGACCAGTGACAGGCCGAACGGCGTTTTTCCTGAGCGTTCATCGGATCATGCTGCTTTGTTTTTGTTTCGCATGATGCGGATCGGCGGATGCTGAGTTTTTCCTCGGATCGCATCACGCGATACTACAGGATCGTCGCCCGGTTGGGCAACTGACCGGGCGGGCCGGACAACTCACCTCACAGGTTCTTGATGTCTGCGGGTGGAGCGGGGCGGTGTTTGGCGATCACATTTGCCCCTGTTTACCCATCCGCCAGCTTGCTGTTGACTAGGGGGGGTGAAAAATTGACCGCTGTCACGCGGTCTCTGCGCCTGAGGCCGGGCGACAAAATCAGAACGGGGAGAGAGCATATGACACGTTTGGCAGCTGTTGCACCGGCGGGGATGACGGCGGCGCAAGGCAAAATATTCGATGCGGTGACGCAGGGACCGCGCGGCAGTGCCGCCGGACGCGGGGGTATCGATCTGTCGGCCTCGGGCGGCGGGTTGCCCGGGCCGTTCAATGCCTGGATGTACAGTCCCGATATCGGCAATCTGGCGCAGGAACTGGGTGCCGCCTTGCGGTTCAGGAACTCGCTGCCTGAAAATCTGCTGGAACTGGCGGTCATTACGGTGGGGCAATATTGGTCTGCGCAGTTCGAATTCTGGGCGCATGCGCGGCTGGCGCGTCAGGCGGGGGTGTCAGCCGACGTGATCGAGGCGATCCGGATCGGTAAAAGGCCTGACTTCAACAAGGCCGAAGAAGCGCAAATCTATGATTTCGTTCGTGAAATGCTCGACAATAAAAGGGTGTGCAGCGCGACCTATGAGGCGACGCGCGCGCTTGTCAGCGAGCAGGGGCTGGTCGATCTGGTGACCTTGATGGGCTATTATACGATCATATCCTTCACCCTGAATTGTTTCGCGGTGCCGGTGCCGGCCGGGCAAACCGCCCCGTTTAACGAGCCGACCAGCAATTGACAGACACGTTATTTCCGCCCGTCGGCGCGGCGCATATTCTGCTGATCGGCCATGTGACCCGGGATATTATTCGCGCGCCCGGCCAGCCTGACCGGGTGCAGCCGGGCGGGTCTGTTTACTATGCCGCGATGGCGCTGCGCGGGCTTGGCCATAACGTGACAATCGTGACCCGGGTTGCGCCGCAGGATGAAGCGCCGCTGCTTGGGCCGCTCAGCCAGGCGGGGGCGCAAATCCATAATCTGCCAGCTACCCAAACCAGCTGTTTTGTGAATGCCCGGGGTCCGGGCGGTATTGATGACCGGGTGCAGGAATTACGCGCCAATGCCGATGCATTCGACGATGCGATCATGCCGCTGCTGCACGGCCTTGGCTGCGATGCGGTCTATTTCGGTTCGCTGATTGCAGGCGATCTCAGCGCGCCGCTCATTATGCAGCTTGCGGATTGTTTCCCCCATGCCATCAAATTAATCGATGCCCAGGGTCCGTTGCGGACGCGCACGGGCAATCGCGTCATACCCTGTATGTGGCCCGATAGCGGCCGGGTTCTGCCGATCTGCGATATTGTGAAGGTCGATGAGGCAGAAAGCCTGCGGCTTACCGGTGCGCCGACGCTCGCGGCGGCGGCAACCAGACTGGCGGATCTCGGGGTCGGACAATTGCTGATTACCCGCGGCGGTCAGGGAGCGTTGCTGCAGACGCGTGAGGGGGTGCACCGGCTGGCCGCCTGGCGGCCGCAATCGGGTCTGCGCGGGATTATCGACACGACAGGGTGCGGCGATACTTTTCTGGCGGCATATCTGCATGCTGTACTGCATGGTCGCGCGCCGCGGGCGGCGGCGCATTTCGCTGCCATCGCCGCGACCATGAAGCTCACCCAATTCGGTCCGCTTTGCTGTGGCGAGGATGCAATCTTGGCATTTGAGGGACAACCCTGAGCAAAGATTGCAGGGCAGATTTTGCCGAAGCGGAAATATCTGCCGTCCGGTTCCGGGCGCAACACCGGGCGCGCAACGTTCCGGTATCTCATAATTGATAATAAACTCAGTGAGTTAAAAGTTTTTTTGCGATTCTTCGCGGGCTGGTATGCCGGTTGCTTTTAGTGCTCTCGGCAAAAAAGCCATCCGAGCAAAAGGCTCGGCTTATTTCCCAGAAAAGGAGAGCAAAATGACAACGATTCATACTAATCCCGGTGCGCTTGTAGCTCAGGCGACCCTGCGTAATGTGACGAGCCAGTTGGATACAGTGTCAAAACAGGTGCAGACAGGTTTCAAAGTGGCGGATGCCAAGGACGATGCGTCGACCTTCTCCGTTGCCCAGGGCCTGCGTGCGGATGTGAAGTCACTCGGCGCGGTGCAGCAGGGTCTGAATGGCGCGGTCGGTCTGGCGGAAGTCGGTCTGGCGGGTGCGACAGCGGTGTCAAACTTGTTTGAAGATATTCAGGCCAAGCTGACCCAGCTGGCGGATTCGTCGATCACGGCGACCCAGAGAACGACCTATAATGCCGATTTGCAGGCGCTTGCCAACCAGGCCAAAGACCTTGTTTCGCAAGCATCCTTCAACGGTACCAACATTCTTGACAACACAACGGCGGTAAATTTCATCGCCGATGTGAATGGCGGCACGATCAGCGTGACCGGCGTCGACGTGTTCACGACGGCATCGGTTTTCGCGGCGTCTGTAGGTGCGCTGACTGATGCGCTGGCACGCCAGTTCCTCAACAGCAGCTCGAATACGCTCGATAACTTTGTGACAGCCACCAATAATGCGCTCAGCGGCGTTGCCGCCGACCTGCGCGCGGTCGAGTCCCAGAACGACTTCGTATCCGCAATCTCGGATGCGACGGAAAAGGGTCTTGGCGCTTTGGTGGATGCCGATCTGGCGAAAGCGAGCAGCAAGTTGCAGGCCCTGCAGGCCCAGCAGCAGCTGTCGACCCAGGCGATCACGATTGCCAATCAGGCACCGTCCGTCCTGCTCAGCCTGTTCGGCTAGGCAACCCGGGACACGCCAACTTTTGCGGGAGCCGGTGTCAAACCGGCTCCCTAATTTTTTGTGAAAATCGCTGCATTTTTCAGTAAGCTTGCGGGCGTCTGCCGGCTTTTACTTGATTGCGGGGCTTGTGGGCCTTAGTTTCGCAGGCAATCAACCATTAGACAGAAGATAAAAAAATGAAGTTTGAAGGCACATCCTCATACATCGCGACCGATGATCTGATGGTCGCTGTGAATGCATGCATCACTCTGGAACGACCGCTGCTGGTGAAGGGTGAGCCGGGCACCGGTAAAACGGTTCTGGCGCATGAGGTGGCTGCCGCGCTTGGCAAACCGATGATCGAATGGCACATCAAATCCACGACCAAGGCGCAGCAGGGCTTGTATGAATATGACGCGGTGACCCGGCTGCGCGATTCCCAGCTTGGCGATGAGCGGGTCAAGGATATCCGCAACTACATCGAAAAAGGCAAATTGTGGCAGGCGTTCACCCAGGACAGCCCGGTTCTGCTGATTGACGAGATCGACAAGGCGGATATCGAGTTTCCGAACGATCTGCTGCAAGAGCTCGATCGCATGGAATTCTTCGTCTATGAAACCGGCGAAACGATCCGCGCGACCAACCGGCCGGTGGTGATCATTACCTCGAACAACGAAAAGGAACTGCCCGATGCGTTCCTGCGTCGTTGCTTCTTCCACTATATCAAGTTCCCCGAAAAGGACACGATGGAAGAAATCATTCAGGTCCATTATCCCGACATCAAGCGCGAACTGGTCGGCGAGGCGATGAATGTATTCTACGAAATCCGCGAGGTACCGGGGCTGAAGAAAAAGCCGTCCACCTCGGAACTGCTCGATTGGCTGAAGCTGCTGATGGCAGAAGATGTCTCGCCCGAGACCCTGCGTGAGCGTGATCCCAACAAACTTATTCCGCCGCTGCACGGTGCGCTGCTGAAGAATGAGCAGGATGTGCATCTGTTCGAGCGCCTGGCGTTCCTGGCGCGTCGCGAGCGTACCTGACCGGCCGGCTTGCGGTGGCGATGGGTCTGACGCATTGCCACCGCATAATGGTCCGGAACCGGGCCGGCAGCCCGCAATGACAAGACGGGGAAATTAAAATGTTCATCAATTTCTTCTATGAGCTGAAACAGGCAAAGGTGCCCGTCACCCTGCGCGAATATCTTACGCTCATGGAGGCGATGCAGAAGCATGTCGCCATGTTCAGCGTCGATGAATTCTATTATCTGGCGCGTTCGGCGCTGGTGAAGGATGAGCGTAATCTCGACAAGTTTGACCGCGTGTTTGCAACCCATTTCAAGGGGCTCGATTTCCTGTCCGATGTTGAGAGCAAGGAAATCCCCGAGGAATGGCTCCGCTCGATCGGTGAGCGTTTCCTGACCGACGAGGAAAAGGAGCTGATCGAAAGCCTGGGTGGTTTCGAAAAGCTGATGGAGCGGCTGAAAAAGCAGCTTGAGGAACAGAAAAAGAAGCATCAGGGCGGGAACAAGGCGATCGGCACCGGCGGCACTTCGCCATTCGGTGCGGATGGTTATAATCCTGAAGGCGTCCGGATGGGCCAGAAGCAGGGCCGGCACGGCAAGGCGGTCAAGGTCTGGGACAAGCGCGAATATAAAAATCTCGACGATTCGGTCGAGCTTGGTACCCGTAACATCAAGGTCGCGCTGCGGCGGTTGCGCCGGTTCGCCCGCGAGGGGGCGGCCGATCAGCTCGATCTGGGCGGTACGATCCGCGAAACCGCGCGCAATGGCTATCTCGACATTCAGATGCGGCCCGAGCGGCGCAACAAGATCAAGGTGTTGATCTTCTTTGATATTGGCGGCTCGATGGATGCCCATATCAAGACCTGCGAGGAGCTGTTCTCCGCCGCGCGGACCGAGTTCAAGCATATGGAATATTTCTATTTCCATAACTGCCTGTACGAACATCTGTGGAAGGATAATCGCCGGCGTCAGACCGAAAAAATGCCCACCTGGGATGTGCTGCATAAATTCGGCTCCGATTATAAGGTGATTTTCGTCGGTGATGCGACGATGAGCCCCTATGAGATTACCTATCCCGGCGGCAGTGTCGAACATTGGAACGAGGAAGCCGGCGAAGTCTGGTATCAACGGGTGCAGGACGTTTATGAAAGCGTCGTCTGGCTCAATCCGGTCGCCAAAAAGCATTGGGAATACACCCCCTCGATCCAGCTGGTGGAACAGCTTTTCTCCAATCGTATGTATCCGCTGACCCTGGGTGGGCTGGATGATGCGATGCGCGAGCTTAATCGCTGATACAGCCGAGCTGCGCTGTTTTTTCAGCCAGGCAGCCCTTGGAGCCAGGTAGCCCTTGGAGCCAGGCAGAATGAGTGCAAAGCCCCGCATATTCATGTGCGGGGCTTTTTTGCGCGGTTTGTCGCATCATTGCCGTCGCGCATAAAACCCGTCGCATCCGGTCGCACACCGTGATTTAGTAGTCAGGGCGTGGTTTCAGTCAGCTTGAACGGGGACAGATGGTGAGCGATCCCACAACTGCATTTGCCGCAGCCTGGCATCTTGTGGCGACCGGCGACCGCGAGCTTTATGCGGTGGTCGCCCTTTCGCTGCGGGTCAGCCTGACAGCGCTGCTGATCGCGACCGTAATCGGCCTGCCCTTGGGGGGCGCGCTGGCGGTGTATCGCTTCCCCGGGCGCGGTGCGATGATCGCCCTGTTCGATACGCTGATGGGTCTGCCGCCAGTGGTTGCCGGGCTTGCCGTTTATCTGTTGTTGTCGCGCGCCGGTCCGCTTGGCGATTACGGCCTGCTCTTCACCCCCGCCGCGATGATTATCGCACAGACGATCCTGATCACCCCGATCATCGCCGCGCTTACGCGTCAGTTTGTCGAGGATGACTGGCATGCCTATCGCGAACAGCTGACCTCGCTTGGTTCGGGGCGCGGGCGGGCGGTGCCCACCCTGCTGTGGAATTGCCGTTACAGCCTGATGACAGCGGTTCTGGCCGGGTTGGGCCGCGCCATGGCCGAGGTCGGGGCGATCCTTATCGTCGGCGGTAATATCGCCGGGGTTACCCGTACCATGACCACAGCCATCGCACTGGAAACGAGCAAGGGCGATCTGCCCTTCGCATTGGGGCTTGGCCTTGTGCTGATGGTGCTTATTCTGACGGTCAACGGCATCGCCCGGCTAGGCGGCCTGATGATACAGCGTGCGGGGGCGGGCTATGCGTGACTATGCCTCGATCCTGCCCTTGCAGCTTGAGGCGGTGTCCTACCGGGCGGATGATTGTCTCTTGCTTGATCGTATCGATGCCCGCTTCCGGGCCGGTCCGCGCAGCCTCATTCTGGGCCCCAACGGGGCGGGGAAAAGCCTGTTGCTGCGCATATGCCATGGTCTGGTGAAACCGACCGGCGGCACATTATGCTGGGCGGTTGCGCGGCCGCATGCACAGGCCATGGTGTTTCAGAACCCGGTTTTGCTGCGCCGTTCGGTGCGGGCGAATATCACCTATGCGCTGGCGCTTGCCGGTTACTCGCGGCGCGATCGTCGGCGGCGTGCGGAACAGGTGCTGGAGGAGGCGGGACTTGCGCCCCGCGCGCGGCATCCCGCAGCGGTCCTTTCGGCGGGCGAGAAGCAGAAACTGGTACTGGCACGTGCCTGGGCCTTGCGGCCCGAAGTTCTGTTTCTGGACGAACCCACCGCAAATCTCGATCCCGGCGCCACAAAAGTGATCGAGCAAACCATCACCGCCATGCATGCGGCGGGGGTTAAGATCATCATGACGACCCATGATCTGGGCCAGGCGCGGCGGCTGGCCGATGAAATATTTTTTCTGCATCGGGGAAAGCTCCGCGAAGCGGGCGCGGCGGAAACATTTTTCACACAACCCGGAACCGCTGAAGCAGCAGCATTTCTGCGCGGCGAGCTCGTCATCTGAAAAAAGGCCATATGCGGATGATAGATATTGCCCGAAGATTTGACCCGTTAGCCGGGCTTTGTCTGTTGCTGTTGCTGTCTTTGGCAATAGCGGTGCCGCGCGCCCAGGCAGGGCCGGCCGGGCAGCAGGCGAGGGAGGATTTCATCCTTATTGCCTCCACCACCTCGACCGAACAGTCGGGATTGTTTGCCCATATATTGCCCCGGTTCGAGGCGGCGACCGGGATCGGTGTGCGGGTTGTCGCGGTGGGTACCGGACAGGCGCTGCGGCTCGGTCAGCGCGGTGATGCCGATCTTCTGTTCGTGCATGACAAGAGCGCGGAGGAACGTTTCATCGCCGATGGCTACGGGGTCGGGCGGCGAGATGTGATGTATAATGATTTCATTATCCTTGGGCCGCGCAGCGATCCTGCGGGTATTGCGCAGATGCGGGATGCGCCCGCGGCGCTGCGTGCCATTGCCGCGGCGCGGGCGCATTTTGTATCGCGCGGCGATCAAAGCGGAACCCACAAGGCGGAATTGCGGCTTTGGGCGGCGGCCGGGATTGATGTCGCGGCCCTCTCTGTGAACCCGGCAGGCGCACGCTGGTATTTCGAGACCGGATCGGGCATGGGCGCTGCGTTGAACAGCGCGGCCGAGCTTGATGCCTATCTGTTGTCGGACCGGGCGAGCTGGCTCAATTTTGCCAACCGTCGCGATCTGACGATTCTGGCGCAAGGCGATCCGCGGCTTTATAATCAGTATGGCGTTATGCTGGTCGATCCCGCCCGCCATCCGCATGTGAAGCAAGCATCGGCCCAGGCGTTCATCGACTGGGTCACCGGCCCCGAAGGGCAGGCCGCCATCGCCGCCTATCGGATTGGCAATGATCAGCTGTTCTTCCCAAATGCCCGGTAAGACGTTTTTTGACAAACTTCGAAAAAGGGTGTGATACTCATCAATAAAAGTGTGGAAAATGCCCCCCGATTTCTTGTTGCCTGGATCATTTTATTTTGCGCGCGGTAAAATCGGGTTATTTTGATTGCGATTTAAACACGGTCGATCCCGCAGCTTTTTTGACGGATCCGGCAAACCAGCAAGTTTATTATGTGCCAGGCTGATACTGAATAATTGATCAGTGGCCTGAAAAATAATATGCAGTCGATATATTTAAGGGCATTGTATGATGAAGTGGAATTCCACCGGGGTTTTCCTGGTTGTGGCCTTTCTGATTCTTGCGACGGGGGCCTATTTCCGGGCTGAATTGCAGCGTGGATATTTCGCGCTGACCTTGTTTTCAGGCAAGGAGCAGTTTGAAAACTTTGCCCGCCTGCCGGAAATCTTCCCGACAAAAATCATGGCGGCATCCGCCACGCCTTATCATTTTCCGGCCTATCGCGCGGCGAAGACCGATCTGCCGGAATATTTTTCTTTCGCTGGCCGTCCTGTGTCCCGGGACAGTTTTCTCGCGGAAACCGATACATCGGCCCTGATTGTCCTCAAGGATGGGGCGATAGCCTATGAAAATTACTGGCTGAGCGGCGGGCCGGAGGTGCCCTGGTTGTCCATGTCGGTTGCCAAAAGCTTCCTGTCGGCCGCCATCGGTATCGCGATCGCTGAAGGACATATCAAATCCATTGACCAGCCAATCACCGACTATGTGCCGGAACTGTCTCAATCAGCTTACGTGGGTGTACCGATAAAGGATGTCCTGCAAATGTCCTCAGGCGCCCGCTGGAACGAGGATTATTCCGATATCGATTCCGACATCAACCGGCTGGGCCGCATCATCGCGCTTGGCGGGGCGCTTGACGATTTTGTGGCAGGTATAGAACGCGCGCAGCCACCGGGCACGCAGCTGCGGTACAATTCCGCCGATACCCAGGTGCTTGGCATGCTGCTGACCCGCGCCACCGGCCGCTCTGTTTCCGACTATATGGCGCAAAAGCTGTGGCAGCCGCTTGGTATGCAGTCCGATGGTTACTGGCTGACCGATGATCGGGATATGGAGATGGTGTTTTTCGGGCTGAACGCCACCGCCCGGGATTACGCAAAATTTGGCGAGCTGTACCGTCAGGAAGGTATGTGGCAGGGGCGGCAGCTTTTGCCGCGCGACTGGGTGCGCGCATCTGTGACCCCCGACGCGCCGCATCTGCAATATGGTGCGTCCGAAAATCCGCTGTTCCCGCTTGGCTATGGCTATCAGTGGTGGGTGCTGGATGGTGCGGCAGGCGAATACTCCGCGGTCGGTGTCTATAATCAGTTCATCTATGTCAATCCGGCGGCCCGGCTTGTCATCGTCAAACTGTCAGCCTTCAGCGACTATGCCACCTCCGACGATATTTCCGCCTATCGCGAGCTTGAAACCTTTGCCTTTTTCCGCGCTATCGGGGCGGCATTGCGCTGAGCTGCGGCGCATAGGGGAGCGGTGCTGGTTAGCGCTGCGCTGGACCGTGCCGGGCAAGGGCCTAATCGCGGAAATTGATGAATTGCAGCGGCAGTTCCTGCTTGAGCTCCTTGATCGCGGTGATGGCGGCTTGCAGATCGTCGCGTTTTTTGCCGCTGACGCGCACCTCGTCGCCCTGAATGGCGGCCTGCACTTTGAGCTTTGATTGCTTGAGATGCTTTGTCAGTTTTTTGGCAAGCTCCTTGTCGATGCCCTGGCGGACAATCACCGTCTGGCGCACCGCCTGCCCGGCCGCCTGCTCGGGCGTCTGATAGTCGAGCACCCCCGCATCGAGTTTGCGCCGGGTCAGATGGCCCTGCAGCAATTCATGCATCTGGCGCAGTTTCAGATCGTCATCGGCATGCAGGGTGATGACGCCCTCCGCATGCGCGATGGTGCAGTTTGCGCCTTTGAAGTCATAGCGCTGCGCCATCTCCCGTTCCATGTTCCGGACCGCGTTATCCACTTCGGCCGGTTCGGTTTTCGAGACGATGTCAAAGGATGGCATGACACTCCCTCCGCTTGTCTGTTCGCTGTTATTTTACCTTATTGCTTTCATATAATGTTACGCCTTGTCAGCAAAGCTTGGGAGACGTATCGCCGATGAGCAACCGTAATGACCGCACGGCGCGCTGGCAGGCTGCGGATGCGCGCCATCACATTCATCCCTTCACCGATGCGGCGGCACTGGCCGGGCGCGGTGCCAGGGTGATTACCCGCGCCGAAGGGGTATGGCTTGAGGACTCCCAGGGGGAGCGGTTGCTTGATGCGATGGCGGGGCTGTGGTGCGTCAATCTGGGCTATGGCAATGTCGAGCTTGCGGATGCCGGCTATCAGGCGCTGAAAGAATTGCCCTATTACAATGCCTTTTTTCAGACAACCCACCCCTATGCGGCAGAGCTGTCGCAAAAGCTGGCTGATATTACGCCCGACGGACTTGAGCGGGTGCTGTTTGCCAATTCCGGGTCTGAGGCCAATGACACAATCGTCAAGCTTGTGCGCTATTTCTGGAATTTGCAGGGCAAACCCGCCAAGAAGACGATTATTTCACGCGACTATGCCTATCACGGTACCACCCTGGCGGCTGCGTCGCTCTCGGGTCTGACTGCGATGCATCCGCAATGGGATCTGCCCCTGCCCGGGTTTGTGCATATCGCCGCCCCCTACTGGTACGGGGAAGGGGGCGATCTTTCACCGCGTGAATTCGGCCTGCGTGCCGCGCGCGCGCTTGAAGAAAAGATCCTTGAGCTCGGTCCCGATACCGTTGCGGCCTTTATCGGCGAGCCGGTGCAGGGGGCGGGCGGTCTGATCATTCCGCCTGACAGCTATTGGCCGGAAATCCAGCGCATCTGTACCGAGTACGACATTCTGTTGATTGCGGATGAGGTTATTTGCGGTTTCGGCCGGACCGGCAAATGGTTCGGGTGCGACAGCTTCGATATCAAGCCTGATTTCATGACCCTCGCCAAGGGGCTGTCTTCGGGCTATGTGCCCATTTCGGCCGTCATGCTCGGTCATCGCGTCGGGGATGCCATCGCCAACGCCAATGAGGAGCTTGTGCATGGTTTTACCTATTCCGGGCATCCGGTGGCTTGTGCTGTGGCGCTGAAGAATATCGCGATCATGCAGCGCGACGGGTTTGTTGACCGGGTCGGTGGTGACACCGCCCCGTACCTTCAGGCCGCGCTGCAAGGGCTGGCCGACCATCCGCTGGTGGGCGAGGTGCGCGGCATCGGTATGCTGGGCGCGGTAGAGCTTGTTGCCGACAAGGCGACGCGCCGGCATTTTCCCCCCGGGCGCGGTGTCGGCACCCTGTGTCGCGATCTCTGTTTCGAGAACGGGCTCGTCATGCGGGCGGTCCGCGATACCATGGTGCTCAGCCCACCCCTTACGATCGGTAAGGACGAAATCGATCTGCTCGTCAGCCGGGCGCGCCACTGTATCGACCTGACGGCGGAAAAACTGGGTATCGCTGTTGCGTGACCCCTATAACCGTTCCCTAACGGATTGAATTTTGGTGCGATATTTACAAAAAACCGTGATTAACTTTTTTTGTGCCGCGCCATTGAACAGCGCTATTTGCTACCCATCTATCGCTCATAGGCGGTTCATCAAAAATTCCAAACCGGCGTTGCCCCCCCGCTAGCAGGTTTGGAACGAATCGCCGGGCATCGGTATACCCCTCCCGATGCCAAATGCGCACAGCGCAGGACGCCCAGCCGGCCCGCACCGGTTGGGCGTCGTCTTGATTCCGTCATACCGGCGACAGATTTACGGGTCGAAAGATAACGGCTTTGATACTGGTTGATGGTGGCGGGGGACGCTATATTGCGCATCCGATCTTTTCCGGTCCTCATCTTGTCTCGCAGGTGACATGTCAGATAACGATTCCGATAATCAAAGGGGCGGCTGGGCCGTCTCCGGCCACCGTGAGGGGTTTCACCTGCAACGGTCAGTGCCCGATCCGGCAGATGAGGAAAACGGCGACCTCGATGAGTTGCTGGAGCAGGTGCCCGGTATCCTGCTTGTGCAGCGTTTTGCCCGCGCGGTTTCACGTGTGGGCTGGTTCTCCCGTCTGGGGGAACAGCTCGGCCGGCAGCATGAGGGGCTTGCGCGTGAGTATCTTGCCGCATTGGGGTTTCCCGATGCCCGAACCGCGCTGATCGAAGGCTGGGAAGACGCCGCCATCGCCGCTGAAAGCCTTGATTGGGATGCGGCGGGCTGGGAAGCCGAGGAACAGCTCCGCGCTGCCCTGATGCACCGGGCGCTGGAACTTGTTTCAGAACAGGATCTTGAGCTGCTGCTGGCGCAGGTAAATGCACAGGCATTCGAGGGCATCGAGATGGGGGCGCATGAGGCGGCGGCGCTGTTTGACAGTGACGATCCGGCGCTCATCGATCTTGCGATCGGTTCGGCGGCACAGATTTGTCATCTGGCCGCGCTTGCCCTGCTTGTGGCCGATGAGCCGGATCATCCCTTCCTGCTGAAATTCCGGCTGTTCGAAGCCGGACGCTGGCCTGTCGGGCTTGTCGGGAACAGCTTCAATATCTTCTGACAACAAAAAGAAAAAAGGGGGGCTCCGTGCCGCAGATCAAGGTCGCTTGCTGGAATATCAACTCTGTCCGCTTACGGATAAACCAGGCAACTGATTTTATTGAGCACCATAATCCTGACATTCTGTGCCTGCAGGAGACGAAAGTCGTCAATGACCAGTTTCCCGAAAAGCCCTTCCGTAATCTGGGATATCAGGCTTTGGCGATCCACGGGCAGAAGGCCTATAACGGCGTTGCGATCCTGTCGCGTATTCCATTCAACAACGTTGCGACACGCAACTTCTGCGGCAAGGGCGATGCGCGCCATGTTGCGGCAACGCTTGAAGGCGGACTTGAGTTGCATAATTTTTATGTGCCGGCGGGCGGCGACGAACCAGATCCGGCTGTCAATGAGAAGTTTGCCCATAAGCTTGCGTTCCTCGATGAAATGGAAGGCTGGTTTGCAGACTGGCAGGGGGATGAGCGGTCGCACCGGTTGCTTGTGGGCGATCTCAATATCGCACCGCTGGAAAATGATGTCTGGTCCCACAAGCAGCTTCTCAAAGTTGTCAGCCATACGCCGGTGGAGGTTGAGCGGCTCAATCGCGTGCAGGCTGCTTATGGCTGGGTGGATATAGCACGCCAGTTCATTCCGCCATCCGAGAAGCATTTCACATGGTGGAGCTATCGTGCCCGCGACTGGCGTGCATCCAATCGTGGCCGCCGGCTCGATCATATCTGGGCCTCGCCCGGGCTGGCGTGTTGCGCGACAGGCTTTGAAGTGGCCGAAACCATGCGCGATCTGCCGCAACCATCCGATCATGCACCGATCCTTGCAAGTTTTGATGTCTGAACCGCAAGGGGCGGGACGGGGTGCTTGAACAGTTTCTCCGGGGAGTTAGCGGTAAGCGCCGACAGTCTGATAGGGCATACCGCCAAGCCCGCGTTTGAAATGGGTCAGACCCGGCGCGGCGGCAGGGTGAATGCCCCCCAGATCGAACCAGGCAATGCCGCGTGACCTGAGCGTTTCAACCGCCTGCCAGAGCAGGAAGTTCGTCGCTGCCACCTTGCGGCCTTCGTTACTGCTCCAGCCGATCTGATAGGTTGCCGCGCGTCCGTGCAGCAGCAGCATGATTGCGGCGATGATCGTGCCATCGCCCGCACATGCGCGCAGCAGCAGCATCTCATTCTGCGTACTGAATGACCGGGCCATGGCGGTTACCATCGCGGCGGACGGGCCGCGATAACGTTTTGTCTTTCTGTCGGCCAGATAGCGTGGCAGCAACCAGTCGAGCGCCGCGCTGTCTGTGCGGGTATCGCAGCGCAGGCCCAACGCCTCCCCGCGACGCAGACGGTTGCGCCATTTCTGGTGCAGCCCGGCGCGCAGATCCGCGAGCGGGGGGCGCAGATCAAGCCACAGCGTATGATAGCCCTCGCCCTGCCGTCTGAAACCGCATTCGATCAGCATGTCATGATTGGCGGTCGAGGCGGCGAGTTCGGGCAGGATGCGCCTGAAGCGCCCCAGTTTTGGTGGATAGCGGGCGGCAAATTCAGCGAAAAACGCCGCCGCAGGCGGCGGATCGGATGGCGCGTCAAACCAAAGCGGGCCGCGATGCAGACCGACATAGTGAATGCCGGCCAGGCGCAGTTCCTGCACCTGGCAAAAACCCGTTGGCCGGCCTGCAAGGTGGATCAGCCCGAACCGCGTATGCCGTTGCGCGGTGTTTCTGATCGCCTGGGCATAGGGCCATGTCTGAATGAGGTTGGAGCGGCCGACCCGCATCAGATAGCCGCGCCAGCTTTCGCTGTCATGGCTGTCCCAATCGATTTGCAGCTCGCTGCCTGCTGCCATTTCTGTCCGCTTTCTGGCTGTCTTGCCGGCGTTTGCGGCGCGTGCTTTGTCGGCTATTTCGCGCGTTTCAGCGTGACCACACTTGCTGTTGTGCTTGCTGTGGCAAGGACTGCCCCTTCCGCATCGCTCAAGGTGGCTTCGGCAAAGCTGATCGATCTGCCGCGTCGGATCACCCGGGCCTGTGCGGTCAGTCGGCCGGGCCGGGCTGCCTGCAGAAAGCTTGTCTTGAGCTCAAGGGTGGGGGTGATCTGTCCCCAGTCGATCGTCAGACCCAGCGCCAGGCTCAGCACATCGTCCATCATGGCCGATACCATGCCGCCATGAATACCGCCCCACAGATTGCACAAGTTCTCGCCCGCATTATAGGCAACGGTCACGGTCCCTGCCTGCGGGTCACATGCAATAAATTCAAGACCAAGACAGGCGCTGGCCGGTGATGGCTTGCGTAGAATTGCCTGAATATTGGGAGGCAGTGTTTCGGGGTCTGTTTTCTGGCTATCGCTCACGCCGCTGCACCTTTCATCTGGGATCAGTTATGGTTCGGACCCGGATCTGATTGCGGGTCAATGGGCAATGGGGCCCAAAGTCATGTATTTGTCCGGCCCGCTTGCGTTAATTACCGGCTGCCGGAGTGTCTATGCTGCGGGCACGGATCAGGTCCGCCGTGGTTGTTTCAAGCCGCTGCGCCAGCACGCGCATCAGCTCGATAGCGATGCGCGGAAAATCGTCGATCAACTGGAAAAAGCAGTCCTTGGTAATCTTCAGTGTGCAGAGCTGGCTTTTTGCGCAAACGGTGGCCGAGCGTGGCTGATCCATCAGAATGGCCATCTCGCCGACGAAGTTATTGGCGCCAAGGGCTGCCACAAAAACAGACTGACCATTGATCTCGCGGGTGATTTCCGCTTCCCCCTCAATGATCAGATAGGCGCAGCTGGCATCTTCCCCCTGCCGCATCAGATACTGCCCTGCCTCGAAAGTGGTGCGTTCGCTTGTAAAGGCGAGCAGCTTGAGTTTGGCGGGCTCAATCCCCCGAAACAGCGGTACTTTCCGTAATGTTTCCACTTCGTCGTTCAGTGACATGTCCGTCTCCTGTTCGGGCGCCGATATCAGGCCCGGCCTGTGTGCGCCATGGTTGCGGGGCCCGGGGAATCATGATCGGATGCGCTGTCCTGCGGTACGCATAGTCTGCCATCCTCCACACGCAATATATGGTCAAACTCGCGGGCCTCGTCTTCATGGGCGGCAACCCAGATCAACCCTTTGCCGCGATAATCGGCCCGGATATTGTCACGGATGATCGCCTGGCTTGCGGGGTCGATCGCGCTTAGTGCCTCATTGACGATGAGGATATCGGATTGCCGCAGCAAAGCGCGCGCAAGCGCCAGTTTCTGTCGCTGTCCAGCCGCCAGCAACTTACCGCCCAGCCCTGTCTGGAAATCAAGGCCGACGCGGAAAATTTCACCGCGCAAGGCCAGCTCGTCAAGGACTTCGGAAACCAGCTGCCCGATGCGGGACTGGGCTTCCGCCTGCCCGTAGACCGGCCGCCCGAACAGGATATTATCCATCAGGCTGGCGGCGCTGTTATAGCGTTCAGGGTCATAGAATTCGATGGCCGCGAGGTAATCGGGCGGCAGGTCCCTTGTGAGCTGGCGGCGCGCCGACAGGATCATATCCTCCATGTCCGCATCGATCAGACCAAGCCTGTGTCGCGCCTCGATATAGCCGACCGGCAGATTGCCAAGCGCCAGTCTGTCATCTTCGGGCAGATTGCCCAGATCGAGCTTGCGAATCCGGCCGACGATTTCGGCGAAAACCGGCAGATCGTCTGCCGCGATAAAGCTGTATTGTTCAAAGAAGGGGTGGCCGGGATTCAGATCGGCGAACAGTTCAACCATGGTTTGCGCGATGACCGCTCCCATCTCGATCAGCGTGTCCCAAAGGCCCGCCCGATGCAGAAAGTCGCGCATAATCGGGTCTTCGGTAAGGTGGCGCGGATCGAGCTTTGCGCCGGTCGGTGTTCCGAATAAAAGGTTCTCGCCCAATGTGGCATTGTGATTATAGGCATCAGGGTCAAAGGGTTCGATCAGGCTGTCATAGCCGGGTTCACGCAGCATCTTTGCCAGTAATTGCCGGGCGATCAGCAGGTTGCCGGTAAGCTGGGGCTGTTCATGGGGGTTGATCGTCCCGCGTAGTCCGAACTGGTAAATATCTTCATCTAGGGTGACGCGCGTTATGACCGCGCGCAGCCGGCTGTCAATATCGTAGGGGCCGACGGCGCCGGCTGCGGCATAATCCACCCAATCGGCAAAGATATTAAAATCCGGATTGCCGGCGCGCGCGGTTTCCATACGCGCAAGCTCGGCTGTCTTCGGGTCGTCAAGCTCTGTATCGAGCTTGTCGAGGGGGCGGTGTTTCAGCCCGTACAGCAAATTGTCGCGGATACTGAGAGGGAAAAAATTGCTGTCCCCCGCGACATAGGAAATACGCCGGCCGGTCACCGCCTCGGGCAGTTCGGCGATATCCTGATCGCCGACCGTCAGCTTGCCGCTGCTTGGAAACAGCAGCCGTGCCAGCAGCAGCGCAAGCGTTTCCTTGCCACCGCCGGCGGGCCCCGCGATCGCCACATGCGCGCGGGCATCGAACCGGAAAGAAATGCTGTCGATGATCTTAACGCCGCAATCATCCTCCCATGTCAAATTGGCGGCAACAATGTCACCGCTAAAGGGATCCGCGCGGTGTCGGCCGGGATCCTGCATGTTGCTTGCCAGCATTTGCGGCGGATGAAACTGCTCGATCACCTGATCATATTTGATTTGCACATCGAGCCGCTGCTGATCCCAGTCGATCAGTTCCTTCACCGGGCCGGGTAATTCCTTGTAGGCGACAAGGGCGGCGACCAGCTGGCCGATATCCATGCTGCCTGTTATCGCCAGATAACCGCCCCCCGCATAGAAGATGAAGGGTGTAACCTGTGCCAGGAAGTTATTGAGGAACTTGACGAAAAACTTGCGCCGGTAAAGCTCGAAGCGGATCAGAAAGATATTGCCGAGCCGGCGTGTGATCTCCGCACGTTCGAAATTCGATGTGTCATGGGCATGAATTTCGACCGCGCCATCGACAATTTCGCCAATGCGGCCCGACAGGGCGCGGGCCGCAAGCTGCCGCTGCCGCCCCAGTTCCAGAATGCGTTTGCGCAGCTTGGGGATCAGAAAGGCCTGTACAAGCACGACAGCCGCCGCGACAAGCCCCAGCCAGAAATTCTGCAACATGATGAAAATCAATGCCGTCAGCGCCAGCCCGCCCAAAAAGGCCGGCTGCACGAAGGCGTCACCGATAAAACCGCCAAGCGGTTCCACCTCATCCTTTATCATGGTGGCGATTTCGGCCTGTTTGACCCGGCGCACAAAGGGGGTAGGAAACCGCAAGACCCGGTCAAACAGCTGATAGCGCAGCCGGCGCAGCATCCGCTCCCCCATCCGCCCCTTCAGCGTATTGATCTGGAACTTGAACAGGCCGTTGATCGCGACAAGCCCCAGCAAGGTGCAGCTCAAGGCCAGCAGATAGGGAATGCGTTCCAGCGTAAACCCTTCAAACAAAACCCATTGTCCGGCTCCGAACAGGCCCTGCAGGAAATCGGGAATCGCGACACTGAAGTCAAGGAAATGGCGGGTTGCATCCGGCCCGTCAAACCCCTCGCCCCGGATCGGCTGGTTGACGATGAGGCGGGGCAGATCGAGCGACAGATAATAAAAAGGCAGGGATGCCAGCACGAGGCCCAGCACCACCAACTGTTCGCGGCGGCTATAGCGCCAGATATATCTGAACAGTTTCGGTTCCATTTGGCGGTGCCCCTGTTAACCCGGCTATCTTATTAAGATGGCCGTGCGCCAAGCTCAAGCCCTGGCTGGTTGGCAAACGCCCCTGTGTGCGCAATGAACATGCCGCTGACACGCTGGTACTTGCGGCACTGTTTCGCTACCATGGCTGCGCTTGCGTCCATCGCTTTTGCCCGGCGCAGGATCGCGATGGTCGTGAGAATCATGGGTCGATAATGTGAAGAAATCCGGTGCGCGGATACTGATTTACAGTCACGATACCTTCGGGCTTGGGCATTTGCGGCGCTGCCGGACCATTGCCCACAGTCTTGTCGAGAATTTTTCAAACCTGTCTGTGCTGATCATTTCCGGCTCTCCGATCATTGGCAGTTTTGACTTCCGCGCGCGGGTCGATTTTGTGCGGGTGCCCGGGGTAATCAAGCTGCGCAATGGCGAATATACATCCCTCAATCTGCATCTCGATATTGAGGAAACGCTCGAATTACGCCAGTCCATCATTCAGCATACGGCGGACAAATTCGCCCCGGATCTGTTTCTGGTGGATAAGGAGCCGCTGGGCCTGCGCGGCGAGGTGGCGCCAACCCTGTCCCTGTTGCGCGCGCGCGGTACACGGCTGGTCGTGGGATTTCGTGATATCCTCGATGCACCCGAGGCGCTGGCGCGCGAATGGGCGCGAAAGAAAGCGGTCCCCGCGCTCGACACGCTTTACGACGATATATGGGTCTATGGTCTGCCGGAAATCCACGCACCGCTCGACGGGCTGGGGCTTGCCTCCGCGACGCATGCGAAAATTCGTTATACCGGCTATTTGTGTGCGCCTGCCCCGGCGGAGCCCGCGGGCATGCGCCGGCCGGCCATCACCCACAGCCCCTATCTGCTGGTGATGACAGGCGGCGGCGGCGACGGGGCGGGCCTCATCGACTGGGTATTGTCAGCATATGAGTTATGCATGAGGGAAAGTCTGCCGCCGCCCCTGCCCGCCCTGCTGGTTCTCGGGCCGTTTATGAATGGCGATGCGCAGGAAGCCTTTCTGCGCCGGGCCGATGCGCTTGAAACGGTCGAGGCCCTGCGGTTTGAAAGTCATATCGAGCAGTTGGAGCGTCACGCGACCGCATTCGTGACGATGGGCGGCTATAATACTTTTTGTGACATCCTGTCCCATGACAAACCCGCGCTTATCGTGCCGCGCATGACACCGCGTATGGAGCAGGCGATCCGTGCCGAACAGGCACAAGAGCTTGGATTGGCCGATTTGCTTTACGATCCGGT
The DNA here is from genome assembly GCA_947258435.1 of uncultured Alphaproteobacteria bacterium. Lineage (GTDB taxonomy): Bacteria > Pseudomonadota > Alphaproteobacteria > UBA11222 > UBA11222 > CALAQW01. The sequence continues at coordinate 265,656 of CAMYID010000022.1, forward strand.
TGAAACGGGGGCCGCCGCCCGCGATCCGCGTGACATGCTGGCGGCCTTGCACCGGCTGGCGGGGCGGCAACCCCCTTCGGGACAGGCCTTGCCGGGGCTGGGTGAGGGGCGGGCACAGCTTGCGGAACTTGCCGCCCCCTGGATTGTGCCACATGGCGCGCGCCGCGTGTCACCGCGCCCCGGCATTGCGACCGGCCGAAAGTATGGATGATGCGGCATTAACATCTGCAGGCGGAAGAATGGATGCTGAATGGGCGTTTGTTCTCAAGGGGTATCCACGCCTTTCGGAAACCTTTATCGCGGAGGAAATTGCCGCTCTCGAACGCGCGGGACTGAGGCTTCAGATCTGGTCTTTGCGTCATCCCACCGATCCCGTGACCCACCCGGTGCATCGCGATATCCGGGCACCCGTCTTTTATTTGCCCGAATATCTCCATCACGCGCCATGGCGGGTTCTGCGTGGGGTGTGGGCGGGGGTGCGGCGGACCGGTTTCCGGCGCGCATTAGGGCAATGGGGGCGTGATCTGCTGCGTGAACCGACGCGCAACCGCATTCGCCGGTTCGGACAGGCGCTTGTGCTGGCGCGTGAATTGCCACCTCATATAACCGGGCTGCATGCGCATTTTCTGCATACGCCGTCATCGGTCGCGCGCTATGCGGCGTTGCTGCGCGGCACCGGCTGGAGTTTTTCAGCCCATGCCAAGGATATCTGGACAAGCCCGGAATGGGAGCTGGGGGAAAAGCTCGCCGACTGTAGCTGGGGGGTAAGCTGCACCGCGGCGGGCACAGATTACCTGAATGAGATCGCTGCCCGTTTCGGTCGCACCACACCGGTGCAACTGATTTATCATGGTTTGCCGCTGGCACGCTTTCGCGCTCCCTCATCCGGCGATATGGCGGGTGCGGTGCGCCGTGACGGGGGCGATCGGGCGCAGCCGGTTCGGCTGGTCAGTGTCGGCCGGCTTGTCGATAAGAAGGGATATGACATATTGCTGCGCGCCCTGGCCCTGCTGCCGCAAGATTGTCACTGGCGATTGACCCATATCGGCGCGGGCCCGCTTGCCGCGCAGTTGCGCGATCAGGCATCGGAGCTTGGGCTTGCCGGCCGGATCGACTGGCGCGGCGCAACCGGCCAGGCGGGCGTTCTGGCTGCCCTGCGCATGGCCGATCTTTTCGTGCTCGCCTGCCGGGTATCGGGCGATGGCGATCGCGACGGCATTCCCAATGTGCTGATGGAAGCGCAGAGCCAGATGCTGGCTTGTGTGACGACGGCGGTTTCCGCCATTCCCGAACTGATCATCGACGGAAAGACAGGTATCCTTGTTGCGCCAGAGGATCCCGAAGCCATGGCGCGTGTCCTGTCGCAACTTATCGCATCGCCCGACAAGCGCTATGCGATAGGGCAGGCAGCCCGGGCGCGGATCGAGGCAGACTTTGCGATGGATCGCTGTATCGCGCCCCTTTGCCGCCGCTTTGGACTTGCGCCTTCGCGGGCGGCAGGTGAAAAGAAACAAATCAAGGCCATGCGTTCCGGACCGGAAGCGGGGATTGCTGATTGAATCTGGACTGAGCTATGCGGATTGCATTTTACGCGCCGATGAAACCGCCCGATCATGCGGTTCCGTCCGGGGATCGCCGGATGGGGCAATTGCTTGTCCGCGCGCTCGGGCGGGGTGGTCATGCCGTCGATCTTGCCTCGCATTTCCGCAGCTATGAGGGAACCGGCGATCCGGCGCGCCAGGCCGGTTTGCGTGCACGGGCGTTGGACGAAGCGCGCGCCCTGACGGCCCGTTATCGGACCCTGCCACCCACCGATCGCCCCGATCTCTGGTTTACCTATCATGTCTATTACAAGGCACCCGACTGGATCGGGCCCGAGGTCGCGCGCGCACTCGGCATTCCTTATGTGATTGCCGAAGCATCCCATGCGGGCAAGCGTGATGTGCCGGCCTGGCGGCTTGGCCATCGCGGGGCGATGCTTGCGATCTGTTCTGCCGATCTCATCTTCTCGATGACGGCGGTCGACCGGGCGGGGATCGCATCCCTGCTGGCTGCCCGGCAGCAGCATTGCGATCTGCCGCCCTTTCTCGATACGGACGGGTTTGCAGCGCCCACCGCAGGCCCGCCGGATGCAGCGGCGCCGACCCGTCTGCTGACGGTTGCGATGATGCGTCAGGGTGCGAAGCTTGAAAGCTACCGGCGGCTGGCGGCTGCCCTTGCGCGGCTTGGGGGTCTTGACTGGCATCTCACGATTGTCGGCGATGGGCCGGCCCGCGAGCAGGTTGCGGCAGCCTTTGCTGAGTTTCCGGCCGGGCGGGTGCGATTCACCGGTGCCTTGCCCCCTGAACAGGTTGCGCAATGTTATGGCGCGGCCGACCTGTTCCTCTGGCCCGCTGCGGAAGAAGCCTATGGCATGGCGCTGCTTGAGGCGCAGGCCTGCGGTTTACCCGTCATTGCCGCCCGGGTACGCGGTGTGCCCGATGTGGTGCAGGATGGGCAGTGCGGTTTCCTGACCCCCGATGGGGATATCGCAGCCTTTGCCGATACCGCAGCTTTTCTGATCGCCGATTGCGCCGCGCGCCGGGAGATGGGGGCAGCCGCCCGCGCGCATGTGTGCAAGATGCACGGACTCGACCGTGCCGCCGCGCTGCTCAATCGCGGATTTGCGCAATTGGCAGCGCCACTGGTGGAGACGCCATGACTCGGCTTGTCTTTATTCGGCATGGCCGCACCGGCTGGAACGCGGAAAAGCGGATACAGGGGCGGACCGATATCCCCTTGAGCGAGGCGGGGCGCGCCGAACTGAGCGGCTTTCGCGCGCCGGCTGTCACCCGTGATACGGACTGGCATGTCAGCCCCCTGATCCGCGCAGTGGAAACCGCGCGGCTGATCGGTCCCGGCGCATTTCTGATCGAGCCGCGCCTGATCGAAATGGGCTGGGGGGAATGGGAAGGTGAAACCCTGCTGACATTGCGCGAACGCCATGGCGCGCAGATGCTGGCCAATGAAGCGCGCGGCCGTGACTTCTGCCCGCCGGGCGGGGAATCGCCCCACGAAGTTCTGACCCGGATGCATGACTGGTTTTGCGCGGTCGGGGCGGCGGGGCGGCCTGTCACCGCGCTGTGCCACAAGGGGGTCATCCGCGCGGTTCTGAGCCATGCGTATGCGTGGGATATGACCGGCCCCGCGCCGGTGCGGCTTGACTGGAATGCGGCGCATGTTTTCGAGGTGGACGCCCAGGGCGGATTGCGACCGGTCGAGATGAACGTGCCATTCATACCCCTTGCGCCTGCGTCGCCGGGTGAGGCAGAGTGATGGCACATCGCATTCTCATCCATGTGCAGCATCTGCTCGGTATCGGGCATCTGCGGCGCGCGGAAAGGCTTGCCGAAATGCTTGTCGCGCGTGGCGCGCAGGTCATGCTGATGTCGGGCGGGATGCCCCGGACCGGGCTTGTCAGCGCCGCGGTTGAATTTGTGCAACTGCCGCCTGTCCGGGCCCGTGACGCAACATTTTCCGAACTTGTTGATCCGCAGGGGCAGCCGGTGGGCGCGGCGTGGCGCACAGCGCGGCAGGCGGCGGTAGGCGCGTGCCTTGACCGCTTTGCGCCTGATTGTCTGATAACCGAGCTGTTTCCGTTTGGCCGCCGGAAATTCGCCTTCGAATTGTTGCCCCTGCTGGAAGCGGCCCGCGCGCGGCCGCAGCGGCCGCTTGTTCTGGCCTCGGTGCGTGACGTGCTGGTGCCGCCTGCAGACCCGGCACGCATGGCGGATATGCTTGCCTGGGCTGAGCGCTATTACGACCGGATCCTGGTGCATGGGGATGAGCGTTTTCTGCCGCTTGAGACAAGTTTTCCGCAGGCCTGGAAAATCAGCCGGCTGCTCCGTTACACCGGTTATCTGACCGATGCATCGCCGGCTCCCGACGCTGTGTCGCGGCAGGATGTGACGGGCAGGTCCGTACTTGTGTCGGCTGGTGGCGGTGCGGTGGGGGAGCGGCTTCTGCGTACAGCCCTTCACGCGCGGGCATTATCGGGTCCGGCGGCGGCTTTGCCCTGGCGGCTGTTCGTCGGCCCGCATGGCCCGCCTGATCTTCTGTCGCAGTTGCGCGCGGCCGCACCGGATGGGGTGAGCGTCGAGCCGAATCGCGGTGATTTCCCCGCGCTCTTGCACGCTGCGGCGCTGTCGATCAGCCAGGCGGGCTATAATACGGTAAGCGAGGTTTTTGCGGCCCGGCAGCGGGCGGTACTGGTCCCCTTTGCCGGCGCCCGCGAATCGGAGCAGACAGTGCGGGCGACAGCGGCGGCGCGGCATGGCCTTGCAGTTTGCGTCGGGGAGGATCGGTTGAGCGCGGAAACTTTGGGTTGGGCTGTTGCGGATGCGCTTGTCAGACCGCTTCCTTCCGCACAAGCCTACCCCAATCTGACCGGTGCGGAGCGCGCCGCCGACTGGATCCTGCAAGCGCTGGGTGAGCAGCATGGTTGAGAGGGCTGGCTGGTCCGAGCTGGCGCGCGAACTCGACCAATGGGCCGATGCAGGGATCAGGGCTGATTTCTGGTGGCGCGATGATGATGCGGAAGCGTGCGACAGCCGGCTTGAGACGTTGCTTGAGTTGCGCGCGGCTTTCTCGCTGCCGCTGGCGCTTGCCATCCCGCCCGCGACGGCGCGCCCGGATCTGTGGTCCCGGCTGGCGGCGAGCCAGGGGGCCATCGCGCTTGTGCATGGGGCGGCACATCGCAACCATGCGCCCCCTGGCGAAAAAAAAGCCGAGTTCGGGCCGCACCGTCCGAAGGCGGCCATGGGACGTGAACTTGCGGACGCGCTGCTACAGCTGACCAGTGCGGCCGGTGCGGCTGGCGTAACGGCTTTGCCGGTGCTGGTGCCGCCCTGGAACCGCATCGATATGCGCCTTATTTCGGCGCTGCCCGGGCTTGGTTATCGGGGGTTATCGGCCTTTGGGTCCCGGCAGACCGCGCGGCCCCTTGCCGGGTTGGCGGTTTGCAACTGTCATCTCGATATTATCGACTGGCGCGGCGCGCGCGGGCTTGTGCCGCCCGGCCGGTTGCTTGCCACATTGACCGGGCAGCTTGCCGCACGTCGCGCCCTGCTGCTTGCAGGCCCTCGGCGTGCGGATCGCGCACCTGCTGCGGGTGAGAGGGAACCGATCGGAATCCTGACCCATCACCGGGTGCAGGAAAGAGACAGCAATGATTTCCTGCGTTTGTTGTTTGACCGGCTGTGCCAGTCGCGCAATGGCCAGCCGGTTGTCCGCTGGCTGTCGGCGCGGGAGATTTTTGTGTCTGACGCGGATGCGACGGGCGAACTTTCCACGCCGCCCCGGAACGGGTAGTTTTCTTGCCAATCGCCACTTTCAACCGGAAGCCGCCTTGTCCGATCTGCTTTTAGTCAATGATCTCAGCGTGGAATTTGCCACGCCCGCCGGCGCGTTTCAGGCCCTTGAGGGGGTGAATTTCCGTGTGCCCCGTGGCCGGACCGTTGCGCTTGTCGGCGAATCGGGGTCGGGCAAAACCGTGATCGCGCAAACGATCATGGGTCTGCTGCCCGCCAGCGGCCGGATCCTGTCCGGGCAAGTGCTGTTCGATCACGACAAGTCGCCGGACACACCGCCGCGCGATCTTGCCGCGCTGTCGCATTCGGATCGGGCGCTGCGTATGCTGCGCGGCCGCGATATGAGCATGGTTTTTCAGGAGCCGATGAGCGCCCTGTCGCCGCTGCATACGATCGGGGATCAGATTGATGAAAGCGCGCGGTACCATCTGCGCCTGTCGCGCAAGGCGGCGCGTGCCCGGGCGATCGAAACGCTGGGGCTTGTCGGGTTTCCCGATCCTGCACGTGCCTATCATGCCTATCCGTTCGAATTGTCCGGCGGTCTGCGGCAGCGCGCGGTGATTGCCATGGCGATTATCTGCCGTCCCGCTTTGCTGATTGCGGATGAGCCGACAACCGCGCTCGATGTGACGATCCAGGCACAGATCCTCGCCTTGCTGCAGCGGTTGCAGGCGGAACTCGATATGGCGGTACTGCTCATCACCCATGATCTGGGTGTTGTTGCGCATCTTGCCGATGAAATTGTCGTGCTGCATCAGGGGCAGGTGATGGAAGCCGGTGACAGGCAGGCGATCTTTTCCGATCCGACGCACCCCTATCTGCGCGGCCTGCTTGCGGCGGTGCCCCGGCTTGCGGCCTCTCCGCGCCATGCTGAACAGGTGCCCGGGGCTGCGAACGCCGCGCCGCCGGAATCTTCCGCACCGGCTGATGTACATCTGAAGACGGACAGGCGACCGATTATCTCCGTACAAGGTATATGCAAGGGGTTTCATTCCCGCGCCGCGCGGCGGTTGCCTGCTGAGGGCGCGGAACCGGTTGCCGCGGTAACGGATGTGAGTTTCGATCTGTGCCCGGGGGAATGCGTTGGCCTGGTTGGTGAATCAGGGTGCGGAAAGACGACGACGGCTAAGCTGATCATGCGCGCGCTGATGCCGGATGCGGGCACAATTTTTTTCAACGGTACGGATATCAGTAAATTTGCGGGCCATGCGCTCAGCAGTTACCGGACACAGGTGCAGTATATTTTTCAGGACCCGTTTTCATCTCTCAATCCGCGTATGACTGTCGGTGATCTTTTGTGCGAGCCGTTACAGATTCATCGCCGTGGCGATCGCGCGTCCCGACAGGCCCGCGCCCGCGCGCTGATGCAGCGTGTGGGGCTCGACCCTGATCATCTGACGCGCTATCCGCATGCTTTTTCGGGCGGTCAGCGGCAACGGATCGGAATTGCCCGGGCGCTGGCGCTCGATCCGCAAGTGCTGATCTGCGACGAGCCTGTTTCCGCGCTCGATGTCACGGTGCAGGCAAGAATTCTCGCGCTTCTGAAAGATCTTCAGACGGAACTTTCGCTGACCTATCTGTTCGTCAGTCACGATCTGGCCGTGATGCGCCAGATTGCTGACAGGATTATTGTCATGCAGGGTGGGCGGGTTGTGGAAACCGGCGAATGCGACGAGCTGTTCGAAAATCCGGTTCATCCCTATACCCGGGCCTTGCTGGCCGCGGTGCCCGATCCGGATCCTGACGCCGTGTTCGATTTTGCCGACGCGATGAGCGGTGCGGCAGGTGGGCCCGATGGCTGGCCGGCACCCTATTGCGACAACAGTCATGTCCGTGTTCAGATGAAGCAGATATCGGCAACCCATTTTGTCAGGGTATTTGAAGCCGATGCCGTATAATCCGCTTCCGGTGGTCAGGGTCATCGCCCTGGTGCTGCTGATATGCTGCGCGACCGGGCTTTCGGTTACTTTCAGCCCGGCCGCCGAAAATGACTATATCGAGCCGCCCTTTTTCGAGCGCGCGCGCGCGGATGGTGTTCTGCCGTCGATTATGGAACGGCTCCCCGACCAGCCGCTGATTACAGACCCCGCAGCGCAGGGTCTTGAGGCCGGGCAATATGGCGGAACGCTCCGTACCCTGATTACAAAGCCGCGCGATATTCGCTATATGGTGGTGAATGGCTATGCCCGTCTTGTGGGGCGCAATGCAAGTTTACAGCTATTGCCCGATATTCTGGAAAGTTATGAAGTTGCTGATGAGCGGGTCTTCACCTTCCACCTGCGCGCGGGGCATCGCTGGTCCGACGGGCACCCCTTCACGGCGGAAGATTTCCGTTATTACTGGGAAGATGTTGCAAATAACCCCGAGCTCAGCCCCGCCGGCCCGCCGGCGCTGCTGCTTGCGGGCAAAGCCCTGCCTGAATTTGAGGTCGTCGATTCGCTGACCGTGCGCTATCGCTGGGCCGAACCGAACCCGGCATTTCTCTCCGCATTGGCGCAGGCGCGGCCGCCCTTTATCTACCGGCCCGCACATTATCTGGGGCAGTTTCATATCCGCTATGCCGATCCCGACCGGCTGGCCGACGCAATCGCGGCCGAAAAGGTGCGCAACTGGGCGGCGCTCCATAACCGGCGCGACAATATGTATAAATTCGACAATATCGAGATGCCGACTTTGCAGCCCTGGGTAAACCGCACTGCCTCGCCCGCCGCGCAATATGTGTTTGAGCGCAATCCCTATTATCATCGGGTAGACAGGGCAGGCCGACAGCTGCCCTATATCGATCGGGTGGTGATGCAGGTCGCCGATGGCCGCCTGATCGCCGCCAAGACCAATGCGGGGGAAAGCGATCTGCAGGCGCGCGGGTTGAGCTTCAGCGATATTACCGTGCTGCGGCAGGGGGAGGCGCGCAATGATTATCAGACCCGGCTCTGGCCGCTCTCGGCCGGCGCGCATATGGCGCTTTATCCGAATCTGAATTATGAGCGGCCGGTCTGGCGGACACTGTTCCGCGATGTGCGGTTCCGCCGCGCCTTGTCGCTTGGTATTGACCGGCATCTGATCAATCGTTCGCTGTTCTTCGGGCTTGCGCTTGAGGGCAACAACATGGTGCTGCCGACCTCGCCGCTGTTTGAACCGGCGCTGCAGACACGCTGGGCGGTGTATAATCGCGCGGTGGCGAACCGCATGCTCGATGCGCTGGGGCTGACCGCGCGCGACGGGCGCGGCATTCGTCTGCTGCCCGACGGGCAACCCTTGCGTATCATTGTGGAAACCGCGGGCGAATCACCCGAGCAGGTCGATATCCTTGAGCTGATCGCCGCGGACTGGAAGACAATCGGCATCGATCTGCTGATCAAGCCCTCGCAGCGGGAAGTGATGCGCAATCGCGCCTATGCGGGCAAGGCGATGATGACCGTTTGGAGCGGTTTTGACACCGGCATGCCCACCGCCGATATGCCGCCCGATATGCTGGCACCCATGGCGCAGGACGATCTGCAATGGCCGCGCTGGGGGCAATATTATCAGACCGGCGGCAAGGGGGGTGAACCGCCCGATATGGCCGGGCCAGTCTATCTGCTGGCGCTGGCGCAGGAATGGCGCGCGGCGACGATGGATCGCCGCCGCGCGATCTGGCGTGAAATGCTGAACCTGCATGCGGATGCGCAATATACGATCGGTGTCATCGCCGGTGTGCAGCAGCCAGTCGTCGTTTCGAACCGGTTGCGCAATGTCCCGCAGATGGCCTTTTACGGGTGGGACCCCGGCGCGCAGTTCGGCATCTACCGGCCCGACCAGTTCTGGTTCGCCGATGCAGCGGACCAACAGCGGGCGGGAGGGTGATCCGGTGCTGCGCTATGTCACAAGGCGGCTGTTGCTTGCCATCCCGACCCTGATCGCAATCAGCTTACTGATTTTCTTTATCATTCAGCTGCCGCCCGGAGATTATCTGTCCAACCAGATTGACGAGCTGCGCGCCCAGGGTGAGGAAGCAAGCCTTGCCAAGGTTGAGTTCCTGCGCGCGCAATTCGGGTTTGACCGCCCCTTCATTGAACAATATGCGGTCTGGGTCGGCATCTGGCCCGGACCTGACGGTCTGCATGGTCTGTTGCAGGGAAATTGGGGCTGGTCGTTTGAATATGATCAGCCGGTTGAAACTGTGCTGGGTGACAGTCTGGGGCTGACTTTGCTGCTTAATTTCGCGACGGTTCTGTTCATTTACATCGTCGCTTTCCCGATCGGGGTTTATTCCGCGACGCGGCAATACAGCGTCGGCGATTACGGCTTTACGCTGCTGGGCTATCTGGGTCTTGCGACGCCGAATTTCCTGCTTGGGCTGATCCTGCTTTACTACGGCAATCTGTGGTTCGGTCTGTCGATTGGCGGGCTGATGGCGCCTGAATATATGGATGCGCCCTGGAGCCTTGCCAAATTCCGCTCCGTGCTGTCGCATCTGGCGGTGCCGGTGATTGTGATCGGTACGGCGGGGACGGCGGCGATGATCCGACGCTTGCGCGCCAATTTGCTCGACGAGTTGCGCAAACCCTATGTGGCGACAGCGCGCGCCAAGGGACTGCCGCGCGGGCGCATGCTGGCCAAATACCCGCTGCGCATGGCGCTTAACCCCTTCATTGCCGATATTGGCGATCTGCTGCCGCAGATGGTGTCAGGCTCGGTCATCGTGTCGGTGGTGCTGAATCTGCCCACGGTCGGGCCGGTGCTGCTTGGCGCGCTGCGCAGTCAGGATCAGTATCTGGCCGGTTTCATCCTGATGTTCGTTGCGCTGCTGACGGTTGTGGGAATGCTGATTTCCGATCTGTTGCTGGGGCTGCTTGATCCGCGTATCCGGCTGCAGGGCAAGGCGGCGATGGGCCGATGAGCGAGACGCCGAACCAGCAATCGCAGCAGCCGGGGCGCGGGACAATGCCGCCGGCTGATCGCGTGCCGCATTATGTGAACCCTGCCCCCTTCACGCCCGAGCTTGAACCGCGCTGGCGCGGCAACGGGCAGCGTTTCGCATCGCAATGGCAACTGATCTGGTGGAAGTTCCGCCGTCATAAGCTCGCCTTGTGGAGCGGCATCTTCCTGGCCCTGATCTACGGGACGATCCCGTTCAGCGAGTTGATCGCCCCTTACGGGCTGCAGGACAGGAATGCGGATTATCTTTTCGCGCCGCCGCAGCCACTGCATTTTTTTCACGAGGGGGAATTTATCGGCCCCTTCACCTATCCTTATCGTGCGGTGCCCAATCTCGATCTGTTCAAATGGGATTATGTGGAAGAACGCGACAAGCCGCAGCGATTGCGTTTTTTCTGCCGTGGGCCGGCCTATGAGTTGTGGAATTTATGGCCGCTTGACTGGCATTTCTTTTGCCCTGCCAAAGGCGCCACGCTGCATCTGTTCGGGACCGACAGGCTCGGGCGCGATCTGTTTTCGCGGATTGTTTACGGCACGCGGATTTCACTTACCGTCGGGCTTGTGGGGGTGACGATCAGCCTCTTGCTGGGGCTGCTGATCGGCGGGCTTGCGGGATATCTGGGTGGCTGGGTCGACGGGGTGAGCCAGCGGCTGATCGAGATTATCCGCTCCCTGCCTGAACTGCCCTTATGGATGGCGTTGTCTGCTGCCCTGCCGGTAACGTGGAGCCCGATCCTTGTTTATCTGGGGATTACGGTAATCCTCGGGCTGCTCGACTGGCCGGGGCTGGCGCGGGCGGTGCGCGCCCGGATTCTGTCGCTGCGGGAGGAGGATTTCACAGTAGCGGCCGAGCTGATGGGCGCGCGGCCGGCGCGTGTTATCGGGCGGCATCTGCTGCCCAATTTCGCAAGTCATCTGATCGCCAGCGTCACCCTCTCGGTACCCGCCATGATCCTTGGGGAAACAGCCTTGTCCTTTCTGGGCCTTGGTCTGCGTCCGCCGGTCACAAGCTGGGGTGTGCTGCTCAACGACGCGCAGAACCTTGCCGCGATCGAATTCTATCCCTGGCTTTTGCTGCCGATGCTGCCGGTGATCCTTGTCGTGCTGGCGTTCAATTTCCTGGGCGACGGGTTGCGCGATGCAGCTGACCCTTATCACTGAGCAGTGCGATCATTCGCCCGCTTGCACCGGGCTTCCGGCTTTGCGTAGCCAGAGGCTCGATTCACAAGCACCAGCGGGCAGTGGCAACCCGGCCACTGCGCTTTGCGCCAGCGCCTGTCCCATGCGGCTTTGCACATAGTGGCTGGCAAAAAGCGGTTCGAATGCGTCGCAGCATATCAGCGGGCCGAGCGCCTGCTGCTCGTTATAGCCGCGCCAGTCCCAGGCGGCGGGATAGGGGTCGGGCAGAAAGATATCGTGAAAATGCAAAATGACGCCCGCGGGCAAAGCCGGCACGATCCGGTTGAGCAAGAAATCGACATCGGTGCCGGGCATCAGGATATGGCTTGAATCGATAAACAGCATATCGCCCGGGCCGAGCGTCGCGAACAGATCCCGCTGTTTTTCCGCCGCCGCCTGCAAAGTCATGGCAAGCGCGGTTACCGGCAGGGAGGCAAGGTTTGCGCGCGGCGCCGGGTCGATTGCGGTAATTTGCGTCGCCGGCGACAGGCGCATTGCCGCATCGGCCAGAAAGCGTGTCGAATGGCCCGAGCCGATCTCAACGATCTGCGCGGGTTTGTGCCAGGCAACCATGGCAAAGGCCATCGCCGCATCGAGGCGGGGAAACCAGTCCTGCTCCCAGCGCGGGGCCGGTAGCGGTTCGGTGCCGATCCGCGCAAATTCATCGGAAAAGGCGGTCAGACCGGCAAGCTGTGCCGCGAACACCGGCTGTTGTGCAGCAAATCGTCGCGCGATATCCGGATTGGGTTCGGGGTCAAAGCCGGCCCGCGCCGCGCGCGCCATCTGCGCGGCATAGCGATAGGGGATGAAAAACCCCCTCGGCTGACCGAGCAAGGTTGCAATCCCCATGCCGAAGCGGCGCATTTTTTGCCGCATTTTTTGCCGCATAACTCCCTCAAACGCTGCAAGCGATGGCCCGAACGTGGCAGGTTATGACATAATCCCCGCAATCGACACTCGCGCGTCCGGCAACACATCATAGCGGGCCGGACGCAGCAAAGAACAGGAACCACAAATCGATGAGCCAGTCAGGACAGTCAGCATCGCAGGAATGGCCCGAGGGGTTGCAGGTGGCCATTACCGGCGCGCGCGCCACGATCACCCTCAACCGGCCCGAGCGGCATAATTCCCTGTCGCAAGGGGATATGGTCGGGCTGACCGAGACATTGCAGACCCTTGAAAAGGATCCCGATCTCAGGGTGGTCGTCCTCACAGGGGCCGGGGAGAAAAGCTTTTGCTCGGGTGCCTTTCTCAATGAGCTTGAGGATCGCAAATTCAAGGGCAATCCGTTTGAGGACCTGACCGATACGCTGGAAAATTTCCGCCTGCCCACCATCTGCGCCTTCAATGGCAGCGTCTATGGGGGCGGTGCGGAAATCAGCCTGTGCTGCGACTTCCGCATCGGGGTCGAGGGGATGCGCATGTTCGTGCCGCCGGCAAAGCTTGGCATTCATTACCCTGAAAAGGGGCTGCGCCGCTTTGTCAGCCGCGTCGGGCTTGGCCCGGCCAAGCGCATTCTGCTGACGGTCGAGACATTCGATGATGCGGCGCTGTCGGGCATCGGCTTTCTCGATTATCTGGTGCCGCGCGCCGATCTTGCGGAACGCACCGACAAGCTTGTTGCCGATATCACCGGACTTGCACCCCTGTCGGTCCAGACCATGAAGCAGTCGCTTAACGAAATCGCGCGCGAGCAGGTTGATTCGGATAAAATCAGGGAACGGATCGCCCTGTGCTGGAATTCCGAAGATCAGCGTGAGGCGGTGGCCGCACGCGCCCAGAAGCGCAACCCCGTCTACCATCAGCGCTGACAGACGCGGGACGCCGGGCAATGAAACTTGGCATCACAATCCGGGTGATGGGGCCGCAATCGACCCGGCCACTGCTGCGCACCGTGGCCGAAACCGCGGAAACGGCGGGGCTCGCCTCGCTCTGGGTGGCCGATCATATCGCGATTCCGCCCGATGATGCGGAAGGTTCGGGCGGGCGCTATCTCGACCCGCTGACAAGTCTTGCCTATCTGGCCGGTGCGACGCGGCGGATCGCGCTTGGCACAGGCGTTCTGGTGCTGCCCTACCGGCCCCCACTGCCCACCGCCAAGGCCATTGCCACGCTTCAGGAGCTGTCGGATAACCGTTTGCTGCTGGGGGTGGGGATTGGCTGGATGGCGGCGGAATTCCGTGCGCTCGGTCGCGACCGGGGTCGTCGCGGTGCCGATAGCGATGCGATGCTCGAATTTCTGCATCGTTGTTTCGCGGCGGATGAGGTGACGCTCAATGGCCAGCCATTCCTGTTCAAACCCCGCCCGCCACGGCCCCCCATCTATATCGGGGGTCGTCCGCCGCATGCGCTTGAGCGGACATTGCGTTTCGGGGATGGCTGGTTTCCCATGCGCCAGCCGCCTGAAAAGCTCGCCCCCCCGATTGCCGATCTCAGGAGGCGGGCACAGGCGCTTGGCCGTGCGGCGCCTGAAATCGTCGCACTTGCCAGTTTGCCTCTGCATGACCGGGAGGCAGCATTTATGATGGCGCGGGATTATCGCGCGGCGGGCGTTACCCATCTTGTGCATGGCGCGCGCTATGAAACCGGCGATGAATTTGCCACCCAGGCGGGTACGCTGGCGCAGTTGATCGCTAGGCTTGGCGAGGAATAAATAGCCGCCTGCCAAAAGCGCTAAAAACGTTCTGACAGCTTGATCGCAATCCGGCAGCCGGTCTTGATCGCGGCGCTGAGCGGGCCATAGGCCGGCGCCGCTTCGGCACCGTTTGCCAGCGCGGTATCGCGATGTGCGCATTCCTCGGCCCGGAATTCCGCGATGATGTCCGACAATTCCGGATCGTCTTTTCCAAGCGCTTTTTCCTGCGCGCTGTAATGGGTGTCGATCACCTCCTCCACCGCGGCGGTGCAGGCCATCGCCGCGTTTTTTCCCAGCAGGGCAGAGGCGACGCCAAGCCCGAAACCTGCCACATCCCAAAACGGACGCAGGGCCGTGGGGCGGACATGGCGCGCGCGGACAAGTTCATCGAATTTATCAAGATGCGCGGTCTCGTGATCCGCCATCTCGCGGATCAGCGCAGCGGCTTCGCTGTCGCCGCGCGCGGATAACACGGCAAGCTGCCCCTGATAGATGCGATGGGCGGCAAGCTCGCCCGCATGGTCGACCCGGATCATGCGGGCGGTGCGGGTGGCAACATCCTCGCCGGGCAGTTCGGGGCGTTGTGTGTCAGTCGGTTCGTTCATTCTGTCCCTCTCGCTATCTGTCCGGCAAGGCGCGGCGCCAGATCGCGGCAATGAAAACCGCAAGTGCTGCAGAGATCAGCATATTATAACCGGCGAGCGAGATGCCGAACAGGGACCAGGGAATTTCATCGCACATCACAACCGGTGTTGCGAGCAGTTCGGCAAGCAGCGCGTCAACGGATTGTGCGCCGCTGCCGCCCGAGGTGCAGCCCTGCGGTCCAGGCCACCATTTCTGCTCGACGCCCGCATGATAGGCGCCAAGCGCCGCGCTCACCGCAAAAGTGAGTATCAGCCCCGCAAGGCCGGGCCGGATCAGGGCGGGCCGTAAAAGGGTGGCAACACCCAGGATAATCGCAAATGCAAAAGGCCATCGCTGATAATAGCAAAGCGTGCAGGGGCGCAACCCGCCAATATATTCAAAGCCATAGGCACCCAGCAGCATAGCGGCGCTGGCCGCGATCGCTATCCCCACGCCCGCCCGCGGGTCCGGAAGAAGGGTATTCAGGTCGGTCCGCAAATTATGGCCTCTTGCTCTGGGTATGATGTCTGCATGCTGCCGGACAGGTGGAACGGGGGGAACTATAGGCCGCCCGGGCCGGTTGCGACAGGGGCTGCGCCCCGATTCGCGGCCCGGCAGGTTCAGGATGCGCGGTTTGCAATCGCCCGGTCCTGCGCCGCGGCCTTCGGTATATTTTCATGCTGTCCGGGCGGTGCTTTTCCGGCCTGTTCGGTGACGGCGGGCAGATAGATTGTGATTTCCGTTCCCCGCCCCACTTCGCTTTCAATGCCGATATAGCCTTTGGACTGTTCGACAAAGCCGAATACCATGGCCATGCCAAGACCTGTGCCCTTGCCGGCTTCCTTGGTTGTGAAGAAGGGTTCGAATACGCGCTGCAACACCTCCTTGGACATGCCGATGCCCGTGTCGCTCAGGCTGATGCGCAGATACTGGCCCGCCGGGACCCAGACACGGCTGCCGATATACGGAACGGTCAGATTGTAATTATCGATTACCAGGCTCAGATTGCCGCCACTGGGCATCGCATCGCGCGCATTGATCGCCAGATTGAGCAGCACGTTTTCAAATTCCGCCGCATCCGCGAAGATCTGCCAGGGCGCGTCCGCGACCTGCATTTCAAACTGAATTTCCGATCCCATCGTATGGCGCAGAATATCGGTGATGTGCGCGATCGATTCAGTAATATCGAGAATTGCCGGGCGATGCGCCCTGCGCCGTGAGAAGCTGAGCAGGCGCCCGGTCAGCTCCGCGCCGCGGTCGGCAGCGCGGCTTGCAGCCATGGCGCGGCGTTCAATTTCCTCATGCGCCCTGGCCGGCAAATCAGGGCTATCGTTCAGGCAAGTTATCAGCAGATCGATATTGCCGGTGACGACCGACAGCAAATTGTTGAAGTCATGGGCGATACCGCCGGTGAGCTGCCCGATAGCTTCCATTTTCTGCGATTGGCGGAGCTGTTCCTCAACCGCATGGCGCCGTGTGGCATCGAAGAATGTCACCACTGCGCCCTCCACCTGACCCTTTCCCAAAATCGGGTTGGCGAGATATTCCACGATGAATTCGCTGCCATCTTCGCGGGTGAAAAACTCATTGCTCGATGAGGTGGCTGCCAGGCCCGATAGATGGGTGGCGCAGATTTTACAGTCGCGATCCTTCTGATCATCGCCGCGCTGCCCGGTGCCCGCGCCATGGGCCAGCGCATGCATATCCGCCCCCAGCAACTCCACCGCATCGTCAAAGCCAAGGAACCGGGCGCAGGCGCGGTTGGCGAAGACGCATCGCCCGTCCCGGTCGACCCCGTAAATTCCTTCAGCCGTCGTATCGAGGATCAGGCGCAATTGTGCCTGACTTTCGCGGGCAACGATTTCCGCCTGGCGCCGTTCCTCGATTTCACGCTCAAGCTCTTCATTTGCGGTGGCAAGTTCAACTGTTGCGCGGGCGACCGCATCCTGCAGCGCCGCGCGATTGCGTGCTGCACGCTGATCGGACTGCCGGCGCAGGGTGACATCGCGGAAAATGCCCCGTGTGCGGGCCAACCTGTCACCCTCAAACAGGGCGCTGACATTGCCTTCCACCGGAATGGAGCGACCGTCTTTCGTCAGGAAAGTCGTTTCTACCGGGCCGACAGGTTCATTTTGCGCCAGCCGGTTCAGAAGCGCGCGGCAATGGGCATGCTCATCGGGGTGAACCGTATCGAGAAAATTCAGTGTCTCAAGTTCTTCCCGGCTGTAGCCCATTGCGTCATGCCAGGCCTTGTTGACAAAATCATAGCGGCCATCCGCGTTGATGCTTTGAATCATGTCGCCGACATTTTCGACAAGATCGCGAAACCGTTCCTCGCTGAGCGACAGATCGGTGGCGGCCTGTTCACGTTCGCGCCGGATCTGGTCAAGCAGCACCGCATTTCGTCGCCGGTTGAAAACGGATTCAAGGAAAATGCCGTAGATGACCCGCGTTATCCCGAGCAGGGTCAGCGCAAGGACCGCGCCCATTGCCGCCAGCGCAAAAAATGTGACACCCCCCTGCAGCAGGAAGAAGATGGTGACAGGGAGCAGGGTCGGAATGATATAGGCGGCCGCCACACGGGGGATCGGGCCAAGGCTCGACGCTGCACCGCTGGCCATGCTGCAGATGATAATGGTGAGCGCCAATTGCTGGGTCGGGCCAAGGCCGGGCATGAACAGTGCAAGGCTGCCCCAGCCGATCCCCGCACTCAGCGCCCAGAAGAACGCATGGTTGAGCGCACGCCGGCCCGAATTTGCCGAGCTCATGCTGGCCACCACGATGCGCCTTTGCCGTAAAAACAGCACAAGCGACAGCAGAAGGCTGTAGCTCAGCCACAGGCCAAGCCATTGTTTGTCGGGTGCGAATTGCCAAAGCAGGATGGTGGTGAATATAGCGACGGCAATTGTTGCACCCGCATTCACATTGGTCATGCGCGACAGAAAGGCGACCTGCTGCCGCTGAATTTCTGCCTTGTCTGCCTTTTCTGTTTTTTCCAGTGCCGCTTCCGGCATGGTCTGCTCCCTTTGGCGCGCTCACGCAGACGATTCCGGTTCCCGAACACATAGGCCGGGATGGTCACGCCTGCTGCGCGGCATGGATATACCCAAAGTATCAATGAGTGCTGCTACGGCGTAAAGCCTCTTGCAGGATCGTTTGTGCTGGATAGGGATGGGCGATGTTCTGGTGAAATCGTCTAAAACAATAGTTTAAAGATCAGAAAGCCACCCAACAGGGCAACGAAAAGCCCGAGTGTCAGCAGACCCAGATATTTGTCGATGAAGCTGCGGATCGGGGCACCGAATTTCCACAAAAGGGTCGCAACGATGTAAAAGCGCAAACCCCGCGACAGGAACGATGCGACCAGAAAGGTCAGCGGGTCGAGCTGTGTCATGCCGCTGGCGATCGTGATCACTTTATAGGGAAACGGGGTCAGCCCCGCGCCGAATACGATCCAGGGACCATAGGTATTGTAATAGCCGGTAAAGTGAGAGAATTTTTCCTGATAGCCGTAGAATCCGACGATCGGCGCGGCCACCGATTCGTAAAGAAAATAGCCGATCCCATAGCCCGCGATCCCGCCCATTACCGAGGCAATGGTGCAGACCGCCGCAATGCGCCAGGCCCGGGTCGGGGCGGCAAGCACCATCGGAATCAGCAATACATCGGGTGGTATCGGGAAGAACGAGCTTTCGACAAATGCGATCACCGCAAGCGCCCACATGGCGCCGGGGCGGTTTGCCATTTGAATTGTCCACTCATAGCTCGCGCGTAACATGGCACACTGGTAGCAGTGCCAGGGGGGGCTGTCTATTTGCATATGCGGTCCGGGGCGCCTGGCTTGCCGGTCCGCGCTGATAGCTGTCCCCACAACGCGCGCGATCGATAAATTGCCTGATTGACCGCAGCGGCGGCTTGGCTATGATGCCGGCTCTGCCTATACACTGCGACGTGGCTGCCCCTGCGGCATGCCACCGATGCAATGCCCCTGTGGTGGAATTGGTAGACACGCCAGACTCAAAATCTGGTTCTCGCAAGAGAGTGTCCGTTCGAGTCGGACCGGGGGCACCAGGCATTGCCGCACTCCCAGGCAGTGCTGGCGGGCACCCGTCTGGCGCATCGCATCGCGGCATGACTGTTCTTCGGTATGACGGTCTTGCGGCATGACGGTCCTGGGGAATGCGGGTTGGTTTTCCGGCAGTCCGCCCGCAGGCCACCGACAAGCAGATTAGTGAAAGGTTGATTTGCACCCATGCAGACATTGGAACAGCTCATCGCGCGCGCGCGCGCCTATCGCGCGGATAAATATCCCCAGCAACAGCCGCATTACCAGCGTCTGGTAAGCGAGGGGCAGTCGCCGAAAATTCTGATGATCGCCTGTTCGGACAGCCGGGTGGATCCAACCATCATCTTTGGTGCGGAACCCGGGGAGATCTTTCTTGTGCGCAATGTGGCAAGTCTTGTACCTCCGTTTCAGCCCGACAGGACCTGCCACGGGACAAGCGCGGCGCTCGAATTCGGGGTCACAAGCCTTGGGGTTGAGCATATTATCGTGTTGGGCCACGGCTTTTGCGGCGGCGTTGCCGCGTTGCTGCGCGGCGCCGACAAGGATCAGGCGGGCAGCGATTTTATCGGGCCCTGGTTGTCATCCGCTGCCGCTGTTCGTGACCGGTTGCTGGCTCAGTCCCCCGATCTGCCGCCGCAGGAAGCCGAACGGCAACTGGAATATGCGACCGTGCGCCAGTCGGTTGAAAATCTGCGCAGCTTTCCCTGGATTGCGGAGCGGGTGGAAAAAGGCGCGCTGGCGCTGCATGGCTGGCATTTCGATATCTCAAAGGGCGCATTGCTCGATGTCGGTAAATCCGGCGATCCTGAGCTGATCGCCGGCTGATTTGTCCACCTGTCGGCTGGTCGGTACTTGTCTGTTTACTGCGCTGTATCCGCTCCGGCGGTCACCTTTCTGTCATCGGTTTGTCGCGGAAACCACATCTGTATCCCATAGGTTTGCCTTCGTCTTAGCACTTACCAAACAGACGAAAATCGGGCGGAAAGCTTATGGTCAGTCGGATCCCGCCACAGCGTTTCGAGGTACGCCTCGCGCGGAACAAGGCGGAAGTGCAGGCAGCCCAGCGCCTGCGTTATCAGATTTTCTACGAGGAAATGGGGGCACAGGCACCGCCGGAGACGGCGGCAACAGCGCGCGATTGCGATCTGTTTGATTCGCTGTGCGATCATTTGCTTGTCATCGATCATTGCGCGCGTGGCGCGCAGACACCGGCTGTTGTCGGAACATACCGGCTGACGCGGCGATCGCGTCTGCCCCGGGGTCAGGAGTTTTACACTGAATCCGAATTCGATCTGGGCAATCTCAAACAGATTTCCGGCGAGATTGTCGAGCTTGGCCGTTCCTGCGTGCATCTGGAATATCGCAACCGGGCGATCCTCGACATGCTGTGGCGCGGGCTTGGCGAATATATCGCGGCCTATGACATTCGGCTGATGTTCGGTTGCGCAAGCTTTCCGGGCACCGACCCCGATGCGGTGGCCGAGGCGCTGGCCTTTCTGGATGCCCATTGCCTGGCACCCGAAACGCTGCGGCCACGGGCAAGGCACGGGCAATATATCTCGATGCGGCGACTGGGCGACATGTTGCCCGACCGGCGGCGCGCATTGCGGCAGATGCCACCGCTTATTCGCGGTTATCTCAGCGCGGGCTGCCATGTCGGTGACGGGGCGGTCATCGATATGCAGTTCAACACCACCGACATCTGCGTCATGATCGAGACCGAAAATCTGAGCGACAGCTATGCCCGCCGCTATCAACCCGGCGCCCTGATGGCGAATGCTGCATGAACAAACCGATCGGCGCTGCCCGCGCCTTTATGCGCCTGTTGCTGTTCTTTCTGCTGACCCTGTTATCGATGGCGCTTTTCCGGCTTAGCGGTCTGGGGCGTGCACAGGGGTCGCGCAGGGTTGCAAAATTCTGGTTTACCGCTTGCAACCGGGTGATCGGAATGCGTTTGCACCGCACCGGTCTGCCGGTTCGCGGCGGGCCGGTACTGTATCTTGCCAATCATATCTCCTATCTGGATATCTTGTTGCTGGGGCAGCATCTCGATGCGACATTCGTTGCCAAATCCGAGGTGCGGGACTGGCCCCTGTTCGGCACGATTGCCGAGCTGGGCGGCACATTATTCGTCAGCCGGCGCGCGGCAAGTGCGCGCGGGGAAGCCGCGCTGATCCGCAGCCGGCTTGTGTCGGGCGGGCGGGTCATCCTGTTCCCCGAAGGTACAAGCAGTGACGGCACCGATGTGCTGCCTTTCAAATCCGCTTTGCTTGGTCTGGCGCAGGATGTGCCCGGTTTGCGTATTCAGCCCGTGACCATTGCCTATCCCTATCGGGACCGGTCAGGCATCGACAAGCGACCCGCCTGGTATGGTGATATGTCGCTTCTGCCGCATCTGTGGCAATTACTGCACTGGCAAAGCGGTCAGGCGCATTTGCGGTTTCATCCACCCTTGCAGCTCGATCAGCGTCAGATCGACCGTAAACGTCTGGCGGCGGCCTGTCAGACACAGATCCGCCAGGGGCTGCACCAGCTCAGCGCCCTGCCTGCGGCGATACAGGTTGAGCCGGACGGATGCGACGGTCTCGCCTGGCCTGAGACAGCCTTTGAGCGGGCAGCGGACTGAGGGCAAATAACTGTCCTGATTATCTGCCGTCCCGACAGGCACTGTCGCCTAAATATTAGGCGTCATAAAATTTTTACATGCACATAAAATAGGCATATCTGCCATCCTGCGTCGATTTTCCGGGATGGGGAGGCGCAGGGTTAATTCACTACCGCGCCGCACAACGCTTTTGTGCCGGTTGGCACGGCCTTTGCTCCCCAGTCCTGATCAACACCCGATGAAGGGAGAGGGGAAGCGATGAAGCAGTTATTACGCAACACAATAGCCGGCGCGGCAATGATCGGCGCAAGCCTGTCTGCCGGTCTGGCGCAGGCGGAGGAGACGATCAAGGTCGGTATCCTGCATTCTCTGTCCGGCACCATGGCGATCAGCGAAACCACGCTGAAAGACGTCATGCTGATGCTGATCGAGGAACAGAACAAAAAAGGCGGCCTTCTGGGCAAGAAGCTGGAGCCGGTTGTCGTGGATCCGGCATCTGACTGGCCGTTATTCGCCGAAAAAGCGCGCGAGCTGATTTCGGTCAATGACGTGTCGGCTGTCTTTGGCTGCTGGACGAGCGTGTCGCGCAAATCCGTGCTGCCTGTGTTTGAGGAACTGAACAGCCTGCTGTTCTATCCGGTGCAGTATGAGGGCGAGGAAAGCCAGCGCAATGTGTTCTATACTGGCGCCGCGCCCAACCAGCAGGCCATCCCGGCAGTCGATTACCTGATGAATGAAATCGGTGTGAAGCGTTGGGTACTGGCGGGTACCGACTATGTCTATCCGCGCACGACCAACAAGATCCTTGAGGCCTATCTGAAGGCGAAAGGCGTCGCAGCCGACGATATCATGATCAACTACACCCCGTTCGGCCATTCCGACTGGCAGACGATTGTATCCGATATCAAGAAGTTCGGCGCGGGCGGCAAGAAAACCGCCGTGGTATCGACCATCAATGGCGATGCCAACGTGCCGTTTTACAAGGAGCTTGGCAATCAGGGCATCAATGCCGAGGACATTCCGGTTGTCGCCTTCTCGGTCGGTGAGGAAGAACTCGCCGGTCTCGATACCGCGCCGCTGGTCGGTCATCTGGCCGCCTGGAATTACTTCCAGTCTGTCGATACCGATGTCAATGCCGAGTTCATCGATAACTGGCACGCATTTATCGAGGATGACAAACGCGTGACCAACGATCCGATGGAAGCCCATTATATCGGTTTCAATATGTGGGTGAAAGCGGTCGAGAAAGCCGGCACCACGGATGCCGATGCGGTGATCGATGCGATTGTCGGCGTGTCGGTGCCCAATCTGTCGGGCGGCTATTCCGCGATGATGCCGAACCATCACATTACAAAGCCTGTCCTGATCGGCGAGATCCAGGAAGATGGCCAGTTTGAAACCGTGTGGGAAACCTCAGGCCTGGTCGTTGGCGATGAATGGTCGGATTTCCTGCCTGACTCCAAGGATCTGATCGCCGACTGGCGCGCGCCCCTGTCTTGCGGCAACTTCAATGCCAAGACCGGCAAATGCGGTGGCAAGGGCTCCTGATCGCCGGCAATTCAGGAGTTCATCCTGACAAGCCGCAGTTTCTGCGCTAAGCATTCGATGCAGGCCGCGTTCCAGCCGGGGCGCGGCCTGTAGCAATCCGGATGGCGATCGGGGCGCTGTCCATAACGTTATCCATCTGGGAATGGGGAATTCATGCCACGCTGTCTGGCATATCTGACTGTTCTGCTTGTGGCGGGGCTGCTTGCGGCGGCACCATTGCGAGCTGCGGATCTGCGGCCGCTGATCGATAATCTGGCAAATGGCGGATTCAAGGGTACGGCCAAAGCGGTCGATGAACTGGCCGCGACCGGTGATCCGGATGCGGTGCCTGTCCTGTCGGCCCTGCTTGAGGGGGCGCTTTATCAGCGCAAATCCGACAAGCAGGTGTTCCGCGCCGAAAAGGCCGGCCGCGAACTGAAACTGTTTGATGCGGTGACCGGTACGCCGGTCGAGACTGTCGCCAAGCGTGCCGCCAGGAAAGTCAAGGTCAATAATCGCCTGCGCAAACAGATCAGAGGGGCGCTCGGCACGCTGACCCTGCTCAGCCCTGATCCCGATCAGCGCCGCAGCGGTGCCGATGCGGTCTTCAAGACGCCGGCACCTGAAAATGCCGTGCTGTTGCGCGCCGCGATTGCCAAGGAAACCGATGAAGTTGTGCGGCGCCGGATGCAGCGCGCCCTTGCTGCGGTGACGTTGCGTCATGACAGCGATAGCACCGCCCGTATCGCGGCGGTCGAGACGCTGGGAAGCTTCACCGATCAGGATGTGCGCGGGGTATTGAGCGCGGTGCTTCTTACGGACCGCGATGGCAACCCGCTTGAAGCGGATGCGGAATTACGCGCCGCCGCGAGCGCTGCCCTTGCGGGTGTGGAGAGCCGGCTTGAATTCTGGTCTGCCGCGGAGTC
Source organism: uncultured Alphaproteobacteria bacterium (assembly GCA_947258435.1). Classification (GTDB taxonomy): domain Bacteria; phylum Pseudomonadota; class Alphaproteobacteria; order UBA11222; family UBA11222; genus CALAQW01. Next base: position 289,483 of record CAMYID010000022.1, read on the forward strand.
GGTCTTTCATGGGCTCAGCCTGAGTTCGGTATTGCTGCTGGCGGCGATTGGGCTTGCCATCACTTTCGGGGTGATGGGGGTCATCAATATGGCGCATGGCGAGATGGTGATGCTGGGCGCCTATACGACTTTCGTCATTCAGGAAATCATCCGTGCGAGCCATCCCGCCTTGTTCGATTATTCGCTGTTCATCGCCATTCCGGCGGCCTTTCTGGTTGCCGGCACGGTCGGGGTGGGGATCGAGCGCGGGGTGATCCGTTTTCTTTACGGCCGGCCGTTGGAAACCCTGCTTGCGACCTGGGGGCTCAGCCTCATTCTGCAGCAGACGGTGCGCTCGATCTTCGGGCCGACCAACAAGGAGGTCGGCACCCCGAGCTGGATGAGCGGTGCGCTGGAATTCGATAGCGGCCTTGTGCTGACCTATAACCGGCTGGCGATCATTTTCTTTGCGCTTGCGGTACTGGCGGTACTGATGTTGCTGCTGCGCTATACCGCTTTCGGGCTGCGCATGCGCGCCGTCACCCAGAATCGCGGCATGGCGAGCGCAATGGGCATCCGTACCGGGCAGATCGACGCGCTGACGTTCGGGCTTGGGTCCGGGATTGCCGGCATGGCCGGGGTGGCGCTCAGCCAGATCGACAATGTCAGCCCGAATCTGGGTCAGGCCTATATCGTCGATTCCTTCATGGTTGTGGTATTTGGCGGGGTCGGGAATCTGTGGGGTACCTTCTTTGGCGGCATGAGCCTTGGGCTTGTGAACAAGTTCCTCGAACCCTATGCGGGGGCGGTGCTGGGTAAAATTCTGGTGCTTGTTGCCATCATCCTGTTCATTCAGCGTCGGCCCCGGGGGCTGTTTGCGCTGAAGGGCCGCGCGGTGGAGAACTGAGCCATGTCGTCTGCTGCACATATTCCTGAACTGCGGACTGGCCCGCTGAGCGGTTTGCTGCTTTCGCTGCCGCTTGGGGGCAAGATCATGCTGGGGCTGCTGGCGCTTGCCGCGCTGCTTGTGCCGCTTCTCAATCTTGCGGTGCCCGCCGATTCATTTTTCCACGTGCCGGCCTATATGGTGGCGTTGCTCGGCAAGTATCTTTGTTATGCGCTGCTGGCACTCAGTGTGGATCTGGTCTGGGGATTTTGCGGTATTCTCAGCCTCGGCCATGGGGCGTTCTTCGGGCTGGGCGGTTATGCGATGGGCATGTATCTGATGCGCCAGATCGGACCGCGCGGCGTATATGGCGATCCGCTGCTGCCCGATTTCATGGTATTCCTGAACTGGCAGGAACTGCCCTGGTTCTGGTACGGCTTCGACATGTTCCCTTTCGCCATGGTGATGGTACTGCTTGCGCCGGGTCTGCTTGCATTCCTGTTCGGCTGGCTTGCCTTTCGCAGCCGTGTCACGGGGGTTTATCTGTCGATCATCACCCAGGCGATGACCTATGCGCTGATGCTGGCCTTTTTCCGCAATGATATGGGGTTTGGCGGCAATAACGGGCTGACCGATTTCAAGGATCTGCTTGGTTTTGATCTGCAGTCCGATGCGACCCGCAGCGGTTTGTTCGTGGCCAGTGCGGTGTCGCTTGCGCTTGGCTATCTGATCTGCGCCGCGATCGTGCGGTCGAAATTCGGCCGCGTGCTGGAGGCGATCCGCGATGCGGAAAGCCGGGTGCGGTTTTTGGGTTACCGGGTGGAATATTACAAGCTGTTCGTCTTTACCCTGTCGGCGATGATGGCCGGGGTTGCCGGGGCGCTGTATGTCCCCCAGGTCGGAATTATCAACCCCGCGGAATTCGCCCCCGCCAATTCCATCGAGATCGTGATCTGGGTTGCGGTCGGCGGGCGCGGTACGCTTTATGGCGCAGCACTTGGAGCCATTCTTGTCAATTACGCCAAGACCTATTTCACCGGGGCCTTGCCTGAAATCTGGCTGTTCATGCTCGGCGCGCTTTTCGTCTCGGTCACCCTGTTCATGCCCAAGGGGATTGTCGGCGTGCTGCGCCAGGCGGGGCGCAACGGGATATTGGGTGCGCTCTATGGTCGCGGCAGGCTGGGTGAGGAGCACGGCACATGAACAGCCCCGCCGAAAACAGCCCCGCCGATGATCGCGCGCATGTGCTGCGGGCGCAGGATGTGATGCTGTATCTCAGCGGCGTCACGGTCAGCTTCGACGGTTTCAAGGCGCTCAACAATCTCAGCCTCTATATCCGACCGGGCGAAATGCGCGCCATCATCGGCCCGAACGGTGCGGGCAAGACGACGATGATGGATGTGATCACCGGCAAGACCCGCGCCGATGAGGGGGATGTCTATTTCAATGGCGATGTCGATCTGTCGAAACTCGATGAAGCGGCAATCGCCAATCTTGGTATCGGTCGAAAATTCCAGAAACCGACGGTTTTTGAAAATCTCACTGTTTTCGAAAATCTCGAACTCGCGCTCAAGACCGATCGCGGTCCGTTTGCAACGCTGCTGTTCAGACTCAGCAAGGCACAGGCGGCCCGGATCGACGAGGTGTTGCAGACTATCTCGCTTACCGAACAATACGGCATGCAGGCCGGTGCCCTGTCGCACGGGCAAAAACAATGGCTCGAAATCGGCATGCTGCTGATGCAGGATCCCGAGCTTCTGCTCGTCGATGAACCGGTCGCGGGCATGACGGATGCCGAAACCGATCAGACGGCGGATCTTCTGCGCACCATCGCGCGCGAACGCTCGGTTATCGTGGTCGAGCATGATATGGAATTTGTCCGTCGGCTCGATACCATGGTGACGGTGTTGCATGAAGGCTCGGTGCTGGCGGAAGGTTCGCTTGCGCGGGTGCAGGCCGATGAACGCGTGATCGAAGTCTATCTGGGGCGCTAGGGCAGATGCTGCAAGTCGATAATATCGATCTTTACTATGGCGCAAGCCAGGCATTGCGCGGCGTCAATCTGTCCGCGGCGCTTGGGGCGGTGACCTGCATCATGGGGCGCAACGGGGTTGGCAAGACAAGCCTGCTGCGCGCGATTGTCGGACAGCAGCCGATCCGGGGCGGCAAGATCATATGGGAAGGCAAGGATGTCTCTGCCCTGCCGCCTTACGAACGCGCGCGGTGCGGCATTGCCTATGTGCCGCAGGGGCGTGAGATTTTTCCGCTGCTGACGGTTGAGGAAAATCTGCGCACCGCATTTGCCGCGACGCCGCGCAAGGAGCATTATGTTCCCGACGATATCTATGATCTGTTCCCTGTACTGAAGGATATGCTCGGCCGGCGCGGCGGTGATCTGAGTGGTGGTCAGCAGCAGCAGCTTGCGATTGCCCGTGCGCTTGTGACCCGGCCGCGCCTGCTGATTCTTGACGAACCGACCGAAGGAATCCAGCCATCCATCATCAAGGATATCGAGAATATCATCGGCATTCTGCGTGACCGGGGCGGCATGGCGATCCTGCTTGTCGAACAGTATTTCGAGTTCGCGCGCGATCTGGCCGATGAATTTGCCGTGATGGAACGGGGCGAGGTTGTGCTTGCAGGCCCTGCAGGTGAGATGGATGAGGAAGATGTCCGCCGTTACCTCACCGTCTGAACCTGCCGCTGGTGCAGAATTGTCAGTTTCTTCTTCTGTCGGCCCCGCCGCGGTGACGGCACAGTCCTGGCGGCAGCAGGTGCATGGTCATGCGGCAATAAGCTTCGCCCGCCGCGACGGGGCTGACAGGCTGACCCATCTGTCCCATCATGATCCGCTGCGGGTCTTGTTTCCCGCGCCGGCCCGGGGCGATATCCCGCTTGCCGCATTGGTGAACAGTTCGGGCGGCATGGTGGCGGGGGATCGCCTCGATATCGCGTTTTCGGTCGGTGCGGGTGCGCGCGGTATGGCGCTTGGGGCGGCGGCGGAAAAGATCTACCGTTCCCCCGCCGCGGCATGTGAGATCGCGGTGACGCTTGAGGCCGGCGCGGGGGCCTGGCTTGAATGGGTGCCGCAGGAAACGATTCTGTTCGAGGGGGCGCGGTTCCGCCGTTGCAATCGGGTCAAGCTTGCTGCCGATGCGCGGATGCTTGCCGGCGAAATGCTGATTTTCGGCCGCGCCGCCCATGGCGAGGATCTGACCCGGGGGGCGGTTGAGGACCGGTGGGAGCTTTACCGTGAAAACAGGCTTGTCTGGGCCGATATTCTGCGGATGGAGGGGGATCTGACGCGGCCGCTGCATGGGCGGGCGGGGCTTGCCGGCGCGCGCGCGATTGCGACGCTGATCTATGCGGGGCCCGATGCCGCGGATATGCTGACGGTCGTGCGCGATCTGCTGCCGCAGTCCGATGACGATTTCCACGTTGCGGCCAGTGTTGTCAATGGCGTGCTGGTGTTGCGCTGGCTTGGTTTTGCGCCGGAGCGCCTGCGGGTTGCCTATGGCGCTTTCTGGGGTGCGCTGCGCGCCCGTCTTGCCCGATTGCCCGCGGCGCTGCCGCGGCTTTGGTATATCTGAAAGAGGGACCGGCGGGTCCGGGGAGGGGAAGCGATGAACCTGTCACCAAGGGAAAAGGACAAGCTGCTTGTGGCGATGGCCGCGGTTGTGGCGCGCCGGCGGCTTGAGCGCGGGGTGCGGCTGAATTATCCCGAGGCGGTGGCGCTGATCACCGACTATGTCGTCGAGGGCGCGCGCGATGGCCGCTCGGTCGCGGATCTGATGCGCGACGGGGCGGGGGTTCTGCGCCGCGAGCAGGTGATGGAAGGCATTGCCGAGATGCTGCATGAGATTCAGGTCGAGGCGACATTTCCCGACGGCACCAAGCTTGTCACCGTCCATCAGCCAATCCGTTAGGGGGGAAGAGCGATGAAGCCCGGAGAAATCATCTGCGCCGCGGGGGAGATCACGCTTAATGAGGGGCGTGAGACATTGACCCTGCCGGTTGCAAACAGTGGCGACAGGCCGGTGCAGGTCGGTTCCCACTATCATTTCCATGAAGCAAATAGCGCCCTTAGCTTTGATCGCGCGGCGGCAAAAGGGTTCCGTCTCGATATTCCGGCGGGAACCGCGGTGCGGTTCGAGCCGGGTCAAACGCGCGAGGTGCGGCTTGTCGCCTATGCCGGCGCGCGTCGGGTGTTCGGATTTAACGGCGCGGTCAACGGCCCGCTGGGAGGGCCCGCCGGGAGGATAGATCATGGCCAATAAAATCAGCCGCGATGCCTATGCCGCCATGTATGGCCCGACAGTCGGCGACAAGGTAAGGCTTGCCGATACCGAGCTGTTCATCGAGGTGGAGGAAGACCGCACCATCTATGGCGAGGAGGTGAAGTTCGGCGGTGGCAAGGTGATCCGCGACGGCATGGGTCAGTCGCAGGCAAGTCGCGCCGACGGTGCGGTGGATACGGTCATCACCAATGCGCTGATCCTCGATCATTGGGGAATCGTCAAGGCCGATGTCGGTATTCGCGATGGCCGCATCGCCGGGATCGGCAAGGCGGGTAATCCCGATGTCCAGCCCGGTGTCGATATCGTGATCGGCCCGACGACCGAGGTCATTGCCGGCGAGGGGCGTATTCTGACCGCCGGCGGGATCGATGTGCATATCCATTTCATCTGCCCGCAGCAGATCGATGACGCGCTCTATAGCGGGGTCACCACCATGATGGGCGGCGGTACCGGCCCGGCGGAAGGGACGAATGCCACCACCTGTACCCCTGGCGCGTTTCATATCGGCCGGATGCTGCAGGCTGCCGATGCGCTGCCGATGAATCTGGGGTTTTTCGGCAAGGGCAATGCGACATCGCCCGTCCCGCTGCATGAACAGATCGCGGCAGGTGCCTGCGGTCTCAAGCTGCACGAGGATTGGGGCACAACGCCCGCCGCGATCGATAATTGCCTGACGGTTGCCGAAGAAACAGATACTGCTGTCACGATCCATACCGATACGCTGAACGAATCCGGTTTTGTGGAGAATACGATCGCCGCATTCAAGGGCCGCAATATCCATGCCTTCCATACCGAAGGTGCAGGCGGCGGCCATGCGCCCGACATCATCAAGGTGTGCGGCGAGGCGAATGTACTGCCATCTTCGACCAACCCGACCCGTCCGTTCACGGTCAATACGATTGACGAACATCTCGATATGCTGATGGTCTGCCATCATCTTGACCCCAATATTCCCGAGGATGTGGCCTTTGCCGAAAGCCGCATCCGGCGCGAGACGATTGCCGCTGAAGACATGCTGCACGATCTGGGTGCGTTCAGCATCATCGCGTCGGACAGTCAGGCAATGGGCCGGGTGGGCGAAGTCATCATCCGCACCTGGCAAACCGCGGACAAGATGCGTCGGCAGCGTGGACGTCTGAACGAGGAAGCCGGCGACAACGATAATTTCCGTGTACGGAGGTATATTGCGAAATACACAATCAATCCCGCCCTTGTGCATGGGATTGCGGAATATGTCGGCTCGGTCGAGGTTGGGAAATATGCCGACCTTGTCCTCTGGAAGCCCGCCTTTTTCGGGGTGAAGCCCGATCTTGTGCTGAAGGCGGGTACGATTGCGGCGGCACTGATGGGGGATCCCAATGCGTCGATCCCGACGCCGCAGCCGGTACATTACCGGCCGATGTTCGGCGCGCTTGGTGGCGCTTTGCCCGCAAGCCGGATGACATTTGTGTCAGAGGCGGCGATGGCAGCCGGGGTTGCCGATCAGCTTGGCCTGACTAGCATTGTATTACCGGTGCGCGATATCCGCCGCATCTCCAAGGCGGAAATGATCCTGAACAATGCGACCCCGAAAATGGAGGTCGACCCTGAAACCTATGAAGTGCGCGCCGATGGGCAGGTGCTGACGTGCGAACCGGCGGACACGCTGCCGCTGGCACAGCGTTACTTCCTGTTCTGAGTGTGGGCTGTTCTGAGTGTGGGAATCGATGACGGTTATGCGCGCCACGCAGATTTTTCACGCCGGGGAATGGCCCGCCTCGGCGGCGCGTGGCACCGTGACGCTGGGCTTTGCCGACCGGTACCGACGGCGTGTGCGGCTGCGCCTTGATGAGGGGGGCGCGGACATCCTGCTCGATCTGCCGCGCGCGGTTCGGCTGTCGGACGGGGACGGGCTTGGACTGTCCGATGGCGGATGGGTGCTGGTCCGTGCGGCATGCGAGGATGTGATTGATATCCGTGCGGCCAACGCGGTGGAAGCAATGCGCCTCGCCTGGCATCTGGGTAATCGGCATCTGCCGGTGCAGATCCTGCCCGATGGGGGATTGCGCATTCTTCATGATCATGTGATCGAGGCGATGGTCCGCGATCTGGGCGCGGTGACGGTGCGCCGGCGCGATATCTTTGCTGCCGAAGGCGGGGCCTATGAGGGGCATGACGGCGCCTCTCAGAACAGCCGTGAATATAACCACGGCCATCACCACGAATCGGGGTGGGAGGCAGAGCAATGACGCAAGCGTCTGATGCCGCGCTTTACCGTTTGATGAGCTGGCTCTCCCCGTCTTTTCCGGTGGGTGCCTTCACCTATTCGCACGGGATCGAATATGCGGTCGAAGGGGGGCTGCTCAATGACCGTGACGCGCTGGTTGACTGGGTGGGCGATCTGCTGCGGTTCGGGTCCGGGCGCAATGATGCGATCCTGTTCAATGCGGGCTGGTTTGCTGCGGCGGCGGGCGATGCGGCCGCGCTTGATGAAGTTGTCGACTGGGCCGCGGCCCTACGCCCGACCGCTGAACTTGCGCTTGAGAATACCGCACAGGGGGAGGCCTTTCTGCGCGCGGTGCGTGCCGCCTGGCCGCATCCCCTGCTTGAGGCATTTGCGGGGCGGATCACCGATCGTGCAGCTAGTCCCGCCTATCCGGTGGTCGTTGCGGTTACGGCGGCCTGTCACGCTGTGCCGCCTGGCCCCGCCCTTTCGGCCTATCTGCACGGTTTTGTCGCCAATCTGATTTCGGCGGCGGTGCGGCTTGTGCCGCTCGGCCAGACCGACGGGCAGATTGCACTGGCCGCGCTGGCCCGGCCGGTTTCCGAAGCCGCTCAGGCAGCGGCGGCATCGACGCTGGCCGATCTGGGGGGCGCGGCGGCGATGGCGGAATTCTGTTCCGCCGCCCATGAAACCCAATATACGAGGTTGTTTCGCTCATGACTGAAACGGTGAACGGACCCTTGCGGGTCGGCATTGGCGGGCCTGTCGGCTCGGGCAAGACGGCGCTGATGGATGCGCTGTGCAAGAATATGCGCGAGGATTATGCGCTTGCCGCGATCACCAACGACATCTATACGCGCGAGGATGCGGAGTTTCTGACCCGGTCCGGCGCCTTGTCGCCTGAGCGTATTCTCGGGGTCGAGACGGGCGGCTGCCCGCATACCGCGATCCGTGAGGATGCGTCGATCAATCTGGCGGCTGTCGATCAGCTTTCGGGCCGTTTTCCGGGCCTTGATCTGATTCTGATCGAAAGTGGCGGCGATAATCTGGCGGCGACCTTCTCGCCCGAGCTTGCCGATATCACGATCTATGTGATCGATGTATCCGCCGGCGACAAGATCCCGCGCAAGGGGGGGCCGGGCATTACCCGCTCGGATCTGCTTGTCATCAACAAGATCGATCTGGCGCCGCTTGTCGGCGCGGATCTTGGTGTGATGGATCGCGATGCGCGTAAAATGCGCGGGGAAAGGCCGTTTCTGTTCGCCAATATGCGGGCCGGAGAGGGGTTGTCCGATATTGTGGATTTTATCACGCGTGCCGGCGGGCTGGAAAAATCCGCGCGCCCACTGGACGCCCCGGCGTGAACCGATTAGTAGCTACGATAACAGTTGAGAGAGGGAGCAGAAAATGACATCGCGCTTGATGCAGTTTGCCATCGCCTTGCCGGTATTGTCCGGCGTTACCGCAGCCCACGCCCATCCCGGCGGGCATGGGGAAATTTCCGAATTGACCGCCGCGCTGGGGCATATTCTGACAAGCCCCTTTCATCTGGGTGCGGGTATCGCCGCCCTGGCGGCCGTCGCCTTTGTGATCTACGGGGTACGTAAATCAAGGACAACGCGTAACTGATCTGATTCGCCTTCGACCGGTTCGGTTTCAAAACCGAGCTCGGCCGCAAGCGACAGCATGGCGTGGTTTTCCTTCAGCACATGTCCGGTCAGGATATCGACGCCACGGGCGCGGGCGTGATCGATGATATGCTGCATCAACGCAAAGCCAAGGCCTGTGCCCTTTAGCTCGCTGCGCACAAGGACGGCATATTCCGCCAGCTCATTATCGGGATCGGCGGTCAGACGCACGACACCGGCGATCTCTGCATCGTTGTGCTTGTTGCCGCTCTCCTCATTGCTGCTTTTTTCACCGGCATTGTCGTTGAGCGCGATGAAGGCCATTTCGCGATCATAGTCGATCTGGGTAAGCCGCGCCGCCAGCCGGTGGCTCATCCGCCGCATCGAGGACATGAAACGCAGCCTGGCATCTTCGGGGTCGAGCTGTTCGACCATGGCGACAAGGGCGGGCTCGTCCCCGGGCCGGATCGGCCGCAGGGTATAGGTTGCGCCGTTTCCGGCGGTGATCTTTCCGCTCAGCTCCGCCGGATAGGGGGAGATAGCAAGCCGGTCAGCGCATATCCGTCCCGGCTTGTGGATGCGGATGCGCGCATCGAGCGCCATTACCCCCTTGTCCGATGCGATTAGCGGATTGATGTCGAGTTCGGCAATCGCAGGGATATCCGCCACAAGCTGCGAAATCGCAATCAGTGTACCAATTATCCCGTCAGTATCGGCGGCTGGCACATCGCGATAGCCGCGCAGCTTGCGGATAACTTTTGTCCGGTCGATCAATTCGCGCGCCAGCACATCGTTAAGCGGCGGCAGGCCGATTGCCTTGTCAGCCACGATTTCAACCGCCGTGCCCCCTTCCCCGAACAGAATGACCGGGCCGAATGTCGCATCGTCGCTCATCCCCACGATCAGCTCGCTTGCCCCTTTCTGGCTGACCATAGGCTGCACCGCGAACCCCTCCAGCTTCGCATCGGGGTGCGATTTGCGCAGCCGGGTCAGCATCGTCTCGGCGCTGGCGCGCACCGCATCGGCGCCTTCCAGATTGAGAGTCACGCCGCCCGCATCCGATTTATGGGTGATATCGCGCGACACGATTTTGAGCGCCACGGGCCCCTCGAAGGTATCGGCCAGTGCGCCCGCCTGTTCGGGATCGGGTGCGGTGCGGGTTTCGACAATCGGAATGCGATAGGCGGCCAGCGCCTGTTTCGCCTCCGCCTCGTTCAGCCATTCGCGGTCTTCCGCCTGTGCCTGGGAGATCAGCGCCTCAACCGCCTGCCGGTCCCCCTGCCCGCCATCGCCACCCGGTGCCGGGGTCTGCATCAACAGATCCTGATTGCGCCGGTAGCGCACCATATGACTGAAGGCATTGATTGCCTGGCCCGGTGTTTCGTAAGTGGGGATTCCATGCGCGCGGAACAGCTTGCGTGACGGTTCCGCCCGCGCGCCGCCCAGCCAGCTTGTCAGTACCGGTTTGCGGCTGCCACGCAGATGGCTGGTCACAGCTTCTGCCGCTTCGACGCTGTCGGCGATAGCGGTCGGGCAGTTCAGCACCACCAGCGCATCGACGCCGGGATCGCGCAGCAGCGCGCCGGTCGCCGCGCCATAGCGTGTGCCCGGCGCATCGCCGATAATGTCCACCGGATTGCCGTGCGACCAGGTGTGCGGCAGGCTGTCATTGAGCGCCTTGAGTGTGTCCTCGGACAGTTCGGCAAGCTGGCCCCCCTCATCCATCAGCCGATCGGTCGCAAGCACCCCCATCCCGCCGCCGTTGGTCAGGACGGCCAGCCGCTCACCAACCGGCTGCACCCCGGCGGCCAGCGTTTCGACCGCATCAAAAAGTTCTTCGAGTTCCCTCACCCGCAGCATACCGGCGCGCCGGAAGGCCGCGTCATAGACCGCATCGCTTCCCGCCAGCGCGCCGGTATGGGACGCGGCGGCCTTGGCGGCGGCGGCGTGCCGGCCGGCCTTGATCACGATGACGGGTTTAAGGCGCGCGGCGGCGCGGGCGGCGGACATGAATTTGCGCGCATGAGTGATCGATTCGACATAAAGCAGGATCGCGCTGACCTGCCGGTCGGCAGCGAGATAGTCGAGCATATCGCCGAAATCCACATCGGCCATGCCACCCAGCGAGACCATGTGCGAAAAGCCGATGCCACGCCCCTCCGCCCAGTCGAGCACCGATGTCAGCACCGCACCTGACTGGGTGACGAAGGCGAGATGACCCGACCGTGCGCCGACATGGGCAAAACTTGCATTGAGATGGCAGCCGGGCACCAGAAGTCCGACGCAATTGGGCCCCATCACCCGCAACAGGTGCGGTTTTGCGGCATCAAGCAGCTGCTGTTGCAGTTTCTGACCCTCCGCCCCCATTTCACCGAAGCCCGCCGTGATCACGATGGCGGCGCGGGTGCCGCGCGCGCCAAGTTCGGCAATCAGTCCGGGCACCGTGTCGGGCGGGGTGCAGATCACCGCAAGATCGGGGGTTTGGGGCAGGGACGCAACGTCGCGATAGGCCGCGACCGAGGCGATCGCTTCCCCTTTCGGGTTCACGGGCATAATCGGTCCGGAGAAGATTCCCTTGCCGCCGCCGCGCTGGCCCAGCAGATTTTGCGCCAGCACCTGACCCACTGAACCGGGCCGGTTGCTGGCCCCGATCAGTGCGACCGATTGCGGCGCGAACAGATAGTCAAGATTGCGGACCGACATGAATTCCTGTCCTTTTTACTGCTTTTTCCGTCGCCAGAGACGATCATGTTAGTTATATGCGGCATTGAGGCGAAAAAATAAGATGACAGAACAATATAACCTCTTGATGACGCGCCGGGCCCGGCTTTGTGCATTGTTCGTTTTGCCGCCGGGGTGATCTTGCCCTGCCAGGTACGGGTGCCGGCCTGCGGTTTTTCGATGTGGCGCATGCCGAACTGGCGCGCGCATTGCAGCATTGGCTGCGACAGTGCGTTCCTGGCGGCATGGTGGCGGAGAAAAGATGATCGCCGCACGCTGGATAGCGATATGCAAAGGTCCCCGGATTCCACAAGGGAAGACAAAGCGAGACAGCGCGTACAGCCAGCGCACTGACGCACTGGCGCGCTGGCGTGTATAGCGTGGGCCGGATCAGGCGATCAGCTCGGCGGCGTTCAGCCCGAACTCCTGCATCATATCGTCGGCATAGGTGATCCGGCCTGATAGCTCCTGCGCAGGTGAGTGCGACAGCCGCAGGCATGCCTCCGCCATATGTTCGACAGGGGTTGCCATATCCTTGTTTGAGTCATTGATCAGCTTGTGATGCACAACCCCCGGCGTGGCGACAAGTCCCGGCGCGATCACATTGACCGCGATATTGTCGCGATAAAGTTCTGAGGCAAGTCCGGTGGTGAAACGTTCAAGCGCGGCCTTGCACATGCCGTAAACCGTGCCCCCTGCGCCGATTGCCGCCTGGTCGGGCTTGGGGTGCAGCGCGGCATGGGAAGAAACATTGATGATCCAGCCCGCGCCTTTTTCACGCATGCCCGGGATGACCATCTGCGACAGATGGAAGGGCGCGTAAACCTGCACCTCGAGCATCAGTTTGAAGCGGTTTTCGGTGAATTTCGCGACCGGCATGAAATAGGTGATCGCCGCATTGTTGCACAGGATATCGACCGGCCCGAAACATTCCTCGGTGGTTTTGATCAGCCTTTCGCGATCTTCCGGCCTGGCAAGATCGCATTGCACCGCGATCGCCTGTCCGCCCGCATCGTTGATCCTCTGTGTGACCGCATTGATGCTGCCGGGCAGCGCGTGATCGCCTTCTTCCACCGTGCGCGCGGAGATGACAACCTTCGCCCCCTCCATCGCATAGCGGATCGCCACCGCCTCGCCAATGCCGCGCGAGGCGCCGGTCACCACCGCCACCTTGCCCGCCAGAATGCCGTTCTTGTCGATTGCCGTCATTGCCACTGCTCCCCTGAATGTACGGGCCTGCGGGATTATTTGCCCCGGGCCTTGTTATGTGCTGAAGCCCATCACAGACGGCGCCCCGGCGCAAGCCGCAGCCCGACTGCACAGCCCTTTCGCTGTTTGTCCAATTCCCGTGGCGATGACGCTGCGGGGTTGTTATAAGGCGGCCAAGGGCCCGCTCTGCACGCGGGTGACGCGATTTCAACAGCGGGAGACAGAGACAGGCATGGCTGCGCAAAAGACCAATCCGGGCAATTATTTCGAGGACTTTTCGGTTGGCCAGTTTCTGCGCCATGCCACCCCGCGCACTGTGAGCGAAGGCGATGCGGCGGTTTATATGGCGTTGTTCGGGCCGCGTTTTCCGCTGACCTCGTCCGATGAATTCGCCCGCGCCATCGGCCTGCCGCGCGCGCCCAGCGATGATCTGCTCGCCTTCCATATCGCGTTCGGCAAGACGGTTCCCGATATCTCGCTGAATGCGGTCGCCAATCTGGGCTATGCGGATTGCCGCTTTGTGACCCCGGTCTATCCCGGCGATACGATTAGCACGAGCTCCGAAGTGATCGGTTTGCGGCAATTATCCAATGGCAAGTCGGGCATCGTCTATGTGCGCTCCACTGCGGTCAATCAGCGGCATGAAGTCGTCATTGAATATGTGCGCTGGGTGATGGTGCGCAAGCGTGATGCGGCAGCGCCCGCGCCTGAAACGCAGATTCCCGATTTGCCCGAAGCGGTGGCCCCCGATCAGCTTGTGGTGCCCGAAGGGCTCAGCCTTGCGGGATATGATACCGGTCTCGCCGGCAGCCCGCATCTGTGGGACGATTATACGGTGGGCGAGAAGATCGATCATGTGGATGGCATGACGATTGAGGAAGCCGAGCATATGATGGCGACCCGGCTTTACCAGAATACCGCCAAGGTGCATTTCAACCAGTTCATGCAGAATAACGACAAGGCGGGCAGGCGGCTGATCTATGGCGGGCATGTGATCAGTCTGGCGCGGGCCTTGAGCTATAACGGGCTGGGCAACGCCTTCAAGATCGCCGCAATCAATGCAGGACAGCATGTCGCCCCCTGCTATGCCGGGGATACGGTGTTTGCCTGGTCGGAAATCCTCGACAAGGCGGAACTGCCCGGACGCAGCGATCTGGGGGCGCTGCGTGTGCGCGGCTTTGCCACCAAGGATCTGCCGGCGGCCGATTTCCCCGGCAAGACAGAGGACGGGCATGCGGCTGGCGTGATCCTCGATCTCGATTACTGGGTGCTGATGCCGCGTCGCTGAAGGGGGTTGCGAACTGTGCCAGCGATTGCATGATGCGGGACAGCTGGGAATATGCCGGGTAATTTCTGTGCGCGAAAGCGGCAAGGAAGATTGACTTCGCGTAACCGGTGCTTACTATCGCGCCGGAAATATGGCATATCTTACTGTGTTCGCACAAAAAACCGATTACAATAGTGCGGCGAATTCGGGAAACCGGATACAGGATACATCGGAGGGGGCCAGCAATGGCGGAAACACAAGAAGGCGCGCCCCGTCGCGCGCGGCCCATGGCGCCGCATTTGCAGATCTATCGCTGGAAGATCACCATGGCGGCGTCAATCACCCACCGCATCACAGGTGTTGGGATTGCGATCGGTACCCTGCTTCTGACCTGCTGGCTGCTGGCGCTGGCCGGCGGTCCGGAAGCCTATGACGGCATTCAGGGATTTCTGGGGAGCTGGTTCGGCCGGCTGCTCATGTTCGGCTTCACCTGGGCGCTGATGTACCATATGTGCAACGGCATCCGGCATCTTGTCTGGGACACCGGTCGCGGCTTCGAACCGGCAACCGCGGATAAGAGTGCAATGGCGGTAATCGGCGGCTCGGTGCTGCTGACCGTTATCGCCTGGGTGCTGGCCTATGCAATGGGAGGGAATGGCTGATGGCGTTCAAGACCCCGATGGGCCGTGTGCGCGGCCATGGCGCGGCGCGCGCCGGGACGCAGACTTTCTGGCATCAGCGGCTGACCGCGCTGGCGCTTGTGCCGCTGACATTGTTCTTCGTCGCGGCAATGATCACGATCACCGGCAAAAGCCATGCCGAGGCGGCGGCTTATGTCGGATCGCCGCTTGTCGCGGTGCTGCTGCTTGCCTTTCTCGTGATCGGTTTTTACCACATGAAGCTCGGTCTTGCCCATGTGGTGGAAGATTATGTGCATGGCGAGCTGACAAAGATCGGGCTTATCGTGCTCATCAATCTCGGTACGCTGCTGCTCGGGCTTGCCTGTGTCTATTCGGTGCTGAAACTCGGCTTCGGGCCGGCTGTTTCGATCGATATCACGACACCGCTTTAGGCCTGTTTCAGGCCTGCATATGGCCCCGTTTTCAAGGATGAAGGACGCGCAACGCTCATGACTGCCTATCCCATTACTGATCATAGCTATGACGTGGTTGTCGTCGGCGCCGGTGGTTCGGGCCTCCGCGCGACGCTCGGCTGCGCGCAGGCGGGACTCCGGACCGTCAATATCACCAAGGTCTTCCCGACCCGCAGCCATACGGTCGCGGCGCAGGGCGGCATTTCCGCCTCGCTGGGCAATATGATGGAAGATGACTGGCGCTGGCACATGTTCGATACCGTCAAGGGGTCGGACTGGCTCGGCGATCAGGATGCCATCGAATATCTGTGCCGTGAGGCGCCGACCGCAGTGTATGAGCTGGAGCATTTCGGGGTGCCCTTTTCGCGCACCGAGGAAGGCAAGATCTATCAGCGCGCCTTTGGCGGCATGACAACCGAATATGGCGAAGGCCCCGCCGCACTGCGCACCTGCGCGGCGGCCGACCGGACCGGCCACGCCATGCTTCACACCCTTTACGGGCAAAGCGTGCGCCATAATGCGGAGTTCATGATCGAATATTTCGTTATTGATCTCATCATGGATGAAGAAGGCGCCTGCCGCGGGGTGGTGGCGATCTGCATGGATGATGGCACCATTCACCGCATTCGCGCCAAGCTGACAATTCTGGCGACCGGCGGCTACGGGCGGACCTATTTCTCCTGCACCTCGGCCCATACCTGCACCGGCGACGGCAATGGCATGGTGCTGCGCGCGGGACTGCCGCTGCAGGATATGGAGTTCATCCAGTTCCACCCGACCGGCATTTACGGGGCGGGCTGCCTGATTACCGAAGGTGCGCGCGGCGAAGGTGGCTATGTCACCAATTCCGAAGGCGAACGGTTCATGGAACGCTATGCGCCGAGCGCCAAGGATCTGGCGAGCCGCGATGTGGTCAGCCGCTCAATGACGATCGAAATCCGCGAAGGGCGCGGCGTCGGGCCGAACAAGGATCATATTTATCTGCATCTTGATCATCTCGATCCGGCGATCCTGGCAGAACGTCTGCCCGGTATTTCCGAATCGGCGCGGATTTTTGCCGGCGTCGATGTGACCAAGGAACCGATCCCGGTTCTGCCGACGGTGCATTACAATATGGGCGGCATCCAGACCAACTTCCATGGCGAGGTGGTGACCCTGAAAGATGGTAACCCCGACCAGGTGGTGCCCGGTCTGATGGCGGTGGGCGAGGCGGCCTGTGTATCGGTACACGGGGCAAACCGGCTCGGATCGAACTCGCTGATCGATCTGGTGGTGTTTGGCCGTGCCGCCGGTCTGCGCGCGGCGCAGATCGTCGATCCGGACGAGAAGCAGCGCGATCTGCCCGCCGATGCCGGGGAGATGGCGCTGTCGCGGCTCGACGCGGCGCGGCATGCCAATGGCAGCACCTCGACCGCGGAACTGCGGCTCAAGATGCAGCGCATCATGCAGAATAACTGTGCTGTGTTCCGCACGGGCGAGGTGCTTGAGGAAGGCGTCAAGCTGATCAAGGAAGTCTATGACGCGCGCAATGATCTGAAGACTTTCGATCGCTCGCTGATCTGGAATTCCGATCTGATCGAGACGCTGGAATTCGACAATCTGATCCGCCAGGCAATGGTGGCCATGTACAGTGCGGAAAACCGCAAGGAAAGCCGCGGTGCCCATGCGCGGGAAGATTATCCCGACCGCGATGATGAAAACTGGATGAAGCATACGCTCGCCTGGCTCGACGAGGACGGGACGGTGCGGATGGAATATCGTCCGGTGCACAGCTACACCCTGTCGAACGACATTGAATATATTAAACCCAAGGCGCGCGTGTACTGATCCACACGTTCGCCGGTCAACAGCTTAAGGCGCAAGCCAAAGAGGGGGATCGGTCCATGGTTGAGTTCGCTCTGCCGAAAAATTCCAAGGTCCAGAAGGGCAAGACCCATGCGGCGCCCGAAGGAGCCAGTAATATCCGCAAGTTCCAGGTCTATCGCTGGAGCCCGGATGACGGCGATAACCCGCGTGTCGACACCTATGAGGTGGATATGGACAGTTGCGGGCCGATGGTGCTTGACGCGCTGATCAAGATCAAGAACGAGATGGATCCCACCCTGACCTTCCGGCGTTCCTGCCGCGAAGGGGTGTGCGGTTCCTGCGCGATGAACATTGACGGCATGAACACCCTGGCCTGCACCAAGGGCATGGATGAGATCAGCGGCGATGTGAAGGTCTATCCCCTGCCGCATACCGATGTTGTGAAGGATCTGGTGCCCGATCTTTCCACCTTTTATGCGCAATATGCCTCGATCAAACCCTATCTGCAGACGGTCAGCCCCGAGCCGCAGAAGGAATGGCGCCAAAGCTATGAAGACCGGCAGAAGCTTGACGGGCTTTACGAATGCATTCTGTGCGCCTGTTGCTCGACAAGCTGCCCGAGCTACTGGTGGAACGGTGATCGCTATCTCGGCCCGGCAGCCTTGCTGCAGGCCTATCGCTGGTTGATCGACAGCCGCGACGAGGCAACCGGCGAACGGCTTGATGATCTTGAAGATCCGTTCCGGCTGTATCGCTGCATCACCATCATGAACTGCGCGCAGACCTGCCCCAAGGGGCTTAACCCCGCGCGCGCCATCGCCGAAATCAAGAAGATGATGGTCGAACGGCAGGTCTAGGACCGATTATTACCGTAACGACATACTGCGGTGACATGTTACGGTGGTTGTGGTCACGGCCCGCCAGGCGAAATCCGCCGCGCGGGCCGTTTCATTTGCGGGTCAATTTCTCCTGCAGCGTTATTTTTCAGAGCCGCGTCCCGCCACATCTTCTGACAGGTCCACATCCATCATCTCAAGATTGCGCTGTGCGGCGGTTGCCGCGGCCCCGTCTTCCGTCAGCGTGAGCAGTTTAAGCCAGTCGCGCCGCGCTGTGTCGTCGCGCCCGGCCAGCCGGTGCAGAATGCCGCGCTCAAGCAGCGCTTCGGGCCGCGCCGGATCAAGCGCAAGCGCCGTCTCGATATCCTCAAAAGCCGCGTCGGACCGTTCGAGAAACCGCCGTGCGGTTGCGCGAAAAATATAGCCATCCACCCGGTCCGGCGCGAGGCTGAGGCTTGCGCTCAGATCTGCTTCGGCCGCCGCCCATTGCGCCTGCGCGGCCAGCGCGCGCGCCCGGTCGATCAGTATATCGGCCCGCGCCGGCGCCGCCTCGGGCAGCAGGGCAAGCGCGGCGCTCAGGGCGGAATAGGCGCGGTCTGGCCGGTCGGCAAGCAGCCATGCATTGCCCGCCTGACCGAGCATTGCGGGCCGCATACTGGCGTGCGCGGCAGACCGCGTTACCGTCTGATCGGCAAGCGCTTCAAGCCGCTCGGCGGCGGCGGCATATTCCTCAAGCGCGATCAGCGCCAGCGCGGCGCAATGGCGGGCCGGAACGCCACCTCCCTGATCGCGCCAGATCAGCGCCTCGTCGAAGGCCTGATTCGGATTGAACTCGATTTCCGAAAGGCAGCGCTGATAAGCGGCTTGTTCCCCCGGCTGCGCGGCGGTCAACGGTGCGGTTGGCATCAGGGCCGCGCACAGTATCAGGAGGACGGGAACAGGGCGTGTACGCCCGGCTTGTCGGCAGAACATCATGCGCGGTAAGGTCGGCGCAAATGACTGATTCCGCAACCCCTCTTTCCACGCTGCCCGGTCATCTGCTGTGTTTCGGGCTTGGCTTTTCGGCCCGCGCGACCGTGCGGCGGCTGGCGGCGCATGGCTGGCGGATTTCGGCAACCTGCCGCGATCCGGCGCGGGCACGGACGCTGGCTGCGCGCGGTATCGGTGCCTTTCGTCTCGATGATAGCGCGCATTTGCCCGATGCCGCCCTGGAAGGGGTGACACATTTGCTGATCTCCGCCCCGCCGGGGCAGGCGGGGGATCCGGTGCTTGCCGCATTACGCGACAGGCTGATTGCCCGGCGCGCGCAATTCCGGTGGATCGGATATCTGTCGACCACCGGGGTTTACGGGGACAGGCAGGGCGGCTGGGTCGATGAGACGACACCGCTTGGCCCCACCCCCGGGCGCAGCGCGCGCCGCGCGGCGGCGGAGCGCGAATGGTACGATCTGTATCGCGATCACGGGCTGCCGGTGCATATTTTCCGGCTGGCGGGGATTTATGGTCCCGGCCGTAATGCCATATTGACCGCGAAAGCGGGGCAGGCGCGCCGGATCGACAAGCCCGGTCAGGTGTTCTGTCGCATTCATGTGGACGATATTGCACAGACACTTGCCGCTTCCATCGCCCGGTCCGACCCGGGTGCGGTCTATAATGTGTGTGACGATGAGCCTGCCCCCAATCACGAAATTGTCGCCTTCGCCTGCGAATTGGCGGGGGTGCCGGTGCCGCCGCTCATCCCGTTTGAAGCGGCGGAGCTCAGCCCGATGGCAAAGAGTTTCTACCATGACTGCCGCCGGGTCCGGAATGAGCGCATCAGGAAGGAGCTGGGGGTGAAGCTTATCTATCCCACCTATCGGGAGGGGTTGCGCGCATTGTGCGATCAGCCCGAGGAAATACCGCTTTAGCCCGCCTTGGCGTGATCTGTCTGCCGCAGCTCGCAGGGGCGGCGACAGAGATGCAGGATCAGCGTAAGCAGGCTGAAAAAGCCGGCCTTGCCAAGCGCCACCGCCCAGACAGGTGCCAGCAATATGGGCAGCATCACATCCGACCAGAGCGCGGGGCTTATATAACGTTCGGTAATCGCCTGCGTGAGATTAAGGCTTGGCGCATGCACCCGGTGCCATAATTCACCTGCCGTCATCGCATGGGACGCAGCACCCTGCTGCCCGGCCTGCCAGTCAATGAGCAGGATAGTGACCGTCGCGGCAATGAACAGTATCGCGGCGGCGGCGCAAATTTTCGTTCCGATTCCCATCACCGATCGCATATGGGGGGCCGGCGCAGAATAAAAAGGGCGGTTAATCCGCGGTCCCTTCACCGAGTGCCGCCCGCCGCCTTTGTTCAAGGATCATGCGTGTCTGTGCCTGCGAGGCCGCGTCGATGGGAAAATTCCAGATCGCGGCGATCAGCACGATTTCACAGATGATGGGAAAGCCGATAAAGATCGCGGTGAAGGCGTTCAACGTTTCCTCGCTGTTCATGCCCGTGGCGTCAAAGCCGATCCATTCGATCAGCGGATAGGTGATCCCCACCGCCAGCGCATGGCCGATCTTGTTGGTCAGGGTGAGCAGCGAATAGTAAAGCCCGGTGCGCTGCACCCCGGATTGCGCCTCGTCATGATCGGCGACATCCGCGATGATCGAGCGCAGCAGGAAGGGCGCGGCCGCATAGGTCGAGCCGAACAGGGCAAACAGGATCGCCGCTGCAACGACATCGCCGGTCGGCGCAAACAGCAGCAGAAACGCGAAAGCCATACGGCACATTGTTGCGATGGCGAGCGCGCGATGCTTGCCCACCCGATAGCTGATCTTGATCCAGATCGGTGCGGCAATGCAGCCGGTGATGAAGTACAGAAGCAGCATCGCACTGGCAAGGTTACCAACGCCGATCACATGGCTGACGAAAAAGATGAACAGAGATCCGGTCGCCCCTGTGGCAAGCCCGGCCAGCAGATCCGCTGAGACCAGCTTCTGCAGCGGTTTGTTCGTCACGATGATTCGCAAAGTCTGGGTCAGGGGGATCTGTGTCGCGGGGCTTTTGGGCAGCGGCCTTTCGGCGACGCAGCTGACCGCGATCAGCACGGCAGGCGGCATGGCCAGAATGATAAACCAGCCCATTGCCGCAACCCGGTTCATGCCCGCTTCGCCATCGGGGGCCATCCGGTCGATCAGCGCGGGCAAAGCAAGGGCCGCAACCATGCCTGCGACGACGGCGACCTCGCGCCAGCCCTGAATGCGGGAGCGTTCGTGATAATCAGGGTGAAGCTCCGCCCCCCAGGACAGATGCGAAATCGTGATCAGGGTATAGCCGATATATAGCAGCAGCATCCAGAACAGCAGATAACCCCCTGAAACCGGACTGCCGAAGAAAGTTTCAGGCGGCATAAATACCATATAGACGCAGCCGATCAGGATCGGCACCGCCAGGACGATCCAGTGCCGCCGCCGACCCCAGCGCGAGGGAAACCGGTCAGACAGCACCCCCATCAGCGGATCGGTGATCACATCCCAGAAGCGCGCGATCATGAAGATCGTGCCCACAAGCCCCAGCCCCAGACCGATATCCTGCGCATAAAAGGGCGGCAGATAGACAACAATCGGCAGCCCCAGCGCGGCAATCGGTGCGCCAGGCAGGACATAGGCAAGAAGGCTCGATCTTTTAAGCGGTGCGTCTGACATCTGGTTTTCAGCTTTCGCAAAGGTGTGCCGGCCTTGTCTTTCCGGCAGGTTTCATCATCCTGTATCTGGGCAGGGGAGCATGATTCGAATAATCCGCCTACAGCTTTTCGACAGTATGATAAATTGTCAATTGCGAATGCCCGAAAGTGTCCGAAATCGGACTGTTTTACCCTGTCTGTTGTCTTATCCATACAGAGCCGGGAGCGGCCCGGTCCCGTCAGTGCGGCAACGTCGCCTCACACAGAAGTGATCACATTCGCGGGGAAAGCGCGACACACTGTCGTACGAAACGATAACGGGAAAGGTGCGGGACATGGGGAAAGATATGGGGAAAGACAGGGGGACAGGAAGATGGCGGTTGCAAATTGCCGCGCTCGGATTGGGGGGAGTGCTGCTCGGTGGCTGCGGGGGCGGCAATTATCACGGGGCGCAGGTGCTGGTCGATTGCACCGCCCGGGAAGGGGATGGGAGGTTGACCTATGATTCAGCCGATGTGGAGAACAGGCTGACCGGTGAGCAGTGGCATTTGTACAATTTGCGCACCCGACAGAAAGAGACGATCAATCCCGCCGACTGGAATTGTGGGGAACCCGCTGCGGTCCGGCGCAGTTCGGTTTACTAGCCCCGATCAGGCTGGCCGGTTACGGGCAGCTCCCGGGACCGCCGATTGCGTCCGGTTGCGCGAATTATTTGCGCCGGCGCGCGCATTCAACAATAATCGCGCAAAAAGCAGGGCAGCCCGCCCGGGCGGGACTGCGACACCCCGAATGCGTGAGTATCTGTTATGTCCGACAATCGACCTGTTATCGCAATCCTTGGCGGCACCGGGGATTTGGGCGGCGGCCTGGCCTATCGCTGGACGCGCGCCGGCTATCAGGTGATCATCGGCTCGCGGACCGCTGAAAAGGCCGAGGCCGCGGCCGCATCACTTGCGGTTTCAGGCGATGCCCCGGCTGTCCGCGGTATGGATAATATCGCTGCCGCTCAAGCCTGCGATATCGCTGTGCTGACGGTGCCGTTCGCCAATCAGAAAACGACCCTTGAAGCCGTGGGCGAGCGATTGCGCGACAAGATCCTTGTCGATGTGACCGTACCGCTGATCCCGCCCAAGGTGGCACGCGTGCAATTACCGCCCGAGGGTTCGGCCGGGCTGGCCGCGCAGGCAATATTGGGGGAAGCGGTGACGGTCGTTTCCGCCTTCCAGAATGTCGGGGCAAGCCATCTGCGCGAGGATCATCCGGTCGATTGCGATGTGCTTGTCAGCGGCGACAAGGTTGCCGCGCGCGAGCAGGTGATTGCGCTTGTGGAAGCGGCCGGCATGCGCGGCTGGCATGCGGGGCCGCTTGCCAACAGCGTCGCGGCGGAAGCGCTGACCTCGGTTCTGATCGGTATCAACAAGCGCTACCGGATCGACGGGGCGGGGATCCGCATTACCGGCACTCCGGGCAATCCGACAGGCAAAACCGGTTGAGCCGACGCAGGACACGATGACCGCTGCCCTTTCCCTGACCGGCCTGCCGGCCATACCGCTGATTGCGCCGGGTGACGACCTTACCGCTATTCTGGGCGGGGGGATGGAGGCCGCCGGGCTCAGCTTCGCACCCGGCGATGTGCTTGTGCTTGCGCAGAAGGTCGTTTCCAAAGCAGAAGACCGCTATGTGGATCTGGCCACGGTCGCGCCTTCACCGCGCGCTGAGGAACTGGCTGCGGCGGTGAACAAGGACCCCCGCCTTGTCGAGCTTGTCCTGCGCGAATCGACCGAGATTGTGCGCCACCGGCCCGGCGTGCTGATCGTGGCGCACCGGATCGGTGTGGTGATGGCGAATGCCGGTATCGATCAGTCCAATATCGCCCACCCTGAGGGTACCGAGCAGGTGCTGCTGTTACCCGAAGACCCGGATGCGTCGGCTGGGCGGTTGCGTCGCGAAATCGCTATGCGTTTCGGGGTGGAAATTGCGGTGGTGATCTGCGACAGCGTTGGCCGGGCGTGGCGCAACGGTACGGTGGGAATCGCAATCGGCGCGGCGGGGCTTGCCTCGCTGATCGATCTGCGCGGTCAGCGGGATCTGTTCGGGCGCGTGCTCGAGGTCTCGGAAGTCGGCACCGCTGATGCCATCGCTTCAGCGGCCGGGCTGTTGATGGGGGAAGGGGCGGAAGGGGTGCCGGCTGTGCTGATGCGCGGTTTCGTGCCGCCCCGTGCTGTCCCCGCGCGTGAGGCGGCCGCGCTTGTCCGCGACAAGCAGATCGATATGTTCCGGTGAGCATGCGATGACCGACCGGCAGCCAGATAAAGATCCGCGCATTGGCAAGCGTGATGACAATGCCGTGCAGTTTCCCCGACTGCGCTGCGTTGCCTTATGCGGTGGCGTTGGCGGCGCGAAACTGGCGGTGGGCCTTGAAGCGCAGCTTTCGCCCGCCAATCTGACGGTTATCACCAATACCGGCGATGATTTCACCCATCTGGGCCTGCATATTTCACCCGATCTCGACACGGTGATGTACAGCCTTGCGGGGCTGGCCAATCGGGAAACCGGCTGGGGGCGTGACGGGGAAAGCTGGCGTTTTATGTCCGCCCTCGCAGCGCTTGGCGGTGAGGACTGGTTTCAGCTTGGCGATCTCGATCTAGCGACCCATATCGAACGCAGCCGGCGGCTGGCGGCCGGGGAAAGCCTGTCCGCCATTACCCAGGCACTTGCCGGCCGGCTTGGGGTGCGCCCCGCCATCGTGCCGATGTGCGATGCACCGGTACGGACGATCGTCGACACCCCCGACGGGCCGCTTGCCTTCCAGCATTATTTCGTGCGCGATAAATGCGCGCGCCCCGTGACCGGTTTCCGTTTCGCAGGCGCCGACACTGCACAACCCGCCAGCTCCGCGCGTGCCGCGCTTGCTGACCCTGCGCTCGATGCGATAATCATCTGCCCCTCCAACCCGTTTGTCAGTATCGACCCGATACTGGCCGTGCCGGGCATGCGGGAGGCGATCGCGCGGGCCCATGCGCCGGTGATCGCGGTTTCCCCCATCGTGAGGGGGCAGGCCATCAAGGGGCCGACCGCGAAGATGATGCGCGAGCTTGGCGTGCCGGGGGAAGCGGTCGCCATTGCCGATCATTACGGAGATCTGCTCGACGGGTTTATCCTTGATGCCGCCGATCGCGCGCTTGCCGACCGGATCGAAGACAGGGGGCTTGCCTGCCTTGTGACCGATACGGTGATGACCGGCCAAGAAGAAAAGGTGGAACTTGCCCGCGCTGTGCTACAGTTTGTGCAACAGTTGCAACAAAAAGCGACGTAAAGCTACACATTGCGACAGGGCTGTCCTATCGTCGCGCGACAATGATAACCAGGTGGAATAACTGACCGGGACAGACAACCGGCAACCGGTTTGACAGGGAAGAGACCATGTGGGCGATTGTGCCCGTCAAGCGCTTAGGGGAAGCAAAGCAACGCCTGTCCGCGCGGCTGAGCGCCGGGCAGCGCGCCGCGCTTGGTCTTGCCATGCTGGAAGATGTGCTGGCAGCGCTTGTCGGGGTGGCGGCAATCGAAGGGATCTTGCTCGTTTCTCCCGATCGGCGCGCCCATGCGCTGGGTCGCCGGTTCGGCGCGCGCATTCTGGCGGAAGCGGACGATCACGGCCTTAACCCGGCCGTGCAATGCGCGGCGTCATTGCTGAAATCCGAAGGGGTTGCGCAAATCCTTGTGCTGCATGGGGATTTGCCGCTTGTGACGCGCGACGAGATCGCGCAACTGATCGCGGCGCACCGCTCTTCCCCCGGCCTGACCATTGCCCCTGACCGGGAGGGGCGCGGCACCAATGCAATGATCTGCACGCCCCCCGATCTTATCGCATTCCACTATGGCCCCGACAGCGTGCGGGCCCATTGCGCGGCGGCGGAGCGGGCGGGCATTGTGCCGACCCTGTTGCGCGCGCCCGGGCTTGGTTTCGATATCGATGAGATCGACGATCTGCTGGCCTTGCAGGCGCAGCCGGCGACAACCCGGACCCATGACTGGCTGTCCGGGCAGGCGTTTGCCGCCTCTGCATGCCGGGATAGTTGCGCACCGGAAAAGGCAGGGGTCCGGTGATGCGTGCGGTGACAAGCCTTGACGATATTCTTGCCGCGGCGCTGAATGGCGTCCGCCCCGAAGGGGAAGGCACAAGCCTGCTCGCAGGGGCGACAGATCTGCCCCGGCTGATGGCGGTGGCGGCTCGGTTGCGCGATCACGGTCATCGCAATCTTGTCAGCTATTCGCGCAAGGTGTTTATCCCGCTCACCCATCTGTGCCGCGATGTCTGCCATTACTGCACCTTCGCCGAACCGCCGCGTAAGGGGGAACCCGCCTATCTCACCCCCGAGCAGGTGCTTGCCATTGCGCGGCAGGGAGAGCGGGCGGGCTGCCGCGAGGCGCTGTTCACCCTTGGCGACAAGCCCGAGCTGCGGTACCGCGCCGCGCGTGAGGCGCTTGCTGAACTCGGGTTTGACAGCACACTTGGCTATCTGCAGGCGATGGCCAGGCTTGTGGCCGAAGAGACGACGCTGCTGCCGCATCTCAATCCCGGTCTGATGTCGGATGAGGATCTGGCGGCGCTGCGTCCGGTGGCGGCTTCCATGGGGATTATGCTTGAAAGTGCGGCCCCGCGGCTTTGCGAAAAGGGCATGCCGCATTACGGTTCACCCGACAAGGCACCCGCGCCGCGGCTGGCTGCGATCGCGCGTGCGGGCGCGGCGGCTGTACCCTTCACCAGCGGTATTCTGATCGGGATCGGCGAAACCCGCGCGGAACGGGTGGACTCGCTTCTGGCCCTTCGCGATCTGCATGACACGCACGGGCATCTGCAGGAAATCATTGTGCAGAATTTCCGTGCCAAACCCGCCACCAAAATGGCCGCGGCACCCGAGCCAGATCTTGAGGAGCTGTTATGGACGATCGCGGTGGCGCGCATCCTGTTCGGCGCGGCGATGAATATTCAGGCGCCCCCCAACCTCAGTCCCGGCGTTCTGCCCAAACTGATCGATGCCGGGATCAATGATTGGGGCGGTGTGTCGCCGGTCACCCCTGATTTCGTCAACCCCGAGGCGCCCTGGCCGCATCTTGAAGAGCTGGCGCGCGAAACTGCGGCTGCCGGCAAGCTGCTTGTCGAGCGGCTGACGGTCTATCCGGACTTCGCCCGCGCGGCCGGACACTGGACCGATCCGGCGATGCGGCCTGCCCTGCTGCGCGCGATGGATGGTGAGGGTCTTGCACGCACCGAAAGCTGGTCGCCGGGAGGGGAGGCAGTGCCGCCCGCCGATACGCTTGCCTGGCTTGAGCCGGCGTTGTGTGGCCCGGTGCCCGATGCGTTGGCCGTTATTCTTGGCCGCGCCGAACAGGGAGCCGATCTCAGCGAAGCCGAGATCGTGCGGCTGTTTCAGGCGCGGGGAGCGGAATTTTCCGCCGTTTGCGCAGCGGCGGACCGGCTGCGTGCGCAAAGCTGCGGCGAGACGGTCAGCTATGTAGTCAACCGCAATATCAACTATACCAATGTCTGCTATTTCAAATGTCAGTTCTGCGCGTTCTCCAAGGGCAAGCTGAGCGAAAATCTGCGCGGCAAGCCCTATGATCTGGGGCTTGAGGAGATTGTCCGCCGGGCAGAGGAGGCCTGGGCGCGCGGCGCGAGCGAAGTCTGCATGCAGGGGGGTATTCACCCCGATTATACAGGGCAGACCTATCTTGATATCTGTCGCGCAGTAAAAGCAGCCTTGCCCGATATGCATGTCCATGCCTTTTCCCCGCTTGAAATCTGGCAGGGGGCGGCAACGCTTGGTCTGTCGCTTGAGGCGTTTTTGTCGGCGCTGAAGCAAGCCGGGCTTGGTACCCTGCCCGGTACGGCGGCCGAAATACTCGATGATGAGGTCAGGGCGGTGATCTGCCCCGATAAACTGAAAAGCGATGAATGGCTGGCGGTGATGGCGGCTGCCCACAAGGTCGGTTTCAGAACCACGGCCACGATCATGTACGGGCATGTGGAAGGCGCTGAACATTGGGCGCGGCATCTGCGCAGGATTCGTGACTTGCAGAAGAAGACCGGCGGTTTTACCGAATTCGTGCCGTTGCCTTTCGTGCATATGGAAGCCCCCATCTATCTCAAGGGCCGCGCGCGGCAGGGCCCGACATTCCGCGAGGCGGTGCTGATGCATGCAGTGGCGCGGCTTGTGCTGCATCCGCATATCCCCAACATTCAGGCAAGCTGGGTCAAGATGGGGCGCGAAGGTGTGCTTGCCTGTCTTGCGGCGGGTGTGAACGATCTTGGCGGCACGCTGATGAACGAGACGATCACCCGCGCGGCAGGTGCCACCCATGGTCAGGAAATGGCTCCCGAGGCGATGGAAACGCTGATCCGGGCTGCGGGCCGTACCCCGCGCCAGCGCCGCACCGATTATGGGGAAATTGCGCCATCGCGGGTCGCAGCCTCATTTGCGGCGGCCCCGTTAAGTCCGCTTGTCAATGCACCGGCGGGCAAGTTCGCGCGCACCGGCGGGCAATCGGGCGAACCTGGCGGGACGAATTGACGCGGTTTTCCCGTTATCCTCCATAAACCGGAATTCCAAGGTTTACGCTGGGCTCGGGCTTCGCTTATATAAGCGGGCAATAGATGCGTGACGATTGGAGCATAAGGCATGTCCGGTACAGAATATCAACGCGGTTCGATGGATATCAGCGAACATCGCGAAGTGTGGGAAACCTTCATCTCAATTACGAAATGGTCGTCGGCCGGCATTATTGTGGTGCTTGCCCTGATGGCGATTTTCCTGACCTGATCCGACCACGCACGTGCCAATTCGTGCGTTGTTCCTGTCGATTAACTGCTGAAACTCACTGAATATGAAGCTTGCCATACCGCGCGAGCGGCACACTGATGAAACACGTGTTGCTGCAAGCACCGAGACTGTGAAAAAGCTTGTCGGCCTTGGTCTTGATGTCATTGTCGAAACAGGAGCCGGAGCGGGTGCCAGTATTTCGGATGCGGATTTCGAGGCCGCCGGCGCGTCGATTGCGCCTGATGCCGTTGCCGCCGTTTCGGATGCTGATATTGTCTTCTGCGTGCAGCGGCCGACCGCGGAAGCGATTGCGGCAATGAAGCGCGGCGCCAACCTGATCGGGATGCTGGCGCCATTCCGTGACCAGGATGTGTTACAGGACTATGCCGAGCGCGGGCTGACCGCCTTTGCGATGGAATTCATGCCGCGGATCACCCGCGCGCAGTCGATGGATGTGCTGTCCTCGCAGGCCAATCTGGCGGGCTATCGCGCGGTAATCGAGGCCTGTCAGCTTTTTGGCCGCGCCATGCCAATGATGATGACGGCCGCAGGCAGCATTGCGCCCGGCCGTGTGATGGTGATGGGCGCCGGTGTCGCGGGCCTGCAGGCGATTGCAACCGCCCGTCGGCTTGGCGCTATTGTCAGCGCGACCGATGTACGTCCTGCCGCGAAAGAGCAGGTGGAAAGCCTTGGCGCGAACTTTGTGATGGTTGAATCGGACGAAACCGCCGCAGCCGAAACCGAAGGCGGATATGCGCGGGAGATGAGCGAGGAATATCAACGTGCGCAGGCGGCGCTGATCGCGGAAACCCTGAAAAAGCAGGATATCGCGATCTGCACGGCACTGATCCCGGGCCGGCCTGCGCCGGTTCTGATTACCGAAGAGATGGTAAAATCGATGAAACCCGGTTCGGTGATCGTTGATCTTGCGGTTGAGCAGGGGGGTAATTGCCCGCTCAGCAAACCTGGCGAATGCGTGGAAGTGCATGGTGTGCGGATTATCGGCTACCGCAATATGCCAGGCCGGCTGCCGGTCGATTCTTCCGCACTTTATGCGAAGAATTTGCTGAATTTCCTGACACCGCTGATCGCTGACGGCGGTGCATTGGAGGTTGACTGGGAAGATGAGATCATCCTGGGCACGTTACTGACACGCAATGGGGCGATGGTTCACCCCGCATTGATGGCAACGGCGGAATAAGCGGATAGCGGAAATGGAAATTGATCCCTTTATCTTTCGCCTGGCGATTTTCGCATTGGCGATTTTCGTCGGTTACTATGTGGTGTGGAGCGTGACCCCTGCGCTGCATACGCCGCTGATGGCGGTGACCAATGCGATCTCCTCGGTAATCGTGGTGGGGGCGCTGTTGGCGGTGGGCGCGGAAGCGGCCGCCGATATGTCGGAAGCGGGAATAATCGCCAAAGGGCTGGGCTTTGTGGCGCTGATCCTTGCCTCTGTGAATATTTTTGGCGGCTTTCTGGTCACCCAGCGCATGCTCGCCATGTACAAAAAGAAACAAAAGTAAGGGATGCATGTGAGCGCGAATCTTGCCGCCCTGGCCTATCTGGCCGCTGGTATCCTGTTCATTCTGGCGCTGCGCGGGCTGTCGTCGCCTGAAACGTCGCGCCGGGGGAATCTCTTTGGCATGGTCGGCATGGGGATTGCCGTCCTGACCACCCTGGCTGTATCCGGGGTGAAAGACCCTTTGACCTGGGGACTGATCATTGGCGGTGTTGCCATCGGCGGCGGGATCGGCGCGGTGATTGCCAACCGCATTGCGATGACCGCCATGCCGCAGCTTGTCGCCGCCTTTCACAGCCTTGTGGGTATGGCCGCGGTGCTGGTGGCGGCGTCCGCACTTTACACCCCGCAGGCATACGGGATCGGCATGCCCGGTGCGATCAAGGTTGCCAGCCTGATTGAAATGTCGCTCGGTGCGGCAATCGGTGCAATCACCTTTTCAGGTTCGGTGATCGCCTTCGCCAAATTGCAGGGGCTGGTCTCGGGTGCGCCTGTTGTCTTCAGGGGGCAGCATCCGCTCAATGCATTGCTCGGCATCGGCTTGCTCGTGCTCGTTGTGATGTTCTGCCAATCCGAATCGCATGCGATGTTCTGGGGCCTGACCCTGCTGGCCTTCATCATCGGGGTGACGCTGATCATCCCGATCGGCGGGGCGGATATGCCGGTGGTCGTGTCGATGCTCAATTCCTATTCCGGCTGGGCGGCGGCGGGGATCGGCTTCACGCTTGAAAATACCGCGCTGATCATTACCGGCGCGCTTGTCGGTTCGTCGGGTGCGATCCTGTCCTACATCATGTGCAAGGGCATGAACCGCTCTTTCTTCAATGTCATTCTGGGCGGTTTCGGCGCAGATGACAGCGCGGCTGCGGGCGGGGTGGTCGAGACACGGCCGGTCAAGCAGGGCAGTGCCGAGGATGCGGCCTTCATCATGCGCAATGCGGGTTCGGTGATCATCGTGCCCGGCTATGGCATGGCGGTGGCGCAGGCGCAGCATGCCCTGCGTGAGATGGTGGATCTGCTGAAAGAGGAAGGCGTGAAGATTTCCTATGCCATCCATCCGGTGGCAGGCCGTATGCCCGGTCATATGAATGTGCTGCTTGCCGAAGCCAATGTGCCATATGACGAGGTTTTCGAGCTTGAGGATATCAACAGCCAGTTCCCCACAGCCGATGTCGCCTTCGTTATTGGTGCGAATGATGTGACCAACCCCGCAGCCAAGACCGACAAGGCCAGCCCGATCTACGGCATGCCGATCCTGGACGTCGAAAAGGCGCAGACCGTGCTGTTTGTGAAACGCGGCATGGGCTCGGGCTATGCCGGGGTCGAGAATGAGCTGTTTTTCCGCGACAATACGATGATGCTGTTCGCGGATGCCAAGAAAATGGTCGAGGATATCGTCAAGTCATTCTGAACGGCGGCGCTTTATTTCTCGGCTGCCGCACGCCATATTAACGCCATGACGATACGCAAGATCGCGAAGATGGGACATCCCGTGCTGCGCCGCGCCGCACGCCCGGTCACAGATCCCAATGACCCTGAAATCCAGCGGCTGATTGCCGACATGGTGGACACCATGATCGATGCCAACGGGGCGGGGCTTGCCGCGCCGCAGGTGCATGAGGGGCTGCGGATCGTGATTTTCCATGCGCCCGCTGATGCCGACCCGGGTGCTGTGGCTGAAGCGCGCGCGCCGCTGACCGTGCTGATCAATCCCGAAATCGATATTCTGGGTGACGCGATGGAAGAGGGGTGGGAAGGTTGTCTTTCGGTGCCCGGATTGCGCGGGCTTGTGCCGCGTTATACCCATCTGCGTTATGCGGGGCTTGATCAGAACGGCGTGCCGTTTGCCCGTGAGGCGCGCGGTTTTCATGCCCGTGTCGTGCAGCATGAATGCGACCATCTGGACGGGGTGCTTTACCCGCAGCGGATGCGCGATCTCGGCCATCTGGTATTTGAAAGCGAATTGCCGCGCCTGATGGCGGCGGCGCGCGAAGATAACTTGCAGGATCAGGATCGATGAGCAGCGCACACGCACGAGCGGCGTCCGATACCGCCTTTGCCCGGGACAGGGCTGCGCTGCTGTCTGCCGCCCTGCCCCATGCTGCCTTTGACGGGTGGCCGCGGGCCTTTGACCAGGCGGTGGCCGCATGTGCCATCGATGCCGGGCGGGTGGCGCTTGCCTTTCCCAACGGGGCGGCGGACCTTGTCGGTTATTTCTGGCGCGTGATGGATGCAGCGCTTGCCGAACAACTGGCAATGTGCAGGCTTGAAGAAAAGGGCGTGGCCGAGCGGATCGGTATCGCTTTGCACGAATATCTCGCTTTGCTTGCCCCGCATCGGGAGGCGGTGCGGCGCGCCATGGCCTATCAGGCGCTGCCGCCGAATGCCGCCGGGGCGGCGCGCGCGCTTTACGGTACCGTGGATACAATCTGGCGCGCGGTGGGCGATAAATCCACCGATTTCAATTTCTATACAAAGCGCATGACCCTTGCTGCGGTGCTGGTGGCGGTCCTGACCCATTGGCTCGGCCAGCAGCCGTCGGGCGATGACAAGGCCGATGCGGCGGCGATGGAACGCTTTATCGACCGCCGGCTTGCCGATGTGATGCGCATTGAAAAGGCAAAGGCGCACGCCCGGGGCCTGGCTGCGCAGTTGCCTGATCCGTTTCGCCTGATCGGTCAGTTTGGCGGGCGCGGGCGCGGCGGCTTTGCCCGGCCGGGGCAGGGGCGTTTCAGCTAGCCCCGCCGATGCGCGTGCCCGGTTCCCCGATGCGGCAGGCCTTTGCGCTTGACTATGCTGACCCGGCCGAGATTTTCACGTTCTTTGCCGAGGAACCATGGGCTGTGTTCCTTGATTCGGCGCGGGCCGATCCCGGGCTTGGCCGTTACAGCTTTATCTGTGTCGAGCCGGTCAGCCGGCTGACTGTTACAGGCGACAAGTTGTTGTGCGACGGCAAGCCTGAGCGGGGCGATCCGTTCGAGCTTTTGCAGCGGATGCTGGCCGGGCGGGCCGCGCCCCTATTGCCCGGCTTGCCGCCGTTTCAGGGCGGGGCTGCGGGGTTTTTCGGCTATGAGCTCGGCGGCTGGCTTGAGCGCTTGCCGGCACCCGGACCCGGCGGCGCGGCACTGGCGGACATGGCGGTGGGAATCTATCAGGCGGTCCTGGCCTTCGATATTGTGGACCGGAAGCTGTGGCTGATCGCGGAGGCCGATTGCCCGCCTGCGCTTGTTGCGCGGTTGCGGCGCGCCGTGGCCGATGCGGTGCGCGGCAAATCCACGCGGCCGCCGGAACCTGGTCCCGCCGCACCGCTTTCGGCGCTGAACATCCGCAGTAACTTCACGCGCACCGAATATTGCGCGGCGGTGGCGCGGGTCATCGATTATATTCTTGCAGGCGATATCTTTCAGGCGAATATCGCGCAGCGCTTCACCATCGATCTGCCCGGCGGATTTGCGCCTTATCAGTTCTATCGCCGCCTGCGGCAGGTGAATGCCGCGCCCTTTGCGGCCTTTCTGCGGCTTGAGGGGGGTGCCATCGCCTCCTCCTCCCCTGAACGGTTTGTGAAACTCTCAGCCGATGCGGTGGAGGCGCGGCCGATCAAAGGCACCCGCCCGCGTGCAGCCGATCGGGCGACAGACCCTGAAGCCGACCGCAGAATTGCCGCGGCGCTGCTGGCCAGCGAAAAGGACCGGGCCGAAAATGTGATGATCGTCGATCTGCTGCGTAACGATCTCAGCCGTGTTTGCCGCGATGGCAGCGTCAGCGTGCCCACGCTGTGCGGGCTTGAAAGCTATGCCACCGTGCATCATCTCGTCTCGGTCGTGGAAGGCCGGCTGCGCGCGGGGCTTGGGGCCTGCGATCTGCTGCGCGCGGCCTTCCCCGGCGGGTCGATTACCGGTGCTCCGAAGATCCGGGCAATGGAAATCATCGCCCGGACCGAACCGCATCCACGCGGTCCCTATTGTGGGGCGATCGGCTATCTGGGTTCGGATGGCGGCATGGATCTCAATATCGCGATTCGCACCGTGGCATTTGCCGCGGATAAAGCTTACTTCCATGCGGGTGGCGGCATCGTTGCCGATTCCGATCCCGTGGCCGAATATGCCGAAACGCTTGACAAGGCGCGGGCGATTTTCGCCGCCTTTGGTATCCAACCGCCGGTTTCACCTTCATGATCCTGCTGATCGACAATTATGATTCCTTTGTTCACAATCTCGCCCGCTATGTGGGGGAACTTGGTTTTGCGCGCGAAGTTGTACGCAATGATGCGATCAGCCTGCCCGAAATCGCAGTGCTTGATCCGCAGGCGATCATTCTGTCGCCCGGACCCTGCACCCCGCGGCAGGCGGGTATCTCGCTTGCACTGGTGCGGCAGATGTCGGACCGGATACCGATGCTGGGTGTCTGCCTTGGCCATCAGGCGATCGCTGAAAGTTTCGGGGCGGTGCTGCGGCGCGCGCTGACGCCGCGACATGGCAAGATGTCCCGGGTCAGCCATGAGGGGACGGGGCTGTTTGCCGGGCTGCCCGATCCGCTGCGCGTCGGGCGCTATCATTCATTGGCGGTTGAGATTGGTGAAGGTTCACCCTTGCGCATAACCGCCCGCGCGGAAGATGGCGAGGTGATGGCCTTCGCGCATCCGCATCTGCCCGCTTACGGGGTGCAGTTTCACCCCGAATCGGTACTGACCGAAGACGGGCATCGACTGCTTGGCAATTTCCTCGATCTTGCGGTGCGGTGGAACAGGGCAAGAGGGGGCGTGCGATGATCGGCTGGCTTAATGGCGAAATGGCACAGCTCGATGAGCTGCGAATCGATCCGCGTGATCGCGGGCTTCTGCTGGGCGACGGGTTGTTTGAAACCCTGCTGTCGGAAAACGGTACGATCCGGCGCGTCAGGCGGCATCTGGCGCGACTTTATGAATCGGCGGATCTGATCGGCTTGCCGCTTCACAAAACCGATCTTGAACTGTTGACCGCGATGCAGCATGTGCTTGCTGCAAATGCCTTGCAGGAAGGCCGCGCCGCATTACGGCTGACGGTGAGCCGCGGGATCGGGCCGCGCGGGCTTCTGCCATCCGATGATGCGTTGGTGACGATCCTGATCACCGCCACCGCGCTTGATCCCGCGCCGCAGAATTGCCGCGCCATTATCGCGCAAACGGTCCGGGCATCGGGCACGATCAGCGCGCGGGTGAAAAGTCTTAACTATCTTGATTCGGTGCTTGCCCGGCGCGAGGCGGCTGAGCACGGCGTGGCGGAGGCGCTGATGCGCAATTGCCACGGTCGGATCGCCGAGGCAAGTGCCGCCAATCTGTTTCTCGTGCATGATGGCAGGCTTGTCACGCCGCCCGTTTCCGAGGGGGCGCTGCCCGGTATTCAGCGCGCGGTGGCGATGGCGGCGGCCCATGCGCTTGGTTACGAGGTGGGGGAAGAGCCGGTGGAAGAGCGCGCGCTTGCGGACGCGGATGAGCTTTTCGTGACCAATTCCCTGATCGGTATTTGCCCGCTTGTCGCGCTTGGCGCGCGCGCGGTCGGGACAGGTAAGGCCGGCCCTGTCACCCGCGCGATTGCGGCGCGGGCAAGCCAGCTTGAATAATCATTTGCCGCGTGCCTGAGCTGGCGGCGGCAGCCTAGCTGCGGGGCCGCACGATCCGGCAGGTCGCCGTGCCATAGACGCAAATCCTGCCATCGGGATCGACAATGCTACCGTCGGTGATAACGGTCCGGCCCTGGGTGTCGATGACCTTGCCATGGGCAACATAGACAGTGCCATCCGCCTTCATCGCGCGCAGATATTTGATATTCAGATCGATGGTGGTGAACACCTCTTCTTCGGCAAGCGTGCTGATCAGCGCCCAGCCCATCACCCCGTCAAGCACGGTCGCGCCATAGCCGCCATGCACATTGAAGGAGGGGTTGCGGTGTTTTTCACCCGGATGGCAAAGCAGCCTTGCCCAGCCCCGGTCGAAAGCGTCCAGTTCGACATCCATCAGATCGGTCATCGACTGCACATTGCTGCGCTTTTCCTGCATTAGCTTCAGGCGGGTCATGCCGTCGGGCATGCCGCGTTTTTTCTTCTGTTCCGGCATGCGCTTGTGCTGCCCCTTTTCTGTTTGCATGACCGCGCGCGGGCAGCGCAAATCAGGCGAAGCTCAGATCAGTTCGCGCACGCTGCCCGAGGCGGAGATATGCCCTTCTGTATAGCGTTCGTGATTTTTTTCAATATCGCCGAGCTTATAAAGATAGTTGACCATCATGCCATGCGACTGGCGGATGCCGTTCTTCGAGCGGTCGCCCAGGAAATTAAGCCGTTCGACCCGTGCGCCATTGGTCAGGTGGAAATGCGCCACCGGATCGCGCGCTGTCCCGCTATCGCGCCGCGCTTCCAGCAGGTAGCGCGCGCCAAGCCGGGTCAATACCGGTTGCAGCAGGGCGGTCAGTTCCGCATCCTGCCACCAGTCGGGTGTTTCGAGCAGCGCAATCAGCGCGGCTTCAGCGGTGGGCGCGCCCGATTTTGCCCTTAGCGCCAATGCGTCCGGCGCGGGCAACATGGCGGTGCTGTCGCCGCTCTTGAGTGCATTGTCAAGCCAGGCTGCAAATCCGGGCATGGGCGACAGGGTGGCAAAGGTTTTCAACCGCGGCAATTTGGTTTTCAGATCATTGACAACATGCTTGATCAGGAATTCACCGAACCCGACCCCCGCAAGCCCTTTCTGGGCGTTCGAAATTGAATAAAAGATCGCGGTGTCGGCCTCTTCCGGTGCCGTGGCCGGGGCTTTTTCATCAAGCAATTCCTGCACATTGCCGGCAATGCCGCTGACAAGCGCAACCTCGACAAAGATCAGCGGCTCATCGGGCATGGCGGGATGAAAAAAGCCATAGCAGCGCCGATCCGAATCGAGACGGTTTTTCAGATCGCTCCAGGATTTGATTGCATGCACAGCCTCATAGGCGATGAGCTTTTCAAGCAAGGCGGCGGGCGCTCCCCAGTCGATCGCATGCAGTTCAAGAAAGCCCGCATCGAACCAGGACGCCAGCAATTCACGCAGCTCCTGATCAAGCGGCCCGAGCCGGGGTGTGTCACGCTTGAAGCGCAGGATGTCGGCGCGCAGATCGACAAGGAACTTCACCCCCTGGGCGATGCCGTTAAACTGCCGCAGCAGCCCGATACGCGGTGATTCGAGCATTTGCCGCAAATGCCGTTCGGCCGCCGCCAGCGCCTCCGGATCCTGCAGCTCGAACAGCGGTTTCGCCGCCTGCCGCACCGCCATATGATCAATGCCATAGTCATCTGCCAGCAAGGTCAGAAAACGTTTGCGCCCCTTATCGCTCAGGCTCAGATAGGTGCGCCCGATCTCTGTCGCCTGATTGCGCGCGGCAACTTCGCCGCCCCGGGCTTCCAGACAGCGATCGATCTGCTGTCGCAGGCGGATCAGGTCTTCTTCGGGCAGATCAGGGCGGAGCTGGCTGCCGATGCGGGCTAATGTTGCACCGCGCAGATCGCGCAGCGCCCGGACAATGCGGCTGCCAGTCCGACTGAAAAGCCGTGAGTCCTGATCTGCCGGTGCCGGTACTATTTCCACGGTGACTACTCCTGTCTTTGTCTGTGATGCCTTTTGTATGCCGCCCTAATCCTGACATACCGAACCATAAGGTGAGGTTACGACCAAATCATGACGCGGCCCCTCTTCGCGATAGGTATGGTGCATTGCAAAAAAGCCAAGCAAAAAAGCCCGGCGGCAGTTGGGAATCTTTTGTGTCGGATGAGTAACGCCGGCCCGCCTAGGCGATAATATCGGGATAAATCAAATCTTCGATCCGGGCGATTTCATCGCGCAGCCGCAGCTTTTTCTTCTTCAGCCGCTGCAATTGCAGCCGGTCGCCGGCCGGATTCTCCTGCAATGCCGAAATAGCGGCATCAAGATCCCTGTGTTCCTGCCGCAATTCATGCAACTGGGCGCGCAGGCTTTCGGTATCTGGCATAAAGGGACCGTGGGGACAGCTTTGTGACGAAACGCCAGGCACTATAGCACAGCCTGATGCGGCTGCTATCGCCGACTGCCCGGTGGCGCGCAGAAATCCGGCGGCGTCCCCGCATCGGTGGGCACGGCACGGCGCGCGCGATCAGCGCAGACCGATATCCTCCCCCCAGCGTTGCAGACCGGCGGTTTCAAGGTCGAACAGATCAAGTACCCGCCCCAGCCCGTGATCGACCATTTCCTCGAGCGATTTGGGGCGTGGATAGAAAGCAGGCATGGGCGGTGCGATGATCGCGCCCAAATCCGACAGCTGCGCCATAGTGCGCAAATGTCCGCCATGCAGCGGCGATTCGCGCACCATCAGTACCAGGCGGCGACGTTCCTTGAGAACCACATCAGCCGCGCGCGTGAGGAGGTTTGAGGTGGCGCCACTGGCGATTTCCGACATGCTGCGGATCGAACAGGGGGCGATAATCATGCCCATGGTTTTGAACGAACCGCTGGCAATGGCGGCGGCCACATCGTTGATATGATAGTATTTGTCAGCCTGGGCGGCAATCTCGCGCGGTTTGTAATCGGTTTCCTGCGTCATGGCGATTTCCGCCGCGCGGCTCATCACCAGATGACTTTCTATTTCCAGTTCTTTCAATAATTCCAGAAGACTGACGCCATATTCCACCCCAGTTGCGCCGCTGATACCGACGATGAGGCGGCGGGTGCGGCCCGGCTCCAGCGCAAGGCCCGCCTGCCTTAGCACAGCACTTACCGGTACTTGCAGGATTCGCGCGAACGGTTCCACCCATTCGAGATTGAGCGCCTGCCGGCCGCGGATCACCCGGCTGATCACCGCCCGGTCGCGACCGATCGCTTTCGCCAGATCTTCCTGAGTGGCGCCGACACGTTTGAGATTTTCTCTAAACCATTCCTCATTCATGTGAGGAATGTGTGATGAATTGGCACTTGCGTCAATATGTAAGGGCTGACAGACCGGAAATTGCATGCTCTAATATGACCTCCCGATGACCGTTGAAGGAGGTAACGATGCACCCTGAAGCGCAACTTGAAGCACTTCGCGTGGAACATGATCGGCTCGACGACGTAATCAAGCGGGAGGCGCGCCGACCGGGCACGGATGATTTGCATCTGGCGGAGCTGAAGCGCGAAAAACTGCGCTTGAAGGAAGCAATCCTTGAAATGCAGAAGGGGTCTGTCACCATCAATTAGCTAACGGTCGGGCGGTGCCTGCTGCGGACATTAGGCAGCCTGTTTGCGGGCCACGCAAATCAGATAGGGCGATGTGATCCGGTTGGGTCCGCGGCGCAGAAGCGCAAGACCCAGGCGGAGCGGCAGTGTCATTGCGATTTTGAGCGCTTGTGCGGGACGTGCACCCAGCAGCTCTTCGATCCGTCCCAGATGCAATACCCCAAGATGGGCGGGAAGCACGTAATCGCATGACACTATCGTCAGCCCCGCCTGCGCATGCGCACGCGTGAGCATCGCCTGATCGAGGGGAATATGCTTGGCATAAAGCCCGGGGTTGAACCATTTTTGCAGTCGGCCGAGCGGACCTGTCATATTCGGTACAAGGGTGATCATCAGCCCGCCGGGCGCCAGGAAGGTGGCGCAGGCCGTGCAGGCGGCGGCTGTATCGGCAAAATGTTCAACCAGTCCGTTGCTCCACAGAATATCAAATCGGTTGGACAGTTCTTCGGGCGGTGCGAACATATCGGCGCGAAAAATTTCGCCGGGCACGGCAAGATCTGTCAGCAATTGCCGCGCGCTCGCACAGCCTTGTGCGGAGTAATCGAGCCCGCTCACCGCAAAACCGAATTGCTGGTGAAAATAGGCAAGCCAGCGTGAGGCACCGCAGCCGATTTCGATGAAGTTCGGTCCCGGTGGCGGGTTTTCTGCAAGAGTATGGGTAAAAAAGGCATGCAGGGCGCGGTTGACATAATTGCGCGGCCCCCCCGCGCGGGGATCGATCGGCCGGAATGTGCCTGCGCCTGCCCACACCCTGTCCCAATAGGCGCGGTCAGTGATGGCCCCCGCGCGGCTTTCCGGGGGGTGTTGTGTTTGGCTGTCGGGCATCACATCCTTCATTTCTGCCCAGCAGGTAGACGGCCCAGAACCCAGACGCGGATCTGCCGGCCAAGCCATAAAATCATCAACCAGCCCGCGTAAAGCCCCGCGCGCCGCCCCGCGACGCGCCGCACGGCCCGATATGTGCCCCAGACAAGCCGGCTCATGGCGAAGCGCGGAACAAAAGGCTGGATGGCCTGCGGCAGTTTCGCGATCAGCCCGCCCCAGGGCAGGGCATCATCGCGGCTCATCCGCAATTGCCAATAGGGCTTGGGGTTGACCCGGTAATGCAGCACCGCGCCGGGCACATGCACAACCTCACCCAGACAGGCTGCGGCCATCATCATCGGCACCTCCTGTCCCCAGGCGGTGGCCCCGAAGCTGAGCTGTTGCAGCGCTTCGCGCCGCCACAGCCCGTAGGTCTGAAAAAATTGCGGCTGGGCGGTTTTCCGCAACCGCTCGGCAAGTCCCAGCCCGCGGGTATCGCCGTCGAACGGAATCGTTCGCCGGCTGCCATCAAGCGCGATTTCCTCCACATCGCCATAAGCGATGATTGCCTGCGGATGCGCCGACAGTCCGGCGACAAGCTGCGATACACAGTCAGGCGCGCGGGTATCGTCATGCGCCACCCACATGAAATAATCGCCTTCCGCCTGCCGGGCGAGCCATTCGAAATTGCCGATCGCCCCCAGATCGCGGGTCTGCCGGTGATAGCGGATGCGCGGATCGGCTGCCGCGTGACGTGCGCAGATGTCTGCGGTCGTATCGGTCGAACAATTATCGGAAACAAGCAGGGTGATATGCGGATAATCCTGCGCGAGCGCCGCCGTGATCGCCTTGTCGAGCAGGGCACCGCCATTGCGCACCGGCAGTCCCAATGTGACCTGTGGCAGCGCGCCTGTCATTCCGGCGGGCGGCGCGGCGGGAGCGGTCGATGGTGAGCTATCGTCCATCCGGCATTGCGCCGCGCAGCCTGGCGATATTGGCGGCATAGGCATCGGGCCCGCCGGCAAAAGTCGCCGTGCCGGCTACCAGAACATCGGCGCCTGCGGCAATTGCCTGTGCGGCGGTGTCTTCATTGATGCCACCATCCACCTGAAGGTCGATCGGTTTGCCCAGCGCGTCGATCCGCTTGCGGATTTCCCGCAATTTATGCAGTTGGCTGGCAATGAACTTCTGGCCGCCAAAGCCGGGATTGACGCTCATCACAAGGATCAGATCGACCTCTTCGATCAGATAGTCGATTTCATCAACCGGGGTTGCGGGATTAAGCGACAGCCCCGCCTTCCTGCCCAACCGCCTGATTTCCTGAATCGTGCGGTGGGTATGGGCGCCCGCTTCCGCATGCACCGTGATGATGTCGGCACCTGCTTCGGCAAAGGCTTCAAGATAGGGGTCGACCGGCGCAATCATCAGATGCACATCGAAGATTTTGTCGGTATGCGGGCGCAGCGCTTTCACAACGCCGGGGCCAATTGTCAGGTTCGGCACGAAATGGCCGTCCATCACATCGATATGGATATAGTCTGCCCCCGCCTTGTCGATAGCGGCGATTTCCGCGCCGAGCCTGGCGAAGTCAGCGGACAGGATGGACGGGGCAATGCGGATCGGTTGTTGCATACAGCCTAGGTACCAGCTTGCGCAGGGCCGCGCAATCGTAAGCAGCCCCTATTATGGGGAACGGCTGAGCCGCGCCGCGTAGAACCCGTCCATGCCGCCGCGGTCGGGCCACAGGCAGGGCAGGGTGCGCAGATCGCCCGCAGGGGTGATCGCCTTGCCGGCATCTTCGAATGTGCCAAGCTCCCCGACCGTGACGGGCTGCCGGGTGAAGTCTGTTTGCAGCGCGAGGAAGTTTGCAATGCGTTCCTCCCCTTCGCGCGGCTCAAGCGAACAGGTGCAATAGACAAGCACGCCACCGGGTGCCAGCATCTCTGCCGCCGCCGCAAGCAGCCGGTCCTGAAGGGATGTGAGCGTTGCGATCTCATCCCCGCTTCTGCGCCAGGGAATATCGGGATGGCGCCGGATCGTGCCGGTCGCCGAGCAGGGCGCATCGAGCAGGATATGGGTGAAGGGTTGCGCAGGCCGCCATTCGGTCGCATCAGCGGTCACAATGTCCGCTGCGAATCCGAGCCGGGCAAGATTTTCGCGCAGCCGTGCAACCCGGGCCGCCGCGCGCTCAAGCGCTGTGACCTGCGCTCCGGCCGCGCAAAGCTGCGCGGTCTTACCGCCCGGTGCCGCGCAAAGATCGAGCACCTGTTTCCCTTTGACATCACCGAGCAGGTGCGCGGGCAGGCTGGCCGCAATATCCTGCACCCACCAGTCGCCCGCATCGAATCCGGGCAGTGTCGTGATCGCGCCGCCACCCTTTCGGCGCAGCCCGCCAAATGGCAGCGGTGCCGCCTCAAGCGCTGCGGCGTATCGGGACTGGATTGCGGGATCGCGCAGGGTGAGATCGAGTGGCGGTTCGGTCAGATGTGCGGCGGCAATTTCGCGCGCCCGCGCCTCTCCATAACAGCTGACCCAGCCCTGCCACAGCCAGTCTGGCGTATTTAATCGTGCGGCGTCATCCAGGGTGGTGAGGGTCTCCTCCCCCTCACGCGCGATACGGCGCAGCAGCGCATTGACAAGGTTCTTGAAATGGCGCGCATGCCGGTCGCGTGTGGCAAGCTCCATGGCGCTGGCAACCGCCGCATGGGGCGCTGTACCCAGAAACAGAATCTGCGCCGCGCCAAGCCGCAGAATATGTCTGGTGGGACCGGCGCGGCGTGGCAGCGGGCGTTGCTGAAACCTCTTGAGCAATGCATCGATCTGGCCCAGATGTCGCAGGCAGGCCATAACGATGCTGCGCGCAAAGGCGCGGTCGCGATCGGCCAGACCGGCAAGCGGCCCCTCCTTGGCCTGGCCCGCCTCCAATGCGCGGTCGAGCGGCAGATTATCATCGAGGATGCGGCCTAGCAGCCACAGGGCGGCGCGGCGGGGGGCAAGCCCCGGGCCCGGCTTTTTTCGGTTCGTCATGGACGGGCTTTAGCCCGGAACCTCTATGCCGCGCAATAGCCCCGCTTCCGCGCCCGCAACTGGCGGCATGGACCCGGTGCGATTATTTCAGGACCAGGGGCTGTCTGCGACTGCCGGGCCACCCGCCAGGGCGCGCAGCCGGGCGATGCGGTTTTCCGTATTGGGGTGGGTGGAAAACAGATTGTCGATCTGGCGCGCATGCAACGGATTGACGATATACATATGAGCTGTCGCGGGGTTCTGTTCGGCGATGTCATTATCGATCTGTTCGGCGGCGCGCGACATTTTGC
This sequence comes from uncultured Alphaproteobacteria bacterium, assembly GCA_947258435.1. GTDB lineage: Bacteria > Pseudomonadota > Alphaproteobacteria > UBA11222 > UBA11222 > CALAQW01. The sequence goes on from CAMYID010000022.1 coordinate 332,775, forward strand.
TTAATGCCGAAGCAAGCCAAAGCGGCCGGCCGCAAATCTCCGCCCCGCCCTTATCGGCTTCATATTCGCGCGCGCGGCTGATCGCCATCTGAACGAGCGCGGCGGCGAGCGGTGCGAGAATCATCAGCGCAAGCGTGCCGACCAGACCCATCGGATTATTGCGGTTACCGCCGAAAAACAGCGCGAAACTGGCCAGCATCGAAATTGCGCCGGCAATCGTTGCGGTAATCGTCATGATCAGCGTATCGCGATTCTTGATATGGGCAAGCTCATGCGCCATCACACCGGCCACTTCCTCCGGACTGAGCATGCGCAGCAGGCCGGTAGTGGCTGCGACCGCCGCGTTTTCGGGATTTCGCCCCGTGGCGAAGGCATTGGGTTGCGGCGTATCGATGATATAGGTGCGCGGCATGGGCAGATCCGCATTTTGCGCCATCAGCCGCACCATGCGCACATAGTCGGGGGCACTGCGCTCATCAACCTCGCGCGCGCCATGCATGCGCAGCACCATCTTGTCTGAATTCCAATAGGCGAAGATGTTCATCGCCCCGGCGATGGCGAATGCGATCAGCATGCCCGCCTCACCCCCCAGCATAAAGCCGATGCCAAGGAACAGGGCGGTCATCGCCGCAAGCAGGACTGCCGTCCGGAAATAGTTCATGTTAGTCTGCCATCACTTGATCTGCCGTCGCGTGGCGGGGCGTGTTTGCCCGTGCGCGGCATCACAGAATGTAGTATCTCGCGGTGACGCATCAAGCCTTGCCGCAAATTTCAGGATCGACACCGATGAGCGACGATAAACCTGTTCCCGAAGCTTCTGAAAAACCGGTTTTCCGCACGGCTGTATCGGTTTCGCCGGGGCGGAAGGAGCTGACCCCCGCCGCCCGGCGCGCCCTGGCCGAAGCTGCCCAAAGGCGCGCGGCGGCTGAAAAGGCCGCGAAGCAGCGCGCGCCCCTGCCGAAAGAAATCAACGGTCGTGACGGCCCCGAGCCGGTCAGATATGGTGATTGGGAATCGAAGGGGATTATTAGCGATTTTTAAGTTACAAAACCCATATTAGGACAAAACACCTAAAATAATTGCGTTTCAGTCACATTTCCTGCATGCTGCGTGGAAAAGGTGTGTAATATACTAATGCGTGTATAATATATTGATACATGTATAAGGTGTTTATGGCTGATGCGCAATTGGAGACGATGGTTGCGGGCTGTGGGTTGCGGGTTGCGGGCGCGGTTTTTGCGGCGGCATGCCTGTGTCTGCCCGTTTCACCTGCGATGGCGGGGGAACAATTGCCCGGCCCTGTCCCCGGTATCGTCGAGCGGGTGATCGACGGTGATACGCTGGCGGTACGGGTGCGGATCTGGCTTGGTCAGCAGGTTCGGGTGCATGTGCGGCTTGCCGGGATCGATGCGCCGGAAATGACGGGCCGCTGTGCGCAGGAGCGGGCCATGGCAAATATCGCGCAGCGTTTTGCCGAAGATTTCATCGCCACTTCAGCCGGTGCTGCCGCACCGTCCGCATCGCTTGCGGCACCGCAGATCTGGCTCAGCGATATCAGCGAAGGGAAATATGCGGGGCGCATCCTTGCGCGTGTCGCCAATGCGGCGGGCGAGGATCTGGGCAATGCGATGCTCGGCGCGGGCATTGCCCGGCCCTATGCCGGTGGTGTGCGGCAGAACTGGTGCGCGGTTCGAACCGACCGGTCATCTGGCGGTGGATAAAGCGGGCGCGGACATTTTTCCCAGAAGCCCGACCGTCATTTCCTTAATCCTTTAACCCCCTCCAGGGCCGCGCGCATGTCATCGAGGATCATTTCGGCGGCCGCGCATTTGTCGCGTGCCTGGGTGATGGGGCGACCGACCACCAGATAATCCGCCCCCGCTTGCAGCGCTGCGGCGGGGGTTGTGACCCGTTTCTGGTCGTTCTGCGCACTGCCCGCGGGGCGGATGCCCGGCGTTACGATCAGCATGTCATCGCCAAACTCGGCGCGCAGGCGGGCCGCCTCCGCCGGCGAGGCGATGAGCCCGTCGCAGCCTTCGTCGCGCGCGATCCGCGCACGTTTGAGCACCAGATCCTCGACACTGCCGGGATAGCCCATTTCATTCAGCGCGGCCTGGTCCTGGCTTGTCAGCACAGTGACGCAGAATATCTTCAGATCCGATGTGCCGCGCCCGGCCACAGCGGCGCGCAATACGTCCCGGTCCGCATGCACGGTCAGGAAGTCGGCGCCGATCGTGGCCGTGCTCACAACCGCGTTCTGCACCGTATTGCCGATATCGTAGAATTTGAAATCGAGGAATATCCGCTCGCCCCGGGCAATCAGTTCGCGCGCCAGGTCGATCCCGCCCAGGGGAAAGAGCTGCAGCCCGATCTTGAAGAAGCGCACCGTGCCGCTGAGTTCATGGGCAACGGCACGGGCTTCCCCGACGCTCGCGAAATCGAGCGCCACGATCAGCCGCTCCTCAGGCGCGATATGGTGGCGCGGTTCGCTCACTCCGCCGCCTGTTGCGCGGCGTCTGTTACATCTGGCCCGGCGGTGGGGCGGATGCCAAGTTTGCCGAACAGGGTTTCGTCGCGATCCTTTTCCGGGTTCCTGGTGGTCAGCAGCTTTGGCCCGATGAAGATCGATCCCGCACCGGCAAGGAAGCACAGCGCCTGTGTTTCCTCGCTCATCAGTTCGCGCCCCGCCGACAGCCGCACGACAGACGCAGGCATCAGAATTTTCGCCACCGCAATCGTGCGCACAAACTCGAAACTGTCCAGCGGATCGGTGCCGAAAACCGGCGTACCTTCGGTCTGGATCAGCAGGTTGATCGGTACGCTTTCGGGATGCTCGGCAAGATTGGACAGCGTATGCAGCATGCCGATCCGGTCCGCGCGCGCTTCCCCCATCCCCACAATGCCGCCGCAGCAGATATTGATTCCCGCATCGCGTACCGAGCCCAACGTATCGAGCCGGTCCTGATAGGTGCGGGTGGTGATCACCTCGCCATAATATTCAGGCGATGTATCGATATTATGGTTGTAGTAATCGAGCCCGGCTTCCTTGAGCCGCGCCGCCTGGTTATCTGTCAGCATGCCGAGCGTCACGCAGGTTTCCATGCCGAGCGCGGCTACCCCTTCGATCATCTCACAGACCTTTTCAAGGTCCTTGTCCTTGGGGTTGCGCCAGGCCGCGCCCATGCAATAGCGGCTGGCACCGGCCTGCTTCGCGCGGCGCGCCTCCGCCAGAACCGCATCGACCGACATCAGCTTTTCCGCCTTGACCGGAGTGTCGAATTTCGCCGATTGCGAGCAATAGCCGCAATCTTCCGGGCAGCCGCCGGTCTTGATGCTGAGCAGGGTACTCATCTGCACTTCGTTGGGATCGAAGTGGCGCCGGTGTGCTGTCTGCGCACGGAAAATCAGATCGTTGAAAGGCAGATCGAACAGGGCGGCGATTTCCTCGCGCGTCCAGTCATGGCGCAGCGCGCTGTCATTTGCCGCAGCTGCGGGAGTGGGGGCGGTCGTGATATCGGGCATGTCTGTTGTCCTGTCTGTCCTGCGTGTACCAATTGTACGGGAGGGGGAAGCGTTATCCCTTGTTCATCCGGTTGCCGACAAGGTCATCCACCACGGTCGGGTCGGCCAGTGTGGAAGTGTCGCCCAGATTGGAAAAATCATCCTCGGCGATCTTGCGCAGGATGCGGCGCATGATCTTGCCCGAGCGGGTTTTGGGCAGACCCGGCGCCCATTGCAGCAGATCGGGGGCGGCAATCGGGCTGATCTCGCGGCGTACCCACTGGATCAGCTCCTTGCGCAGCTCCTCTCCCGGCTCCTCGCCCGCATTCAGTGTGACATAGGCATAGATGCCCTGCCCCTTAATGTCGTGCGGATAGCCGACGACAGCGGCTTCGGCCACCTTGGCATGGGCGACAAGCGCCGATTCGATCTCCGCCGTGCCCAGCCGATGGCCGGACACATTCAGCACGTCATCGACGCGGCCGGTGATCCAGTAATAGCCATCCGCGTCGCGGCGGCAGCCATCCCCGGTGAAATATTTGCCCGGATAGGTCTTGAAATAGGTATCGATGAAGCGCGCATGATCGCCATAGACGGTGCGCATCTGCCCCGGCCAGCTGTCGGTGATGCACAGATTGCCCGAGACCGCCCCCTCAAGCACCTTGCCTTCGCCATCGACAAGCTGCGGTTTTACCCCGAAGAAGGGCAAGGTCGCCGAACCGGGTTTGAGATCGGTCGCGCCGGGCAGCGGCGCGATCATGATGCCGCCGGTTTCGGTCTGCCACCATGTATCGACAATCGGGCAGCGGCCATCCCCCACAACCCGGTGATACCAGAGCCAGGCTTCCGGGTTAATAGGTTCACCAACCGAGCCGAGCAGGCGCAGGCTCTTGCGGCTGGTGGCCTTGACCGGCTCCTCCCCCTCGCGCATCAGGGCGCGCAGGGCGGTGGGCGCGGTATAGAAGATATTGACCTGATGCTTGTCGCAAACCTGCCAGAAGCGGCTGTTGTCGGGATAATTCGGTACCCCCTCGAACATCAGTGTCGTCGCGCCGTTCGATAGCGGACCATACAGGATATAGCTATGCCCGGTCACCCAGCCGACATCGGCGGTGCACCAGTAGATTTCTCCCTCCTGATAGTCGAAGACATATTCATGGGTCATGCTGGTATAAACCATGTAGCCGCCGGTGGTGTGCAGCACCCCCTTGGGCTTGCCGGTCGAGCCTGAGGTATAAAGGATGAACATCGGATCTTCGGCCGCCATCTCTTCCGCCGGGCAGTCATCCGATACATTGGCGGCGGCTTCGTGATACCAGATGTCGCGGCCCGCGCGCATGGCGATATCGCCGCCGGTGCGGCGCACCACCACCACGGTTTCCACGCCGGGGCACTGCGCCAGCGCCTCATCGGTATTGCCCTTGAGCGGGATTGTGCGGCCGCCGCGAATGCCTTCATCGGCGGTGATCACGCAGTTTGATTCGCAATCGAGGATGCGGCCGGCCAGCGCGTCGGGCGAAAATCCGCCAAATACCACCGAATGCACTGCCCCGATGCGGGTACAGGCCAGCATCGCATAGGCGGCTTCGGGGATCATCGGCATATAGATCGTGACCCGGTCGCCTTTCCTGATGCCGCGCGCTTTCAATACATTGGCGAAGCGGCACACCTCCGCATGCAGCTCGCGATAGGTGATTTTCCTGTCGTCGGTCGGCTCATCTCCTTCCCAGATGATTGCCACCTGATCGCCGCGCTTTTCCAGATGCCGATCGATGCAGTTGACGCTCGCATTGAGCGTGCCGTCATAATACCAGCGGATATGCAGATCCGCTGCGTCATAGGAGACATCGCTGATCTTGCTAAAGGGTTTGATCCAGTCGATGCGTTTGCCCTGTTCCGCCCAGAAGCCATCCGGATCGTCGATCGAGGCACGATACATCTGCTGATATTTTTCCCGGTCCGCATACGCGCGCGCGGCCCAGTCGTCAGGCACCGGAAATAGCTGATCATCAGACATATCTGTCTCTCCCTTCGATAAGACCCTGTGACAGGTATATTCTTGTGACAGGCTGTTTCAAGCGCGCTCACCCGGTGCGGCGGCATCCGGATCGCGGCATTATGCAAAGCTGCCGCAGGCGGGGCAAGCCTGCCCGGCCCTGCCTGTCCCGGCCGGGTTCGCCTGACGCTTGTTTGACAGACCGGGCGGCGCCCCGCAAGCCGCTTCGCGGCAATTATTTGAGCTCCGTATTATGTTCGCCGAGTTTCGGGGCCCGCCTGCGGTAGCGCGGCCGCGCGCCGTCAAGTTTGAGTGGCAGGGCGATCTGGATGCCCGCGCCATCCTCACCGGGCTGCAACATGCCGCTGACCTGCGCCTGCGGATGGTTGAACGCCTCGACCGGGGTGTGCAGCGGCGCATTGGGAATATTCGCCGCGTTCAGCACGTCTGCCCAATGGGCGCGCGACCGGGTGGCGATCACCGCGCCGATATTGGCGCTCATCTCAACCTCATTGAGGGAACGCGCACGCGGCGTTGCAAATTTTTCATCCTCGGCCCATTCGGGATGGCCGAGCACTTCTGACAATTTGCGGAAATGATAATTGGTGCCCGCCGTGATCATCATCGCGCCGTCGGAAGCTTCGAAGGTGCGGTTGGGTGCCAGTCCGCCCGGCCCGCGCGTGCCATAGCGGCCCGGTGCCTTGCCCGTCGCCCGGACAGAAGCCATGGGCATGGTCATCCAGGCCATCGCGGTTTCGTAAAGCGCGACATCGACCACGCCCCCCTTGCCGGTATCCTTGCGCCGCAGCAGGCTTGTGATGATCCCCATCGCCGACCACATGCCCGTGCCCATATCGATCACCGGCATGCCGACCCGGCACGGCTCCCCATTTTCGGGCCCGGTAACGTGGCAGATGCCGGTAAAGGCCTGCATCAGCGGGTCATAGCCGGGCAGGCGCGACATCTCCCCCTGACTGCCGAAGGCGCCGATATTGCAGTAAATCAGGCGCGGATTCTCTGCCAGCAGTTCATCGGGCCCCAGCCCCAGATCAGCGACGACGCCGGGCCGCAGATTCTGCAAGAAGACATCGGCCTTCTCCACGATCAGCCGGCGCAGAATGTCGCGCTCTTCCGGATCGGACAGATTGATGGTGATCGATTTCTTGTCGCGGTTGAATGCCTCGAATGCGATCGAGATATGGTCCTCGGTCGGTGGCCCCCAGGATCGCGCCGCATCGCCACCCTCGGGATGTTCGACCTTGATCACCTCGGCCCCCATCTCACCCAGGATCATTGTTCCGTAGGGGGCGGCAACACTCGTCCCCAGTTCGATTACCGTAATGCCTTTCAGTGGCGCTGCTGCGTCCATGTTCCGCTCCCGTTTTTTCCGGCAGGCTAGAACAAGTCGCAACGCGAGGGAATAGACGGTTTTTCCGGCAAGCGGGTAATTGACTTGAGACCGATGCCAGGGACGGCGTAGAAAGGCACAAACCGATAAGGAGGATGCCCATGCCCGATATGTTGTTCGAGATCGAAGACAAGATCGCCACCCTGACGCTTAACCGTCCCGAAGCGCGCAACGCGTTCAGCGACGAAATGCTGACCGTCTGGGCCGATGCGCTGCGCGAATGCCAGATGCGCGACGATGTCTCGGTCGTGATTCTGACCGGCAATGGCAAGGCGTTCTGCGCCGGCGGCGATCTGTCGACCATGGGCAAGGAAGAGCCGGCCAATAATCTCAAACATTATCTCCAGACCAGGGTGCATCCGGTGGCGCGCGCTGTCGATCAGCTGCAAAAGCCCTATATCTGCGCGGTGAACGGCGCGGCCACGGGGGCGGGCATGGATATGACGCTTTATGCGGATATGCGGTTTGCCGCGCAAAGCGCGCGTTTTGCAGAAACCTATGTGAATGTGGGGCTTGCCCCCGGTGACGGGGGCGCGTTCCTGCTGCCCCGGCTTGTCGGGCTGACCAAGGCGCTTGAGATGCTGTGGACCGGCGATTTCGTCAGCGCTGAAGAGGCGGAACGGCTTGGCATCGTGTCCAAGGTCCTGCCCGATGATGAATTGCAGGTCTACACCCGTGAATTTGCCGAACGGCTGGCGCGCGGTCCGCAACTGGCCATGCGCATGACCAAGAAGGCGGTCTATGACGGGCTGCGCAGCGATATGTTCCAGGCGCTTGAGACGATCTCGTCGCATATGGGGGTGCTGTCGGATACCTTTGACCACAAGGAAGCCGTGAAAGCGTTTCAGGAAAAGCGTAAACCGGAATTTGAAGGGCGCTGAGCTGTTGAATGCGAACCTGCTGAATTAACTCAGCCGCCGGGCCGCTACCCGGCGGCCAGCGCCGCCTAAACCATCCTCACACACAGATAGTTCGTGGCAGCAGATGATTTGTTGTGCATCCCTTGCATGCTCCCTGCCGCAATGCGGGCAATTTGCCGCAGTCTTGGAAATTTGATCCAGATCAAGGCCATGCGCCGCGATCCATCCGACAAGAGCGACAAAGAACAGTCGTATGTTTTCGGATGGAAGGGCGTGATGGGCATAGGCGGAAAACCAGGTAATCTGCGGGCGATGGCGGCGCTTGCGGGAATGTTCGCCGTGGCATTTGCGGCCTTGCCATTGGCAACGCCGGCGGCGGCGCAGGACAGTGATGAACGCAGCCCCTGGCAGGTGCGGGTCAGGGCAACTGCCATCCTGCCTGACGAGGATGCCTCAATCGGGCCGGTGACCGGATCTGTTGATATCGAGGATGTGATCATCCCCGAACTCGACATCACTTATTTCTTCACCGATCACATAGCGGCGGAACTGGTGTTGCTGATCAGCAATCATAACGTCGATTCAGCGCTGACCGGTGTCGGTAATGTGGATCTGGGGGAAGTCAACCTGCTGCCGCCGACTCTGCTGCTGCAATATCATTTCCGGCCCGACCGGATCTTCCGCCCCTATGTCGGCGCAGGGGTCAATTACACCGTTTTCTGGGACGAAAATGCACCAGGCGGCGCGGTGACGAGCATCGATTACGACAATGCGGTGGGTTATGCGGTGCAGGCAGGGTTTGATTACGGGCTGAATGATAACTGGATGTTGAATCTGGATGCGAAACGTTACTGGCTTGATACCGATGTGCGCATTATATCGGCTCTTGGTCCGCTGGGTGCCGATGTCGATCTCGACCCCTGGACGTTCAGCATCGGGCTTGGTTACCGCTTCTAGGACTCGCGCATTAGGAGTGTTTGTGTAAGGAAGCTGCCGCAATATGTCGGTCAGTTCCCGAATTTCTGAAGGAAATAGTGACGATGGCGTTATCTGAAGAAACCAAGGCAATTATCAAGGCCACCGCCCCGGCGGTAAAAGAGCATGGCAAGGCGATTACCAGCCGGATGTATGAGATCGCGTTTACCGCGCGACCTGAATTCAAGCGGTTCTTCGTCAATACCTGGATGAAGCATCCGGTCGATGGCGGACCGCAGCCGGCACGTCTGGCGGAAGCGGTCTGTGCCTATGCGCTGAATATCGACAAGCTGGACGCGCTGGAAGGGCCGCTTGCCCATATCGCTCACAAACATACCGATACCCGCGTAATCGCCGAACAATATCCGGTGATCGGGGCCTGTCTGTTGCAGGCGATCAGGGATGTGCTGGGCGAGGCGGCAACCGATGAGGTGATGGCCGCCTGGAGCGAGGCCTATGAATTTCTCGCCGATGTGCTGATCGAAAAGGAAAAGGCGATTTATCAGCAGGAAGATGCTGAAATGATGGCCAAGGCCCGGCAGGGGGGTGACAGCTGACTGTTTCCTCGGCAAGCCGGTTTGGTTCTTGCCGGCCTTGAAGTTAAATCGGGAAAAAACAAAAAAACCCCGCGCGCATATATCTGGCGCGGGGTTTTTCCTCGAGGGTCGGTTATCGCCCGATCAGTAGGCGGACATGCCACCTTCCGCGGGCACGCTCGCGCCGTTGATCATGCGCGATTCGTCGGATGCCAGGAACAGCGCAACATTGGCGATATCTTCGGGCTTGCCCACACCGAACGGGTAGCGCGCCATGCCTGCGGCGCTTGCCGCATTTGACTGCTCGTTATCGGTGCCTTCCAGATTGACGCCGAACCGTTCCATCACCCGTTCGGTCAGGATGACGCCGGGGCAGACCGCGTTCGTCCGGATATTATCCCGGGCATATTGACCGGCGAGTGAGCGGGTGAGGGAGATGATGCCCCCTTTCGCGCTGGAATAGACCATCGCGGGAAAGCTGCCTTTGAGCGCGGCGGCCGAGGAAACGTTGACAATCGTTCCGCCACCCGCTTTCAGCAGATGCGGAATACCGTAGCGGCAGCACAGGAAAGGCCCCTTAAGGTCGAAATTCATCGTGAAGTCCCAGACATCCATGTCGACCTCATGGACTTTCTTGTCCGCCGCGATCGAACCGCCCGCGCAATTGAACAGGACATTAAGCTTGCCGAAATGCTCGGCCGTGCCGTCAATGCCGTTCTTCACGCTGTCCGCATCGGTGACGTCGGTCTGAATGAAGATCGCCTCGCCGCCCGCGGCGCGCACCTCTTCCTCGCAGCGTTTGCCCAGATCCTCCTTCAGCTCCAGAATGCCGACCTTTGCGCCCTCGCGTGCAAATATATGTGCCGCCGCGCGTGCAATACCGGAACCTGCCCCGGTGATCGTTGCAACCTTGCCGTCCAGTCTGCCCATCGAAAAACCCTCCCCGAAAAATTGTCTGAATTCATTGACAATACCATTGCGATAACGCCATTGCGGTCGTCGCCGCGCCGGGCAGTATAGGTGGCAATGGCACGGCAGGCGACAGCCAAACGCGGCATGTATCGCAGATCACCCGTTTTTGCCGCCTTATCAACCAGATTTTAGGAAAGATTGTCGAGGATGCCTCGATAGCGGCGGAAAAACAGATTGAACAATTATTATGACTCAGACGAAAAAGCGGCTTTTCAGCGCGGAAATCCGGCATTTTCAGAGTGCCGATCCTGCCATGGGGAAAGAGGGGGCGGCAAACTTCGCCTACCCGGACTCCGATGCCCATGATGAGATCATGACGGAAATCCGTAAATTGCGTGAGGAAATCACCAAAGGCAGTGCGGCGGTGTCGCACGCGTCGGATCTTTTGCCCGGCGCCGCCGATTCCCAGGGCGGTGATCTGAGTGCCGAACGGCAGGCCGCGCAGGCTGAAATCGAAAATTATCGCGAAGAGCTCAATCAGGCGGCGACACTGAAAGCCGAACTTATCGCTTTGTCGCAAGCGATCGAGACGACAAAGCAGGAGATCGCCGCACTGCGCTATAACGGCAAGGATGTGGACCGGATTTCCGATGTGACCCATGAACTTGATGCGGTTGTCGGCGATACGGAAAAGGCGACAGAAACGATTCTGGAAAACTGCGAATCGATCGAAAAGCTTGTGGAGACATTGGAACTGCAGGCATCTTCGGCCGAAGAGCGGGCAACGACCGAGGATATTGCCGCACAGGTGATCCGGATCTATGAGGCCTGCAACTTTCAGGATATTACCGGCCAGCGTATCTCAAAAGTCGTCAGCGCGCTGAAATTCATCGAGGAACGTGTGACGCGGATGATGGATATCTGGGGCGGGGACGATATTTTCGCGGCGATTTCGCTGCCCCAGCCCGAAGCAAGATCCGAGGAGGATTTGCTGCTTAACGGGCCCGCGCGGGAAGAAGACGAATCCGCGACCCAGGCGGAGATCGACGCCCTGTTCGATTAGGCATCAGTCCCGACTTGTAGGCGTGGTGTCGCATCGGTGCCGCATCGGTGCCGCGCTCTGTCAGCATCTTGCGTTTACCGGGTTGTCTGTTGAATTTCACATCCAGTAACAGTTGTTATCACGCCGGGCACCGCGCCGCTTCCACGGTGTGGCGCAGGCTTGTTTGCGCTCGTCTTTACGCGACAATTGCGTTAGCCTGCAAACCGGACCGGGTGCCCCCCGATGGTGCTGTGATTGCCAGCGGGGTCACACCGGGTTTTTAATCCGGCGCGATCACCGGGCATTTTGATAATGTGATCGCTGTTCTTGGCGGTCTGTCCGGGGCTGTGATTTTGGTGCCGGGTTGCGTTCAAACCGCCCGCGACTGTTTCTGGTTTGATTATCTGTTTATGTCATCTTCGGCGACTTCCCCTGCCCCTGCCCCTGCCCCGTCATCGGACGCGGCACCCTTGCAGGAAAAGGTGCTCAAAGGCATCTTGTTCATGTGTCTGGCAGTCAGTCTGTTCCCGGTCATGAATGCGGCGGTCAAGTATCTCTCCACCGATTACAGCATCACGCAGATCGTCTGGGCGCGCTATGCGGGCCATTTTGTCTATATGGTGATTGCATTTCTGCCGCGATATGGGCGGCGACTGTTCTATTCGGTCAAGCCAGGCATTCAGGCGATGCGGTCGCTGCTCGCATTCGGGTCGACGACAATCTATTTCACCGCGCTTGGGTTTATTTCCCTGCCGATGGCTGCGGCGATCAGTTTCGTATCGCCCTTCTTTGTGACCGCCATGGCCGGACCGGTATTGGGGGAGAATGTGGGCTGGCGGCGCTGGCTTGCGGTTGCTGTGGGTTTTGGCGGGGCGCTTATCATCATCAGGCCAGGTGCCGAGGCGTTTCACTGGGCCATGCTGCTGCCGGTGATGAGCGCATTCTGCTATGGGCTTTATCAATTGCTGACACGCAAGATTTCGGCTGCCGATACCCCTGAAACAACGATCCTTTATACCGCCTTTGTGGGGCTTGCGGTGATCAGTCTTTTTGCGCCGTTCGACTGGCGCTGGCCGACGATGGATGCGACAGGCGCATGGGATATCCTGCTGTTTCTGTCGCTCGGTTTCTTTGGCGGGTTCGGCCATTATTGCGTGGTGAAAGCTTTGCAATTTGGCCCCGCTGTTGTGATTGCACCCTTCACTTATGGGCAGCTTGTGGGAGCGACGCTTTTTGGCTTTATGCTGTTTGGGGATTTCCCCGATTTATGGGTCTGGGTGGGGGCCGCACTGATTGTGGGCAGCGGTATTTTCATCACCTGGCGCGAAAACCGTATCCGTCAGCGTGCCGCGCCAGCGGACTGAGCCCGCGAAATTCCCCGTAGTGCGAGCAGGCAAGACCAGGGCAGGCTGACAGATATGCCATGGCGGGCTGTCAGCCATCCATAGGAGTGCCTTGCGCGCCGATGCGCAGGATCATCCCAGTAAGCAGCGCCTGACATTTCACATCGCCAAACCGGACGGGCGTTGCAATGGCCTGACTGCACAGTCCCAGCAAGCCGGCAATCAGCAGATCCGCCTCCCCTGCGGCATAGCATTCGGGCGGCAGCTGGCCGGTCTGCTGCGCCTGTCTGATCGCGGTAACCACGGCACGCCGCAACCGGTCGGGAAAGATCTGATGCATGGCCGCAAGGTCGGGGTCGGCAATCTGCATGCCGCCCATCGCCAGCCAGAAATGCCATGCAAGCCGCACCTCCTCATCGCGGGGAAGCAGTTCCTGCAGCATCGCATGAATCTGCGCCTGGCCGTGGTGACCTGTCACAGTTTCCGCCCGCTGTGCAAGGGTGTCGGAGGCTTGCGCAAGCGCGTAGCTCAGCAAAGACTGCTTGTTTTTGAAGTAACGTGTGAGAAATCCGGTCGTTACCGACATCTCTGTTGCGATCGGGCGCATGCTGACAGCGGCAATGCCTTGCGTTGCGACAAGCTGCCAGCAGGCGCGGGCGATGCGGTCGCGCGCATTCAGCGGTATCTGATCAGGTTCCATTTCCGCATTCACCGTCTGGTCTTGCCGGACAATAACATATGTTTTTGCCGCTGTGCCACCCTCATACCCGATGACGCTATTCGCCTTGCCCGGACAATAACATATGTTATTTTCCTGACAACAGGCTGGCAGGTGCATTTTGCCGGGCGGGCGCTTATGCTGCGCGCTGTTTCAGCCACCTGCTCCGCGCGGGCAGGCGGCGCATGCGTGCAGCAATCAATTGGAGATCAGGCCGTGGCAATACCCAATGCACCGCTTTGGCCCTTTGTACCGGTACCCGGCTGGTCGCGCCGTTTTGTTCGCGCCAAAGGCAGCTATCTCTATGACGAGACGGGCCGCGCGGTGCTGGATGCCGGGGGCGGCGCAATCGTCATCAATATCGGACATTGCCGGGACGCGGTCATTGCCGCCGCCGAACAGGCGATGCGGCAGCTCACCTATGTCACTCCGCCATTTGAGACGCCCGAACGTCGCGCGCTTGTGGACAGGCTGCGCAAGAGCTGGTTGCCCGACGGTGTGGCGCGGGTGCATCTGAGCAGCGGCGGGTCCGAGGCGATGGATGCGGCGATGCGGCTGGCGCGGCAGTCGCATGTCGCGGCCGGCCGCCCCGGGCGTGCGAAATTCATCGGTCGGGACATCGCCTATCACGGCACAACATTGACGACCCTGGCGGCAGGCCACCACACTGCCCGCCGGCACGGGCTTGACGTTCTGTTTCCCGATATGCTGCGCGTGCCGATCTGTTATCCGCTGCGCGCGCCGGGCGGACGTTTCGATCCTGACTGCGGCAGGCAGGCGGCGGCGGCGCTTGAGGCACGGATTCTGGCTGAAGGCCCCGATACGATTGCCGCCTTTATTGCCGAACCCATTGTCGGATCGAGCGGCGGGGCCATCGTGCCGACAGATGATTACTGGCCTGCGGTGCGCGATATCTGCGACCGGCACGGCATATATATTATTGCGGATGAGGTGATGACGGGGTTCGGCCGGACCGGGCGCAATTTCGCCGCCGATCACTGGCAGCTTGTCCCCGATATCATTGTGTCGGGCAAGGGGCTTGCGGGGGGCTATATGCCGATCGTCGGGGTCTTTGCGACAGAGGCGGTGGTCCTCCCGCTTGAGGATGCCGGCTGGCCATTGATGTTCTATACCTTTGGTGCCCATCCTGCGGCCTGTGCAACGGCCAATGCGGTGCTCGGTATCCTCGAGGATGAAGAACTGGTGCCGCGGGTTGCGACGCTCGAACCCAAATTCCGCGCCCTGCTTGAGGAAAAATTGCGCGATCATCCGCATATCGCGGAAATTCGCGGCAAGGGGCTGCTCTGGGCTGTTGAGATTGTGCGTGACCGGCAGACCCTCGCCCGTTTTGATGAAGCGGACCAGATTACCGGCAAGGTTATCGAGGTGGCCCTTTCCCGTGATGTCCTGCTTTATCCCGGCGGCACAGGCAGTCAGCGCGACATCGTTTGCATGGGCCCGCCCTTTATCGTGACCGAGGAAGAGCTGGGCCGGATCGCCGAAACCCTGTGTGAGGCGATAGATGTTGCCACGGGCCGCAAGCCCGCGCCCTGATCCCCTTCCGCCGTATTGCGATCACCTCTTTCTGCTGCCCCGATCGATGACGGGAAGGGGGCGGTCCGTCCCGCCCCAGGCCATTCTGTTTGCGTGGCGATTGCCTTGCGCTCAATCCTGGAAGCCTTCCAGCCGATAGAAGCGTGCCGCACTGTCCTTGAACAGTTCCGCCTTCTCCGACGCGCTGAAACCGCTTGCGATTTTCTTGAACGCGTTCCACAGCACCCCATAGCTGCAGGACATTTTGTCGACCGGGAAGTTGCTTTCAAACATACAGCGTGCCGGCCCGAAACAATCGATCGTATGCAGATAATAGTCCCGTGTCGCCTCGACAAGCGCGTCTGAACCTGGTGGCAGCTCCTGCTTGTGCCAGCCAAAACCATTGATTGTCATATTGATTCCACCAAGTTTGACATAGACATTGGGGCATTCAGCCAGTGCCGCCATATCCTTCCGCCACTGACTGAAAATTTCTGCCCTTTGGTCGGCATAGGGCCCAATGCCAAGGGGCCCGCCGAAATGATCAAGCACGATGGGCAAGTCCGGCAGGGCCCGCGCCATTTCCGTCAGCTCCCCGATCTGGTGGTGGTAAAGCCAGGCGTCAAAGGACAGGCCGAGCTGACCCAGCGCCGCCGCCCCTTCCCGAAATCTGGCATCGCCCAACAGGCCGCGGGGCGGATTGGTATGGGAGTTCTGGATTTCGTCATGAACATCCCAGCCTGCCGCATGCCGGATACCGCGAAACCGCGCAGGAGCCGCGGCAATATGCGCTTCAAGCACGGGTTTTACCCCCTCGCCGAGGGAAAGATCCGCAAAGCTCACAATGCCGGCACAGGCCGCTGTCTTGCCATAAATGCCGCTTGCCGACTGTGCGGCGACGCCATTTACAAATTCGGTTTCACCCACCGGCCGCATGGCGTCGGGCCCGCCTGCGCGGTACATCGCCATGCATTCGACAAACACGGTGGCGACGATATTGTGGCCACTGCCGGTATCGGCCAGCAGCTCATCCAGAAAATAGCGGTTGGTGGGAAAATCCCATAAATGGTGATGCGGATCGATGATCGGCAGATCCGGCTCCAGTGCCGGTTCCGTCAGCTGCCCCAGCCAGCCTGTATCTTCCCTGATAAGCGATAGCGTTTCCTTGGCATCGGACATATTGATTCCTCCCCGGCAGTGTAGTGCGTGCCATCTTGTCGTTCAGCAAGGATAGGCGGATCAGCCTGTCAGGTACAAATTGAAAGCGTAATTAGTCGCCGCGCCTGCGATCTTTAGCGGCGGGCGGCGGGTTTGAAAGCGCCTCCGCCGCCGCCGCTTTCCCGGATCTCTTCCGGTAAGGCCCCGGTTTTTGCAAAGGATGCCGGTAGTGTGTCAGCAATCCTTGAAATTCGCGGTTCGCTTGTCGGCGAAGGCGGCCATTCCTTCGCTCTGATCCTCGGTTGCGAACATGGAATGAAACAGGCGCCGCTCGAACCGCACTCCTTCGCTCAATGTCGTTTCATAGGCGCGGTTAACCGATTCCTTGGTCATCATAACGATAGGTGCGGAAAGATTGCCGATTTTCGTGGCGGCGGCCAGCGCTTCATCGAGCAGATCATCGGCGGGGACCACCCGGCTCACCAGCCCGGCGCGCTCGGCTTCCCCGGCATCCATCATGCGCGCGGTCAGGCACATCTCCATCGCTTTCGATTTGCCGACAAAACGGGTCAGCCGCTGCGTACCGCCCGCACCGGGCATCACCCCGAGATTGATTTCCGGCTGGCCGAACTTCGCCGTATCCGCGGCAAGGATAAAGTCGCACATCATGGCTAGTTCGCACCCGCCGCCAAGGGCATAGCCCGCCACAGCCGCGATCACCGGTTTGCGGCAGCGCGTGACCCGCTCCCAGTTCGCGGTGATGAAATCCTCCTTGAACACATCCATATAGCTTTTGGGCTGCATCTCCTTGATATCCGCGCCGGCGGCGAATGCCTTTTCACTGCCGGTCAGCACGATGCATTTGACAGCATCGTCAGCTTCGGCGGCGTCCAGTGCCTCGGTCAGCTCATTCATCAGCTCGTTGCACAGCGCATTGAGCGCGTCGGGCCGGTTGAGCCGTACCAGCAGGGTCGCGCCATGGGCTTCGACGATGATATTTTCGTAAGACATGCTGTCTGCTCCTTTAGGCAATCGCTTGAGGCGCCCGGGCTGCGGCTGTTCTGCCTTCTTTCAATATGTGGCGAAATTCAGTCCTGCGGGCGCGGTGAAATTCGAAACCGCACAAGGATCGTATCGCTTGCCTCGCTTGCCGGATTGATCGGAAAGTCGATTGTCAGCATTTCATCCTCGCGTACGAAGTGCATCCCGGCCATGCCTTGCGTGGTCCAGCCAAGTTGCGACAAAGTCTGGCGATAGAAACGTTGAATGGCCTCGGCTGTCAACTCGCCACCGGCATAGGTTTCAACAATTCTGCCCGCAGGCGTATCGAACACCAGCCCATGATCGGGATATTCGGTGAGCCCCGCCATCATCGGCAGATCGCCTGCAAGCGTTGAAAAAGCCTCCGCTCGTAATTCACGGGGACCAAGCGCCAGCGCGCAGAAAAGCAAAATCAGTGCTAGTCGTGACATGAACTGTCTCCGCATCCGGGGGGCGCCTTTGGCTGTTCCCTGAATTTCATCTCTGGCATGAAGTTATCTCTGGCATGACGGGCAATAAAAACTCGATCGCCCGGCCTGGATAATGCGCCCGATCCGTGCGTTGCACCCGTCATTGACACAGTCTTCCCCGGCCCGGTCATAGACCTGAAAGCCGTGCTGAAAATAGCCAAGCGCGCCATCTGTCCCCGCAAAATCCTTCAGGCTCGAACCGCCGGCCGCAATCGCTTCCTCAAGTACCGCACGAATCGCCGCGGCCAGCCTGTCGGCGCGTTTGCCAGCGATGGTATGGGCGGATCTGCGCGGAGAAAGCCCGGCCCGAAACAGCGCCTCGCAGGCGTAGATATTGCCGATGCCGGCAATGATTCGCTGATCGAGCAGGGCGGACTTAACCGGCCTCTTGCGGGGTTTCATCATTTGCGAAAGATAGCTGCCCGACAGCGCATTGCCCAGCGGTTCGATCCCCAGCCCCGCCAGATAACGGTTGTTATCAAGTGTGGCGGTGTTGTCGACCAGATCCATAAATCCGAACCGGCGCGGATCCGAATAGACAAGCCGCGCCCCGTCCGACAGCTCGAACTGCACATGGTCATGGGCTCCGGCCGGGACGGTCGGGGTGAAGCTGTAGCGGCCCGACATACCGAGATGCGACAGCAGCACCGTCCCGTCATCGCAGGTGATCAGCAGATATTTCGCCCGCCGGCCGACATCGATGATCTGCCGTCCCGTCAGCCGTTCGGCAAAATCGACCGGCAGGGGAAACCGCAAATCGGGTCGGCGCAGTGTCACGCCGCTTATACGCCGGCCGACAAGACGCGGCGCAAGACCGTTGCGGACAGTTTCGACTTCAGGCAGTTCAGGCATACTGCTTTGTAGCGCGGTTTGCGCCCTTCGGCTATGGTCTGCCGATGCAGGATGATTTTGACCAGACCGCTGCCCCCCGACCGGACGCCGCCCCGGCGGAAGATGCCGATCATCTGACCCATTTCGGGTTTCAGCCGGTCCGGCGCGGTGAAAAGGCCGGGCGGGTGCGCGATGTATTCGACGCGGTGGCCCGCCGCTATGACCTCATGAATGATGTGCTGTCGGTCGGCGTGCACCGGCTATGGAAGAACAACCTTGTCGACTGGCTCAATCCGCAGCCCGGCTGTGCGCTGATCGATGTGGCGGGCGGGACAGGCGATATTGCCGCGCGTATCCTGCGGCGCACCAAAGGGCAGGCGGCGATCCATGTCTGTGACATCAACGAGCAGATGCTGGCGGCCGGGCGTCGCCGCGACCAGGCGCTTGCAGCGGGTGTGAACTGGATTGCGGGGAATGCGGAGGCGCTGCCCTTCGCCGATGCAAGCTTTGATGCCTATACGATTGCTTTTGGTATCCGCAATGTGACCGATATACCGCAGGCGCTGCGCGAGGCGCGGCGTGTGCTCAAGCCCGGCGGACGGTTCTTGTGTCTGGAATTTTCGCAGGTCGATGTGCCGATTCTCGACACGCTTTATGATTTTCATTCTTTCCGGCTGATGCCGCAACTGGGCGAATGGGTAGGGCAGAACCGTGCCGCCTATCAATATCTCGTGGAAAGCATCCGGCAGTTTCCCGCTCAGGACGATTTTGCCGCCATGATCGGCGATGCCGGGCTTGGGCAGGTGAAATACCGCAATCAATCGGGCGGGATTGCCGCCCTCCACTCCGCCTGGCGGATCTGACAAGCATATCGATGCCATTCGCGCCCATGCCATTCAGCCATACGCAATTCGGTCATATTCTGCGGCTTGTTCGTGCGGCGCGGATTCTCGCGCACCATGATGCGCTGTTTGCGCTGGAGGGGATGCCGACGCCTCCCTTGTCCCTGCGGATCGCATTGGCGCTTGCGCGGTTGCGCGCACCCTGGGAGCGCGAGCCGGAAGTCAGCACGGAAAGTAACGCAATACCCCGGCCCGGGGAGCGGCTGGCCGCCGCATTTCAGCGGCTTGGCCCAAGCTATATCAAGCTGGGGCAGATGCTGGCCACGCGCCCCGATATTGTCAGTGAGGAACTGGCCCGGGACCTGATGAAGCTGCAGGACCGGTTGCCGCCATTCGATATGTCGGTCGCCCGGTCCGAAATCGCGCGCGATCTTGGGGCGGAAGTGGAGCGTTTTTTCTCCGAATTCGGTCCGCCGATTGCGGCGGCGTCCATCGCGCAGGTGCACAAGGCGCAAACCCTGCCGGGCGAAAATGAACCGACGCGTACGGTAGCTGTCAAAATTCTGCGCCCGGGGATCGCGGCGGCCTTTGCCCGTGATCTGGAAAGCTTCTTCTGGCTGGCGCGGATCATCGACAGGACACAACCCTATTTCCGCCGGTTGCGCCCTGTTGAAATTGTCCAGATCCTTGCAGATAGCGTCGCGCTTGAAATGGATCTGCGCTATGAGGCGGCAGCCGCGTCCGAGCTTGCCGAAAATATGGCGCAGGATCCTGAATTCCGGGTGCCGCAAGTGGATTGGCGGCGTACCGGCGCGCAGGTGCTGACGATCGAATGGGTGGCGGGCATCCCGATTGGCGATCAGGATGCGCTGCGGGCTGCGGGGCATGATCTGGCCGCGCTGTCGGCCACGATGATCCGGATTTTTCTCAAGCAGGCGATGCGCGACGGGTTTTTCCATGCGGATATGCATCAGGGCAATCTGTTTGTCGATCCTGATGGCTGTATCGTGGCGGTCGATTTCGGGATAATGGGCCGGCTTGATACGCGCAACCGGCGTTATCTGGCGGAAATCCTGTATGGCTTTATCCGCCGGGATTATCGCCGCGTGGCCGAGGTGCATTTTGAAGCCGGCTTTGTGTCGCGCGATAAATCGGTGGATGCCTTTGCGCAGGCGCTGCGATCGGTGGGCGAGCCGATCTTCGGATTGCGGGCAGGGGAAATTTCGATCGGGCGGCTGCTTGCGCAACTGTTCCGGGTCACTGAAACCTTTGCGATGAAGACCCAGCCGCAATTACTGTTGCTGCAGAAAACCATGGTGGTTGTGGAAGGGGTGGCCCGCAGTCTGGATCCCGAAGTTGATTTCTGGGCAGTGTCCGAGCCTGTGATCCGGAAATGGATGGTCGATAATCTGGGGCCCGAGGCACGGCTTGCCGAAGCGGCGGAAGGCGCCGCAGCCCTGGCGCGGGCCTTGCCCAATCTGCCGCACTGGATCGAACGTGCCGAGCAGGCGGCGGATGTGAACCGCGCGCCTGTGAGCGAATCTTTGCGGCGTGACGTGGCGGATCGGCCCCGGCTCCGGCTCGGGGGATGGCTTGGCTGGGCCATTGCCGCCATCGCCGTTTTCTGGCTGCTGATGCAGTCACACTAGGGTGCCGCCGGCCTGTAAAGGGTGGCTGAAACGGGGCGCATAAATATTTGCCGTAACAAGGCACGACAAATTTGTGATCTACACTCACTTGCAGTAGTTTGTGCCGCATCTGATATATTTCGGGCGAAATAACTCAGGTGAAAACAATCGCGGCTGCGCGGCAGGCGGGGTTGGGTCTTCAGATAACGGCGCAGACAGGCTGGAAGCGGAACATGTCGGGCGAAAAACGCATTTTGCTGATCATTGGCGGGGGGATTGCCGCCTATAAAAGCCTCGATCTCATCCGCAAGCTGCGGGCGGCGGATTTTCATGTCCGCTGTATCCTGACGGCGGCCGGCGCACAGTTCATTACCCCGCTTTCGGTCGCCAGCCTGTCGGGCGAAAAAACCCATATGGCGCTGTTTGACCTGACCGAAGAGGCGGAGATGGGGCATATCCGCCTGTCGCGGGCAGCGGATCTTGTCGTGGTTGCGCCGGCAACGGCCGATCTCATGGCTAAAATGGTAACCGGGCAATGTAATGATCTGGCGACAACGGCTTTGCTTGCGACAGACAAGCCGGTTTTGCTGGCACCTGCCATGAATGTGCGGATGTGGGAACATCCTGCCACCCAGCGTAACCTCGCCCAGCTTCAGGCAGACGGGATCGGCATCGTTGGCCCTGAGTCGGGGGATATGGCGTGCGGTGAATATGGCCCGGGCCGGATGAGCGAACCCGAAGAGATTCTGGCGGCGATCGAAGCAAGGCTGTCTCCGGTGGCCGCGGCGCAGCCGCTGCGCGGAGTTCGCGCGCTCGTCACTTCCGGTCCCACCCATGAGCCGATCGATCCGGTGCGCTATATCGCCAACCGTTCGTCAGGCAAGCAGGGCCATGCCATTGCCGCGGCGCTGGCGCAACTCGGTGCGGAAACGGTGCTCGTTTCGGGGCCGACCCATGAGCCTGCGCCGCGCGGGGTCGGCATCATCCGGGTTGAAACCGCCTGTGACATGCTGCGCGCGGTCGAGGAGGCGGGGCATTTCGATGTTGCGATCTGCGCGGCGGCGGTTGCCGACTGGCGGGTGGCACGCCAGACGGGCAGCAAAATCAAGAAGACCGCCGATGGTGCCTGCCCGGACCTGTCATTGACCGAGAATCCCGACATTCTTAAATCGATCGCCCGGTCCGATGCAAATCGGCCCCGCCTTGTCATCGGCTTTGCGGCGGAAACCGACAATGTGATCGTCCATGCGCGCGACAAGCTGGCGCGCAAGGGGTGCGACTGGATCGTGGCCAATGACGTGTCGCCCGAAACCGGCATTATGGGGGGCGATTTCAATACCGTGCATCTGGTCAGCCAGAGCGGTGTCGTGGACTGGGCACCGATGAGCAAGATCGACGTGGCGCGTCAGCTGGCGGCCGATATTGCAACATTTTTCGATTCCGGGCAGGGCTGACGATGACGGGGGAGCTTGAAATCGCCCTGCATCGCCTGCCCCATCATGGGGAACTGCCGCTGCCTGAATATGCAAGCGCGGGTGCAGCGGGGCTTGATCTTCACGCGGCACTGCCAGCGGGGCAACCGGTGACCCTGGCGCCTGGTGCGCGCGCCTTGATCCCGACAGGGTTCGCACTTGCTTTGCCGGAAGGATTTGAGGCACAGGTACGACCGCGTTCGGGGCTTGCGCTGAAGCACGGGATCACCGTTCTCAACAGCCCCGGGACCGTCGATGCGGATTATCGCGGCGAGGTGGGGGTTATCCTGTGGAATGGCGGCGACGCACCATTCACGATTTCCCGCGGTGAACGGATCGCGCAGCTGGTTGTTGCGCCGGTTACTCGTATCCGGCTGCGTGAGGTGGCGCAACTGCCCCAGAGCGACCGCGGCACAGGGGGGTTCGGCTCCACCGGGACCGCGCAGTTATCCTGATACAGATGAATATTGCAAGACAGAACGACAAACAGAGCTGATGTTTCGACTGACAAAAAAGATGCGGTTTGCGCTGGAAGCCGTGGTGGATATTGCCTATAACGCCCGGCCGCATCCGGTTCAGTCGCGTGAGATCACCCGCCGTCAGGGGATACCGCAACGCTATCTTGAGCAGGTGATGCAGCAGCTTGTCCATGCCAATATACTGAAAGGCGTGCGCGGCCCGCGCGGCGGATATACACTGGCGCGCGAAAGGCGCCGTATTTCTGTGGGCGAAATTATCCGGGTCGTCGGCGCGCTGGAAAACAACCCCGTCGCGGAAGCGGAAACCTGCTCCCCGCTCGGAGTTCAGATTATCGGGCCCTTATGGGACGAGGTGCAGCAGGAAATGATGGCGCGGCTGGATGCAATTTCGGTTGAGGATTTATGCATCCGGGCGCGCGAGGTCGGGATTGCGCCGGAATCGCATCGCCCGGCTGACTTCAATATATAAATCCGCTCGCGCGCGACCTATATGCTGATAAGGGTATTGCGGATCGGTCAGAATATGGAGGAACAGTAATGAGTGAGCAGGCAAAGAAACCCGGCCGTGGCCGGATTTACGGCGATATTACCGAAACCATCGGCGATACGCCGCTTGTTCGGCTCAACCGGATCACGCAGGAAGGCGATATTGTCGCTGACATTCTGGTCAAGCTTGAGTTTTTCAATCCGCTTGCCAGCGTGAAAGACCGGATCGGTGTGGCGATGATCGAGGATCTGGAAGCCAAAGGCGCGATCAAACCCGATACGGTGATTATCGAACCGACCTCGGGGAATACCGGTATCGCGCTTGCCTTTGTCTGCGCGGCGAAGGGGTATCGGCTGATACTCGTCATGCCTGAAAGCATGTCGATCGAACGGCGCAAGATGTTTGCGCTTCTGGGAGCCGAACTTGAGCTGACCCCGGCTGCGGAAGGTATGCGCGGCGCCCTGGCCCGTGCCGAGGCATTGCGGCAGGAACATCCCGGCTCTGTCACACCGGGCCAGTTCGATAATCCCGCCAACCCCGAAATCCATCGCCGGACCACGGCGGAGGAGATCTGGAACGATACCGATGGCGGCGTCGACGTGGTGATTTCGGGCGTCGGGACTGGCGGCACATTCACAGGTGTCGGTTCGGTACTGAAATCCCGCAAGCCGTCGCTTAAAATGATCGCAATCGAACCTGAAGACAGTCCGATCCTGTCGGGCGGGCAGCCCGGACCGCACAAGATTCAGGGAATCGGCGCGGGGTTCGTGCCCGAGAACATGGATCAGTCGCTGGTTGATGAAGTGCTGACGATCGGCAACGAAAATGCGTTTGAGGTGGCCCGCAAGGTTGCCCGGCTTGAGGGCCTTCCGGTGGGAATTTCATCGGGCGCGGCGATTGCCGCCGCTTTAGAAGTCGGCGCGCGCGCCGAGATGAAGGGAAAACAGATTGTTGTGATCATCCCCTCATTCGCGGAACGTTATCTGTCCACGGCCTTGTTTGAGGGATTGTGAGCGCGCTCACCGACGAACAAATTGAGCGTTATGCGCGCCATATTATCCTGAAGGAAATCGGCGGCCCCGGTCAGGCACGGTTGCTGCAAAGCAAGGTTTTGCTGATCGGGGCGGGCGGGCTTGGTTCCCCGCTTGCGCTTTATCTGGCGGCTGCTGGGGTGGGGACGATCGGTATCGTCGATGACGATGCGGTGTCGCTGTCCAATCTGCAGCGCCAGATCGCGCACCGCACAGCCGATATCGGTCGCCCGAAAACCGACAGCGCCGCCGATGCGATTGCTGCCCTCAATCCCGATGTAACGGTCAGGCGGCATCGGTTGCGGCTCACGCCCGATAATGCGGCTGACGTGATCGCCGAGTACGATCTGGTGGCAGACGGCAGCGACAATTTCGCGACCCGGTTTCTCGTGCATGATGTCTGTTACTTTCACAGGATACCGCTTGTTTCGGCGGCGCTTGGTCAATATGAGGGGCAGCTTTCGACTTATCGCGGGTTTGAAGCGGATCAGCCCTGTTATCGTTGCCTGTTCCCCGCGCCGCCGCCCGCCGATCTTGTAGCAAGCTGTTCGGAAGTCGGGATTCTGGGGCTGATCGCGGGAACCATGGCCTGTTTGCAGGGGACCGAAATTGTGAAGGAACTGGTTGGTTTCGGTGACAGCCTTGCCGGGCAGCTTCTGATCTATGATGCGCTTGAGGTAAGCTTTCGCAAGGTCAAATTCAGGCCAGATCCCCAATGCCGGCTTTGCGGGGCCGAACCGGCGATAACCGGAATCGTACCCGATGAATATCTGCCGCCAGACAACGACAACTGCGCCGTGGAATAGACCGGGCAAGCAGTGGGTTTGATTGTTCCTGACAGCCCTTCATCCCGGTACGGAACAGCCATTCGAAAATAAAAACGGCCCGATCATCGATCGGGCCGTCTTGTATTGTAGCCAGGGTGTTATCCCTGGATCTGAACGGATGGCAGCCTCTTCCTAATGGGCAATTCCCGTGGCGATTTTCGCGCCAGCCTTACGCGGGAAGATCATATCCAGGATTACCGCCAGTGCGGGAAGAGCGGTGACCGCACAAATCATATTGACCATGAACATGAAGGTCAGCAACAGCCCCATATCAGCCTGGAACTGAAGTTCCGACAAGCTCCAGGTAGCCACGCCCACAGCCAGTGTGATGGCGGTGAAGATCACCGCATTGCCGGTTTCAAGCAGTGTCTGACGATAGGAATCGGTCACATTCATACCTTCATTGATATGCACCTGCAGGCGCGAGAAGATATAGAAGGCATAATCGACGCCGATACCCACCGCGAGCACCATCACCGGCAGCGTTGCAACCTTGAGACCGATCTCAAGTTCTTTCATGAACCAATAGCCAAGGAAGGTTGCAAGCGTCAGCGGCAGGCAGCAGCAGACCGTGGCCCGCCAGTCGCGATAGGTGCCAAACACCAGGATAATGATCACCGCATAAACGGCCAGCATCATCGGCAACTCGGACTCTGCAATCACCTCATTGGTGGCGGCCCAGATGCCGACATTACCGCTTGCCAGGCGATAGGTAATCCCCTCAACCGGGTTGTCCTGACGCCATTGCTTCACGGCACCGATCACTTCATTGATGGTGGTGGCCTTATGGTCGGCGGTAAACACCATCACCGGCATCAGAGAGCAGGACTCGTTGTACAGGCCCGATGATTTGGGGATCGGATCCGTCGCCTGCACCAATGCCGAGCGGTTGCGCGGCAGGGCAGTGAATTTGAGGTTCCCCTCGGCCCAGCCCGCGGCCGAAACCTTGGTCAGGGTTGGCAGCGACAGAACCGAGGTGACGCCGGGCACATTCGCCATGTGCCAGGAGAATTTATCGAGCTCACGCATATAGCCATAGCTGACGCAGCTTTGCGCCGGCGTCTCGACAATCACGGTCAGCACATCAAGCCCGATCGAGAAACGTTCAACAACCGCGCGGGAGTCAACATTATAACGGGCATCGGGGCGCATTTCCGGAGCACCGGCATGCAGATCGCCGACATGGCGGTCCTGGCTTTGCACATAGGCAACCGCGAACAGCCCGACACAGATCGTGAAAGTGATAATGGCATTTCGGGGTTTGGCGACATTGGCCAGTGCCAGCATGATCTTGTCGCGCTGTGCACGGGCGCGGGTGATCCGCTCCTTATAGCCCGCATCGAACTGGAAGTAAGAGGCAAGCAGCGGCAGCATCAGAAGATTGGTCACGATTTTCAGCGCCACACCGATGGATGCTGTGATCGCCAGCTCCTGAATCATGCCGATCTTGATCCAGTACAGCGTGCCGAAACCGACAAGGTCGGTCACAAGCGCCATGGAACCCGGAATAAGCAGTTGACGGAAGCTGGCCTTGGCCGCCTCCATGCTGTTGGCACCGGCGGTGATTTCCTTGGAAATCAGATTGATCTGCTGCACACCGTGCGACACGCCGATTGCGAACACCAGGAAAGGTACCAGGATGGCCAGCGGGTCAAGCCCGAAGCCCAGCACGGTCAGAATCCCGAATTGCCAGACCAGCGAGACAAGCGAGCAAACAAGCGGCACGAAGGTCAGGATGAGCGAGCGTGAATAGAAGTAGACAGATGCCGCCGTCAGCACAAAGGCCAGGGCAAAAAACATCATCACACTTTGTGCACCCTCGGCGATATCGCCGATCATCTTGGCAAAGCCGACAATGTGGATCGTGAAATCCTCATTCTCATGCTTCTCACGGATCTGTGTTTCAAGCTGCGAGGCAAGCTCGAAATAATCGAGTTTTTCGCGGGTCTTCGGATTGATTTCCTGCAGTTCCGCACGCACCATCGCGGCGGAAAAATCATTGGCGACAAGCCGGCCGACAAAGCCGCCGCGGATCACATTATTCTGAACAAGGGGGATGTCTTCGTCCGACATATTCCCCGCTGTGATCGTACCCGGTATCACATCGCCGGCGATAAACCCGTCTTCTGTCACCTCCAGATAGCGGGTGTTCGGTGTCCACAAGGATGTCACCGTGCTGCGCGCGACCCCGGGCAGGAAGAACACATCCTGGGTCACCGCATTCAGTTTCGCCATGAATTTGGGGTTCCAGATATTCCCTTCATTGGCACGAAGTACGATGATGATCGAATTGGATCCGCCCTGCTGATCCTGATATTCGAAAAATGTCTCGATATACTCGTGCCCCTTAGGCAGCTGCTTTTCAAAACCTGCGTCAAGGCGAAGCTGCAAAGCAAACACGCCCATCAGGACCGTGAAAGCCATCAGCGCGGCCAAGATCAGAAAACGGAACCGAAATACAAATGCCTCGACCTTAGCTACCATTACACTTCCTCATCGTCTTTCTGCCGCTTAGGCGGCTAGAATTCTGGCTACCCCATCGACCGGCATTGACCGGACCCGACTAACTCGGAAAGCGTGGAATTTTCGGGGAGACTGTTCACGCATGCAACTTTTCCGCCTTGAACTCAATTCGCCGGTACCGGTGCCCCTCTGGCGCGGCTGGCAGTCGGAAACGTCATGCAGATTGATCGGGACATACCGGCTTTACGGGTATTTCGGGCAAACCCGTCTGGACAAGGTCGCGATCTTGAATAGCCCCTGCTTGTGTTTTCCACCCTTTACTTTATCAGTGGTTGTTATCCCCACCTTTTCACTATGGCAGTAGCCGATAGCATATACCAGCACCGAATCAAATCCCTCACCTGCACCAATCAGCGAAAATATGCGTATTTCTGCGGATATTGACACAGTTTTCAGTAAGTCGCAGAAGCATTTTTCTGGACGAACCGAAGCGAATTTGGCTGGCGTCGCGTCCCGGGATTGTGTTTTATGACGATTGAGCGAAGTAAATATGACGGAAATACGGAATAAGATTAGTGTTCCGTGTCAAAAACGACTATAAGAGCCGCCCCGGCGCGTTCGCCGGGAGCAGGGCCAATACCGGATACAGTCCGGAAGCATGCATGGGGAGAGTGGCGCGATGAGCAAAACTGCCACCATTTGCCGGGTTTCAGCCCCCGCGATCCGGTCGCGTAAGGGCGGAACACCCTTGGTTTGTCTGACGGCATATTCGGCGCCGATGGCCCGAATGCTCGATGAGGTCGTTGATCTCATCCTGGTTGGCGATTCTCTGGGTATGGTGCTGTACGGCATGGACAGCACGCTCGGCGTGAGCCTGGATATGATGATCAATCATGGCAAGGCGGTCATGCGCGGGTCAGAACGCGCCTGTGTTATCGTTGACATGCCTTTTGGCACGACCGAGGAATCGCGCGAGGTTGCGTTTCGCAACGCGGCACGGGTGATGCGAGAGACCGGCTGTTCGGGTGTGAAGATCGAAGGTGGTCGAGAAATGGCGGATACCGTCGGCTTCCTGACATCGCGCGGCGTACCGGTGATGGGCCATATCGGATTGAAGCCGCAATCTGTGAATATGCTGGGCGGTTATCGCGCCCGCGGCCGCAGCGACACCGAGGCGCAGACAATCCTGCAGGATGCGATGGCCATTGCCGAAGCAGGCGCCTTTGCGATCGTCATCGAAGGTGTGATCGAGGATATAGCCAGTGAAATCACCGCAATGGTCGATATTCCGACCATCGGTATCGGTGCCTCGCAGGCCTGCGACGGTCAGATTCTCGTAACAGAAGATATGATCGGCGTGTTTGGCGACAGGGTCCCCAAATTTGTGGAACGCTTCGGCGATGTGGCCGGCGAGACCGATGCCGCCGTCAATGCCTATGCCAATGCGGTGCGCCAGCGCAGCTTTCCGGGCCATCACAATCTGTTCACCCTGAACCGGGAGCGTAAGATCGCGCAATAGCTGCTGTGCGTGCGGTGGTGTTGAGCGGATTGCTTGTGCGCCACGCATCCCGCGCCCTGCATCCGCGATGCGCGCGCTTCACCGATGCCGTGCCCAATCCGATGGTTACTGATTATTGTTCCGATGGTTACTGATTATTGTCATGTCGGCGTAAAATCATGATTGACACTGTCCGGACAATTGCGGCTTTGCGTGACCGGGTTGCCGAACGCCGTCAGGCCGGCGCACGCATTGGCTTTGTGCCGACCATGGGGGCATTGCATGAGGGGCACCTGTCGCTTGTGGCTGCGGCGCTTGCGCAATGCGACGCGGTGGTCGTATCGATTTTCGTCAATCCGACGCAATTCGGACCGGGGGAGGATTTCGAGGCCTATCCCCGGGACGAATCCGCTGATCTTGAAAAGCTGGAGCAGGCGGGGGCACAACTTGTCTATCTGCCCGCCGTTGATGAGATGTATCCAGAAAATGCGACGACGGTCGTCAATGTCTCCGGCATTACCGAGGGGCTTTGCGGCGGGGCGCGGCCTACCCATTTCCAGGGCGTTACGACGGTCGTAACAAAATTACTGATGCAGGTATTGCCCGACGCGGCCTTTTTTGGCGAAAAGGACTATCAGCAATTACAGACCATCAGGCGTATGGTGCGTGATCTCGATATTCCGGTCGAAATAATCGGGGTGCCCACTGTGCGGGAAGCAGACGGGCTGGCACTATCGTCACGCAATCTTTATCTGTCTGCGGATGAACGGCGCGAGGCGCTGTCTCTGCCCGCTACATTGCAGGCGGTGGCGGCGAAGCTGCGGCAAGCTCAAGGTGAACCGGCGGCAGCGCATCTTGATTGGGGGCGGGCGCAGTTGTTGCAGGGCGGCTTTGACAGCGTCGATTATCTTGAGCTGCGCGACGCGGAAACACTTGCCGTGCTGGAGGGCTGGGAGGGACAGCCCGCGCGCCTGTTGGCGGCTGCGCGTATCGGCAAGACCAGGCTGATTGACAATATCGCGATCGGCTGACCGTCCTGACGGCCTCTGTCCCGTCGGGCCCCTTCAGGCATTTTCTGTTTCTGTCCTGCCCTCTTCAGACGGACGGCGATAAGCTGACGGCTTGTCCTGTGTTATCCAGAGGCAATCCGGGCGCGACAAGCAGGCATGAAATAAAAAAGGCCCGGGTGGAACCCGGGCCAGTTACTGGGCGAAAATTCTTTTTGGGGGAAGGTGAGCCCGCAGTCAGATACGCATCGCCCGGTAATTGTTGGGAAGGCGTTTGCCTCAGCTGACGGTTTGCGACCCGCGGCCAAACTCCGGATAGGCTTCCAGACCCAGTTCGGTTTTGTCGAGGCCCGCATATTCCTCTTCCTCCGAACAGCGGATGCCGATCGTGGCTTTCAGAATGCCCCAGACGATGAAACTTGCGATGGCGACAAAGGCGCCGATTGAAATCACACCGATAAACTGGGTGCCAAAGCTTGTATCCGCATTGGTGATCGGAACCGCCATGGTGCCCCAGATGCCCGCGACCAGGTGAACCGAAATGGCGCCAACTACATCGTCGATTTTCAGCTTGTCGAGCAGCGGCACGAAAACCACAACCAGAACGCCGCCAACCGCGC
Organism: uncultured Alphaproteobacteria bacterium; assembly: GCA_947258435.1. Lineage (GTDB taxonomy): Bacteria > Pseudomonadota > Alphaproteobacteria > UBA11222 > UBA11222 > CALAQW01. Next base: position 363,453 of record CAMYID010000022.1, read on the forward strand.
CGATCGCCGCGGCAGAACCGAGCGAAGGTGTCAGCGGTTCAGCGGTAATCGACACAAGGCCGGCCAGCGCGCCGTTCAGTGCCATGGTCAGATCCACTTTCTTGTAGATCGCCTGGGTCAGCAGCATGGCGGCAACCGTACCCGCGGCCGCGGCGATATTGGTGTTGATGAAGATGTTTGACACCGCAACCGCATTTTCCGCCGAACCGAGCGCAAGCTGCGAACCGCCGTTAAAGCCGAACCAGCCGAGCCACAGGATGAATGTCCCCAGCGTTGCCAGCGGCAGGTTGGAGCCGGGCATCGGATTGATGCGGCCATCCGCGCCGAATTTACCCGTGCGTGCGCCAAGCAGAATGGCACCGGTCAGGGCTGCCCAGCCGCCGGCCGAGTGCACGATGGTCGAGCCCGCGAAATCGGAAAAGCCCATCGCCGACAGGAAGCCGCCGCCCCACTGCCATGAACCCTCGATCGGGTAGATGATACCCGTCAGGACGGCAGTGAAAATCAGGAACGGCCAGACCTTGATGCGTTCGGCCAGAGTGCCCGACACGATCGAGGCTGTCGTCGCGCAGAACACCATCTGGAAGAACCAGTCCGAGCCTGCGGCATATCCGTCGCCTTCACCGAAGGCAGGGTTTTCCGCAGCCAGTGCGGCGGCGTCATCAGGCGCGAACGGCATGAAGCTGCCAATAAAGCCACCCTCATCGATGCCATACATCAGATTATAGCCGACGACGAAAAACATCAGGCCGGCAATCGAATAAAGGGCAATATTCTTCAGGCAGATCGTTGCGACGTTCTTGCTGCGGACAAGGCCGGCTTCAAGCATGCAGAAGCCTGCTGCCATGAACATCACCAGAAAGCCCCCGATCAGGAACAGCAAGGTATTGAAAACATACGCGCTTTCATTGCTGACGGCGGCGGCGGCAGGTCCGCTGACGGCCGCCAGAATAAGCGCGGCCGCGCCCGCCGTTGATAATGATTTCGTTATTCTTCCCATGACAATCTCCTAAAGCGCGTCAGCGTCTTTTTCGCCGGTCCGCACACGTACGACCTGGTCAATTGGTGAAACAAAGATCTTGCCGTCGCCGATCTGCCCGGTCTTGGCGGCTGCCACGATGGCATCCACAACCGGATCGACCTGATCGGAGGCCACGGCGACCTCAACTTTTAATTTTGGCAGGAAGCTCACGGCATATTCGGCACCACGGTAAATTTCCGTGTGGCCTTTTTGCCGGCCGTAACCTTTTACTTCGGTAACGGTGAGCCCCTCGATTCCCAAGCCGGTCAGTGCTTCGCGCACCTCATCGAGCTTGAACGGCTTGATGATAGCCATTACGAGTTTCATCGGACTTGTCCCCTCTCGCATCGTTGTCAGGGTGCCGTTGCTCAAAATAGCGAGACAAATTGTTGCGACGGCAATTCAATAGGGCCTACAGAATCAAGAACCGTGCCGGTTTTGGAAAATTGGGTTTATCTTTGTGTTTTATGCGGAATTTTTGTGATGGGGCGTGGATTGCCGTCTTGTTTTGCCTAAATTTTATGCAAATTACGACGATTGGCTAAAAATAAGGCGATTTTTCATTGCCGCACAGGTATGGAACCGATGGATGCTGATCTGATCATTGCGGGAGGCGGTTTGGCCGGGCTCAGCCTGGCACATGCGGTTGCCGGGGCCGGGTTGCGGGTGGCTGTCATCGATCCTGTACCGCTGGCGACGGCGACCGGTGCCGAATTTGACGGGCGCGTCTCCGCCCTGGGGCGCGCCTCTTACCGGATGTTTGATGCGCTGGGGCTTGCCGATGATATGGCGGCGGAAGCGCAGCCGATCCTTGATATTCTGGTGAGTGATGGTGCGCCCTCTCAGGGTAAATATCACGGTCCCTCGCCATTGACCCTGCATTTCGGTCATAAGGATGCCGGTGCGGGGCCGCTTGGCTATATCGTTGAGAACCGGGTGATCCGGGTTGCGCAGAGCCGGGCGCTGGCGCGGCAGGGCGATATCGCATTCATCGCGCCCGATCATGTGGCGGCGGCTGTGGCCGATGCGGACGGCGTGAGCGTTCGGCTTGAATCCGGCCGCACGCTGCGGGCCAGCCTGTGCGTGGCGGCAGATGGCCGCAATTCCGCCCTGCGGCAGAAAGCCGGCATCAGGACGGTGCGCTGGGCCTATGGCCAGACGGGCATTGTGACGACTGTGCATCATGCGCGACCCCATGAGGGAATCGCGCATGAATATTTCCTGCCTGCGGGGCCTTTCGCGATCCTGCCGATGACAGGCAATCGTTCATCGCTTGTCTGGACCGAGCCGACGGCCCGCGCCCATGCCATCATGCAGCTTGATCAGGGCGCATTCGATGCGGAACTTGCCGAACGCTTTGGCAGCCACTGGGGGGCGGTCCGGTCCGACGGGCCGCGCTGGTCCTATCCGCTTGCCTTTCATCTGGCGCGGGACTATATCGCCGCGCGACTGGCGCTGATCGGCGACGCCGCACACGGCATTCACCCGATTGCCGGTCAGGGCCTTAATCTGGGGCTGCGTGACGCTGCTGCCCTGGCTGAGATAATTGTGGATGCCCATCGGCTGGGGCTTGATATCGGCGCGCCCGCCACACTTGCCGGTTATGCGCAATGGCGTCGCTTTGACAATATGAGCCTTGCTGTCACGACCGATCTGCTGAACAGGCTTTTTTCCAATGATCTGCCGCCACTGCGGTTTGCGCGGAATCTCGGCATGGCTCTGGTCGATAAGATCGCGCCTGTGCGAAACCTGTTTCTGCGCCATGCAGCTGGCGAGGTCGGCGATCTGCCGCGTTTGCTGAGGGGGCACATACTGTAGCAAAATAACAACTGGCTTTTGCCATTGGATGCTGTTTTTATCGAAAACGTAACTTTTTACTAACTTTTGTGCGCCCTGCCATTGCGTTAACTAAAATTGAGGTTCTAAAAGGCGCAGGTCATGGCAGGAAATCAGCGAAATACACGACAATGGCTTGTGCCCGCGCTTGGCGCACGCACGATATTATCGGGTTTACCGCTTGGTTTTGCGTTTTTTTCGGGTGCGGCGCATGCATTGCCGCAGGATGGGGTTGTGGCGGCGGGTGCGGCGACGATCACCGAACATGGCGGTGAGCGTCTGA
>CAMYID010000023.1 GCA_947258435.1 uncultured Alphaproteobacteria bacterium
ACTATGTGAAAGCGGGCTGGACCTTTGCCCACCTGCTGCCGATGGGTAAAACCTCCTTCTCGGTCGACTATACCGAAATGGAAGATCGCGCCGCGCTGGGTGATGAAGCCACCTCCTACAGCTTTGCCGGTGTGCACAATATCAGTGACTTCGGCACCGATCTTTACCTCGCATATCGTCGGCATGAGCTTGACCGGGTGGGCGTCACCTTCGACGATATCGACGCTGTCATGACCGGTGCGCGGATAAAGTTCTAGGCCTTCCGTGCCTGGCACTGCAAATTCCGCATGAAAACGAAATGCCCGCATCACATGGTGTGGGCATTTTCATTTGCGCCATGCCCGGTTCAGAAAACACCGGAAATATAATGGCTTATGAAACAAAATGAAGAAGCAGGATGGTGGGCGATACATGACTCGAACATGTGACCCCCGCGATGTGAACACGGTGCTCTACCAACTGAGCTAATCGCCCTGAAAACCGCCTCGCAAGACGCGGTTACCGGTGCCTTCCTATAGGCCCGCAGCCAGGAAGCGTCAAGATTGGATCGCAACAGACGGTCCCGCGCCCAGTAATTCGCGCAACATCTCGGGCAGATCGGCGAAATCGTCGATAACCCTGTCCGCTCCCAACTCTGCGACAGGCTTCATGGAATAGCCGAAACTGACCGCGACGGACGGTACCGACGCCGCCTTGGCGGCATCGATATCTGCAAAGCTGTCGCCAATCATCACAGCACGCCCGGCCTCGCCACCTGCGCGCGCGATCGTGGTCAGCAGATGCGCGGGATCAGGCTTGCGTGTCGGCAGACAATCGCCGCCGACAATAACCCGAAAGTAATCGGCAAGATCCAATGCCTCAAAAAGCGGCACCGACAGGGCGCGCGGCTTGTTTGTACAGACCGTGAGGGTCGCCCCCTGCCGGCGCAGAAAGTCAAGCACCTCACGCACCTGCGGGAACGGTGCACTATTCACCGCGATATTCGCACCATAATATTCCAGAAATACGTTGAGAAGGCGGGGTAAATCCTCTTCGCTCACCGCCGCGCCGGTCGCTGCCATTCCACGGCGGATCAGCATCAGCGCCCCCTGCCCCACCATATGGCGGACATCGGCCTCCGCCACGCTCTCTCGCCCCTCGCTCAGCAGCACTTGATTAAGTGCGCCGGTCAGATCCGGCGCTGTATCAATGAGCGTGCCGTCCAGATCGAAAACAATCGTGCTACCTGCAAACATCAAGGCATTCCTTTCTTTCCTGATCTGGTTCTCTCCCCGATCGCGAACCGTGATACCGCTTACAGGGGATGCGGTTTTGTACTGAAAGGGTCAGGACAAATGCCCAGCCAACCGTGTAAAATAAGGAAATATTTATTGAATTGGCGTGTAAAGTTAACCATGCCAGCATCATAGCGAAAGCAAACTGATTCTGCTTCTTTGCTGCAATTTTTTGCCGCAATCTTTCATCTTCAGGACGCACGTTCTCGGCCACCATATGCCATTTCCAAACCTGTTTCTGGCAGTCATGTTTATCAGCGTTTACAGGAAGTCATAATGCCTCAGAAAGATATTGCCGCGATCATTCTTGCCGCCGGCAAAGGAACGCGCATGAAATCGGATCTCCCCAAGGTGCTGCATCAGATCGCCGGACGCAGCATGCTTGGCCATGTGATCCGGTGCGCGCATGAAATCGGTGCAAGCCGCCAGATTGTCGTGATCGGTCCTGACATGCCCGATGTAAAAGCCGCCGCGCAGAACGAAAACCCCGACGCCGAAATCGCCGTTCAATACGCCCAGATGGGCACCGCCGATGCAGTGAATGCGGCCCGTGAACCCCTTGCGGAGTTCACGGGCGATGCGCTGGTGCTTTATGCGGATACGCCCCTGCTGACCCTGCCGACGCTGGAAGCCATGCTGGATGCACGCAGGGCCGGCGCGGCGGTTGTCGTGCTTGGCTTCCGCCCCGACGATCCGGCGGAATATGGCCGGCTTGTCACGGACGAATCCGGCGATCTTGAAGCGATTGTCGAATTCAAGGAATGCACCCCGGCGCAGCGGGAGATCGGCTTTTGCAATAGCGGGGTGATGGCCATCGATGGCGCTTTGCTGTTCACGCTGCTGTCTGAAGTCGATAATGACAATGCCAAGGGCGAGTATTATCTGACCGATATCGTTGAAATCGCCCGGCGGCATGGCCATCGCTGCGCGGCGGTTGAGGCCGACCCCGATGAGGTATTGGGCGTAAACAGCCGTGTCGAGCTGGCGCAGGCGGAGGCTATCTGTCAGGACAGAATGCGCCATGCGGCAATGCTCGATGGCGCAACCCTACGCGATCCGAAAACGACCTATTTCAGCTTTGACACCGTGTTGGGGCGTGACGTGATCGTCGGCCAGCATGTGGTGTTCGGCCCCGGCGTCAAAGTTGCCGATGGCGCGGTTATTCACCCCTTTTCACATCTGGAAGGGGCAGATGTCGGCACCGGCGCGGATATCGGGCCCTATGGCCGCCTGCGCCCGGGGGCGGAAATCGGTCCGGATGCGAAAATCGGCAATTTCGTCGAAATCAAGAAAGCCCGGGTCGAGGAAGGGGCAAAAGTCAATCATCTGAGCTATATCGGCGATGCGCGGATTGGCAAGGCGGCCAATGTCGGCGCAGGCACGATCACCTGCAACTATGACGGTTTCAACAAGCATTTCACAGATATCGGCGCGGGCGCCTTTATCGGCTCGAACAGCTGTCTTGTCGCACCGGTCAAAATTGGGGATGGCGCCTATACCGGTTCGGGCGCGGTAGTGACAGAGGATGTGGCCGATGATGCGCTCGCTATCGTTCGCCCGCCACAGGTGGAGAAGGCCGGCTGGGCAAAGAATTTCCGGCAGAAGAATGCGGGAGAGAAGAATTAGAACTCCGGCACAATAAATTGTTTTTACTAAATTATTTTGTTTGAAGGATAAATTTCTATGTGTGGAATTGTTGGCATTTTGGGGGCCGAAGGCGTTGCCGAAGAAGTCGTCGATGCGCTCAAGCGGCTTGAATATCGCGGCTATGACTCCGCAGGCGTCGCCAGCGTCATCGATGGTGCGATAGCGCGCCGCCGCGCGGAGGGCAAACTTGCCAAACTCGCCACCCTTCTGCGCGAGGATCCCCTGCCCGGCGCGGTCGCCATTGGCCATACCCGCTGGGCCACCCATGGCGCGCCGACAACAGTGAATGCACATCCACACATCTATCGCGATGTCGCGGTGGTTCATAACGGCATCATTGAAAATTTCCAGGAACTGCGGGCGGAACTGACCGCCAAGGGGCATCAGTTCGAATCCGATACCGATACCGAAATCGTGGCGCATCTGGTGCATGCGGAAATGGCGGCAGGAAAGTCCCCACGCGATGCGGCCGCTGCCACCTTCAAGCGGCTTGAGGGGGCTTTTGCCCTGGCGCTCATATTTGCGGGCGAACAGGATCTGATGATCGGTGCGCGCAAGGGCAGCCCGCTTGCCGTTGGCTTTGGTGAGGGGGAGATGTATCTGGGGTCTGACGCGCTGGCGCTCAGCCCCTTTACCCGTCGCATCGCCTATCTGGAAGAAGGCGACCGGGTCGTGCTGACCCGTGCGGGTGCCGAATTTTTCGATGCGTCGGACCAGCCGGTCGAGCGCGCTGTCACCGTTTCAAATGTCACCGCGGCCCTGATCGACAAGGGCAATCACCGGCATTTCATGGCAAAGGAAATATACGAACAGCCCGACGCGGTCAGCCACACCCTGTCAGCCTATATCGCCGCACCGCGCGATCATATCACTTTGCAGGCCGAGCTTGACCTTGCCGCTGTCTCAAAACTCACCATTGTTGCCTGCGGCACGGCCTATTATGCGGGCTGCGTCGCCAAATACTGGTTTGAGCAACTTGCCCGCCTTCCGGTGGAAGTCGATATCGCATCGGAGTTTCGGTATCGCGAGGCGGCGATGCCCGAAGGGGGTATGGCCCTGTTTATTTCGCAATCGGGGGAAACGGCGGATACGCTGGCCGCACTGCGCTATTGCCGGGCCCAGAGCCAACATATCGCAAGCGTGGTGAATGTCGCTGAATCTTCCATCGCACGCGAATCCGACTTTATCTTTCCAACCCATGCGGGGCCTGAAATCGGCGTTGCCTCTACCAAAGCCTTCACCTGCCAGCTTTCCGCGCTTGCCGCCCTTGCGATTGCGTTTGCCAGGGCGCGCGGCAAGATCGATGCTGAAAAGCAGGCGCATCTCATCCGCTGTTTGACCGAGCTGCCGCGTCTGATTAATCAGGCACTCGATCAGAACCGGCAGTTCGAACAGATTTCCCACGATCTGGCAAAAGCGCGCGACGTGCTTTATCTGGGGCGCGGCGTCAATTACCCGCTGGCACTGGAAGGCGCGCTGAAACTGAAGGAAATCTCCTATATCCATGCGGAAGGCTATGCCGCGGGCGAGATGAAGCATGGCCCCATCGCACTGATCGATGAGGAGGTGCCGGTCGTGGTGATCGCCCCGACCGATGATCTGTTCGACAAAACCACCTCCAACATGCAGGAAGTTGCCGCGCGCGGCGGTCGCATCATCCTGTTCAGCGATGCGGAAGGCGTGAAGAAAGTCGGCCATTATGCCGATCAATGCGTGACGATGCCTGATATCGACCAGTTCGTCAGCCCGATCGTTTATGCCGTTCCGGTGCAACTACTCGCCTACCACACCGCCGTCTTCAAGGGCACCGATGTGGATCAGCCCCGCAACCTCGCCAAGTCGGTGACGGTGGAATAGTTTCGAACGGATGGTTTTATAAGCCATCCGTCTATCTTCGGTTTACGGTCCTGGTTGGACCAGTCCTACTAAGCGTTCGACCTCGTTCTGAGTATCAACAGTTTCTGATCGAGACGATTTATAGGCTTAGGGGCGAGGGGTGGAACGATCCTCAGATAGCGAAGTGGCTCAATGAGCGTGGATACCTGACTCCTCGAGGGAAGAGTTTTCAGGGAAAGCATGTGTGGTCGATTGTTCGGAAATTTGAAGCCAGCAATGAGTAGTCAAATCCAACGTCTCTTTTCAGATCGATGAATTTTGGCTGGAGTGTGGTTGATATCCCAAGTAGCCTTTCTCACACGGATAGTTCAGGTGGAGTGCTATTTGTTTCTTCTAAACAATAAATATGCGAGATCCCATAAACAGCTTTATCAAAAGCGAGGAAATGCGGTCCCGATCTTTGATATATCAGAGAAGCAGCTACGCTCCTCTGTCAACGAAGACTGGCAAAAAATGGAAGGTGGAGCGCTCGTTTGCGTGGTCGGCGAATCATTGAAGATGAGCACGATTTACAGAATAGAGCACATTGACACCGTGGACCATGACGAAGAGTTCGGAGATCAGTTCGTTGTATGGGGCGACTTAGTAGCGAAATTTGTTAACGAACTCTCGTACACCTCGATGCTCAACAAACATAGCGTCAATCACCCTCGCCTGAGGGACAACAAATTCCCAATTGGATTCAACGTCGCTGATTTAGGAAAACAAATGAGTTCCGTCGAGGTCAGGACAAGAGATGGCGTAATCACTTTAGGTAGTCTTGAGTAGACACTTTGAATATCGACGCCCTCCTGACCGAGTTACTAGAACCAAAAGCGCCCGCTTCTGAAGCGGAAAAGGTAGTACCTGATCGAAACGGGTACTACTCAATTCATCTAACCAATCCTAAAGGTCTTGAAGCTTGGGTGGCGAACCACATTGCCGATCACAAGATCATTTACCTAGGCATTGCGACAAACTCTTTGAATCGACGTCTCACTCGACAGGAGTTGAGGCACAAAAGTCCTGCGACCTTTTTCAGGAGCCTTGGGGCTCTTCTAGGGTATCGCCCTCCCGTGGGTTCCCTAATCGGGAAAGCGAATCAGCGAAATTACAGATTTACCAAGGACGATACGCAAAGCATTATTGAGTGGATCAACAACAATCTGGCTATATCTTGGTTTGTTGACGAAATACCGTCGCAGGTCGTTGAGCGAGAACTAATTGGAAAACTAAAACCGATAATCAACATCGCGGGAAACCCTTCACCACTACCCGGATTGTCGAAGTTGCGCAGCGAATGTAGAGCAATTGCTTGTGGGGAACAAAGGAACTAGTTATGTCGCTTCGTATTGACCTCTGGGAAGCAAACAACAATCAGTTAAAAGCTGTCCCCACATCCGAGCTAGACTTTGAACAACGTCTCGAGGACTGGTTAGCGAAAGACCCCAGTTTGTCCGGGATGGACGTCTTGATTATTGGCAGACAGCTTCAAACCACTTTTGGCGGTCGTATAGACCTTCTGGGAATCGATTCTCAGGGCAACACAGCTCTATTCGAATTGAAGAAAGGTCGAACTCCTAGGGATGTGATCGCACAGGTGCTTGATTACGCGACTTGGGTGAAAGACCTAACGTACGCTGACCTTGATGGATTCTGTTCAAAATTCAACGGTAAAGATCTATCCACGGCGTTTAGAGACCACTTTGATGACGCCGTACCCGACACAGTAAACGCCGCCCATACCTTGGTCGTTGTTGCACCTGAACTTGACGATTCATCAGAACGTATCGTCGAGTATTTGGCGGAGGAGGCAGGACTTGCGATTAACGCCGTGTTCTTCAACACGTTTAAGCATGGAGACACCGAACTGCTTGGCAGGGCGTGGCTAAAAGATCCCGTTGACGTTGAAGAAAAGCGTGAGTCAAAGAAACAAGCACCTTGGTCGGGATACTGGTTCGTCAATGTTGGAGAAGGAGATCATCGCAACTGGGATGATTGCCGCAAGTATGGGTTTCTTGGTGCTGGACAAGGCGAAAGATACTCACGCCCACTAACGAAACTGCGAGTAGGCGATCAGGTTTTTGCTTATATGAAAGGCATTGGCTATGTGGGTTACGGTGAAGTCACATCTGAAGCGAAGATGATTAAGGATTTCTCGGTTGATGGGTCACCTTTACTTGAAATGCCACTTCAAGCGGAAAGACCTTGGGAAAACAAGGAAGATCCAAAACTGTCTGATTGGGTGGTTGGAATCAAGTGGGTGAAGTCTGTCCCTCGCGATGAAGCGCGAACGTTCAAAGGAGCCTTTGCTAATCAAAACATCGTCTGCAAATTAAGACACCCGGAGACGGTGTCTTTCTTGGAGAGAGAGTTTGGTGTGAATCCAAACTAACGCGTTAAGTATTCACGGTTGCCCATCACCCAACCTAGATAGAGATCTACGCCAGATCTCTTCCCCGCGAATTGAATGTCTCCTACCTGTGGAGATATCCCAAACAGACGTGCGAATTCGTTAAAGTCGTCGTACCACATGTGTTCTTGGCTGAACGAATGCACCAGCATTATGGCTAGTTGTGCATGAAAGCGTTGAGCTTCAATAATTGCGGATGCTGTTCTATGCAGGAGTTGGTATCGAATATGACCTAAGTCATTGCCGTTACCCAAGCCAAGTAGTTCTTTAAGGTAATCGAATCGTTGCCGCCTGCCTTTCGAACCATCGGGATTCCACTCGGAAACGAGCTTATCGAATGATTCGTTTACTTTGCCTTCAACGCAAACTGCGGCTAATGCATCTTCGTTGGAAGCGAGAACGAATATATCGTTCTGCGATGCTGCGGTTCCTCCCGGTAATGGCACTTTATGTTCTGGAATGACAATAAGCGGTTTGAGACCGTGCAACTCGTCTGCAGAGGTGTTTATGGCAGCTTCTATCTCAGTAGGAAACCCGATTGCCTCTTCCCAAGAATAAGCGAGTGATTTCGCTGAATATCCAGTTTTCCATTGTTTCTCTGGCTCAGCTAGGAATTGTTGCCAGTCATCCGGTCCGCTTGTTGGTATAAAGATTTGGCTCATGGTCCTGGATGTTCCGTTTAAAGGACTCGTAATCTAGCAGCAGCGCAACGTTAGTTCTGAGCGGCATAGCACTTGTGTTTGGGCGACGAGGCAAGACCGCGTATAATCAGTGTTGGGCGGCTGCGTCCAACTAGCAGTACCCATGACGTGACCAGAGCGGTTTGGCAGACGTGAAGGTCGCGTCGAGGGACAACAGGACCTTCAGATCCTGCTCTGCAATCGGAGGTTTATTATGGCAATTCGCCGATATAAACCGCGGACCGTCCCGGTCCGTACGCATACTAGGCGTACCAGCAGAGGTCGAGTAGTGGTGCGACCACACCGAAGATCTCGACCCTGCTAGTAACCTAGCGTGACCCGGGCGCAGTCGTCCACTCGTTCAAATGAATTCCCTCCCCAGACGGTTGTGCATAATAGACAACCGAACGCCCAATTTAAACGGGAGCAAGAATGCCCAGATACTACATCTACGAAAATTGGCAAGCTGGACCTCATAAAGCAGTAGTCCATATAGGCAGCTGTGGTTATTGCAATGAGGGTAAAGGACGAGCGGGTGGTTATGACCCTGCACACGCTCGTTGGCATGGTCCTTACGAGACTCTGGAGCTTGCGAGGTCGCAACAATCGCGTTTGCCGGTTGCTGAACGTAAAGAATGCAGGTGCGTCAGATAAGTGGGCTCCCATGACGACTATGGAAAGCGTGTGCTGCGTGCGGCAGCCGGGAACAATTGCGATGTTTACGGACCATCGGTCGAAATAAATTTGGGAGCAGGAAATCCAGCCAGAATTGATGGAACTGTGGGTGACACCATAGCTGTAGAGATAGAATCTCGTACTTCTAAGCAAATCCGGGGTGCGGTACTGGACCTTCTTTGTCATTCTTACCCGAAGAAATTGTTAGTCCTGTTGCCGGTTCACATGAGTAATCCTCAAGTTGCTGCAGACCAATGCAATTTCCTCTTTGGGAAGTTCTTGGACCGCGATGATTACCGCGTGATTGTGCTAGACGGGCATGGGCAACAAGAAGCGCTTGAAGCTGACACGGTCAGGCTGCAAGTCGCAATAGAATCGCTTCTTACCCGTAGACCGGACTAATGGAGCAGACGACTCCGGAAACTGTCTTTCGCGTTTTTGATGAACTCGAGTATGCAAACGACTTCGTCCAGAGAGGAATCATTCGGCTTGGCAGGCTAGACACGTACAAGAGGATCGAAGACGCAGTCAGAAAAGACTCTTCGGAAGGCAACATCGCTAAGACCGACGATTTGGTGTGGAATACGGTGGTCGATGTTCACCGAGACTCCTACCTATTAAAGGAAGAATACCGTCAGGACTTTCTGCGATCTGTCGGGGAAGTCAGAGAAGAGACGGATGATTCCATTGCGAAGTTAAAGAACAAACTTCGGAGACTGCAAAAGGACCGGGCAAGGGTCGAGGAAACTCTCGCCAAATTTGAAACAGATATTTTGCTCAGGAAGACTTCCGCCGATCCCAAGCTAATGCGATCGAACCTCAATAGCGAGAGGGATCGGGTCGGTCAGGAGCTAGAAGCCACCAAAGCGGAAATCGAGTGGAAGGAAGCACAGAAAAGCTGGGTAAATTGGCTGGGTAGGTTTAATTCCGAGATTGAACAGAAGAACACTCTCACGGATGAGGAGAAGAAAGAGTACTTAGCCCAGATTGTCGAAGAGATCCGGGTCTATTTTGATGAAGAAGCTAATCGCCACAATCTTGAGATAGAATTTAAAGTGCCAATCGTCGGAGATGAGATCATCTACAAAGACCCGAAACGAAAGGCAAAGGGATGGACGATCCAGAGAGGTGAAACCGTCCTTCCCGTTCAAGAACTGGAGCTTTCTAACCGGGGAAGACCTCGGCTAAAAAAGCAGGAAACGGATGGAAAGAAAAAACCATCCGTTCGGAATTAATCGGTCACTGTGGAATAACTTTAGGCTCCGGTCCCATAAAAGGGATTCCGGATATGGTGTGTTTGTGATTCAAGGTGCCCGAAGGGAGATCAATGATGAGCGAACACTGTTTTCGGCTGACAGCAGAGCAGTTTGCGCGGCTGTCTATCTCGTCGCCACGAAATGCTACTGGTTATGAGTCCGGAGCCTCGTCGGTTGAGCGACGCACGCCCGTCAACAAGGCGTCTTCCAGGGTTTCACCATGGAGAACCGAGACATCTCCGGTCGTTTCGAGGATTGCGGCCCGAACCTGATCCAATGCCAAGACATTCGCTTCCCGAAGCTTTGCAATCAGGTCGTTTTTCGCCACTCGGGTTTTGCGAAGAGCTCCTTCATCAAAGACACCATTCCGCATAAGTATTATTGGCTCGTTTTGAACAAGTTTCTCGAAGCCATCGGAGGTTTTTCGAAGCCGCGCCACAAACCATTGGACCGCAAACAGCGCCATCATGGCAACCAGCGCTTGTGCGAATTCAGTCCAGCTCGTCGCTTGTCCTGAGCCTGCCAGCAGTGAACCCATCGCAACGGTCATGACGAAATCAAAGTTTGTCATCTTGGAGAAGGACCGAAGTCCAACGATGCGCACGAGCAAGACAATCCAGACCATTCCCACGGCACTGAGTATCAGCCCTCGAAGAACGAGATCGAGCGTTGAATTATCAGTAAAGATAGGACCCTCCATCCGTTGAGCCCGAATCCCGCCCCGCTTGACGTGTTTGCACGGTGCTCGCTGCAACTATGCCGAGCCTAACACATTGCTCTGGACTGCGACCCTATAAAGAGGATTTCCATTTTGTTGCGAGTGTGATTCAAGGTGTCCGAAGGGAGATCAATGATAAGCGAACACAATTTTTGGCTGACAGCAGAGCAGTTCGCGCGGCTGTCTATCTCGTCGGTACGAAATACTACTGGTTATGAATCCGGAGCCTAAGCCGCCAGCAAGTTACCGAGTAAGGGGCGCACTTCTTTTGCAAACCATTCAAGCTGGGCTTCGCGGTCTTCCAGTGGCCCTGTGCAGTCGAGCACGAAATGCCGCACCCCCGCGGCGTGGAAATCGGCAAAGCGCTGCGCCACATCGGCGGGTGTGCCAAGCGCGCAGTAGCGCTCCGCCGCCTTGCGGAAATCCATCGCATAACGGCGGGTCAGATGTGCCGCGGCATGATCGAGCGCCGTTTCATGATCCTTGTCGATGCGCATGAAGACGAGATGGCTTGTCCCGAACTGCGTGACCTCCCGATTGGCTTCTTCGGCGGCCTGTGAAATTTTCGCCAGCCCGTCCGCATACATTTCCGGCGTGACCACATAGGAAATCCAGCCATCGCAATAGCGGCCACAGCGGCGTAGTGCGGGGGCGGATCGCCCGCCGGTCCAGATGCGCGGCCCGCCCGGGGTTACCGGCCTGGGCAGCATCTGCACCCCTTCAAAGGGGTAGAACTTGCTGTCGCTGTTGCTGACCGTCTCACCGCTCCACAAAGTCTTGCAGGTCTTGATGCCTTCGGTCAGCCGCGCGCCGCGTTCCTTAACAGGCACGCCACAGGCTTCATATTCCTTGGGGAATTCACCCCCTACCCCGACGCCGAAGATGAACCGACCCTCGGTCAGGTGATCGAGCGTCGCGATCTGTTTGGCAACCGGTGTCGCATGCCGCAGGGGCAGCAGATAGACCGAAGTGCCGAATGTCAGCCGGCTGCTCAAGGCGGCAGCCTGTGCAATCTGCAAAAGCGGGTCCAGAATCGGCACTGCAAAGGCGACGTGATCGCCAACCCACAGGGAATCATATTCAAGCGCATCCGCCATCGCCACTGTTTCGCGGCAGATCTGCGGCGTTGCCATACCGGTGATAAAGCCGTAACTCACCTGCCTGTCGAGTGGCAAATTCATGATGTTTCCCCGCTATTTAATTAGCTATTTTCATTTTTATATTGAAGGTCGTGGGCCGCAATCAATTGCGGCCCACAATGATGTTTATCTGGCCGAACAGAGCGCCAGATCAGGCGGCCTTGATCCAGCCCTGTGCGACTGCTGCTTCCTCGCGCAGTACTTCTGCGCCGCCCAGCAATTGCCGGTCGACATTGACGCGCTTATACCAGTAATGCAGCCCCATCAGATCTGTGAAGCCCATACCGCCATGCACCTCGGTCGCGGTGCGCGCAACAAAGCGACCGGCTTCCGAAATACCCGCCTTGGCAAGCAATGTCGAAACGTGCGCTTCCTCTGGCACTTCGTCAAAAGCATGCGCCGCATACCAGACAAGCGAGCGGTAGGGATCGAGTTCGGTGACCATTTCCGCGCACATATGCTTGACGGCCTGATAGGAACCGATCACACGATCGAACTGCTTGCGTTCAAGCGCGTATTCGACCGCCTTCTCGATCATGACATCAGCCGCTCCAAGCAGATCGGCGGCAAGCGCAAGACGCCCGGCCATGATGGTCTGGGTGATGGCGTCGCCCGCCCCACCTTCACCGCCCAGAAGATCGGCCTCGACATTGTCAAGCGTCACCTCGCAGGTCATGCGCGTATAGTCAATTGTGGTGAGCGGTTCGACACTGACACCCGCAGCGTCGCGCGGGACGATCACCATATTATCCTTGCCGGCCGCCAGGATATACAGATCGGCAGGTCCGCCATCGATGACGAACAGCGCATCGCCCGAAGCCTTGCCGCCCGAAACGGTAATACCCTTGCCTTCGCGGATATTGATATTTTCGGTCACGCCGACACCGACCTTGCAGTCGCCAGCAGCGATCTGCGGCAGCCACTCTTCCTTCTGCTCATCGGTGCCACCGCTCAGCAGCGCAACCGGCGCCATGATGGCGGTGCCGGTATAAGGCACAGGCGCACAGGTCCGACCCAGCGCTTCCTGGATGATCATGGCGTCGAGCATCTTGAACTCGGCCCCGCCATATTCTTCGGGAATGATCACGCCAGGAGCCGCCAGATCGACAAGTCCCTGCCAGATTTCCTCGCTAAAGCCGGTTTTTTCGGCCGCCAGCTCACGAATCCGTTCAAGTGGCAGCAGATCGCCTGTAAAGCGGCGAACGGAATCTTCCAAAAGCCGCTGATCTTCAGATAATCCGAATTCCATTATTTGCCCTCCGCCACTTTCGGTTCGCGCGGCATGCCGAGCCCGCGTTCGCTGATGATATTTTTCTGAATCTGCGACGTGCCGCCGCCGATGATTAGCCCCAGATCGAACATGTTGCGCCATTGCCAGGAACCATGGCTGCGCAGATGTTTGCTGCCCGAGTAAAGGCTGCCGATCTCACCCAGCGCATCAAGCGCGATATCCGACAGCTCCCGGCTGAGCGTGGTGCCGAAATATTTGACAATCAGCCGCGATACGCCCGGATCCTCATTCTTGAGGGTGCAGGTCAGAAGCCGCATGGAATGATATTTCAGCGCATGCACCTTTGCCTGGGCCGCGACAAGCCGGTCCCGGTAATGCGGATTGTCCATCAACCGCTTGCCGTCCATCGTCTCGCTTTCAAGAATGCGCACAATGCTTTCGACCCGGCCCATCGCCTGCGACGGGTCGCCCAGCATGCCGCGTTCATGCTTCAGCGTGGTATTGGCAACTTTCCAGCCTTCGCCACGCTCACCCACCACATTCTCCACGGGTACGCGCACATCGGTCAGGAAGGTCTCGTTGAATTCGGCCGCCCCCGTCATGGTAACAAGCGGCCGCACCTCGATCCCCGGCGTCTGCATATCCATCAGGATGTAGGAAATACCTTCATGCTTGGGGGCATCGGGTTCGGTGCGAACAAGAATAAAGCACCAATCCGCAAAATGCGCCGAGCTTGTCCAGATCTTCTGTCCGTTGATGACGAAATTGCCGTCCTCGACATAGGCATTGGTGCGCAGCGACGCCAGATCGCTGCCCGAACCGGGTTCGGAATAGCCCTGACACCAGTAGATTTCCCCGGTAATCGTCGGCTCGATGAATTTCTTCTTCTGCTCTTCCGTACCGCGCTCAAGCAAGGTCGGTACGAGCATAGCGATGCCCTGCCCGCTCAGACCAGAATTCACATTCGCTCTTGTGAATTCTTCCTGAATGATCACCGTCTTCAGAATATCCGGCTCGGCACCATAGCCGCCATATTCCCGGGGGATCGTGCGGCAGGTATAGCCGTTTTCGATCAGCAGGCGCTGCCACTCCTGTTCGCGCTGGCCGGGATGCTGCATCCCCATGCCGGGCGCCGGGGCCTTTTCCTTGTTTTTTTCAATGAATGTGCGGACTTCCGACCGGAAGTCTTCATATTCCGGGCCATAACTCAGATCCATCGGACCTTCCTCCCTGTTGCAAATCTTGATCAGAGTTTTAGCACAGCGGAGGGGCCAACAATCAACCGCATTTATGCCAATTCCGCATAGCATGACGAAGAGCATTCGCTTCCTTGTGCAAATGCTGCTATAATTCGTGATCATAGATATTGATAGCGTACCTTCCGGCCCGAAGTGCGGCCGGCAATTAATGGGAGGAATTCAGGCGATGCACGATCTGGTTATTCGTGGCGGCACAATCATCGACGGATCCGGCGGCGACCGCTATATCGGTGATGTAGCCATTGATGACGGCACAATCACGGCCGTCGGCACGGTGTCGGGCAAGGGCAAAAAAGAAATTGACGCAGCCGGCCTGCTTGTCACGCCGGGCTTTGTGGACGTGCATACCCATTATGACGCGCAGGTATCCTGGGACAAGATGGTCTCCCCCTCCTGCTGGCACGGTGTGACCACCGTCGTGATGGGTAATTGCAGCGTGGGATTCGCGCCGGCCAAACCGGAAATGCGCGAACAGATGATCGAACTGATGGAAGGCGTGGAAGATATTCCCGGTGCAGCACTTACCGAAGGGCTCGACTGGGCATGGGAAACCTTCCCCGAATATCTCGACGCTATCGACCGCATTCCCCATGCGATCGATATCGGTGCCCAGTTGCCCCACGCCGCACTGCGCGTTTATGTGATGGGCGAGCGGGCCATCAAGCGCGAAGCCGCAACTGATGAGGAGATCGCGGAAATGGGCAGGATTGCCCGCGAAGCGATGGAAGCCGGCGCGGTGGGGATGTCCTCCTCGCGCACGATCCTGCACAAATCCATCAAGGGCGAGATCATCGCCTCCTATGGCGCGGACAAAAAGGAACTTGTCGGCATTGCCAAGGAAATGGGCAAAGGCGGCAAGGGCGTGTTCGAGATGATTTCCGATCTGCGCGATGTGGATGAGGAATTCTCGATCTTCCGCGAAATGGTTGCCGAAAGCGGCCTGCCCATGTCGATTTCAATGGCCGAAAGCGACAGCAAGCCCGATGGCTGGCGTGAACTGCACGCGAAAATGGAAGAAGCGGCAAAAGAAGGGCTGACCCTGCGCGGCCAGGTTGCCCCGCGCCCCATCGGCATTCTGATGGGACTGCAGGCAACATTCCACCCGTTCAGCAGTAATCCCAGCTATCGTGAGATTGCTGACCTCCCCCATGATGAGAAAGTCGCCGCGATGCGTGACCCCGCAAGGCGGGCGAAAATCATCGCGGAAGAGCCTGAGAATCCCAGCATGGCCGCTGCGTTCCTTGGCGCATTGCATCGGGTGTTCCAGCTTGGCGATCCGCCCGAATATGAACCGCTGCCCGAAGACAGCCTGCATGGCCGCGCCGAACGGGCAGGCGTCGATCCCAAAGAGCTGTGCTATGACGCGCTGCTCGAAAAGGATGGCAAGGAACTGCTCTATGTTCCGTTCGCGAACTATGCATTCGGCAATCTGGACACGGTGCGCGAAATGTTGCTGAGCGAACATACCGCACCGGGCCTTGGCGATGGCGGTGCGCATTGCGGCGCAATCTGCGATGCAAGCTTCCCGACCTATCTGCTGACCCACTGGGCGCGGGACCGGAAGCGGGGCGAGCAGTTGCCGCTCGAATTCCTGGTCAAACGGCAGACCCGCGACACAGCTGTCTTGGCCGGTTTCCTTGATCGCGGTGTAATTCAGCCTGGCATGAAGGCGGACATCAATGTCATCGATTTCGATCAGCTGTCGATCCGGCCGCCTGAAATCATCTATGACCTGCCGACCGGCGCGCGCCGTCTGATCCAGAAAGCGGAAGGCTATCGCTATACGATCAAGGCGGGCAAAGTCACCTTTGAGGATGGCGACTCCACCGGTGAATTCCCCGGTCATCTGGTGCGCGGGCAGCAACCGGCACCGGTCGCTCAAGCCGCCGAATAGCAGAACAAGCCTCTACACAGACAAACCCGAACCGGGGGCAATTCCGCCCCCGGTTTTTTTATGCGCTGCGGTTCCCGCACGCAACGGGCGGGGCGCGCAGTCACATTGATATCTAGCTAGCTATCGAGATAGAGCCCAAGACCTACAATGCCGGCCAGGAAAAGGGTGTTGAGCAGCAAAATCAGGACAGGCCGCCAACCGACTTCGGCAAGTTTGGCAAAAGAGGTTTTGACGCCAAGCGCTGCAATCGCGGCCAGCAGGCACCAGCGCGACAAGGTACTGCCCGACTGGGTGAGTTCGGGCGGCATAACCGCGAAACTGTTCAGGGTTACAAGCCCCAGAAACAGCCACAGAAACCAGGGAATATTCGGTATTTTACGCGCTGTTCTCTGACCATTGGCCTGATCCTGCGCCGCGGAGAAGGCGGCGGCTGTCTGAACGAAGATCAGGCTGAGGCACATCACTACCGGCACAAGCATTGCCACGCGTAATAATTTGACGATTGTGGAGGTGTCGCCTGTCAGCTCTGAAATGATGTAGCCCGCGCCGACCACCTGCGCCACATCGTGAATGGTGCCGCCCAGAAAGATACCCGCGGTAACATTGTCCATCCCAAGCTGGGTGACAAAAGCAGGATAAAGTACCATCGCAACGGTCGACAGCGTGGTAACGCCGATCACGGTGACAATCGTATTCTGCTCAAGCCGCTGTGATTGCGGCATCACCGATGCGATGGCAAGCGCCGCCGAAGCCCCGCAGATCGCAACCGCGCCGCCGCTCAGCACCCCCTGCTCGCGCTCAAGCCCCAAAAGGCGGGCTGAAATCACGCTGAACAGGATTGTCGCGATCACCGCGCAAACAACAATGGCAAAATTGCTTAAACCAAGCCCCGCAATCTGGTCAAACGTCACGCGCAGTCCAAGCAACCCCACACCAAGGCGCAGAACACCCCGCGCCGTCAGATCGATACCCGGCTGACATCGCCTATCATCGGACAGAAAATGAAACCCCATCCCCAACAACAGCGCAAACAGCATGACAGGCCCGCCATAATGATCTGCAATCCACGCGGCGGCCAGCCCCACGACAATCGCGATCATCAAGCCGGGGGCGATAAGGCGCATATATCGCAGCAACCCGGCAAGCGACCATTCGGGCGGTGGCGGGGGCGCTTCGACAAGGCCTTCCATCGCATCCCAGGATAAATCGCTGCCCGTCCGGCTGTTCCCTGCCATGTTATTTTCCATATCCGGTATGTAGTTTTCGGGCAGAGTAAACATGATCAGTTGTTTTTTGCAATTCTGCCTCTTTCATCGCGCGCACGGGTAAGGCACTATGCGGGTAAGGTAATGTGTCGTGCCGCGCACGCCCATTACGATCAAGAATTAACAATGGGAGGTAAGCTGATGAAAGTCTGTTGGTTTCATCTGATGCCCTATACCGAGCTTCCGGACGATTTTACCCAGAAGCATGACTCCGTCTGGGTCGATATCGACTCGCGCCTGTTCGACCCGAAACGCGCGCATCATATGTATAACGACTTCATGGATGAGCTTGAATTTGCCGCGAGCTGCGGATTCGACGCCATCTGCGTGAACGAGCATCACAATAACGGTTATGGGCTGATGCCCTCGCCCAATATCATCGCGGCAACCCTTGCCCGCCGGACGACCGAAAGCGGGCCTGCGATCTGCATCATGGGGAATTCGCTCGCGCTCTATAACCCGCCCACCCGCATCGCCGAGGAAATGGCGATGATCGACTGCATCTCCGGCGGACGGCTGATCGCGGGCTTCCCGGTCGGCACGCCGATGGACACCTGCTATGCATTCGGGGAGAATCCGTCGCATCTGCGTGTCAAATATCGCGAGGCACATGATCTGGTGATGCAGGCCTGGACCAATCCGGACACCTTCTCCTTCAACGGGCGCTATCACCAGATCCCTTACGTGAATATCTGGCCGCGTCCGGTGCAGCAGCCGCATCCGCCGGTCTGGATTCCGGGCGGCGGCTCGGTCGAAACCTTCGAATGGTGCGCCGAGATGGACTATGTTTATTCCTATCTCAGCTATTTCGGCTACAAGGCCGGCCTTGCCACGATGAATGACTTCTGGGATACGATGTCCCGGCTTGGCAAGGACCGTAACCCGTATCGTGCGGGCTTCCTGCAGTTTGTCGGCGTCGCCGAAAGCAAGGAAGAGGCGATGAAGCTCTATAAGGAACCGGCGGAATATTTCTATGGCCGCTGTTTGCATGTGGATCCGCGCTATTCCTCGCCCCCGGGCTATACGACCGAGGAAACGATGCGCCGCAAATACAAGTCTCAGGTTGCCGCGGTCGCTGACAAAAAGGCGGATTCAGAGAAGAAGAGCGGCCTTGGCACCCCGGTTGATATGTCCATCGAATTCATCGAACGCGAAGGCTATGTCATCCTCGGCAGTCCCGATGAGGTGGCCGAGAAGTTGCGCGAGGTGGCGATCAACATGAATGTCGGCCATCTCATGCTGCTGCTGCAATATGGCAATATGAGCAAGGACCTTGCGAACTATAACACCAAGCTGTTCGCCGAAAAGGTAATGCCACAGATCCACGGCCTGTTTGACGATGAATGGGAAGATCACTGGTGGCCCAAGCCAATGCCCAAGCAAGAGCGGGCAATCCCGGCGCCGATCAAGCAGGAGGCCGCGGAGTGAGTGAGTTGAAGGAGCGTAACGTAACGCTGAACGGTGTTGAAACGCGGATCTGGGAAAAGGGCGAAGGCGAACCGATCGGCTATTTTCCGGGCTTTGGCGGCACACCGCGCTGGCATGCATTTCTTGATGTACTTGCCGAAAACCGCAAGGTGATCGTGCCCTCGCTACCGGGTTTTCCTGGGGGCGGGCTCGGCCATCTGGAGCTGGACAGCCAGCTTGACTGGGTTATGGCCTGCAATGATCTGCTTGATCTGGCCGGGCTGAAAGGGTCCGATCTTGTCGGCGTCGGTTTCGGTGGCGCACTTGCCGCCGATGTCGCCGCGGTTTTTCCTGAATCGGTGCGCAAGCTCGTGCTGATATCGCCCTATGGCCTGTTCATTGACAAGGATCCGATCACTAATATCTGGGCGCAGCGCCCGGGCACAGTGCAGAACATCCTCTGCACCCATCCCGAACGCTTTCTGGAGTTGACGGCAACGCCCAATGACTATGACCCGACCGAATGGAATATCGAAATGATCCGTGCGGCCGAGGCCGGCGCCCGGTTCCTGTGGCCGAATGGCAATACCCGTCTGTCAAGGCGTCTGCCGCGCATCAAGCAGCCGACCTTGCTGCTCTGGGGAGCCGAGGACAAGGTGATCCCGCAATCCTACGCCAAGATATTTGCCGACGGCATTTCAGGCGAGACAAAGATCGAAACGATCACAGGCGCGGGACATCTTGCGGAACTCGATGAACCCGAAGCAGTTGCAAAGGCAATCCACGCTTTTACTGGCTAGCGCGCTGCTTGGCCTCTCAATAGAATGACCGACGGGGGCGGCCCAAGGCTGCCCCCGGTTTTTATGCGCGCAGATTTCCATGCGCATAAGCAGCACAAGCATCAACCCCGTCATCCAGGGTAATATTCGGGGCCATACGAAAATGACAGTCTTGCCGGTCGGCAAGCGGATCAGGGAGGGAAAAGGCAATGAAAGCAATGATATGCGATGCAATTGGCGAACCGGAGGACCTGCGCCTCAAGAACGTCGAGGCACCGGCCATGCGCGACGATCAGTTGCGCATCCGCGTATACGCGGCGGCGCTTAATTTCCCTGACATTCTCACCGTACAGGGTAAATACCAGCATAAGCCGCCCCTGCCCTTTGCGCCCGGCATGGAATGCGCGGGCGAGGTGATCGAAGTCGGCCCCAAGGCACGCGGCGGGTTTCGACCTGGTGACCGGGTGATGGCCAACCCCGGCGTGGGTTGCCTTGCCGAAGAGGTTTGCGCCCATCCCGACAAGGTCTATGGCATCCCTGACAATGTAACCTTCGAAGCGGCAGCCGGGTTCATCGTGACTTATGGCACCGTTTATCACGCCTTTGTCGATCGCGGGGCACTGCGCCCGGGGGAAAGCCTGCTTGTACTCGGTGCGGCGGGGGGCGTCGGGCTATGCGCGGTTGAGCTTGGCAAGCTGATGGGCGCGCAGGTCATCGCGGCCGCCAGCAGTGATGCAAAGCTGAAACTCTGCGGTGAATATGGGGCCGATCACCTGCTCAATTATAATGAGGAGCCGATCAAGGAAACCGTGCTCGGCCTGACCGATGAGCAGGGGGCGGATGTGGTGTTCGATCCGGTTGGCGGCGATGCGACATTTCAGAGCCTGCGCTGCATGAACCGTGGCGGCAGGCTGCTTATCGTCGGATTTGCCAGCGGCCCGATCCCCGAAATTCCCGCCAACCGCCTGCTGCTGCGGCAATGTCAGGCGGTAGGGGTTGCCTTCGGTTCCTATGGCGCGCAATTCCCCGACCGGATTCGGGCCAATATGGCGGTGCTGACCGACTGGTGGAAACACGGCATGCTGAAACCCCATGTCTCGATGAGCTTCCCGCTTGAGGAAGCGGTCGCCGCAATGAACGCCCTCACCACCCGCAAAGCCACCGGCAAAGTCGTCGTCAAGCTGCGGTGATGCAAATCTGCAAGCCAGCCCTTCAAAGAGCAGGATGAAGCGAACGCGGGCCCTCACCTACCCCACCTGGCGGTCCTGATCTTTCCAATATTGCGCGCGCAGGGCTTTTTTGTCGGGTTTGCCAAGGCCTGTTACCGGTAGCTCATCGGCAAAGACGATGCTTTTGGGGGTCTGGACAGAGCCCTTGGCCTGCTTCACATGCGCAATCAGCGCGGTCTCATCCACCGCCGCATCCGGGCGCAGGACGACGATACCCATGACCGCTTCCCCCCATTTCGGGTCAGGAACACCAATCACGGCAGCCATCGCCACCGCGGGATGGGCGGTCAGCACGTCCTCGACCTCGCGCGGGAAGACGTTAAAGCCGCCTGTCACGATCATATCCTTGGAGCGATCGACGATATAGATGAAGCCGCGCTCATCCATCCGCGCCATATCACCGGTATGGAGCCAACCGCCTCTGAGCGTTGCGGCGGTTTCTTCGGGTCGCTTCCAATATTCAACCATGGTATTGGGGCTGCGGAAGCAAATCTCCCCGACCTCCCCCTGGGGCACTTCATTGAGCTCCTCATCGAGGATGCGGACCAGATTGCCCGGCATCGGCCGGCCGCAGGAGGCAAGCGGTTCGGGATCCTCCGGATCGTGATCGGACTGCCGCAGACTGCACCCCATGGCCGTGACCTCGGTCTGCCCATAAGCCTGGGTAAACACGGCTCCAAACCGCGTCATCGCCTCCTTCAGTCGTGTCGGCGACATGGGGGCGGCGCCATAAAGCATGGTCTGCAGACTGGCGACATCGGTGCGTTCGAGCGCGGGATGATCAAGCAGGACATAAATCATGGTCGGCACCAGAAAGCCCACCGTGATTTTCTCCCGCGCAATCGTGTCGAGATATTCTTCCGGATCAAAGCCGGCGAGCAGATGTACCGTCCCGCCAAGCAGGAATGTCGGCGGTATAAGCGCACCGGCAGCATGTGAAATCGGCGTCGCCGCCAATGTCCGTGCCTCGCCCGGCCAGTCCCAGCCATGCAGTGCGATGAGATAGGAGGAAACAAAGCTTGTATGCCGGTGCACAACCCCCTTGGGGCGACCGGTCGTCCCGCCGGTATAAAGGATATAGGCGATATCGTCGGGATCCCCCATATCGGTGAGCGGAGCGGGTGACAAGCCCGCCGCCTGCGCGGACAGATCGTCCATCCCTTCAGCAGGACCAAAGCTCAGGCAGCGCATCTGCGGCGCAGCATCAGCCACCGCACGCCCCTTTTCGGCATAACCGTCCGCATCGACGATCAGGGTCGTGATTTCCGCATCCTCGACGATAAACTGGTGATCGGCGACCGAACCAAGCGGATGCAGCCAGGTCAGCCGCGCGCCCAGATGGGCAAGCGCTGCCTGTACAAACACGGCTTCCGCCCGGTTCGCGGTCAGCATGGCAACCGCATCGCCGCGCCCCACCCCGCGCGCGGCAAGCGCCTGGGTGAATTTGCTGATCTCCTCCCCCATCGCGCGGTAGCTATAGCGCTGATCGCGGCAGACCAGCGCCTCACGGTCGGGATAGCGCGCAATCGCCATGCGGAAAATCTCACCAACGGTGCAGGTAGCGTGTACATTCGCCTGGGGCATTTCAGATCCTCCTTGTATTTTTTGTCGGGCAGTATTGGGGCGGTCCGTTACTGCTCCAGATCAGTCGATAATCGCCTGATAGGCCAGTGTCTTCATTTCCCGCCGTAACGGATAAGCTGAAGACGGCATAAGCTGCGTCAGCAGAATTCCGATCATATCCTCACCAGGGTCAATCCAGAACATGGTGCTGGCCGCCCCGCCCCAGGCATATTCCCCCGCTGTCCCGATAACCTGCGCGCGCGCAGGGTCAAGCATCACCGAAAAACCAAGTCCAAAACCGATCCCGTCATAGCTTGTCTCGCTGAATACCGCCTGGCCCATGCTGGTGAGATCGCCGCCAGACGGCAGATGATTAAGCGTCATATATTCAACGGTCTTGCGGCCAAGCAGCCTTTCGCCCGCAACTTCCCCCTTATTGAGCAGCATGCAGCAAAACCGCAGATAGTCGGCGGCAGTCGAGGCAAGCCCGCCGCCGCCAGACAAAAATACCGGTGTCTCGAGATAACGGCTTTCTCCGGGCGGATCGGCCAGCATCAGGCTGCCATCCTTGCGGCGGGAATAGTTTGCTGTCAGACGGTCGATTTTGTCGCGCGATACCTGGAACGCTGTGTCGCACATGCCAAGCGGGTCGAGGATACGCTCCGCAAAGAACCGGTCAAGCGGCTGACCGGAGATCACCTCGACAAGATGGCCCAGCACATCGGTTGCCATGGAATAGTTCCAGCGCGCACCTGGCTGAAACTGAAGCGGCAGCGCGGCCAGTTTTTCAATCGTCTCCCGCGTCGAATAGGGTGAGGTCGCACCTTCCAGTTTTTCACGCCGGTACATCGCGTCAACCGGCGAGCTGCCCATGAAGGAATAGGTCAGACCAGAAGTATGGGTCAGCAAGTCGCGAAAGGTGATATCGCGTTCCGCCGGTACGGTTTCAGGTGCGCGCATCGTGCCGCCCACAAAAACCTCCATATCGGAAAATACCGGCAGGAAAGCGCGAACCGGATCGTCGAGCTGAAAATGTCCTTCCTCGTAAAGCATCATGATCGCAACCGAGGTAAGCGGCTTGGTCATCGAATAAATCCGGAAGATCGCATCCTCGCGCATGGGCGTACCGGATTCCACATCCATATTGCCGATGGCGGACAGATGCGCGGTTTCCCCATGCCGGTGGACAAGGGTGACAAGGCCCGCAAGCTTGCCCTCATCCACATAGCGCTGAAAATGCGCCGGAATCCGGGCAAGCCGGTCCGCATTCATGCCGGATTGATCCGACCGCCCGCTGGCTGCCGCCATGACCGCTACTCCTCCATGCCGTGTAAAATTTCCGCAAGCCCGCAAATGATCCGATCCGGTATAGCCGGCGCATCCCCGGGCAGGCCGCTGGCTTTGTGATCATGCCAGACTGTATGAATACCAAGCTTTTGCGGCGCGGCAACCTCCCACTCCAGATTATCGCCGACAATCCAGCTATCTTCCGCCGCAACACCGAATATATCGAGAATGTTGAGGTAAGAACCCGGTTCGGGCTTGCCGATACCAGCCTCTTCTTCGATCTGGATATGTTCGAAGCGGTGTTCGAGATCAAACCGTTCGATCTTGGGGCGCTGCATCCGGCTTTCGCCATTGGTAATCAACGCCAGCCGCACACCGCGTTCGCGCAGACGATCAAGGGTTTCATGCGCATCGGGAAACAGCGCCATCTCCCGATCACGCAGTGCCTGGAACGCTTCTGATACCGCCTCACTCAGGGCCTGGTCTTTAATTCCAGCGGCAGACAGCCCCTGATGGGTAATCTCAAACCGGTTCCGGGCAAGGTTAAGCCGGCCTTCCCGATGCCGCGCGCGATCGGCCCAGAAAGCGCGGGCCGCGACCGTGATCGCCTCCGCCGCCACTGCAGTGGCGACACCGTCAAGCGATGTTTCAAACGGGTCAAGCGTCCGCTGCCACGCCGCCAGCGGGTCACCGCTATAGGCCGAAATAAGCGTATCATCCATGTCGAACATGACAAGACGCGGCAGTTTCATGGCCATTTCTCCGCACCGCGCAACAATCCGGTCAGATCCGGAAGTTCTGTCGCTTCCTCCGCGCCCCGCAGGCGGGGCACACAGACAAGCGGCACATCACCGCTAAACCGCGCGATGGTCGCCCGGGTTTCGTCAAGCGGCACACCGCTATCCTCGCTTTCGCTGATGACGATACCGGCAAGCGGCACGCCTGGCTTTGCAAGACTGTCAAGCGCGCTCAGCGTATGACTGATCGTACCCAGATAACTGCCCACCACGAGGATTGCCGGAATGCCGAGCGCCGCCATCCAGTCGCGCACCAGATCACGCTCATTCAGCGGCACCATGACGCCGCCAACCCCCTCTATCAGCAGAAACTCCTCTGGTCCGGTCATTGCTGTGCGGCAGAAAGCAACAATTTCATCCAGATTGAGGCTCTTGCCCTCGCGCCGCGCCGCCATATCCGGGGACAAAGGCGCGGTAAACCGCCAGGGTGACATGGCCGCAATTGCATGGGCATCGGGGGGCCTTGCCATGGCGGCGAGCAGATGCGCGGTATCGCTTTCAGCAAACCGCTCATCGCTGTAATCGCTGATCACAGGCTTCAGGGCATTGACGGCAAAGCCTGCGGTACGCAATTGCCGCAGCATCAGGCAGGTCACGAAGGTCTTGCCGATCTCGGTCCCTGACGAGGTGATGAAGAACGGCGTCATACGACCCTCATCGGCAGAACATGTTGCCGCACCGTCGCAACCAACCGGTCGATATCCGTATCATGATGGTCCGCGCAAAATGTGAAACGCAGCCTTGCGGTACCGTCGGGCACGGTGGGCGGGCGGATCGCGGTCACAAGAAACCCCTGCGCAACCAGAAATTCTGACGCGCGCAGGGCAACATCCGCCGGCCCCAAAATCAGCGGCACGATCGGACTTTGTGCATCGGGAAGATTGAGCCCACGGGTAAAGCGCCGCGCCTTGGCAAGCGGCAGCGCGCATCGTTCGGGCTCGGTTTCAATAATTTCCACGGCCTTGTCCGCCGCCGCAACGACGCCCGCGGGCAATCCCGTTGAATAGACAAGCGTGCGCGCACGGCTGCGCACAAGTTCAATCACCGGGCGCGAGGCGCATAGATAACCGCCATACCCTCCCACAGCCTTGGACAAGGTGCCCATCTGCAAGGGCACATCGGCCTTCTCCCCCTCCAGAAAACTGCTGCCACGGCCACCGCCGACAACGCCGATCCCATGCGCATCATCGGTCATCAACCAGGCATCATGACGACGTGCAAGGGCGGCAAGTTCGGTAACGGGCGCAAGATCGCCATCCATGCTGAACACGCCATCGGTCAAGATCAGACAATGGCGGAACTCTGCCCGCCGGTTGGCAAGGATCTCAGCCGCATGCGCAAGCTCATTATGGCGGAAAATGATTTGTGTCGCCCGGCTCAACTGCCCCCCGGCAAGCAAACAGGCATGGCTTAACGCATCGGCAAGAATAAGATCACCCGCCCCCACAAGTGCCGGAATAATCCCCAGATTGGCAAGATAACCACTGCCGAAAACACAGGCATCCTCCGTTCCCTTCAGCCGCGCAAGGCGCGCTTCCAACCTGCCGAACAGCGAATGATTGCCGGTGACAAGCCGCGATGCCCCCGCACCGGCGCCAAGCTTTTCGGTCGCATCATTTGCCGCGCGCTTCACCGCAGGGTGCTGACTTAGATTGAGATAGTCATTGCAGCAGAAGGAAAGCAGATCGTGCCCCTCGCGCCGGGCCATGCCTTCGGGGCCGCGATCCGTATCGATCAGTTTACGGCGCAAATTCTGCGCTTCGAGAGCTGCAAGTTTCGCCGTGGCGAATTGATCAAGGCTGTCGGTCATCGATATCCGTTATCGCGCCGCCCATTCGCGTGTCGTATTGACCATCGCGTCGGTGATGCGCGTCAGCTCAGCTTCTGTGACGGTGAGGGGCGGCGTTGTGTAGATGATATCACCGAACGGGCGCAGCCACACCCCTTGTTCGATAAAGCGCTGCTTCAGCCATGCGCTATCCCGCATCGTGGCAAGCTCAATCACCCCGATGGCCCCCAGAGTGCGAACATCGGCAACCCCGTCAATTGCGCGGCACGGCTCAAGCGCCGCGCGCAGATGCGTCCCGATCCGCGTCACCGCTTCCAGACGGGGTTCGCTTTCAAACAGGTCCAGCGACGCATTCGCTGCCGCGCAGGCCAGCGGGTTACCCATGAAAGTCGGCCCATGCATCAGTGCCGCCTCATCCGCCTCGCTCAGAAACGCGTCATAGATATGGCTGCGGGCGATCGTCGCGGCGAGAGCCATGGTCCCGCCGGTCAGCGCCTTGGACAAGGTCATGATATCGGGCACGACCGCCGCCTGCTGACAGGCAAACATGCTGCCCGTGCGGCCAAATCCCGTGAAGATCTCATCAAGGATCAGCAGATGGCCATGCTTGTCGCAAAGCGCGCGGGTGGCGGCCAGTATCTCGGGTGAATGAAACTTCATTCCGCCCGCGCCCTGAACCAGAGGTTCGATCATCACGGCAGCAATCTCATCGCGATGCGTGCGCAGGAAAGCATCGAGGGTATGCAGATCATCTTTGCTTTGTGGCACATCGACCAGAAACTGCTCAAGCAGTGCGCCGCGGAACAGGGTGTGCATCCCCTCCTCTGGATCGCATACAGACATCGTGCCCAACGTGTCGCCATGATAACCGTAACGGAAACAGACAAACTTCCTGCGACCGTGTTTGCCCTGATTGATCCAGTACTGGATCGCCATTTTCATTCCGATCTCGACCGAAACCGACCCGGATTCAGAAAAAAATACATGATCGAGATCCCCCGGCGTCAGATTTGCCAGCCGCTGTGCAAGCCGGGCCGCGGGTTCAGTGACAAGCCCCCCCAGCATGACATGCGGCAGGCGCGCAAGCTGTGCCTCAACCGCGGCGCGGATATGGGGATGGTTATAGCCATGGCATGCGGTCCACCAGGATGCGATGCCATCGACAAGTTCGCGCCCGTCGGCAAGAATGATCCGCGCGCCATCGGTCGCAGCAGCTGGCAGGGGCGGAGCCACCGTCTTCATCTGCGTATAGGGCAGCCATAAATGCTTCTGCGCCGCCGCAATCCAGTCCGGCGCATCAGTGTTGCGATTGCTTGAAATTGTCATGCCGTTCCTGTCTTCCTGCCCAGAATCTCCTTCTTCCTGCCCGGATTCCATGGGCCGGGCCAGACTACCTAAAGGCAGGCAGGACTTCGAGTCCTTGTTGCCCGCCCCCCCGTTTTGGCAGGCAAACACAAAGAATGGCTGCAATCGGGGCAAAGGGTCGCTACAAAAGATAAAAACATCACCAGGGAGGGACAGATGAAAGACGTTGCAGGCAAGATTGCCTTTATTACCGGCGCCGCGAGCGGCATGGGGCTTGGCATGGCAAAGGCGTTCAGCCGCGCTGGCATGAAAATCATGATGGCCGATATCGATGCCGACGAACTCGGCAAGGCAGCCGATGCGTTAAAGGCCGAAGGCGCGGATGTCGACTGCCTGGTATGCGATGTGACGGTGGAAAAAAGCCTGTTTGAAGCAGCGGACGCAACACTCGACAAGTTCGGCAAGGTCAACGTGCTGTGCAACAATGCCGGTGTCAGTGTGGGCGGCATGACCGAAGAGTTGAGCCAGCAGGATTGGGACTGGGTCATCGCCGTGAACGAGATGGGCGTGATCTATGGGCTGCGCGCCTTTCTGCCCCATATCAAGGGTAATGGGGAAGCCGGCCATGTAATGAGCACCTCTTCCATGGCCGGTCTTGTGAATGCGGGGCCCGGCTGGGGTCCTTACAATGCCACCAAATTCGCCGTAGTGGGCATGATGGAAGTGCTCTACAGCGAGCTGAAAGACAGCCCCGTGGGTGTTTCGGTTCTGTGCCCGGGCGGCGTCAATACGCGGATCAATGATGCGGGCAGACATCGGCCGGCGCGGTTTGGCAGCTCCGATGACCGGCCGATCGCGCTCAACGATATCGGCGATACGCTGAAACTGGGCCTTGACCCCGATGTGGTGGGCGAACTGGTGCTGGCCGGTATTCGCGAAGATCAGTTCTATATCTTTACAGATCCCAGGGCGCGGCAATGGGTCGAGCGCCGCTTTGAGCGTATCATGCAGGGTTTCAGCTGGTCAGAACGCAGCGAACCGCTGGTCAATGCAAAGGCGCCGGGAACAGTCTGGAAATCCTGACAGACATTTTGCAGCGTCTGGGCTGAATTGGGGGCACACAGAATGCCCCCGTTCAGCGAAGCGCCGGCGTCGCGCAGCGGGGCGTCGCGCAGCGGCGCGCGACAAAAGCTGCTCAGGTTGCGGCGCGCCCCGAACGGGCGTCATTCGGACCACGCAATAAATTCTGCAGCATATCCGCAAACTGATCGCGGAACCGGCGTGCATATTCGGCATCGTCGAAATGCCCGGCGGCGCGCCGCACGACGGTTCCGAACAACCCGTCACCCAGCGCGGCAATCGCACCCAGCATGACAAGAAACTCCGTCTCGTCACGGGACGGTTGCGGGTCTCCGGCCGCGCCCGCTTCTTTTTCGCGCAACCGGTGAATGACATCTATCAGCTCCTGCAAAAAGCCGACCCGGCCCGGATCATCGCGCCAGATGCCGCCCAAAACCATCCATCCGACCAGACGCGAATGGCCCCGTTCCGCCAAAACCTCATAGACCCGATCCATAATGGCGTGCATATCGCGGCCTGCCCCATCGGCCGACGAAAATGCCGTCATCAGGCTTGCACTTAGTTGTTCGGCACCGCGCCGCGCCAAAGCCAGCACAAGCCCGTCCCGATTTTCGAAATGGTGCAGAATTGTCGGATGCGAAATCCCGACATCATTGGCGATCTCTTGAAGCCGAATTCCTTCCGGGCCGTTTTCTGCCAGCCTTTTTTCCGCAGCATCAAGAATCACACGGCGCGCTTCTTCGGCTGTTCTTCGAATGCGTTTTGATTTTGCAGTCACGGCTAAACACTCAACCTTAAATATTTGGACAAATTGTCGCACGAATGTTGACAATTTCGAAAGGAAGTCTATCTACAATTGTGAAGTTAATCCTTACTCAGTCACGCTATGGCACTGGGTTATTGCTTTTAGCATAAGATTTCAAGGAAGTGGCCACCAATCATGCAACCGCAATCATCTCCCCACTCCGATACACGCGTTAAGCCGCTGGTTGCGTTACGTGCAATACGCGCGCTGTTCAGGAACAAGGAAGACACCGGACAGGTCTTCAAAGTCGTCGAAGCGTTAAAAGGCGATTCGATATTACGCAATTTCGAACGCTTTAAAGCCAGTGAGTTAGGCGCCCAGGTCCTGATGGAACGACGTCAGTTGATTGATACCCTGTGCAACAAGGAATATCTCTCCGGGTTACCCGAAGACAGCTACGGCAAGGCGTATCAGAACTTTCTGGATACCGAAAATCTGACGGCCGAAGGGCTTGTCAGCGCCAGCGAAGAGGCCCCGCGCTGGGGCAGCCGCGAAGCGGATATGGCGCTGTTTACGTCCCGGCTGCGCGATAGTCACGATCTGCATCATGTGCTGACCGGTTACGGTCGTAACCCTGTCGGCGAACTCTGCACGCTGACCTTTGGTTATCCTCATACGCGCAACCGCGGCATCGGCGTACTGGTCCTGATCGGCATGTTTAAAGTAAAAAAGGAAATGCGCGACGTTCCCGTATTCAAGGCCGTCTGGCAAGCATATCGCAATGGCAAGAAAGCTGCGTGGCTGCCGGGCGTCGACTGGGAAGCCATGTTGCCCTTGCCACTTGAAGAAGTTCGCCGGCAACTGAATATTCTGCCGCCGACCGAATATCAGAAAGTCGAGAAATGCCTCAAATGCAAAGAGGCAGACTATCAAAGCCAGCATGGCAGTATGCCGCAGGCAGCGTGACAAATCCCTCCCATTTTTTGGGAGCCTCTCCCTAAACTTAAACCGGCGGGCAGTGTCTACTGTCCGCCGTTTTTTTGTGACGGCATGCCTATTTTTCTGCTTTCGCCGCCTGCTCGCTCTGATGTTTTTCAAACATCTCCATCGCGGCCTTCATGGCCCCGCCCATCAGCCGCTCCCCATGTTCGGTCGTCCATTCAAGCGAAAGGTCGCGATTGCGGTTCGCGCCGGTCAGTTCAGGCATCACATAACGCTGCCACAGCTCGTAGGATTTTTTGGTATTGTCGAAATCGGCCCAGTTATGGGCAAGTTGCAGAAAACATCCAAAGTCGCCCTGTTTGTCCTGCAACCGGCGGATCTGCGCCACCGCATCGGCGGGCGTACCGATCACGGCACTGCCGGACCGGATCATCGTATCCACCGGGTCACCGCCGCGATTTTCGACTTGCGCGGACGATGTCGGGTTGATCCGGCTGAAGTAATCCAGCCATTTATGGATCCCGAACTGCACATTTTCCCGCGCTTTTTCCCGGGTTTCGGCAATATGCACCGGCCC
Organism: uncultured Alphaproteobacteria bacterium; assembly: GCA_947258435.1. Classification (GTDB taxonomy): domain Bacteria; phylum Pseudomonadota; class Alphaproteobacteria; order UBA11222; family UBA11222; genus CALAQW01. The sequence goes on from CAMYID010000023.1 coordinate 30,827, forward strand.
GACAAGGCGCAGACGCTGCGGATCCATTGGCTGGCCGCGCGCCTCCTGCGCGATCTCATTCGCAATCTTCCAGTTTTCGCCCAAGGCATCAAAACCACCTGCCTGGGTTGCCGCAACGCACAGCATGCCCAGATCATATTTGCCCGCCAGCCGACCGCCCGACGGCGTAATCGAACTTGCCACCGCAACCTCGGGATATGGGTCGCTATAGGGTAACAGATGCAGCCGCGCTTCGTTAAGCGTGTACCATTCGGTTGTTTCACTGACCGTTTCACCGGCAAACAGCCGTAAGATAACATCAAGCGCCTGCGCCATCCGGTCCCGCTGGACCGACGGGTCGATACCCAGCATGGATGCATCCGATGGCAGCAATCCCGGTCCGGCCCCGAACATCACCCGGCCGCGCGTCATATGATCGAGCTGGATAATCCGGTTCGCGGTCATCAGCGGATTATGATAGGGCAAGGATACCACCCCCGTCCCCAGCCGGATGTGACGCGTACGCTCCGCCGCCGCAGCGATGAAAAGCTCGGGCGAGGCAATAATTTCAAAACCTGCGGAGTGATGCTCCCCGATCCAGGCCTCGTCATAACCAAGCCGATCCAGCCACGCGACCAGCTCCATATCCCGCGCCAGCGCCATGGTCGGATCTTCATCGACCGGATGAAACGGCGCCATGAAAATACCGTTGCGCATCCTGTTCTGCATTAATTCCTGCTCCCGCATTATGGCCTTTGACGATTGGCCTGGCAGTAAATGACGCTCATGCAGCCAATTGTTTTTGCACGGCCTTGATCATGCCCAGATAGATCCCTTTGGCGACATCAACCGCATCCGCATCGGGAACATTTTTCGCCCGAAAATTTCCAAACCAGTCAACCCGGCATGCCCCATCTCCGGTTGGCGTGACGATCAATGTCGCCACATAGCCTGCGAACGGCAGCGGACAATCGTCATTCTGAATGCTGTAGGTCAGTGTCCGGCTGGCCGGGTCATAATTATCCATCCGCTCAACCACCGTGCCGCCCCCGATTGTCAGCGTGCGGGTCATGCCAAGCCCTTCGCCCTCGATCGCCTTGCTTTCAATTGCCGGTCCGTCGATACCGGCAAAATCCCCCAGAATGGCAAAAACCGCATCGGCGTCTGCCGCGATTGTTTCTGATACTTTTGCTGTCGGCATTTCCTTAATCCTTTTTTCTTCCCATTTTCTTGTGTTTGATCGCCGGTTCTTGTGTTTGATCGCCGGGCCTGTGTTGAGGGCCCGTTCCGGGAACGCATATGGGTGGCACTCAGACCTCTCCGGTGACCAGAAATTGCGGCAGGATCATCATGAATGTGCCCTCATCGATCGCACGCCGGATTTCCGCGTAAAACGCATCGGCGCGCGCGGGGTCGATTTCGCCACCGGTCTTGGCGTAATTCACCATATTGTGCAGAACCAGCGCCGAGCGCCCCCTTGTATCCGCACTGGCCAGGATTTTTACCGCAACATCGGTATAGCCGGCCTTTTTCATTTCGCTGTACAGAATCCGACCGATCCGGGGGGTGTGATAGGCATGTTCGGCAGCCGCAAACAATTCCGCGAGCTTTTCGTGGCCCAGCGGTTCGACCACCAGCATGCCCCAATCGCTGTCAAGAATATGGACCTTGCCGCCCGGCTTCACGACCCGCCGGAATTCGGCAATGGTTGCGCTCACATCAGGCACATATTCAAGAACATTCTTGCAAACCAGCCTGTCGACCGAACCATCGGGCAAGGGAATACGGTCATCGCTGACATGATGGAATGTGGTGCAATCCGCCAACCCCTCCTCACTCAGATTCTGCGAGGCAAGCGCAATAAACTGTGCATTCAGATCGATACCGTGAACATGTCCCCGGGGGCCGACACGGCGCGCCAGCTCAACAGATAACCCCCCCGGCCCACAGCCGTAATCCACGACAATGTGAGCTTCCCGGATATCGGCCGGGGCCAATAACGGGTCCATTTCGGGGCGCCACCTGAACAGCTCCTGATAGGCATCGACACGTTCCTGCTCGACCTCTACCCAGTGATCCCGGTAATAGGTATCCTTGTTGAATGTCGTCAATTTTATCAGTTCCCCCGCGTGTTTTTCTTGGCATCAAGTCAATCATGCTACCGTACAGACAAACAAGTAGAAAAAAATTCCGATGAGGCGATCGCTCCTATTTCTCAGGCTTGCGGTAATTCTTCTGTTCCTGCTGGCGGGAACAGAATTGTTTTTACGGCAATGGGTACTGACCCCGTCGCGTCAGACATTCGACCCGCAGCTTGGCTTTACCTATCTGGGCGACCGCGACATCCTGCACACAAATGAGGGGCGCGCACGGATCCGGCTGAACAGCCTGGGGTTGAATGCCGCGCCACTGCCCGAGATTCGTGCTGCCGCAGAACGCCTGCCAACCGTTCTTGTCCTGGGCGATTCCTATACGGAAGCCTTGCAGGTAGCGCGTGATCGGAATTTTGTTTCACTTGCCGCGCAGGCGGCTGAACTGAATCTGGTCAATGCCGGCCGCAGCGGGCTGGGGCCATTGCACTACCCGGCTCTGTTTACCCGGCTCAGGGATACAATCGCACCCGATGCGCTGATTATTTGCCTGACCCAGGGCGATATCGCGGATGCGCGGCAGACCCCTTACACGCTTGTTCGCCGGGAAGGTCACAATACCATTTCGGCTTTGAATCTGTCCGCCACCGCCAATAACCGTCTGCGCAGCTTTATCGAACCGCTTATCCACCACTCCGCCCTTGCGACCTTGATGATGCGTCGGTCCGCACTGGTGATTGGGGGATGGCGGTGGCCCTGGGATGACTGGCCGTTTCCGAATGCTGTGACCGCGCAGAATCGGGGGGCCGCGCAGAATCCGGGGACCGCATCGCATACCGATCCGCAAAATCCCGACGATGTCTATAGCGCCATCATTTTTCAGCTTGCCGCACTGCGGTCGGAAATCCCGACAGCGCTGCTCTATATTCCGACATTTCGCTATGCGGCGGGGGGAGTAATCCTTGAAACAGCGCAGTCGCGCCGCGACTGGCACATATTTGAGGCGATTGCGGCAGAACTGTCCCTCCCTCTCGTCCATGCAGGTGATGCAATGCGCGCGGACTATGCGCGGGACCATATGCCCCTGACAGGTTTTCGCAATTCGACGCTCGGACATGGCCATCTGAATGAAAACGGCCATCGGGCGGTCGCTGAAACACTGGCTGCGGTCGCGCGCAAGTTGATTGCGCGCCCATGATTTTCACCTCCCTCACCTTCATCGTGTTTTTCGGCCTGCTGTTGGCCGCATTTGGTTTGCTGCGCGGCAACAGGGCGAAACAAAACCTGCTGCTTGTTGCCAGCTATCTTTTTTATGGCGCCTGGAACCCTGCCTATCTGCTGCTGATCGCAGCCTGCAGTCTGTGGAGCTGGGGATTGGGTTTCGGTATCCGGCATGCCGCCACCAAGGCCCGCAGATTATGTTACCTGTGGGGCAGCCTGGGGCTCAGTCTGGGCGCACTTGGCTATTTCAAGTATGCCGGTTTTTTCGTCGAAAACACCGCCTGGCTGCTTGATCTTCCCGACACAGAACCGCTGGAGATTCTGCTGCCGGTGGGGATCAGCTTTTTTACCTTTCAGGCGATGAGCTATTCGATCGATCTCTATCGCCGGCGCATCGAACCCTGCGCCAGTCTGCGCCGTTTCCTGCTGTATGTCGCTTTCTTCCCGCAACTTGTAGCGGGGCCCATTGTCCGGGCCACAGAATTTCTGCCGCAACTTGAACGCCCGCTAAGGCTGGAACGCAGGAATATCGTCATTGGCAGCCAGATTTTCCTTGCCGGCATGCTGCAGAAGCTTCTGATCGCCGATCAGCTCGCGCCCTTTGTCGACCGCCTGTTCGCCGACCCGCTTCTTTATGACAGCCTGACCCTGTGGCTCGGGCTAGCAAGCTATACCATTCAGATTTTCTGCGATTTCTCGGGCTATTCCCTCATGGCGATCGGCAGTGCCCGTATGCTGGGGTTTTTGCTGCCTGAAAACTTCCGGATGCCCTATCTGTCGCGCTCAATCGCTGAATTCTGGCGTCGCTGGCATATGAGCCTGTCCTTCTGGATGCGTGACTATGTGTATATTTCGCTTGGCGGCAATCGCGTCGGTCCCATCCGGACCTATATCAACCTGGCGGCAACCATGTTGTTTACCGGGCTGTGGCATGGCGCAAGCTGGAACTTTGTTTTCTGGGGTGCGGCGCACGGGGTCGGTCTGATCATCCATCGCCTGTGGCGACAGCGCCGACAATCGCAAGACAAGCCGGGCCTCATCGGTCAGTCGGCTGGATGGGCGCTAACACTCCTCTTTGTCATGCTGCTCTGGATACCGTTTCGGGCCCCCGATTTCATGACCGCCTATCTTTATCTGTCCGGCCTTTTCGGGCCGTCGGGCGAAGTTAGCTGGGCGCCGCCCACCATCCTGCTGCTTATTGCGATTGTCATCGGCTGGCATCTGGTCTGGTTAGGGGTCAGAGTGCAGGGACGGACACTGTTTCCGGTTGCCCGACCCTGGCGCGCAGTGCCCGCCACAGTACTGTTTACCGCAATACTTGCCCTTATTCTGTTTGCGCCAATTGGCACGACGCCGTTCATCTACTTTCAATTTTAGATTTGGCGGCGCACAAAATGATGGGAAAATCATCGATATATGGATATGCTGCCCGAAAATCTGGGCAGCGGCGGATCGATGTTTCCGTCGCGCCATCCGACAGGCACGCCAGCCCGGACAGCACCATTTAATGGTTATCCGGGGGTGGATGACGGCAGCGTAACGAAGCGACAGCCGAATTCGCCGGGGCGGCATGACAGCCGTGATGTGCAACGCATGGAGCGGCGCTCAACTTCGGCGATCCAAGTTTGTGCAGATACGCGCAGGACGCATTTGCACGCAGGCGATCAATCGGCTACGTTCCGCGGCCATTTGTACCGCTGGGGCTGACGCTGCCATGTCTGGATGGTTGGTAATAAAATGATGGGTGCCGAATGAATATGACACCAACGCTGGGAAGTTATAGCCCGCCGAAAAAGCAGGGGCTTTATGATCCGCGCAACGAACATGATGCGTGCGGTATTGGCTTTGTCGCGAATATCAAGAACAAGAAAAGCCATAAGATCGTAACCCAGGGATTGGAAATCCTGAGTAACCTGACCCATCGCGGCGCGGTTGGGGCAGACCCGCTGGCCGGTGACGGGGCGGGTATTCTGTTGCAGATTCCGGATGCGTTCCTGCGCGAGGAATGCGCTGGCATCGGTATTGAGCTGCCCGAGCCTGGCGCCTATGGCGTGGGCATGCTGTTCATGCCGCGCGACCGCGCCGACGAAGCCGCCTGCAAAGGCGCTATCGAGCGCTTTATACTTGCCGAAGGGCAGGAAATTCTCGGCTGGCGTAACGTCCCTGTCGACAATTCGGGGCTGGGGGAGAGCGTTCTCGAATCAGAACCGAAGGTGCAACAGATTTTTGTCGGGCGCGGCAGCGATTGCACGGATACGGACGCTTTTGAACGCAAGTTAATGGTTATTCGCAACCAATTCGTCCAAGCTATTGCGAATATTAGCGAATCAGCAGCACAACAATTCTATGTACCCTCCTTTTCTGCACGCATCATCTGCTATAAGGGTATGCTGCTCGCCGATCAGGTTGGAAATTATTACCGGGATCTGACCGACAGCCGGGTTGTATCGGCACTGGCGCTCGTTCATCAGCGTTTTTCGACCAACACTTTCCCAACCTGGTCGCTGGCGCAGCCATTCCGCATGATTTGCCACAATGGTGAAATCAATACGGTGCGCGGCAATATCAACTGGATGAACGCGCGCAAGCAAACCATGCAGTCGGATCTGTTTGGTGACGATCTTGCCAAACTATGGCCGCTCATTCCGGAGGGACAATCGGATTCAGCCTGTTTTGACAATGCCTTGGAGCTACTTGTTGCGGGTGGCTATTCGCTGGCCCACGCCATGATGCTGCTGATACCCGAAGCCTGGTCGGGCAATGAGCTTATGGATGACGAGCGGCGTGCCTTCTACGAATATCACGCCGCCCTGATGGAACCCTGGGACGGGCCTGCGGCGGTTGCCTTTACCGACGGCCGCCAGATCGGTGCAACGCTTGACCGTAACGGCCTTCGCCCGGCGCGCTATCTTGTCACAGATGACGATATGGTGCTGATGGCATCGGAAATGGGCGTGCTCGACGTCCCGGAAGAGAAAATCGTCGAAAAATGGCGTTTGCAGCCGGGCAGAATGCTGCTGATCGATCTTGAACAGGGGCGGATCATTTCCGATGCTGAAGTCAAGGCCGAGCTGGCGCAGGCCAATCCCTATCAGAACTGGCTCGACCAGACACAATCGATGCTGGAGGATCTGCCGGCGGAATTTGCCGCCATGCGGCCCAACCACGACATGTTGCTGAACCGTCAGCAGGTCTTCGGTTACACGCAGGAAGATCTGAAATTCCTGCTCACCCCGATGGCCGATAACGGGGAAGAGGCAATCGGTTCCATGGGGACCGATACCCCCATTGCCGCCATGTCATCCAAACCAAAGCTGCTTTATCATTATTTCAAGCAACTGTTTGCACAGGTGACGAACCCGCCGATCGATCCGATCCGGGAAGAGCTTGTTATGTCGCTCGTTTCAATGATCGGGCCGCTACCCAACCTTCTTGACCTGAGCACGGGCGGCACCCACCGGCGGCTTGAAGTCCGGCAGCCGATTCTCAGCAATGAGGATCTGGAAAAAATCCGCCATATCGGCGATGTCGCGCAGCATAATTTCAGCTCGGTGACCATCGACACGACCTTCCCGGCCCCGCTTGGCGCCGCCGGCATGGAACCGGCCCTCACGCGCATCTGCAACGATGCCGAACAAGCCGTGGCGCGCGGCGACAACATCATCATTCTGTCGGACCGGAAAGTCGATCAGGACAATATTCCCGTGCCGGCCCTGCTTGCCTGTTCCGCAGTGCATCATCACCTCATTCGCAAGGGCCTCAGAACCTCTGTCGGGCTTGTTGTTGAATCCGGCGAACCACGCGAGGTGCATCATTTCTGTACACTGGCAGGTTATGGCGCGCAGGCGATCAACCCCTATCTCGCCTTCCAGACAATTTCTGAGATGCGCGGCATCCAGTATGACGGCGCGAGCGAGGCGGAAGCGCATCAGAATTACATCAAGGCGATCGGCAAGGGTATTCGCAAGGTGATGTCGAAAATGGGCATTTCGACCTACCAATCCTATTGCGGTGCACAGATTTTTGATGCTGTCGGGCTGAGCAGCCGGTTTGTTGAGCAGTATTTCACCCGCACCAACACAATGATCGAAGGTATCGGGCTTGATGTGATTGCGCAGGAAACAGTCGAACGGCACGCCCTCGCCTATTCCGAGGCGCCGCTGTACAAGAATGCCCTCGATGTGGGGGGCGACTATGCTTACCGTATTCGCGGTGAAGAGCATGTCTGGACGCCGACCAGCATCGGTAATCTGCAGCATGCCGTTCGCGCAGGCGCAGAGGCGCAGGGCGCGCAGGAGCAGTATGATGCTTTTGCCACCGCCGTGAACGAACAGAGCGAGCGGCTGATGACACCCCGCGGTCTGTTCAAAATCAAATTCGCAGATAAATCCATTCCGCTTGAGGAGGTCGAACCGGCCTCCGAAATCGTCAAACGGTTTGCGACCGGTGCGATGTCTTATGGCTCAATCAGCCGGGAAGCGCACACCACCCTTGCCATTGCCATGAACAGGATCGGCGGCAAGTCGAATACCGGTGAAGGCGGTGAAGAGCCTGACCGCTTCCTACCGATGCCGAACGGCGATTCCATGCGTTCGGCGATCAAACAGGTGGCATCTGGTCGTTTTGGCGTCACCACGGAATATCTTGTCAATTCCGACATGATGCAGATCAAGATGGCGCAGGGGGCAAAACCGGGCGAAGGCGGGCAACTGCCGGGGCACAAGGTCGACAAGATCATTGGGAAGGTGCGCCATTCCACGCCCGGTGTGGGGCTCATCTCACCGCCCCCGCATCACGACATCTATTCGATCGAGGATCTGGCGCAGCTGATTTACGATCTGAAGAACACCAATCCCTCCGGCGATGTCAGCGTGAAGCTTGTATCGGAAGTCGGTGTTGGAACGGTTGCGGCCGGCGTCTCCAAGGCGCGCGCCGACCATGTCACGATCTCGGGCTATGAAGGTGGTACGGGGGCCAGTCCGCTGACTTCCATCAAACATGCCGGCAGCCCGTGGGAAATCGGTCTTGCGGAAACCCATCAGACACTTGTTCTGAACCGGCTGCGTGGCCGGATTGCGGTACAGGTTGATGGCGGCCTGCGAACCGGACGCGATGTCATTATCGGTGCGATGCTGGGTGCGGACGAGTTCGGTTTCGCGACCGCGCCGCTAATCGCGGCAGGCTGCATCATGATGCGCAAATGCCACCTCAATACCTGCCCGGTCGGGGTTGCAACCCAGGATCCTGAACTGCGCAAACGTTTTACCGGGCAGCCGGAGCATGTGGTCAATTATTTCTTCTTCGTCGCGGAAGAAGCCCGCAAGCTCATGGCTGAGATGGGTGTGCGCACACTGAATGAATTGATTGGACGCACTGATCTGCTGGAGAAAGAAACCGCGATAAACCATTGGAAATCCAATGGACTTGATTTTACGCGACTCTTTCACAAACCCGATATGCCGGAGAATGTGGCACGCTATAACTGTGAGCGTCAGGACCATCAACTCGACAAGGTGCTTGACCGGACCCTGATCGAGAAGGCCCGGCCTGCGCTTGAAAATGGTGACAAGGTGGTGATTGACCTCCCGATCCGCAACACAGACCGGACGACGGGCGCCATGCTGTCGGGCGAGGTTGCCAAACGTTATGGTCATGCCGGGCTGCCTGCGGACACCATCAGCATCAAGCTGAAAGGTACAGCAGGTCAGAGCTTCGGTGCATTCGTCGCGCAGGGCGTCAGCCTGACGCTTGAAGGTGAGGCCAATGACTATGTGGGCAAGGGGCTTTCCGGCGGCAAGCTTGTCGTTTACCCCGCCCCCGAAAGCAAGATCACTCCGGAAACAAGCATCATTGTGGGCAATACCGTGCTTTACGGCGCGATTTCGGGCGAATGCTATTTCCGCGGTATCGCAGGCGAACGTTTCGCCGTGCGCAATTCCGGCGCGCAGGCGGTCGTCGAGGGCGCAGGCGATCATTGCTGCGAATATATGACGGGCGGTGTGGTGCTGGTCATCGGACCGACCGGACGCAACTTTGCCGCCGGCATGAGCGGTGGCATTGCCTATGTGCTCGATGAGGACGGCAAGTTTGCGCGTCGCTGCAATCAGCAGATGGTCGAACTCATGCCCATTGCCCGGGACGCCGCAGACCCCGTCTCGTCCGACGCCATACTCGCGGATCCGCTCAGCTATGATTCCGAACGCATCAGGATGATGCTGGAAGCGCATGCATCGCATACGCAAAGCGCGCGCGCCAAAGCGATCCTAGCCAACTGGGCTGATTATCAGGACAAATTCGTAAAAGTTCTGCCGGTGGATTATCGCCGCGCAATTCTGGAGCTGCAGGCTGAAGCGGCCCAGGAAGCGGGAAAATCAAATGATGCGCCTAATCTGCGCGTTGTCGGCTAGCAAGAGAGGCGGTTGAAAATGGGTAAAGTCACCGGCTTTAAGGAATATGAGCGCAGCGAGCGGCCCCTTCAGGCTGTTGAAGAAAGGCTGAAGCATTTCAATGAATTCGTGATCCCGCTGGATGACGAGGAGTTGGTGCGTCAGGGCGCGCGCTGCATGGATTGCGGCATCCCCTATTGTCACACCGGCTGCCCGGTCAACAATATCATTCCGGACTGGAATGACCTTGTCTATCAGCAGCAATGGCGCGAAGCGATTGATGTGCTGCATTCGACAAATAATTTTCCGGAATTTACCGGTCGGATCTGTCCAGCACCGTGCGAGGCTGCCTGCACACTCAACATCGACGATGTGCCCGTTGCGATTAAAAGCATTGAATGCGCGATCATCGACCGTGCCTGGAAAGAAGGCTGGATCACGCCTGAAATTGCCGAACACAAGACTGGCAAGCGGGTCGCGATCGTTGGCTCCGGCCCCGCCGGGCTTTCCTGCGCCCAGCAACTGGCGCGCGCCGGACATGACGTCACCGTTTATGAGAAAAATGCCCGGATCGGCGGATTGCTGCGGTACGGCATCCCCGACTTCAAGATGGAAAAGAAACTGATCGATCGCCGTATCAGTCAGATGCAGGCGGAAGGCGTTACGTTCCGTCATAATACGCAAGTTGGCGTTGATATCCCCGCTGCAAGTTTGCTTGAGCAGTTTGATGCAGTGGCGTTAACCGGTGGATCGGAACATCCGCGCGACTTGCAGGTGCCGGGCCGCGAGCTTGAGGGCGTCTATTTCGCGATGCATTTCCTGCCGCAACAAAATCGGCGGGTTGGCGGTGAGGCGGTTGCCCCGCTTCCTGAAGTCAGCGCGACAGACAAGCATGTTATCGTGATTGGCGGCGGCGACACGGGCTCTGACTGTATTGGCACCTCACTCAGACAGGGCGCCAAATCGGTGACGCAGCTTGAAATCATGCCGAAACCGCCGGAAAAGGAAGATAAGGCTCAGGTATGGCCGGATTGGCCCACAAAAATGCGCACCTCTTCCAGTCAGGCGGAAGGCTGCACCCGCGACTGGAGTGTCGCGACCAAGCGGGTGGTCGGTGAGAACGGCAAAGTGACAAAAATCGAATGTATCCGCCTTGACGAAAAGCTGAACGAGATTCCGGGCACGGAATTCACGCTGCAGGCGGATCTTGTACTGCTTGCCATGGGCTTCCTTCATCCTGTCCATGAGGGCATGCTGAAGGAGCTGGGAATCGATCTTGATGCGCGCGGCAATGTTCAGGCCAATGTGATTGACTATCACACATCGCTTGACAAGGTATTTGCCGCCGGCGATATGCGCCGCGGCCAATCGCTGGTCGTTTGGGCGATCCGTGAAGGTCGCCAATGTGCCCGCGCCGTTGATGAATATCTGATGGGCAAAAGCCACCTGCCCCGTTAGAGCGTCTCTCACAATGAAAATACCCGGCGTGGGCGACTAACCTCCCCGCGCCGGGAAAGCTTGCTCCAGCCTGCCAGGGTTTAAAAGGTCGTGCAGCTTGAATGCCGCACCCTGCCCCCGCAACGCATGCGGATAAAAATGCGTTCAGATAAAAATTTCCGCATTGTCCAGGCCCAGCTTGAAACCGCCGAGATTCTTGCCCGCAGGTTCAGGTGTATTCAGCGCATGTGCGCGCATTGCATGAATATCGCGGAAAAAGCGCTGTAGCGGGTTATCCAGATGCAGCGAATGCCCGCCAGCCGCTTCCATGATCAGATCGGCGGCCTGCAGGCAGCTTTTAGTGATATGCGCCGAATCCCACCTTGCCTGCACCCGCAGGGGGAGCGGAATATCCTGCCCTTCCGCGATATATTCGCCCATCCTGGTGAAATTATCACGCATGCGCAGCCGCGCGCCCCGGATCAGCGCATCCGCCTCTGCCACACGCATCTGGATCGTGGCATCCTGAGCATAACCCGATCCGCCGGTTACCCCGCCCAACGCATTGCCACGCTGCTTTGTATAGTCGCAGAACAGCTCCAGCATTGCCGTCGCGGCACCGATGGGCGGTGCGGCAATGGCATTGGCGAACATCTGCCCGAACGGATATTTGAAAAGATCGCCGGGAAACGCTTCCTTGCCCGGATTATCGATCCGGAAGGCATCGAGCATTGAATGGCTTCGGTGATCGGGAACAAAGGCATCGGCAATGACGAAATCCTTGCTGCCCGTACCGGCAAGGCCCGCGACATGCCAGTTATCGTCAATCTCATAATCGGGTCTGGGAACAAGGAAGGTCATCATATCCCGACCGCCGCGGCCATTATCGACGATCCCCCCGACAAACAGCCAGTCGCAGTGATCGCAACCGGTGGAGAATGACCAGCGTCCGCTTAACCGGTAACCACCTTCCACCCGCTCCACATTCCCCGTCGGGGCGTAGGACGATGAAATCAGGACATCGGGATCATCGCCCCAGATATCTTCGGCAGCCCGGGGCGGAAACAGTCCAACCTGCCAGTTATGGATTCCGACAATCCCGAAAACCCACGCACTTGAAGCGCAGCCGCGCCCGATTTCAGCACACACGTCGAAGAACACATTCGGCGGCAGTTCATATCCGCCATATTTCGCCGGATGCACGATTTTGAAGAAACCCGCAGCACGGAAATCTGCAATTGTCGAATCAGGAACCCGGCGCAACGCTTCGCATTCAGCCGCCCGTGCGCGCAAAACGGGCACCATATCGCGCGCGCGGGCAACAAGCTGCGCCCCGCTGGGAAGTGCGCTCTCTTCTGTCCTCTGGCTCATCCTTTTCCCTCCCACACATCAGTCACCTGTGCTGATTTTTATTTTCCACAGGCGGACAGGCACAACGCGCGCGACCGCTCAGAAGGTGCGCACCACATGCTTGCCGATGATATTGCGCTGAATCTGGTTCGTACCCTCAATGATCTGAAGAACCTTGGCATCGCGGAAATATTGTTCGATGCGGTTATCCTTCGATACGCCGGCCGACCCGAAAAGCTGCAACGCATCGGTCGCGACTTTCATCGCAACGTCGGTTGCAAAACATTTTGCCATGGCGGCAATCGGCGCCAGCTCCAGCCGCGTCGCGCCGCTATCGACAACCGATGCAGCCTTATAGACCAGATGCCGCGCCGCCTCGGTCTGCATCGCCATATCGGCCAGCATCCACTGCACTCCCTGAAAGTCGGAGATGGCTTGCCCGAACGCCTCACGCTCGCGCACATAATCGACCGCCAGATCGATCGCTCCCTGGGCAAGCCCGATCCCGCGCGCGCCGATTATCGGCCGGCTTTTATTGAAAGCCTCCATCACCAGGCCGAACCCTTCGCCTTCCGGGCCGATCCGGTTTTCCTCCGGCACGAAACAGTCGGTGAAATAGAGAGGCGATGACGGGACCCCGCGCGAACCGAGCTTGCGCTCGCCCTTACCGATTTCAAAGCCTTCCATGCCTTTTTCAACGATAAAAGCACTGATCCCGCCATGCCGCTTTGTCGGATCGGTTTTTGCCGCTACGACGACGAAATCGGCAATTGCCGCATTGGTCGAGAATATCTTCTGACCATTGAGCCGGTAGCCGCCGTCGACCTTATCGGCCCGGGTCTTGATACCGGCTACGTCCGAGCCGCCGCTTGCCTCGGTTACCGAAATCGCCGCGCGCATCGCGCCGGTGGAAAGCGGCGCAAGATATTTGTCCTTCTGCGCCTGATTGCCGCCGTAAAGAATGGCTCCGAATGGCACCCACTGCACGATCAGCAGATAGGCCGTGTTATAGCAAATACGCCCCAGCTCCTCCACCGCGAGGCAGGAAGACAGGACCGAATTCGCCCCGCCATAATCCTCGGGAAATGGCAGGGCAAATAACCCAAGCTCGGTCAGTGCCTCAAACATATCCTGCGGATATTCGGCCTTGTCGTCGATCTCCTGCGCACGGGGGGCGACTTTCTCAAGGGCGAATTTCCGCACGGTTTCACGCAGGATGAGTTGTTCTTCTGTCAGACTGTACTGATTCATCGGTTCTGGTTCCCTTCCCGCCTTCTATCGTGCCGCATGTTCATCGCGCAGCGCACGGCTGGCCGCCATCCGCAATGGCGTATAGGTGATCACCGTCTCCCCCTTCTGGTTGACGATATCGTTGCGCGTGCGCACCAATCCGCGATTGGGGTCTTTCGAGGTGGCGCGCGCCTCCAGCACCTCTACCTCCACATGCACCGTATCGTTCACGAAAGTCGGCCCCTTGACGTCAAACTCCATATTCAGAAAGGCAAGTCCGGTGCGCTGCAATGTGGATTGCACAAGCAGTCCTTCGCAAATGCAATAGGCAAGCGCACCGGGAATCAGTCGCCCGCCTTGCGGTGCGTATTTCTCCGCATAGTCGGTATCGATGAACAATGTTTCGGCCATGCCTGTGGCATTGATGAAATTCACAAGATCCGCTTCTGTAATCGTGCGACCGATGGTACGGAACTTGTATCCTACCTTCAGATCCTCCCAGCACATGCCCAAACCGACCGTTTCCATTCCTTCTCTCCCTGCTACTGAACCAGATAAATTCTTATATTCGTGCCGGTTTCGGCACTTTGTGGCGAAATCATATAGGTCACGGACCCAATCTCATATAATATTTACCGCATAAGCGCATTCGGCAGACAGAAATGCGCATCAGAACATGTAAGCAGGGGGAATTTATGCCCAACAAAATCCGGGTTGAGTCCGGTGGTGCCATCCGTACCGTCACGCTGACGCGCGGCGATAAACGCAACGCGCTTGACGGCGAAATGCTGAATGAGCTGGAAGACGCGTTTTCTGTCACCCCGCCTGACTCCGAACGGCTGACTGTTTTGCGCGCCGAAGGGCCCGTATTCTGCGCCGGCCTTGATATGCGTAACCGTGAAGGCACGACGGCGGGCATCAGCCCGATTGAATCGATGCTCTACGCGGTCGAGACCTATCCCCTGCCGGTCGTCGGTGTGGTACAGGGCGATGCAATTGCCGGCGGTAACGAGCTTGCGCTTCATTGCGACATCGTGGTGGCAAGCAGCAGCGCGCGGTTCGGCATGTCGCTGGCCCAGATCGGTCTGGCCCCGACATGGTTTCTGGCCAAAAAGCTGCTTGAGGTGGCGGGCCCGGTCAAAACCCGCGAGTTTCTGTTTCTGGGCGATCCTTTCCCGGCCGACCAGATGCATGAAATGGGTCTGATTGCCCGCGTCGCCGCGCCTGAAGAGCTTGAGGCAGCGGCACAGAAGATCATCGACCGGCTGGCGGCGAACGCACCCTTGTCTCTGAAAGCGATGAAAGCACTGCTTGTGCGCGAAATGTGTTTCCGGGACGGCATTTATCACAAGGATGTCGACCAACTTGTCACATTATGCGGGCAAAGTGAGGACGCCAAAGAAGGCGTGAATGCACGGCTTGAAAAGCGTGCTGCCATTTTCCACGGCCGGTAATTCGAAAAATTTGAACTGCTAAACGGAGAGGAACCATGTCCATCCGCCTGGATAAACCGTTTCAGGAGCTGACACCGGAAAATATCGACAAGCTGCAGGCGCAACTTGGCGTCTATCAGATCGCCGAACCTGACGGCACAATCAGCTATATCGGCTATGCGGGCGGGCGCTCGTTATTCGGGCTGAACGGCGATCTGAAAAAGGAGCTCGAAAACCGTAACGGGCAACCCGCCTTGTTCCGGCATGAAGTCAATATGCAGTATATGAGCCGGCATGAAGAATTGCTGATGCTGCATGTCGCCGATTTCGGCGAGCTGCCGGAACGTAACAGACGCGAACGCAACCATAAGCTGGGGCGGCTGCGCCCGGCGGGCTGAATGGCGCAACTGCCGAACCCAGGAAAATTGAACGAACCAGAAAACTGCGCGGGCTGCATGCAAAGGAGGGCATCGTGGATTACCAAATGACAGATGAACAGCGGATTATTATCGATATGGTCCGCAAGTTCGTGCGCGAGGAAATCGTGCCGCTGGAAGACAAGCTCGACCCCGATGCCGGCGAAATCGACCCTGAAGATCATGCCCGTCTGGTCGAGATGACAAAGAATATGGGCCTTTACGGGCTTGGCATTCCCCCGGAATTCGGCGGCCCGGAAATCGATGTCACCACAATGACGCTGATGGCTTTCGAAATGGCGCAGCATCGCGCTGGCCTTTACAACCCCTGCTACAGCGTATTTGGCGGGGCCGGGCTTGCGCAGCTTTATGAAGCGACCGATGCACAGAAAGAGAAATATCTCTATCCCGTGCTGCGGGGCGAAAAAGGTGCATTTTTCGGCCTGACCGAACCGTCCGGCGGTTCCGATCCGGCGCGCGCCATCCAGACACGCGCGGTAAAGGATGGCAGCGACTGGGTGCTGAACGGCGCAAAGATCTTCATCAGCGGCGCGGATCGTGCCGATTTCGGCATCTTGTTTGCGCGCACCGATGCGGAAAAAGGGCGCGGCGGCATTACCTGCTTCCTGATCGATACTGATATGCCCGGTTTTAACGTGCGCCGGGTGGTCCACACACTGCGCTCCGCCCGTTATGCGACGGAAATTTCCATTGAGGATCTGCGTGTGCCGGAAGAAAATGTTCTGGGCGAGGTCAATAAGGGCTTTGCGATTGCCAATGACCGGCTGAGCCGGCAACGCATTCCCTATGCGGCCGGCTGTGTCGGCGTTGCCATGAAGGCGCAGGAAATGGCAATTGAATATTGCAAGATCCGCGAAACCTTCGGCGCACCGCTTGCAACCCGCCAGTCGATCCAGTGGATGATCGTCGATAATGAGATCGATATCCGCACAGCGCGGCATATCTGCCTTGAAGCCGCGCAGAAGGCCGACCGGGGCGAATCCTTCCGGACGGAAGCGGCGATGGCCAAATTGCTCGGCTCGGAAGCCGGCGGCCGGGTTGTTGATCGGGCAATGCAGATCCATGGCGGCTATGGCATGACAAAGGATCTGCCGCTTGAACGCTGGTACCGGGAAATGCGCATTCGTCGTATCGGCGAAGGCCCGAGTGAGGTTCAGCGGCTTGTCATGGCGCGCGATCTGATCGGCGGCTCTTTCCACTAGGTGGCCGCTTCAATATGCCGCCGCTTCAAATCAGGCCATCGCTCAGGACTGCGCTGCTGCAATTACAAGGATATCTGTAATGGATAATCGCCCATACCCGCTTGAAGGGGTCACCGTCATCGACCTTGGGCAGGTCTATCAGGGACCTTACGCGACTTTCCTGATGGCCAAGGCCGGCGCGACCGTCATCAAGGTCGAACCGGTTGGCGGTGAACCATTGCGCGCGCGTGAGCAGGTTGGCGGCGGTGCGGTTCTGCCCATGGCGATGCTGAACACCAACAAGCGCGATATCACGCTCAACCTGAAATCCGAACGCGGGAAAGCGCTGCTGATCGCGCTTGTGAAGAAAGGCGATGTTCTGCTCGAGAACTACGCCCCCGGCGTGATGGAAAAGCTTGGCGTCGGTGCGGATGTCCTTCTCGCTGAAAACCCCCGGCTGATCTATGCCTCGGGCAGCGGTTTTGGCCTGTCGGGGCCCGATCGCGACAGTCTGGCCATGGACCTGACCGTGCAGGCCGTCTCGGGCATTATGAGCGTCACCGGTTTTCCCGACGGGCCACCGCTCAAGGCAGGGCCTGCTGTTGCTGACTTCCTGTCGGGCACGCATCTTTACGGTGCTGTCATGACCGCGCTTTTTGAGCGCGAACGCACAGGTAAAGGCCGCGTCGTCGAAGTCGCGATGCAGGAAACGATTTATCCCACCCTCGCCTCGAATCTGGGCATGTGGTACGGCTCGGGCGGCAAGCTGCCACCGCGCACCGGCAACCGCCATGGCGGACTGGCGATTGCACCTTACAATGTTTATCCGGCGAAAGACGGCCATATTGCCGTCATCTGCGTGACCGAGGGGCACTGGCAAAACCTGCTGAGTGCCATGGGACGCGAGGATCTGAAAGGCGATGAGCGGTTCGACAGCAATGCCGCACGGGTCCGCAATCTTGAGGAAACCGACCGTATCGTCAGTGAATGGGCTTCAGCCCTTCCCAAGGCGGAAGTGTTCGAGATCACCAAGAAGCACCGGATCCCCAGCGCGCCGGTGCGCGATCTGCTGGAGGTCGTCAACGACCCGCATATGCATGAGCGCGGCATGCTGCAATGGCTTGAACATCCCGATATGGGCCGTATTCCCGTACCCACAAGCCCGATCCGCTATCACGGATCACCGCAGATGAAAGCCCACCGTCATCCAGATCTCGGCGAACACAATGTCGAGGTTTATGGCGAACTGCTGGGCCTGAGCGAGAGCGAGGTCGCCGCCCTGAAGGATGACGGCACGATCTGATTGCCGCATACTCCGGGCTGTTGCGTTTCAACGATTCTGGAGTGAGACGCGACAGTATGTGGTTTTGCGGAATTAGAGGGTGATCGTGGCCGACGCAACGGATGCCGCCGACAATCTGAGTGAATTCAGCGTTAGTGAACTTTCAGCCGCGCTCAAGCGGTCGGTTGAAGACCGGTTCGGTCATGTCCGCCTGCGGGCGGAAATTTCCGGCTTCAAGCGCGCGGCCTCGGGCCATTGCTATTTGTCGCTGAAAGACGACCGCGCCGTCATCGACGGCGTGATGTGGAAGGGGATCGCTGCCGGACTGCGCTTTCTGCCCGAAGACGGGATGGAAGTCATCTGTACCGGCAAGGTGACAACCTATCCCGCTCGCTCGAAATACCAGATCGTGATCGATCATATGGCGCCCGCCGGAATCGGTGCATTGCTTGCCCAGCTTGAGGAACGACGCAAGCAACTTGCCGCCGAGGGGCTGTTTGCCCCTGAGCGCAAACGCGCCCTGCCCTATCTGCCCGATGTGATCGGCATCGTGACCTCCCCTACCGGGGCGGTGATCCGCGATATTCTGCACCGGCTTGATGACCGGTTCCCGCGGCAGGTTCTGCTATGGCCAGTGCTTGTGCAGGGTGAACAGGCGGCCAGTCAAATCACTGCCGCCATCAACGGCTTCAATGCACTACCACCGGGCGGCGACATTCCACGCCCTGACCTGCTGATCGTCGCGCGCGGTGGCGGCAGTATCGAAGATCTGTGGGCTTTTAATGAAGAAGCCGTGGTCCGCGCGGCGGCGGCGAGCGGAATTCCGCTGATTTCCGCAGTTGGCCACGAAACCGATACGACACTGATCGATTATGCATCTGACCGGCGCGCCCCGACACCGACAGCGGCAGCGGAAATCGCCGTTCCGGTCCGGCGCGAATTGCAGACGCAGCTTCTCGATCTCGAACGGCGGCGGCTGGGTGCGCTTGGCCGCAACCTTGAGGAACGGCGCGCACGGCTTGTCAGCGCGGCGCGCGGGTTACCACGGCTTGGCGAAATTCTGGGCCTGCCACGCCAGCGGCTTGATGCGGTGGGCGATCGGTTGCCGCGCGCGCTGATGGTCAATATCCGGCATGGCGATGCCCGTCTGTCCAGACTTACGCCGCGCATCCGTCCAGACATGATCAGGGAGCGGGTGGCGCTGCGGCGGCGCGATGTGGATGAATGGTCTCGCCGCCTGGCAGAAGCGCAGAGCCGCCGTTTGATAACGGAGCGGCAGAATCTTACAGGTCTTGGCAAACTGCTCGGCTCGCTCAGCTATCGCGGAGTGCTCGCGCGGGGATTTGCTGTTATCCGCGATGCCGATAGCAAACCGCTGCATCGGGCAGCCGACGCGCACCCCTCCATGCCTGTTTCTATCGAGTTTCAGGACGGTCGCAAGACAGCGGTGATCGAACCGGGAAACACCGCAACAGCAAGCACGAAACCATCCAGAGCACAGGACAGGTCGAATGCGGCGGCGAAAAAGAACCCGCAAGGTGAGCTGTTTTGATGCTGCGTTATTTTCACGCTGCCCGGTTTCCCCTATCATGCGGCCCGATATCGCCCCATATGATAATTTGTTTTGCGTTCAACCTTCAAAGTAGCTCTGAATGACGTCAGCCCCCAAAAAGGCCGCAGTCTTGCACTATGGCCTTGCCGATTACCAAATCCTGTCGCCCGGCGGCTTTGTAAATTGCGCGGTTACCGGAAAAGCCATCGCGCTTGAGGATCTGCGCTACTGGAATGCGGAAAGGCAGGAGGCTTATATCGATGCGGCTACCTCCGCACAACGCGAACGGGAACTTGCGACGAAATCCTGACATGCGACACCACAGCCTGACTGTTGTCCTGTTTCTCCTGACCCTTTCGGTTGCCGCGCTTTGGGCGATGGCGCAACCATCCGCGGCGGTCGAGTTGACGATTGAAGATGAGCCGGTTCAGGGCGGGCTTGTGGCGGCACGCACAAACCCCGGTGCAATCGTGCATCTTGACGAACGGCCACTCAAACTTGATGCGGATGGACGCTTTGTTTTCGGGTTTGGCCGTGATGCACCGGCGGATGCTCTGCTTGTTATTCAGCATCAGGATCAACGTATCGAGCGCCCGCTGACCATCAGACAGCGCGAATATCAGATACAGCGCATCGACGGCCTGCCCGCGAAGATGGTCAGCCCCGACCAAAAGGCACTTGAACGTATTCGGCGCGAAAACAGGAAAATTGCGCAAGTGCGCGCACGCTATACCGAAAACGACGGCTTTCGGGAAGGCTTTATCGGGCCCGCACAGGGAACAGTCACCGGCGTCTATGGCAGTCAGCGTATCCTGAACGGGCAGCCCCGGCGGCCGCATTTCGGCATCGATATTGCGGCGCCGAGCGGCACTGCGGTCATCGCCCCGGCGGCCGGCATAGTCGCACTTGCTGAACCTGATCTGTATTTCACCGGCGGCACCCTGATGATCGATCATGGACGGGGAGTTACCAGTGTCTTTTCGCATCTTTCCGCGCTGAGCGTGCGCGAAGGCGATATCGTCGGCCAGGGCGAGAAAATCGGTGAGGTTGGCTCGACCGGTCGCTCGACAGGTCCGCATCTTGATTGGCGGGTGAACTGGTTTGAGGTCAGGTTGGATCCAGCCCTGCTGCTGTCTGACGCGGTGCTGCAACCCCCTTGATGATCACGACTCCGGCCAACGTCGGTGCAGCCACAGCCACTGTTCGGGATAGCGGCGGATAAATGCTTCAAGCTGTCCATTATATGCTGCGACCGCAGCAAGAATATCGGCGTCGCGGTCATCGCTGTGTGCGACACGAACCGGTTCGCCCAGAACGATTTCAAAATGCGCCCCCCCGACACGACGCATCATCGCGGGCAGGATCGGGTAGTTGAACCGCCGCGCAAGCTGGGCCGGCGCGGGCGGGCACATCGCCATCCGGCCCATAAATGGCGCGGCTATCCCGTCATTCATTTTCTGATCGACAAGCATGGCGGCGCTGTTACCCTGCCGCAGCCATCCGACAAGCTCACGTGCGCCTGCCGCTCCTTTCGGCGCCAGGTGTGGCGTTACATGGCGGGCGCGCAATGCCGCGATCATCGCATCAACCAGCACATTGTTTGCGGCACGATAGACCGCCATAACCTGGACCCCCAAGCGCGTTGCGGCAATCGTTTGCAGCTCCCAATTGCCCAGATGTCCACCGACAAAGATCACGCCCTGCCCCTCCGCCAGCAGTGTCTCAAGCCGTGCCCTGTTCCGGACAGTCATACGCCCGCCCTCGCGATAGGGGTCGAACTTGTCCAGATGTGCATATTCCGCAGCCGTCCGCCCCAGATTTTCCCACATACCGCGAACGATCCATTCGGCCTGTTCATTCGCGATGCCGGGAAATATCAAATCAAGATTGCTGCGCGCGCGTTTACTCACCCCAAGTTTTGGGCCGACAAAGCGCGCAATCGCGCCCCCCATTGCCGACGCACGATCAGGGCCAAGCAAACGGAAAAGTGCAAGTAACAGGCGAAGGGCGACGGCCTCAATCCGCCATTTCAGAGGTATCTGGCTCGTCATGTAGGGTTTGTCTTCCTGTCTGCCGTCTTTTCATGCAGAAGCTGCATGAACCCGGCCATATCGGCAAACCGCATTTCAAGCGGCACGACCCGGACTTGCCCGCGAAACCCCTCTGGTAGCCGCACATAGTCTTTCGCGGTTGTGACAAGTTGTGCACCCTTCACCGCTGCATCGGCGGTCAATTGCCGGCAATCCGCTATTCTGTAGGGATGATGATCGGCGAATGCGCGCGCGCCCGCAAGATCGGCATTCAGATCGCGCAGCATATCGAAAAACTGTTGTGGATGGCCAAGCCCGCAGAATGCATAAAGCCGCTGTCCCTGCAGATCCTCAGCTTTTCCTGCCGGCTGCCGCGAGACTTTGAACTGGGGCAATGCCGTATCGAATGATACCATGGGGTATGCTTCATGCACGTCGACCAGCAGCACTGCATCAGCCCGCCGCACCCCAACCGCCTGCGGTTCGCGCAACGGCCCGGATGGGATCACCCAGCCATTTCCCGGCCCGCGCTTGCCATCCATCAGCATGACGGAAAAGTCTTTGACCAAATGCGGGTTCTGCAATCCGTCATCCAGAACAAGAAGATCTGCTCCCGCGCCAATTGCCGCCTGAGCGCCCGCCACTCTGTCACGCGCGACCCATGTCGGCGCAGCATCCGCCAGCAGCAATGCCTCATCACCAACATCGAGACTAGAATGTTGCCCGGGCACGACCGCCACAGGTCCACGCAGCCGCCCGCCATACCCCCGGGTCAGAATATGGACCTGTTTCCCTTGCGCCCGCAATTGTTTGGCAAGTGCAATGGCAATCGGGGTTTTGCCGCTCCCGCCAACCACCAGATTGCCGATGCAGATCACCGGGACAGAAACCTTCTTTGGCGCGACAAAAAAATGCCGCAACCAACCGGCCGCGATATACAGCATTGCAAGCGGCGACAAGAGCCACGGCAAGATCCTGCCCCGGACGCCCGGCTTTCGGGCATACCAGAATTCAGGAGCGCGCATCACAACCCCCGCACCAGCAATGGCTGCAATGCGGCGCAAACCTGATCCAGCACCCCCTCCCCCGCAGCTTCTGCATAACTTTGCGCAGCCGCCCCCATCGCTGCCGCATCATCACCGCGCAACAGATCGGCAAGCGCCCCCTCCAGCGCCGCCCAGTCGGCCACCTTCCGGGCACCGCCACATTGCGCCAAAGCAGGATAAATCACCGCGAAATTGTCGATATGAGGACCATGCAGGATCGCACGGGACAAACGCGCCGGTTCAAGCGGGTTTTGGCCGCCATGCGGAACCAGGCTGCCCCCTATGAAACAAATTTGGCTCAACCGGTAGAAAAGCCCCATCTGTCCCATCGTATCGCCAAGAAAAATCGCGGTATCAGGGCCGGGTGTTTGCCCGGCGCTGTATCGCGCAACGGATAGTTCCGCACCAGCCGCCATTGCCGCGATCTCATCCCCCCGGGCGGCATGTCGCGGCACGATAATCGTAATCAGATCGGGAAAGCTTTGCCGTAAACCGAGATGCAGCTTGACCGCGCCTTCTTCCTCCCCGGCATGGGTGCTGGCAGCAAGCCAGACAGGACGCGACTGAATGGTATTCAAGAGCGGCTGCAGTGTTTGCGCGTCGGCCGGCAAGGTTTCGGCGGCCAGCTTGAGATCAGCAACATGTTCCGATTGCGGAATATCAAGCACGGCAAGATAGTCGGCTATCTGACGATCACGCGGCACAATCACCGAAAACCCGGACATAAGCGCGCGGAAGGTCTTCGAAAAGCGTTGCCAGCGCCGGTACGATCGCGGTGAAATGCGCGCATTGACAAGCGCCATGGGTATGCGGCGCGCAGCAGTTATCCGCATCAGGTTGGGCCAGAATTCAGATTCGACCCAGATCGCCGCATCCGGCCGCCAATGATCGAGAAAACGCCCGACCGTATGGGGAAGATCCACGGGCACATAATGATGTATTGCCCGTGCCGGCAGCCGCCCTGCCAGGATTTGCGCGGAGGTAACGGTTCCGCTCGTAATCAGTATATGTCGTTGCGCCTCATCCTGCAGCAAGCGGCTGATCAGTGGCAGGACCGACAGGCATTCCCCCACACTTGCCGCATGCAGCCATATAAGCTGCCCATCGGGTCGCGTATGCCGCGAATATCCTAACCGTTCCGGAAGCCGGTGCGGATCCTCCTTACCGTGGCGCCCGCGCCATCGCAGAAAGAGATAAACGAAAGGCACAGCGATCCAGGTCGCCCAGCTATAAGCCCGCAAGGTCATGATGCTGTATCGACCGGGGTCGTCTCGACCGTCGGTCCCGATGCCGGCGCCGGCGCCGGCGGGATGGGCGGCAACCCAGCAAGTTTATCGGCAGCTTCACTTACACGATTCAGTGCTGCCTCAATTTGCTTCAGACTAAGGGCCAATTGTCCGGCATCGAGTTTACGCGCAACATGGATCGGCTGCCCCCAGACAAAAAAGCCCGAGGAAAAAGGCAAGCAGAACAGGAACCTGTCCCAACTACCCAAAATCCGGCATCTGCTTGTTGCCGCCGCAACCGGAATGATCGGCACACCCGACAGACGGGCGAGCGAGACAATCCCCTCGCTTGCGCGCATTCGCGGCCCGCGCGGCCCGTCAGGGGTTATACCGACATAATCGCCGGAGGACAGCGCCTTAAGCATGGCGCGCATGGCGCCAGCGCCCCCCTTGTCCTTATCTTTGCCCTCCCGCGCGGCGGATCCTCGAATAGCGCCCAGACCGAAATGACCAATCGTATTGGCAATCAGCTCCCCGTCGCGATGAAATGAAATCAGCATTTTCATCTGTTTGTCGCGCGGCCAGCATTTCGGCATCATCAGCAAGCGCCCGTGCCAGAACGCCAGAATAAACGGCCTGCCTGTCTGCCAATAACGTTGTGCAGCGTCATCGCCAGTCGTTTGCCAACGGCTGGTGGCCCAGACAAGGCGGATATATTGTGCCGCACACCAGCAGGCCAGGCGACGCAGCCAGTCTGACTTCACAAATTTCCGGATCGGATTCATGTGACAAACAGACCCGCGCTAATGCATCGTCACAGGCTGGGCGGGTGAATCCGCAACATTGGCGGCCTGGTCGCCCATATCAAACTGCGTGCGGCAGAGGCGGGCATAGATCCCGTTTTGTGCCAGCAATTGGGTATGTGTGCCCGTTTCAACAATCTGCCCGTCGGCCATGACATGTATCCTGTCGGCATTCATGACAGTCGACAGCCTGTGGGCAATCACAAGCGCGGTCCGCCCGCGCAGTAATTTATCAAGCGCCGCCTGCACCAGCCGTTCGGATTCGGTATCGAGCGCCGATGTCGCTTCGTCAAGCAGCAAGATCGGCGCGTCTTTCAGCATCGCCCGCGCAATGGCAATCCGCTGCCTTTGCCCCCCCGATAGCTTCAAGCCCGATTCCCCGACCACCGTGTCATAGCCGCCAGGCAGCTGGCTGATAAAATTATGCGCATCCGCGGCGCGGGCCGCCTGCTCGATCTCTGTGTCGGTTGCGTCTTTCCGGCCGTAAGCGATATTTGCCCGGATCGTGTCGTCGAACAGAAACTGCTCCTGTGTGACAACAGCCATCCCCGCACGCAGGGATTGAAGCGTATAGTTCCTGACATCCTGACCGTCAATTTCGACAGCGCCTTGGGTTACATCATAAAAACGTGGAATGAGGTTCAGAATTGTGCTTTTGCCCGCACCGCTTGGTCCGACAAGCGCGACAGTTTCGCCCGCCGCCACGTCGAAATCGATTTGCCGTAAAGTCGGCACACCGCCGCCGTAAGAAAAACTGACATCGCGAAAACCAATACGACCATCGCGGATCTGTCGTGGCTTCGCCCGGGCTTCATCCTTCACTTCCGGCGCGATATCAAGCACCGCGAAACTGCGCGCGGCGGCCGCCAACCCTTCCTGCAGGGCAGTACTGAGCGTTGCAAGGCTCTTCAGCGGCTGATAGGCAAGCATCATCGCACCAAGAAATGCGACAAAGTGATTCAGTTCCATTTCACCGCTGATCGCGCGTGCGCCCGCATAGTAAATTGCCGCTGCTATCGCAATTCCGGTCAACGCCTCTGTAATCGGCGACGCGGCAGAACGTGCCCGCACACCGCGCATAATATGTTCAAGCCGCAGATTGATCGAGCGCGAGACACGGCTGATCTCGTGATCTTCCTGCCCATAGGCACGCACCACCCGCACACCTTCCAGTGCCTCTGCAAGCATTGTGGAAAGATTGCCCGTTTCCTCCATCCCGTGGGTAACGGATTTACGCATCCTGCGAGCAAGCTGACGCACGAAAACCGCCACCGCCGGCAGAACGAATATCGCAATGAATGTCAGCAGAACATCCTGGTAAAACATCACGCCGATCAGGAAAAGCAGCGTCAGGAAATCCTTTGCGATCCCGGTAATTGCCCGGCTGACCGCCTCACGCATCAACACCGCATCATTCAGAAAATGGGCAATAAGCTTGCCGCTGTGATTTTCGCGCAACCAGGCAACATCGGCATGCATCAGGTGATCGAACATCCGGATCTGCGTATCGGCAACGATACGTTGCCCGACATAGTTCATCACGATATTCTGTCCGAATGAGGCCAGCGCCTTGATAACCATGACCAGAAACACAGCCCCCGGGATCAGCTTGAGCATCCCGGCATCTTTTTCCAGAAACAGATATTTGATCGCAGGGTCCAGCAGTTGTGCAGTTGCGGCCGTGGTTGCCGCGACAATTGCCATCAGGACAGCAGCAATAATCAATCGCCCCGCATGCGGTCGCAGATGATCGGCGATCAGCCGCCGCACAAGGGCATAGGTCGTATAGGTGTCCTGCCCCCTCATCGCCTCGGACATAGAGGCAGCGATCGCGTCTGCATCCCCTTTACGTTCCGGACTGTCAGAAATTGTCGTCACCTTAGGAATCGTCACCAGTTTCGGGCGGAATAACCCTGTCGTTACTTCCCTATAGCAGCACTAAAGCCCGCAAGCATTTTTCACAACAGCTGATCGCGGCACTATACAGCCTGGTGGATGACCGCCGAGACGCAGCGCAAATTACAATGGCAACCAGAGCCGTGCTTTCAGACCGCCCAGAACAGCACTTCTGCTCAGCACGATATCACCGCCATGGGAACGCGCCACATCCCGCGCGATTGCAAGGCCCAGCCCCACCCCCGGCCGGTCCTGATTCCGGCTTTCATCAAGCCGGTGAAAGGGGCGAAACGCTTCCTCAAAATACTCCTCTGCCAAGCCGGGTCCATCATCCTCTACCGTCACCTCGATCAGCACATCGCGGCGCTCGGCTCTGATCCGAACATTTCTGCCGAAACTACAGGCATTTTCAACCAGATTGACGATGCAGCGTTTCAGGGCAACGCGCCGAACCTCCAATCGCAGCCCCTCAGTGACCGATATATCGATTTTCGCGCCATGGCGCAGCGCTTCTGTTCTGATTTCCTCAAGCAGCTGCGCGATATCCACATCCGTCACCGCCTCCGACTGCTGCCCCCGCGCGAAAGCCAGATAGCCTTCGAGCATACGCTCCATCTCTGTCAGGTCTGCGGCGAAATCCTCTTTCTCTTCCGAGGGCGGCAGCATCGCCAATTGCAGCTTCATCCGGGTGATCGGTGTTCTGAGATCATGACTGACACCCGCCAGCATTGCCGTACGTTGCTGTATCTGCCGCTGTATCCGGTCCCGCATTTCGATGAAGGCCGTTGATGCCCGCCGCACCTCTTCGGCCCCCGCAGGCTTGAAATTGGGAAACTGCCGCCCCTTACCGAATCCTTCCGCAGCCTCGGCCAACGCGGCGATCGGACGAATCTGGTTACGCAGGAAAACCGTTGCGATAGCCAGCAGTACAAGCGATGAACCGATCATCCACAGAATAAAGATATGCGCGGTTTCCGAGGTAATCCGGTTGCGCGGCGCCAGCACCCGCAATACGCCGTCGGACAGCTGAACCCGGATATCCACATAGTCCTCATAAGTCACCGCATCGAACCAGAATGGCTGCGGGATACGTTTGGCAAGTTCACGCGCAAGCGTTGCCTCTGGCATCGAAAATGGCGTCTTGGGCCCCTCATCTGGCAGCTTTTCATCGTTCAGGAATGCAAGCTCAAGATGGATCGTGCGGGCTGCACGGTTGGCCACCGAATCAAACGTCACGCCCGCGGGCAGGGTTTGCCATGTCTCAACCAGCAGTGAAATCTCGCTGGCAACCGCGCGGGCCAGCCTGCGATTGACCCGATCCCAATGGCGTTCGAAAAAAATATAAGCGATCACCGCCTGCATCAGGACAATCGGCGCGATTACAATGATCAGTGAGCGTCCGAAGAGCCGTTTGGGCAGGATCGATTTAACCTGGAATTCGGCGATTTTCTGTCTTAATCGGGCCACAGCGCATATCCCTGCCCGCGTACGGTTCGCAAATAGCGTGGTGCCCGCGCATCGCGCTCTATTTTCCGGCGCAGGCGGGTGATCTGAACATCCACAGTTCGTTCCTGCGTGACACCGGTTTTTTCACACAGTTCTGCCCGGCTGATGGGGATACCAGGCTTTTCCGCCAGCAGCCGCAGCAATGTCTGTTCGGCGGAAGTCAGGCTGAGCTGTTCGTCCTGCCGGCGCAATTCACCCCGATCGATATCGGCTTCCCACTCACCAAATCGCAAGCGCGTCGGGTTCAGTGGCGGCTGCACAGCCTGACGCCGCAACAAGGCACGAAGCCGCGCAAGCAATTCCCGCGGTTCAAAGGGCTTGCCCAGATAATCATCCGCACCGAGTTCAAGCCCGGTAATACGGGATTCAGTTTCAGACAGCGCAGACAGCAACAATATCGGCACCTCCGACTGGCCGCGCAACTCCTCGGTCAGCGCTAAACCGCTTTGCCCCGGCATCATGACATCCAGAATGATGATATCGAATTGCAGTCCCCCCAACCGCGCTTTCGCATCGGCCGCATTCTGCGCCAACGTCACGCGAAAGCCGTTTTCACGCAGAAATTTCTGCAATAATTTGCGCAGCCGCGTATCGTCATCTACCACCAGAATATGGGGTACAGCTTCATCGGACGCTGAAGCCTCAACTGTCATCGGTCGACTGGCCCCGTTTGAAGTTCCGCAGAATAATCTGCCGGTCCTGCGCGTTGATCAAATGTTCAATAACCCGGAAATATCCGGCAACCGCTTCTTCACCCGCCGCGGCAAATGCGGCGCGGAAACGATCGCGCTGGGGCGCGGCAAGCTGCCGTTCAAACTGCCGGCCCCTGGGGGTCAGATATAATAGCCGTTTGCGCCGGTCCTTTTTTCCCGTTCGCTGTTCGACGTAACCTTCCTGAACGAGTTGCCGCAATACCCGCGCAAGGCTTTGCTTGGTGATCTTCAGTATCTCAAGAAGCTGAGCCACGCTGATGCCCGGATAGGCACCAATGAAATGCAATACCCTGTGATGGGCGCGCCCAAAACCTGATTGCTGTAAAATTTCATCCGGATCGCCCGTAAAGTCCCGATAAGCAAAAAACAGTAATTCTATCGCCCGGCGAAGACGTTCGGATTCTGATCCATCCGGGGATTGCGCATCGCTGCCTGTTACACTATTTATGTCAGCCATATTGACATATTTTATGCATATTGTTACAAACCAGGTTAGATTTACGACATATTCGTTCGTGTAATATCGCAAGCCTACGTAATTCAGGGCGCTTTTCCCGTTCGCGGGCTCGCCGCGCACCTATGTTGCCACAATGGCGCGCTGAAAAACTACACGAATTCTGGAAAACTGGGAAAGCTGGCTATGTCCCTCTTGTCTTTTGACGATCGCGATGGCGAAATTTGGTTCAATGGAAAACTCGTTCCGTGGCGGGATGCAAAAATTCACGTCCTGACGCATGGCCTGCATTATGGCAGCTGCGTATTTGAGGGAGAGCGCGTCTATAACGGGGAGATTTTCAAGCTCCGCGAGCATACGGAGCGGCTTTTCAAATCCGCCGAATATATGGGCTTCCAAATCCCCTATACGATGGACCAAATTGATGCGGCCTGCCGTGAAACAGTTGCCGCGCAAGGCTTCACCGATGCCTATGTCCGGCCCGTCGCCTGGCGCGGCAGTGAAATGATGGGGGTTTCCGCGCAAGACAACAGGATCAATGTCGCGATCGCCGTGTGGGAATGGCCGTCCTATTTCGATCCGGAAGAGCGCGCGCGCGGTATCCGGCTGGATATTGCCCGCTGGCGGCGCCCCTCGCCGGAAACAATCCCCTGCTTCAGCAAAGCTGCTGGGCTTTATATGATCTGCACCCTGTCAAAACATGAGGCGGAATCAAAAGGGCTGGCGGATGCGCTGATGTATGACTATCGCGGGCTGATCGCGGAAGCTACCGGCGCAAATATCTTCTTTGTCAAAGACGACAAACTGCACACACCCACCCCGGATTGTTTTCTGGACGGGATTACACGGCGAAGCGTTATTGAACTTGCGCATACGCATAAGATCGAGGTGATCGACCGGGCGATAAAGCCCGAGGAAATGGCCGATTTCGAGCAATGTTTTATCACCGGCACAGCCGCCGAAGTGACGCCGGTTTCCGAAATCGGACCGTATAAGTTCCAGACCGGCCGCATTACCCGCACATTGATGGAAGACTTCGATCGCCTGATCCGTGGCAAGTGACGGGGTAGCGCAGCGGCAAGCCCCAGCAATCGTCATCTGGACACAATAAAAGCCTGAATGGTATAAGGAGCAATTAATCAACTTAATTGTAGATAGCTGACATATTTTCTTTTTGGGGGAATTTCATGATCAGGCGTCATTATTTCATTTGGCTTGCGGCCCTTGTGCTGACTATTTCCGGCTGCGCGCAAACACAAAATCAGAACACCTATCGTTATGACGAGGTTGGCAAGAGTTCGGCTGTTTCTTTCGGCACTGTGATCGCCATCCGCGAAATTGATATTATCGGCAGGAATACGGGTACTGGCGCGGCTGTCGGGGCCGCCGCCGGCGCGGGCGCGGGGTCCTATGCCGGCTCGGGTTCAGGTGAGCTCTGGGCCGTTGGCGCGGGCCTTGTGCTTGGGGCGATGGCCGGCGCGGCGGCTGAGCAGGCGATGGCTGATAGCAAGGGCATGGAATATACCGTCACCCTGGAGTCGGGCATAACGCTGACCGTCGCACAGAATATCGCGACAACCGATACGCCAATCGGTATCGGGCAACGCGTCATTGTGCAGAACACCGGTGGTTATCAACGCGTCCTTCCGGCCACCCATCTTCCGACCCAAGTCAAGAGACCGGTCGGAATTGAAATCGTCGACTAAACTTTTTTCTGATCGTTGCCAGTATTATGGGGGAATTACCTATGCGCTGTCTGGCCGTATGTTTGTTATCTGTATTTCTGATCGGCTGCACGGGTACCGCGCAAGTTGCTACGCCTGTTGTTACTCACAACAGTCTAAAAGTTGCGGGCAATTATGCGGTTCATATGCAAGCAGGTGGCTGGCAGCTGAAAACAAAGCCAAGCGATATGGCCTGCATGTTCTGGAGCTTTGACACACCGGTTGACCAATCTTATGTCACCGCAATGCAGACAGTCCTGAAAGAAACATTACAAAATGTCGATTTCCGGTCCGACATTCAGAATGTTCACACATTAAGAAGCAACGGCTATGACGCACAGATATCGCTTGTGCAGGGACCCGCTGATTCCCGGTTTGGTAGCCGTCCAGGCCTGTTTATATCCAAACCGGAAAGCGATGTAGCGCTAACCCTGCATATCGCGATTCTCTATCCTGACGGTCAAAGGCAGCAGCAATCGGTCACCGGAAAAGCCCGCGAAAGTGCGTATGAGCCTACTTGTGGCAGCATTTCAAATGTTGTTGCCGATGCCGCACGCGAGGCCGTGCGCGATGTTGTGTTACAGGCGATTGATTCGATTGATGACCGCCTCGAAATCAAGCGGCTTCAAGCCAGTGCCCGTGGAGGTTAATTCGCCAACGGATTTCGCTTACCCCCTTCGAGACCGGGCTGGTACCGCCTCCCCGGCTCGAACGGGGGACCTCTAGATCCACAATCTAGCGCTCTAACCTACTGAGCTAAGGCGGCATCGCGGGTATGGCGCGCAACCAGGGCGCGTCACAGCGAA
Source organism: uncultured Alphaproteobacteria bacterium (assembly GCA_947258435.1). GTDB lineage: Bacteria > Pseudomonadota > Alphaproteobacteria > UBA11222 > UBA11222 > CALAQW01. The sequence goes on from CAMYID010000023.1 coordinate 62,609, forward strand.
ACAGGCGCGCAACCTAACCCCGGAAGCAGGCAAATTCAAGCGGGGGAATAATCTTTTGACATATCGGAGTCCAATCTCCTTTGTGCCGGTATACCGGCAATCAAAACGGTGCTTGGCACACGCTCGGCAAACAGCTCCAACTCGTCCTGCCAGGGTTTTTCCGACAACAGTTCAAGCGGCAGAATAATCAGCGCCGCACCAACCTCCCGCGCGGTTGTTTCAACAATCTCCGCCGTTGATCCCGTGAGACGAATCAACGGCCGCCCCAGTTCCTGCGCTATCTGCTGCCCAAGCACCGCCAGAGGGGCGGCCTCATCAACAGCAGGCGGCAGAACCTGAAGCACCGGCGCATGCACGCTGTGCCCTCCCACAATTGCGGTCGTGTGCCAAGGTTTGTCAGCCCGCCGCAACATAATCAGATCGCCGGCCGAGGCTTCCTGCATCAGCGTGCGCAGCAACCGCCCGCGAACCGTGCGAAAACTGAAGCTCCGATGCGCGCGGCGCGCCATTTGCTGCAAGGCTGCATGGCTGGCGAGCATATGCGTCCGCAGTTCGCGTTCGACACAGGGCAGATCAAAGCTCTGCCGCCGCCGGGTCTTGATCATGAATTCAGTTGAAAAAGGCAAGGCCGCAAGTTCAAACAATTCCGTATCCTCGACGAAGATACCGGCCAGTTCGATCTGGCCTGTTGCGGCAACATGTTCCGCAATAGACAATACCGTGCGGCTTTCCTCATGATGATCAAAACCGAGGATCAGACGGCGATAACCCGTCTGCCGCATCGCTGCAGCTATCTGCGAGCCTTTATTATCCGCTGCGCTCATGATGTGGGCCTTCCATCAGACAGTTTTTCGCCTGATTGCGTATTTGACGTACCGGCGTGTTCCCCCTTCGCTTCAAGGCGCATCCGCGTCGCGATGAAACGCTCAAGTCGCTGCGCCACACGACCATTAATACTGTCATCGGGATAGTTACCCTCATCATCGGGTTCGCCCGCCGCTGTTCCGGTAAGGATTTCGATTCCCCGGTCGATTGTATCGATTGCATGGATATGAAATCTGCCGGCCTGAACAGCGTCCACCACATCCGGCCGCAGCATCAGATGTTTGACGTTGGCAGCCGGAACAAGCACGCCCTGCTCACCGGTAAGCCCGCGCTTGAGGCAGATATCGAAGAAACCTTCAATCTTCTCGTTCACGCCACCGATCGCCTGAACCGCGCCATGCTGATTGACAGAGCCCGTAACCGCAAATCCCTGGCTGATTGGCGCTTCCGCCAGCGCCGATAACAGACAGTAAAGCTCGGCTGACGATGCGCTGTCGCCGTCCACCCCGCCATAGGATTGTTCGAACACAAGGCTGGCGGTGAGCGCTAATGGCCGTTCCCGACCGAACCTTTCACGCAGAAAGCCGGACAGGATAAGCACACCTTTGGAATGGAGTGGCCCGCCAAGCTCAACTTCACGCTCGATATCGAGCACCCGCCCCACCCCCATACCGATACTTGCAGATATCCGCGATGGCCGCCCGAAACTGAAATCCCCGATCGACAGCACGCTAAGGCCGTTGATCTGCCCGACTTTTTCCCCCTCCGTATCGACCAGAATAATATCACGCAGGATCGCTTCCTGACTTTTTTCGCGGATCCGCCCTGCCCGCTGCTGACGCGCGGCCACCGCCTGCTCAACATGTTCGGCACCGATCAGATCAGCGCCGGCCTTACGCGCCCAATAATCGGATTCGCGCAGCAAGTCCGAAATCTTGCCGATCCGTATCGACAGCTTTTCCGCATCATCGGCCTGCCGGGCTGCCTGTTCCATGACGGCGGCAACACCGGTCGGGTCAAAATGGCTGATTTCCTCCTGCCGACAGATAGCTGCGATCTGCTGCGCAAATGCCTTCTCCGACGCCGCATTCCAGTCAACGACATCTTCCATTTCCGCCGCCGCCTTGAAGAGCCCCTGAAAGTCCGGATCAAGGGAAGACAGCATATAGTAGGTCATCGGTTCTCCGAACAGCACCACCTTTGTCTGAAGCGGAATGGGCTCGGGATCGAGCGAAATCGTGCTGGCAAGTGAATAGATATCCGATGCGGATTCGATCCGGACCTCCCGGTTCCACAGCGCCCGTTTCAGCGCATCCCAGGCAAATGGCTGCATCAGCAAGGCGCGCGAATCGAGTAACAGATAACCCCCGTTTGCCCGATGCAACGCACCGGGCTTGATCAGGGTAAAATCGGTGACAAGCGCACCCATTTGCGCAAGATGTTCAACTCGCCCAACCAGCTCAGCCAGCGATGGTTTCCCCGCATGCACAACCGGTGCGCCAACAGCATCCGAATTATCGACAATCAGATTGGTTTCATAACGCCGGAAGGAACTGCCAAGCATGGCCGGCATGGACCCCTCCTGCACCAGCCCGCCATCGCCGCTTTCATTCGAAACACCGGTGAACTCCGTCGATTCACGCAGCTCTGACTGCATGATAAACAGATGCACATTGTCGATGACATCCGCCTGTACCGCATCAAGATGCGCCAGAACATCGGGCAGGTCGGCAAACGCGGCCCGTTCCTCATCGATACTTTCCTTCACCGCATAATTCGCGAATTCCTGATTGAGTTTGCGCAGCGCGCGACGGCGTTCTTTTTCAAGCCGCGGCATATGCTCCATGATCTTCTGCAACTCCTGTTGCAGGGTCTGGATATCCTGCTCGATCTCCTTTCGCGTGATTTCGGGCAAAGCCTCGAACGTATCGGGCTTCAGGACCTCACCGTCGCGAACAGGCGCCAATGCAATACCGGCCGGGGTACGAACAAGGCGGATATCCCGCGCTTCCGCCCGTTTGCGCAAATCTTCAAATGCCAGCTCTTGCTGACTGCCGACTTCCTCGTTGATGGAGCCGCGGCGCGCACGATATTCCTCACTGTCGAAAATCGCGGGAATTGCCGTCCGCAACTCATCGATCATGGTGGCCATGGCATCGCGGAACTGCGCGCCCCGGCCAGTGGGCAATTTGATTGCCTTGGGCTTGTGCGGCTGCTCGAAATTATTGACGTAAACCCAGTCGGCCGGCGCCTCTTCCTTACCCGCCCTTTCAGACAGAAAATGCTGTACAAGGTTATGCTTGCCCGCCGCAGTCTGCCCCAGCACGAACAGATTATAGCCCTCACGCCCCATATCCGCGCCAAACTCGATTGCCGCGATTGCCCGCTCCTGCCCCAGCACATGTTCAGGATCGGGCAATTCTGCCGTTGAGGTAAATTGAAAAACGGTTGGATCGCATCGTCTGCGCAATGCATCAGCCGGCAATCGCCCCACCAAATGCGTTCCCGTTTTATCCATCGCCAAAGCCTGCCTGTTCTTGGGATTTGCCTCAGTATCTTTCCTAAAGCTTGGCACTTTCATGATATGTGTCAATATGGGCACCGAATTCTGCTGCAATGAACTTTGCGTCCCTGCCGATGACTAATCCCATTACTTATGAAAAAGTCAGAGCCAATGGGCTGACATTCGACGTCGCCATGTGTGGCCAGGGGGAGCGGCTTGCACTTTGCCTGCATGGCTTCCCCGAAAGTGCCTTTTCCTGGCGCTGTCAAATGCCGCCGCTGGCAGAGTTGGGCTATCGTGTCTGGGCGCCCAATCTGCGCGGTTATGGCAACAGCGACCGCCCGCGCGGCGTCAGAAACTATCGCATGCAACATCTGCGCGACGATGTGGCCGGGCTGATCGATGCGGCTGAAGCCAGTGACGTCACACTGATCGCCCATGATTGGGGCGGTGCCATCGCATGGGATTTTGCCTTACGGAAGGCCCGTCCGCTTTCCGCCCTGGCAATTCTCAATATGCCGCATCCCGCACTATTTGCGCGCGCAGTCAAGCGTTGGCCGCAACTCCGCCGCTCCTGGTACATCCTTTTCTTTCAGCTACCCTGGCTGCCTGAATGGTTGCTGGGCCGCAATAATGGCGAATGGATTGCCCGCGCCTTTCGCGATATGGCGATCGACAAGACCCGCTTCCCTGACGAAGTGCTGACGGAATACCGGCGGAATGCCCTGCTGCCGGGGGCCCTGACTGCAATGCTGAATTATTACCGTGCCGCCCTGCGTTATGCGGACCTACTTGAGCCTATGCCGCGTCTCGATATCCCCACATTGATGATCTGGGGCGAGGAAGACAGCGCGCTTGGAAAGGAGTTGACGCTGGGCACAGATGAGCTGGTCGAGGATTTGACCTTACGCTATCTGCCCCGCATTTCCCACTGGGTGCAGCAGGAAGCGCCCGATCAGGTCAATGCGATACTGACAGCCTGGCTGCGCGGCGAAACGCCGCCGTTCCATGACGTTTGATCCGCCCTTTTTCACAGTTGACAATAACCCTGCCGGGCGCAACAGTCGCGCCCCTGTCCCCTCAAGCAGTGACGAGCCCCCATGTCAAAAGGCATCAATACAGAATCTGACATTTCCGCCGAGCTACAACTCGGCCCGACTGAGCATGGCATGGTGCGGATCTTCATCTCTGCCGGCGAGCTTGAAATTCCGATGGATTTCACGCCCGACGAAGCCCGCGAAATTGCCGAAGAACTGCGCGCATCCGCTGAACAGGCCGAAGCAATGAACGCTCAGAAGGGCCCGCGCAAAAAGAAAAAATCCGCCAGTTCAAAAGGCAGCGGAAATCCGCGCTGAAAAAAGCCGGGGCGGTTTCCCGCCCCGGCGCATCGGAACTAGTGTATGCGTTTACGCCTATTCGGCAGCACGGGCTGCCTCCTGCTCGCGTAGCACCGGAATGACTTTTGTTCCAAAGGTCTGCATATTCCGCTTCGCCGCCTCGAATGGCATGCCCGCATAGCGGAAACAGCATGTCAGATCGAAATCGCCAATCACCGATTTACGATGGGCGATCTTTTCAAGACACATTTCAGGGGTGCCCCAGATCTGCACATCGAGATAGGCGTTCGCCTGATCCTCAAGCCCGACCGATTTCAGAATATCAACCGACTGGCCATAGGATTCATAACCTTTCGCGTCCTTGAAATGATCCCCGGCAAGCTCGTAATGCCCCATCACGCTGCTCAGATAGCCGGTGATGTGAATTCTGGCGAGTTCTTCCGCGCGGTCCTTATCCTCATCGCAATAGACGAAATCGCAGGTAATGGGCGGCGGCGGCGGGCCGGCATGATGTTTTGCATATTCTTCCTTATACGCATCGACCATACCTTTATTTTCTTCCCAGTGGTTCTGGCTGAACATCACCTGCTGCGCCCCAAGCCGAGCAGCTGAAAGCACGGAATCGGGCGACATCGAAACGCAATAGGTCCGTCCCTTGAAGCTGCGCGTGGGGCGTGGGCGGATCGGGGTGCGCGGCTGTTTGTAGAATGGTCCGTCACCTTCGATATAACCGGTTTCAAGCGCTTCCACGATCATCGCCGCGGCCTCGTCGAAACGTTCGCGCGATTCATTCATATCGATGCCGAAAGGTGCATATTCGCGCCGGGCCAGGCCGCGCCCCATGCCCAATACCGCACGACCGCCGGAAAGCTCGTCAAGCAATGCGATCTTTTCCGCAACCCGCAGCGGATCGTTCCACGGCACGATCACAGCGCCCGTTGCAAGCCCGATCCGCTTTGTCCGCGCCGCCATATTCGCCAGAAATACGGTGTTGTCAGGGCAGAATGAATAATCGAAAAAATGGTGCTCAACCGGCCACAGCTTGTCAAAGCCCAGCTCTTCGGCCAAAAGCGCCAGTTCGATTTCTTCCTCATACACCTGATGATCGGTTACGCTGTCATCATAACCATAGCTTTGAAAAACCATCTGGACGCCAAAATCCATTGCCCTGCTTCCCTGTTTTTTGAGTATCGAGAACCGCTTGAAGGCGCGGCTTACCCCAGTTTTGTTATTCACCCAGCCTAGAAACCGCCGGACGACTTGTCAATTGAACCCGCCGGCAAGAGCATTTGCCAAAAGCGGCAAACTATGCCTAGAATTTTTGCTGTTGAAGAATAATAGCAAGGCGCAGTTTTGTATGAGTTGCGCCGTTCCCGACCGAGCCCAGTAGCAATGTTAGTCGCGTGAGAATCGTATGGTTCGATCGAACGGATGAAATTGCGCCGTAAACCAAACGGTGGGGCAGCTTTCCCGAATTCGTGCGATCTCTGCAGTCTGGCCTGACCGGAGTGCGCGATACGCCGAGCGGCATCGCCCCGAGGAGGAGGGAACGTCATGACACAAGCCGATATCCATATAAAAGGCGGCACCATCATCGATGGCATGCGCACACCACGCTATCGCGCAGATGTCTGGATCAAGGATGGAAAAATCCTGCAGATCGGGGGAGCGTCCCCGGGCCCGGCCAGACAAACAATCGACGCAGATGGACTGATCGTTGCACCGGGCTTTGTCGATCTGCACACCCATTATGACGCGCAAATCCGTTGGGACCCCTATTGTTCCATATCCGGCTGGCATGGGGTCACCTCTGTTGTGCTGGGCAATTGCGGCTTTGGTTTTGCCCCGGTAAAGCAGGCTGAGCGCGACCGTTCCATGCTGATGATGACCCGTACCGAAGCCATTCCGTTCGATTCCATGAAACAGGGAATGGACTGGGACTGGGAGACGATCCCGGAATATCTCGATTCACTGGATCGCACACCAAAGGGCGTGAACTGCATCCAGTACATGCCGACTTCCTCGCTCATGGTCTATGTCATGGGGCTGGAGGCCGCGAAGACACGGCCAGCCACAGACGCCGAAAAGGCGGAGATGAAGCGTCTGCTGCATGAGGGTATGGATGCAGGGCTTTGCGGATTCTCACTGCAACGGCTCGGCGAAGACTCCGTGCAGGCTGATTATGACGGCAGCCCGATGGTCACCGACACAATGTGCGATGCCGACATTCTCAATCTGGCCGAAGTGCTGCGCGAACGTGATGAAGGCTTCATTCAGATCACCCAATCGACAGGCAATATCAAGGCAGACCTCGCCTTTCTTGAAAAGCTTGCCGAAACCGCAATGCGACCGGTGCTGCATAATGTCATCGTACCCTCGCGCAAGGACCCGAAGGTTCACAGGCGCAGTCTTGAATGGTTGGCGAGGGCACGGGAAAAAGGTCTGCCAATCTATGGTCAGACCGGCACCGTGCGTTCGGGCTTTGCCTATACGCTCGAAAACTGGAACCTTTATGATGCAAGCCCTGCATGGCGCTCAATCACAACAGGCACGTTTGAGGAAAAGCTCGCCAAGATGCAGGACCCGGCGAACCGCGAGAATCTGAAGGGCGAATATGACAGCGCCAACCGTAAGCTCGAAATCATTCAGGCCGGGGTTGGCGGTCCCGTCCGCACACTCATCGTACAGGATGTGAACGGTGTCAGGGAACTTGAGAAATATCTCGGCCGGTCGCTTGGCGACATTGCAGAAGATGAAGGCAAGCACCCGATCGATGTGATGCTGGATATGTCGATCACCGCGGATCTGAAGGTTGAATTCCTCGGACCTAATCGCGGCTTTAACGCCGATTTCATGGCCGAGATGATCAATGATTCCGAGTACACCTTCCCCGGTGTCTCTGACGGTGGGGCGCACACAAAATTCTTCACCGGCGGGGCGTTCACGACCGACTTTTTGAGTTGGCTTGTCCGCGATGAATCCAAGATCACGCTGGAGGAAGCCCATTACCGGCTGTCAGCCTTGCCCGCAAAGGCCGCAGGCTTTGTCGATCGCGGCGAGCTGAAACCGGGACTTGCCGCCGATATCGTCGTTTACGGGATGGAGGAGTTGGCAATCGAACCGGAATGGATCGGCGAAGTTGTGCATGATTTCCCGGGCAATGAATGGCGGCGGGTGCAGCGCGCCAGGGGTTATCACGCAATCATCGTCAATGGTGAAATGACCTTTGCCGATGGCGAATGCACAAACGCAACGCCGGGGCGCCTGTTGCGTGGCGGGCATGGCTGACTGTCAGCCCCTCCCGCGCTTCAGCCGGGCTGCGGCTGCAACGGATGGCAAGCGCGGAAATGGCGCTTGCCATCCATTTGTCAGAGGTATCAAACTTTTATCAGAGATATCAAAGACGGTGCGTCAGAAATACGGCCCCTGTTCAGGGCAACCACAATGCCTGGTCACGCCAGGGCGCCGGCACTTGCAAGCGTCCTGAAATGGCGCTCGCCCCCACGCCCACCGCACGTGATTGCCATGCATCGTGCCAATCCTGCGGCAGCCGATAAGGCGGCAAGATAGCCGCATCGGGTGCAAAGCCGAACCGGCCGTAATAATCGGGATCGCCCAGCACCAGCACACGGCTTGTTCTGCAGCTTTCAAGGCGCTCAAGCCCCGCCGCAATCAGCAAGGTACCGATACCGCTTCGCTGCCGGTCAGGCGCAATGGCAAGCGGACCCAAAAGTGCTGCTTCTGCACCCTGCCCTTCGACGCCACAACGGGTAAAAAGGATATGCCCGACCAGCGCGGAGCCCGAAACCGCCACAAGCGACAGGACCGCACCTTCAGCTTCAGCCAACAGCGCACGGACAAGCGGCAGCAAATCCTCATCGGGGAAGGCTGCGGGATAAAGCGCCTCAAGCGCGACCAAATCGTTCGCATCGCCTGGGCGGATTTCAGGTTCGGTCATTCGGATCTCAGGACTGTCTGTTCAGACAATCCCCTCTTTACGAAATCGTGCGCGCGTCGCCGCATCCATTCCCAGCTCCGCCAGTATTGCATCTGTATCCGCGCCCAGCGCCGGCGCGGCATTTTTCGGGGCGGGCACACCCGCCGACCGTACCGGCGGAGCGACCATCCGGTAGCTGCCACCACCGGGGCGGGCATAACGCTCAATTCCCCCCATCGCCGCGACAAAAGGATTGGCCAGCGCTTCCCCCACATCATAGATCGGGGCGGACGGTACGCGTCCATCGAAATGGGCAAGCCAGTCACCGGTGCTCCGTTCCCGGAAAATTTCATCAAGCAGAAGGTTAAGCGTATCGCGGTGGGTCAACCGGGCAGCCGCATCGACAAAACGCGGATCGTCCTTCCATTCAGGCCGGGCGAGCTTATCGCACAGGATCGGCCAGAATTTTTCCTTGTTGCACATGATGAAAATCCAGCCATCCGCCGTCGGATAAAGCTGACAGGGAACAAGCGACGGATGCGCCGAACGCGGCAGCCGGGTCGGCGCCTCGCCTGTCGCCATCTGCCAGGTGGCAAGGTAGCACAGATTATGCAGCGCCAGATCGAACAGGCTGACATCGATATCGCGCCCCTGCCCGGTCGCACGCGCCGCTGTCAGCGCGGACAAAAGCCCAAACGACATGGCAAGCCCGGTCATCATATCCACAATAGACAGCCCGCACCGCGCCGGCGCGCCATCCGGCTCGCCGGTCATCGTCATCCAGCCGGTTTCCGCCTGCATGAGATAATCAAACCCCGGCCAATCGGCACGCGGACCGGTACGGCCATAGGCGCTGAGGTGAGCACAGACGACAGCCGGATTCGCATCTTTCAACGCCGCATAGGTCAGGCCCAGTTTTTCGTGCACATCACCGCGCAGATTGCAGGCGACCGCGTCCGCTGTCGCGACAAGCCGGGCAAAAATTTCCTGCCCTTCGGCGCGTCTCAGATCGAGCGTCAGGCTCTTCTTGTTGCGGTTGAAACTATGAAAAAACTGGCTGTCACCGGGCGCGAAAAAATGTGGCCCGACACCGCGTGCCATATCGCCCCCGTCATTGGGGTTTTCGATCTTGATAACCTCCGCGCCCTGATCGGCCAGAAACATGCTGCCGTAAGGGCCCGCGCCATATTGCTCGACCGCCAGCACCCGCACCCCGGCAAGCGGCAATCCCGGCGCTGTGGCTTCCCCGTCCATCAGGCCGGGTTACGCGCGATCAGTTGCCGGGCAATGATCGTCCGCTGCAATTCGTTCGTCCCCTCCCCGATCGCAAGCAAGGGTGCGTCGCGGTAATAACGCTCGATATTGAGTTCGCGGCTATAGCCGTAAGCGCCATGGATACGCATGCATTCAAGGCTATTGGTCAGTGCGGCTTCGCTCGCGAACAGTTTGGCCATACCTGCCTCCATATCGCAGCGTTCCCCCCGATCATAAGATTCCGCCGCCGAACGGACGAGCAACCGCGCCGCCTCGACATTGGTGGCCATATCGGCAAGTTTGATCTGGATTGCCTGATGCTCGCAAATGGGTTGCCCGAAAGTCTTGCGGATCTGCGCGTAGGCTACCGCTTCATCAAGGCTTGCGCGGGCGATCCCCACCCCGCGCGCAGCGACATTGATGCGCCCAAGTTCAAGCCCGCCAAGGATCTGGTTAAGGCCGCGCCCTTCCGATCCGCCAACAAGATTTTCGGCGGGCACCCGATGATCCTCAAACAGCAACTCACCGGTATCGATCCCCCGATAGCCCAGCTTTTCCAGCTTGCGCGCAACGCGAAACCCTTCCCCTTTCTCGGTAATAAAAAGGCTCATCTGCTTGTGCCGGGGATCGGACCGTTTCTCTGTCTTGGCAAGCACCGCCAGCACCTGCCCCTGAATGCTGTTGCTGATCCAGGTTTTCGCACCATTGATGACATAATGATCGCCATCGCGTTCGGCATGGGTGCGGATACCCTGCAGATCAGTGCCTGCATCCGGTTCGGTCAATGCGATCCCGCCACGCAGCTCGCCGGTCGCAAAGCGCGGAAGATAACGCTGCTTCTGCTCTTCTGTCCCGAAACGCTCAACAGCGGCTGACATGATGAGATGCGAATTGAAAATGCCCGATACGGACATCCACACCGCCGACACCCGCGCAACGATTTCCGAATAGGTGCGCGCACCCAGCCCCAGCCCGCCATATTCGGCACCAATTGTCGCGCCGAACAGGCCAAGTTCCTTCATCTTTTCGACGATATCCCGGGGATACTCGTCCGCCTGCTCCAACGCATGGGCATAGGGTTTGACATCGCGTTCAAGGAACCGGTCGACCGCATCCAGAATAATCTGTTCCTGTTCGGGGGTAACGGTTTCGCTCACCTGCTCTACTCCCCCTGCCATTCTGCCGGCTCATCCACCGCGTGACCGCGCTTGGGTACAAGCACGGTGCGCTCGAATGTCATGAAGACGGTCCCATCAGCCTTCTTTCCGGTAGTTTTCACGGTGACAAGCCCCTGGGTCGGCCGCGACTTTGACTCACGCTTTGCCAGCACCTCAGATTCCGCATAAATCGTGTCGCCCACAAATACGGGGGCCGGCATCTGAATATCTGTCCAGCCGATATTGGCAATCGCCTTCTGGCTGACATCGGATACGCTCATCCCGACAACCATTGAAAGCGTCAGTGAACTGACGACAAGCTGCTTGCCAAACTCGCTATGCGCTGCGAAAGCCGCATCGAAATGCAGCGGGTGGGTGTTCATGGTCAACAGTGTGAACCAGCTGTTATCTGATTCCGTGATCGTTCGGCCCGGACGGTGTTCGTAAATATCACCGATCTCAAAATCCTCGTAATCGCGCCCGGCCACCTCCCGGTAGCGGTTCGGCCCGACACGCCTGCTTTCAACAACCATGGCTTACCTCAATGTTTCGTCTGCGGACGGGTCAGCGCCAGCACCGCATCCACCTTGTTCGCGCGATCGAGATGCAGCAGCGCATCGGCCAGCCGGTCGGCGGTTGCCGCATCGATATAAGGGGCAGACAGCGCATCGAACTTGCCGCGCAGCGCCGCCATATCGGGGAAGTTCTCCGGCTCCCCCGTCGGTATGACGACAAATTTTTCAAAATCGCCCTTGCTGGTCCGCACCCGCGCGACCCCGCTCATCTGCCGGGGAAATTCCGCCTCCGGCAGCGGATCGACAACACTCGACACCCTGCGGCACAGATCAAGCGTTTCCGGGTCCTTGAGATGTTTCGCGTAATCGTCCCAGCCCATGCTCCCCTGCCGCAGTACGACAGCCGCCAGGAACGGCATGGAAAACTGCCCGTCGACAATGCTTTGGGGATGGCGCTTATCGTCTTCCGGATCGCCGATAATGTCCCAGCCGGTTTTGGGTAACCCGATTTCCACAGATTGAATATCGGCGATGTCGAAGCCATGTTCGGCACGCAGGGCGATCAGCCCGTCCATCGCCGCATGGCTGTAGCGACAGGAGGGGTAAGGTTTGACCCCGATCGCCATCGTTTCATACCGCTCCCCCAACCCCGCGACCGCATTCGTGATGACCGGAGCGGGCGCATAGGCCTTGAGAAACCCTGCCTCCCCCTCGATTGGCTGATCGGGGCCCTTATAGCCTTCCGCTGCAAGGGTTGCGGCGACAAGCCCGTTCATCGCCGCATAGCCGACCTGAAACCGCTTGGTCCAGGCCCCATCGACGAGGAACTCCATCGACCCGGCTGCCTGACTGAGGCACACACCGAACGCATTCGCGATCTGCGCCGCGTTCAGCCCCAGCACACGACCGGCCGCCGCGGCGGCGCCAAACGCCCCGCAGGTGGCGGATGGGTGATAGCCGCGCTCATAATGCTCCTTTGGCACAAGGGCGAGACTGAGCCTTATCTGGACTTCATAGCCCGCGATGATGCCGGCCACGACATCCTTGCCGCTTGCCCCCGTCATCTCGCCCGCCGCGAGGGCTGCGGGCACAATCGGCGCGCTGGGGTGGATGGAGCCCGCCGCATGGGTATCGTCAAAATCGAGCGAATGGGCGAGCGACCCATTGATCCAGGCCGCCCCGGCAGGACCGGCCGTTTCCGTATCGCCGATGATGGTGGCTTCGCCCTGCATCAGGCCGAGCTTGTCCGCCGCGCGCAGCATTGCCGGGGTCGACTCCGCATCATGGCGGGCGCGGATTGCCACCCCCACAGTATCGAAAGTCAGCGCCATCGCCCGTGCGGCAATCGCCGGATCAAGGCGCTCAAGCGCGATCTGCGCGGAAAATTCCGATAATTCCCCCGTGATGGGTCCAGTCATGCTTGCGTCCCTCGCCTGCCCTGCTGTTTTTGGGCAAACTAGGCGTGCTGGCAGAACCGGTCAATAGATGGAAATACGGTGGATAGAAGTGCTGGTTGCACGCTTCACCCAAAATCTCCTGCGGTCGCCTGCATGGAGGGGCGCGATTTCGCGGCCTCAAACCATCGGGCAAGTTGCGGGTGCGTTTCAGGCCAATCTGGCACCCCGTTGAAGCGCGCCATCAGAACCAGCGCACAAGCCAGGGCAATATGGGCAAAATCCCACGGATGTTCACCCGACCATTCCGCCCACATCTTCTCAAAGTAATCGAGACAGCGCCGTGCCCGTTCTTCCTCCAGCGCGAGCACCGCTTCCGAATGCGTGCCGTTGGGGTGGAACATGGGTTCGCGCCCCCACACGGCCAGACCGTCCAGAAACCCCATCACCATGCTTTCAAGCGCAACAGTCGGCCAATCGCTGGGATCAGGCGCATCTTTGAACTGTTCCTGAAGATAGCGGTAGATATTGGCCGCCTCGCCAAGCACAAAATCATCGGTCACAAGCGTCGGCACCCGGCCAAGCGGGCTGTGTGCCAGAACCGGGTTGTCCGGGGTCCGTGTAACGACCTCAATCTGTTCGACCCCATTGCCTGCATCGGCTTCGAATAACGCAATCCGGACAATCCGTGCATATGGCGAATTGATCGAATAATAGAGTTTCATGATTTTTCTCTTCCCCGTCGATTTTGCCCCGATCCGCATTTCAGCTCACTACACCATTAATCAACCCCGCAGACAACAAGCCGCGCCTGCTAAAGGCCTGCTTGCCGGCACAACACAGACAAGCGCGGTCCCTGCCTGCGCGACACCGGTGCGGTGCCCGCTTTATTTCCGGCCAATTTCTGCTAACAATCAGTGTTATGACAAAGATCGCGCCCTACGGCACCTGGAAATCGCCCATCGGCACCGACGCACTGACCGCAAAGTCTATCAGCCTTGGCCCTGTCGAAGCGCAGGACGGTCGGCTTTTCTGGCCCGAGTCACGCCCGGCCGAAGGCGGCCGCACAACTCTGATGATGCTCGAAGGAACGCCGCCCGACAGCCGGCAAAAACCCCGTGAGCTTGTGCCCGCGCCCTACAATATCCGCAGCCAGGTGCATGAATATGGCGGCACGGCCCATATCATCGCGGGCAATACGGTCTACTTCGTGAATTTGGCGGATCAGCGCCTTTATCGACTGCCGATCGGGGAAACAAACCCCGTAGCGATCACGCCTGAGAGCGATACCAGGCTGCGCTATGCCGATCTTGTGTATGACGCGAAGCGCGCGCGCATCATCTGCATCGCAGAACTGCATTCGGCCGACGGCAGCGAACCTGAGAACCGCATCGTCGCTATCGATTGCGCGGGTGAAATAGCCGAACCCGCCACCCTTGTGGCAGGTGCTGACTTTTACGCCTGGCCGCGGCTTGATGGGGCGGGCGATACCCTTGCATGGGTAAGCTGGAACCATCCTAATATGCCCTGGGACGGAACTGTGCTCTTTCGCGCGCCGCTCAACGCAGCGGGCAAACCGGGCGCGGCCACATCTGTAGCGGGCGGGGAGAATATCTCGATCTTTCAGCCCGAATGGTCGCCATCGGGTGATCTGCATTATGTCAGCGATGAAACGGGCTGGTGGAACCTTTACCGCGATGACAAGGGCAAGACGCGCGCGCTGGCCCCGATTGGAGCAGAGTTCGGACTGCCCCTGTGGAGCCTTGGAACCCGCAGCTACTGTTTTCTGCCCGACGGCGGGTTGCTTTGCGCCTATTTCGATAAGGGGGAGCAACATTTCGGACTGATTGAGGGGGGAACACTCACCCCCTTCCCCACGCCCTTTCGAATGGCGAGCCTGCCTGTTCCCAGTGGCGACGATTTCATCGCAACAGGTGCGGGCCGTTCACGCGCGACACTGATCGGCCGGTTCGACCGGGACGGCAATCTGCTGGAAACCCTGAAAAGTGCGACCGACCAGGAAATGGACGCTGCCGACATTTCGGTTGCCGAAGCCATTACCTTTCCAACCGGACAGTCGCAAACCGCCCACGGCTGGTTTTACCGGCCACAAAACAGCGCCTTCGCGGCACCGGAGGAAGAGCTGCCACCCTTGCTGGTTCTCAGTCATGGCGGTCCGACAGGAATGGCCGACGATGCCTTCAAACTGGAAATACAGTTCTGGACAAGCCGTGGTTTCGCCGTCGCGGATATCAACTATCGCGGCAGTACCGGGTTCGGGCGCGCCTATCGGCAGCAGCTTGACGGACAATGGGGCATCGCGGATGTGGAAGATTGCGTTGCGGCTGCAGATTATCTCGCCCGGCAACAACGCGTCGATGGCAAAAGGATGGCGATCCGCGGCGGCAGCGCAGGCGGCTTTACCACCCTGTGTGCCCTGACGTTCCATGATGTGTTCCGCGCAGGGGCGGTGCGTTACGGTATCGGCGACCTGATGGCGTTGGCGCGCGATACCCATAAATTCGAGGCGCGTTATCTTGACCGGCTGGTTGCCCCCCTGCCCGAGGGCGAAAATGTTTACGCCGTCAGATCACCCCTCAACTTCACAGAACGGCTCAACTGCCCGGTTATCTTCTTTCAGGGGCTCGACGATAAAGTCGTGCCGCCCAATCAGGCCGAGGAGATGGTCAAGGCACTTCGCGACAAGGGGCTGCCGGTTGCCTATATTGCTTTTGAGGGTGAAGGGCATGGCTTCCGGAAAGCAGAGAATATCAAGCACATGTTTGAGGCCGAACTATATTTCTACGCCAAGGTCTTCGGCTTTGAGGCGGCAGACGATATAATTCCGGTCGAAATCGAAAACTTACAGGACGAAAATGGCAATGCAGGGTGAGGTGAAGCAAGTGGAACTGGTCGAGGTCGGCCCGCGTGACGGGTTGCAGAACGACCCGACGATCCTTGATGTGGAAACACGGGTGGCCTTCATTACCCGGCTTGTCGATTGCGGTATCCGCCGGATCGAGGCGGTCAGCTTCGTCAATGATAAACGGGTACCGGCGATGGCAGGCGCGGAGGCGGTGATGGCGGCCCTGCCCCGGCGCGAGGGCGTTTCCTATATCGGTCTGACTCTCAATCAGCGCGGATTCGATCGCGCGCTGGCCTGCGGCGTCGATGAGGCCAACTATGTTGTCTGCGCATCCGAAACCTTTAACCAGCGCAATCAGGGTGCGCCGCGCACCGCGACCCTTGAAACCATGCATGGCATCGCACGGCAGGCGGCCGATGCGAATTTGCCGCTGAGCCTGACGGTGGCAACCGCATTTGGCTGTCCTTTCGAAGGTGAAGTCGATCCCGCCATCGTTGTTGATATTGCGCGGCAGGCGGCGGATGCGGGCGTACGGGAAATCGCGCTTGCCGACACGATTGGCGCCACCGACCCGTACAGCGTCAAGCGGCTTGTGGCCATGACGCGTGAGGCGGTGCCGGATTTGCAGCTACGCTGCCATTTCCATAACACACGGAATACCGGTCTTGCGAATGCCTATGCCGCGGTGGAAGCGGGTGTTTCGGTACTCGACGCCAGTTGCGCAGGAATTGGCGGCTGCCCCTTTGCGCCCAAAGCGACGGGCAATATCGGCAGCGAAGATATCCTCTATATGCTTGATCGGATGGGGATCAGCCATGGGGTCGATCTGCCTGCGCTGATCGAAACGGCGCAATGGATTGAAACCGCACTTGGCCATCCGACCGCCGCGCAGGTCAGCAAGGCGGGGTTGTTTCCAAAAGCCGCAGAGTAACAGAACGCGCGTCCCGGCTCACGTGAGCGTTCCTATCCTGAAAATGGGCTGTGCCCGGGGAAACCGGATCATCCCCGGCGCTGCAGCATGACCCCCTGCAGCAGTACTTCGGCATCGCTGCTTTCCAGAACAGTATTCGTCACATCCTGCAATTGCCGTTTGATACCGATGACATTGGCGGGCGCACGAACATCCTGATAGAAGGCGCTCCAACGACTGAGCCGTGCCGCATAGTCAGCCTGCAGCCTGGGCATAAGCTCGACGATCATGGGCGCCAGCTCCGGATTGTGAATATCGAGGACCAGATCCACCGTCATTTGCCCGCGGATCGCCATTTTCTTCATCACGGGAATATTCAGCGTCGGCACCTTTATGGGCCCCGCAACCGCACCTTCGGCTATCTGTTCTTCCGCAAGCGCTGCCTGTGTGCCAGCCAGGGCATGAAAAACCACAGCAAGAACAAAAAACATCAGTCCCAGCAGAAACTGACGCATTTTCCTGCCCACAGTGAATATCCGGTAACGGTTCATAGCTGCTCCAACCCGAAAAACCGCCATTTTGCTGGCGCTGTCCAAGGAGAGGCAAACTATCGGATGGTTAGCTGAATATTTCCTTAGCGGCGCCGGGGCCAAGGACGGACAAAAACAGTCACGACCCCCAGAAGGCACAAAAGGCCGCCCCCCATCAGGCTAGTCGGGCAAATCATGGCGCGATTCAATATCAAGCGTGATCTGCCGTTCCAGACCGGTAAAGCCATGCACCCTATCATGGGCGCGAACCGTAACGGTGCGCGTGCCAATCGGAATCGTCACATGCGAAAGGGAACGGGTAAACGGCTGCTCCCCCTGATGCGGTCTGCCAAATTCACGCTTATCAATCAGCTCGCCTTTCTCATCCACGATTTCCCACCGATCGACAAAGTGGATTGGCCCTTCACCCGGGTGCCGAATTGTGACATCAAACCGAAAGACGCGCGGCATGAGTTTGTGCACCTGCACCTCAACAACATCCGCAGGACCCGCATGCGCGGGAACAACAGGTAAAAAGGACAGCAGCAAGAGCTGAAACAGAGCGGTTAAACCTGGCGGGGTCCTGACCGCTCGCCCAGCAAACAGGGTGCAATCGCGCATGAAACCCCAACAACTTTCAGTCTGTATCTATTGTGGCTCACGGCCCGGCAATGATCAAGAATATGGCCTGATTGCCGCGACAATCGGCACACTTTTCGCGCAACATGACATCACTTTGGTTTATGGCGGGGGCAGCGTCGGATTGATGGGCATTGCCGCACGTGCATGTCTTGCGGCGGGGGGGCGTGTCACCGGCGTTATTACCGAACAGCTTGAAGCGCTGGAAGTTGGCCTGGACAGCGTCACCAGAAAATATCTCGTCCCTGATATGCATGCGCGTAAATTACGCATGTTCGAGCTGTCGGATGGCTTCATTGCCCTTCCGGGCGGCTCGGGAACGCTTGACGAAATTGCTGAGATTTTGTCCTGGCGCCAGCTGGGCCTGCATGACAAACCATGTATCCTTTTGAACTATAAAGGTTTTTGGGACCCGCTCGCTCAATTGCTCGGACATATGCACAGCCATGGCTTTCTGTCGGAATCCGGGCGGAACTATTTTCAGCTCGCCGACAGCCCAAACGGGGCGCTTTCGCTCATAAAAGCGCAAATTTCAGCACCCGCGCCTGGCCTGTCCGACCAATAAAACGCGGCGATCGCACGGCGCGCCCTTCCGCCCGGGGTCACGGAATGCTATATGGCCAGCAAAGTAGAATTGGCTTACAGCAAGAGGGGACTTCAATGAGCAAAATTAAAGTGAAAAATCCGATCGTCGAACTCGACGGCGACGAGATGACCCGCATCATCTGGCAGATGATCAAGGACAAGCTCATTCTTCCCTATCTCGACATCGATCTGAAATATTTTGACCTCGGCATGGAATATCGCGACGAAACCGATGACCAGGTCACGATCGATGCGGCAAATGCCATCAAGCAATATGGCGTCGGCGTCAAATGCGCGACCATTACCCCTGATGAAGAACGCGTTGAGGAGTTCGGCCTGAAAAAAATGTGGCGCTCGCCCAACGGTACGATCCGCAACATTCTTGGCGGCACTGTGTTCCGCGAGCCCATCAGCATCAGCAATGTTCCCCGGCTTGTGCCAGGCTGGACCCAGCCGATCGTTATTGGCCGTCATGCATTTGGCGACCAGTATCGCGCCACCGATTTTGTCGTGCCGGGCAAAGGCAAGCTGACCATGACGTTCGAGCCTGAGGATGGCGGCGAACCCATGGAATTTGAAATTTTCGATTTCCCCGGCGGCGGCGTGGCCATGGGCATGTACAATCTTGACGAATCGATCCGGGACTTCGCGCATGCCTGCCTGAATTATGGCCTGCAGCGGAAATGGCCGGTCTATATGTCAACCAAGAACACCATTATGAAAGCCTATGACGGGCGTTTCAAAGACCTGTTCCAGGAAGTCTTTGAGGAACATTACAAAGCCGATTTCGACAAGGCGGGCATCATCTATGAACACCGCCTCATCGATGACATGGTCGCAGCCGCGCTGAAATGGAATGGCGGCTTTGTCTGGGCCTGCAAGAACTATGATGGCGATGTGCAGTCCGACACGGTAGCGCAAGGGTTTGGCTCGCTTGGGCTGATGACAAGCGTACTGATGACGCCCGACGGGAAAACGGTGGAAGCCGAAGCCGCCCATGGCACGGTGACCCGACACTACCGGCAGCATCAGAAAGGTGAAAAAACCTCGACCAACCCGATTGCGTCGATCTTTGCCTGGACCCGCGGGCTTGCACATCGTGGCCGGCAGGACGGCACCCCTGAAGTCACGCAGTTCGCTGAAACGATTGAGCGGGTCTGCATCGAAACCGTGGAAAGCGGCAAGATGACAAAAGACCTTGCCTTGCTGATCGGCCCGGATGAACCCTGGCTCACCACTGAGCAGTTCCTCGCCGCGCTGGACGAGAACCTGCAAAAGGCAATGAGCTAAAACCACCCACATATAAGTGCAAAAAGCGCAGGTGGCTATCGAACGCCCCTGCGCTTTTTTTAACGTTGCGGATGTTCAGCCCCCGCCCTGTTCATTGGTTCAGAGCGCCTTCTCCACCGCCACGCAAAACTCGGTGGTGCTTGCCTTTCCACCCTGATCGGGCGTCAGATACGCCCCTTGCGCGTAGGCAGCTTCCACCGCTTTGACCAGACGGTCACCGGCTTCGGCGTAACCAAGATATTCCAGCATCATGGCGGCGGAGAAAATTGTCGCTGTCGGATTGATGATATTCTTCCCGGCGATGTCAGGCGCCGATCCGTGTGCGGATTCGAAATAGGCATAATCACGCCCGTAACAACCGCTTGGCGCAAGGCCCAGTCCGCCGACCACACCACCGGCCGCATCCGAGAACAGATCACCATAAAGATTGGGCAGAAGGATTACGTCAAACCCCTGCGGGTTGACCACAAGCTTGTGAACAAGGTCATCGGCAAGCAGCGTTTCAAATGTCACATCGGGAAATTCCTTCGCGGTTTCAATCGCGACTTCCCGGAAATAGCCATCCGCCACAGGCGAAATGTTATGCTTTGTCCCGCTGGTGACCAACGGCCTTGTACCATTTAGCGTCGCCCGTTTCAGTGCGAGTTCACAGGCAAACCGCGTGACCTGCTGTGTGCAGGCCTCGGTGATAACCTTCATTGCGTATTTGCCCTTGCCCATTTCAGACACGGGTTTACGGTGCAGACGACTGACAAAATTGATCGGCTCAAGCTCAGCCAGATCACCTTCAACGCCCACATAGGTATCTTCCATATTCTCGCGCACAATGACGAGATCGATGCCTTCAGGGTTCTTTAACGGGCTGTTGCAACCGGGAAACCAGCGCGCGGGCCGGACATTGGCATAGGTTTGCAGGCCCCAGCGCAAGTAACGCATCGCGCGCCCGCTTGTGCCATTGGTGGAACCGAAAAAGGTCGCGTCAGAATCATCGATCGCTTCCTTTGCTTCGGGCGGGAACGGATTGTCCAGTGCGGCAATCCCGGCTTCACCCACCGGTGGACGGACCCAGTCTATGTCAAGTTGCAGCCGGTTGATCAACTCAACAGTCGGCTCAAAGGCTTCGGGCGCCGCATCTTCACCGGGGATCAATACAACCTTCTTTGTCATTGAAAGATCTCCCACCCGGTCATGCGGCAATATTGAAGGCGCGGGCGGCGTTATCCCAAAGGATTTTGCGCTTGGCATCGTCTGAAATCGGTTGATCGACCAAACTCTGCATGCCCCAGGGGAAGGTGCCGTCAGGATGCGGATAATCCGTATTGAACAGGAAATAATCCTCACCAATAAGATCAACCGCCGCCTTCAGAGTCATTTCATCACCGCGCGCCGCGACGAAGAAATTCTGCTTGAAATATTCCGTCGGCGTCTTTTTCATGTGCGGATGCTCGGCCTTGCCCGAGAAATCATAATGCTGCTCCATCCGCTGAAGCCAGTATGGTGCCCAGCCTGCATCGGCTTCCACATGCACAACGCGCAGTTTCGGGAAATTCTCGGCAACACCGAACCAGATCAGCCCGGCCATCGCGGACATCGCTTCAAACGGGTGCGATAATATATGCCCGGTCGTATGGCTATCCATCCGGTCACCAAAGGACGGGATACGGGGCGAACCCGAATCATGCAGGCTGAGCGGCACATTCAGCCCCTCGACCACCTTCCATAACGGCCAGTATTCATCCGCATAGAGATTACGCTCGGCAACCGGGTTGGGGCGGATATAGAAAGAAACCGCACCATTCGCCGCGGCGCGCTTCGCCTCCTCAATCGCAAGCTCGGGCGATTGAACGGGTAACATCGCAGCCCAGCGCAACCGGGCAGGATCTTTGGAACAATATTCCCGGCTCCAATCGTTATAGGCCCGACAAATCGCGGCAAGAAGCTCCGGATCCCTGAACTCGCGGCCCAGCAACTGCCCACCGATCGTCGGATAGATAACCTGTACGTCCACCCCCTCATCATCCATATCCATCAGGCGACTGGCTGCATCGAATTTGGCCTTCTGCGCCCGCTCGAACCGCTGCATCGCGACCTTGACAGCATCAAGGAATTCCGGAGCATGCATCGGATATTTACCTTCTTCCTCGGGCGGTTGTACCGGTTCGCCTTCCACGCTGAACAGGCGCCGCGAGCCATACATCTCATGGCGTGGCTCACGCCCTTTGAAAGCCGGATCGATATAGTCGGACCAGACGGCCTGCGGCTCCATCTGGTGACAATCCGTATCGATAATCTTGAATCCGTCGCGCATGGCACTTCCCTCCTGCTTGTTCAGACAGAATGCGCAGACAAATGGAGGTACCCATTACCGGTCTGTTCGCAATCAAGCTGCCCGGCCCGGCTTTACTGCGGGCGCATCTAGTTATGCATCCATTTCATAGACGGGCATCCAGGCTGTCAAGAAAATGCACCAGATACAGCGGAAGAAACGTCAGCTTTATGGCATATTCGATTAGCTGGCATCAGCGCGGATGTCAGCGATCACAAGGTCAAGATGCTTGACATCGCCGCTGACCCGCGACAGCAACATCCCCCCTTCCAGCCGCGCCAGCGTCGTAACAGCCAGATCAGCCGGATTGCTTTTTCCAAGCAATTCCCACTGATCAGACAACCAGGCAATGGCGGTGTCGGTAAAATTTCTCGTTTGCTGGCGGATTCCGGCAGGAAGCAAGGCAACTTCCGCCATCATCATACCGCAAAGACACATCCTGTCTTCGACAACAAGCGTATCTCGGACCAGCGCCATGAAACCGTCAAGCCGTTCGACCGGCGAGCCGTTAGCTTCGACCACTTCTGCCAATGCCGCAAAGAACTCCCGATTGTAGCGATGAAAAACCGCCGCCATCAGCTCTTCCTTGGTTTTATATCGCTGTTCGATTTCCCCCAGTGATCGCTGCGCTTGCGCCGCGACATCCTGAAAACTGAACCCGGCATAGCCTTTCTGCTGCGCCAGCTCCTGCGCTGCATCGAGAATTTCGTCGATCAATGTCTCAGGAGCAGTCATAATTGAGTTCCAGCAAGTATTTTCGATAGGAGCACGCCCCTTCAAGAAGGGTCATTACAAAAAGCCAATTCCATAAGAGCCTGCAAACACTGAGTTTCTGAAGATTATAGTAACGCGGGTCAGCGAAATGTTAAATTGGATATCTGGCCGCACTGTCTGGCCGGAGAACCGGTTTGACCAGCAGCGGGAAAACAGAATATGAAGGCCGCAATTTTCAGCAAAGTCGGCAGCCCCCTAACGGTGGAAACTGTCCCTGATCCTGTTCCCGGCCCTGATGAGATCATTCTGAAAGTTGCACGCTGCGGCGTTTGCGGCTCTGACCTGCATGCGACGGAAGACGGGCTGATGACGCTACCTGCGGGCAGTGTGATGGGCCATGAATTTGCAGGTGAGGTTGCGGCGACCGGTCCGGGTGTCACCGGCTGGAAGGAAGGCCAGCTTGTCACCGCCCTGCCCTTTATCAGTTGCGGACATTGCGCCCCATGCCATCGCGGCGACAGTCTGCATTGCACGAAAATTATATCCACAGGGCTGGGCCAGAACCCGGGTGCCTATGCGGAATTTGTGCGTGTCGGCACGAACGATACAATTGCGCTGCCGGCATCGGTCGGCGTCACTGAAGGTGCATTGATCGAACCGCTTGCGGTTGGTTTTCATGCGGTTGAGATGGCGCGCCTTTCCGCCGGTGCAAATATCCTTGTTCTCGGCGCGGGGCCGGTCGGCCTTTCTGTCGCCCTGTTTGCCCGCTTTTTCGGCGCGCGCAATATCATCGTCAGTGAACCGGCACCGGCGCGGGCCGCCCTTGCGGCAAAAATGGGGGCAACCGACGCCATTACCGAAAGAAACGATATCGGCGGACAGTTCCGCAAACTGGCAAATGGAATGCCACCGGATGTCATTTTCGAATGTGTCGGCGTTCCGGGCATGATTGGCGAGGCGATCAATCTGGCCCCCCGTGCCGGTCGGATCGTCATCGTCGGCGTGTGTAGCAAGCCCGATCAGTTCCTGCCGCTACCCGCGATTATGAAGGAACTGCAATTGCAGTTCGTGCTGGCCTACCGCAAGCGCGATTTCGAGTTGATTGCACATCTGCTTGCAAGCGACAGGATTGATCCCGCACCCATGCTTACAGAGACGGTGGGCTTTGATGCCTTCCCCGCAGCCTTTGAAGGGCTGCGGCAACCGCAAGGTCAATGCAAGATCATGCTGGACCCCTGGCATTAACCGGCCGTTCCGCGGCCAGTCGACAAGGCTGCTGCCCCTGCCGGAAATTACAGGCAACGGCGGTGAAACCCCGATGCCCGGGATTGTGCGGCTCTGGAGCACTGGTTCATCTGCCATACGGCTATTCCCGGACCGTTTGGGTTGAGCCTGCGTCCCCTCCCAGTTCCCTGCCCCCACAGACCCCTGAAAACTTTCCAGATCACTGAAAAAGGGGCCGGCTCCCTGAAATTCCATGTGGAAAAGTTGCGCTACGCACCGGCGTCATTGATATTTCAAGGGTGTTTCAAGACCGTTGAAAGTTTTCTATTGCGAATAATTCTTAATTGCACTATTGATACGGCATGCCAAGTTGATCACCGCACTTTCTGAAGGATTGACAAATGCCCGACCCCATTGCTTCACAAACAAGCCCGCCGGCACAGACATCTTCGCCAACCACACTTGATCAACTTACCCGCGAGGAACGTGTGGTTGCACTGGCGCTCCGACATGCCATGCAGGGTATCTGCGGTTCCGATTCCGCCTGCTGGTTACATTTGTGGACGGGGTTTGCGCCTGATTGCGGTGTCGCGGCCGCCAGGAAAGCAGCCGGCGCGCTTGCCGCCTTCATACGGCAGCTTGCCACGCATGCAACACGGCAGATTTCCTATCATCAACCGCTCTGCCCGTGCCTTGGTGAAGATGAGCAGACCCTCCTCAGGCTGATTGCCCTGACCCAGCAACGCGACTGGCGCAACGCCAGTGCATTGGCCCGGCATTATGTTCAGGAAGATGGAATCGGCGATATTATCGCGGCAACGTCCCGGCTGACCGTAGTTCTGAGCGGGTGCCAACTGGAATTACCCGCAACCAGGGCGGATCATGCCGTCCGCACTGCGGCCCCGGCATACGCCCTTCCCGAAAAGGCGACCCTGCACTGACTGGTTTCACCAAAGAGAGACTGGTTTCAAAAAAGGGGGAAGAGCGCTGAACGCCCCGCTACGCCTTCGCAAGCACTTCCTCAAATAGCGACAATGCCGCATGGACAAACAGCCACATATTCCTGCCACGGTCCGCCTCACCGGTTGCCAGCGTGGTGACACGCTCAATCGGGCCGCTGATGGCAATGCAGGCATGCCCGGCCCGATCACCATAAGGATTTCCCGATGGCCCGCTTGCGCCGGTTTCGCCGATGCCCCAGTCCGCGCCCATTCTTTCCCGGATCGTACGCGCTTCAAAAAGTGCGAATTCCTCGCTCGCGGAGCGCATACCCTTCGGTCTGCCTGGCACAAGCTGCCGCCCGCCCTGCGCGGTATAGACGACACCACCACCGATATAAAATGCCGAAGCACCAGGAACCGCTACCAGTGATGCAGAAATCAAACCACCACAGGACGATTCCGCAACCGCAACGGTCTCTCCCCGCTGCAACAGTAATCTGCTTGCATTCCCGGACAGCATCGCAAGACTGCCCACAAATTGAGCACCGGCACCGACATCTGCACTCACGACATAACCTCTTGAAATTCCAACATTCTTGCCACTTTGGTAATGGCATGACGCAAAACGTCCTTCAAAATAATAGGCAATTGTCATCAAAGCGTCACGCTGAATGCCTAGCTTCCCCCTGCGCCGTGACACCGCAAGTAATCCTGATGCGTTCTGCAGGATTGACCGTTACGCGCATACCATCCATGCAGCGGCCCGCACGCCGTTGACTCGCCTGGGGCAGCAGTTTTTAACCTACCGGCTGCTGCTCCAGGCGTTCTTTTTTGCCTTTGCAAGAAAACCAGTCAGAAAACATCACAGTTGACTTGCGTGTAAGCTTTACATAGCTTGCGCGCCGATCCACATATTAAAGTCGATGATCACAAAGTTCCGGTGCCGCCGGAATTTCCACCAGTCAGCGAGTGTTCGCCCACTGGTGCATTTGTGCTTGGAACAACCAGTTTGGATCGGAATGAACAGGGCTCATGTTTGACACACTGTCCGACCGGCTATCCGGTGTATTTGACAAGCTGCGAAAACAGGCATCCTTAAACGAAAAGGATGTCGATACCGCAATGCGTGAGGTCCGTCGCGCGTTGCTCGAGGCCGATGTCGCCCTGCCCGTGGCGCGTGACTTTATTGCCAAGGTCCGTGAAAAAGCGGTGGGGCAGGATGTGGTCAAATCGGTCACGCCGGGCCAGATGGTGGTCAAGATCGTCCACGATCATCTGGTCGAGATGCTGGGGGCGGAGTCGGTCGGCATCGATCTGGCAGCCGCACCACCGGTTCCCATTCTGATGGTCGGGCTTCAGGGGTCGGGCAAAACGACCAGCACGGCCAAGCTTGCCGCACGCTTCCAAAAGCGAGAGCGCAAGAAAGTTCTGATGGCTTCGCTCGATGTCCAGCGCCCCGCAGCACAGGAACAGCTGCGTGTTCTCGGCGAACAGACCGGTGTTGCCACCCTGCCGATCGTCGCGGGGCAGATGCCGGTGGATATTGCCAAACGGGCGATGGAAGCAGCAAAACTCGGCAGCTATGACATCGTGATGCTGGATACCGCAGGCCGCACCCATGTCGATGAAGCGCTGATGAGTGAAGTGGCTGTGATCCGCGAGGCAAGCAAACCACATGAGACATTGCTGGTGGCCGACAGCCTGACCGGACAGGACGCGGTCAATGTTGCGCAGCGCTTCAATGAACGTGTGCCGCTTACCGGCATTGTGCTGACGCGGATCGACGGCGACGGGCGCGGCGGTGCGGCGCTGTCGATGCGCGCTGTCACTGGCTGCCCTATCAAGGCAATCGGTGTTGGCGAGAAGATCGAGGATCTGGAGGATTTTCATCCTGAACGCATTGCCGGCCGGATCCTGGGCATGGGCGATGTCGTCAGCCTGGTCGAGAAAGCCAGTGAACATGTCGAGCTGGAAAAAGCCGAAAAGCTCGTCAAGAAAATGGAAAAGGGGACCTTCGATCTGGAGGACCTCGCCGATCAGTTGGCGCAGATGCGTAAAATGGGCGGTGTGCAGGGATTGCTGGGGATGCTTCCCGGGGTCGGCAAGATGAAGAATCAGATGGCGGCGGCCGGGCTCGACGACAAGCTGATCAAGCGCCAGGAAGCCATCGTCTCGTCCATGACCCCTGAAGAGCGGCGCAAGCCCAAGTTGCTGAACGGATCGCGCAAGCGGCGTGTGGCCGCGGGTTCGGGCACAACCGTCCCGGAAGTAAACAGATTGCTGAAAATGCATCGGCAAATGTCGGACATGATGAAAAAGGCCGGGAAAAAAGGCGGTAAAGGCATGCTGGGCGGCATGCCCGGCCTGCCGGGCGGCGCGGCACTGCCTCCCGGCATGCAACTACCGCCGGGAATGAATTTGCCCTCGGGCGTTAATGCGCCTGGCGGACTACCGCCCTTGCCGCCCGGCTTCCTGCCCGGTGGCAAAAAATAGGAATGGCAAGCAAAACAGGTCGCGCGTAAGGCGCGCCCATCACCTTAACGACTGAAAAACAACAGATAAGAGTAAGCAACTATGGCACTGAAAATCAGACTTGCACGGCACGGCACCAAAAAGCGCCCCTTCTATCGCATTGTGGTGGCCGATTCCCGTGCCCCGCGCGATGGCCGCTTCATCGAAAAGCTGGGCTATTTCAATCCGCTTCTGCCGAAGGACCATGCAGACCGGCTGAACTTTGACGCAGACCGTATCCGTCATTGGCTGAGCTCAGGTGCACAACCGACCGATCGTGTGGCCCGGATGCTGGGCGCCGCTGAAATCATCCCGATGCCGGCGCAGGGGAACAATCCGCAGAAGGCCAAGCCGAAAGCGAAAGCGCAGGAGCGTGCGGCGGCGAAAGCTGAAGCAGCTGCGGCAGCGGCCGAAGCCGAAGCGACAGACGACGCAGCCGCTGATGAAACCGCAGCCGATGCGCCGGCTGCCGAGGAAGAAGCTCCCGCCGCGGAGTAATGTGCGGCGCGAAAGGCCTGAACGCTCTTGGCACCCCGTCGATCCGATGAACGGCTTTGTGTCGGCATTATTTCCGGCGCGTTTGGCGTGGATGGCCGGGTAAGGATAAAGAGCTTTACAGAAGTTCCGGAAGATATCGGCAGCTTTGGTGTGCTGGAGAGCGAGGATTGCCGTGCAAAATTCACGCTGACAGCATGCCGCCCCGGCAAGGACGGCGTCACGGCCTGTGTGTCGGGTATTACCAGCAGGGAGCAGGCAAGCGCCCTGCGCGGCACGAAGCTCTATATATACCGCGAAGCACTGCCTGAACTGGCACCGCGCAACGGCAGAGCCGAGGAAGACCAACCGGAAGAAGGAGAACGGGAATATTACCATGCGGATCTGATCGGGCTGAGCGTACGCTGGCTGGATGAACCGCGCACAAACGGTCATGTCGGCGCGGTGTTCAATTTCGGTGCCGGGGATTTGCTGGAAATTGTCTGGCCCGTGGCACAGAACAGCGATGAAACACATAGCATCTTGTTGCCGTTTGATCGCGAATCCGTGCCCGACATCGTGCTTGATGAAGGGTATATCACCGCATTGCCGCCTGCCGGATTAATGCCGGACCCAATCGCGAAAAAGCGCCGCAGCAAGCCGCGAAAACGGAAAAGAGATGACACGCAATCAGGAAAATAGCTGGCGCGCCACGGTGCTGACGCTTTTTCCGGATATGTTTCCGGGGCCGTTAGGCTACAGTTTGGCGGGAAAAGCACTAAATGATGGCATTTGGGCGCTGGAAACAGTAGACATCCGGGGATTCGCAAGCGATAAACACCGCTCTGTCGACGACACACCGGCAGGCGGCGGCCCCGGCATGATCATGCGCGCCGATGTTCTGGGTGCGGCGATCGACAGTGTCCGCTATGCGCCGCAGTCGGCGGGACCGGCTGACAGGCCGGTGATTTACCTGTCGCCGCGCGGTCGTCCCTTACGGCAGGCGCGTGTTCGGGAATTGACGAACGGCCCCGGCGCGATCCTGATTTGCGGGCGTTTTGAAGGCGTTGATCAGCGCGTTCTTGATGCCCGCGCCATAGAGGAAGTCAGTCTGGGCGACTATATCCTGTCGGGCGGTGAACCTGCGGCGATCGCCCTTCTGGACGCAGCAGTCAGGCTGTTACCGGGCGTTGTTGGCGACCCGGCGGTGCTGAGCGAGGAAAGTTTTGAAAAGGGGTTGTTAGAATATCCCCATTATACCCGACCCGCAGAATGGGAAGGGCTTGGAATTCCGCCGGTCCTGCTGTCCGGCCACCATGGCGCTATCAGGCAATGGCGGCAGCAGCAGGCGGAGAAATTGACACAGCAACGCCGACCGGATTTGTGGCGGCGATACGAAGAAATACAACGGAATGCATCAGCGGTTCCGGAATGCGATGATGAGGAGATCGAGCGATGAATGTGATCGAACAGTTGGAAGCGGAACAGATCGCAGCCCAAACTGCTGACAAGGATATTCCGGCATTCGCACCGGGTGATACATTGCGTGTCATGGTACGTGTGGTGGAAGGCACCCGTGAGCGGTTGCAGCCTTTTGAAGGCGTCTGCATCGCACGTTCGGGCGGCGACAAGCTGAACGCCAATTTTACGGTCCGCAAGCTGTCCTATGGCGAAGGCGTCGAGCGCGTGTTTCCGCTATACAGCCCGCTTGTCGATTCAATTTCTGTCGTCCGCCGCGGGCGCGTCCGCCGTGCAAAGCTCTATTATCTGCGCGGCCGCACAGGTAAGGCTGCCCGGATTCAGGAAAAGCAGGATCATCGCGGCAAGGCCAACTGATCCGCCTTCGTTTCCGAGAACGCAGCCTAAAGACAATAATCATGGCTCCAGCAGCCCCGTTGCGGCTGCAGGGCCGCAAAGCTGGAGGACGGGCGATGGCGCCCCCGCGCACCTTATACGACAAGATCTGGGACTCACATCTGGTTGACGCGCAGGAAGATGGCAGCTGCCTGCTGTATATCGACCGGCATCTTGTCCATGAGGTGACAAGCCCACAGGCCTTTGAAGGGCTGCGGATGACCGGTCGCAAGGTCCGTCAGCCCGAGGCGACCCTTGCGGTCGCCGATCATAATGTGCCGACAGCAGATCGCGACAAGGGAATCGTTGATCCTGAATCCCGCCTGCAGGTTGAAACGCTGGAGAAAAACTGCGCGGAATTCGGCGTTGAATATCTTGCAATCGACGATATCCGTCAGGGCATCGTGCATATTGTTGGCCCTGAACAAGGTTTGACCCAACCGGGCATGACGATTGTCTGTGGCGACAGTCATACGGCCACTCACGGGGCGTTTGGCGCACTGGCATTCGGCATCGGCACCTCCGAAGTCGAACATGTGCTGGCAACCCAGACACTGATCCAGGCACGAGCCAAGAACATGCGCATCAGTGTCGATGGCACGCTGTCTTCGGGCTGCACAGCCAAAGATATCGTGCTTGCAATCATCGGCCGGATTGGTACCGCCGGCGGCACCGGGCATGTCGTTGAATTTGCGGGCGATGCTATCCGGGCGCTTTCGATGGAAGGCCGCATGACGGTCTGCAATATGACGATTGAAGGCGGCGCCCGCGCCGGGCTTGTCGCCCCTGACGAGACGACGTTCGACTATGTGAAAGGCCGCGCGCGCGCACCGAAGGCAGGGCAATGGGAAATGGCGCTGAATTACTGGCGCACCCTGAAAAGCGACGATGATGCGGTTTTTGACAAGGAAATAAGAATCGATGCCGCCGCAATCGTTCCGCAGGTCACCTGGGGCACAAGCCCTGAGGATGTGCTGCCGATTACCGGCAACGTTCCCGACCCGCAGCGCGAAAGCGATCCCGCAAAACGGCAGGCAATCGCCCGCGCGCTCGACTATATGGGACTGACGCCGGGTACACCGCTCAAGCAGGTGCCAATCAATCGCGTCTTCATCGGTTCATGCACAAATGGCCGGATTGAGGATCTGCGCGCCGCAGCCGCGGTGGCCACGCGCGGCAAGGTTGCCGATAACGTCCATGCGATGATTGTACCGGGATCGGGGCTCGTGAAGCAGCAGGCTGAAGAAGAGGGCCTGGACAGGATTTTCATTGAAGCCGGTTTTGACTGGCGCGACCCGGGCTGTTCCATGTGTCTTGCCATGAATGCTGACAAGCTTGAGCCGGGTGAACGCTGCGCCTCCACATCGAACCGTAATTTTGAAGGACGTCAGGGGCGTGGCGGCCGAACGCATCTGGTCAGCCCGGCCATGGCAGCGGCGGCGGCTCTGACCGGTACGCTGACCGACGTGCGCGACCTGGAAGATTAGGAAGGGCGGCAAATCATGGAAAAATTTGTAAAACTGACGGGGATTGCAGCGCCACTTCCACTGATCAATATCGATACCGATATGATCATTCCCAAACAGTTCCTGAAGACCATCAAACGTTCGGGGCTGGGCAAGAATCTTTTTGATGAAATGCGCTACAAGGAAGACGGCTCGGAAGTGGCGGATTTCGTTTTGAACAAACCGGCCTACCGGCAGGCTCAGATTCTGATCACAGGCGAAAATTTCGGCTGCGGCTCCAGCCGCGAACATGCCCCCTGGGCGTTGCTTGATTTTGGTATTCGCTGCGTTATTGCCCCGAGTTTTGCGGATATTTTCTACAACAACTGCTTCAAGAACGGCATTTTACCGATCGTCTTGCCGCAGGATGATGTCGACAGGCTGCTGGATGACGCAGCACGTGGTGCGAATGCCACATTAACCGTGGACCTTGAAACGCAGCAGATTGAAGGCCCCGATGGCGGCTGTATCACATTTGACGTCGACAGCTTTCGCAAGCAGTGCCTTATTGAAGGACTTGATGACATCGGCCTGACGCTGCAGAAAGCGGCAAAAATAGCCGAATTTGAAGAAAAGCGCCAAATCAGCCAACCTTGGCTATAGCGCTATCAATTGATAGGACAGAATTTGTTGGAAAGTCGTTTGCGGCTGTGAGGCTGCAGCACTGAATTCGTTTTTGGGAATGGGGATGTATGTCTAGTAACAGAAGTTTATTGATGCTGCCCGGGGATGGGATCGGACCTGAAGCGATGCGCGAGGTACGCCGCGTCATCGATTGGCTGGACAGGCGGCGCTCGATCAGCTTTGACATTGACGAAGGGCTTGTTGGCGGGGCCTCTTATGATGCCCATGGCACGCCACTAACCGATCAGACGCTTGAAAAGGCTATGCAGTCGGACGCTGTACTTTTCGGCGCGGTCGGTGGCCCGCAATGGGATAATGTGGATTTTGAACTGCGCCCGGAAGCTGCGCTTCTGCGTCTGCGCAAGGAAATGGATCTGTTTGCCAATCTGCGCCCGGCCATCTGTTTCGAGGCATTGGCACAGGCCTCCTCGCTGAAGCCGGAGCTGGTCAGCGGGCTCGACATCCTAATTGTCCGCGAGCTGACGGGCGGCGTTTACTTTGGCGAACCACGCGGCATTGAGGAATTGCCGAACGGCGACCGCCGCGGGGTAAACACACAGGTCTATACAGGTGAGGAAATTCGCCGCGTTGCACGGGTGGCTTTCGATCTGGCGCGCAAGCGCAATAATCTTGTGCACTCATCGGAAAAAGCAAATGTAATGGAATCGGGCCTGCTATGGCGCGAGGAAGTGACCAAAGTCCATGCGGATGAGTTTGCCGATGTCCAGTTGCAGCATATTTTAGCCGACAATTGCGGTATGCAACTTGTCAGGGAGCCCAAGCAGTTTGACGTCATCGTCACCGACAACCTGTTTGGCGATATGCTGTCAGATGTCGCGGCGATGCTGACTGGATCATTGGGCATGTTACCATCCGCCTCGCTTGGCACCCGTGACGCCCAGGGCCGCGCCAAGGCCATGTATGAGCCGGTTCACGGTTCGGCCCCCGATATCGCCGGCAAAGGCCTGGCAAATCCAATTGCGACAGTTCTGAGCTTCGGGATGGCCTTGCGCTATTCATACGACTTGCCCGAAGAAGCCGATTTACTTGATAAAGCGATTGAGAATGTGCTCGC
Organism: uncultured Alphaproteobacteria bacterium; assembly: GCA_947258435.1. GTDB lineage: Bacteria > Pseudomonadota > Alphaproteobacteria > UBA11222 > UBA11222 > CALAQW01. The sequence continues at coordinate 95,599 of CAMYID010000023.1, forward strand.
CGGCGGATTGCGCACCGCCGATATCATGCAGCAGGGCATGGCCAAGGTTTCCACCGAAGTCATGGGCGACGCCATCGTGCGCGAGCTTGAAAAGCTGACAGCATAAATTGTTAATCCCGGGTTTCCTGTTATGCCCGGGCTACCGGGAGAGTGAAGGACATGGGTTACAGAGTTGCAGTTGTCGGAGCCACCGGCGCAGTCGGTCGGGAAATGCTGAATATTCTGGCTGAACGGCAGTTCCCGGCCAGCGATGTCATTGCCTTGGCATCGCAACGCAGTCTTGGTACCGAAGTCTCCTATGGCGAAAGGACTCTGAAAACAAAAGTCCTCGACAATTATGACTTCAGCGATACCGACATCGCCCTGTTTTCCGCAGGTGGCAGCATCTCCGAGAAATATGCTCCGAAGGTCGCGGCCGCGGGCTGTGTGGTTATTGATAACTCAAGCAAATTCCGTATGGACCCCGATGTCCCGCTCATCGTGCCCGAAGTCAATGGGGATGCATTGGCCGGCTATACGAAAAAGCGGATCATTGCCAATCCAAATTGCTCAACCGCCCAGCTTGTCGTCGCTCTGAAGCCGCTGCATGACCGTGCCAAAATCAAGCGCGTCGTCGTATCGACCTATCAATCGGCATCGGGGGCAGGCAAGGCTGGCATGGATGAGCTGTTTCAGCAGACCCGCGCCGTATTCGTGTCCGACCCGATTGAAAAGGACGTGTTCACGAAACAAATCGCCTTCAACGTTATCCCGCATATCGATGTCTTTCTGGATGACGGCTCCACCAAGGAAGAGTGGAAGATGGTTGTTGAGGTCAAGAAAATCATCGACCCCGCAATCAAAGTGATGGCGACCTGCGTCCGTGTGCCGGTCTTTGTCGGGCATTCCGAAGCGGTGAGTGTCGAGTTCGAGAACCCCCTCGGGGCGGAAGAAGCACGCGATCTCTTGCGCGAATCGCCGGGCTGCATGGTGATCGATAAACGCGAGGATGGCGGCTATGTCACCCCGGTTGAGTGTGTTGGTGAATATGCCACCTACATCTCGCGCATTCGCGACGACATCACGACCGAGAATGGCCTTTCCATGTGGGTCGTATCTGACAATCTTCGCAAGGGTGCGGCACTCAATGCGGTACAGATTGCAGAGCAGCTCATCGCGCGGCATCTGACAGAGCCGCGCGGCTGACAGCGCCCTGCGCCATTTACCGGCCCGGTCTTTTGCCGGGCCGGTAAGTTTACAGTCTGTTAACGCTGTAATTTTACTCTCTCCCTGCCCTTTTAGCTTTAATATCCAAGGGCCCCTGCACGAAACGAAAGTGTAGCTGGCTGCAAGTTCTGCGTTTAAGGACTTGCTTTAGTACTCTGCGTAACTCCTTCGGGGGGAGATCGATGTCTGGCACACTTCTACCGACAAGCAGCGGACCAGGATTGGATATCTTCTGGGTCCTGGCCTGCACAATTCTGGTCATGGGAATGCAGGCCGGATTTGCCTGCCTTGAAAGCGGACTTGTCCGCGCAAAAAACTCCATCAATGTCGCGATAAAAAACGTGGCTGATTTCTGCCTGTCCAGCATCGTCTATTGGTGCTTCGGATTTGGCATTATGTTCGGCGCTTCGGCGCTTGGCTGGATCGGCACCACGGATTTTCTGTTCGGACATGACACCCTGCGCGATTTCGCCAGTGCCCAGGCAAGCACCTTTTTTCTGTTCCAGCTCGCCTTTTGCGGCACAGCGGTGACAATTGTTTCAGGCGCTGTTGCCGAAAGGATGAAGTTCAGCGGTTATCTTGTGGTCGCGGGGCTGCTTTCAGGCATTGTCTATCCGGTTTTCGGGCATTGGGCATGGGGAGGCGCATTTTTTGACGATACACCGGGCTGGCTTGCACAGCTCGGGTTTGTCGATTTTGCCGGCTCCACGGTAGTTCATTCCACCGGCGGATGGATCGCGCTTGCGGCCATCCTGACGATCGGTCCGCGTATTGGCCGGTTTGGGCCCCATGGCAAGGTGATTGAAGGGGACGACATCCCCCTTGCGGCGCTGGGCATGTTCCTGTTGTGGCTGGGCTGGTTCGGTTTCAACGGCGGCAGTACCCTGCTTTTTGATAACAGCGTCCCGCAGATACTGCTTAATACCCTACTCGCTTCATGCGCCGGCGGCATGGCGGCACTGGTCGTGAGTTGGCGTTCAGGCTATCGCGGCCCGAATGTGATACGGACGATGTGCGGGGTCCTTGCAGGCCTGGTATCCATAACGGCGGGTTGCCACGCCGTCGGACCGGCATTTGCCCTCCTCATCGGCGCAATCGGCGGTATTATTGCGACACTCGCCTCCAATCTGCTGGCCTGGGCGCAGATTGACGATGCGGTAGACGCTATTCCCGTCCACCTCGCTGCAGGCATCTGGGGAACATTAGCAGTCGCCATCTTTGGCGATCTGGAGATTCTGGGCACTGGGCTTTCGCGGCCACAACAACTGTTTGCACAGTTTGCGGGCATTGCGGCAAATGGCTTCTATGCCTTTACCATCGGTTTTGCTGTCCTCAAAATCGCCAATTATTTTTGTGCCCTGCGCGTCAGCGCAAATGACGAAAAGCGCGGTCTGAACGTGTCGGAACATGGCGCCAGCACCGCCCTTTTTGAAGTTCTGGAAGTCATGGAACATCAGCGCAACAGCGGTGATTTCAGCGCCAAGGTGCCAGTGGAACCTTTTACCGAAGCCGGTGAGGTTGCCCGCCGCTATAATGGCGTCCGCAAGCGCTTTGTTTCCGAAGTCGCGGCACGCGAGAAGGTCGCGGCAAAACTTCGCCAGGCCAAGGAAGAAGCAGATATCGCAAATGCCGCGAAATCGCAGTTTCTTGCCAATATGAGCCATGAGCTGCGCACCCCGCTTAATGCCATTATCGGTTTTTCTGAAATTATGAACACCGAATTGATGGGGCCCGTCGGCACGCCGCAATATAAAGAATATGCACAGGATATTCACAATGCGGGCCAGCTTCTGCTTAGCCTGATTAACGATATTCTGGATCTTTCCAAAATCGATGCGAATAAGCGCGAACTCGACGAAACAAGTTTCAGTTTGGTCGAGGCTGTAGAATCGGTAATGCCCATGATCCGGCGGCGTGCCGAAGAAAACGGCATTCAGCTATCCAACGATATTGCCGCGGATTTCCCCTATATCCGGGCAGATTTGCGCGCCATACGGCAGATTATTCTCAATTTGCTTTCCAATGCGGTCAAATTTACGCCCCCGGACGGCGCAGTATCGGTAACGGCGTTAATCGAGGCGGATGGCCGCATCGCAATCCGAATTGAAGATACCGGTATCGGCATTCCACGTTCACAGATCGACCGGGCCTTGCAGCCATTTGAACAAATCGGCGATCTGAACAGCGCGGCGACAACCAATAAGGCTCAGGGCACAGGACTTGGCCTGCCGCTCGTTGCTGCCCTGGTCCGGCTTCACAATGGTACCTTCCTGCTTGAAAGCGAGCCCGGCGTTGGCACACGTGCCATTATCCGCCTGCCCGCCGAACGGATCGCAATGCCCACGCAAAAGCTTGCAACAATGTGAGAGAATTACTGTATTACGGACCGCACACGGCCCCCTAGTGCGGAAGGCTGTTTATTTCCGCGCACTGCATGAAGTGCAAAAGTATAAATTATTGTCGCCACCGAAACTAATACTTGCCATCACTCGCAGAATAAACTGAGATGATCGTCACGAGCGGCAAATATTATAAAAGGTGGAAAGATGGCACCGCCAAAACCCAAAGGTTCGGGGTTTGGCCACTGGCTGGCAAAGCTCGGGACCCGACTTCACATTTTTCTCTACCGGTTGTCAGGCGGCAGAATTGGTGCCACCGCCTTTAACTCGCCTGTTATGCTGTTGGCAACGAAGGGGGCCAGAACCGGCAAGAAACGCACCGTCGCAATTCTCTATTTGAAGACGGATGACGGTTATGCAGTCGTTGCTTCCTATGGTGGCGCTGACAAGCATCCCGCCTGGTTTGTTAATTTGCGCACCAACCCAACTGCGGAAATTCAGACGGGATCACAAACCCACAAGGTCGCGCCACACATCGCAACCAGTGAAGAAAAAGCTGAATTATGGCCCAAACTGACCGCGATGTACCCCGATTATCAGCTTTATCAGGACCGCTCAGCACGTGATATTCCCGTCGTGATACTGCGACCGGTGAGCTGACAATATAATGACATTCAAGCCGCGCGCGGGTCGCCCACTATCCATATTGGCTCTATCCGCAAAGTAAAACAGACAGCCAAATTCCGTAATTATTTACAAATTTGCACTATCATCATCGTTGTTTTTGAGAAAAGCCGCCCGGTTTGCGTTCAGCGGCTTCATACAAGTCCGCCGCTTACCGGACATCCATCCAGGCATTGAGTTTCCATGTGGCGAAATAGACAATCCGCGGAGACAGACCGTCTGCCAAAATCCGTCAGCGCGGCTCAACTCACGCTACTGGCGGAAAGTCTTGGCAAGGATATGCTGATCGCCGTTGCGACGACGGCTCTACTGGGGCTTTATCTGATTCCCGGCGAGCCGCTTTGGCTGCAACTTTCAATCTGGATGGCAAGTTTCTGTCTCCTGGGAATCATGGGTGTTCCCCTTGCCCACTTCATCGAAAATGCCGTTAGGAACGAGCCACGGGTGAAGTCGGCAGAACGCCTCCTGACGGTTTATACAGGCCTGTTATGCACTTTATGGTCAAGCCTGATGCTGCTCTATTGGCAGGTGCATGAAATTGAGCGCGTTATCGTTATTTCCGCCCTCGTCGCGTTGGGGAACATCTCCGTCGCCACAACGCTGATACTCTATCGGCCTGCGATGGTCGTTGCCTTTTTCTGTATCAACCTTCCGATCCTTCTGAAATTGATGCTGTCGGGCATCATGGATCAAATCATCCTGGCCCTGTTGTTGACCGGGGCGGCGGCGTTTTTCTTTCGCGCCGGCTGGAGCGGCAACCGGCATCTCACCGAGGCGTTGACATTGCGGCATGAAAACCGACATCTGGTCGCAAAGCTCAACCACTCACTGGCAGAAGCGACGTACGCCAATGCCGCCAAGTCACGTTTCCTTGCAAGCGTCAGCCATCAGTTGCGGACACCGCTGAACGCCATCATCGGCTTCAGCGAACTGATTCAGCAGAAGGTGCATGGCCCGTTGGGAGATGACCGTTATGACAATTACATCACCGACATTGTCGAAAGCAGCGACCGCCTGTTGGCCATGATCAATGACATACTCGATCTGACGAAGCTGGAAAGCGGCGAACTCGAACCCATTGACGAACCGTTTCGGCTCCACGATGTGCTGCAACAGACGATCGACCAAAACACATCGCCTGCGCGGCATCGCGACATTACGCTTACCGTGGCATCACCGGATTCGCCGATTGAGCTTCTTGGCGACAGAAAGCGCGTTATTCAGATTCTGACAGCGCTTTTATCGAACGCGATCAAGTTTTCCAGTCCGGGACAGAAGGTCACAATCTCGGTACACTCGCGCGATAATGGTGATCTGGAAATCGCAGTAATCGATAGCGGCATCGGTATGAGTGCCGAGATGACCGGCCGCGTGCTGTCGCCATTTGAGAAGAACGACAAAAGCGGTACTCAGCTTGGCGCCATGGGGCTTGGCTTACCACTTGCCAAGGCACTGGCCGAACTGCAAGACGCCTCCATTGAAATAAGTTCCAATCAGGACAAGGGCACAATCGCCTGTCTGATATGGCCATCAGAAAAGATAATTGGTGATCCGGCTAGATGTCCCGCGCATGAAGCCGTATCGACTTGACCCCCCCAATCTTGGCAGCAAAATCACTGCACCGAAAATCACTCCCGCAGATTGCCCCTCAGCGGCGGCATTCTACCTGACTTTACCGGGATCTGCGGTATAGTCAGGTCAGCGTCGGTAAACTGCACCTGCGACCCGTCTGCCCAACTGGCGGCTGACCAATTCCGATATCACCAATGCCCCGACGGCAAGCACAAGCGACAACAGCATAAGCCTGACGGCGGCAAAATCCTGACCCGGAATCTGCAATTGCGTATATAGCGCGAGGGGCAGTGTCCGCGTCTGGCCGGGTATATTTGCAGCAAACACAATTGTTGCCCCAAACTCCCCCAGGGCGCGGGCGAACGCCAATGTCAGCCCCGCGATCACGCCCGGCATTGCCAATGGCAATGTGACTGTAAAAAAAATCCGCAAGGGCGAGGCACCAAGCGTCTGCGCCGCTGTTTCCAAGCGTTGGTCAATCAGTTCAATCGACAAACGAATACTGCGTACCAGTAGCGGAAACCCCATAACCCCAGCAGCAATCGCAGCCGCATACCAACTGAATGCGACAGATATGCCAAACTGATCGAAAAGCCATCCCCCCAACGGTCCCTGGCGGCTGAAGATAATCAGCAACAGGTAACCCACCACGACTGGCGGCGCGATAATTGGGAAATGCACAAGGACATCAAGAACAAGGCGGCCCGCAAACCGTCCGCGGGCCAAGGCAAATGCCACGACGACCCCTATCGGCAGGCTGACGGCAACCGCAACGGTTGCAACCTTCAGAGATAGCCTCAGCACTTCGATTTCAGCCGGGGTCAACGCAAACATAAGAGTGTCGTCTTTGCCTTGTCTTCGAAAATCCGCGCTGCGCGCGGATGCACTTGCCATACGGAGCCCGCACGCGCAGGACTATATTAGTCCGACGGGTATACCGCACTCAAATTGGGTGATGATTTTCTGCTACGCCGCCTTCAGCTGAATAAAAAACTGATCGAGTTCGCGACGGACAAGGTCACTTTGTTCGATCAGACCGGATACGGCATTTGCCAGCTGCAATGCGGATTCGTCGGTCTGATACGCCTCCGCCAGAACCTGCTTCAGTGCGTGATTTATTGCCTGATTACCTGACCCCAGCTGACCGACAGATGCGGCCACTGCCTGCACCGTGGTCATCTGCTGTTCAACCTGCTCGGCGATGCGGTGCGCAAAATCGCCATTTTCACCCGCAATTTCGCGGATATTCGCGATTGCGCCAACAGCATCGGCAGAGCCTTTCTGAATTTCAGCCACAAGCAGGCCGATTTCGGACGTTGCCTCCGCAGTCTGCCCGGCAAGGTTCTTGACTTCCGACGCTACGATAGCAAAGCCCCGACCGGCCTCCCCTGCGCGCGCGGCCTCGATCGTCGCATTCAGCGCAAGCAGATTGGTGCGATCGGAAATCTCCGCAATCAGGCTGAGAACATCACCGATTTTGACGGCAGAGGCATCGAGTTGCGCCAGAACCGCACTCATTTCCGTCGCAGCGCCTTCTGCCCTGCCGGTGCCATGGATCGATTGCTTTGCCCCCTCCCCGATCGTTTGTGCCGAACGCGACAGCGCGTCACACACAGTGGCGACATGATCGACCATTTTTCGGGCCTCCCGGGCAGTTTGCGTAACCTCACCTGCCCGGCTTTTCGTATTTTCAGCAGATTGTGACAAACGCCCTGACGTTTCGGACAGATGGGTGCCTGACTGCGCGAGTTGTTGCAAAACTTCGCTCATCACCAGATCAAGCTGTGCGGACAAGCCGCTGACCCGTTCAATACGCTGCTCGGTTTCCTTTTTCTGGCATGCCTGAACCGCGGCCAACTGCTTTGCCTCTGTGGCATGCCGCTCAAAAACGGTCAGGTTACGGGCGATTTCGCCAAGCTCATCGTGAATATGATGCATTTGCTCATAGCTTGCCGGTCGCCCCGCTGCAATTTCGCTGATTGCCCTGCTAAGCATCTTGATGCGCTCAGCCAATCCGCGGCCGATCCACCAGGCAAACCCGACGGAAAGCACCAACCCGGCAAGCGAGGCGGCAATAAAAACAACCCACCCCATTCGCAGCCAGTCAGCCGTTCTGTCGCGCACCATATCATTACGCGCATTCAACTCATTCCGGATTTGATACATTGATGCCAGCAAGGTGTCATAAAGTTCATCCGTCACCTGAATATCGCGCATTGCCCTGGCAGATCCGAACGAAGCAAGATCCGCCACCTTCATTGCCTTTTCACTGTACTTGGCAATTTCCGGTTCAATGCCTTTCAGTTGTGCAAGGATGACCTTATCCTGAACATGGCCGACCAGATTACCATGCTGCGTGTGCAACGCATCGAGTGCTGTCTCAATGGCTGCAGTCAGACCCATGATGTCCACCTGCGCTCCATTGGTCAGGCTGGATGTGTTGGTTGCCTGTGCCGTCAGCCGGTATAATACCCCATGGGCCTTGGTGAGGGTTGCGCTCAGGCTGCTTGCGGCCGCTGCGACTTGCTCGGACCGCTCGATTTTCCGCATGGCGCTGTCGGTCTTAACAGCAAGAAATGCAGCGCCACAGATAAGACTGACCAGGGTAAGCCCACCGATTGCCGACCCCAGGCAGGCTTTCCAACTGACAGAGATTCCTTGAATTTTTCCCCCGGAAACTTTCGCCAGAATACGCATTACATTCCCCTGAAGCTTCGACAAACTACCGGCTTCAATTACCGCCCCTTATTGATGAACAGGGTGCGCGCGCACGGGTTAATGGCTGCTAAATCGGATGTTAAACTTATGTGACAGAGTTTCTATGAACAGTGTTGCGAATAGCCTGATTCCCATGCCTTGCGGGCATCAAATAACCAACTATTCGACCAGCATAAATCCGTGTGACACGAATATTTTTCCTGCTTGTGGCGTTCGCAGGAACGCTCCTAAACGCCGTGCCTCATCAGGCTGCGGATTATGTATATATGCCAACGGATAAATTACTGGCTCATGCAGTCTGGAAGGGATGGCTGAAACATGGCGAACGCCCAGTTCGCGGCCCGCCCGGGCATCACTTTCATAAACAAATCCAAACCCCACATCGCAATTCGCCACCCAATTCAGGGCGACGACCACATTTTCCGCATAGACAGCCTGCCCTGCCACCGCATCCCATTGCCCCACTGCCTGCAGACTTTGCCGCGCATATTCACCCGCGGGCACACTGTCAGGCGTGCCAAGGGCAAATTTCTCCCCCGTCTGAAGAGCCTTGGCAAGCGTCTGACGCAACATGGGGACAGTGCCGCGCAAAGACGGTTCTTTCGGCCACTCCAGCATGCAGGGCGATGCAACAAAGGCCAACCGGTTGCGCAGCAAGGGCTTGTTATCGCCAATCAGCCCGGGGTAGTTGTCAGACAGATAGTCAACCCAGCGGCTGTTGGCCGACAGAAATAATGCCGCTGGCGCACCCTGCGCGATTTGCCGCGCCAACGCAGCCGATCCGCCATAAACCGGTACGACCTCAAGCGACAACTCATCGCTGGCGAGGGGCAGCACATCTGCAAGTGCCGGTTGCATACTGGCGGCCGCATAAAAATATACAGCTTTGCGATCTCCGGCCGTTGCGGTTTCCGCTGTCACAATCGACAGCGTGAACGAGAGGCTCCACAAGACAACAAACCGCCATTTTGCGATCGACGCAAATCGAACGGCAGCCCGCTGATCAAACAGCAGGCAAAAAATTTTTCTGTTGGCAGGCGGGGTTAACATTGTAACATTCCAGCAGCATCACGGCGATTTCGAATGCGAAACCAGAGAGATACCACATTTGGCAATATGTCGTATCGCGCCGTATCAGAGAACTGCACGTAAGGAGTCCGGCCAATGAAATTTCGTTATCTGATGACAGCCTTTTTGGGGGCAAGCTGCTTTGCATCTGCGGCGATGGCGGCCACACTCGAAGACGTAAAAAGCAAGGGGTATGTCCAATGCGGCGTCAGCCAGGGCCTTCCTGGCTTTTCCAACCCCGATGATGCAGGCGACTGGCAGGGCATTGATGTGGATGTCTGCCGTGCGGTCGCTGCCGCGATCTTTGGCGATGCCGACAAAGTGAAATACACGCCCCTGTCGGCGAAGGAACGGTTTACCGCCCTGCAATCTGGCGAGGTTGATTTGCTTTCGCGCAATACAACCTGGACTGCCACCCGCGATACGGCTCTGGGCCTGGATTTCACGGGCGTCAATTATTATGACGGGCAAGGATTTCTTGTACGTCGCAGTCTGGGGATAAAAAGCGCGCTGGAACTGAATGGCGCTGCGGTCTGCACAAATACGGGCACGACAACCGAACTGAATGTCGCCGATTATTTCCGGGCCAACGACATGGAATATGAGGTTGTTGCGTTTGAAAAGGCGGATGAAGTGGTCGCGGCCTATGATGCCGGGCGCTGCGACGTCTATACGACCGATCAGTCAGCGCTTTATGCAAACCGCCTGAAGATGGAAAATGCGGATGAGCATGTGGTGCTGCCCGAAATCATCTCGAAAGAACCGCTCGGTCCGGTTGTGCGCCAGGGGGATGATCAGTGGGCGGATATTGTGGCCTGGTCACTTCATGCCATGGTGAATGCAGAAGAGCTGGGCGTAAGCTCCGCCAATATTGCTGATATGCGCAAATCGACAAACCCTGCAATTCGCCGCCTGTTGGGTATTGAAGGCACGTTCGGCGAGAATCTGGGCGTGTCGAACATGTGGGCCGATCACATCGTAAGCCAGGTTGGCAATTATGGCGAAAGCTTTGACCGCAATGTCGGCAAAGACAGCCCGCTTGAGATTACCCGCGGACTGAACGCGCTGTGGTCAAACGGCGGCATCATGTACGCGCCGCCGATCCGCTAGAAACTTGCCAATTACAGCTCATTCGGCATTTGCCCGGGAGTAGTGCTCAAGCATGTCTCATCCTTCAGCACCGCGATCCGGGGCGACAAGCTGGCGTAACGACCCAAGGATCAGAGCCTTGTTTTTCCAGGCTCTGGTCCTTGGCAGTTTTGGACTTTTCGTCTGGTTTATCGTGGATAACACGATCACAAACCTTGAAAAGCAGAACATTGCGTCAGGCTTTGACTTTATGTCGACAACCGCAGGTTTCGGCATTGTTCAGTCCCTGATCGACTATTCCGAAGAGGCAAGCTATGGCCGGGCATTTCTTGTCGCCCTGCTTAACACCCTGCTTGTATCCGCACTGGGTATTTTCTTTGCCACAATCATCGGTTTTCTGATTGGTATCGCGCGCCTGTCGCCAAATTGGCTGCTTTCCCGGCTTGCTGCTGTATACATCGAAACATTCCGCAACATTCCGCTGCTTCTGCAAATTCTGTTCTGGTATATCGCCGTCCTGTCCAACCTGCCCGGTCCGCGCAACAGTCTGATGCTATGGGGCGATGCGGGGGCCCTGAACAGCCGCGGGCTGTATCTGCCCGCGCCTGTACCACAGGATGGCGCAGGCTTTGTTGTTGCAGCCCTTCTGGTCGCTGTCGCAATCATATTCGGATTGCGGCACTGGGCGCGACGCCGGCAACTTGAAACCGGCCAGCAATTTCCGCTTTTCCGGGTGGGGTGCGGAATCCTGATCAGCCTGCCGCTTGTCGTTCTTCTATTGACCGGCATCCCTTACACCGCCGAGATCCCCGAACTGCGCGGGTTCAATTATCGCGGCGGTATCCGGCTGATTCCGGAGCTAATGGCATTGGTCATCGCACTTGCAATCTATACGGCGGCCTTTATCGCGGAAATTGTCCGCGCCGGCATCCAATCGGTAAGCTGGGGTCAGAGCGAAGCAGCAATGGCGCTTGGTCTGCGCCCGGGGGTTACCCTGCGGCTGATCATCATTCCGCAGGCCATGCGGGTAATCATTCCACCTTTGACGAGCCAGTATCTCAACCTGACCAAGAATTCGTCACTCGCCGCCGCGATGGCTTACCCCGAACTGACGTCGGTTTTCGCCGGCACGGTGCTTAACCAGACCGGCCAGGCTATTGAGGTTCTTGGCATCACAATGGCTGTCTATCTTTCCATCAGCCTTCTCACCTCGTTGGCGATGAACTGGTACAATGCCCGAAATGCATTGGTTGAACGCTGATATGAACGACGATACTTCCAGGCCTGTGGCAGGCGGAAAGAACAGCGCGCAGAACCTCCGGTTTGTGCGCGAAGAATTCCTTGCCGAAGAACCTGCCCCCGTATCGACAGTCGGCATTTCGGGCTGGATGCGGATTAATCTGTTTTCATCGCCGCTCAACATCATTCTTACCGCATTCAGTCTTTATCTTGTTTGGCTGATTGTCCCGCCTGTCATCGAATGGGCGTTTATCAACGCAATCTGGGAGGGCGAGGACCGCAATGCCTGCCTGGTCGACAATGCGGGCGCATGCTGGGCATTTATCGATGCAAAGTTCGGGCAGATTATTTACGGGCGCTACACCATTGATGAACGTTGGCGTGTCGATCTTGTATATCTGATCGGTGCCGGCGCGCTCATCCCATTACTTTTTGAGAAAATGCCTGGCCGCCGCTACCTCGCACTCTTTCTCATTCTCATTTACCCGGTCTTCGCATTTGTCCTTCTGACGGGTGGAAACTTCGGCCTGCCGCATGTGGAGACCGCCTTGTGGGGCGGCCTGCTTGTAACGCTTGTGGTAGCGGTTGTGGGCATTGTCGCATCACTCCCATTGGGGATTCTGCTGGCACTCGGGCGGCGCTCAGACATGCCAGTGGTGCGCATGTTCTGCATCGGATTTATCGAGCTGTGGCGCGGGGTCCCGCTGATTACCGTGCTGTTTATGGCCAGCGTCATGCTGCCGCTGTTTCTGCCTGAAGGCGTGAATTTCGACAAGCTGATCCGGGTCTTGATCGGCGTGGCACTGTTTTCGTCGGCCTATATGGCAGAAGTTGTGCGCGGTGGATTGCAGGCCATCCCGCGCGGCCAGTATGAAGCGGCGCATGCGCTGGGACTGAGCTACTGGCAATCCATGGGGTTTATCATCCTCCCCCAGGCGCTGCGGATGGTTATTCCGGGTATTGTGAACACCTTCATCGGATTGTTTAAGGATACGACCCTTGTACTGATTGTCGGACTGTTCGATCTTCTGGGTATTATTCAACTGAACTTTACAGACCCCAACTGGTCCACCCCGCAGACCGCGGCAACCGGCTATGCATTTGCCGGGCTGATTTTCTGGGCGTTCTGCTTTGGCATGTCGCGCTACAGCATTCGCGTGGAAAACAAACTGAATGAGGGAACACGCCGTGCATGAACCGGCAGGCAAAACGAGGCGGAGATGACCGAATCCCAAGACATAGCTGCCCCGATTGACCGCAGCAGGATGGAAGTCACCGATGAGGTGGCAATCCAGATTGTCGATATGCATAAGTGGTTTGGGGAGTTTCACGTCCTCAAGGCCATCGATCTGACTGTATTTCGCGGTGAACGCATCGTTGTGTGCGGGCCGTCCGGATCGGGCAAATCAACGCTTATTCGCTGCATCAACCGGCTGGAGGAACATCAGCGCGGGCAGGTCATCGTCAACGGGATCGAGTTGACAAACGATCTGAAGAAAATCGACGAGGTGCGGCGCGAGGTCGGGATGTGTTTTCAGCATTTCAATCTGTTCCCGCATCTGACGATCCTTGAAAACTGCACATTGGCACCGGTCTGGGTACGCAAAATGCCAAGATCAGAAGCCCATGACATCGCCCTGCATTTTCTTGAACGTGTGCATATCGCGGATCAGGCGCATAAGTTCCCCGGACAGCTATCAGGCGGGCAGCAGCAGCGGGTGGCAATTGCACGCTCACTTTGCATGAACCCGCAGATCATGCTGTTCGATGAACCGACATCGGCACTTGATCCCGAAATGATCAAGGAAGTGCTTGATGTAATGATCGATCTGGCACAAGAAGGCATGACAATGATCTGTGTCACCCATGAAATGGGATTTGCACGGACAGTCGCAAACCGCGTAATTTTCATGGATGAGGGGCAGATCGTCGAGCAGAATGAGCCTGAACCCTTCTTCAGCCAACCGCAGCATCCGCGCACCCGCGAATTTCTGAGTCAGATATTGTCGCATTGACGCGGCGTTGCGGCGCATAAACCATATAACCGGCGAAAAATGGGTAAGAACGATAAAGCAACCGAACAATTGGGTCGCCAGACGCCGCTGCCGGCCTCCCCCGAGGCGGCGGAACTTGAACGGGTTGCCAACCCGCATCCCGATACAAGCTATGTAGCGCGGTTTACCTGCCCCGAATTCACTTCGCTGTGCCCGGTGACCGGACAACCCGATTTTGCGCATCTGGTTATCGATTATATTCCCGACAGATGGATTCTTGAGTCCAAAACCCTCAAGCTCTATCTGCACAGCTTTCGCAATCATGGCGCTTTCCATGAAGACTGCACCATTGCGATTGGCAAACGTATCGTGACATTTATCGAACCACGATGGCTTCGCATGGCCGGCTACTGGTATCCCAGGGGCGGCATACCGATTGATATTTTCTGGCAGACCGGCACGCCTGAGAGCGGGGTCTGGATTCCCGAAATGGAGGTCCCGGGCTATCGGGGGCGCGGCTGATCGATTGTCGCCAGCATGCTTTTTAGGTAGCTTGCATTTGGATCGCGCGGGACAACGGGCCCGCATGTGCGTCAGGTAACGGAGGAATAAAATGGCACCGGGCATCTATGATACAGACCTTGACAAGAACCCCGCAAATCATCAAGCGCTGTCTCCGTTAAGCTTTCTCGCGCGCTCGGCTGCCGTCTACCCCGACCGTCCGGCAGTTATTCATGGGGATATCCGTATCACCTATGCTGAATTTTACGCACGCAGCAGAAAACTGGCGAGTGCGCTGAGCAAGCACGGGATCGGCAAAGGCGACACCGTCGCGATTATGGCCCCCAATGTGCCCGCCATGCTGGAGGCGCATTACGGTATCCCCATGACCGGTGCGGTAATCAACACGCTGAACATCCGGCTGGATGCGGCCGCTATCGCCTTCATCCTCGATCATGGGGAAGCGAAGGTTCTGATTACCGATCGTGAATTCTCAGACACGATCCGGGAGGCGCTCACCCTGTGTGACGCAAAGCCGTTGGTGATCGATATTGACGATCCGACATATGTGGGCGGCGAATTACTGGGCGAGATGGATTATGAGGCATTTATCGCGCCGGGCGATCCCGATTATGAATGGGAGCTACCGGCAGACGAGTGGGATGCAATTGCACTGAACTACACCTCCGGGACAACCGGCAACCCCAAGGGTGTCGTGTTTCATCATCGCGGCGCCTATTTGCTGGCAATGGGCAATGTGGTCACTGCGAGCATGAGCAAGCACCCGGTCTATCTCTGGACGCTGCCTATGTTCCATTGCAATGGCTGGTGCTTTACCTGGTCGTTAAGCGTTGTGGCGGGCACACATATCTGTCTGCGGCGCACAGAAGCCCCCCTGATCTACGACGCACTGGCGGAATATGGCGTCACGCATCTGTGCGGCGCACCGGTTGTAATGGGGATGCTGATTAATGCGACCGAGGCGGAACGCAAGCCTCTGCCGCACCGGATCGAATTCTTTACCGCCGCCGCACCGCCGCCGGCAAGCGTGATCGCCTCAATGGAGGAAAACGGGTTCGCCATCACACATCTTTACGGACTGACCGAAACCTACGGGCCATCGGTGATCAATGACTGGCATGAAGAATGGAACGAACTGGCCCCTGCCGAACGGGCATCGATGAAAGCACGCCAGGGTGTGCGCTATCCGGTGCTTGAAGAGTTGTCGGTGCGTGATCCCGATACGATGGAAGCAGTACCCAAAGATGGTGAGACAATGGGCGAGGTTATGTTCCGCGGCAATGTCATCATGAAGGGGTATCTCAAGAACCCGACCGCCTCGGGTGATGCCTTTGCCGGTGGCTGGTATCATTCAGGCGATCTGGGGGTCTGGCATCCCGATGGCTATATTCAGCTACGCGACAGATCCAAGGACATCATCATTTCTGGCGGGGAGAATATTTCCTCCATTGAAGTCGAAGATACCCTCTATAAGCATCCGGGAATTCTGGAAGCCGCCGTGGTGGCGAAACCGGATGAGAAATGGGGTGAAACGCCCTGCGCATTTGTCACCCGCCGGACAGGGCATGAGGATTTAACCGAAGAGGCGGTGATCGCCTATTGCCGTGAAAATCTGGCGCACTATAAATGCCCCCGCTATGTGGTGTTTGCGGATCTGCCCAAAACCTCGACCGGTAAGGTACAGAAGTTCAAGTTACGGGAAATGGCTGAAAACGTCTGAAGTTCAGCCGCTCCAACCGCAGCGGCGGGCGATCTGCGTATATGTCATTCCGGCGATCATCAAGACTGTCGGATGACATAGCTCCGGCAGCTGTTTATCAACGCTCGGCAAAGGTTTCCTTAACCCGCGCGGCGAGCTGTTTCAGCGTGAACGGCTTGGGCAGGAACAAATAATCCTCGACCGTTTCATCGCTGTCGCGGAACGCATTTTCCGCATAACCGGATATGAAAATGGCCCGAATTCCGGGGCTTTTCTGCTGAATGATTTTCATCAGCCGCGCGCCGTCCATGCCCGGCATGACAACGTCGGAAATCACCAGATCAATTTCGTCCGCACGCGTCTCGACAATTTCAAGCGCCTGATCTGGCCCGTCGGCCTCAAGCACCGTATATCCCTTACCCGTCAGGGCGCGCGATGCAAACGCACGAACCGGATCCTCATCTTCCACCAGAAGAATAACCCCATTGCCCGTTAGATCTGCGCTGACTTCCACCTGAGCTTCTGCACCATCGGATTGCACCTCTTCTTCGGCATAGACAGGCAGGTAGATACGGAATGTCGCGCCATCGCCAACCTCACTCGACACATGAATATTGCCGCCCTGCTGTTTGATGATGCCATAAACGGTGGACAGCCCGAGCCCTGTCCCCTTCCCGACTTCTTTCGTGGTAAAAAACGGTTCGAATATCTTTCCGATAACCGCTTTGGGGATACCGGGCCCATCGTCTGAAACCTCAATCATCACGCAGTCGCCCGGCGGCATCCAGCTATGGTCGAGCTGACGCGCCTGCTCGGCGGATATATTCGCTGTACGGATCGACAGACATCCTTTATTGCCCGCCAGTGCATCACGGGCATTGACGGCCAGGTTGATGATGACATTTTCAAGCTGCCCCTGATCCGCCTTCACCTGCCCCAGATTGCGCCCATGTGTCATCGTCAGTTCGATTTGCTGACCCAGCAAGCGCCGTAACAGGTTATGCAGCTCCGCCAGCATATCTGTCACGGAAATGACGGTGGGCTGCAGCGTCTGTTGCCGCGAAAAGGCCAGAAGTTGCCGCACGAGATTGGCAGCGCGATTGGCATTCTGTTTGATCTGGTGGATATCGTTAAATGACGGGTCGCCCGCATCATGGCGGCTGAGCAGCAGGTCGCTGTAACCGATGATCGCTGTCAGCAGATTATTAAAATCATGTGCGATACCGCCTGCCAGCTGGCCTACGGCCTGCATCTTCTGGGATTGCGAGAATTGCAGCTCCAACTGCCGTTGTTCGGTCGTATCAATCAGATATAAGACGACGGACGCATTACCGGATTCGCGCAGCGGTGAAATATAAAGCTGCGCCGAACGCGCTTCACCCTGATTATGCAATTCAATATCGATATGTTGCCCGGTCGTCTGTAGCCGCGCAGCGTCGCTTATCCGGTGCCGCACATCCGCAACGTAGGTTTCATCAACGATCGAAAGAAAATCGTCACCACTGCTAAACAGCATCCCGAAATTCTTGAAAAATGCGGAGTTCGATTCAACGACATGACCATGCTGATCGACAATGACAATACCGACAGGCGCAATATCAAAAAGACGCAGAAAACGTGCTTCAACTTCACGTAATTGCGTCAGATCCGCTGACAATTGCGCCCGCAGGTCACGCATGACAAGTTGCAGAGAGCGTGCGCCATTCTCAGACTCCTCGCGAATCCGATACAGTGCCGATACCGGTATACGCTCGCCATCCGACGAAACAATGATAGTACGTTCGATTCCGGTATAGCTGAGGTCGCGCTGGTCATTATTCGATGACCAGAAAACAGAACCGTCCTCGAATATATCGGCAATTGTTATCTTTCCTTTATGGACCTCTTCCGGTGATACACCGATCCATTCGGAAAATATTGCATTGGCAAATTCGATCGTACCCGCCTCATTGATAATTCCGATCCCCAGCGGGGCAGAGTCAATCACTTCAAGGATCTGCTTGTATTTTTGCGGTTCAGGTGACGCGGAATTCCGGGTTCTGTCATAGCGCTGAATACGCCACACACATAATGGACTGGTCTCCGAAACTGGCGCAACGCTGACAGCAACGCGATGAAGGGTGTCCGCATGGACAAATGACATGACTTCTTTCGCCGGACGGCGCTCGGCAATCGCCTTCTGCAAACGGAAGAGCCGCTCATTGCAATTCTCCTGCCGCGCCAGAATTGCCGACAATGCGGGCGGCGGGACGATCGACTGATCGATCCCGAACTGGGCGTAGTAGCCTGCATTCGCGTAACACACCTCATCAGCTTCACCGGTGATCAGGATTGCGTCCTGGCTGTTATCGACAAGCTCGGCAAGCACGCCATAATCGAACCCGGCAAGCCTGAAATGTTCGCGGCGGGCGGCCTCCTTGGTCAGGATGCGCCCCACGACACTCCCTTTCAGCAGTCCGCGCAGTCCCGCTACACCTTTCTGATCGGATAACAACCCCATCTGGCCTTTTCCCGCAGTTAAACCGATATTCTCATAAGCGTAGGCCGGCTTGCCGCCGATTGGCAATCGCCAGTCCCCGTTACTTCCGCAGGCCCATCACATAACCAATCACTTCGGCGACTGCCTGATAATGTTCGGGCGTGATTTCCTGCTCAAGTTCGACAGAAGCGTGCAAGGCGCGCGCGAGCGGCGGGTTCTCAACAACCGGCACGTCATTTTCCTCTGCAACCGTACGGATACGCAGAGCGATCTCATCGACCCCTTTCGCCACGCAAACCGGCGCATTCATTTCCATATGCTCGTATTTCAACGCGACGGCAAAATGGGTCGGGTTCGCGATTACAAGCGTAGCTTCAGGAACCGCGGCCATCATCCGGCCACGGGCGCGTTCCATTCTGATGCGCTGAATGCGCGCCTTCACCTGCGGATCGCCATCCGTCTGTTTATGTTCGTCCTTGATTTCCTGCCGGCTCATCCGCTGTTTCTTCAGAAATTCCGACCGTTGATAGAGAAAGTCCGCCGCTGCGATTAACCCCATAATCGCAATTGCTCCCCCAAACATTTTTAGTGCTGCGACTTTTACATAATTCAGCATCTCGGCGGGTGCATATGTCATCAGCGTGTCCAGCCGGTCGCGCTCGGGCCAGATAACCAGGATGACAACAGCCGCAACAACCGCCAGTTTGAGCAGACCTTTGACAAACTCCATGACAGACTGACTGGAAAATAATCTGCCAAACCCCTTGGTCAGCGAAATCTTGCTGAATTTCGGTTTTATTTTTTCAGTCGTCAGAACCGGTTTCGCCTGCAACACACTGCCCGCAAGCGCGGCAACGACAAGCACCAACAAAGGCAACCCGAGCCAACTGACCAGCCCCGTCACAACGTCGCGGCCGACAAGCGCAAGATTTGAGGCATCAGCAGGAATTTGCCCCGCCTGCGCCAGATAGACGGAAAGATTGTCACTCAACTGCAAGCCAAGCTGGCCCGCGAATACCGCGATCGCAAGCCCGCCGCCGGCCAGCATGGCAAGGTGGCGAATTTCCTGACTGCGGGCCACATCGCCCTTTTTCTGGGCGTCTTCGAGTTTTTTCTGTGTCGGTTCTTCTGTTTTTTGCGACTTATCCTCTTCTGACATACCCTCGCTCCTATCGTGCGATCAGAAGATTTGCGACGCCGGCTTCGAAATAATCGAGATACCAGAGCATCAGGCTGGAAAAAATCATCCCCATAATCATAAAACCGAGCAGAATTTGCCCCGGCACGGCGATGAAGAATATCTGCACCTGTGGCATGAGCCTGGCCAGCAACCCGATACCTGTATTGAAGATAATACCAAAAACAATGAAAGGCGCCGCAAGCTGGATTCCCATCGCAAATGCCTGCCCGACCGTTTCGGTGGCAAGCGCCGCAAAACTTGCCGGCGCAGGCAGACGTCCGGGCTGGAAAAGCTGATAGCTGTCATGCATCGCACCGACCAGCAGATGATGCAGATTTGCCGCCAGGATGAGATTGATCCCCACAAGGGTCAGAAACGTACCGACTATCGCTGACTGGCTCCGCTGCGAGGGGTCAAAGCCCTGGGCAAAGCCAAGTCCTGTCTGAAACGCGATGACAAGCCCCCCCAAATGCAACGCCATCAACAGTAACCGCGTCACCCCGCCGATAAACAGCCCGGTCAACACTTCTGCCCCTATCACGGCGACAAAACCGAAAGCGGTTACAGGAATGGAGGGCAACAGATCCTTTACCAGAGGATACAAAACCGCCGTCAGTGAAAAAGCGATGCCAAGCCGCACCCAGGGCGGAACCGACGCCTCGCCAAAGGCGGGCATGAAAATCACCATGCTGCCGATGCGGCTGAAAACAAGAAAGAAGCCGAAAATTTGGGCTGGGACCAGTTCTAACTGCATTACCGGCGTTTCTGCCTGCCATCAGCAGCACTGTTTCGTCTGTACCCCATAGGCCATGCCGTCTCTACAAGCCGATTATGCGTTCGGCGATCCGGGCCATAAGCCCGTCAAGCACCTGCCCCATGAACGGCAGGAAAATCAGCAGCGAAAGAAAAATCGCAATGATTTTCGGAACGAACGTCAATGTCATTTCCTGGATCTGCGTCAGCGCCTGGAACAAGGCAATAATCAGCCCCACCCCAAGACCGACCAGCATGACAGGCGCAGAAACCTGCAACATCACATAGATCGCATCGCGCCCGACATCGAGGACATCAGCAGGCCCCATTGCTACCCCACACTCACAGCGCCGATCATATCGGCATTTTCAGAATATCCTGATAGGCCTGAACGACACGATCGCGGACCGCGACAACGGTTTGCAACGTCATTTCCGCGTTATTCATAGCGGTGACAAGATCCACCATATCCGCCTTGCCGTTGATCGCGTCAAGCGATACGGACTCCGCCTTGCGGTTCGCATCGACCGCAGCGCCAACCTTGTCTTCCACAAGCTCCGTAAATGTCGGGCCTTTGGGTGCTGCCCCGGCGGCAAGACCGTCGCCATTTTCCTCCAGCGGCCGGCTTGCGGTCTGCGCATAGGCGGAAGCCGCCTGCGCCGCATTAGTTCCCAAAACACTCATGATCGGATTCTCCGGCGGTTAACTAGCGGCTATTGAGAAGGTCGATGGTTTTGACCAGCATATTCTGCGCTGCTTTCAGCGACGCGATATTAGCTTCATAGCTGCGCTGAGCCTGCTGCATATCCATCGTCTCCAGCATGACATTCACATTGGGCAGCTTCACATATCCTTGCGGGTTGGCCGCGGGGTGCAGCGGGTCATATTTCTGCTTGAACTCGCTTTTGTCCTCAACGACCTTGCGGACATTAACCAGTTTCGCACCCGAGAGCCGGTCGACCTCATTGCGGAAGGTCACCATTTGCCGCCGATACGGATCATCATCAGGACCTTTGGCCAGTGACTGCGAATTGGCAATATTTTCCGAGATCACGCGCATGCGTGTGCCTTGCGAACGCATGCCGGAAGCGGATGTCTGAATTGCGAGGTTAAGATCCATAACAAAAATTTCCTGAACCGGTTTCGCTGGTTGAACTCATGCTATCCGCGCCTTCCCAGCGCGATCCGAAGTAAACTAGTCTGCTTGCGATAAATATTCGTGGTCATTTCATATTCGACCTGCGTACGGCCGAGTTTCATTGTCTCTTCAGCAATTGAAACCGAATTTCCCGATCCATCCATCTCAACGATCGGCGCCTCGGTTGTCTTGAAATCAAATAGCTGTGATGCGCCGCTCTTGTTAACCATATGGCGCGCGTTGGTAACCTGCATACCGACTGAATGGCTTTGATTTTCCAGCATTTTACGAAAATCGACGGGCTTGAGTTCGCGTGCCCGGAAACCCGGAGTGTTGGCGTTTGCGATATTTTCCGACACCACTTTCTGGCGGGCCGACAGCCATGCCAGCTTCGTCCGAATGGCCGAAAATATGGGAAATGCGTTCGCGCTCATCGCCTTTGGGTCAACTCACCGATCAATTTGAGGCCGGGCAGGTCTGGAATCCTGGCAGGTTCATTGCGCCGATTGTGCCCCAGGCAATTTAATAAACTCTTAATCGCATTTTTTACCCGACTGCCCCCTTAACCCCCCGTTAAGCATATTCGCGGCACATTGAGGCGGTCGCCGCGGCCAGATATTCGCCGCGTTCGATGCGCGCGGTTAAATGGCCCAAGGGACCTATGGAAAGTTTTGATTATTTGCGTTTCCTTCTGGCGCTCATCTTCGTGCTGGGGCTTATCGGCTTTTGCGCCTGGCTTGGAAAACGCGCGGGGTTAACGCCCAGAGCGACGAAAAAAGGCAGTACCGGCCATCGACTGGCGCTGCTGGAAGTCCGCCCGATCGACGCAAAACGCAAGCTCCTTCTTATTCAGCGTGACGATCGGCAGCATTTACTGATGGTCGGCGGCGATACCGACCTTGTGGTCGAACGCAATATTTCAGACAGCGCCCTGTCGGACGGCCGCACTACCGTCCCCTCTTCCGAGTTGAATGATGATAACCAAGCGTAACTCCCTGCACCTGTTTCTTGCCCTTGCGGGTCTGGCAACGATCCTGCTGCTTCCCGATGGCGGGGCACAGGCGCAGAATATTACCATCGATTTGGGGGAAGATGCCGATAGCGAATTGCTTGGCGGAACAAACTCACTGACCGGGCGTCTGATACAGCTTATCGCCTTTATCACGATCCTGAGCATTGCGCCGGGTATCCTGGTGACGGTGACCTCATTCACGCGAATTGTCGTGGTCCTGTCCCTTTTACGCAGCGCGCTGGGAACCCAGACCTCGCCCCCCAATACAGTGATCATTTCCCTTGCACTGTTCCTGACGGCCTTCGTCATGGCGCCAACCTTCAGTCAGGCCTATGAGCAAGGCATCAAACCGCTGATGGAAGACAGCATTGATGAATCCGAAGCGTTTGACCGCACCGTTGCCCCGGTGCGCCAATTCATGTTGTCGCAGGTCCGCGAACAGGATCTGCGCCTGTTCATCGATCTGTCGAAATCCGAAACCCCGCAAACCGCCGCGGACACACCGCTTCATGCGCTGATCCCGGCATTTATGGTTTCAGAACTTAAACGGGCATTTGAAATCGGCTTTCTGATTTTTATACCCTTCGTCGTCATCGACATGGTGGTTGCCTCCGTGCTGATGTCGATGGGTATGATGATGCTGCCCCCGATCATGATCTCCCTGCCCTTCAAGCTGATCTTTTTTGTGCTGGTCGACGGGTGGAGCCTGATTGCAAGCAGCCTTGTACAAAGCTTCGGTGCGGGATAGCAATCGCCCCCCTTTCACGCGCGCATCCGCCTGCCCGAGCACTCATCTTCGCGGGGTGTCAGATCCTTTCACAGTATGAGCTGAAGCCGTCAGCTCCGCCGCCTCGCCAGATGAAACGGGGCTGGCGAGTTGCCGGTTACCTGCATTGTCGTTCCGGAATTGTGTAGTCGGTATTGATTGACGTCTACAGAGGGCGCGCCGTGAGCTTAACGGTTCGGGGCGGCGCAAGAACGTGCGCACACTTATCCCGTGCACCGGAAAAAAGACCCGCTAGCCGAAGGTCAGGAGTTCACATCGGCTGCTTTTGTATCGCTGCGGTAATTCGCCAGAAAGTCCTGCAAGGTATCGATACCGGCAATGGTTGAGGCAAGCTGGCGGAATGCCACCCCGCTTGCATCGGGCGATCGGGTCAGAACATCGAATGCTTCCGCATAACGCCCTATCGTCATCTTGGGCCCGTAACGCCCCTTAAGGGCATCGAGCGCACGCTGTTGACCGGCAAGGGCATAGGCAATTGATGCACGCATAACCTGCCCCTGTTCAATGACAGTCAGATTTGCAGGTATGCGCCACCGGTCACCCAGCACAGTTTCCATCGCACCCGCCGCTGCGTTCCAGTTGTCAGATTCCCAATGAATATCCGCACGCAGCAGTTGAGCCTCCGGCGTCTCGATGCCGTCGATCAGATCAAGCGCTGTCTGAAACTCTTCCATTTCAGTCAGCGCGCGCGCTTCAAGCAGCAATCGCGTCACGTTCAGATCACGCGGAAGCCGGGTCTGGCGCGTCCTGCGAATTGTTTCCAATGCGGCTTCGGGCTGCTGATCGAGAAGCTGAATAACCGCCAACTGCGCCGCAACCTGCGCCTTGGCAGTGCCTGCCAGCCGATAACGCACCTGATGGTCCAGCAATTCGCCAGCTTCGGCCAGAAGGTCAACAGCAACCAGCCGTTGCCCCAACCTGCGGATCATTTCATCGCCATTCTTGCCGACGGGTGTAAGCTCGCGAAAATCATAGTACAATGCCAAAGCCTTGACCGGCGGCAGATCGTCGGCGTCGCCATCAAGATACAATCCCGAGAATACCTCCCCCATGCGCATGGCAATCTGTTTGGAGCGCAACGCATCTGGAAAGTTCGTCACAGCGCTACGCATAATGGTGAGCCCGTTGCGGTACTTTTTCACGTCGACATATCTTTCGCCCAACGCTTGCAGCACCCGCAGCTCGATATCGTCGCCGCGCCATGCATAACGCAGTTTTTCGAGCCCGTCGGTCGTTTCCTCAGGGCTCAGGGAGCCAAGCCGGCCAAGCAACTCCAGCCTGGCAAGCCGGGCGGGCACTTCTGTCGGCCTGTAATGGCGCGATTCCGCCATATTATAGGCGGCAATCGCATCATCGCTATTGCCAAGCCCCTCCGCCACGAGACCGCGCAGCAGCCACAGCTTGCTTTCCAGCGCAACCGGCAGTTCGCTGGGCAGTACATTTTCCATCTCCCTGCCCGCGCGGTCGAATTCACGGCGGTTGATTGCGGCTTCCGCCATCAGAAGGTACAGCTCGGCAGCGGTATCGCCATCATATTTACCGATAACACCATAGCCGCGATCAAAATTCTTGAGTGCTTTCTGCCAGCGCTGCTGCTGCGCGAAAATTGCCCCGCGCCACAGGGATGCATGCGGGTCATCGCGCAATCCGGAATGTGCGAGTTTTTCCCCGGCATCGCTATAGCGACCCATATAATATTCTGCGACACCCATCAGCCCGCGATGATATAAATCCTTATCCGCATTGCTGTCTTCGGCGACCATCAGCTGCAGCATGGCGCGCGCCTCGGCTGCAAATCCGTGCGACAGATAATAACGCGCCATCGTCAAGCGCTGTGCGCTGCGCTTTTCCCCTTCGCTTTCCTGAATCCCGGCTGTAATCTGACGACGTACCGTACGGAAATTGGCGCTGCTTCCCTGCTGCCAACTGGCAAAATCCATAAATACCGGTGAGCTATAGCTGTCACTTTCAGAGGCAGCCTTGCCAATCTCGCGCGAAACGAAGTTTGACATCGACAGCCCAAGCGGTGTGCTGATCGTAATGGCCCCAGGTCGGCTTTGAACCGCCAGTTGATCGGAGAAGGGAATAATCGCAGCCCCCTGACTTGTTGCCAGGATCTCAAAATCGACATATCGCCGCGGCGTGACAACCGCATGGGATACTTCAGAGACTGGCGAAACCAGAATGGTGTCACCCGCTTCAGGGTCCCTGACTGCAAACGGCCCCTTCGGGGAAAGCGCCTTGATCAGCACATGCCCGTTCGGTTCCGCATTCGGTTCACGCATAACGCGCAGCAAACCTGCGGGCGTAACATAGTTGCGTACAAGATCAACCTGCCAGACCGATTGCTGCCGGCCGACATTCACCATCGTGCCTGCCGCCACGTCAAACACCAGCACGGTTGCCGCGTCATGGGCAATTTGCTTCCCCTGGGTAATCAGATTACCGCGCACAAGCGACATGATCGACATATCGACATCCACCTGCGCGTCAAATACGGCCCACAAAGTGTTGCCGCGCATAAAGACCGCCGCCGCACTTTTCGTCGTGAAGGGAACGCTGATCCGCACCCCTTCGGGGATCTGGCGCATGCGCAGTTCAATCTGTTGCTTTTCCGGTGCGGCTGGCTGTATTGCAGTGACATCGGCCAACAGGTCGGCGACAGCTTCGCGGGTAGCATTTGCAGGCTGTGCCTCGCCTTCGCCATCCGCGCTTGCCTGTTGCGGCGCCACCTCGTTTTTGCCGGCAGCATCCTCAGGATCGACGGCATCCTGTTCCGGCAGCGCAATCTCTTCAGTTTCCCTGGCAGATGGCGGCACTTCTTCTGTTGTCTCTGCAAGCGTCAACTCACTATCAGGCCGCGGTGCCTGTTCGTCCTTCAGCAGATCGACAACAATCCGATTATCGATTTGCAACTCGCGCAGCCCGAATTCCGCTTTGAGCGGCACTGAAACAGTCTTTCCCGCTTCATCCAGAAAGGGTCGGCCCACATAGTCTGAAAGCCTGTCTTCCACCTGCGCAAAATTCGCGCTGAAGGGTTCATCGAAGCTGACGGTAAGTTTTTCGTCCGAAATACGGGTATCGAATGCAACAGGTGTGGGCCAGTCGAACACAATACGCAGATAGTCGGGGTGTTCCCCCGCACGGACATTGATTTTCAACTGTGCGCTTTCATCTGCTTCATCCGCATCGGCTGCCTGATACAGATCGACAACAACCTTGTTGCCGACGCGGAAGTTCCGCACCACTACTTCCTGCTGCAAGGGAAAGAAAACAGCCCGCCCATCGGCAGCCTGTTCCGCAGATGCCACATAGTCCCCGATCAGCGCCAGGGTGGGCGAAAACTCCGCAACAAATTCTTCGGCAAAGCGCAGTTCGACCGTTCCGGGGGTTTCAACCGTCTCCACCTCCACCGGTTTATCCCAGTCAAATACAATGCGGGCATAGTTTGGGTGTATGCCGCCGCGCACCACGACAGTCTCCTGCGCCACAGCCGATACAGCCGACATCGCCACCATTGCGCCCAGCCATACTGCCCAAAACAGCAACCAGATTTTCTGCCTGTTCGGCCTAACCGAGACGCACATGGATGTTACCTGTCTTCATGAATAACGAGTGCCAGTTGGCCCACAGCGGGCCCCTCACCAGCCATAACATGCCCATAGGGCAGAATGGTCCGCCGCAAGCCAGCTTTTTTTAATGCAGCCACCATCGCCGATGCCCTGGCGATACCAAGCCGCCAGTACCAGCCATGATCAAATGCAGCATTTCTGTCTTCTGTATGTCCCACCGCAATGGTCGCATGCACCTCGACACGGTTGGAAATATCGCGCAAGGCCTCGGCAAGGATGGCAATTGCCAGCTGCCGCTCGGGTAAAATCGTGTGACTGCGGCTGCCAAACAGTAAATCCGAGGGGAACAACGCCGATAGACGCCCCCCCTCACGCCTGATGACCAACTGCACCAAGACAGGATCGTTACGAAATTTCTCGACCAGGATGGTCTGCAGATAGGTAAGGCTCTCCCCCTCCGTCCGGACCTGCCGCAGCGGCGTCTGCTGCGGCACTTGCCGGATAAGAGCTGTGTCGTGACCTGCCGACAATTCATCGCTCAACGACGACACGATAGACTGCCATGCTTCGGTCTGCATCACCGACATGCCATAGAGCATCACAAAGAAAGACAGCAGCAACGCCATCAGATCAGCGAATGTAATCAGCCAGCCCTGATCGATGCGCACGATACCCTGCCGCGCATCGGATCCGGGTACGGGATAAATTGCGGGCTGACAGGATGCCTTTTCCCCGGATTGGGATGCTTTGGCGTCGGGGGTTGCATTGGCCCGGGGGATTGCATTGGTTGTCATGCTACGCCCCCTTGTCCGTCAGGCTGAAAAATGCCATCCGGGCCTTGGGCGAGGTGCCCGAAACAACACTGACAGCAATGTTGCGCGGCAATACGCCCCAGCGTTCAAATTCGTTGGCCAGTGCCATCGACTGCCGCATCGGGACGGGCAGAGGCACCGCTTCCGCGATATTGCCGATGCGCATCGCATGAACGGTGATTTCCACAACCCCACGACCTTCCGCAGCCTGGGCAGACAAAGCCTGCGCCAAGCCCTGAATCAGTGAAACAGCATCGGGTTTCAGCACCGCCGTTTTGGCGATAAACAGCTTATCGCGATCAAAATTGGCAAGCAGCACACCGCGAGCGGAGGAAACGTCCAGATCCGCCCAGCTTTCCGATGCCAGCAACCGGGTATGTATCTCGTTCAGCATCGCTGAATCGCGCAGAATATTACCGATTTTCGAGGGAACATACCCTTCAGGCGCGCGGAACTTTGAGCGCGCGAAGCTCTCGGTCAGACTGCTAACCGCAGAATCCACCTTGGAGGGATCACGCGTTGCGATGCTGTTCAGCATAATGAAAAAAGCCAGCAGAATAAGAAACAGCGACAGAAATACAACGGTATTCTGCGCTGCGCCTGCCGCTTGCGGCTCCGTCTCCTGCTGTTGATATTCGTCTAGCACGCCTGACTCCTTACAATGAAAAAGTCACAATAAAAACAATAGGATTCCATCGTCCGACTCAGCCGGCCGTATCGGGAAGCTGACGCTGCCGCGCCATCTCAATAGTCAACTCCTGCGCTGCTTTCGGATTCATTTTGCCCAGCACCTCGGCCATTTTGGCCTCATTCATCCGCATCGCGACAGCAAGCAGCACGCGCATATCGAGTTCATTGAAAATACGCGCGGCGTTCTTTGCCTTCATCTTCTGATAGACTTCGACAAGCTTGGATATGCGCGCTTCTTCCTGGGTATCGAACTGCTCGATCAGCCCCGCAACCGTTGCTTCAAGTTCCTCAAGTTTCGCGATCCGCTCCGCGACCCGCTTTTCCGCCGCAACAAGCAAGGTCCGCTGTGTATCCAGTTCCCGCGCCTGTGCCTCAATCTCTTCACGACGGTCAGACAGGCGCTGCAGCAACTGTACCTCGGACTCGCTGATCTCCCCCGTATCGCCAAGGTTCGCCGCAGCAGGGGCGGCAGACAGGGCCTGCGACATATCGTTCTTGTCTGACTGCGGCTCAACCGCCTTTACATCGGTTGCAGCCTGTGCGGAACTGATCCCGGCTTCAAATTCGATCACCCCGTTCCAGACGTCATTTATCTTCAGGCCGAACAGCATCGCCGCACAGCCCATTACCACCGGCAATAGCCGTACCCGCTCAATTGCAAAAAAACGGCCCAGCATTATCGCACCGCCCGCAATGCGTTACGCAATGCCAGTTTGTCATCGCCGTCATTATCGTCAGCCGGCAGACGCCCCTCGTCCGGCCCGAATTTGGGCACTTCCGCAACAGCCGCCTCCGGGGTACCGGCGAATGTCGGTTTTCGTCCTGCGCTGCTGCGCCCTTCAACATCGGCCGCAAGACGATCGGCAAGGTTATTACCCGCCTCGACAATCATGGCGAGCTCATCCGACAGCGCCTTCGCCCCGGCAACCTGCGATGCAAGTTTTTCACCGACAGTGTCACCCGCCTCCTGCAGATTGCGAATGCCAAGCCGTGCCTGTTCGGTGGCGCTGTTCAACTCGCGAACGACTTTCAGCAGGCCGTCCTGGCCGCTGCGCAGCGCACCAAGACGCCGGTTCAGCAAGAAACAATAGGCAACCGTGACCCCCAACAAGACAGCAACCAGGATGTCTAACATCAGTTCGGTCAACATGGCGCGCTCCTCAACAAATCACTGCTAAACCGACAGGCCGTCGGTAATGCCGGTCATCCGGCTGTTAATACGGACTGCAATCTTTGTGCCTATCCGCCCCATTTTCCCATCGACCAACCCGATACTGCCGCAACGCATCTTCACCACTGAATCGGCGGTGCAGTTCAACATCACAGTTTGGCCGACTTCAAAATTCATGACATCGCGCAGGCTCATCGCCTGCTCATCCAGAACTGCTTCAATCGGGATTTGCGTGTTCCAGAGTTCGGTCGCCAGATGGCTTTCCCAAATTGAGTCACGACCGAATTTTTCGCCCATGAACATCTGCAACAGCAACTCGCGGATCGGCTCGAGCGTCGCATAGGGCAGCGCCAGTTCAATGCGACCGCCGCGATCTTCCATATCAATGCGCAACCGCACCAGAATAGCGGCATTGGCCGGGCGCGCGATTGCCGCAAAACGCGGATTTGTCTCCATCCGGTCGAGCTTGAATGTAACCGGCGACAGCGGTTCAAACGCAATCGACATATCGTTGAGCACAACCTCGACCATCCGCTCCACCAGGGAACGTTCAATCGTTGTATAGGGGCGCCCCTCGATCCGCATCGCAGCGGTACCGCGCCGGCCGCCAAGCAACACGTCGACAATCGAATAAATCAGGTTTGAATCAACGGTGAACAGACCGTAGTTGTCCCACTCTTCGGCCCGATGAACCGCCAGAATTGCGGGCAACGGAATGGAGTTCAGATAATCGCCAAACCGAACAGAGGTAATATTGTCGAGACTGACTTCGACATTGTCCGAGGTGAAATTGCGCAGCGAGGTGGTCATCAGCCGTACCAGCCGGTCAAATACGATTTCAAGCATCGGCAGGCGTTCATAGGACACCAATGCCGAGTTGATCATCGCCTTGATGCCGCTGCGATCCTGCTGCGTGGCATCGTCATCGTCGAAACCGAGCAGACTGTCGATTTCATCCTGATTGAGGACACGCCCCGACGAACCGGTATCTGTCGGCTCGTCGTCATCGACCATGGCCGCCCATTCCGCAGCCATCTCGCCATCATCGCCGTCGCCGTCGCCCTCGGTTTCGGCCTCCCAGGCGGCGGCTAGCGCCTCATCATCGTCGCCGTCACCGGCTTCCGCTTCGGTTTCGGCTTCCCATGCCGCGGCGATGGCCTCATCATCAAGTTCTTCTTCAGACATTGCTATTCATGCACCCTACTGAACGAGCATTTCTTTAAAGAGGATGTCCTGCACCTCGATCGGCTGAACCGAGATGTTAACCCGGCGCAGCAGCTCTTCCTTCAGCCGGATCATGCCCGCCGAGCCGCGCAGATCCTCAACCCGCATTTCACGCAGGAACACCTGAAAATTATCCACAACACGCGGCAGCAACGGCTCAAGCGCCATCGGAGCCTCCGGATCATCAAGCTCTAGCGACACGCGCAGCTTAAGGAAGGATCCCCGCTTGTCGGAAGAAGACAGATTTACAAGGATTTCAGGCATGTCATAGAAGACGACCTGCTTTTCCTCTTCCACCACCTCTTCCTCGGCAAGCGCTTCGGCTTCCTCATCCGATGACGAACCAAGGAAAAGAAACGCGCCACCACCGGCAAGAACCAGCAGCAGCACAGGCAATGCGATGAAGAGAATGATCGTCTTGCCACTCAGCTTTTTCTTCTTCGCGCCCTCGGCTTCTTCACCTTCGGCTGCTTCGGCTTCTGTATCTGCGTCTTCCGCCATGTTCTGTCGCCCAAATCTGATTTCATGCAGCGCGATGCTGCAACTTTCCCAAGACTAAATTTTATCGGTTAACGGAGTCTTGCGATTGGCGCTAAAGCGCAAAAACAACAGGGCAAAATCTGCCACGCGGCAGGCTTTTCTCAGGAACCGCGCCCGCACCGGACAAAAAACCGGACTTGTCGGCCATTTCCCAACTGGCACGCAAACTGCAATTGGGGGCAGGCAGCACGGGTTTCGTGCAAACAACGCGACAGAACGGTGGCGGGCAGCACATGGAAAACAGTTTTTCAATCAGCCTATCCAATCTGACCTCCCTGCGGCGGCAGATGGATGTTATCGCCAATAACCTGGCGAATATGAACACCGGCGGCTTCAAGGCCGAACAGGTGCTGTTTCAGGAATATCTCGCACCTGTCGCGCAAGGCGCGGGGCCTGCCAAGAATGTTTCACTTGTACTGGATTACGGCGTCAAGCGCGATTTTGCGCCGGGCAATATCTCCCCCACCGGAAATGCCCTGCATGTTGCCTTGGGCGGTACGGGCTTTTTCGCCGTCGAATACAAGGACGGGGTCGCCTATACGCGCGCCGGTAATTTCACGCTGAGTAATGAAGGCGATCTTGTGACCCAGGCCGGCTTCCGGGTGCTGGATGAGGATCTGCAACCCATCACGCTGGATCCCGAAAACGCCATGCCGGACATTTCGACAAATGGCGCCATCTCCATCGAAGGGGATGAGCCCAAACAGCTTGCTATTGTGGATTTCAACAATCCTCAGACGCTGAAGAAGGCTGGCGCGAATATCTATACGAGCGAAGAAGAGGGTAAACCGGTTGAGCAGAACGATATCGTCATCCAGCAAGGATATCTGGAGGATTCCAATGTCGAACCGATCCTGGAAATCACGCGCATGATCGATGTGATGCGTCGCTATCAGTCGGCCAAGGGGCTCATCGATACAGGCGACGATCTGACCACGAAGGTCATCGATCAGCTATCGCAAATTCGCTAAATCACGCCATTTTCCGCAAAAAAGGAAAGATAACTGCCCATGAAATCCTTAAGCATCGCAGCGACCGGCATGTTGGCACAGCAGCTCAATGTTGAGGTGATCTCCAACAATATCGCCAATATGAACACGACGGGCTTCAAGCGCCAGAGGGCGGAATTTCAGGACCTGCTTTACCAGAATCTCCGCCGTATCGGCGCTGACAGCTCAAATGCCGGCACGATAGTCCCCTCGGGCGTCCAAATCGGCACCGGTGTCCGGGCCGGTTCGGTTTACCGCATCACCGAGCAAGGCAACCTTGCATCGACCGAAAACACCTATGACCTGGCTATTCAGGGCCGTGGTTTCTTCAGAATACAGCTTCCCAGCGGCGATGAAGCCTATACCCGTGCCGGGTCGTTTTCCCTGAGCGCAGAGGGCCAGATTGTGACCGGCGACGGTTATGTTGTCTCCCCCGGTATCGCGATCCCCGCCGAAGCAACCGATGTCTTTATCAACACCCAGGGCGAAGTTCAGGCAAAACTGCAGGGTCAGGTGGAACTTCAGACTGTTGGCCAGCTTGAGCTTGCAATTTTCTTCAATGAGGGCGGGCTTGAAGCACAGGGCGACAATCTGTTTCTGGAAACCCCGGCCTCAGGCGCTGCGCAAATCGGTGCCCCCGGCAGTCCGGGGTATGGCACTGTTCTTCAGGGCTTCGTGGAAACCGCAAATGTCAACCCTGTCGCAGAGATTACCGCCCTGATTTCTGCACAGCGCGCCTATGAGATGAATTCCAAGGTCATCAGCGCATCAGACGAAATGCTGTCGACAACTTCCAACCTCCGCAGGTAAGGCAAATGGCTGAGACACCCCTAATCCGCACCTCATGGCATAGCCGGTTCGGGATACTGACCCGCATCTCCCTTGTCAGCCTTGTGGTTTTGCTGCTCAGCCTGTCCCGGGCAGAGGCAAATCTGCGGCTGGAAACGCGGGTCAGCGTCGAGAACACCGATATCACACTCGCAGACGTGGTCAGCGGCCTGTCACCCGCTATGATGCAGGAACATGCACTGGATGAAATCATCATTGCCGCCGCACCAAATCCGGGTGAGAGCCGTACTTTGCTTGTCTCCACCGTATTGCGTGCGTTACGCGCACAAGGGCTTGAGATTGCTGCCCTGCCCGCCGCCAAGCGCATCAGGCTGACACGGACAGGCAAATCCATTGCGCGAAGTGCCATTGAGCGTGAAATTACAAGCTATCTGATCCAGCAGGGCGCGCCCGCCTCCATTCGCGTGGAAATCGCCCGCAACGCACCGCGGCTTTATGTCCCGACCGATGAACCCCAAAGCTTTGATATTGTCGATCTGCGTTACCAGCGCAAAAGAGGCCGGTTTGTAGCCAAATTAAGAGCGCCCGCCGGCGACAGCGGGGCGCCGGTCCAGGAAATTACAGGCCTTGTATACGAAACCGTTATGGTGCCCGTACTTGCGCGTGCGATGTCGCGCGGCGAAATTATCGGCAAATCCGACGTCACGATGATCCGGCTGCGCGCCAACTGGTCCAACCGGACTGTTGTGACCGACAAATCCGAGTTGCTGGGGATGGCAGTGCAGCGCTATCTGAGCGCCGGCGCGGTGATCCGGCAAAACGATATCGACCCGCCGCTTCTGGTGCAGAAGGGCGAGCTGGTGATCGTGCATTTCAACGCGCCAGGGTTGCGCCTGACAACACAGGCACGCGCGCTGGAAAACGGTGCCCGTAATGCACTCATCCGTGTGGTCAACACTCAGACAAACCGAATTCTGGAAGTGAATGTTACCGCCCCGGGACGCGCAAAAGTGAGCAACTTTGCACCCGCATTCGGCGGAGCGGGCCAGATTCTGGCTGCCAGCCGCTAATTTCCTGAATCAAGAGAGCGCAGGCCCGAAATATGACAGATCAGAACCACCCCATCGCCGGCAAATTTTCACGCCTTGCCCTGCTGCTGTTATTACTGTCCGGGCTTACCGCCTGCGGCAGCACAGTGGACCGGCTTTCCCAGGTCGGCGCCCCGCCGCCCCTGACCCCGCTGGAAGGCACCCAAACCGCCGTGCCACGCGCTACGCGTGTCGCAATGCCCATGCCCACGCCACAGATTACCGCAAGCCAGCCGAACTCCCTGTGGCGCACCGGTGCCCGCTCCTTCTTCAAGGATCAGCGTGCCTCGGCGGTTGGCGATATTCTGACCGTGAATATTGCAATTACCGACAGCGCCCAGGTCGACAATCGGACAACCCGCACACGGGCGGCCAATGAAGGCGTCGAAGCGCCAAATCTGCTTGGTTTTGAAAGCAATCTGAACCGCATTCTGCCCGAAGCGGTGTCGCCAAGCTCCCTTGTGGATGCGACATCGACAAGTTCGTCTACCGGCCAGGGTACCGTAAACCGCCGTGAATCCATCACAATGACGATGGCGGCTGTGGTGACGCAGATCCTGCCCAATGGCAACCTTGTCATTCAGGGGCGACAGGAGGTCCGGATCAATTTCGAAGTCCGTGAAATCGCTATCGCCGGCGTTGTTCGCCCTGAGGATATCAGCAATGGCAATACCATCCAGCATTCGCAGATTGCTGAAGCGCGCATTTCCTATGGTGGCCGCGGGCAGCTGACCGATGTACAGCAGCCGCGCTACGGCCAACAGGTATATGATATCCTGTTTCCGTTCTGAGGGTTGTAACTTGCAATTGGCGCGGCACTGTACCGGGTGCCCAAAAGCAAAAGGACCCGCTGCGGGTCCTTTTTCGTCACAATGCCGCAAGAGCCATTCGCACGGGCAAAGCGCGCTAATCGTCCCGGAATACCTTTTCGCGTTTTTCGTGCCGCTCCTGTGCCTCGATACTCAATGTTGCAACCGGCCGCGCATCCAGCCGCTTCAGGCCGATCGGCTCCCCGGTTTCTTCACAATAGCCATATGTGCCTTCCTCGATCCGCTGCAGCGCCGCGTTGATCTTGTTGATCAGCTTGCGTTGCCGGTCCCGCGTGCGCAACTCCAGCGTACGTTCGGATTCATCGGAAGCGCGATCTGCAATATCGGGATGCTGACTCGTATCCGATTGCAGATGCTTCAGCGTTTCCTTGTTTTCCTCAAGGATTTCATTCTTCCAATTCAATAGCTTGCGCCGGAAATATTCTTTCTGGCGGGCATTCATGAACGGTTCGCTTTCTGAAGGGCGATAATTCGCAGAAAGTCGCGTAGCCATCGGATATCCTCTAAATACCCTCATCCATTAGCAAAACGCCGTGGAGTATATGTTCGGCCTTTCACTTGGGCAACCGTTCACATCCCCTATGGGGAAGAAACTTTTGATAAGAGGAAAAATATAGACAAATCAGTAGATTAGATGCGCTTACTAAGCGGATTTTGCTTCCAGTTTCGCCAGTTCCACCTTCGCGCGCAGTTCAATTTGCCGGATAATCGATTGCAGCCTGGGGTCACAATAGCTGTTAACGGGCAGCGCGCTGAGTCTCTCCAGTTGCTGCAGCCGGGCGACCGAAACCTGACCGCTCAACAGACCATGGCGAATGTCATCCAGCAGCTTCAGCATGCGCTCCGCGCGGTCCTGTTCGCTGTCATCAGCTGTGGAACCCTGCCCGGCTTCCTGCACATTGAGCAAGGAACTGACCGGCGCGACGGCACCGTTTCCCGCAACCTCTGCCGTCGCAGTGGACGCATTGCCCCCGGTCTGCGCGGTATTTTCCAGCGTGAAAGCGCGATCGGTCTTCTTGCGCCCTTCGCTGCGCCGGACCTGGCTGGTACCGACGCTTCCTGTATTACCTATCCGCATGGATTCCGGCCTGTGACAAATATGCTTGGTCCACAGATTGCGCTTGTTTCGTTAACAAGCAGTAAAACCGGCACGCCAGAACTGCCGCCAGATCAGGCTTTGCCGCCCCGTTACGGTAAATTTTGCCGCCCTGAACAGCTGGCACGGCTGAACCCGCTCTGTAACCGGGGCAATTCCCGGTATGGTAATCTGGCACGGAATTCGCATTCCCAAGCTCAGTCACCGTGACTTCAACGACCTGCAGGCGTAAAACCGATCATGCTTCCACTCCGTACTCTCGTCGCTGCTCTTGTTCTCAGCCTCCTGGCAACGGTCGCTGCGCCGCCCGCGGCGGCGTCGCGTATCAAGGATGTCGTGAATTTCGAAGGTATCCGCGACAATATGCTGATTGGTTACGGGCTTGTTGTCGGCCTCGCCGGCACAGGCGATTCCCTGAGAAATGCACCATTTACCCGGCAAAGCCTTGAATCGATGCTGGAACGGCTGGGCGTTAATACCCGTGGGGCCAATCTCAATACAAACAATGTCGCCGCAGTCATGGTGACCGCCAGTTTGCCGCCCTTCTCCATTCAGGGGAACCGCATCGACGTTTCAATCAGTACGATGGGCGATGCGAATGATCTGCGCGGCGGC
Source organism: uncultured Alphaproteobacteria bacterium (assembly GCA_947258435.1). Taxonomy (GTDB): domain Bacteria; phylum Pseudomonadota; class Alphaproteobacteria; order UBA11222; family UBA11222; genus CALAQW01. The sequence continues at coordinate 132,494 of CAMYID010000023.1, forward strand.
ACATTGCTTGTCACACCGCTGATGGGGGCGGATGGTGAAGTTTATGCGGTGGCCCAGGGCCCGATTGCGACAGGCGGTTTTACAACCGGTGGCCAGGCAGGCGGCGTGACCAAAGGCGTGCCGACTACCGGCATGATTTCCAACGGTGCCATCATCGAACGCAGCATCGACTTTGACTTGGCCGCACTGGAAAAAGTGAAAATTTCACTTCGGAATCCCGACTTTACAACAGCAAGACGCATTGCGCGTGTCATCAACAAGAATATCTCAGGCACGCCTGCAGAAGCGATCAACCCCTCGATCGTTCAGTTGACAGTGCCGACAGCCTATCCGGGTGGGACAATGGCGCTCCTGACCGATGTCGAGCAGTTACGGGTGACACCGGATCAACCTGCCAATGTGGTGATCGATGAAAGCTCCGGCATTATTGTGATGGGGAAAGATGTCCGCGTCAGCACGGTTGCTATCGCACAGGGCAATCTGACGATCCGCGTCACCGAGACGCCGCAAGTCAGTCAGCCTAATCCCTTCTCGCAAGGGGGCACAACCCAGACCGTACCGCGCACAGACATCGAAATCGAGGAAGGTTCCGACAAAAAACTCACGGTTCTCAGGAACAGTGTCAGCCTTGATGAGCTCGTAAACGGACTGAACGCACTCGGCGTCGGCCCGGCGGACATGATTTCAATCCTGCAGGCTATCAAGGCAGCCGGTGCCTTGCAGGCCGATATTACGGTGATGTGATGACGATCGGCGCAGCAATGTCCCCCCATATGGCGGATCTGGCGATTGCACAGACGCAGCAGCCGAACCCGCGCCATCTACAGCATGCGGCAGATGCGGGCAGCAAAATCAATTCCCTATCGCAGCAGCAGGCCCGCAAGGTCGCCGATGACTTTGAGGCTGTGTTTCTGTCGCAAATGCTGGCCCATATGACGGCGGGTGTGAAGCTGGAGGAACCGTTTGGCGGTGGACCGGGCGAGGATATGTTCCGCTCCCTCCTGAATAACGAATATGCAAAAGCCATCGCATCACGCGGTGGTATTGGCGTTTCCAATCAGATCTATCGCCAGATCCTGGCCCTGCAGGAAGTTTAAGATAATGACACAACATATTGATTTAAAAAGCACTCAATCGAAAGATGCCGAACAAATCGCGACCGAGCGCGACACTATCGCAAATGGCTCCGACCCGCTTGGCGCAACAAGTCCCGGCGACCGGGTCAGTCAGATTCTGGCCTTGACCGGGGAGCTTTCCACCCTGCTCGAAGCTGAAAATGAATTCCTCAAGCAGCGCCAGATTGCCAGCCTCACAGCCAATGAAGCAAAAAAATCCAAACTTTCCAGACTATATGCACAGGAAATGCGTGCAATTGCGGCCCGCCCCGAATTGCTTGCCGGCATTACAAATCAGCAGCGTTCGGCGCTGAAAGCCGCCGCGGGCAAGTTTCGCGATCTCACAGCAGATCATGCCCGCCGCCTGGCGCGCGCGAAAGCAGTGACTGAGGGGCTGGTCAAGGCAATCGGCGATGAGGTCGCAAAAACCCAGAACTCATCGAAAGGCTATCGTGGCCCCGGACAGATGAACGCCACAACAGCCTATAGCCGCCCCGCGGCGTTGAGCCTTGATCGCTCGGTCTGATCGCAAGCACCGCACAACCAGACCGCTCGCCCGCAGGAAAATCGTCAATTCGCGACCTTCAGGATGATTTTGCCGATATGCGCCGCATCCATGCGGGCATGTGCTTTGGCAGCCTCCGGCAGTGCGAATGTGGAATCAATCACCGGGCTGATTTTACCCTCCGCAAGCAATGGCCACACCTTGTCGCGCAAAGCTTGCGCGATTGCCGCTTTTTCCGCAACGCTACGCGGCCGCAAGGTCGAACCGGTCAGCGTCAGACGCTTCAGCATAATCGGCATCAGGTTCATCTGAACCTTGAACCCTTCGAGAAAGGCGATATAGACAAGCCGCCCATCTTCAGCCATGCAATCGATATTGCGCGCGGCATAGTCCCCCCCGACCATATCGAGAATGACGTCAACGCCCTTGCCGCCAGTAAACTCTTTCGCTACCGAAACAAAATCTTCGCTGCGGTAATTAATCGCCCGATCCGCCCCCAGATCGCAACATACGGCACATTTTTCATCGCTGCCCGCGGTTGCCAGCACTCTGGCCCCGAATGCATGCGCAAGCTGGATCGCAGTTGTGCCAATTCCGCTCGTTCCCCCATGCACCAGAAAGCACTCACCCCCCTCAAGCCGCGCCCTGTCGAAAACGTTCGACCAGACGGTGAAGAAGGTCTCCGGCACGCCGGCAGCGGCCACCATGTCGAGATTGGCCGGCACCGGCAGGACTTGCGGCGCGGGCGCGACACAATATTCCGCGTAACCACCGCCTGACACCAAAGCGCATACCCGGTCACCGAGCGATAAGCCGGACACACCAGACCCGATCGCCGCAATCGTCCCTGATACCTCCAGCCCGGGAGTATCGGGGGCACCGGGCGGCGGTGGATAAAGCCCGATGCGCTGCATCACGTCAGGGCGATTGATACCCGCAGCCGCGACTTTTATCAGCACCTCACCCTGTCCGGCCTCCGGCGTCGGGATTTGTTTTGGAACCAAAACATCCGGTCCGCCCGGTTCGCGAATGGCAATAGCTTGCATCATGGATGGAACTGATTCCGACATTGAAGGCTTTCCTCTTACTTCAGCGACAGGCGTCAAAAATCCGCCCTGACTCCCAAACTGGGGTAAATGAAAACGTGAAACAGGGATCAGGCGTGCAGGATCCGGCTACTGGTATAAAGACACCCACGTCTCACACACAAGACAGCATCCTTTCCCAAGGCAAGCCCTTGGCCCCGCGGCACGACCGGCCTGCCCCTGCACTATGGCTATGCAGCCGCATTGATGGCGGCGAGCTGTTGCTGAAACTGGCCGATATCGAAATAGTCACGCCATTTTGTCAGTTTACCGTCAGCAAACTCAAAGGTCCCCATGACCGGTAGTTCAAGCCACTGCTCCTTGATCCGGAATTTGTCGGTCCGTTCGGTCAGCACCACGCCATCTGCGTTTTCGGCGATGAAATGCGTCTCGAACTCGATCTTACTGCCCATCGATACGAATTGGCTGATTGTCTGCCGCACCGCTTCTGTGCCCTGTACCGGGTCGAGCGGAATATTGTGATAAATCGCATCTTCAGCAAAAAAGCTCATGATTTCATCAAGATCCTGTTTGCCCCAGGCTGCGATAAACGCTTTGACCGCTGGAATATTACTCATTTTGGCGGCACCTCCCTCTTACCGGCTTGTCTGAGTTGATCCGCAAAGCCTGACAGAGACAGACAGCAAATTCCACATCCAAGTTAACTCACCTTGCAGAGACTCAGACAATAAATGAAGAAACCTGTTTAAAATACTGTTATATATAATTATTTTAGAAATTCACAAAATTATGACTGCCGTCACACCCTGCCCTGTTATGCTTTTCCTCCTATATATCTATTCGCTAGAGTAAAAACTGCAATTCGCCCAAAACGGTGCCTGTGGATCTCCGGGCGTGAGCGGATGACCTAACTGTTAGACAGAGACGAGAGGCGAGATGCGATACAATGCAGCCAGGTGAAATTCCTATCCAACGTTGGAGCCGAGCTTCAGGGATTGCACTTCTTCTGGCATCCGCTGCGGCTTCAGGCGCAGCCGCCGGGCCCGCTGCACGGTCTGAATGCGACGGCAAAAATCGCATTACCGCTGAATATTTCGATTGTGAAGGGAAAAGGTTGCTCATCGCAGGACAGAAACTGCGCGATGAAGCCCGGCAACAAATTTTACAAAGCAACCGGATAGCACAGCAATGCAGCGAGATATCAGACAATGATGCGGCAGAGAATTGCTATCTACTATCGTCAGACCTGACAATTGATGCGGGCTTCAAACATGCTGAGGCTGTCGATATGTTGCAGGAATCTGAGCGCATGTTCGCCCGCGCTGCCGATATCAGCGACACCCCGAAAAAATCGCCCTGACAGGCCGCGCAATCCGCGTGCCCTCCCTGAAAAGGAAAACCGATGCTCATAAAGACGCCGAAATCCTGGGAAATATCGGAAAATCAGACAACGCCCGAGGCAGTTTTCGAAAATCGCCGTAAATTCATGCGTGGCATGATTGGCGCGGCGACCATTGCGGGCGCCGGTCTTTCGGTAACGCAATCGGCGGTGCAGGCGGCAGCATCAACCAATGACGGACTTTATCCGGCGCCGCGAAACCCCGCATTTCAGGATGCGGGCCGGCCGATTACCGATGAAAAGCTCGCCTCTACCTATAACAATTTCTATGAATTCGCGTCCCACAAACAAGTCTGGCAAGCAGCGCAGGCACTACCCACCGATCCCTGGAAAATCGAAATAGACGGGCTGGTCGCACAGCCTTTGACACTGGATTTCGACGATCTGATCCGGAAATTACCCATTGAAGAAAGGGTTTACCGACATCGCTGCGTGGAACGATGGTCGATGACGGTCCCCTGGTCTGGCTTTCCCATGCGTAAGCTGGTTGATCTGGCGCAGCCCCAAAGTGACGCGAAATTCGTCCGATTTGAAACCTTTCACAATCCCGACATTGCATCCGGCCAGCGACAATTCTGGTATCCCTGGCCCTATGTCGAAGGGATTACGATGGCCGAAGCGCAGAACGATCTGAGTTTCCTTGTTACAGGTGCCTACGGCAAGCCGCTGGCCAAACAGTTTGGTGCACCGCTACGCCTCGCCCTGCCCTGGAAATATGGTTTCAAGTCGATCAAGTCGATTGTCAGGATCAGTTTCACAGATAAACGCCCGGTCAGCTTCTGGGAACAGACCAATAATCGGGAATATGGCTTCTGGGCCAACGTTAACCCAAATGTTCCCCATCCCCGCTGGAGCCAGGCGGTCGAGGAACCGCTGGGGTCAAATGACCGTGTGCCGACACTGCTTTTCAATGGCTATGAAGCGCAGGTTGCCGACCTCTACAAAGGTTTGTCAGGGCGAACCCTGTTTATGTAGGCTCCACCTGAGTGCAGCCGCTACAGCCCGGCTGTGATTTCACAGGCAACAGGGCGGTAACGTGAACAAGAAGCTTGTTATTTTCGACTGTGACGGCGTGCTGGTCGATAGCGAACCGATTGCGAATGCGTTGCTGTGCGAGGCGATTAACGCGCTCGGCCAGCCCATGACCATCGCACAAACCAGGGAACGGTTTGTCGGCCGCTCCATGACTGATGTAATGCAGTTGATCGAGGGGCTGACAGGGAAAAGCCTGCCGCCGCGGTGGCTTGATCAACTGCAGGCGCGAACTTACGCGGCATTCCAGGCACAGCTCACTCCCATCGCACATATCAGCACAACACTTGCGCAACTGGCCGAAAAGCGGCAGCCCCTATGCGTTGCTTCATCGGGCAGCCTGGAAAAAATTGCGCTGAGCCTGCGTTGCACAAATTTGGCCGGCTTTTTCGGCGACAGGATTTTTTCCTCCAGCATGGTTGCGCGCGGAAAACCGTATCCCGACCTGTTTCTGCATGCCGCAGACAAGATGGGGGCGGCCCCTGCCGATTGTATTGTCGTGGAGGACAGCGTGCCCGGCGTTACCGCCGCGCAGGCGGCGGGGATGACGGTTCTGGCCTATGGCGCAGATCCCGACGCGGACCCAAATGCGTTGCAAACTGCCGGCGGCAGGCTGTTTCACGATATGCGCGACCTGCCACAGCTTGTTGCGGTGACCGCGCAAAACTGAATTGATTCGATAAAGAGCGGCACGCAGGATGGCATATGGCGAAAGCGGCGGCTCTCCCGAGTTGCCGCAGAAACCTGTAATACCACCTTAAAAACAATGAGATAAGTTAGCTGCCGGATGGAGCTAAAGAGGGGCCAATTCGCACTTGGGGGGCTACGAATTGGCCCCGGTGCACAAAAATGCACCCGCAATTGTGGGATGAAACAATTGCCTAGCCAGAATTACCAAAATCCCCGGAAATGTACACCCTAAAAAAACTGCCATGGGCATGCGCTATACGCATAGCAGCAAGTTTAGCTCGATATTCGTGAGGCACTACTGAACGCATTCAGTTCTTCAATGAGAAAATCCCGGAAAGCCTGCACCTTTCTGAAGTTTCGCAGCTCTTCAGGATAGACTAGATGCATCTCGAATACCGGCCCACAGAATTCCGGTAATACCTGCTGAATATCGGGATCGTGCAATATCAGATATTCAGGCAACATCGCGATGCCGGTTTCGTTCTTCACCGCCAGCAGCACACCATAGACATTGTTCACCCGCAGGACAGGGCGCCGCGGGCCGGCCTTCCCTGATCGACCGGCAGTCAGCAATGTGTTGATTTCGGCAAAATACCCCGGCGCAAACTCGCCATATGTCACAATGGGATGCGCATCGAGGTCGGAAATTGTCTGCGGGACCGGCGCCTTTTCGAAATAGCGCTTCGCACCACATACCATAAACCTGATATCACGCAGTTTGAGCTTTACCAGACGTTCTTCTTGCGGCGGTCGCAGACGGATACCGATATCCGCCTGATGCAGTGGCAAATCCAGTTCTTCATCATCCAGAATGAGCGAAACATTGATTTCGGGATAAAGCGCCAGGAATTTCTTGATCCGCGGCGTCAGCCAGGTCGACCCGAATGCAACAGTCATTGCAATCCGCAAATCACCCGCGGCTTCTTCCTTGATATCGCGCAGGGTTGTTTGCGCGACAGATATCCTGCGCACAATGTCCTTCGCCGTGCCGTAGAGATGCTGCCCCTGTTCCGTCAGACGCAGCCCCCGCGTATGTCGGTAGAACAGCGGGAACCCCAGCTCCATCTCCAATGCGCTTACCTGCCGGCTGACCGCCGATTGGCTGAGCGACAAACGCTGTCCTGCGCGTGTAAAGCTGCCAACATCAGCAACTGTATGAAAAACGCGCAACTTATCCCAATCCAAGATCATCCCTTCTGAAAAGCTCACTCCGTTTCAACTGAACGCAAAAAGACAAATCGGGATCAGCACGGGATCGACCCACAGAAATGCGGCTCAGTTGCAAACTGTGCGGCGCACGCCTATTCGTCAAATTCAGCCAGAAACTTCTCAGCTTCCAACGCGGCCATACATCCCATACCTGCCGCCGTTACCGCCTGGCGGTAGAGCTTATCGGTCACATCGCCCGCCGCAAATACCCCCGCTACGTCCGTTGCGGTGGAATCGGGTGCTTTCACCAAATAGCCTTCCGGATCCATGGGCAGATGCCCCTTGAATATCTCCGTCGACGGGCTGTGCCCGATCGCTACGAATACACCATGAGCGTTAATTTCTCGTATTGCGTCATTATTCACATCGCGCAACCTGATACCGGTGACGCCGAGGGGGTCTTCTGTACCCAGCACTTCGTCGACAACGCTGTTCCAGATTATTTCGATCTTTTCATGCGCCAACAGGCGGTTCTGCAGAATACGTTCCGCGCGCAGGCTGTCGCGTCGATGTACAAGCGTGACCTTGCGCGCGAAATTGGTCAGAAACAAGGCTTCCTCAACTGCGGTATTACCGCCGCCGATAACGAAAACTTCCTTGTCGCGGTAGAAAAAGCCATCACATGTCGCGCAGGCAGACACCCCGAAACCTTTGAATTTTTCCTCACTCGGCAGGCCCAGCCAGCGCGCCTGCGCACCGGTAGCCACAATGACGCTGTCCCCTGTATAGCGCGCACCGCTGTCACCGACCGCACGAAATGGCCGCGCGGAAAAATCCACCGAAACAACATGATCGTTGATCAGTTGAGTACCGACATGGGCAGCCTGCGCCTGCATCTGCTCCATCAGCCATGGCCCCTGAATGGCCTCGGCAAAGCCGGGATAGTTTTCGACATCGGTCGTGATCGTCAATTGGCCACCCTGCTCAATCCCTGTGACCAAAATCGGTTCAAGCATCGCACGTGCCGCATAAATCGCCGCCGTATAGCCTGCCGGTCCCGAACCGATAATCAGGACTTTCGAATGATAGGACTCGCTCATCGGTTCTTCCCGTTACTTATGGCTGTTCTTGGCGTGAACCCGCAGGCAAGGGCAATCGATAGCTGTAAAGCCATGCGGAGAGACAGGCTTCTAACTAGTAGCTCTCAAACGAATAGGCAAGTGCAGGCGGATGTTGTCCGCCCGATTGCGGCAAACTAGCGGTTTGTGCGGCGTTCAGGTCCGCGATACGGGTTGCGCAGGCGCCGCCTGTCGGGACCGGTAAATCCAAACACCTCAACGAAGTCGCGCGGCTTCCGCAGGACATTATTGATATGGCGCGCCACCTGTTCTGAGGAAAAGGGCCGCACCAGAAATTCATGCACGCCGGCATCGCGCGCAGTCTCCACAAGCGGCTGGGTCGGCTCGGCAGTTTGAATGATCACCGGAATACGGCTGTTCAGGCTATCGGAGCTGTGACGCACCATCCGGACAAACTCGATCCCGTCGAGTTTGGCCATCCGGTATTCAACAAGCACAATATCGACGACATGTTCGCGCAGGATATCGAGTGCACGCACCGGGTCGGTTTCCTTGATCACCGCCCGAATACCGGCACCTTCCAGGACTGTCTGGGTAATTGCCTGACGATCCTTGCTATCGTCAAGCAGTAATACAGTAATGCTGTCAGCGGCCTTTTTCTGCTGCTTACTCATTGCACGGCTCGTCATCCACTACGCAGAACAGGGCAGTTTGATTGCCCGGACAGACCACAACTGTGCCAGCCAGATGTTAAGAAACTACCAAGTTGCATTCAGTGGCGGCTGCAAGGAAAACTGGCTTAACCAAGCACAAGCCCCGCAAATTCGCGGATGGCTTCAATATGCGCCTGTGGCCCCTTACGCCCGCCAGCCATCGTATTGAGTGAGGCATGTGTCGCCCCTTGCGCGCGCCACCAATCCAGCTCTTCCGCCCAATCACCAGGGCTGCGCTTTTCACCCTGAATCATGGGATCGATACCGAAATTTGCCGCGTCACGCCCGGCTTCATCCAGATAACCGCGCATCCGATCAATCCGGGCAGCCCCCTTATCGCCGGGCCCAAATAACGGAAACCAGCCATCGGCGAGCCGCGCAATCCGGCGCAGCGCGACATCTGCATTGCCACCGAACCAAAGCGGGATTGTCTCCTTAACCGGACGCGGGTTGATGCCCGCATCGGGGATCTGGTCCCATTCCCCCTTAAATGTGATCAGTTCGTTCCCCCATAATTCCCGCAGCAATCGGGTTTGTTCCTCAACCCGGCGACCGCGTGTATGAAAATCCTCTCCCAGACATTCATATTCCACATCGTTCCAGCCGATCCCCACTCCAAGCCGCAACCGCCCGCCGCTCAACACATCAATCTGGGCCGTCTGCTTGGCGACCAATGCGGTCTGCCGCTGCGGCAGGATCAGCACGCCGGTTGCCATTTCGATCTTTTCCGTGATGCCGGCAATATAGCCAAACAGAACGAACGGTTCGTGAAACGGATGGGTATAGCTATAGGGCCCACGCCAGTTGGGGCGGCTTTCAAGCCCCGCACCCAACACATGATCAAAGGCAATAATATGGCTGAAACCAAGCTCTTCGGCCGCTTGCACATAATCACGGATACCAACCGGATCCGTACCGATTTCCGAAGTCGGAAAGATAACCCCCACACGCATTGCAAACCCTCCCTTGATTATTTCGGTCGCTTTGCCTGCCAGCAACCCTTGCCGGGCTGTCCTGTTACACCAAGTCTAGCGCAGTTTGTGCGAAGGCCCCAACATTACAGGCAGCGGATTATTCTATCCGCCCTGCCAGTTGGCCGGTCGTTTGCCAAGCCAGGCGCGCAGCCCCTCTGCATAGTCAGGATGCGTCACCGCCTCGTCCAGCAGCCGTTCAGCATCTGTCACAGCTTCCGCCGCGCTGCGGTGCAGATCTGCATAGATCTGGAATTTGGTATCGCGCAGTGAACCGGGCGCCACCGACCGAACAAGCATGCGTGCATAATCCATCACCTCGGGCATCAGAGCATCGGCGGGCAGTAACCGGTTGAGAAGCCCCATCTGCATCGCCTCCTCCGCCAGGAAGATGCGGCTCGACAGCAGAATATCCTGCGCATGGGTCAATCCGACAATGCGCGGCAGCAACCAGGACAGCCCGAATTCAGCGGGGAAATTGAACCGGCCATGGGCAGCTGTGAACTTGGCCCCTTCAACCGCGAAACGCAGATCGGCATAACAGGCCAGAACAAGCCCGACCCCGGCTGCCGCGCCGTTGATCGCCGCGATGACAGGCTTTGTCAGCCCGAAATGATAGGCGAATGTCGCATCAAATTCAGAGCGAATACCAAATCCGGGCCGGGCGATATCCGCATCGGTGCCTGAATCATACTTGCCCTTGTCCGAATGCCCCTCAAGTGCCGCCGTATCGGCCCCCGCACAGAATGCTTTGCCTTCCGGGTCCCCGGTCACGACGATCACACGGACATTACAATCACGATCCGCCTCAGCAAGCGCCCAGCGATATTCGGTATGCATACGCCCGGTCCAGGCATTCATCCGCGCTGGCCGGGACAGGGTGATTGTCGCGATCTGCTCGGCAATCTCGTAGCGAATGGTCTTGAGCTGCATGAGACTTATCCTGTTCTGCACCGACCGCCCGAAAAAGCCCACCCGAAAAAGCCAAATGCCGCGATGCCACGCTATCCGGGAAGGTAAAGCCCACCGTTCACATGGATGGTCTGGCCGGTAATATAACCTGCCCCCTCAGATAGCAGGAACGCTACGGTCGCGGCAATTTCCTCCGGCTTTCCAGAACGTTTCATCGGCACCTCATCAAAGGTCGGCTCCGCATTACCGGGGAAGACTTCGGCCAGCCTTTCATGCCAGATAAAACCCGGTGCGATGGCATTGACCGTGACACCCTGCGCCGCAAGATCAAGGGCGGTTGAACGGGTATAGCCGGTAATCGCCGCCTTACCTGCCGCATAAGGCCCCTGCCCGCGCCCCGGCGTATAGGCATACATGGACGCAAGGTTAACGATACGGCCAAACCCGTCTTCCACCATTGCCTCACAAAAGGCGCGCGTCAGATAAAAGGTCCCGTCGATATTCACGCGCATCACCCGCTGCCAGGTTTTTGTATCCATTTCCCATGGCTTCGCCGCGCCTTGAATCCCCGCATTATTAACAAGATACGAGATTTTTATATCACGTGACTTTAATGTTTGCGCCAACTCGACAACCGCATCTTCCTTGGTAACGTCCAACGGATAGAAGCTCACATTATCGCGCGCGACAGGCGGCAATCCCGCACGCCAGGGCTCAAAATCCTCTGCCCTCCGATCCGCGGCGACAACCGGAATTCCCGCCTCGCTGATTGCCACTGTCATGGCCGTGCCAAGTCCGCCCAGCGCTCCTGTCAGTAGTGCATGTCCGCGCGCCATCCTGTTTCTCCCTTGTTTGCTGGTTCTTATTGTTTTCTTCGGGATTCAACCGGTGCACCGGCCCTTTCCACCAGACCGGCGGCTAGATCCCCTTGCCGCCGTCAATATCAAGGCATACGCCTGTCAAAAACTCCGCATCGTCTGAAGCCAAGAACAAGGCGGCATTGGCAACATCACGCGGTTCAGTCAAGCGGCGCAACGGCACCTCATTCATCATGAATTGACGCGCCTCGTTCGAAATACGGTCCAGCCCCGTCGTCGTCTTGATAAAGCCTGTTTCAGAAACGACGGGACAAAGCGCATTGACGCGGATTTTATGCTGCGCCAACTCAACAGCGAGCCCGCGCGTCATGGTGACAACAGCACCTTTGGACGCATTATAGGCAGTAACGTTGGGGCGCGGCCGTTTGGCACCAATTGACGCGGTGTTGACAATCACACCGCCGCCAGCCTTGATCATTTCGGGAACAGCATATTTCACCGACCAGTAAATACTTTTTGTATTGGTATCGAAAACCAGGTCATAGCCATCCTCCGGCAATTCATGCATTGGCATCGACATATGGCCAAGCCCGGCATTGTTGATCGTGATATCAAGCTGACCAAAGGCTTCGACCGCTGCATCGACCATTGCCTTGTTGTCGGGACCGCTACGCACATCGCAGGCCAGGGCGATCGCTTTGCCACCGTCGCTCAGTATGCCGTCCGCAACTTTGCGCGCACCGTCCAGATTGATGTCTGACGCCACGACATTTGCACCCTCGGCACCGAACTGCGCCGCAATTGCGGCACCAAATCCCGATGCTGCCCCCGTAACGATAACGGTTTTCCCCTCAAAGCGCATAAACCCTACTCCTCATACTCTTGATTTTACAAAGCCGGTGATTTCACAAAGCCGGTGATTTCACAAAGCCGGTGATTTTACAAAAACCGTTTCAATCCATCGGAAATCCGTAGAGCTTTGCCGCGTTCTCGTAAGTCACCTTACGCACAACCTCTGTGTCGATGCCCGTAAACTGCTCGCGCAGCAGGTCCTGGGAATCCGGCCAGACCCCGTCTGGATGCGGGAAGTCATTCCCCCACATGACATTATTGACCCCGATACGTTCGAGATTTTCGATGCCGGTGCGATCAAGCTGGAAAGTCGCAAACATCTGCCCATACCAATACTCACTTGGCGGGCGGGGCACGACATCCTTGAACTGGTCTTCCCATTCATAATCCATGCGCTCAAGTACATAGGGAATCCAGCCGATCCCCGATTCACCAATCACCACTTTCAGATCCGGGTAGCGTTCAGGCGCGCCACCGAAAATGACCCCGGCCAGCACGGTCAGCATGTTGATCTGAAAGCCCGTCATATGGGTTGCAAACCAGGGCCTGCGGGTCTTGGTGTCGCCATACCAGCGGTTATCGATCGGCGGACCGATCGTATGCAGATGCACAGGCACTCCGGTTTCAGCCGATGCCTGCCAGACCGGTTCCCACTCATGATGCCACAGGGGCAACATATCATGCGACAGCCCAAGCTCGGCCCCCTTCAGTCCCAGTGAGGCAATTTCGCGCAGTTCACGCGCCGCATCTTCAGGCGACAGGGACGAGATGCACCCCACTCCCGCGAACCGGCCCGGCATCGCCGCGCAGAATTCGGCAAGCCATTCATTATAGATGTGCAGCACGCAGGCCGTGACTTCCGGGTCTTCCAGCCGGTTGGCTGCCCCCAGGATGCCGTAGACAACCTCCCCCACTATACCGTCAAGATCCTGATCTTTGGCGCGCAGCTCAGGCACGGTGGGCCGCATGATTCCCCTGGACTGGTCTTCATAGAGCCCCTGCTCCGCCATCCGGTCGGACCGATGGATCTGCCCCGGTACATAGCGGCGCCCGCCCGAACCCATACCGCCAACAAGCCCCAACGTCTGCCCCTTGGCCGACTGCCAGATCCGGTCCTCACCGCGATCAACTACCCGGGGCATGCGGTCTTTCAGTGCTGCAGGCGCGTTATCGTACCACAGATTTTCAGGCAGAAGCGGAAAGTCGATATGTCCGTCCGCTGAAATCACCTTATGCTGCATCCGTCTACCTCCCCGTCTGTCGCCGTTGAACTGATGGCTTATTCATGCCGGCGCTTTGTTCTCCGCCAGCAAATATGTTATCGCATTTATGATCATAGTTCGCGGCGTATTTGTCGACCGTATTCTTGATAATTTTGGCATATCCGACCGATTTGTCGGCACAGGGAAAAGATAATGAAAGCACTCGTCGTCGGCGGCACCGGCCCCACCGGCCCCTATCTTGTGAATGGATTGCTGGCACGCGGCTATGAGGTTGCCATCCTGCATCGTGGCACCCACGAGATTGATGAAATCCCGCCGGAAGTTGAACATATTCATGTCGACCCGCATTTTCGCGAAACCATCGATGAAGGGCTGAAGGACCGCGAATTCGACCTTGCCATCGCCACCTATGGCCGTATCCGCATTGTGGCGGAAGCGCTGATCGGCAAGACACCAAGGCTGATCGCGGTGGGTGGCACCCCAAGCATGCGCGGTATGGTAAACCCCGCCGACAATTTCCCAATCGGCATGCCGATCCCTGCACCGGAGAGCGCGCAGCGCATCGAATCGAAAGAAGAGCTCGATTTCGGCTATCTCATCCGCCAGACCGAAGATGTGGTTCTGAAAGGTCACACGGACGGCCATTATAACGGCACCATGTTCCGCTATCCGCTGGTTTACGGACCAAACGAGATCAGCTCATTTGAATGGCTGATCATGAAACGGGTCCAGGATCGGCGGCGCGAACTTGTCCTGCCCGATGGCGGGCTCAGCATTGTGTCGCGCGGATACGCAGAGAATATGGCCCATGCGGTGCTACTGGCAGTCGATCAGCCTGAGAGTTCAGCAGGCAAGCTCTATCACTGCGCCGATGAACAGCAGCTTACGCTGGGACAATGGGCGCAGGTGATCGCACGGCATATGGACTGGGAGTTTGAGATCTATGGCGTCCCGGACGAGGTTGCCTATACGGCGCGGGAATATCTGCCGATCGGAACGTCTGCCAACCATCAGATGATGGATATCGCGCAAATAAAGGCCGATCTGGGCTATCGCGACATCGTACCGACCGTGGAAGCGCATCGCCGGACGATTGAATGGCTGCTCAAATACAAACCTGACAATGACGGCAAATTCACCCGCCGCGAGGATCCGCTGCAATACGGTGTTGAAGATCAGTTGATCGCGATCCAGAAAGAGGCGCTGAAACAGATGCGTGCTGTCGAACATCGCCGGAAAAGCACGCGTCACAGCTACGCGCATCCGAAGCAGCCCGGCCTTGGCAAGGATCATCGCGCGCGCTGAGGCAGGTTACCTGACTATTCGCGTTCCAGGCGGCTAGACGCTATCGCCGTTTTTTGGCGGGACAAGGGGGCGGTTCAGGGGATCGCCCTCCAATGCAGCCAGCAATACCCTGCGGGCAATGGGTGCGGCCACCTTCGACCCGCTGCCCCCATGTTCAACGACGACCGATACGGCGTAACGCGGTGCGGCAATCGGCGCGAAGCCGACAAATAACGCATGGTCGCGCTGTGCCCAGGGAAGATCCTCATTCCTGATCACCCCCTCTTCACGCTCGCGTTCACGCAGACTGATCCGGCGCACCTGCGCGGTACCGGTCTTGCCGGCGAACTGCCACTCCGGTTGGCTCGCATGAACCGCGAAGGCTGTCCCCTGGGGGCTGTTGACGACATCGGCCATTGCTTGGCGTACGATCTGCAGATGCTTTTGCGGAACAGCCAGTTTCTGCGGGACGGAAGCGGCTTGCGGAACTGCATGGGTAAACAGATGCGGTGTAACAGTGTTGCCGCCATTGGCCAGCTGCGCAGTCATCACGGCCAGTTGCAATGGCGAGGCCTGCACATAACCCTGCCCGATGGCCACCATCAGGGTTTCACCGCCAACCCAGGGCTTACCCATCCGCTTGCGTTTCCACTCCGGCGTCGGAAATATGCCGTATTTTTCACCCGGCAACCCAAGCGTTACGGCTTCCCCCAAACCGAATTTGGCGGCCATGCGCGCAATCGGTTCGATACCGATCCGCCGGGCAATCTCATAATAGTAAACATCGCAGGACAGTTTCAGGCTGTCATGCAGATCCACGGCCCCATGACCATGCTCACGCCAGCAATGAAAAACCTGATCTCCCAATTGCACCTTGCCGCCACAGAAGATCTTTTCCCGCGGTGATATACCTGCCGCCAGCGCCGCCAGCGCGATCACCGGCTTGATCACCGACCCGGGCGGGTACAACCCCGAAACGGCCTTGTTGATAAAAGGCTTACGCGGATCGTTCAGCAATGTTTGCCATTGTGTGTTAGTCAGCCCGATATTAAAGGCATTCGGGTCGAAGCCCGGTGTTGAGGCCATCGCCAGAATTTCACCGCTCTCGACTCCCATACAGACAACCGCGCCGGTCTCGCCTTCAAGTGCCGCCACGGATGCGCGCTGCAGCGTATTATCCAGTGTCAGCTGAACGTCCCGCCCGGCAATGGCAGGCTGCACACTCAGCTCGCGGATCACACGGTCATAGGCATTCACCTCGACCCTCTGGCTGCCTGCGCTCCCCCGCAAGGCGGCATCATGAATTTGTTCGACACCGCTGCGACCGACCTTGAACCCCGGCAGGCGGAACAGCGGATCAGGTGTCTTTGCACTTGCCAGATCACTTCTGGTCGGTGCCGCCACATAGCCAACCAGATGAGCCACATCCGGCCCAAAAGGATAATCGCGGGTTTCACCAACAACCGGTTGTATTCCCCGCAAGCGGGGGCTGTTGACGTTAATCTGCGCAAACTGTTCCCAACTGAGATTGTCGGCAACAACCAGCGGCACATTGCCGCCATAGGATTTTGCCTCTTTCAGGATACGGGCATATTGGGCGTCCGATATCGGGATAAGCGTTGCCAAAGCATCCAGCGTATCGGCCAGACTTTCAGACCGTTCCGGCACCAAAACAACCTGAAAATTCTGCCGACTTGTGGCCAGTTCGGTTCCGAAACGGTCCAGGATCCGCCCCCGTTGTGGCGCGACAAGCCGCAGGCTGATCCGGTTTTCCTCTGCCAGCAGCTTATATTCGTCGGACTCGATAACCTGCAGATAATAGACACGCCCCGCCAGCCCGCCGAAAACAGCAAGCTGCGCGGCACCCAGCAATGCGGCGCGGCGTGTTAGATTGCCCAATTGGCTGTCTTCACGGCCATCGGGGCGGCGATCTGGGCGGAATGTCCGTTTTTTCCTCATATCAGCCTGATGAAACAATCTTGCGCGCGCACAGGATCAGCAGCCACGCCACAGCCGGATAGGCCAACAGGGTCAGTGTGGACTGGACCATGATCGGCTTCATCGGCAACATATGGCCATAGTAAAAACTGGCGCCACCCCATGCCGCAAGCCCGGCCAAATAACAAACAAGAATGAAAGACGCCCAACTCAACAAAAACCTGATACCGACCAGAACCTGGCGCTGCGAAATTGTCACAAATTGAACAAGCAGAAATATCACGGCCCATAATCCAATGGGTCCGCCTGACAAAGAATCCTCAATCAGCCCCACAAGGAAAACCACCAATGGCGGCAATAAGTTGGGGCTGGTAACAGTCCAGAAAAATATCGCACACAAGGAAAATAACGGCCCGACCGTGGCAAAGCCAGGTAACCCAAGCGGCACAGCCCCCAGCAATACGAAAAATACGGCCGTCAGTGCCGGCACAAGGCGCATGGCAAGGCGCACCAATTCACCCAGGGGGCCGCGGTTCACCTGACTGAACTAAACGGCAAAACTTCCGCCTGCGGCATCGATTGCACAGGCTTTGGACGCGGAACAAGCTGCGGGTCGATGGCTGCAATATCAACCCTGCCAGCCTGACCACCGGCGATCGCCCCGTTTTGCGCACCCTCTTCTTCCTGCATCAGCGGCAGTTCATAACCCAGAATACGCACGAAAGTCGTATTACCGCTATCGACAAAAGGCCGTACGACCGGGCTTGTTACCTGCCCCCCCGGCTTTGCCGCACTTACCGTACCGACAGGAATTCCCGGCGGGAACATACCGCCATGGCCAGACGTAACAAGCCGGTCACCCGGATTCACGCGCACCTTGTTCGGCAGATAAACAAGTTGCGGCAATCCGTCATTATTTCCTGACAAGACAGCGCGATAGCCACCGGGTTCGACAATCACCGGCACCTTGCTGTTCAGATCGGTTAACAACAGAATACGGGAAGCATCGGTGCCGCTCGATATAATCCGCCCCAGCAATCCCCCTTCACCAACAACCGCCATTCCTTCGCGCACACCCTGCCGCGCGCCGGTATTGATCAGCAATGTATCGACAAACGGGCTGGTCGCATCCCCGATCACCCGGCCTGAAATAAAATGCGCACCAGGCAAATCAGCGGTCTTCAGCAACCCTTTCAGCCGGCTGTTTTCCTGCTCAAGATTAAGGGCGGCAACCTGCCAGTTACGCAAGCGCCGAACCTCCTCGCGCAGCCGTTCATTTTCCGACAATGCATTGAGATAATTATCGACTTCGACAACACCGCTACGCAGCGCCTGTACCGGGCGGGACATCAGATCCAATGCGGGTGTGGTGAGTTCAGTCAGAAACATGCCGATTCTCCAGACCGACACATGATCCGCACGGCCCAAAACCAACAATGTGCACGCAACCGCGACCAAAGCAAAAAATGAGAATTTTTGCCCAATAGATTGAAAACTAACAGCTATTCCCTGTGCACGGTATCGCGGTTTTTGCACCCTGCTGTCCCCCGTCATCCGTCCTTTTATTGAGGCTCCATAAAACTGGACCGCTCCCACCCAAAAAACACGGCCGTTCGCAATTCACGCTATCACGCTATGCTGAAAATGTTCAACAAAACACTAAGTTCTGTCTTTTTTCTAACTAATTCCAGCAAGAACGTGCCGCATCGTCTTGAGATGCTCCAATGCGCTGCCGGTTCCCTCCGCAACGCAGGACAGGGGCGACTCTGCAATCGAGACCGGTAACCCGGTCGCCTCACGCAGCACGACATCGAGTTTGCTGAGCAGCCCGCCACCTCCGGTCAGGATAATTCCCTTATCGACGATATCGGCCGCCAGCTCAGGAGGTGTCTGCTCAAGCGCGACTTTCACGGACTCGACAATCGCACCGACCGGTTCGGCAAGGCTTTCGGCAACCTGCCGCTGATTGATCCGCAATTCCTTGGGCACACCATCGACCAGATGGCGGCCCTTAATCACCATCTCAGGCCCATCGCCCGATTCCGGCGGGCACGCCGCACCGATTTCCGCCTTGATACGCTCGGCACTCGCCTCACCGATCATCAGATTGTGATGCCGGCGGATATAGCCGATAATCGCCTCATCCATCTTATCGCCGCCGACCCGGACCGAACGGGCATAAACAATACCGCCAAGCGAGAGCACGGCGACCTCGGTCGTACCGCCACCAATATCCACAACCATAGAACCTGTGGGTTCGGTCACCGGCAATCCCGCCCCGATTGCGGCGGCCATCGGCTCCTCAATCAGAAACACACGGCGCGCACCGGCTGACAAGGCCGACTCCTGAATAGCGCGACGTTCCACCGCCGTCGACCCCGACGGCACGCAGATCATGATCTGCGGATTGGCGAAAGAACGTCGGTTGTGCACCTTGCGGATAAAATGCTTGATCATTTCTTCGGCGACTTCGAAATCGGCAATGACGCCATCGCGCATGGGGCGGATCGCCTCAATATTGCCGGGGGTGCGGCCCAGCATCATCTTGGCCTCCTCGCCCACCGCCAGAATCTGCTTGCGACCCCGGTTTTCGACCATGGCCACCACAGACGGCTCATTCAGGACGATGCCGCGTCCCTTGACATACACCAAGGTATTTGCGGTCCCCAGATCAATCGCCATATCGGCGGAAAACATCCCTAACAAATCCGACAACATAGACGTGCTACCCTGTTAAGTTGCCTGTCACACAATAACCGCCGGACCAGATCCGGCGGTCGTCTCGTTCCTGCTGCGCACTGCACGCCGCAATATTCCACCCGTTTTCAGCCGGCACTGCCGCTAGACGGTTGCGGTCAACGCCACCGGCATTGTCTTGTCCCGTTTGACAAGCAGCCGGTTCAGCGCATTCACATAGGCGCGCGCACTGGCCACAAGCGTATCGGGATCCGCCCCCTGGCCGGTCACCGCCTTGCCGCTCTGCTCCAGCCTGACGCTGACTTCCGCCTGCGCATCGGTACCTTCGGTTACGGCATGCACCTGGTAAAGCTGTAAATTCGCCTCATGCGGATAGAGCTCGTGAATGGCATTGAAGATCGCATCAACCGGTCCATTGCCGGTTGCTGTGGTCTCCCGCACCTCGCCGCCAATATCGAGGGACAATGTCGCCTGTTGCGGTCCTTTTGTCCCGGCGGCAACCGCCAGCGAAACAAGCCGCATCGTCTCCTGACCACGCAGCATCTCATCGCTGACCAATGCTACAATATCTTCGTCGTAAATCTGCTTTTTCCGGTCCGCCAGTTCCTTAAAACGCACAAAGGCGTCCTGAATGGCATTCGGCCCCAGATCAAAGCCCATTTCCTCAATTTTCTTGCGGAATGCGTGCCGGCCCGAATGCTTGCCCATGACGAGCGAGCTTTGATGCACGCCGACACTTTCGGGAGTCATGATCTCATAGGTTTCAGTATGCTTCAGCATGCCGTCCTGATGGATACCGGACTCATGGGCAAACGCATTCTTGCCGACAATTGCCTTATTGTACTGCACCGGAAAGCCCGTGGCGTTCGAGACAAGCCGTGATGCCACGGTCAGCTGCTCAGACACCACACCGGTTGTATAGGGTAAACGGTCGCCCCGCACCTGCAAGGCCATGACGACCTCCTCCAACGCGGCATTACCGGCACGTTCACCGATTCCGTTGATCGTACATTCGATCTGACCCGCGCCATTGGCAATCCCGGCCAGGGAATTGGCAACAGCAAGCCCCAGATCATTATGGCAATGGGTCGAAAAAACCGCCTTGTCACTATTGGGAATGGTGGCGATCAGATCAGCGATCAGCTTGCCATACTCTTCCGGCGTCGCGTAACCGACCGTATCGGGAATGTTGATCGTCGTCGCCCCGCACCGGATCGCCGCATCCACACATTTGCACAGGAAATCCCACTCGGTCCGTGTCGCGTCTTCTGCAGACCATTCCACATCGCCGCACAGGTTCCGCGCATGTGTAACGCTTTCAACAACAGCTTCAAGCACATCTTCGGGGCTCATCTGCAGCTTGTGCTTCATATGCACAGGGCTTGTTGAGATGAATGTATGAATGCGGGGCCGGCTAGCGTGAGTGAGCGCCTCCCATGCCCTGTCAATATCCTTCAGACCCGACCGGGCGAGCCCGCAAACGATTGATTTATCAATAATTTTTGAAACTTCGCGCACCGATTCAAAATCACCGTTCGATGCGATCGGAAAACCTGCTTCGATAACATCAACACCCATATCCTCGAGCATTTCGGCAATGCGCAGCTTTTCTTCCAACGTCATCGACGCGCCAGGCGACTGTTCACCATCGCGCAATGTCGTATCGAAGATTTTGATTGGTTTGGCGTCCTGTGTGCCGGTCATTTTCCCACTTCCTTATCCTTGTGCCCCGTTGCTGACAATCGTCTTGCGGGGCCTTGTCTTGTCCAGGTTTCGATCTCCCCTAAACGCCCGGCCCAAATCACAAGCCTGCCGACGCCTAGGGGCGGATAAGGAGAAGCTCCGGAATTAGCGCAGCACCGTGCGGAATGCAGGGAAGGTCACCATGCACAGCAACAGGCGCAACCGCGTCGTCAAACGCCGGCCGGCCTAACCCTGGCTGCACATTGCCTCTACCCGTCATCAAGACACCTAATCGCTGTGGGCACCCGATTGTCCGGCTGCCCGGGCTTTCTAGTCAACTGTCTAACAAGCAGGTTCTGAAAACCAACCTGTTGGGAAACACACTTGCCATCAATACGTAAAGGCAAGCTAAAGACCAAGCATAAATCGCATGAAAGCATCGAATCCGCAAGTCGCAAGCCAGACAAATTCTCAAACTTTTCAGGCAAATTTGTGGCATTGGCGCTGTGCGCAGTGATCAGCACTAATTTATGCCACGCAGTCTTTCACGCCGACTTTGCACCAAAGTCACCACCGAATCCACCAGCAAGCGGATACGCGCAACTTCCCGCGCTTGCCAGTGCGTAACAAGCCACAATTCCTGATGCCCGACCGCATCGGGCCCTGCAATACGGGTCAACCCGGGCAACTGGTCGGCCATAAAGCACGGCAAGCAGGCAAACCCCATTGCCGATTGTACAGCGGCAAGCCGGCAGGACGCATCATTTGAACGGAAAACCACATCACTGCCGGCCGAACAATGCCCGTTCATCCATTCCGCGGGCCCGGATGCCGGCTCGTCATGGGCAAAGCCGATCAGGGGGAGTCTGGCGATATCAAGCGGGCCGCGCCCGCGCCGCGCCAAGAGTTCAGCCGCCCCATAAAGACCGTAACCTATCTCGCTCAGCTTGCGGGTCAGCATATCCCCCTGCACCGGCGCGCCATAGCACAGAGCCGCATCAAGATTGCTCAGCGCCGTCGGCGGCAGGCCACGGATGGTGGACAATTCCACAAGCAGGGCCGGCTGTTCGATCCGCAACTGACGCAGACGCGGCGCAAGAAAATAGCCGGCAAATGCAGCCGGCGCCGCAAGCTGCACGCGCAGCTCAGTCCCCGCGCCATCTTCCCCGAAACCACGCTCGATCCCGGCAAGGCGCTGCTGCACCGGCCGCAATGCGGTAACAAGCCCCGCCCCCTCTTCTGTCAGTTGATAGCCCGCCCTGCCACGCACGAACAGACGCACCCCGACCGCTTTCTCCAGCGCGGAGATACGCCGCAATACAGTAGATGCATTAACTTCCAACGCCTCCGCCGCGGCCGTCAGACTACCTGAATCCGCTACAGCGAGCGCAAAACGCAAATCGTCCCAATTCATGCCACCAACCAATTGCAGGAAAGCAAAACTTTATTGCGTTTTTACAGCAATTGGTCTTCGGAAGATACCGAAAGCGGTCGCACGGGCAGAACAGAGGGTTAAATACCCCTGAATTGCGGCTTTCTTTTTTCCATGAAAGCGCGGCGGCCTTCGCGATAATCCTCACTAGCAAAGCAGTCAAAGACCAGGGAATCGCACCGTGCCGCGTTAAAGTCCCCTGATGCCTGCTGGATTTCGGCAATTGTCTGTTTAACTGCCGTGATCGTTAGGGGCGCGTTCTCGGCAATCATGGCGCAATAGTCGCGCGTCACATCACGCAGCTCCGCGCGCGGCACAATACGGTTGATCAGACCGATTTCGAGCGCCTCTGCCGAAGAAAACTGGCGCGCTGTGAAGAATATTTCTTTCGCCGCCGCCGGGCCGACGAGATTGAGCAGACTGCGCACTCCACTATGCCGGTAGCCGAGCCCAAGCCGCGCGGCAGGCACGGCAAACCGCGCATGGTCGCTTGCAATGCGCATATCGCAGGACACCGCAAGCCCGACACCACCGCCCATGCAAATGCCATTGATCATCGCAATGACAGGCTTGTTACAACCCGCGACCGCCGCCATCGCGGCATCCACATCATCCTCATAGCGCGCAACACCTTCCGGCGTTGCGCGCAATGTCTCAAATTCGGAAATGTCGGCACCTGAAACGAACGCCTTGTCGCCGCCCCCCTCCAGCACGATGACGCGGATATCCCGATCACACGCCCATCGCTCAATCAGGGGGGGCAATGCCTGCCACATATCAAGCGACATCGCATTGAACCGCGCCTGATTGTTCAGGGTAATCCAGCCAATAGCCCCGTCCTTCCGGCCTACAACGCGTTCGGCATCCATATAATCTTTTCCATTTTACTGTAAGTCGTTCGACCGGCCTGACAGATCCGTGCCGGCGGGACCGCATCGCAACTAGATTATGCCCCGCGCGCGATAGTCGGCAATGGCATCGGGATCAACCCCTGCCTCGCTCAGCACTGCATCTGTATGCGCCCCCTGTTCGGGCGTCGCATTGATGATTTTAGACGGTGTGCGGGACAGCTTCACGCCCTGCCCGACCAGACGGATTTCCCCCATATCCGGATGCGAAACCGGCACGGCCATTCCCAGATGCTGCACCTGCGGATCATCAAATACCTGTTTGATATCATTGATCGGCCCACAGGGTACACCCGCCATATTGAAATCCTCCACCCATTCCGCGCTGGTCCTGGCGATCACAATCTCCTGAATGATGGCATTGATACCGTCACGGTTTTTCGACCGCGCGCGCGGGGTGGCATAGTCAGGATCGCTCAACAGATCCTCACGCCCGATCACAGCGCAAAAACGCCTGTAGATTGCATCCCCTGTCGCGGCGATATTGATGTAGCCGTCTTTTGTCTGAAACACGCCGGTCGGGATGCCAACAGGGTGATTATTGCCGGCCTGCGGCGGAATGGTCCCGTCAATCAGATAGCGGGTGGCCTGAAAATCCAGCATCGCCACCTGCGCCTGCAGCAAAGATGACTGGACCCACTGCCCCTCGCCCGAGACTTCGCGCTCAAGCAGCGCAATCAGAATTCCCTGAGCACAGTAAAGCCCCGCCGTCAGGTCGGCAACAGGAATACCCGCCCGCACCGGCCCCTGCCCCGGCAGGCCGGTGATCGACATCAGCCCCCCCATCCCCTGTGCAATCTGGTCAAAGCCCGGACGCTTGCCATAGGGGCCATCTTCGCCAAAGCCTGAAATGCTTGCATAGACCAGCCGCGGATTGACTGCGCGCAGGCTCTCATAATCAACACCCAGCCGGTGCTTTACTTCGGGCCGGTAATTTTCGACCACAACATCCGCATCCGCCACCAGCTTTTTAAGGAGCTCGACCCCGTCGGGTTCCTTCAGATTCAGGGTCATCGCGCGTTTGTTTCGATGCAGATTCTGGAAGTCGGAACTCTTGCGTGACCCGCCCAGCCCGTCATCCACATGGGCGGTACGCGGTGCTTCGATCTTTATGACATCAGCCCCCCAATCGGCGAGCTGTCTGACGGCGGTCGGCCCGGCGCGCACCCGTGTCAGGTCAAGCACCCTGAAGCGCGCAAGCGGACCTTGCCAGTTACCCTCACATCCCCCGGCCTGCTCCGCACCCGTCACCATCGGCTCCCCCGATCATTTCTTGTCGTTTTCAATTCTGCCGCGCTGCGACAAGGGCTGCCCGCCAGATCGCCGCGGCTAATCGTTATTTGCGCGCGCGCTGCCCGAACAGGGTTGCGCGTGCCTTTTCGTTGGTGCGCAGATCAGCCTTCTGACGCCAGTCGAGTCCGGCTTCAAATCCGCGCTGCACGGCAGGTCGTTCGCGGATCCGCTCGAACCACTTTTTCAGATACCTGAACTCATCGAGATCCTGCCCCTGGTTTTTCCAGGGCACGACCCAGGGCCAGATCGCCATATCTGCAATGGAGTATTTTCCCGCAATGAAATCATTGGTTCGCAGTTGCTTGTTCAGCACCCCGTAGAGCCGGTTGACCTCATCGGTATAACGATCAATCGCATAGGGGATTTTATCCTTGGAATATTGCCGGAAATGATGCGCCTGCCCGGCCATCGGCCCAAGCCCGCCCATCTGCCAGAACAACCACTGATCGACAGCAACACGCGCACGTGTCGCCTTGGGATAAAATCTCCCGGTCTTGTTGCCCAGATACTGCAAAATCGCGCCAGATTCGAAAACCGAGATCGGCTTACCGCCGGGGCCTGCCGGATCGACAATCGCCGGCATTCTGTTATTGGGAGAAATTTTCAGAAAAGAACGCTTGAACTGATCGCCGGCGCCAATATTTACCGGAATAAGATTGTAGGGCAGTTTCGCTTCTTCACAGAAGATCGAAACTTTCCAGCCATTGGGCGTTGGCCAGTAATAGAGATCAATTGGCTTTTGCGCCTTGGCTGTTGTCTGTCGCGCGCTAACCGTTTTCTTGCTTTGCGATTTGGCTTTTGCGGTGCGGCTTGTGCTCATCAGTTGCGTCCCCTGTCTGAGTTATTCGCTGCGCTCTCTTATCACCGAACGCAGCATAGGTTGGCATTATGGCAAACTGCAACCCATGCATGACTGCCGAAGACATCAATTCATGCAATTTCATGCGGCGATACGCACAACCCGATTTGATGGGAAGATGATCCGTGCTGTGGTTCCCTCACCTTGCTGACTTTCCAGCTGAAGGCACCCGCCATGGGCTGTGATCATCGTTTCCACAATCGCAAGCCCCAGCCCTGATCCTTCCGTACCCGACGCAATCGCGCGTTCAGTTCGCGTGAAGGCTTTCCTCACCTGTCGCAACTCATCCACCGACATCCCCGCCCCGTTGTCGGACACCGCAACAACAAACTCGCCTGAAGAAGACAGCGAGGCGGCAATCGCAACCGTGCCACCTTCCCCGCTATACTTCAGGGCATTGCCGATCAGGTTCAGCATAATCTGTTTGACGCGCATCGGATCGGCCAAAACCGGGGGCAAGTCAGGCTCGAGCGTGATGCGGAGACTGATCTGCTGCGACTGCGCGACATCGCGCAGGATATGACAGGCATCCTCGACAATCGGCGCGATATCCAGCTCTTCTTCCACCAGCCGCAATTTGCCTGCATCCGCCTGGGATATATCCAGCAGCTGATTGATAAGCGACAGCAAATGCTGTCCCGAAGCATGAATATCCTCGGCATATTCAGTGTAGCGCGGATCCCCGACCGCCCCCCAAAGCTGCTGCTTCAGGACATCGGAAAAACCAAGAATGGCGTTCAGTGGCGTCCGTAATTCATGGCTGATATTGGCCAGAAATTCGCTTTTTGCGCGATCCGCATTCTCCGCATTGGTGCGCGCCTTGTTCAGAACCTGATTGGCGTCAATGAGCTTATGCGCCAGCGCCTGGTTGGTTGCGGCAAGTTCGATGGATTTGCGTACTGTATCCCCGATCGAGATCGCAACCCTAGTCGTGACCGCCGCATAAAGAGCGGTAAAAACAACGATAATTGCAATCTGATCGGAAAGTACCGAAAAAGAGGCGGCCCATAAAACAACCAGCAGGCCACCGACAAATGAAAAATACCCTGGCATGAAGATTCCGACAGGGGTCGTCCCGACCATAAGGCCGCCCAATGTAAACAGGTAAAGCAGAGCACAGAATTGAAGCTCGGGCGCCAGAAAAAGGAACGCGCCGGCACCTTGCGCCGCGCCGCCGAGTATATTGGTTCCGCAAAATGACCAGCGCCAGACAGTCGGTGATGTGTATGGCCCGATACGGTTTTTGAAGAAATAAACCGTACTGAGGGAGAGACCGTTCGCGATGACAACGCCACAGAACCATAATTCGACAAAGGCATAGCCGTCGAACCAGCCAATGACCGCCATCAGCAACCCACATAACGTGTTGCCGATCAGCAGCGAGGGACGGTTACGATAAAGGGTCTCGAATCGCGCTTGCTCTGCATCGAACCTCTTGGGAGTACCGTCTTCACAATGCGCATCCATGCCCGTTGCTGCCTGTGGCGACAGGGTTGTCATGACGCAAGGATTTCGGTTGGCACCGCAACCGCGATGATACGCAACTTAACCTGTTTACCAGAAACCAAGAAATTCCCCCCACTCGGATTTTCAGCTAAAACCGGTTTGCCTGACCATGGTACAACACACCGCAGCCTGCCAATATGATCAAATTTGAAGGGCTTTGGTTAATAATTACTTTCATTTTTCCCGGCTTGTGCTGGCGCTTGAAATATTGCACGCGCGACGGTCCCTTGCCCAACGCGACTGGAAAGCTCGAAACGCCCTCCATGGGCTTCCATAATCGCCTTCACAATCGGCAGCCCAAGGCCGGTCCCCTCACTGGTACAGTGTTCAGCCCGCTGATTGCGGCCAAATACAGAAAGCGCCACATCAATCTCTTCCTCCGTCATACCCGAACCATCGTCGGCGACCTGCAAGACCGGCTCCCCCTTGCGCGTATATTCGGTGCTGACTGTTACATGGCTGCGCTCAGGACAATATTTGACCGCATTGGCCAGCAAGTTTACCAGCACCTGCTTTACCCGAACGGGATCGGCCCATAATTGCGGAAAATCTTCCGGAACCTGCAGCGATACCGCAATTGATCTGGCAGCCGCCTGATCATGCAAAAGAACATAGCTCTCCTCAGCCAGTTGCGCGACATTCACCGCTTCCGGCGATACGGACAGTTTACCTGCCTCGGCGCGCGAGATATCCAGAATTTCATTGATGAGCCTGAGCAGATGGTCGCCTGACTGCTGAATATATCGTGCATAGTTGCGCAACTTCTCAGTATTTTTTGGGACATCGGGCATATCGCTCAGAATTTCTGCAAATCCCAGTATCGCGTTTAATGGCGTACGCAGTTCGTGGCTCATATTCGTCAGGAAAGCGCTTTTGGCATGATTGGCCCGCTCTGCCTCAAGCTTCGCCTGAACCGCCTGATTGCTGGATTCAACCGCCTGCCTGGCAAGCAAGGTGTTGTAGACAGAAGTATAAAAAGACCGACTCAGGGCACGCCCGATGATCAGCGAAACAATCGTCGAACCGATGACCGTCAGCGTACCGACACCCAGAATGAGCCAGGATTGTTCACTGTTCAGCCATATGCACCGCGCAGCAAAAGGGATAAAACCGCCAATAGCTAATGCCGCAAAGCCCTTGAAGAAGATGCCGGCGGGCACAGCGGTTATGGACAGGCTGGCCAGTAGCAAAAGAAAAAAATAGGCCGAACCGTCCAGCGTCTCGTTAAAATACAGCCAGCTACCGCTACCCCAGGCCAGTCCGGTGCAAAGATTCGTCAGGTAAAAAAGCCGATACCAGACGCGATCTGGCCATCGCAAGGCCGCGCGACGACGAAACATGAGTGCGCTGCCCACCCCTGCCGCAGCGCAGATAGTGACAGTAATGAACCAGGCAGAAATCCATATCGCCTGCCCCGCATTCCAGTTCAGATAGGCGATGGGCGCAGCCACCAGACTGCCCAGAGAAACGATAACGAGACGGTTTTGATAGATCACCTGCAGGCGGATCTGGCTGACCTTTTCGTCAATCCCGGAACGATCCAGCAATTCATCTGCCGCCGCCTCAGACATTCCAAACTGACCCCTGTTCCTGATCCAGGTCTGAGCGACAGATGCAGGCCCCGACAAAACCACCCGCTGCCCGCAAACAGCCAACAGTCTGCGCCCGTCGATCATTTTAGGTGCATGGCCGCGATCTGCGGCAAGCTATAAATCGAATTTGCCGCGCAGCATCTCATTCACGATCTGCGGATTGGCCTTGCCCTGGGTCGCTTTCATCACCTGCCCCACAAACCAGCCCAGCAACTTGTCCTTGCCGGCTTTGACCTCTTCCACCTTGTCAGGGTTTTCCGCCATCACCCGATCAATCGCGGCTTCGATTGCCCCGGTATCGGTGACCTGCTTCAGCCCGCGATCCTCGACGATTTTTTGCGGATCGTCGCCTGTTTCAAACATGATCTCGAAGACATCTTTTGCCAGCCGGCTCGACAGTGTCTTGTCAGCCAGCAGATCAAGCAGGCTGCCAAGCTGTTCCGCGCTGACCGGTGACTCTGCGATCGTTTTGCCGATTTCGTTCAACGCACCGAACAGATTGGTGATGACCCAGTTCGCAGCGATTTTCGGGTCACGACCGCGCGCCACGGCTTCATAGAAATCGGCGGTCTCCCGCTCGGCCACAAGCACGCTTGCATCATAGGGCGACAGGCCGAACGCATCGATAAAGCGCGCCTTCTTCTCATCAGGCAGTTCCGGCAAGCCACGCGCAATATCATCGACCCATGGCTGAGTCAGTTCGAGCGGCAACAAGTCAGGATCAGGGAAATAGCGGTAGTCATGCGATTCCTCTTTCGACCGCATCGCCCGCGTCTCACCCTTGCCCGGATCGTAAAGACGGGTTTCCTGATGTATTTCGCCGCCATCTTCCAGAATGTCGATCTGGCGGCGCGCTTCATAATCGATTGCCTGACGGATGAAACGCATGGAATTGACATTCTTGATTTCGCAACGCGTGCCAAGCGACGTACCGGGCTTGCGCACAGACACATTGATATCCGCCCGCATCGACCCTTCCTGCATATTGCCGTCGCAAGTGCCAAGATAACGCAGGATTGTACGCAGCTTCTCAAGATAAAGCGTTGCTTCCTCCGCCGACCGGATATCGGGCTGTGACACAATCTCCATCAGCGCGACGCCAGAGCGGTTAAGATCCACATAGGACATGGACGGGTGCTGATCATGCAGGCTCTTGCCCGCGTCCTGTTCAAGATGCAGCCGTTCGATCCGCACTACGCGCGTTCCCCCATCAGGCAGGTCCACGCGCACTTCACCACGTCCCACAATCGGATATTTGAACTGCGAGATCTGATAGCCCTGCGGCAAATCCGGGTAGAAATAGTTCTTGCGATCAAACACCGAATAGAGATTGATCTCCGCCTTCAGTCCAAGTCCGGTCCGCACGGCCTGCTCAACGCAGAAATTATTGATCACTGGCAACATTCCAGGCATCGCGGCATCAACCAGGCTGACATGATCATTCGGTTCGCCGCCGAAATCGGTCGGGGCACCCGAAAACAGTTTCGCGCGGGAGGCGATCTGCGCATGCACCTCCATCCCGATAATTATCTCCCAGTCGCCGGTTGCGCCCGCAATCAGTTCACCGCCCGCATCATGTTTGGCGTCGTAAATTTCCTCAATCGACATGGCTTAGTCCTTCCACCAGGTCTGCGGCCGCGCCGCAAATCCCGCCGCCTGCTCCAACACACCGGCTGCCCGGAATAAGGTTTCCTCATCAAAGGCGCGTCCGATCAGTTGCAAGCCAAGCGGCAGTCCCGATTCCGACAGCCCCGCCGGGACTGAAATGCCCGGCAGGCCGGCAAGGTTCGCAGGCACGGTGAAGACGTCATTGAGATACATGGAAATCGGATCATCCGTCCGCGCGCCAATCGCAAATGCAGGGCCCGGCGTCGTTGGGGTAAGGATGACGTCAACCTTGTCATAAGCCGCACGGAAATCTTCCGCAATCAGCGTCCGCACGCGCTGCGCCCGCAGATAGTAAGCATCGTAATAGCCCGCCGACAAAACATAGGTGCCGATCAGAATGCGCCGCTTCACCTCCGCGCCAAAACCTTCGGCACGGGTGTTTTCATACATTTCGATCAGATCCTTGCCCGGCATGCGCAAGCCATATTTCACCCCGTCATAGCGGGCGAGATTGGAGGACGCCTCCGCCGGCGCAACTATATAATATGCAGGCAGCGCATATTTGGTATGCGGCAGGTTGATATCGATAAGTTCTGCCCCCCCGTCGCGCAACCATTGTTGTCCCGCCTGCCACAGCTTCTCGATTTCGGGCGGCATGCCGTCAACCCTATATTCCGCCGGAATGCCAACCCGAAGCCCGCGAATATCGCCGGTCAGGGCCGCTGAATAATCGGGCACCGGGCGATCGACGCTTGTCGAATCCATCGTGTCATGACCAGCCATGGCCTGCAGCAGGATCGCCGCGTCGCGCACGCTCCGCGTCATCGGCCCCGCCTGATCGAGCGAAGAGGCAAAGGCCACAATCCCCCAACGTGAGCATCGCCCATAGGTGGGCTTCATCCCCACGGTACCGGTCAGGGCACCGGGCTGCCGGATCGACCCGCCTGTATCGGTACCGGTTGCGGCAAGGCACAAACGCGCGGCAACCGCCGCCGCCGACCCGCCCGAAGATCCGCCCGGCACAAGCGGCGCGTCATCATCTTTCCGCCGCCAGGGATTGACGACACCGCCGTAATAACTCGTCTCATTGGATGAACCCATTGCGAATTCATCGAGATTGAGCTTACCGAGCAGCACTGCCCCCGCGCCCCACAAATTGGCGCTGACCGTCGATTCATATGCCGGAGTAAACCCGTCCAGAATATGACTTGCCGCCGTGGTCAGCACATCTTTCGTGCAGAACAGATCCTTGATTCCAAGGGGAATACCCTCCAGCATGCCTGCCGTGCCGTCAGCCAACCGCCCGTCAGACGCACGCGCCATCTCAACTGCGCGCTCAGGCACCTGCGTAATGAAGCAATTCAGCGCCTCGCCACGCGCCATTTCCGCAAGGTAGGCTTCGGTCAGTTCGACCGCGGAGAATTCCTTTGCCCGCAACCCGTCCCGCGCGGCGGCGAGATCCAGTTCAATCAGATCGCTCACCGCCCCTACTCCACCACTTTCGGCACAACGAAAAAGCCAAGCTCGGTTTCGGGCGCGTTTTTCAGTATATCATCGGGAATATGACCGGCCGTCACCGCATCATCGCGTTGCTTCAGCGTGGTTTGCACCGCGCTCGTCATCGGCGCAACCTGGGCGATATCAACCTCATTGAGCTGCTCCACCCAGCCGAGTATGGCATTAAGCTCGCCTGCCAGGGGCGGCAGTTCCTCATCCTTCACCGCAATGCGCGCAAGCCGGGCAATACGCCGGACCGTTTCGTTATCGACCGTCATCTGGACCTTAATTCATGCGTTTTCCGATAGGGGAAAGATGCGGGCAACCGCTTCCTTCCGATGCGGGCGGAACCTATCACCGCGGGCGCTGTCCGGGCAAGCTGCAGTACGCAGACCTGCCCCTGACTTCACCCCCCTGTTCAAAGCGCGGACTGCACTGCCCGCTTTGCCATAACCGTTACAAGATTGGCCCTGTATTCAGCCGAACCGTGCAAATCCTCAAGCAACCCGTCCGATGGCACGGAAATATCCGCGATCGCCTGCGCTGAAAAGTCCGATGCAAGTGCAGTTTCCATTGCCGGCACCCGGAATACGCCGGGCCCCGCACCGGTCACCGCCACACGAACCGCATTGCCCGTCTGCGCGACAAACACGCCAACCATCGCATAACGCGATGCGGGGTTCGGAAATTTCGCATAGCCCGCTTTTCGGGGCACAGGAAAGGCCACGCCAGTAATAATTTCATCCTCTTCAAGCGCTGTTTCGAACATGCCGAGGAAAAATTCATCCGCGCCAATCTCGCGCCTGTCGGTGCTAATCGTCGCAGCAAGCGCCAGACAGCCCGCCGGATAATCCGCTGACGGATCATTATTCGCGATCGAACCACCGAGTGTTCCGCGATGGCGCACAAGCGGATCGCCAATCCCGCCTGCAAGCGCGGCAAGCGCGGGGATCGCCTGCCGGACCTCATCGGAGGCCGCAACCGCTGCATGCCGCACCATGGCCCCGATGCGAAGCGTATCGCCCGCGCCGGTGATCCCGTCAAGACCTGTAACCTTGCGCAAATCGATCAGATCGGACGGCGCGGCGAGCCGCTGCTTCATGGTGGGTAGCAGGGTTTGCCCGCCCGCCAGTAATTTGGGATCGTCCCGCCCCGACAGAAGCGCCCGTGCATCGTCAATCGTCTGCGGCGTGTGGTAATCGAATTCATACATGGACAGCTTCCTTCCCTGTCACCTGCCTAGCTATTGATGGCGCGCCAGACACGCTCGGGCGTGACCGGCATGGCAATATCGCGAATGCCGAGCGCATCGGTCACCGCATTGACAATCGCCGCAGGCGCACCGATGGCTCCCGCCTCCCCACACCCTTTGATGCCCAGCGGATTGGTTGTGCAGGGCGTCTCCGTCATGCCAACGACGAACTCCGGCAGATCGTCGGCGCGCGGCATGCAGTAATCCATGAAGGAACCACTCAAAAGCTGACCGCTTTCCGGATCATAAGCGCAATTTTCAAGCATTGCCTGGCCAATACCCTGGGCCACGCCGCCATGCACCTGCCCCGCCACAATCATCGGATTGATAATTGTGCCAAAATCATCGACGGCGACAAAATTCTCAATATGAGTGACACCGGTTTCCGGGTCGATTTCGACCTCGGCAATATGACAGCCCGCAGGAAAGGTAAAATTCACCGGGTCATAAAATGCGCTTTCCTTCAGGCCCGGCTCAATCTCGTTTGTCGGGAAGCCGTGCCCGGTATAAGCCTGCAGCGCAAGATCTGCGAAAGGCACCGCCCGGTCGGTACCCGCAACCTGAAAACTGCCGCCATCGAAGGTGATATCCTCTTCCCCAGCCTCAAGCAGATGCGCAGCGATCCTGCGCCCCTTGGCAATGACCTTGTCGAGGGCAAGCTGTATCGCCGACATCCCGACAGCACCAGAGCGCGAACCATAGGTTCCCATGCCAAACTGCACCTTGTCGGTATCGCCATGCACGACTTCCACATTTTCAATGGGAATACCAAGCTGGTCAGATACAAGCTGCGCAAAGGTCGTCTCATGCCCCTGCCCGTGGCTATGCGAACCGGTCAGGACTTCGACGCTGCCGGTGGGGTTGACCCTGACTTCCGCCGACTCCCAAAGTCCGACACCCGCACCGAGCGACCCGACCGCTTGCGAGGGCGCGATTCCGCAAGCTTCGATATAGGCTGAAAAGCCGATGCCACGCTTCCTGCCGCGTGCTTCTGAGGCTGCGCGGCGATCCGCAAAACCCGCATAATCGACCAGTCGGCACGCCTCATTGAGCGAGGCGTCGTAATCGCCGATATCGTAATTCATGATCACCGGCGTCTGATGCGGAAATTCACGGATGAAGTTGCGACGCCTGAATTCTACCGGATCCATGTCGAGTTCACGCGCCGCTGTTTCAACGATCCGCTCAACCAGATAAGTCGCTTCCGGCCGCCCCGCCCCGCGATACGCATCAACGGGCGCTGTATGGGTAAAGACGCCATCCACTTCCACATAGATCGCGGGGATATCGTACTGCCCGGACAGCAATGTGCCATAGAGATAGGTTGGCACGGAGGATGCGAAAGTCGACAGATAAGCCCCGAGATTGGCCCGGGTATGCACCCGCAGTCCAAGCATCCGTCCGTCCGCATCCAGCGCAAGCTCCGCATGGCTGACATGATCGCGCCCATGGGCATCGGACAGGAAGGATTCGTTACGCTCGGCGGTCCATTTCACCGGGCGGCGCAATTTGGCAGCCGCCCACACACAGACCGTTTCCTCGGCATAGATAAAGATTTTCGAGCCAAAGCCACCGCCAACATCCGGTGCAATCACCCGCAACTTGTGCTCGGGCGCAACCCCGACGAAAGCGGACAGGACAAGTCGCGCCACATGCGGATTCTGACTTGTCGTATAAAGCGTATAATCGCCGGTGCCCCGATCATAGTCGCCGATTGCCGCGCGCGGTTCCATGGCATTGGGGATCAGCCGGTTATTGGCAAACGTCAGGGTGACACGCCGGGCGGCACGGTCAAATGCAGCCTCTGTTGCTGCCTTGTCGCCAAGCTCCCACGCAAAGCAGAGATTGCCCGGCACCTCGTCATGCAGCTGAGGCGCATTTTCAGCCAGCGCGGCCTCAACGCCGACGACCGCATCATACTCCTCATAGTCAACGTCAATGAGCTCAGCCCCGGCCTTCGCCTCGGCCAGGCTTTCGGCAATCACGACAGCAACATGATCGCCGACATAGCGTACCCGGTCGAGCGCCAGGACCGGATGCGCGCCCGTACGCATCTCGCTACCGTCTTTTGAGTGGATCATCCAGCCGCAGATCAATCCGCCAAGCCCGTCTGCCGCCACATCCTTTCCGGTAAAAACAGCGACAACGCCCGGGCTTGCCTCCGCTGCTGCAATATCGATCGCGGCAATCTGCGCATGCGCATAAGGCGAGCGCAGAAAATAAGCATAACTTTGCCCAGGCAACGTGATGTCATCGGTATACCGTCCCGCCCCTGTGATGAAACGAAAATCTTCCTTCCTGCGCACGGCGGCGCCGATCCCGCTCTGTGCGCCGTTTCCGCCCTTATCCGCCGGCATCATCGCCTCCTACATCGCTTCGGAGGCGGCTTTGATCGCCTTCACGATATTATGGTAGCCAGTACAACGGCAGAAATTGCCTTCCAGTTCGGCGCGGATTGTCGGTTCGTCAGGTTCTGGAATACGGCGCAGCATATCGACCGCAGTCATGATCATGCCCGGCGTACAGAAGCCACATTGCAATCCGTGATGCTCCTTGAAGGCCGCCTGAATCGGATGTAGCTCCCGGCCCTTTGCCAGCCCCTCGATAGTGGTGACTTCAGCCCCGTCAGCTTGCACCGCAAGCAGGGTGCAGGACTTCACCGCAACACCGTCAACATGCACGACGCAAGCGCCGCACTGGCTTGTATCGCAGCCCACATGGGTCCCGGTCAGGCCAAGCTGTTCGCGCAGGAAGCTGACGAGCAGCGTGCGGGTTTCAGCTTCCGCCGATCGCTGCTTGCCGTTTACGGTCATTGTCACAGTCGGCATTGTGTCAACCTCCCCCTGGTTTGCGGTGCTTACTCCGCGAGCTGCTCTTTTGCGTTAACGTCGTTATTACCTTGCAAAAACAAACACGAGAATTGCCATCAAACCGATCAGCCCGGCAATCCAGACCACCGGCGGCAGCCCGGCCTGTTCTTCATCTGCGTCAGGCACATTCGCGTCAGATGCAGCGATATCGGATTCAGCCATAGTCGCGGCGGGCGTCTCATGATCCGTCTCAGTCGCTGCGCCGGATGGTTCCTGCCCGGGCGCACCGCCAAGCCGGGCCGCAAAATTACCGAAAAATTCATCTGACAGTTTTTTCGCCGTGCCGTCGATCAGCCGCTGACCCAGCTGCGCCAACTTGCCGCCCACCTGCGCATCGACATCGTAGCGCAAAAGCGTGCCCTCAGGAACATCGGACAGCGCAACCCGCGCGCTGCCCTTGGCAAAACCGGCAGCACCCCCCTTTCCCTGCCCGCTCAGGACATAGCTGTTGGGTGCATCAACTTCCGAAAGGGTGACATTGCCCCTGAAGGTCGCCTTGACCGGCCCGATTTTCGCGGTCACCGCGCCCGTCATCTCGGTCGCGTTCACCTGATCCAGCGCCTCGCAGCCGGGAATGCATTGACGCAGGACATCCGGATCATTGAGCGCCGACCAGACGGCCTCGCGCGGCGCGGCAATCTGGTACTCACCGGACATTTTCATCGACTAGTCCTCCCGTCGGCGCGATACGGCAGACCGCAGCGCAACCGTCACGGCAAGCCCGCGCCGGGCACCTTGACGGCTACCGCCTCGATACGGCCTGTACGGCTTTGCTTGCTTGATTCAGGGTCGGAATCCTGGGCGGTGCAGATGAACAGGGTTTTCCGATCCGGCCCGCCAAGCGCGCAGGCAAAGGCCTGATTTTCGACCTCAACCCGGTCGGTGATCTCACCTCCCTCGACAACCCGAAGACAGGCGCCGCTGATCGGCGAGGCGACCCAGATCCCCATCTCCGCATCCAGCGCAATGCCGTCCGGCAACGCCCCTTCCATCTGCGCCCAGACCCGCCGATTGCTCAACGAGCCATCATCTGCAATATCGAAGGCGGTCAGACAGGCACCCATCGATTCCCCGACGATCAGTGTCTTGCCATCGGGGGTGATCACGGTTCCATTGGGGAACTGCATCTGTTCGGCCACGATACGCGCCTTGCCATCCGGTTCCACGAGGATCAGCTCTGCCGGTTTCCGGTCCGCGCCGGTAAACAGGTCATAGCCGAAATTACCGACATAGGCGCGGCCCTTCCTATCCACCACCATGTCATTGCAATGGAAGCTTGCAAGCTCGGACAGATCCGCATGGACACTTAGTCCGTCCGGGTCCATACGCAGGATCTTACGGTCCCGCATCGATACGATCAGCAGCCGCCCGTCGGGCAGCCAACCAAGCCCGGACGGCGAATTCTCAACCTCGGCAATAACCTCTGATTTTCCATCAAGCCCCAGCGCATAGACCTTTGGCCCATGCATGTCCGAAAACCACAGCCGGCCCTCATGCCAGCGCGGCCCCTCATTGAAGCAAAGCCCGTCCATCAGGATGTTTGTTTCTGTCATCGCTGTCCCCTGCCCATTGTTTGCGCATGTGCACTATTGTCGTTGATGTCAGGGTAACAGCAGATCGGTTACAGATAATAGAGGAAAAGGGTCACTCCCAGCAGAAGCGCCACCCACAGAACCGTCGAACCGGTCGGCCAGGTGCGCGCCAATACGCCCTGCGGACCATGATGGCGATAGACCGTATCGATCAGACGCGCCACACGCCGCCGCCGGACATCAACCGCGGAATGGAATATGCGCCGCACAATACTGTCCATCCGAACGATAATACCGGGAAACAGCCGGCGATAAACCCAGTCACTGTCCAGATTGACCGAGCGCAGTTCCGATGGATAAAGCCCGCTACGCATCAAAAGCGTAAAGGCCAGCGTAGCAAAAGCCAGCAATTGCAGCTGCGTCAGTACATGGCCTGTCGTATAGGGCGCGTAATCGACCTGATAGGGCAGCATGTCATACAACAGCTGCGGATAAACACCGATACCGATACACAGCGCCGCAGTCAGCCCCATTGCAAGCAGCATATTCCACGGCGCTTCCTTGCACCGGATGCCGCTGTCACGACCGAAAAACGTGAAATAGGGAACTTTGAAGCCCGAATTATGGAATACCCCGACAGAAGCGAAGATCAGCACAAGCCAGACGACCCAATAGCCTTCCGCCGCCGCCGCTTTGAGAATAAGCGCTTTTGAAATAAAGCCGATAAACAATGGGAACGCCGAAATCGAGGCCGCGCCGACAAGGCAGAAAACCATAGTCCAGGGCATGAATTTGTAAAGCCCGCCTAACTCGGATGCTTTCACTGTACCCGCGCGCAGCAGCACCGCCCCCATACTCATGAACAGCAGCGCCTTGTAGAGAACACTGCTGAATGCATGGGCCGCAGTACCATTGATCGCCATCTCCGTGCCGATTCCGATGCCCACGACCATGAAGCCAAGCTGGTTGTTCAGATTGTAAGTCAGAACGCGCCGGAGATCATTCTCGATCACCGCGTAAAAGATCGGGAATGCGGCCATCACCGCTCCGATGGGGATCAGAATTTCCTCCCCCGGAAAACCGCGCGCGAGCGCATAGACCGCCAGTTTCGTCGTAAAGGCGCTGAGCGCCACCGTGCCTGTGACCGTGGCCTGGGGATAAGCGTCGTGCAACCAGTTATGCAGCAGCGGGAAGGCGCATTTGATGCCAAAAGCGATAAAGATCAGCCAGGTCGCCAGACTATCAAGCGACATCTTCGTAAATTCGACCGATCCCGTCTCCCGGGCATAGAAAATCATCCCGGCCAGTAATATCAGTCCCGAGCCGACCTGGATAAGAAGATAGCGCATGCCGGCGCGATATGCGCTTTCGGTCCGCCGCGCCCAGATCAGAAAGACAGACGCGATCGCGGTCAGTTCCCAGTAAAGGAACAGCGTAATCATATCCCCCGCGAACACCGCACCGATCGCAGCCCCAGCGTAAATCAATGCTGCGACATGTTGCATTGTGTCGCGCACATGTAGCGCATAGACGATCACAAGGAAGGTCGCGATATGGAAAATCGTCCCGAAGATGATGCTCAGCGCATCGACCCGCAAGGTGGTGATAGTGTAGCCGATGACCTGAAAAACACCGTGATCGACCTGTTCGAGACTGAACAGCTGTATCAGCCCGAGCACCGGCAGCGACAGCATATAGATCTTGCGCGCGCCCGATTGCAGGAAGGGCACAAGCAGTGCCCCCAATATCAGGATCAGTGCGGGGGACAGGCCCTCAATCATAATAATCCTCATCCCGCATCAGGACTTTGCGCATCGCCTTTGCCGCGAGCACAAACCCCGCACAAACCAGAAAACCATACCAGGCATAAAAGCCGGGCCAGGCCTCGAAACTCAGAATTGCATGCCGGTGGTAAATCAGATCAACCCCGGCCAGCAGCACGCAGACAGCATAAAGCCCATAGACGATCCTGTTCACATTGCCCTGATAATCGAGCCAGCGCGGCTTTTCCCCGTTCGGGGGAACAGCAGGGCCGCGGGATTGCTCATGCGCACTCATATGCCGCTCCTATTGTCCTACTATCGGGCTGATGAATGCCGCAATCGTCGGCGCGGCAAAATACACCAGCACAGATAAGACAGCCGTCAGACAAGGGGGCACCACGCACCAAATCGGCGCCTCGCGCATCTCCGACCAGCGAATTGTGGAGATTTCATAGCCCGGCGGCTGCGGTCTGTCCTCCTGATCCGACAGCGGCAGAAAGAAGCCGCGCGCCACAACCGGAATAAGATAGGCAATCGCAAGCAGGGACGATCCCATCAGGACCCCGATCATCACCAGTTGGCTTGTATCGGCCGCTCCCATGACGAGGTACCATTTGCTCCACGCGCCCCCCGTGGGCGGCAAACCGATAATACTGAACGAACCAAGCAGAAACGCCCCGAAGGTAAAGGGCATCAACCGGCCAAGCCCGCGCATCTGGCTGATTTCTGTCTTATGCGTCGCCACATAAATCGCCCCCGCGCACATAAACAGGGTGATCTTGCCAAGCGCGTGGGCAACGATCTGCATCGTGCCGCCCACAATTCCCATGGAGGTCGCAAGCCCGACGCCAAGCGTCACATAGGCAAGCTGGCTGACTGTCGAATAGGCCAGCCTGGCTTTCAGATTGTCTTTCGTAACCGCGATGACCGACGTGGCGATCAGGGTAAATGCCGCCACCCATAACAGCCAGTCCGCCGCACCGCTTTCGGCCAGAAAATCAACGCCGAAAATATAGACCGCGACCTTCAGCACCGTGAACACGCCCGCCTTGACGACCGCAACCGCATGCAGCAGCGCGCTGACCGGCGTTGGCGCAACCATGGCGGCGGGCAGCCAGCCATGAAACGGCAGCAGCGCCGCCTTGCCGATCCCGAACATGTAAAGCGCGAACAGAATCGCGACAGCGGGCCCTTCGATCTGGCCCGCCAGTATTCCACCCAGACGGAAATTGAGTGTGCCGGCCTCGAACCAGGTCCAGATCAGTGCGGTCAGCAGGAACAGGATCGACGTCGTCAGAAGAATCCCCAGATAGATCCGCGCCCCGGCCTTTGCCTCAGGCGTTTCCTTATGTGCAACAAGGGGATAGGTCGAAATCGTCAGGATTTCATAGAACAGGAACAATGTCAGCATATTGCCCGCAAACGCAATGCCGACAGCGCTGGCCAGTGCAATCGCAAAACAGACATAAAACCGGGTCTGGTTTGCCTCATCATTGCCGCGCATATAGCCAATGGAATAGACCGACGTCACGATCCAGAGGCCTGACGCCACCAGCGCAAAAACAAGCCCCAGCGGCTCCACCGTGAAGGCTATGGGCAGGTTGGGCAGCAGATTAAGGACAGTAAGCGTGGCCACACCACCTTCCAGGTGGTGCTGTAACAACCATAGCACCACCGCGAACAAGGCCCCGGCCGTAAGCAGGGTTACCGCTTCACGCAGGTTCGGACGCGCACCGGTTACAGCAATTCCCAGCGCCCCGATTGCCGGGATCGCCAAGGACAGAATAAGCGCAAGTTCCGGCGTCATCATCATGGCCCATCCATCGGCGGCAGCCCGGCACCGGGATCAAAGAAAAGCGATTGTGCCGCCGTCTCTGCAATTGTGACCGTCGGATCCGCATAAACCCCGAAGACCACGCAAGCCAGGATCAGTACCCAGCAGGGCAGCAGCAGGGACAGCGGCGCCTCTTTTACAGCAACACCCGCCGGCGCGGGCTGCAGATAGGCAATCTCGACAACCCGCCAGATGTAAATGACCGCCAGAAGCGAGCTTGCAACGATCAGAAGCGCAACGGGCCACCAGCCCCGCTCGAACGCACCCAGCACAAGATACCATTTACTGACAAAGCCAACGGTCGCCGGCAAGCCGATCAACGCCAGCCCGCCAATAACAAAAGCTGCCATTGTCCAGGGCATCTGCCGCCCCAGCCCGCGGAATGCATCGATCGAGTGCGATCCGGTCCGGAAAATCACGCAACCGACGGCCAGAAACAGCCCCCCCTTCATCAGGGCATGGTTGAACAGATGCAGGATCGTCGCGCTCAGCCCCGTGACATTGCCGTAACTCACCCCAAGCACCATGTAGCCAACCTGCGCGATGCTGGAATAGGCCAATAATCTTTTGACATCGGACTGAAAGATGGCCACCGCCGAAGAGGCAAACATCGCCACAAGCCCAAGCGGCAGAAACAGGAACAACAATGTGCGTTCCTCGAACGCGAAATCCGCCGCAAAAACGGTGTAGATAAAGCGCAGGCTTGCATAGCCTGCGACTTTGGTCGATGTCGCCGCCAGAAACGCCGTCACGACGGTCGGCGCGTAGGTGTAGGCATTGGGCAGCCATAAATGCAGCGGATACATCGCAAGCTTCAGCGCCAGCCCGACCAGAATGAACGCAAAGGCAACCGGAATGGTGCGGGTCTGTTCCAGCTCTCCGATCCGGGCCGCCATATCCGCCATATTGAGCGTACCCGTGACGGTATAAATCAGGCCGATCCCGATTACATAGAAGGTCGCGCCGATCGTTCCCATCATCAGATAGGT
This sequence comes from uncultured Alphaproteobacteria bacterium, assembly GCA_947258435.1. Taxonomy (GTDB): domain Bacteria; phylum Pseudomonadota; class Alphaproteobacteria; order UBA11222; family UBA11222; genus CALAQW01. The sequence continues at coordinate 174,535 of CAMYID010000023.1, forward strand.
ATAGGCCGACGTCAAAGCGCGTTTGTCACGCTCTGCCCCCATGGCGATGATGACATAGGATGAGAGTGACGAAATTTCGAGGAAAACAAACAGGTTGAACGCGTCGCCTGTTGCCGCGACGCCCATCAGCCCCGCCAGGCAAAGCAGCATCGCCGTATAAAAAAGCGGTTGCGCGGCACGCGAAATTTCCTGCCCCACGCTGGCGCGGGCATAGGCCATCGTCACGGCGCCAACGCCCGCGACAATTACCAGAATGATGGCATTTACCGCATCCAATCGGAATTCGATTCCCCAGGGCGGTGCCCAGCCGCCCAGATAATAGCTGAGTGGGCCACCTGCCATCACCATTGCCAGCAGGCATAGCGAACCGGCGAATGCGGCTGCCGTAACCAGCATCGATACCGTCCAGGCAAACAGGGGGTGCCGGAACAGCGCGCAAAGCGGCGCGGCAAATAACGGCACCGCGACAAGCAGAATCGGCAGATGCGCCTTCAACGCCGCGATCATGCCTGCGGCTCCGTTTCCGATTCCAGCGCGTGCTCGATCTCAAGGATGTCATCCTCCTCGATCGTCCCGAATGCCTCCTTGATTCGCACGACAAGTGCCAGTCCCAGCGCGGTCGTGGCGACCCCCACCACAATGGCGGTCAGGATCAGCACATGCGGCAGGGGATTGGAATAAACGGTATCGGGATCACCGGTCAGGATCGGCGCGGTTCCGCCTGCGACCTTGCTGATCGTGATGTAAAAAAGAAAAACGGAAACCTGAAAAATATTCAGCCCGACAATCTTTTTGATCAGGTTACCGCGCGCAACGATGATGTAGAGCCCGGTCATCATCAGCGTGATGATAACCCAGTAATTGTAATGGCTCAGGACCTGGGCAAAGTCGATCACGCGTCGTCTTCTCCCTCGGTCGCTATCTTGCGTCCCGCATAGACCTCAAAGATAATAAGCATCGTTGCTGCAACTGTAATTCCCACGCCAAGCTCAATCAGCAAGATGCCGATATGCTGCCCTGCCACCGGGTCCGCCGCCAGAAAATCGTAGTCAAGGAAGCGACCGCCCAACAGCATGGTGGCAAACCCGACTCCGACATAAAGCAGCCAGCCCAGCGCCATCACCGAACATAACAACTCAAGAGACGCAAAACGGCGTAAAGCCGTCAAATCAAAGACAAGCCCGTACAGGATTAATGCCGCGGCGAAAATCACACCCGCCTGAAACCCGCCGCCCGGGCCGAAATCGCCGTGAAACTGCACATAGAGCGCAAACAGCATGATCGGGCCGACCATCAGCTTGGCAATGACCCGTAGGATCAGGTAATGGGTCATGCGCGGTCTGGCCCCTTCCGCTTGTCAGTCGGCGCGGAAACCGGGGGTGCCGCCCCCTCGCCGCCATTGCGCCGCGCGCGACCGCCCAGCCCTCCATTGAGCAGCAGCAATACCCCGACACCTGCAGTGAAAATCACCCCGACTTCCCCAAGCGTATCGAAGCCACGATAGCTGGCCAGAACCGCTGTAACGATATTGGGCAGTCCGATCTGTGTTTCGGTACCACTGACATATTCGGGCATGACATATTGATGGGGTGCCGCCGCCGGGTCCCCAAATCCGGGCAGATCCATTGTCCCGTACACAAGCGCCGCACCGGTGATCAGAACCACGGCAAGTGGCAGGGTCGGCAGATGCGTTGCAGGTTTTTCCCGCGACGTCGTCAATGACAATGTGCCCAGAAACAGAACGGTCGTGATACCCGCACCGACCGCAGCTTCGGTGAACGCGACGTCGACCGCATCCAATGTGATGAACAATCCTGCCGTCAACAAACTGAAAGCCCCCGTCAGCATGACCACCGCAAACAGGTTACGCATGCGGATAATCATCACCGCGGTGGCCAGCAGGAAGGCAAGCATCACGATATCGATCAGCTGTTCGATGACGGGCCCCCTTCGACGGTGATATGCCCGGACCCCTTCGGGCGCAGACCGGCATGAAATGCCACATTGGCCAGCGCATGGCTTGCGGTGGGGCTTGTGAAATAGAGCAGGAACAACATCAGAAACAGTTTCAGGCTGACCAATGACCAGCCCCCCTGCAACATGAGCCCCAGAATAAGCAGCGTTGCCGCCATCGTATCGGTCAGCCCGGCCCCGTGCAGGCGCGCGTAAAAGTCAGGCAGCCGAAGCACGCCGACCGCACCGATCACCATAAACAGGCTGCCCGCAAGGATCAGCCCCCAGCTGAGCAAATCAGTAGCCATTGCCACCGGTTAGTCCCCCACCCCGTCGCGCGGCGACACATCGCCCAATGCGCGATACCGAATAACTTTCAGGATCGCAATCGTGCCGATGAAATTAATCAGCGCATAAACAATTGCGATGTCGACAAAATCTGGCCGGCCGGTCAGAAACCCGATGACCGCAATCAGCAGCACCGTCTTGGTGCCGAACAGATTAACCGCAAGGACCCGGTCGTAAACCGACGGCCCGACAAAAAGCCTGAGCAAGGCGACCGCCATCGTTACGAGAATTGCCAAAGCCGCCGCGACAAACATTTTCTAGGCCTTCTCAAGCGCTGCTACGCGCCGATCCATATCGCAGGATTCAGCACCCCAGGCGAAATCTGCCGACAAGGTATGCACAAGAATCGAATCCCCCTGCACTTCAATAGCAACGGTACCAGGGGTCAGGGTGATGCTGTTGGCGAAAACGACCTTACCCAAATCGCTTTTCTGACTGGCCGGTGCGTGAAAGAAATTCGGGCTGACAGGCAACCGCGGATGCAGGATCAAACGCGCCACCTTGATATTCGCAACGACAATTTCCTTGAACAACCAGACCCAGTACCCGATCACGCCGAAAAACAGATGAAAAGGCACCCCTTCCTCATCGATGACACCGAGCCTGCGGCACAGCAATGCCACGAAAATGGAGGACAACGCCCCAAGCGCCAGTAAAAGCGGGGTGTAGATGCCGGACAGGCCCAGCCACAAAAGAAACAGCACAATTGCCAGCGCGAACGCTCTCACCACCGAAATCTACTTTCCGACTGTCCAGGACAAGTTGAATGTTATGCGTTTCTAACTGGCGTTCAACATATGTTTCAAGGCTTTTCCCACACCGGCACCCCGGCAGCAAACGACACCACGCAGATGCGCGGATGACTTCGCGCCACCTGGCACCGCACAGCCCGATCGTCCGCCGCCCGTGCGGATATCCTGCCCGTGCGGGGACAAACCAGCGATCAAGGTCAGTTTTTAAAACTGAATCATTGTCAGTTTTAATTTCCATGCTACTATTGACGCTGTGTGAGGTAGGGGCATTTCGTAAACGGAATGTCAAAATAGAAAATGAGTACAGAAACAGAACTTAGGGAGGATGTAAAAGAATCGATTTTTGAACTTGCAGGCACTGTAAAATGGTTCGACCCGGCCAAGGGATATGGCTTTATCGTACCTGAGAGTGGCGGCAAGGATGTTCTTTTACATCAGACATGCCTGCGTGAAGCGGGTTTCGATGCGGTTCCACAGGGGGCTACGGTTCGCGTCTCGGTCGCCGAGCGATCGCGCGGCCTGCAGGCTGTGCATCTTGTCCATATGGATGAAAGCACAGCCATTGAAGCATCTGACAATCGTAATCCGAAACCGGCCTCAGCCTGCGAATTGACAGCGATCACGTCTTTTCAGCCTGCGAAGGTAAAGTGGTTCAATCGCGTGCGCGGTTACGGCTTTGTAACGACGGACGAAAATTCTCCGGATATTTTCGTGCATATGGAAACGTTACGGCGCGCGGGGCTGGAACTGCTCGAACCTGGCCAGGATGTGAACGTCAAGGTCGGGCAAGGCCCGAAGGGATTGATGGTCGCCGAGATTTCGCACGCCTGACCGCGCGGGCATAGACATGGCTATTGCGTGACCGCAGATCACGCCGCCTGGTCGGTGTCAGCCGACATTGCGGCGCGATGCCGCTTGGTATGCGCCCTGATCCCTGATCGGTAAAGAGGCGGCGCTCAACAGACCGGCGCGGCGCGCCTTTCTACACAAGCTGATTGCCGTTCATACATGCCCGTTCATACAAAGCTGACGGCCATTTTCACGTAAGCTGATTCAGCGGGGCCGCTGATACTGGGAACAACCATGAGGCGGACCATGACGTCACACCGGGCTTACGATAAATAGTGGTGTCAAACTGCGACAGGCTCGGCTATCACTTATCGTTATGTTGCGCTCTGTTTTCTTTGTTATCGCCGTGTTGGCATTTGCGGCAAGGCCGGCTTTCGCCACGCCCGAGACTCTCGATATCGTTACCGAAACCGGACGTGTCGAATTCACGATTGAAATTGCCGATACGGCGGCGGCCCGCCAGACCGGCCTGATGCATCGCCACTCGATGCCGGCCACCCACGGCATGTTGTTTGACTTCGAAGCGACCCAGCCCGTCTCCATGTGGATGAAGAATACATTCATACCGCTGGACATGCTGTTTGTCGCTGCGGACGGTACAATCATCAATATTATCAAGCGTGCAGTTCCTCTTACCCTGACCCCCCGGCAGTCGGCGGCACCGGTACGCGCTGTTCTGGAGTTGAACGGCGGCACGGCGGACAGGCTTGGCATAAGGCCCGGGGATCGGCTGCTGCATCCGCTGTTCACGGCGCCACCGCAGGTCGGGCAGCACCGTCCCCAATGATCCGTAACCCCCTGTTCTGAGGCCGAACCGTTGGCAAATATGTCCTCTTCTCCCCCGCCGCTTCCGGAATTTCTGTCCCAACCGGGTTGGGAAATTCACGAAACCACAAGTCCCTTCACCGCGCCGCATGGCCGCATGTACCAGAAATTTGATGCAGACGGGGTGTGCTGGCGGGCATTTCAGGCGGCCGAGGACCATTGCAATGCCGCCGGGATTGTCCATGGCGGCATGCTGATGACTTTTGCCGATGCGCTGATGGGGTTAACGGTGGCACATAACGCGCAAGCCACCGCACTGACTGTCCGTATGACGACGGACCTGCTGTCGATTGCACGACCGGGCGACTGGGTGGTGGGACGTGGAGAAGTCAGCAAACTCACACGGTCGGTGGCATTTGTCGGTGCGGAGGCACATGTGGGCAAACGCCCGTTGCTGGCCTGTCAGGGGCTGTTCAAGCTGATGCGCCGGCGTGAGCTGAAAAACCCCAGACAGAAATAACAGGGCCAAGGGCCCGACCGGCGCGGAAATTCGCTCGGGCGACTTGCTCAGCTTACCGTGATCGTGTATTTCCGGCACGCCTGAACGCTGTCGGCATGCATCATGTTATTTACAGGCGGTTCAGCACATCACGCATCAGTCGGGGCGTGGCGCAGTCTGGTAGCGCACCTGCTTTGGGAGCAGGGGGTCGTTGGTTCGAATCCAGCCGCCCCGACCATCATTCAGTTCCCGGAAAGTTTGCCACCCTTAATAATGGTTATCGGCCTTGTTGGCGGTAAGCCGGTCCGTGGCATGAGCCCGTTTCTGACGGCCCGCCCTGTATTCTGCCGCCTGAGCAGCAAATAGTGTGCGCCCTGTGACGGCTGTCACCTGTTTCCAGAGCATTCCCAGGAATATGAACAGCCTTTAGCTGCGCAGCTAAAGGATTAGTTAGGGAAATTACATTATCAAGGTCTATCAAGTCCGATTTTGGGCGCGAAACAGTATTAAGTAACCAAACCAATCTATGTGGCCGGAAGATGCAGCAGGCACTTGGGGAAGCATCACAGTCTGATCAGGGCGACATGTTAAGCGACAGGGAAAAATTGTCGCGCTTGCTGTCCTTTTCTACCCAACTGAACAGCGGGGTCTATGATCTGCCCCGGTTGCCCGACGCATTTTGCACGAATTCCTGCGCGATACTTGATCTTGCGGCCTGTGAGGTCTGGCAGCAGGGCCGCGCCGGAAACTCAGACTGGCACCGCATCGGATCTGCCGGTTTATACGCCGCAAGTACGACAGATATCCCGCAAACGATCAGCCCCGGGACAGATCAGCTACCACAAACCTGTCATGAAATTCATATGCAGTCAGACAAAATGCCGCCGCTGCTTGTCCGGCTGCTTCTGCCAAACGGCACATCGTGGACGCAAAGCAGACTGGCATTGGCCGACCAACTTGTCGAACTGCTGACGTCTGCCGTTGAAAACATCCATAAACAGACCGATGTGCAAACGCTCATTCAGGCAAAGCAGCAGGCCGAAGACGCTGACAGGTCGAAAGTCGAATTCATGGCGAATATGAGTCATGAATTGCGAACGCCGCTCAATGCCATCATCGGATTTTCCGAAATCCTGTCACAGGAATATTTCGGCACCCATTCGACGCCGCGCTACCGCGAATATGCGAACGATATTCTGCACAGCGCGCAACATTTGCTGTCGCTGATCAACGACATTCTCGATTTATCGAAAATTGAAACCGGCAATCGCCATTTGCTGGAGGAAACCACCGAGCTGGCCGATCTTGTCTCCGGCACCATCCGGCTGGTGCGCGACCGGGCGATCGGAAAGAATATTGCCATCGCGATCGATACGGACCCCCACCTCACGCTCTACGTCGAATCCCGTGCGATCAAGCAGATCCTGGTGAACCTGTTTGCCAATGCGATCAAGTTCACCCCTGCCGGCGGACAGATTTCACTCAGCAGCATAAGGAATGACAAAGGGCTGGAACTTGCAATCCACGACAATGGCATCGGCATCAGCGAGCAGAACCTCGCCACCCTTTTTGAACCCTTCCGTGCCGGACGTGAAGCAATCGATCAGATCGAGCAGGGAGCCGGTCTCGGTCTTGCGATTTCCCGCAAGCTCGCACGATTGCACGATGGCGATCTGACGATTTCAAGCAAGCAGGGCAGCGGCACAACAGCAACACTCTTTTTACCCGACGACCGGATTATCGGAACAGCGAAAGCGATCCGCCCTTGGGAGCTGGACTGTTGAAGAACACATCGGCACCGCAAAAACTGACGCATATCGATCAGTCCACGCTGAACACAGTCTTGGCTGCACAAGCTGATTACGTCAAGACAGGCCGCGGCATGCCTGCTGACTTATCCTTCCACGACCTGTCTGGTATGGACCTGTCGGGCCGTGACCTGACAAGCGTTAATTTCATTGGCGCCAATCTGACCGATGCCACCCTCAACAGCACAAAATTATGCGGTGCACGGCTGAAAGGCGCGACCTTGCGGCTGGCCAGACTGGAGGCTGCGAATCTGAGCAACGCAGATCTGCGCGGCGCCTCACTTCAAGGCACCGAGTTGACCGATGCATTTCTCCGCTTCGCGGATATGCGCGAGGGAATCTATTACAGATTTCAGGAAAATGGCGAACCGGCGGCTGAAAGTAGCGATGTTGTGCCCACAGAGATGATCGCAGCGAATTTGTGTCATGCAGATCTGTCGGGGGCGAAGATCTCAAAAGGCCGCGCCATGCAGGCAAAACTGCAGGATGCGGTGCTGCATGACACGCTGCTCGACGGGGCGGACCTTCGCGGCGCGAATTTCGAAGGTGCCGATCTTGAGGGAACGGATTTTGCGAATGCCGACCTGACTGACGTTTCTCTGCGCGGTGCTGTACTGAGGCATACGCAGCTTAACGGCGCAACACTCAGAAACACCGACTTTGCGGGCAGCATCATTGATGACAGCCAGATTGAGGCGGGCGCGGATGCCAGGAACCTGCCAGTCCGGTGTGAGAAAACCCTGGCTGAACTTCCCGATCTAATCGCCCGGCATGAAGAATGGGCCGCCTCTAACGGCGCCGGTGGCCAGCGGCTTGAATTATCGAATCTGGATCTCAGCGGCTGTGTGTTCGGCGCGGCGGATCTGTCCGGGGCGCGGCTGATCAACTGCAATCTGTCGCAGGCGGATTTCACCGGGGCGAAACTCAGACTGGTTGACTTCTCACTATCCAATCTGGAACGCGCGGTTTTACAGAATGCCGATATGCGCGCCGCAATTCTGAAGCGTGTCTTCTGCCGCAATGCGGATCTGAAGAAAGCCAATTTCGCGCAGGTTGGCGCGCAATCCAGTTCCGACCGCATTATCAGAGCCAACCTTCAATATGGCCGGTTTCAGGATAGCGATTTCAGCGGCTGCAATCTGACCGGCGCGAATATGACCCGCTGCAACCTGATCGGAACGGTTTTTACCGATGCCAATCTGTCAGACGCAAAGCTCCTGAACGCGGTCACCTGTCAGGAAACCTATGCGCAGATCGAACTGGCTGGCGGACAGGTCCTGGATGTGCGGTTAGAGGAATAAACCTCTTGCCTCTTCGCTTCGCAACATGTGCCGGCCCGGCTGTGCGAACGTGACGGCTGAATTGCCTTTACTCCCCCCGAACATCCCCCATTATTGCCACTAGATCGCGAATCGGGATTCAGGCTGAACGGACACACGACGCGGTACTGTATTGCGCCCGACCCCGATTGCAGACAAGTTGATTCAAGCGCAGCTAAACAGGCAAATTCATGGCCGGCACCCCGGATCTTTTTGGCAATTCCCCTTCCACTTCCGGCGCCAGGGCTGGTTCCAAATCCGGTTCCACAGGGAAAGCCAAGACCCAAACCGGGAACGATGGCAGCAGCTACACCGCCCACGACATTGAAGTGCTGGAGGGGCTGGAGCCTGTCAGACGGCGCCCCGGCATGTATATCGGGGGGACCGATGAGCGCGCCCTGCACCATCTGGCTGCGGAAATCATCGACAATGCGATGGATGAGGTGGTCGCGGGCCATGCAACGCGTATCGAGGTATCGTTAAGTGCCGGCAATTGCCTGACAATCGAAGATAATGGCCGCGGCATCCCCATCGATCCGCACCCGAAATTCAAGGACAAATCAGCACTTGAGGTTATCCTGACGACACTGCATTCGGGCGGCAAGTTCGGCAGCAAGGCCTATGCAACCTCAGGCGGGCTCCACGGTGTGGGGCTTTCGGTTGTCAACGCGCTGGCCCGGCACTTGTTGATTGAAGTCGCACGTGATCGCATCGTCTATGCGCAGAATTACGCGCGTGGATTGCCTCAGGACAAGCTGCAGGAAATCGGCAAGGCAGCCAACCGGCGTGGCACCCGCATTCAGTTCACCCCCGATCCGGAAATTTTTGGTGAAAAAGCCGCCTTCAAACCCGCAACGCTTTACAAGATGGTGCGTTCGAAAGCCTATCTCTATGCCGGTGTGGAACTGCGCTGGCGCTGTGACAGCGAATTAATCGCCGCGGACAGTGCGACCCCTGAAAGTGAAAGTATCTGTTTTCCCGGCGGCATAGCAGACTATCTCGAGACGACCATTGCCGGGCGCACGCTGATCACGGATACAGCATTTCGCGGCAAGGAAACATTGCCAGGTGATCGCGGCTCGGTCGAATGGGCGATCAGCTGGTATGGCGATGCCGACGCCTTTATTCATTCTTACTGCAATACCGTCCCGACCCCGCTTGGCGGCACTCATGAAAGCGGTCTGCGCACAGCAGTCCATCGCGGCTTACGCAATTACGGTCAGCTAGTCGGCAATAAAAAAGCCTCGCTGATAACCGCCGACGACGCCATGAACAGTGCCGGAGCAGTCTTGTCCCTGTTCATCCGTGAACCGGAATTTCAGGGACAGACGAAAGAAAAACTTGCGACCGCCGAAGCAGCAAAGCTTGTTGAAAACGCAATCCGGGACCATTTCGACCATTGGCTGTCGGGCAGTCCGGCCATGGCCAACAAGTTGCTCGACTGGACGATCGATCAGGCTGAGGAACGGATCCGGAAACGCCAGGAAAAAGAGGTCTCGCGCAAGACCGCGACGCGGAAGTTGCGACTGCCAGGCAAACTGGCCGATTGCAGCAGCAACAGCGCGGAAGATACCGAAATCTTTCTGGTGGAGGGGGATTCCGCCGGCGGTTCGGCAAAACAGGCCCGGAACCGGAAAACGCAAGCCATCCTGCCGCTGCGCGGCAAAATCCTGAATGTAGCAAGCGCCGCCGCAGGCAAGCTTCAGAACAACCAGGAGATTTCCGATATCGTGCAGGCGCTTGGAACCGGCATGCGCGACAAATATAACGATGCGGATTTGCGGTACGGGAAGGTCATCATCATGACTGATGCCGATGTCGACGGCGCACATATCGCGTCACTGCTTATCACTTTTTTCTACCGCCAGATGCCGCAACTGATCGACAGCGGAAAATTGTTTCTCGCCCTGCCCCCGCTTTACCGGCTCAGCCGCGGCGGCAAGATGGCCTATGCCCGGGATGAAGCACATAAAGACATGCTGCTTGAAAGTGAGTTTTCGGGCCGTGGTAAAGTAGATATCGGTCGTTTCAAAGGGCTTGGCGAGATGATGCCCGCCCAACTGCGTGAAACAACCATGGATCCGGCAAAACGCAACCTCTTGCGGGTCGTGCTGTCCGATATAGCAGACCGCGGCACAGCCGATCTTGTCGAGCAGCTGATGGGCAAAAAACCTGAATTGCGATTTCGTTTTATTCAGGACCGTGCCGCTTTTGCACAGAATCTCGATATCTGAATCTAACGACATATCTGAATTTAACGACAATGCCCGCCGCTGCCTTGAAATTACCCTATTTCACGTCAAAATAGTCAAGCAACCTGATCTGATACGTCTGCGACAATGGTTTGAGCGGCGGCGGGAAATATACGGGGCAGATTGGCAATGCAGTGCAGCGTAACAAATAACTGGCCAGTTTCACTGTTTCCTGAGGGCCCTCGCGCCCGCGCGCTGTTTCTGACCAAGGCCCTGCTGCTGTCATGGTGTCTTCTACTGCTTGCCGCCTGTACAAACGGCAGCATCAACACGCGGGTTGATCATTCCAGTTTATTCCGGCCAAGCCTTCTGCACTACGGCAGCAATGGTGAGGCGCTGCCGCTCCTCATATTCGGCGCGCCCTTGCAGCCCCCCCTGTCGGGCGAAAAACTGGCCCAGGCGACCTCAATGCCAGCGCAATATCACCCGATCCGGCTGCGCTTTATTGAAGACCCCGATCGTGAGATCGATTCTGTGCGGCTGGTCCTGCTGATCAACCCAAGCCGGATTCCGCAACCCGAAGCCATGTGCCGGGAACCCGAAAAGGCACAGTCAGTGGCAACACAACCGAGCTCTGTATTTGTCGTGCTGTGCGCGGGAAGCCGCTATGTCGCCAAAGGTATGGTAAGTTCTGCCGCAGGTGGCACATCGGACATCGATGTACTGGCCGACATGCTGCATGGTCTTCTGGTAGATATGCTGCGGCAACCACGTCGCTCACCCAATGGCCCCCTTTTTGCGCGACTGATGTAGATCCTCTCCCCCTGATCATGGGGCTCAATCGGGGCCGTTGCCTGACTTCCTGCCGGCCGCGCGGGGCCGCACCATTTGACATCTACGCAAAATGGACTATGTTGCGGCGCAGCATCCCCTGCACAGGCCCACTGGAAAGTTGCGCCTGCGACGACAATATGTAAAACAGGCGGATGTAAAACAACCGGGCAAAATGCAAAATAACCGGGAAACGTGGTGAATTTGCAACCAAATGCAAAAATTTCTGATCTAAACCGATACAGCAAACGATCGGCTTGTGTCATTTGTCAGCAACACTAACGTGATATCGGCGTTTTCCGTCTTGAATAGCTGGACCGGAAAGCAAACAGCATGAACAGGAATGTAATTGCGCTTTAATTGCATTGTCTGTTTCAGAGATGGCCTGAATATTTCCGGCCCCGATTACATACGCTGACAGTTCATGACACACAGGTTCCATGAAGCCAGGGTTTCATGACAAAAGGGTTCACGATTTACGAACGCAGACGCCCTGCATTTCCTGCAAAAGTACTGCGGCAAAGTAAGGTTTGATAGGAATTTATGGGTTTTTCCAGTCTTGGTCTCAGTTCGCAATTGTTGCAGGCAATTTCCGACGCAGGTTATGAGCAACCAACCCCCATCCAGGCAAAAGCCATACCGGAAGTCCTGAACAGGAAAGATATTCTGGGTATTGCCCAGACCGGCACGGGCAAGACCGCCTCCTTCACACTACCGATGATCGACATGCTGGCCGCGGGGCGCGCCAAAGCCCGTATGCCGCGCACGCTCATTCTCGAACCCACCCGCGAATTGGCCGCTCAGGTTGCGGAAAATTTCGATACTTACGGCAAATATCACAAACTTTCGATGGCGCTTCTGATCGGTGGCGTATCTTTCAACGAACAGGCAAAGCTGATCGATCGTGGTGTCGATGTGCTCATCGCGACGCCGGGACGGCTTCTTGACCATTTTGAACGCGGCAAACTCATGCTGCACGGGGTTGAGATTCTGGTGATCGACGAAGCTGACCGGATGCTCGATATGGGATTTATCCCCGATGTCGAGAAGATCTGCAGTCTGCTGCCAATTACCCGGCAAACCCTGTTCTTTTCAGCAACCATGCCCGCCGAGATCGAACGGCTGGCCGACCGCTTCCTGCATCTACCCGTTCGTGTGGAAGTGTCCCGCCCTGCCTCGGCTGCGGAAACCGTTTCGCAAGCGCTGGTCGAGGTTGCTCCGCGCCAGAAGCGCAAGGCGCTACGCACGCTCTTGTCCGAACAGGACGTTGCGAACGCCATTATCTTCTGCAATCGCAAACGTGAAGTCGACACCCTGAATGAAAGCCTGAAGCGACACGGATTCAGCTGCGCCGCCTTGCATGGCGATATGGAACAACGCCATCGGCTGGATGTACTTGAACGCTTCAAGACGAATAACGTTCAACTTCTGGTGGCCAGCGATGTCGCAGCCCGCGGCCTGGATATTCCAACCGTAAGCCATGTTTTCAATTTCGACGTGCCGGTGAATTCAGATGACTATATTCACCGCATTGGACGAACCGGACGCGCCGGCCGCGAAGGCCATGCATTTATGCTCGCAACCGATAAAGACGACAAATATCTCGACGCGATCGAGAAAATGCTGGGCAATGCGATCCCGAAAGTCACACTCGAAAAGCTTGAAAAGGGTGACGCCCAACCCACAGAAACAAAGCAATCGCGCCGCAACAAAACGGAATCTGGAAGAGAAGACGGCAAGCAGAAAACACGAAGCGGCAACCAGAAGCAGAAAAGTTCGAAAGAACCGTCAAACGACCAACCGCAAAGCGCCCGGCCTAAAAAGAATCAGGGACGCGATACGCAGGTTGTTGGCATGGGAGATCACGTTCCCGCGTTCATGCTGCGCCCCGTTGTCCGGCCAGCCAAGGCCGCCAACCCGGCGAATAACGATATAGATTGAACATTTTGCGCGGGTTAGCAGACACTTAACCCCTTTAACTGCAATCATATTTTCGCCGCAATTAGCACTCAATCTATAATGATGCGTAAACTCACCTTGGAATTTGCACCAAGTTACGTTAGAAAACGCGGCTGGTATGGTAGCTTGCGCGAAGAACGCGGACTGAACCACTTTAATTAATAGGGAGAAAAGCGCTTCATGTTTCTCAAAAATTTAGCGGTTAGCACCTCGGTAGCGATGTGCTTTACAGCAACCGCCGCCATCGCGGGTGTACCGGCGGACGTCGCTGACCGCCTGGAAAAAGACCTTAACCCGATGGGTGCGCAAAGAAGTGGCAATGCCGCGGGAACCATTCCTGAATGGACCGGCGGTCTTTCGCAGCCCCCCGCAGACGCAAACTACAAGATTGGCGACCGGCATCCCGATCCTTACGCGTCTGATCCGATTCTGTTCACGATCAATTCTGCGAATATGGATCAGTATGCGGATAATCTGACGGAAACTTCAGCAGCCATGCTGAAGACCTATCCCGACACCTACAAGATGAATGTGTATAAGAGCCACCGCTCTTGCGCACAGCCGCCGGCCATTTACGCGATTACCAAGCAGAATGCGCTGAATAGCAAGCTGATTTCCGGTGGCGATGGACTGGAAGGCGCAATTCGCGCAACGGCGTTCCCGATTCCGTCCACGGCCCAGGGGATAATGTGGAATCACAAGCTGAAATTCCGCAACTTCAAGCTGACCCGTCAGTTTGCTGCAGCTGCACCGACCCGGGGTGGTAACTACACGCTTGTGACCGTGCAGGATGAAGTGCTGCAGAATTATTCCGACCCGTCGAAGAACGACGTAAAGGAACTTAACAATATTTCGCTGAAATATATCGCGAATACGATCGCACCGGCCCGTCGTGCGGGAAATGTGGTATTGGTTCACGAAACAATTGACCAGCGGAAAGGCAACCGTAAGGCATGGGTGTACAGCCCGGGCACACGGCGTGTCCGTCGCGCACCGAACATCGCCTATGACAATCCGGGAACCAATTCGGACGGTCTGCAGACAACCGACAGCTTCGGCATGTTCAACGGTGCGATGGACCGGTATGACTGGACTTATGTCGGCCGGGGCGAATATTACATGCCCGCCAACAGCTATGCGATGGCGCAGCGGGACATCCAGTATGATCAGATTTTTACTCCTGGCGGGCACATTAATCAGGATCTGCCCCGTTACGAGCTGACCCGTGCCTGGGTGGTTGAAGCCAATCTGCGCAACGATACCCGTCACATTTACAAGAAGCGTAAATTCTGGGTCGAACCGGATGCATGGCTGGTGCTCAACACAAGCCAGTATGACAACCGTGGCGAGCTGTGGCGGCTGCAGGAAGCTTATCCGCAGACCTTCTATGAAGTGCCTGCCTGCCTGCGTGTGGGTGAAGTCACATATGATCTGAATGCGGGCCGCTATCTTGCGCGGACCTTCATCAATCAGGAAACGCAAATCAACTTCTTCGCCGATGAGCTGAATGAAGAGCGTTATACGCCGGACGCAATTCGCCGCCTTGGCGTTCGCTGATTGCACTGCGCATAACCCGATTAGACCGGCCGCTTCCTGCAAGCGGCCGGTTTTTTATGCGCCCCTCTACTTCCATGTTGCGGGCGCACAGGCTACAAGGAAAATCAGCAGTTTTTAGTGACTCGCAAATTCAGGCGAATTGCGGAGTTATGAGATGGCGAAACACACAATTCTGGCTTTGAACGGGCCGAACCTGAATCTCCTTGGAACACGTGAGCCTGAGATTTACGGTTCAACAACCCTTGATGAGATTGCGCAGGCAATGCAAAACGCTGCCAGTGCAAAGGGGTGGCACATTGATTTTCGCCAGTCCAATCACGAAGGTGAACTTGTTGACTGGATTCAGCAGGCCCGCGACAGTGCGGATGCCATCATTTTGAATGCTGGTGCCTATTCCCACACCTCGGTTGCGATCCTGGACGCGCTGCACGCGGCCGAGAAACCGGTTATCGAGGTTCATCTGTCAAACCTGTTCAAGCGTGAAACATTCCGTCATCATTCCTATATCAGCCCTGTAGCCGTCGGACTGATCTGCGGATTCGGCGCGAAGGGTTATCTGCTGGCGCTCGATGCGCTGGAAGACTGTCTGAACTGATATCTACCCCTGAACGACAATCGCCTGAACGACAATCGCCTGAACGACAATACGATTATGCCAAAGCCAAGCTGGAACGCTGTATGACAGAAAGCAATTTTGACAAAGACGTGATCCGGGCCCTTGCCGAGCTGCTGGATGAAACCAACCTTACGGAAATCGAGATCGAGCAGAAGGGGTTTCGCCTGCGCGTCGCACGTCAGGGACAGCCCATGCCTTCGGTCGCTGTTCCGGTGCCTGCCACAGCCGCATCCCCCACTGCCGCTGCCGCCTCAGATGAGGCGGGCGTACATGCCGGTGCGGTCACCTCCCCCATGGTGGGCACGGTGTATGTCGCACCCGAACCGGGCGCCACACCATTTATAAAACAGGGCGATAATGTAACCATCGGACAGACCCTGTTCATTGTCGAGGCAATGAAGACAATGAACCCTATCGTTGCGGACAAGGCCGGCAAGGTTACACAAATCCTTGTTCAGGATGGGCAGCCGGTGGAGTTTGGTGAACCGCTTGCGATTATCGAATAGTTGTCAGCCCTCGCCACGCCACATGCCAGCCGGCCGGAAATGCCTATGATCAAGAAGCTGCTTATCGCAAACCGGGGTGAAATAGCCTTACGTATTCACCGCGCCTGTCAGGAGATGGGCATCGCTACCGTGGCCGTGCATTCAACAGCCGATTCGGAAGCGATGCATGTCCGGCTTGCCGATGAGAGTGTGTGCATCGGTCCGCCGAATGCCGCGCAATCCTATCTGAATATCCCCGCGATCCTGACCGCGTGCGAAATCACCAATGCCGATGCCGTTCATCCGGGATACGGGTTTCTTTCGGAAAATGCCGGATTTGCGGAAATTCTGGACGCGCATGACATCACTTTTGTCGGCCCCAGGGCACAGCATATTCGCGATATGGGAGATAAAATAGCTGCCAAGCAGCTCATGCGGGCTGCCGGCGTACCGGTTGTTCCGGGCTCCGATGGCGCGGTCACCAATGACGATGCGCCCGCAATCGCCGGGGAAATCGGCTATCCCGTCCTGTGCAAGGCTGCTGCCGGCGGCGGCGGACGCGGCATGAAGGTCGCCGAATCCGCGGAAACTTTGCTTGAGACCCTGGCCACCGCACGGGCGGAGTCACGTGCCGCGTTTGGCGATGATGCGATGTATATGGAGAAATATCTCGGCACGCCGCGCCATATCGAAGTGCAGGTCATGGCGGACGCCCATGGCGGCGTCGTCCATCTTGGGGAGCGGGATTGCTCCCTGCAACGCCGACATCAGAAAGTACTCGAAGAATCCCCCTCTCCCATTCTGCCGGCCGAGGAACGGGAGCAGATTGGCAATATTGTAACAAAGGCCGTCAGGGAGTTCGGTTATCTGGGCGCGGGCACAATCGAGTTTCTCTATCAGGACGGTCAGTTCTATTTCATCGAGATGAATACCCGGCTGCAGGTTGAGCATCCGGTGACTGAAATGGTCACTAATATCGACCTGGTGCGCGAACAGTTGCGGGTGGCCGCCGGACTGCCGCTCAGCTTCTCGCAGTCCGATGTTACCTTTTCAGGCCATGCGATCGAATGCCGGATCAATGCGGAAGATCCGCGCAGTTTTGCGCCGAGCCCGGGCAGGATCACCCAGTTCCACCCCCCTGGCGGGCTTGGTGTGCGCGTCGATTCGGCCGCCTATGCGGGCTATGCCATTCCGCCCTATTATGACAGCATGATCGGCAAGCTGATCGTACATGGGCGTGATCGTCAGGAATGCATCATGCGGCTTCGCCGCTCGCTGCGGGAATTTGTCGTCGATGGGGTCAAGACAACGATCAATCTGCATCAGGAGCTGATCGAACAACCCGATTTCCAGTCCGGCAGTTATGATATCCACTGGCTTGAAAAGTATCTGGCCAATCAGAAACCCTGACGGGATGGCTCTCGCCGGTCGCGTTGCGGGAAATAATGAGTGAATTAAGCCCTGAATTGTTGCTGGCAGCTTATGCCCATGGCGTTTTTCCCATGGCAGAAAGCCGCGATGACCCGACCCTTTACTGGCTTGATCCCGATGAACGCGGAATACTGCCACTCGAGTCCTTCCACCTTTCCCGGCGGCTCAGACGAACGGTACGGTCTGACCGCTTCGCAGTCCGCATCGATTCCGCTTTTTCCCGGGTCATTGATGCCTGCGCGGCGCCGCGACGCGGTTCCGCCGACAGCTGGATCAATGACGAGATCAAATCCCTCTATACCGACTTGTTCAATCGCGGGTTCTGCCACAGCGTCGAATGCTGGCGGGAGGAACGGCTTGTCGGCGGGCTTTACGGGGTCAGTATCGGCGGTGCCTTTTTCGGTGAAAGTATGTTCAGCCTGGAACGCGACGCCAGTAAAATTGCGTTGGTGCATCTTGTTGCCCGGCTACGCGCAGGCGGTTTCGTACTTCTTGATACGCAGTTTGTCACCGATCATCTGACACAATTCGGCGTTATCGAAATCTCGCGCGAAAATTATCAGCAAAGGCTGCGACAGGCCATAATGATCGATGAGGCAGATTTTTTTGCGCTACCGGATGGCGTCACTCAGCGTTTGTCCGGTGAACTGGCAATACAGTCAATTACCCAGACATCATAGACCGAATGCTCAAGCGCCGAAATTGCGGGACTTGATGCAAACATCCAACCGGAAAAAACCTGCCTTGCGCCTTCTTCGGAAATCAGGACCGCACGCTGACCTTCAGTCAGCAGGTCCGACTGACCCGCAAGCCCCACATCGTTGATTTCGAGAAAAGCGCTGATTTCAGGTGTCTCCTCAGGCGGTGCCTTATGACAATCGCGCGCGGTTATCCGCAACGAACCGAACGCGGTGGGAGAATTGACCGGCAGATCAAGCGGCACAATACGGCCTGTAATCTTATCGAGCCCGCGCAGCAGAACACGTTTGTTGCGAACCGGCTCAATTGTGCGAGGCGCGGGTGTGGCGCGAACCACCCCCTGCCCCGCGGGTAGCTGTCCCGCATCCGATCCAGCTTCGTCACTGCGCATATCAGAATCGGGCGCTTGCAACTCGTCTGGCAGGGGCAAGGGGAACGCTTCAACCGCACCGTCAATGATGGCGGTTCCTGGCGCTTCGGTGGTCTCCCTCTCGGACGGCGCTTCTTTTTCTGAAACATGATCTGAAACCGCCGCACCGTCCGGAGCGGTATCGGGCTGCGCCTGATCGGACTGCCCCAGTTCCTCCGCCAATGAAGGAAGCTCAAGGCGATAGGGCGCAACCGGCGCCTGTTCCTCAACCGGTTGCGCAAGGCCAGTTGTCGCACCACTTACGGCGGCGAGCATGGCGACCGCACCAGGAACGGGCACCGCGGCAAGAGCCCCCGCAATTCGCCAACATCCCGCCTTACGTCTGAAAATATGGCTGCGCACCTCACTTGCCATTCTTCTGCGCCGCAAACCGTACCCTTACGTAATCGGCAGTCCAATTGCCGCCGTCATCGCAGAGCGAAGGCTTGATCAGCGATATCACCTGCCGCCGCACCGCGTTACGATCCTTTTCAGGAAATTGCGCAAAAAACGGGGCGCGGAATGTTTCAAGCCACCCCTCGATACCGGTTGCAAGCGGCGTCGGTCGGGGAATAAGTTCAATATAATTCACCGTGAAACCGCCATTCTCAAGCCGTTGACGATATTCATCGACAGTCGGGAAATACCAGGGGCAGACAGAAGCCTCGTCATAGCCCCAGGCCCGCGCAACCGCGCGCATCGCGGTCAAAATTGTCGCGACGCAACCATGACCACCAAATTCGGCAACAAAACGTCCATCCGGCTTCAGAACTTCCCTGACCGCCCTGATCGCGCGATCCGGGGTGTCTATCCAATGCAGCACCGCATTGCTGAACACCGCATCGAATCGCGGCCCGAACGGCAGGGCGCAGGCATCCGCCCGCACCGTCCTTATTCCTGCTGCAAGGGCCGCACGGACCATGGAGGGACTCTCATCCACACCGATGACAGAACCGCCCCGATTTGCGATTTCGCATGTCAGCGCCGCATCGCCACAACCAAGATCAAGAATTTCCTCACCCTGTTGCGGGGCCAGCAGATCGACCACCGGTAAGGCAAGCGCGGCAACGAATCCGGCGTGACGGGCATAGGATTGGGCCTGCCATTCCTGCCCCTTTTGCGGAGCTTGCCGCATAATTATTCAGAATCGCCGGTGGCTGCGAAAATAGCCTTGCCAATCAAACCCATCAGATCGACGGAACCCTGGGTAAAGCGGATTTCAGCCCCTGGCTGCAACATATCCATGCTTCCCCCCGCTTCAAGCGACATATAGGTATCGCCCAGCAACCCGTCGCTTGTGATTTTTGCTGACGAATCATCGGGTAATGGAACATTTTTATCGATATCCATCCGCACGATCGCAAGATAGCTCTCTTGATCAAGTTCCTGTCCCACGACAGTGCCGACCTTGATGCCCGACATCCGGACATCGCTGCCGACGACAAGACCATCAATACGATCAAATTTGGCAATCAGCGGAAACCCGCCATTGCTGCCGACATTTGTCGTCGAATAGCCAAATGTCAGAAACATGACTGCAACAGCGACCACAGCCGCGCCGATCAGGGTTTCAACAATATTTCCTGTCATGAATTCCGCTAATCCAGAGTTTATTTATTTCAATAAGTTAAAGTCTGTTCCTGCATTTTTTCCTCAGGGCAAAAACCGCCTAAGGGGACCAGGCCTCATAGTCGCCGGTTGCCTTGGGGCGCTCGCCGGTCGACAGAATGCTGCCCTCGGGCCGGTAGGCTGCCGGAGTGCCGGTCAGGTTGGGCTGATGCGGTTTTTCAAACTGCTTGCGCGGATGCGCTGATTCTGTTGGCAGTTCATCCACCGTATAATGCAACCAGCCATGCCATTCCGGCGGCACGCGGGACGCATCGACAGGACCGGCGTAGATCACCCACCGCCTGCTGCCATTGCGTTCACGATAATAGCGGTTGCCTTGTGCATCTTCGCCGACCAGTTCGCCCTTGCGCCACGTCCACAGGCGGGTGCCCGCCGTCTGACCGTTCCACCATGTAAAAAGCTGCTTGATTAGGCTCATCGACCCAAACGCCTTTCGTTATTGCCGTTGCTGCTGCGGGCCATCGGCCGCACAGACACCTCTAGGGTGACTTGCGATGAATTATGCGTCAAATCCGCTGCGAATATGGCACTGGTCATCCCGTCCGTCCAGCCTGTTGGACCGCGCCTTGCGCAATTCGCCAGCAGACAGAAAAATTATCCCCGGTCAGGCAAGATCAGAGGAAATTATAACAACATGCTGATCAAGCGGGCAAATATGGCCATTCCCCTGATCTATCCCAGATCTGCGAATCCACACCGCATCGCGCGCAAGCCAAATATTTTCCAATTTTCCCTTGCGCTCAATCGCATTTGCCCTAGTCTTTGTGTCCACGTTGATGTGCAATACAAGATGTTGAGGGATTGGGGCGATCTGATCATGTCGCATTTGCGGGTAGCGGACACGTCAATTCAGTCACATACAGTTTGCACAAAGCAACGGTAGTTATGCGCCGCCAATCATTGTGTATTGGCGCAGCAACGGCCAGTCGGAAATTTAGCTAAGCGGATTTGAAACGCATGCGCGTAGAGCGTCATTTTACCAAGCAGGGGCAGTCACCATATGCGGATATCGCGTTCCGCAAGACGACGAGCGAGATCCGCAACCCTGACGGATCAGTCGTCTTCAAGCTGGAAGGCATCGATGTGCCCGCCGGATGGAGCCAGGTGGCCTGCGATATTCTGGCCCAGAAATATTTCCGCAAGGCGGGCGTGCCCAAGGAGTTGCGCCCGGTTGTCGAACCGGATGTACCCGCCTGGCTGTGGCGCAGCGAGCCAGACGATGCAGCCCTTGAACGCACCGACCCGAGCAAGCGCTTTGGTTCGGAAATGGCGGCTGTACAGGTATTTGACCGGCTGGCCGGCACCTGGACTTACTGGGGCTGGAAAGGCGGCTATTTCGACGCCGAGGAAGATGCCCGCGCCTTCTTTGACGAGCTGCGTTACATGCTGGCGCATCAGATGTGCGCACCAAACAGCCCGCAATGGTTCAATACCGGCCTGCACTGGGCCTATGGCATCGACGGCCCGCCCCAGGGCCATCATTATGTGGACCATGAGAACGGTGAGGTCAGAAAATCCGACAGCGCGTATGAACGGCCCCAGCCCCATGCCTGCTTCATCCAAAGCGCCGCCGATGACCTGGTCAATGAAGGCGGCATAATGGATTTGTGGGTGCGCGAGGCGCGCCTGTTCAAATATGGATCGGGCACGGGATCGAATTTTTCCGCATTGCGCGCGGAAAACGAGGCGTTGTCAGGCGGTGGCAAATCATCCGGCCTGATGAGCTTTTTGCGCATTGGCGACCGCGCGGCAGGTGCGATCAAATCGGGCGGCACCACCCGGCGGGCGGCAAAAATGGTGATCGTCGACATCGATCACCCCGACATCGAAGCCTTCATCGACTGGAAAATGGTTGAGGAGCAAAAGGTCGCAGCGCTGGTTTCGGGCTCGAAACTGCTGGACAAGCATCTGAATGCCATCATGCGCGCCTGCCATAATTGTGAAGGCGATGGCGATGACTGCTTCGATCCGAAGAAAAACCCCGCATTGCGGCGTGAAATCCGTAATGCGCGGACGGTCATGGTGCCCGAAAATTATATTCAGCGGGTTATTCAGTTCGCCCGCCAGGGTTATCAGACGATCGATGTCCCGACCTATGATACGGACTGGGATTCAGAAGCTTATCTGACCGTTTCGGGACAAAATTCCAATAATTCGGTCCGTGTGACCGACGAATTTCTGCGCGCGGTGGAAAGCGATGCGGAATGGTCATTGCACCGGCGTACAGACGGACGGGCCGCAAAGACACTTCAGGCACGCGATCTGTGGCAGAAAATCGGAGAGGCGGCCTGGGCTTCCGCCGATCCGGGGCTGCAATATCACACCACCATCAATGACTGGCATACCTGCCCCAAAAGCGGGCCGATCCGGGCATCCAATCCCTGCTCGGAATATATGTTCCTCGATGACACCGCCTGCAATCTGGCATCGCTCAACCTGATGCAGTTTCAGCGCGAGGATGGCACTTTCGATGTCGGCGCCTTCTCCCACGGGGTCAGGCTGTGGACGATCGTGCTTGAAATCTCGGTGATGATGGCGCAGTTCCCGTCTGAAAAAATTGCCGAACTTTCCTATGCCTACCGGACGCTTGGTCTGGGCTTTGCCAACCTTGGCGGTCTTCTGATGGCCTCGGGCCTGTCCTATGACAGCATCGAAGGCCGCGCACTCGCCGGCGCAATCTCCGCGCTGATGACGGGCGTTTCCTACGACACCTCGGCCGATATGGCAGCCCAGCTCGGGGCATTTCCCGGTTATGCGCAGAACGCCCCGCATATGTTACGCGTGATGCGCAATCACCGGCGCGCAGCCCATGGAGAGGCAGCCGGCTACGAAGCTCTGAACACCTTGCCCGTACCGCTTGATATTGCCAATTGCCCCGATGCCGCACTCACCCGGGCGGCGGCGGATGCCTGGGACAGAGTCGTTGAAAAAGGCACAGAGCACGGTTTCCGCAATGCGCAGGCAACGGTGATCGCCCCGACGGGCACCATTGGTCTGGTGATGGATTGCGACACGACGGGCATCGAACCTGATTTCGCGCTGGTCAAATTCAAGAAGCTGGCAGGCGGCGGTTATTTCAAGATCATCAACCGGACCGTCCCGCAAGCCCTGACAAAGCTTGGCTATAACAGCGCGCAGATTGAAGACATCATTGCCTATGCCGTGGGACATGGCACCCTGCGCAACGCGCCGGGGGTCAGCCATGATGCGCTGCGCGAACGCGGCTTCGGCGATGCCGAGCTCGAAGCGATCGAGGCAGGCCTTGGCGCGGCCTTCGACATCAAATTTGCCTTCAACAAATGGACCCTGGGCGACGAATTCTGTGAGCAGATATTGGGCCTGTCGGAAGCACAACTGACCGACCCCAGTTTCGATATGCTGCGTGCACTGGGCTTTAGTGCGCTCGACATCGAAGCGGCCAATCTTTATTGCAGCGGCGCGATGACCCTTGAGGGTGCGCCGCATCTTAAAGCGGAGCATCTGCCCGTATTTGACTGCGCCAATCCCTGTGGCCGGATCGGCAAGCGCTATCTCAGCGTTGACAGCCATATTGAAATGATGGCTGCCTGCCAGCCATTTATTTCCGGTGCCATCTCAAAAACCATCAACATGCCCAATGATGCGACTGTCGATGATTGCGTCGCCGCCTATACAAAATCCTGGCAGCTTGCGCTGAAGGCCAACGCACTTTATCGCGATGGCTCGAAGCTGAGCCAGCCGCTGAATGCGCAATTGCTCGGCGACGATCTGGACGATGCGCAAGAGGCGGTCGAGGAAATCGCCCACGCGCCTGCGGCGGAAAAAGCGCAGGCCGTCGTCGAACGTATTGCGGCCCAACAGCATTCGGAAAACGAGCTGGGCGAATCTTCGCGTGGCACGCGCAGAAAGCTGCCGCATCGGCGCAAGGGCTATACCCAGAAAGCGGTTGTCGGTGGCCACAAGGTATATCTGCGGACCGGCGAATATGAAGATGGTAGTCTGGGGGAAATTTTCGTCGATATGCATAAGGAAGGCGCCGCCTTCCGAAGCCTGATGAACAATTACGCCATTGCTGTTTCAATCGGTCTGCAATATGGCGTGCCGCTTGATGAATTTGTCGATGCCTTCACCTTCACACGGTTCGAACCGGCCGGCATGGTGACCGGTAATGACGCGATCAAGAGCGCCACATCCATCGTTGATTACCTGTTCCGGGAACTTGCGATTTCATATCTTGATCGCACCGACCTTGCGCATGTCGAACCGGATGAAGTCCGGTTCGATGCGGTCGGCAGTGCGGCGGAGGAAGTCTCCGGACAGGTTCAGCGAGTGGCCAGTACAGGTTTTGTCCGTAACAAGCTTGTGGTACTGGCCGGCGGCGCATCGCGGGCAGCCGCAAGCGCGGCGGAAGAAATTGTCGCCGAAACAGCCAATGTTGTGGCCGAAATGGGGGCCACGACCGACCTGCTTGCAGTCAGCTCCACAACCGCACTTGCCGGAGGCAAGGGCGGCACCACGCGGACCGATCTGATGGTGGAAGCCCGAATTCGCGGCTATGAAGGTGAGAATTGCGGGGAGTGCGGCAATTTCACCCTTGTCCGGAACGGCACCTGCCTGAAATGCGACACATGCGGCGCGACAAGCGGCTGCTCATGAACACAGGCTGTTGTTATTTCGTTATCCGGTCAGGATCGGAGTGCTGCGGCAACCAGATAGGGAAATGCTACACAAGAATATGTAGCGGCGTCATCGCCAGTTAGTTGCGTTGCGTACCTCCGAGAGAGTCATCATCGGAGTCTTCCCTGCTGAACTGGGCCGCTTTAACAAGCGGCCCTTTTTTTTACCATCGGAAAACAACGAAATCCTGCTGATTTGCATCGCACGGGTTAAGCCTTCATTCATCAAACTCCCCGATGCTCTGCATATGGGCGCGCAGAAGGATACCGGACCGCGGTTGCAGGTCTTCATGGCCCGGGACGATGCTGCCCGGGATCGGGTATTTGCGTTTCGCTATCGGATATTGGTGGAAGCATCCGGCCTTGAGCCGAATTATGCGGACCATAAGACAAGAATGGTCCGCGAACCGCTCGATCACGGGGCATTGCAGATCTATGTCACGGATATGGAAAGCGGGGAGACAGCCGCAGCCCTGCGGCTGAATGCCGGCGCACTGGACAGCAAGATCAGCGATATCGGCAATCTGGACGGTTTCGGACCCTTCAGGGAATTTGGTGCAAGCGCGCTGACAATGACAAGCATGCTTGTCATTGCACAGAAATACCAGACAAGCTCCGCCGCATCGCTCGCCATTAGCGCGGCCTATAAAATGGCCCGCAAATGCGGCAGCCAGTTCGATTTTACCCAATGCGTCCCTGAAATGCTGCCGCTGTATCAGAAGCTCGGTTACCGCAAGTTCCGCGAAAATTTCATGGATGATGCGCTGGGCTATCAGGTGCCGCTGGTTCTGGTGACGCAGGATTACGGACATCTGACATTTGTCCGCTCGCCGCTGGGCGCTATTGCACGCAAGATGGATAACTCATCTGAAACCGCAAGCTGGTTTATCAGGAATTTTCCCGATTATGCCAATGTCCCCATTGAATCGACACTGAATGACGAAGATTTCTGGTATCTGCTGGCGCGCAAGCTGAACCAGTCACCCTTGGCGGGCATTACGTTGCTCGACGGGCTGACCTATAGCGAAGCCATCGAATTCATGCGCGCGGGCACTGTTCTTGATTGCCCTGAGGGCGGGCAGATCATGAAAAAGGGTCAGATCGGGCGGGAAATGTATGTTATCCTGTCAGGCGCCGTGAAAGTTCTGGCGGGTGAGGATAATGCGGTCGTCGCCACCCTTGAAAGGGGTGAATTGTTCGGCGAACTTGCCTATTTGTCCGAAGCGCCACGCACTGCGGACATCGTTGCGGCCGAAAATGTCGAGCTGCTCGTCCTTACCCAGAAAATGATGGAGAAGGCACTTGCGGACATGCCCGCGATTGCCGCGCGCATCCTGTTCAACCTTTCGCTGATCCTGTGCGGCCGACTGAAGCATTCAACAGACGAACTTGTTTCAGGAGCCCGCGGACAGCCCCCCGGGGAACGCGCGGAAGAAGAGCTTCAGCCACCGTCTGAAACCGCCATGGCCGGCTAGCTGCGCCGGACGCACGGGTGGGTTACCGCAACCAAACCGAGACATCCCCCCCGCCCGCCACGCAGGATCAGCTATCCTGCTTCTTTTCAGAAGCCGGTAAAGCCAGCCGAATATGCAACTCGCGCAACTGGTGCGCGGAAACTTCTGCCGGTGCGCCGACCATCAGATCCTGCGCCTGCTGGTTCATGGGGAACATGATAACCTCCCGGATGTTGGGTTCATCGGCAAGCAGCATGACAATCCGGTCAACCCCAGGTGCAATACCGCCATGCGGCGGGGCACCATAACGGAATGCCGAAATCATCCCGCCAAACTCACGCTCGACCGCATCCTTGTCATATCCCGCGATCCCGAACGCCTTATACATAATATCCGGACGATGGTTCCGAATGGCGCCGGAGGATAATTCGATCCCGTTACAGACAATGTCATACTGATAGGCAAGGATCGATAGCGGGTCTTCAGCATCCAGAGCGTCAAGCCCACCCTGCGGCATTGAAAACGGATTATGACCGAACTGGATGGAGCCGTCCGTTTCATCCTTCTCAAACATCGGGAAATCAACGATCCAGCAGAAGCGGAAAATATCTTTCTCGCAAATATCGAGCTGTTCCCCGATTTTCACCCGTGCAGCACCGGCCAGCGCTGCGGCGGCATCAACCGTATCGCAGGCGAAAAACAACGCATCGCCCGGCCCGACACCGGCCTTGTCCGCCATCCGGGCCAAAATGTCAGCCGGAATAAACTTTGCGATGGGGCCCTTGCCCTGCAACTCATCGGCTTCGCCTTCGAAGATGACATAGCCCAGGCCCGGCGCCCCCATATCGGAGCGGGCCCAGTCATTCAGCTTGTCAAAGAAGCTGCGTGGCTGCCCCCCTGCGCCCGGCGCGGGAATGGCCCTCACCGCGCCACCTGCCGCAATCGGTTTCTTGAAGGCATTGAATGTCACTTCATCCAGCGCGAAGAATTCGGTCACATCGCAGATTTCGATCGGGTTGCGCAAATCCGGTTTGTCAGAACCGTATTTCAGCATTGCCTCGCGATAAGGAATGCGCGGAAATGGCAAAGGCGTTACCGCGCGGCCATCGGCAAATTCCTCAAACACCCCGTGCAGGACCGGCTCAACCGCCGCAAAAACATCATCCTGGGTGACAAAGGACATTTCGATATCAAGCTGATAGAACTCGCCCGGCGAACGGTCGGCGCGGGCATCCTCATCGCGGAAACAGGGCGCGATCTGAAAATAGCGGTCAAAGCCCGCCACCATGATCAACTGCTTGAACTGTTGCGGCGCCTGCGGCAAGGCATAGAACTGCCCCGGATGCAGACGGCTTGGCACGAGAAAATCGCGGGCGCCTTCAGGGCTGGAAGCGGTGAGAATCGGCGTCTGAAATTCGGTAAATCCTTCTGCTTCCATACGTCGACGCAAGGCGGCGATTATCTTGCTGCGTAAAACGATATTGTTGTGCAGCGTCTCGCGCCGCAAATCGAGATAACGATAGCGCAACCGGATATCTTCAGGGTAATGCGGTTCGCCAAATACCGGCAGCGGCAGCTCTTCGGCCGCTGACATCAGTTCGCATGCATCGATGCGCACTTCCACCTGGCCTGTATCCAGCCCGGGATTTACCGTTTCCGCATCCCGCGCCATAACCCGCCCGGTTACCGTAATCACACTTTCGGCGCGCAGATGCTCGACAGATCCAAAAGCATCCGCATCAGGCTCGACCACGCATTGGGTTAAGCCAAAATGATCGCGCAGATCGATGAACAGCAAACCGCCATGATCGCGCTTGCGGTGAACCCAGCCGGACAGGCGAACCGTCGATCCAACATCGGATTCGCGCAGTTGGCCACAATTATGTGTACGGAACTCGTGCATTGTCTCCTATTCCCTTATGGCTGGCGGAGAAGCGCATGGATGATGACGCCTGTCAAGCCTGCGCCGTCGCTTTTCACGCGACGAAGGCGTCCTGTTCAGGTATAGCTTGCTGCCATGCGTGTGATTACCGATACCGCAGCCTTGAGTGAATGCTGCAACAGACTGGCCAAAGCTGAATTCATCACTGTCGATACGGAATTTATCCGGGACAAGACCTACTGGCCCCGGCTGTGTCTTATTCAAATCGCCGGTCCTGAAGACGAGCTGATTATCGACCCGCTGGCCGAAACCATCGACCTGGCGCCATTTTACTGGCTGATGGCGCAAGAGTCAGTGATCAAGGTCTTTCACGCCGCCCGTCAGGACGTGGAAATATTCTTTCATGAGGGACAGACAATTCCCGCCCCATTGTTCGATACACAGGTCGCCGCCATGGTATGCGGCTTTGGCGATTCGATTGGCTATGACAATCTGGTGCGGAAAATTCTCAACCGACGGATCGACAAGAGTTCGCGCTTCAGCGATTGGGCGCGCCGCCCGCTGACCGAGCGGCAGCTCAATTACGCCATTCAGGATGTCACGCATCTGCGCCAGGTCTATGAATGGCTGCGTGAGAAGCTGGACGAGAACGAACGCGCACATTGGCTGCAGGAAGAAATGGCAATTCTCACAGCCCCCTCCACCTATGAGATGCGCCCGGAAGATGCCTGGCTACGGATCAAGGCACGCGGTGCCAATCGCCGTTTTCTGGGGGTCCTCAAGCATGTAGCCGCGTGGCGCGAGCAAGCGGCGCAGGACCGGGACATTCCGCGCAACAGGGTATTACGCGATGAAGCACTTGTGGAAATCGCCGGGCACCCGCCCAAATCGATCAAAGAGCTTGGCAATCTGCGCAATGTTCCCAAGGGTGTTGCCGAAGGCCGGCTCGGTCAGGCATTGCTGGCGGCCATTTTTGAAGGCGTGGCTCTGGATGACGCGGAACTGCCGGCCCTGCCCAGAAAACCCGTTGCGACAGCGAATAACGGTTCGCTTATCGAACTGATGAAGGTGTTGCTGAAACGACAATGTGAAGATGCCGGGGTCGCGCCCCGGCTTGTCGCGAATGCAGCAGATCTTGAACTGATTGCCGCCGATGACAATGCGCCGGTGCCGGCATTGTCAGGTTGGCGCAATGAACTGTTCGGGCAGGCTGCACTACGCCTCAAACATGGCAAACTGGCACTTGCGGCGGATGGCAAGACGGTACGGCTGATACCGCTTGATGCCGAATAGGCCACGGCACACCCCGCGCCAACCGCTCAGCAAATATCGATGCGCGGTGTAAGATCGAGAGCCTGTGCCAGCTGACGCAGCCGCTTCTGCAGCACTTCCCCGTTCAGATCGGCAAATTTTTCGGGAATGCTGAGGATCAGCTCCGCATCCCCGACAGAAAGCGGACAGTCGCGCAGAACACCGGCCGTCCCCCCTGACAGGGTATGCGCGAGCCGCAGCGCGCGCCCCAATATACGCGCGCCCGACGCCGCCTCCCCTGCAAAATCGAGATAGGCGCTGATCGGCCCCTCTGCCGGTTCGGTCTTATAGCGGAAATATATCGCGATACCGAGCAAAGCCCGCCCCAGATGATTGATTCCGACAAAGGGCGAATTCATCACCTCTGCCATGCTGTGATCGGCCCGGTGGTCAGGATGCACACGCCAGCCAATGTCCGACAGCAGACACGCACAGCGTCGCAAACGTTGTGAGGAGTCGCTTTCTTTGGCAAAAAGGGGATCGGTCCAGCTGATGATTTCATCCGCATGCTCAGGAAACCGGCCCAAAGCCACGCCCTTTTCCTCGCATGCGGTCAGCAACGGATCACGCTCGCGCACCCTGGCTGCAAGCTGATCGAACAACAGGCCTTCGCGCAAGCCGTAGGATGAAAAGACGATCCGCCGCACACCCGTGATTTTCAGCAAACGGTTCAGAACCAGCGCACCTGTCGCCGCAGTTGTTTGTCGCGATTTCGGCAGCCCCTTGATCAGCCCGATCTGGCCTGGATCCATATTGGAAACCCGCTCCGTCAAACGCATCGCATCCTGCGCCAGCACGTTATATTCGTGGATAACCCGGATCGGGTGGTCGATTGCCGCCATATGCGCCTGCGCAAGCGCGCGCCACGACCCGCCGACCGCATAAAGGGTCTTGCCCTTGAAATTTTTCAGCCAGCGTTGCTTTGCAAAAGACTGCGTCACGCATTTCCGGCGCGCGCGAACAGAGCCGTCAAACTGCGCCTGCAGCCGAACCGGACCGAGCGGCAATGTGATTGCATTGCCACATTCGGCCTCACCGATGCCCACAAGTTCCAGACTGCCACCGCCCAGATCGCCAACAAGCCCCGAAGCCCGCGGATTACCCGCCAACACGCCAAGTGCCGCCAGGCGCGCCTCATCCAGCCCTGAGATCAACCTGACATCAAAGCCGCTTTCGCTACTCAACTTCTTGACGAATTCGGCACCATTTTCCGCATCACGCACCGCTGCAGTGGCGACTGCCTGTACCTGATCGACCTGCATGGCATCAAGCAGCAATGCAAACCGGCGCAATGTCGCAACCGCCCGGTCTGCGGCTTCCTCATCGATCTTACCGGTCGCAGAAACACTCCGCCCCAGCCCGCAAAACACCTTTTCGTTGAATAGCGGCAAGGGCGTACGCCGTAACCCGTCATAGACGACAAGACGGACCGAGTTGGAACCGATATCGACAACGGCGATATGGTTCCGTGTATCAGGGGAGTTCAACTGCGGCGTTACACCCGCCGCACTCACCATGGCCAACTCACGCGCCACACTAATCATTCTTTACGGAATCTCCGAACAATGCCAAGGGCTTATCCCGCGCAATCGCCTGCCCGCGCCCTGACAGGCTTGGGTTCGTCATAAAGTAGTTATGCGCGGTAAATGGCGCCTCCCCTTCCTTTGGGGTACGCCGAACATAGCTGTCGTCAGACATCAACACCCAGCTCTGCATATTGTCTTTCAGATTTGCCATCATCACCTGATCAAGGATCTGCCGGTGAACGGTCGCATTCTCAATCGGCACCAGGGTTTCAACGCGGAAATCCAGGTTACGCGGCATAAGGTCCGCCGATCCAATATAGATTGCCGCCTGGTCGGACGGCAATCCATAGCCGTTGCCAAAACAGAAAATGCGTGCATGCTCAAGATAGCGGCCAACGATACTCATGACGCGAATATTATCCGACATACCTGGAATACCGGCACGCAGACAACATATGCCACGGACCATCAACTCGACCTTAACGCCTGCCTGCGAAGCACGGTAAAGCGCCATAATCACCTGCGGGTCCACAAGCGAGTTCACCTTGATCCAGATGGCAGCCGGCTTACCCTGCTTCGCAAGTTCAATTTCTTTCCGGATATGGTCCATGATCTGCTGACGCAGATTGATGGGTGAAATGGCAATCTTGTTCAGCCGTGTCGGCGGCGCGTAGCCGGTGCAGTAATTAAACAGCTGCGTGGCATCGCGGCACAGTACAGGGTCAGCGGAAAATAATGACAAGTCGGTATAAATGCGCGCATTAATCGGATGATAATTGCCTGTCCCGAAATGCACGTAAGATCGCAGTTGCTTGCTTTCGCGGCGTACCACCAGGCTGACTTTCGCGTGGGTTTTCAGGTCCATAAATCCAAATACGACCTGCACACCGGCCCGTTCAAGTTCGCGCGAAAGCTGAATATTGGCAGCCTCGTCAAAGCGTGCCTTCAGCTCGATCAGCGCGGTGACCGATGTACCGTTTTCCGCCGCCTCGATCAGCGCCTTGACGATGGGCGATTCCCGGCCTGCGCGATAAAGTGTTTGCCGGATCGCGATAACATTCGGGTCTGCCGCTGCCTGACGCAGGAACTGCACCACAACATCAAATGACTCATAAGGGTGATGGACCAGAATGTCCTTTGCCCGGATCGCGGCAAAACAGTCGCCGCCATGATCCCTGATCCGTTCGGGGAAGCGCGCATTGTAAGGCGGGAAAAGCAGATCACGGCGGCCGTCGACAATCAGCTGCTGGGTATTTGCCAAACCCAGCATGCCATGGACATTGACGATACGAGGATCATTGACTTCGATTTCACGTACCACGAAATCACGCAGGGCCTTCGGCATGTCGGCCTCGATTTCAAGCAGTACGACATTGCCGCGCCGCCGCCGGCGCAATGCGGTTTCAAAGTTCCGCACCAGATCTTCGGCTTCTTCGTCAATTTCGATTTCGCTGTCCCGGATGACCCGGAACGCCCCGCGCGCCAGCAGTTCATAGCCCGGGAACAACCGGTCAAGGAACAGCTCAAGCATCTGCTCAAGCGCCAGAAAGCGAAACCTGCCCCGCTCCTCGCCCCAGGACGGCAGGCGGATAAAACGCGGCACTTGCTGCGGCAGCGGCAAGAGCGCGGCCATTTGCCACCCATCCGATAAACGGCGCAGCTCCATCATGATGCAGAAGCCGAAATTCGGGATGAAAGGGAATGGATGCGCGGGATCAATCGCCAGCGGGGTCAGGACAGGGAAGAAATTCGACAGGAAAACATCTTCAAGCCATTCGCGGTCCTGCGCACTTAACTCGTCCCGCGTCAGCACAACGATTCCGGCTTCGCGCAATTCGCTCTGCAAACGTTCCCAGCTTTCAGCCTGCCCGGCCATCAGGCTGGTTGCCCGGGCGTGCACCTTGGCAAGCTGTTCCGCAGGCCCCAGCCCGTCCTGGCTTAACTGCTCAACGCCGGCCTTGACCTGCGCATGCAGCCCGGCGACACGAACCGTATAGAACTCATCCAGATTCGATGCGGAGATAGACAAAAAGCGCAGCCGTTCAAGCACCGGGTGATTGGTGTTATTGGCTTCCTCCAACACGCGCTGATTGAACGCCAGCCAGGAAATCTCCCGATTGATGAACAGCTCCTCAGGCTCCAGTTTCGACAAGTTCATCGGCTTGGCCAGAACCTTGCCACCCTTGCTATCTGACTGTTTTGCAACCTCGCTCACCCCGGGCTCCTATCTCGCATATGCTGGTTTTTGCCATCATAAGTCGGTTTAGTGAATGCAAAATGACAAACATCACAGATCCGACGCCCGGCAATCAGCCCCGAAAGGACAAATGCCGCCCCGACACCGGTCGGGCACTGAAACACCAGGCCCTGTCAGCTCGAAGCCTGTAGCGCGCTTCAGGCCTGTATCACGCTATAGCGTGCCGCGGAAATCACCGCCATCCATGACCAGGTTCTGACCGGTAATGAAGCCTGCATACCGGCTGCATAAAAAGGCACAGGCGGCCCCGAATTCATCGGGATCGCCGAACCGGCCCGCCGGATTTGCCGAAGCCGCCGCCGCTGCAACCTCATTTATATCCTGCCCCGGTTGTGTCCGCGCCAAAAACCCGCCGCGCAGCCTGTCGGTATCGAACGGGCCGGGCAGCAGATTATTGATCGTCACATTGTGCCGCACCGTTTCACGCGACAATCCCGCGACAAAACCGGTCAGCCCCGCCCGCATACCATTCGACAAGGCAAGCGCGGGAATGGGATTTTTCACAGCCGCGCTGGTAATATTCACGATCCGACCGAATTTTCGTTCGATCATGCCGTCAACGGTCTGCCGGATCAGCTCAATCGCGCTGAACATGTTGCCGTCAAACGCGCCAAGCCAGTCATCGCGATCAAATTTGCGAAAATCCCCCGGCGGCGGACCACCGCTGTTGCAGACAAGGATATCAGGCTCGGCACAGGCTGAAAGCGCATTTGAACGGCCTTCGGCGCTCGCCATGTCACCGACGGCGATACTGACCTCAGCACCGGTTTCATCGCGAATTGCCTGCGCTGTCTGGCTCAGGGTTTCTTCCGTCCGCGCAGTAATGGTGACGATTGCCCCTTCGCGTGCCAGATGCGTGGCGCAGGCACGGCCGAGCCCCTTACTGGCTGCACAGACAAGCGCGCGCTTTCCCTCAACACCTAGATCCATTTCACCGGTTCCTTCCCCGTTTTCGCGGCCAGGCCGCGTGTTGCATCCTAATCGGCCCTGCCTGCCGACAGGTCCTCCAATACACGCCGCGCAAGGGGTACGGTCAATGCCCGCTGCTCCCCCAGCGCCTGTGCATCAAGGGCGGCTGCTACCCGACCCGCTGCCGCATATGAGCGCTCGATTCGGGCGGCGACATAGGCGACAACATCCTTTGACGCCCGGATCTGCCGATCGGCCAGCAGCTTCAGCAATACAGCCGATAACAGCTGATCTTCAGGCTCCGAAATCGCTACGGCCTGAATAGCGCCCAGTCGCGAGCGCAGATCGGCCAGCTCGACAGGCCACAGCGAAGGCGCCTGGCGTGCCAGCAGTAAAATCGTGTGCCCCTGCTCACGCACGAGGTTGAGCAGATGCAGCACCAGTTCCCAGTTTTCCGGCCGGCTCACGCGTTCGACATGATCAAGCACGACATGCCCCGCCCCTGCCCGGACAATTTCATTGTCCGATAATTCATCCGCCTGCAGCAGACACGCATCGCTGCGCCGCCGCCAGATCGCCGCAAGGTGGCTCTTGCCCGACCCTTGCGGCCCGTAAAGGATGAGCGCACGGTTGGGCCAGTCCGGCCACCGATCGAGCCAGGACAGCGCCTCTTCATTGCTTTGGGCAATGAAGAAATCCTCAACCCCGCTCGCCTGCTGGATCGGCAGATCAAAGGTCAGCTGATCGCCCATCGCCCCCTGCCCTGGCTGACGGCGACGATGTTGCCATGTCCCCATAAAGGCTGCTTTCACGATATTGCGTAATACCAAATCGGGCCAGCACGCCGACCATGGCCGCCATCGGCAAGGCCAGCAACATGCCCAGGAAACCAAAAATCGCTCCAAATGCCAATAATGCAAAGATCACCCATAGCGGATGAAGCCCTACCTTGCGGCCGACCAGCCGCGGCGTGAGAAAATTTCCCTCAAGCACCTGACCTGCCGCAAATATGGCAGCAATCAACGCGATATGGAGATAGTCGGGCCAGAACTGCATCACGGCGACAAGCATGGAAGCAAGCAGACCGACAAACGCACCAACAAAAGGAATAAAGCTCAACAGACCCGCGATTAATCCAACCAGCAATCCGAAATTCAAACCTGCAAGCGTCAGTCCGGTCGCATAAAATATCGCCAGCAGCAGACAAACCGTGAATTGCCCGCGGACAAACCCTGAAAGAGCGACATTCATCTCGGTCGCCAGTCTGCGGATCGTTGCCGCATGGCGGCGTGGCAACAGCGCATCGACACGCCCCACAAAATTGTCCCACTCCAGCAGGAAATAGAAGGACACGACCGGTGTCAGGAATATCAGGCTCAGGATATTGAACAGGGCAAGCCCGCTACTCACCGCCCGTTGCAGAACATTGCCGCCCCAGTCCAGAACATTACCGAACAGATCGGACATCGGGCCGTTTCCGTCGACGGCCCGCCCATCGAGCAATTCGCGCAGCCGGCCGCCACCGGCGGAATCGATGAATTCGCGGGTTTGTTCGATATAGCCGGGGAGATTTCTGGCAAATGCCACAAGCTGCGTTTCAACCACCGGCAATAACAGCATCACACCGGTGATCAGAAGCAGGAAAAATCCGGCGGTAATCAGGATTGTCGCCGTAATCCGCGACAGACCATGCTTTTCCAGCCAGTCGGCCAGCGGGTCGAGCAAAAAGGCAACGGCCATCCCGGCGACGAACGGCAATAATACACCGCGCAATACATAAAGGGTCAGCCCGGTCACAAGAACCACGGCCAGCCAGATCGTGATTTGCGTGCGAGGCTTCATTCGCCGCTATCGTCCTGCCGGTCCAAATCGGATTCAGCAGCGCTCATCACGCCAACCCAATCGACAATATAAGCACATCCTGAAATCGCCGTTGTAATTGCTGTCAGATACAGCAAATAAAACACGATCGGCTCGAGAAATGCGAGGGACAATCCAAGCTGCGCAAGAACGAGCCCGGCCAGGGTGATTTGCGCGACCGTATTGGCTTTGCTGATCATCAGGGGCTGCATGGCAAGCCTGTACCCCAGGGTGAAAGACAGCAGAACACCCCCAACAATAAGCAGGTCGCGGCTGACGACCAACATTACAAGCCAGCCCGGCAGACCGCCGATCATCCCCAAAGTCACATAGATACTCACAAGCAACGCCTTATCCGCGATCGGGTCGAGATAGGCGCCAAGCTGCGTCGCACGATCAAACTGTTTCGCAATCAGCCCGTCCAGCGCATCCGACACCCCGGCTATAACAAACAGCCAGAACGCCCAATGGATCTCGCGCTCCAATATCAGCCAGATGATCACCGGCGTCAGGATCAGGCGGCACAGCGTGATGAAATTGGGAATACTCACAAATCTGCCTATTGCCGGGGCGGTGCCGACCGTTCGGGCCGACGCGGGCTCAGAAACCAGTAATTGTCATATTGTTGCAAATTCAGATCCCGCTGCGCCAATTCAAACTGCAACTGCGCGATGTCACCATGATACTGTACCGACAACTGTGCAAACTGCACCGAAAGCGCAAGCAGCTGGATTTCACGCACCCGGTAGATCGACTCCAGCTGGCGGCGCAACGCATGCCATTGCGCCAGCGACTGTGTCCTGGCATTCAGGGTAATCCGGCCCAGTTCGCCAAACTCAATCCGGGTGCGTCGCTTCCAGTCCTGCTGCAACCGATCCACAAGCTGCCGCGCCGCCCGGTCAAACAGCAATTCAATATCCTGGGACTGCGGCACCGCGAACTCGATTGTCGCCAGATCGGTTTGCATGTTCTGTTCGCGCGGACTGTAGGGTTGCGCAACGACTTGCAGACGGATTTCGCCATTCGCCGGGTCACGCGTCAGCCCCGCTCGGGCGACGAGCACATCCAGCCCGGCATAATTATGCGAAAATTCCGCCAGCCGCGCCCCGTCTGAAAGCAACACGTCACCGATATCAAGCGCCATCTGATCCGCCACATCGCCGCGCGGCAGACGCAGCGGACGCAACCCCTGCAGTGCCATCGGCTCCTCTGCAATCGCGGAAACAAGCGCGTCCCGCCACCGATTGCCCGGCTCCCACAGCAAGCGGGTGCCATCGATATCCGCAAGCGGCACGATTATGAGCGGCGCGGCGGCTGTTTCGCTGAACCGCACATTATTCCGCCGCAACAGGGCGCGAATGGCATCGGGATCAAATCGTACCGTAAAATCGGCGAGATAACGCGTAACGCTGCTTTTCTCCCTGGCCACTTCAAAGCCAGTAACCAGTTGCGCAATTTCACGGTCCGTCAGATCGTAAGGTAAATTGGCGATATCGTCGTCAAGGCTCAACCGCCGGACGAGCTGCGCAAATGCCATCTGCCGCGCACGGGAAATGGCGCGCTGCCGCGCATCGGCCGCATTCTCCGCACGTTCGTCAATAGCAATATCGGTGACTGTGTATATTGCCGCGGTGGACGCAATCCCGTTAAAACCGCTGAACAGCGCACGCTGCTCGGCCGCCGAAAGCGTCTGTCGGGCATCAGGCACCGGTTGCCCCGGCACCGCGCCTGCAAAAAGCATCTGAGCCAGAAGGCAGATATGAACAGGCGCGATAAGGCGAAGAACTACCCGAAGGGTCACCGAGCTAAAACCACCCCATAAAAACGCGGAAAACCGGGAATATACAGCAATCGGCGCTGACCGATACCGATACATGCCCTGCCCGGGGAAATTCACTTCAGCCCTCCCCGGGCGGTCATGAGCGTACGCGACTAGCCGCCCTTCATTTCCGACAGCAACTGAATTGAAACATCATAGCCCGCCTCTTCGGGGATTTTCAGGAACGGCCCCTGATCGCCCTTACCCATCTCCGGCAGAACGGTCACGATCTTGCTGCTTTTGGCCGTGTTAACGGCGTCGACAACCGACGCGGACCGGCCCAGCTTCATCACATTCATACGAGTGGGGAAAATCACTGTACGGCGGCCGGCGTCGGCCTCTTCGATCACTTTCGACGGCTTGATCCATACCGAATCGACCGATTCATGCCCGTCATGCACGGCGATATGATCGGCCGGCGCTTCAATGACAAAGAAATGCGTATCAAACCGCTTTGGCACCATGGGCGGGGTAATCCAATGGGCAAAATGCACAAGATTATCCAGCACAAGCACGAGGTTTTCAGCCTCAAGCATGTCAAGCATGCCAAGTTCGTTCTTCACGAGCTTGTCGCGGTAATGTTCGAGGCTTTTCAGCCGTTCCCCCGAAACAAGCCCGCTCCCGCCCGCTTCATGGGCCAGCAAGACGCCGCATTCCTCAAACGCTTCGCGGATACCGCCGACGCGCAGCGCAAGCGCATCATCATCAAGATCCGCTGCGTCTTCACACCGGGCGCGGATACCGGGCGCATAATCGGCGTCGTCCACTTTGCCCCCGGGGAAAACCAGCGCTCCGGTAGCGAAGTCGATCTGGTGATGCCGCTCGACCATAAAGACCTCAAGTCCGTCGTCACCATCACGGACCAACAGGATGGTTGCGGCAGGCACGGGCGTTACAGGTTCTTTAGCCATGTTATTCCTCAACTTTCTAATGGATTGATTATGGTCTTAATATATCGCTTTGCGCCGTTCCTCTAGCGTCATGCGCATTAAACAGCGTTTTTACGGCACAGCCGGTCAAAATGAACGCTTTTCAGGTTTGCGCACTATGCCTGACGCCTAACATCTGATGCCCGATGCTTGGGGCGTGCCTGTTTCAGCTTACCGTGATCAACAGGCACAAGTAAAACCGGCAAACCCGAAATTGAGCTGTGCGGGTTCCCTTGCGGTCTCCCGCGCCGCCGCGTAGCCTGCCTAATCGCACAATGGCAAAATTCGAGATCGGCGAAATACGGGGAGGAACAGGTATGGACGCGGTGGTTACCGAAGATCTGGGAGACGGAGTCTTACTTGTCCGAATGAACCGCCCCGATCATCTGAATGCCATGAACACGGCACTGCTATCGGGCCTGTATGACGCGTTTGCGGCGGCGGAGAAGGACCCGGCCGTGCGTGTCGCGATTCTGACCGGCGCAGGGCGCGCCTTTTGTGCCGGGCTCGACTTGCGCGAGGGGGTCAATCCGCCCGGCACCGATGGCGGCCCGGAAGGGTTGGCTGACGGGCTTGGCGGGCCACAGCGCGGGATGCAGGTACAGCAATTCATTGCAGATCTGATGATTCGCATTCACCGTTTGCGGCTTCCCGTCATCGCGGCAGTCAACGGCGCTGCATCGGGTGGCGGGCTGGCGCTTGCTTTGGCAAGCGATATTCGTATCGCTTCGCAATCGGCAAAATTCAACGTCGCCTTTGTCAGGATCGGCCTGTCTGGATGTGATGTCGGTGTGAGCTGGTTTCTGCCGCGCATCTTGGGCGCCAGCCTGTCGCAGGAAATGTTATTGACCGGACGCTTTATGTTGGCGGAAGAGGCCGCCCGGACAGGGCTTGTATCACGCACCGTTCCCGACGATCAGTTGCACGACGCCGCCCTTGAAACCGCAAGGCAAATCGCGGGCAACAGCCCGTTCGGTGTATGGATGACCAAAGAGGTATCGACCGCCAATATGGGGCCTGTCAGCCTTGAGACGGCAATCGATCTGGAAAACCGCACACAAATTCTGACAACCCATACAAAAGATCAGAAAGAAGCCGTGCGCGCCTTCCTTGAAAAAAGAAAACCTGTTTTTAACAATCGCTGAACAAATCCGCCCCCACCGGCTGGGCGAACAGGTGCAAAACAACAGCAGTTGCATCAAAACCACTTAATAGAGTGGACAATTGCAACTGTTTTCGTTATGGCTAGCCCCTCGTCGGTCACCAGTCCGGCGCCATCACGTCATCGATAACAAATTGGGAACCGAATAGGTGCAGGTTGTTGTTCGCGACAATAATGTCGACCAGGCGCTGAAAGCGCTCAAAAAGAAAATGCAGCGCGAAGGTGTTTTTCGTGAAATGAAATTGCGGAATTTCTACGAAAAACCCTCGGAAAAGCGCGCGCGCGAAAAGGCCGAGGCGATCCGCCGCGCCCGTAAGCTGGCGCGTAAACGCGCACAGCGCGAAGGAATGCTCTAGACATTTCCATTTAAAGCGCTTTCATTTTAAAGCGCCGCCATTTTTATGCATTTCTGTTTTGCCGGGTGGCGCAACTTAGCTGCGCCCCATATCTGGCGCTGCCATCAGTGACAGGCAGAAAGTCAAAGCCGGGCGGTGCTGAGCCGCCCCATTTTATATTATGCTGTATTGCGCGCGCCTATTCGCCCGCCAATTACATGATCCGCGCAGGCGCCCCCGCCTCAAGCGCAGGAAACGTCACAGCATCCTAGGGCGAAGCCAACAGATCAAAGACATCCGCATTGGGTGATTTACCCATCATATGCACCTGATGCCACACAGCGTAGAACAACAACGCCCATGCGGCATTTCCCGCGCGTTTAGGTGCCTGCCCCCGTGCCAGCGCT
Organism: uncultured Alphaproteobacteria bacterium; assembly: GCA_947258435.1. GTDB lineage: Bacteria > Pseudomonadota > Alphaproteobacteria > UBA11222 > UBA11222 > CALAQW01. The sequence goes on from CAMYID010000023.1 coordinate 215,142, forward strand.
GCAAACAACGCTTCAACGGCGGCAGGCTTGCATATTTCCGCAATCCCCGGCTGCGCGGCAATCAGCGGCCCTGCTTGCCCAGCCTCCTGCGCAAGCCATTCGGCAACCGGTACGGTAAACCCCCGCTTGGGTGAAAACGGTTCGGCCTGCGGCAGATGTTTTTCGAGCCATCGTCGCAGTAGATATTTCCCTTTGCCCCGACCTTTGCCCCTTTGCCGCCCGACCTTCAGATGATCGGGCAGACAAAAGGCAAGTTCCGCCACAACAGGGTCAAGCAGCGGCGTGCGCCCCTCAAGCCCGTGCGCCATCAGACAACGATCGAGCTTGATCAGCAGATCATGTGGCAACCAATCTGCGCAATCAACCGCCTGGGCCTGTTGCAGACGGCTATACCGCGAGGTCGACACGCGCCCCTGCGCCGCGGCAATGCCATCGCGCCAATTCGGGGTTTCGTGCCGCAAGACCCCCAATCCATCCATGATCCCCCGCGCGCGCATGGTTCGCCCGCCGAACAGAAGAGGTCGCAAGACACTGCGATAGCGCCCATATCCGGCAAACAGCTCGTCGCCCCCCTCACCGCACAACACGACCTTCAATTCCCGCGCAGCCTCTGCCGCCAGAATATAGGTGGGCAAAATTGCATAATCAGCAACCGGATCATCCACAAATGCTGCAATTTCGGGCAGAAGCTCCCACAGATGGCGGGATGTCACCTCCACCTCGACATGCTCTGCCCCGACCTGGCGTGCCAAATTACGCGCATGCGCCCGTTCGTCATGAACACCGGTGCCGGGAAAGCCGGCGGTGAAGGCACGTACCGGCTGATCATTGAGCCGCGCCATACAGGCAAGGATCACAGATGAGTCAATCCCGCCGGAAAGAAACAACCCATAAGGCACATCGGACCGCTGATGAACCATCACACTATCCATCAATGCCGCATCCAGTGCCTGCAGTGCCGTCGCCTCATCCCGCGCAACAATGCCTTTTTCGGGAAGCGCGGGCCGAGAGGTCCTTTCAACCACGCTCCCTTCCGAAACAACCAGCGTTTCACCGGGCATCAGGCGATTTATCTGTGTAAAGACCGTATTTCTGCCGGTGGTAAACTGCAGCTGCAGCAATTCCTGCGCCTTGTCCTCCCGCACCTGAGGCGAGACCAGCCCGGTGGCAATAATCGCGCCCGGTTCGGAGGCAAACAGAAAACCCTGCCCGGTCTCCGCATAGTAAAGCGGTTTTATGCCAAACGGGTCGCGTGATAGTAAAAGCCGGTTTTCATTCGGATCATATAATGCAATGCCAAACATGCCGCGCAAATAGTCCGCATAGTCGGTACCGAAAGCGCGGTAGAGGAAAAGCGGTGGTTCGCAATCGGACCGTGTCTGCAAGGGGAAATCGGGAAACTGCGCAATCAACTCGCGGTAGTTGTAGATTTCACCATTGGCGACGAGCGCTGCACCATCGGGTTCATAAAAGGGCTGATCCCCGGTCTCAAGATCGATGATTGCAAGCCGGGTGTGCACCATACCCAAACCCGCCGCACGGTACCGCCCCTCGCCATCGGGACCGCGATGCCCAAGCGCATCGATAAGCGCGCCCAGCACTGCTTCAGACGGTGCGCTGCCATCGCGTGTCATCATGCCGCCGATACCGCACATCAGCCAGCCACCTTTTCGAAAAAGCGCACATACCGGTCGACGACCATATCCTCAGTAAACTGAGCCATATAGGATTGATAACCGCGGTCCGCGATCTGTCGTGCAAAATCCCGATCGTCAATCAACCGGCCGATTGCACGCGCCAATGCCGGTGCATCTTCAGGCGGCACCAGCAAACCGTCTTTTCCGTCCGCGATCAGGAATTGCGGTCCCGCCGCACGCGCGGCGACAACCGGGCAACGCTGCGCCCAGCCCTCAATCACCACATTGCCGAGCGGCTCTATCCGCGAGGGGCAGACAAGAATATCGGCGGTCGCACGCAATGTGGCACCATCTTCGCGCCACCCCAGAAAGCGAATGCGGTCAGCCACGCCCATGGATTGGGCCTGTTCCTGCAAGGTTTGTCTTTCGGGGCCCTCGCCCGCGATCCACAAGAAGCTGCCGGGCAAATCGACCATTGCCGCGATCAGGACATCGAAGGCCTTGTTCTGATGCAGCCTTCCCATCGCAAGCAGCAAAGGAACGCCGTCAGGGGTTGAAAATGTGCTGCGCGCCAGCGGGGGCGCGGTTTCGGCATTCACGAAATTCGGCAGATAATGTGCCTTGTTTTCAGGGCAGCCCGCGCGCACAAGATAATCAACGATATCGGGTGTGTTACCGATCAGATGATCGCATCCGCGGTAATATTTGAGCGGATAATACCCCCCAAGCCGCGCGCAATAGACAGGTCGCGCATCCACAGTCTTGCGCGGTAATTTATCGCTCGCACGGCTCATCCAGCTTAACACGATATCGGGATCAAATGCGGTAAGCTGGCGCCGCAAAGCGGCGCGCGTCCGAAAATCAAGCTTTCCGCCAAACGGTAACTCCGCCACCGTCAGCCCTTCCGCGCATAGTCTGGCCGCGCGTGCTGCATCCTTCCTGATCGCCAGTTGCTGCGTCATTCCCCGGCGCGCCAGAGCAATGGTCAGACGCTCGAAAAAAAGCTCTGCCCCGCCCTGCGAACTGCCCGCCATTACCTGAAAGATACGCATGCGCGGCTAGCGCCCCTCTTCTTCAGCAATTTTCGCTTTCAGATAGGACACCAGAGGATAAGTTGCTGAAAACAATGCAAGAAGCAGCCCGAAATGTTTTTCACGATAGCCCTTGCGGCTGATATAGGACTTCCAGAAACGCGAGATGATGCGGCGCAGATTATTCGCAAGCGATCCGATCTCCCCCGACGCCCGCAGATCGGCCGCACGCGCCGTCGTATAACGGTCAAAGCGCGCAATCATGTCGGAAATATCGTCATCGACAAGATGATCGATCGGCGTTTCAAGCCATCGGCGCGGCCCGTCCAGCGCAATCTTGGGGTGTACAAGCTGATCGCCCCAGTGCTTCGCCCCCTTTGTGAACAGTCGCGGGCCAGCGCTTGCGCCGTTATAGGCGCCCCAGCCATAACGCACCAGCCGATCGCCGATATAATTGTCGAACCTGATCAGAAAGTAACCCGGTGCGGCGGAGGCAATCACACGCCTCACCTCTTCGGCCAGCGCATCGGGCACCCTTTCATCTGCATCAACCTCAAGCACCCACGGCCCCGCGCAGGCCGCAATCCCCGCATTCCGCCGCGGCCCTTCCAGCGGCCAGGCCCCTTCCACGATCCGGGCACCGGCGGCTTGCGCAATGTCACGGCTTTTATCTGTACACCGATCAAGAACGACAACCACTTCATCTGCAAACTGCAACCGCGCAAGACAGTCGGGCAAATGCGTTTCTTCGTTATGCGCCACAACAAGCGCACTTATTGCCGCTGCGTTGCCGTCACTCATCGGGCAACCTGCGCATGCGTATCTGTCGCCGAAACGGAAATTTTTTCAAGCAACTCGGAAACCGCCGCTTCAACCCGTTCAACCGGCAGCGAAGTCATATGGCACTGATCCGACAGATGGTTATAGCCCGGCGCGCCGATAATTTCCCCAAAACTCTGCGTACCGCGCACGGCCATGGCATATGTGCCCCATGGCCCATAGTGATTTTCACGGCTGGGCCCGAACAATCCGATTGTCGGCACACCTGCGGTCGCCGCCAGATGCATCAGCCCCGAATCATTGCCGATATAGAGCGTTGCGTGCCGTAAACAGGCATAGGCGGTCAGCAGGTCAATCTTGCCGACAAGATCGATGACCTGCCCTTTGGGTAACGCATTGACAAGCGGCGCGGCCATCGCCTGTTCACCAGGGCCGCCAAAAATGGCAATGCGTGCGCCGCTGAACGGCCCGGAGGACGCGATCAAACGCTGCGCAAGTGTAACAAAGCGGTCTATGGGCCATTGTTTGCCTACCCAGTTCGCCGTCGGTCCCAGGGCCAGCAGTGAACCGCCTTCCGGGCATAGTTCCGCAGCTCTGGCAATCCGTTCCGCACCGCACCAAAGCCGTGGCTGGGGCGGCGCATCAAGGTGATAAGCCAAGCCGATCTGCACCACTTTATGCGCATCGCTTTGTTGTGAGCGATGAACCAGCCGCCTTTTGCACGAAAGCAGCCAGGCAATAGCCGAACCGCGCAAATCGACAATAATATCCCAGCGATGCAACAGGCATTGCAGCCAGAGCTTGCGCCAATGCCCGGCAAGGGGGCGTTTATCAAGTGCAATAATCCGGTCAAGCCGCGGCATATCCTCAAACAAGGGCGCCGCTGCCGGCCCCGCCGCAACCGTAAAACGCGCGGTGCGATACTGATCCGCAAGCTGCGCAAGCAGGCCGCTCGATAAAATCGCGTCGCCAATCCGGTTGGAAGTGATAAAGAGAATTTTCATGCCGCGCTTACATCCTGCTCTTCTGACAGAAAGCGCAGGCTTTTGTTTGGTTGCAATCACGCTTATCTGTTAGCAAAGAATATCAGCCTGATAGTAAGGCACCGATTGCTGAAACCGAATCTTGTCTTACAATCAGTTTAGCACATGCAACCTTTTAAATGCGCGATGAACCAGAGCGGACGGCGATGACAGCGATGATATTTTGCACCCTGAAAAATCGCGGTGTTCTGGAAATTTCCGGTCCCGACGCACGCGACTTCCTGCAGGGCATCATTTCCAATGATATCACCTCGCTTGGTCCGGACCATGCCCTTTATGCCGCGCTGCTGACACCTCAAGGCAAATTTCTGTTCGACTTCTTTCTTATGGAGACAGAGGGCGGAATACTGCTCGATGGGGAACATGACAGGATCGCTGCACTGGAAAAACGCCTCAAATTCTACAAATTACGGGCGGATGTCACGATTACCGATCGTCGTGATGAATATGACATTTATGCGCTGTTCGGCGACAATGCGGCCGATCTTGTTGGCTTGACGGACAAACCCGCCGCCGCGACTTCCGACATGGCGGGGCCGCGCTACGTTGATCCCCGGCTTGCGGCCATGGGAGTGCGCTTTGCCCTGCGCCGTGACAGGCTAGCTGAGCTACAGGCAACATTCCCCGAACTGCCCGCGCTGCGCGCCGATGATGAGGGGTTGGCAGCCTATGACGCGTGGCGTATCACGAACGGCCTCGCCGATGGCAGCCGCGACATCGCCGTTGAAAAATACTTTCTGCTGGAGGCGAATTTCGACGCGCTGGCCGGCGTCGACTTCAAAAAGGGGTGCTATGTCGGGCAGGAACTCGTATCCCGAATGAAGCATCGCAATGCGGTGCGCAGACGCATTCTTCCGGTCAGCACCCAAGGCACGCTGCCAGCGCCACAAACACCGATTGTGACACAAGACGGGCGCGAGGCCGGCACATTGCTTACCGGTTCGGGCAATCGGGCACTGGCCTATCTTCGTCTGGAAAAGCTCGATCAGCCGCTTGCCGCGGGCGACGCATCCCTATGCGTTGAAATTCCCGCATGGCTGCGCCCCTTCATTGCCGACAGCCAGAATGGCGGAAGCGGCCAATGACACCGATCCGATGCCCCTGGCCGGGCCAGGACCCGCTTTATCTTGCCTATCATGATGAGGAATGGGGCGTGCCGGAACGGGATGACCGGGCCTTGTTTGAAAAGCTGACGCTTGATGGATTTCAGGCCGGCCTGTCCTGGATCACGATATTACGCAAGCGTGAAGGTTTCCGGGCAGCCTTTGAAGGGTTCGACCCCGAGCTGATTGCCCGTTTCGACGCACAGAAGGTCACTACATTGCTGAATGACGCGAATATTGTCCGCCATCGTGGCAAAATCGATGCCACGATCGGCAATGCACAGGCCTATCTGAGGTTGATGGAAGGGGGCGGTTTTGCAAATTATCTGTGGCGATTTGTCGACCATCACCCCATACAGAATCGCTGGAAATCCCTGTCGGATGTGCCGGCGGCGACGGATTTGAGCACGGCCATCTCGAAAGATCTGAAAAAGCGTGGCTTCCGCTTTGTCGGCCCAACCGTCATCTATGCCTTCATGCAGGCGGTCGGTATGGTGAATGACCATCTGGAAAGCTGTTTCCGCCATAAAGAATGTGCAGCGCTTGCCCATTGAGCAGGCCGTGCCACATAAACATCTGAAACGTGGCAATATCTGAACCGCAGCCAGATCCCACCAGCAGTTGTGGGCGTCAGGCAGCAACTTCGGGCGGAATGGCGTCCAGCGCTTCTTCAAGCTCAGCAAAGCTTGGCTGGATATGGCTTGGTACGCTGCCACGGCCGATCTCAACAGAAATCTGCGGTGCATTGCCATGCAGATGCGCAACCAGCATATCGCGGATGATGTGATAAAATTGCGCGTCTTCCTCTTCGACCTGCGTCAGGCGCGAGGCAAACGGTCCGACAAACCCATATGCCAGAAACACCCCGAGAAAGGTTCCAACCAGCGCGCCACCGATCATCTTGCCCAGAACCTCGACCGGCTCATTGATACTGCCCATTGTCTTGATCACGCCAAGCACCGCCGCAACAATCCCGAGCGCGGGCAACGCATCTGCCATATTCTGCACAGCATGGGCAGGGCCATGCGCCTCATGATGGTGTTTTTCGATCTGCTTTTCGATCATATCCTCGACCTGATGCGGATCTTCAAGGTTCATCGTAATCATCCGCAAGGTGTCGCAGATCAGATCAAGCGCGAAATGATCCGCCATAATCTTGGGATAATTTGAAAAAATAGCGCTTTCATGCGGGTTTTCGATATGCGACTCGAGCGCCATGGCACCCTTTGTCTTCATGGTTTTGGTCAACAGAAACAGCAGACACAGCAGATCGCGATAGTCATCCTCGCTCCATTTCGGACCACCGAAGATTTTCCCGAACCCGCCAGCCGTTTTTTTGATGATATCCATGCCGTTACTGATCAGAAAGGCGCCGACACCGGCACCCAGAATCATCATCAGTTCAAAAGGTGCGGCCTGCAGAATCGGCATTAATTTGCCGCCCGCCAGCAAAAAGCCACCGAAAACCATCACAAACACGCAGACGATGCCGCCAATCGCAAGCATAATTCACCGCTTAAATTACCGGGCCAAAATCAAGCCCATCCATATGCCACCCCCGCTAGCAGGGCATGGCATATGGTTAAGGGTGAATGCCTAATATTCGGCTAACGTCAGCTCTTGATCAGATCGCCAAATTGTTTGGCCATGGATTCCCCTATCCGGCCAACGCCCTGGCGCTGCTCGCGCCCGGCTGTCAGTGCGCCATCCACGGCAATCGCCTGACCGCTGACGAAGGTCGAATCATCGCTGGCCAGAAACAGCGCTGTCCTGGCGATGTCGGAGGGTAGTCCGGAACGCTTGATCGGCTGAAACTTGTCGAGCACATTCTCCATCAGCTTGGCACTCTGATCGGCAAGCTGCGTCGGCAGCCCCATACCGCGCCCGAAAATCGAGGTCGCAATCCCGCCCGGACAGATCGCATTGACGCGGATGTTGTCCTTGCCCAGCTCAAGCGCGACCGACTTCGTCAGATGCACGACAGCCGCCTTGCAGGCGCTGTAAATATGCGGGCCAAACCCGCCTTGCAGTCCGGCTACGCTGGCGGTGCTGATGATACTTCCTGACTTCTGTTCCTTCATGATCGGGGCGGCATATTTCATCCCGAGCACCACACCCTTCAAAAGGACCCCGACAGTCTTGTCGAATCCTTCCATATCAATTTCCTGAATTTCACCGGACACACCGCCAATGCCCGCATTATTGAAAATGCAGTCGAGCCGGCCGAATTTGGAAACCGCCAGATCCACGGCGCCCTTCACCTCTTCCTCCACACTGACATCTGTATGGTGATAAGCGAGATTGGAACCAAAATCGGCAGCCATCTGCGCACCTTTTTCATCCAGGATATCCGCGACAACGACTTTCGCGCCTTCTTCGAGAAAAAGCTCGACCGTTCCACGGCCCATCCCGCTTGTACCGCCGGTGATCACGGCAACCTTGCCGGCCATTCTTCCTGACATATGTCCTGCTCCCTTGTGTCAATTTCAATTTGCCGTACCTTATCAGCTTGCATCCTAAAGTCAGAGTGCAATCAGCGCCGCAAACCAAACGCCATGAAGAGGGAAAATCCACCGTGATGGGATATGACGAACCGCGCTTGACCGCCGCAATGTGGGTCAGCGCCCATATAAGGCGCTGCATGTCGGTCGGCATCCCGGCGGTGCTTGTGCAGCGGGGCGATGATCAGGCCGGCACCGTTCTGATAAAATGGAACCGGTTTTCAGGCGGCTGTCAGGTGTTGACCCCGACCCGCGACAGCGATGGGCGACGGATCTGGATTCGCGGTACGGGCGAGGATGCGGTCGATGAACAAACAGCCGATGCCTATGTCGCCCGGCAACTGAAAAACGACCCGGATCTCTGGGTGCTTGAAATTGAGGATTTCGACGGTCGTTACGAGCTTGGGGAACCAATCAGATAACAAGTAATAGCCGCAGCCGGCGGCCAAAAATGTGTGGGAACCGATCATGGATCTAGGGATTGCAGGAAAAACAGTACTCGTCACCGGCAGCAGCCGCGGCACGGGAGAAGCGATTGCACAGGGCTTTGCCGCTGAAGGCGCGCATATACTGGTGCATGGGCTCGCGCGCGGCGATGCCGAACCGGTTGCCGCCGCCCTCAATGAGGCGGGCCATAAGGCAAGCGCCATCGGTGGCGATATCACGACCGAGGCGGGCGCCGCCGCGGCGGCGGAAGACGCGCTTGCCGCCGCTGCGGGCAGGATCGATATCCTGATCAACAATTACGGCACGGGAGAGCGCGGCTTCTGGTTCGATGAAAGAACAGACAGCAATGCCTGGATCGATGTTTATCAGAAGAATGTTCTGTCGGCGATGCGTATGATCCGCACACTGACACCGCAGATGAAAATGCGCGGATGGGGCCGCATCATTCAGCTTGGTACCATCGGTTCAACCATGCCAAACGCCCGGATGCCGCACTATTATGCCTCCAAAGGCGCGCTGGCGAATATGACCGTCAGCCTGATGCTGGAATTGGCGGAAACCGGCATCACCGTGAATACAGTCAGCCCCGGCCTGATCAAAACCCGCGAAGTCGAAGCCATGTACCGCAAAATTGCGGCAGAGCGCGATTGGGGCGATGACTGGCGCGAAATTGAACGGCATGTGATGCGCGAGTTCATGGGCAACCCGACAGGCCGCATCGCGCTGACGTCGGAAGTCGCCGATCTTGTCCTTTTCCTTGCCAGCGACCGTGCCGCGATGATCAACGGCATGAATATCCGCATTGATGGCGGCGGCGCACGCATGGTGAGCTAACCGCAAAATGAAGGAGACGACGATGCTCACAATCTGGGGGCGGCGTAATTCCTACAATGTTCAAAAGGCGTTATGGGCTGCGGACGAACTGGCACTTGAATACCGCCATGTCGATGCGGGCGGCGATGCCGGGCTACTCGACACACCGGAATTTCTGGCCATGAACCCGCATGGGCGCGTACCCGTTATTCAGGATGGGGATAACATCGTCTGGGAATCCCATTACGTGGTCCGTTATCTTGCAGCGAAATTTGGCAATGGCACACTGTGGGCTGAAGATCCGGGCGAACGCGCACAGGCCGAACAATGGATGGACTGGACGGTCGCAACCCTTGAACGCGAAGTGCTGGGCATATTCTGGCGGCTTGTCCGCACACCCGCCGATATGCAGGACCAAAAAGCAATCAATGTGCATGTGGCAAACAGCGCGCGCTGTTATGAATTGCTTGATAAACGGCTGGACGACCGGGACTGGCTTGCCGATTCCCGGTTCACAATGGGCGATATTCCGGCGGGCACAACGCTTTACCGCTATTTTGAAATGGAGATTGAGCGGCCAGCCATACCCAATGTGCGCAGCTGGTACGAAAGATTATCCGAACGCCCGGCCTATCAGAAAAATGTTATGCGGCCGTTCGACGAACTGCGCGGTAAACTTTCTTTCTGAACCGGGGCAAAGTCAGACCAAATCAAGCACGCAATAAGGGCTGCCGCTGACCGGCAGCCGGTTATTGTTCAGTCACCAACCGTCCAGGTATTACCGTCCCTGAGCAGGTTGTTAAGCTGTGCGCCCGGGTGCCTGCTTTCTTCGGCCTCGACCTGCCCCAGAAGACCGCTTTCATAGCTTTCCACCGGATCGCAATAGAGCACGCCAATGGCCACCGGGAATTCCGGCGCGCTCATCCGAGCGAGCAACCCGGCAATGATACGGTTCTTTTCGTCATGGACGAGAATGTCATCTTCAGTGACGCCGTTCTCTCCGATCGTGACGACTTCCAGGGTCAATGTCTTGGGATCAAGACGAAGCCCCTTATCCTTTTCTTTTCCGAACAGAAGCGGCTTGCCGTCTTCCACCGCGATCTGGGTTTCAGCAGCCGTTTTCTTTGCGGTGAATTGCTCGAATGCGCCATCATTATAAACGACGCAATTCTGAATAATCTCCACCATCGACGCCCCTTTATGGGCATGAGCGCGGGTCAGCACTTCCGTCAGATGTTTCTGCGAAATATCGATACCCCGGGCAACGAAACGTGCGCCCGCGCCAAGCGAGAACTGCAACGCATTGGCAGGCTGGTCAACCGAACCCTGCGGTGTGGAAGGCGAACGCGTACCAACCCGCGATGTGGGCGAATACTGCCCCTTTGTCAGGCCATAAATCTCGTTATTGAACAGCAGATACTGCACATCCACATTCCGGCGCAGCAAATGGAACAGATGGTTCCCACCGATGCTGAGCGAATCCCCATCGCCCCCGACGACCCAGACATCGAGTTCGGGATTGGAGAGCTTAACGCCGGTCGCAAATGCCGCTGCGCGTCCATGGATCGTGTGAAATCCGTAGGAGTTCACATAATAGGGGAACCGCGCGGCGCAGCCGATGCCGGAAACGAACACCGTGTTGTCCGGCGAGGCACCAATATCGGCCAATGTCTTCTGAACACCTTTCAGAATGGCATAGTCACCACAGCCAGGGCACCAGCGCACCTCCTGATCGGTCGCAAAGTCGGCGGGGGTTAATTTGGTCGGGGCGTTCATCTACCTCAAGCTCCCTATTCGCACTTCTTATAATTTCTTTCGGCAGCCGCGCTCGGCACAGCGGCGCGGACACATTACATCGCCTATTCGGCGGCTTTCGCCTGCGGCAGGCTTTGCTGAATAGCCTCTTCGATCTCAACGATCTTGAGCGGCTGCCCGGAAACCTTGTTCAGCCCTTCGGCCGGCACCAGCAGTTCCGCACGCAGCAATGTCCGCAGTTGACCTGTATTCATTTCCGCAACGATCACCTTGTCATAGCTACGCAGAAGCTCACCCAGATTGCGCGGCAACGGCCAGATATAGCGCAGATGAATATGCGACACGTCATAGCCCTGATCGCGCATGTTCGATACGCCGCGATTGATCGGCCCGTAGGTCGATCCCCAGCCAACGATGGCAAGCTTGCCGCCTGGCGCGCCAAGTTCCACATCCTGCTCGGGAATATCATCAGCGATCTGGTCGATCTTCTGATGCCGCGCATCCGTCATCTTCTGATGGTTGGCGGGCTCATAGGAAATATTGCCGCTGTCATAGTCACGCTCGATCCCGCCAATGCGGTGCATCAGCCCCGGTGTGCCGGGCACCGCCCAGGGGCGCGCCAATGTTTCAGGATCGCGCAGAAACGGGTGGAATCCTTCCGGATCGGTCCGCTTTTCCTTCGGGAACGGCGTATATGTCGTCATATCGGGGATCAGCCAGGGTTCTGCCGCATTGGCGATATAACCGTCCGACAATAATGTCACGGGCGTCATATATTTGGTTGCGATACGCACCGCCTCGATTGCTGTGTCAAATGCATCACCGGGTGAGCGTACAGACAGCACCGGCATCGGCGCATCGGCATTACGTCCGTAAACAGACAGATAAAGATCCGACTGTTCAGTCTTCGTCGGCATGCCTGTGGACGGCCCTGCCCGCTGCGTATTCACAACGATAAGCGGCAGTTCGGTTGCAATCGCAAGGCCGATGGCTTCAGTCTTCAGAGCAACACCGGGACCGGAACTTGCGGTAATGCCAAGCTTGCCTGCATAGGAACCGCCGATCGCCGCGCAAACGGCCGCGATTTCATCTTCCGCCTGAAAGGTAACGACGCCGAATTCCTTCAGTCCGGCCAGCACATGCAGGACAGGCGATGAAGGCGTAATCGGATAGGAAGCAAGCAGCATTTCAAGCCCGGCAAGCTGCGTGCCCGCAAGCAATCCCCAGGACAGCGCCTCGCTTCCCTGTACAAGCCGGTATTCCCCAGGCTCGATCTCCGCCTGACCGACGGTGAATTTAGTCGCTTCGCCACTGATTTCGGCGGTTTCGCCAAAGGCGTGACCGGCTTTCAGCGCGGCGATATTGGCTTCGGCCACTTCGGGTGCCTTGCCGCCGAATTTGCCCTGCAGCCAATCGACCGTAGGTTGCGGATCGCGGTCATACATCCAGTAGACAAGACCAAGCGTCCACATATTCTTGCAGCGCAGCGCCTCTTTCTGCGACAGGCCAAGCGGCTTCGCCACATCCAGTGTCATGCTGGAAATATCGATTTCCATCAGCTGATACTGCGCCAGCGAACCATCCTGCCGCGGATCCGCCGCATAACCTGCTTTCGTCAGGTTACGTTCGGTAAAGCTGCCCGAATCGAGAATAACCAAACCGCCCTCGCGCAGATTGGCAATGCTGACTTTCAATGCCGCCGGATTCATCGCCACCAGCACATCATACTGATCGCCCGATGTCTTGATCACCCGCGAGCCGAAATTGATCTGAAAGGCAGATACGCCAAAGGTCGTACCGACCGGCGCCCTAATTTCAGCCGGAAAATCGGGAAATGTCGCCAGATCGTTGCCAGCCAGTGCCGCTGCCGAAGAAAACTGGCTGCCGGTCAATTGCATGCCATCGCCTGAATCCCCGGCGAACCGGACCACGACGGAGTCGATCTGCTTCCGCTGACTATCGGGGGAACCCGAACTCGCGACTGAACCTTCCATTAGTCTTAACTACCCTGCGTACCGCACGTTTGAGACTTTCTATGGCCCCAATAACCGAGCTGTTATCCATCACAGAACCAGGTTCCCGTCGCCCGGAAACCGGCGCTTCCTCCGTTCCTACTATACGTGCTTTGCACGCCGCTACCGCAACGATTTTTCCGGCATAGGGACAGATTACTCATTTATGAGCATTTTATGCCATCTCGATGACATTTGCACATAACTAAGGCAGCAAATAACAAGCGAAGGGCCGGTTTGCAACCAGGCGATTCGCAGAAGCGGCGCAAAACCGCCTGACCTGCAACAGCGCAAGCTGCATTGAGAAAACGCAACCTGCCATGACAGGCTCCGGATCAGGGGCGCATAAAGACCTGATCGCCATCGGGATCGAGATTATCGATATGAAACTGCAGCTCGCTGGCGATATCGGCGAGGGGCCGGTTCTTGCGGTAGAGATTCAAAACCTCTTCAAGAAATGCACGCCCCAGCACATCGGCAGGAATTCTGTGCACCTGCGCCTCGCTCAGCGCCGCTGTCATTTTCTGCCGGGCAATTTCATTTGCGCTGGCCATGGCCAAGCTCCGTCAGATTCCGCACTAAAGATCGCCTTTTTGTGCGAGAGCCGCGCGGCAAAGGCAATCGGGCATTAAGCCGCAGCAGCCGATAAACCCGAAAGTTGCTGAAGCGCTGCCGTCAGTCGGCAAAGGGATCATGCACCAGTATCGTGTCGTCACGTTCGGGGCTTGTCGATAACAGTGCAACGGGCGTCTCGATCAGCTCTTCAATCCGGCGAATATATTTTACCGCCGTTGCGGGCAAATCAGCCCAGCTTCGCGCGCCTTCGGTGCTTTCGGACCAGCCCGGCATGGTTTCATAGACCGGTTCGACCCGCGCCTGATCGCGCTGGGTGCCAGGCAGATAATCAATCTCCTGCCCATCGATACGGTAACCGACGCAGACCTTCAGCTCGGGCATACCATCCAGCACATCAAGCTTGGTCAGCGCAATCCCGTGCACCCCGCCTGTCTGCAACGCCTGCCGCACCATTACCGCATCGAACCAGCCGCAACGGCGCGACCGTCCTGTAACCGTGCCGAACTCATGGCCGCGTTCGCCAAGCCCCCTGCCGACATCATTGTCCTGTTCTGTCGGAAAGGGCCCTTCGCCGACGCGCGTTGTATAGGCTTTGGTGATCCCCAAAATATAGTCGAGCGCATCCGGGCCGATGCCTGCGCCGACCGCCGCCTGGCCCGCCACCGTATTCGACGAGGTCACAAACGGATAGGTGCCATGATCGACATCAAGCATCGTACCCTGCGCACCTTCAAACAGAATCCGCTTGCCCTGACGGCGCGCATTCCCCAATGTCCGCCAGACCGGTTTCGCGAATGGCAGGATTTTTGGCGCGATCGCAAGCAATTCGGCAATCAGCGCCTCGCCATCGACTTCAGCCTTCCCCAATCCGCGACGCAGCGCATTGTGATGCGTCAGCAGTGCTTCGACCCGTATGGCAAGCACTTCCGGATCGGACAGATCGATGACCCGCAGCCCCCGGCGGCCGACCTTATCTTCGTAGGCGGGACCAATCCCCCGCCTTGTCGTGCCGATTTTCGTGCCTGAATTACTGTCTTCACGCGCCGTATCCAGCTCACTATGCACCGGCAGGATCAGCGCCGCATTCTCCGCAATCTGCAGACTTTCGGGCGAAACGGACACACCCTGGCTGGCGATCTGCTCGATTTCCCTGAGCAATGCCCACGGATCGATTACCACCCCATTGCCCAGAACTGACAGCTTCGATGCGCGCACAACGCCCGAAGGCAGCAGGCTCAACTTATAGGTCGTGCCATCGATGACCAATGTATGGCCGGCATTGTGACCGCCCTGAAAACGCACCACGACATCGGCCCGCTCAGACAGCCAGTCCACAATCTTGCCCTTGCCCTCATCACCCCATTGAGAGCCGACCACCACTACATTTGCCATATCAGTCCTCTAGCTACACTCGGTGCGCGCCGAATTCGGGCGCGCCGCCCACTATATCGCAGCCGCGCCCTGGCCATGCAATCCCGATCACGGTTTTCGCCGCTTCAGAATTCAAGCGCCTTTGCCTGCCGCACCATCGGCAGTTCACGGACTTTTGCCAGGACTGCATCAGGAATTTTTTCATCCACTTCGACAAGCGCAATCGCATCACCATGCGGCGCGTTTCGCCCCAGATGGAAGGTTGCGATGTTCAGCCCGTGATCACCGAGTACAGTGCCCAGCTTACCGATAAAGCCCGGCTTATCGTCATTGGTGACATAAAGCATATGACGACCGAGTTCAGCCTCCATATCGATGTCTTTCACCTGAATGAGCCGTGGATTGAGATCGGAGAACAAGGTGCCTGCGACGCTGCGGCGCTGCTTTTCGGTGACGACTGTCAGCCGCATATAGGTATGGTAGGCACCTTGCTGCGGCCCTTTGGTTTCGCTGACGCGGATGCCGCGCTCTTTCGCGATATTGGGCGCACTGACCAGATTGACGCTCGACAGAAGCGGCGTCAGAAGCCCGCACAAAGCCATCGCGGTCAAGGCCTTGGTATTGAGATCGGCGACAACCCCCTCATATTCGATTTCGACTTCCTTGATACCGGTTTCGGTCAACTGACCGGCAAACAGACCAAGCTGTTCAGCAAGCCGCATATAAGGTTCAAGGGCCGATGCCTCTTCCGCACTGACAGAGGCCATGTTCAGTGCATTACGCACAGCGCCCTCAATCAGGAAGTCTGAAATCTGCTCGGCCACCTGCAGTGCCACATTCTCCTGTGCCTCGCTTGTTGAGGCCCCAAGATGCGGCGTCGCCACGACATTCTCATGCCCGAAAAGCGGGTTATCGGTGGCCGGCTCCTGCTCGAATACATCAAGCGCGGCTGCCGCCACCTGCCCGCTTTCCAGCGCCGCCAGAAGATCCTTCTCGACGATCAGGCCGCCACGGGCGCAATTGACGATCCGCACACCTTTTTTCATGCTCGCGATGGCCTTGGCATTGATGATATTGCGCGTCTGATCGGTCATGGGTGTGTGCAGCGTAATAAAGTCCGCACGCTTGAAAAGTGCAGGCAGTTCAACCCGCTCGACCCCCAACTCCCGCGCACGCTCGGGCGACAGGAACGGATCATAGGCCACAACCTTCATCCGCAGACCGATGGCACGGCTGGCCACGATGGCACCGATATTACCGCAACCGATAAGCCCCAGCACCTTGCCGGTCAGCTCGACCCCCATGAAGCGCGACTTTTCCCACTTGCCGGCTTTGGTTGATTCGCTTGCCTGCGGGATCTGGCGGGCAATCGCAAACATCATCGCGACCGCATGTTCTGCCGTCGTGATTGCATTGCCGAACGGCGTATTCATGACAACAATACCGCGCGCCGTTGCGGCCGGAACATCGACATTGTCGACGCCGATCCCGGCGCGGCCAATGACTTTCAGATTGTCGGCGGCGGCAATAATATCGGCCGTTACTTTGGTTGCGGACCGGATCGCAATCCCGTCATATTCACCGATAATTTCGCGCAGCTCCTCAGGCGAAAGGCCTGGTTTCACATCTACTTCCACACCCCGTTCGCGAAAGATTTCCGCCGCACGCGGGCTCATCTTGTCTGAAATCAAGACTTTTGGCATTACAATACTCCTCAGCCGCACCCGTCCGACCGGGGCGTCAAATCATCAGTAAAAGGGAATTTTCGCACATCGTTCCGTGCCGGCACGGTAAAGGCTACGCCGCCGTGGCAGAACGGACTTCCGCCCACGCCCAATCAAGCCAGGAGGTCAGGGCAAACAAGTCTTTCGTTTCCACCGTTCCACCGCCCCACAGACGCAATCCAGGCGGTGCATCACGATAGGCATCGATATCATAGGCAACGCCTTCCGCCTCCAGCAATGCACCGATCTTTTTCGCGGTTGCCGCCTGTTCTGACTTCTCAAGTCCGGCAAACCACGGATCGGTGATCTGCAGGCAAATCGATGTGTTGGAGCGGGTTGCAGGATCGATCGCAAGGAAATCCACCCAGTCGCTTTGCGCCACCCAATCCGTGATTACCTGAAGATTGGCGTCCGCCCGGCCGATCAATGCGGGCAAACCGCCCATCTTTTCGGCCCAGCTCAACGCGCTCAGATAATCCTCAACCGCAAGCATCGATGGTGTGTTGATCGTCGCACCCTCAAACAAGTCCCCGGTCAGCTTACCGTTTTTCGTCATGCGGAACAGCTTGGGCAGCGGCCAGGGCGGCGAATAATTTTCAAGCCGCTCCACAGCACGCGGTGACAATGCCAGCATGCCATGCGCCGCCTCGCTACCCAGCACCTTCTGCCAGGAAAAAGTCACGACATCGAGCTTTTCCCATGGCAATTCCTGCGCAAATGCCGCCGAGGTCGCATCACAAATGGTCAGCCCCTTGCGGTCTTGCGCGATCCAGTCTCCATCGGGCACGCGAACCCCCGAAGTCGTCCCGTTCCAGGTGAACACAACATCGCGATCCGGATCGACCGATGCAAGGTCGGGCAGATCGCCATAATCCGCCTCAATTACCCGCACATCATCAAGTTGAAGCTGCTTCTTCACATCGCTGACCCAGCCCGCACCGAACGATTCCCATGCCAGCATGTCAACGCCCCGTGCACCCAAAAGCGACCAGAGCGCCATTTCAACCGCCCCGGTATCGGAGGCAGGTACAATGGCTAAACGGTAATCCTCAGGCATGCCAAGCAAATCACGGCTTTGCGTGATCGCAGCCAACAACTTCGCCTTCCCCGCCTTCGAGCGGTGCGAGCGGCCTAAACATGCGTCCTGGAGGTTTTCAAGGGACCAGCCCGGGTGCTTTGCACAGGGACCAGATGAAAAAAGCGGATTCTCCGGCCGAACCGTTGGCCGGGGATTTTGATCTGCGGCAACCATTGGCGCCATCCTTCTGTAAAGCTTCCCGTTGGGAGGAAGCGGCCCGACGCCCGTATATGACGGTGACAACAGCCTGTCAACCACCATATTGCTGCGCCGCACAATCACTTGTGCAAAGGATCGGACAGCGCCCGACAGGTCAGTTCATTCTGAGAATTTGTCGCGTCTCTTCCGGTGTTGCGACCTCGCGCCCGACGGATTTCGCGACATCCGCGAACATCGCAACAAGCGCGGCATTTGTCGGGGTACCGACCTCCTGATAGGGGTAATCCCCCAACCCCACCGAAATGTGACCGCCCGCCGCAATAATCTTCTCCGCCAGGTTCAGCAGATTGCCGCCATAATTATAGACCGTCCATTCAATCGGCACATCGTCAGGCAGTAGATTGAGATAGGCATCAAGTCCCGCCGGGCTTGCGGGGTGTCCGGCTGAAATCGGCCCTTCCGTCAGGGTCAGACCAAGATAGAGCGGCTCATCCAATAGCCCCATTTCGTGGAAGATCAGGGTCTCGCGCAGATAGGAAATATTCCATGCCACAGCACAGGGTTTCAGCCCCGCTTTCCTGATGGCATCGGCGAAATAAAGCAGCGTCTCTGTCGTATTGACATACATCTGATCGGTGGTCAGATATCTTTTCTGACGGGGGTCGAAAATATCGATATTCGTACTGCCCATATCCATTGGCGCAAGATCGGGCCGGGTTCGCGGCTCCTTCGCCATTTCCAACACGTGAGCCAGCCGGCCCTCGGGCGAAGCTTCCAGTGTATTCGCGCCCAATGTGGGGTGGATCAGCAAATCGCAAGCCTCATGTACCCGCGCGACCGTTTCGGCATAGCGCGCCTCATCATGACAGGGCGCACCATTTTCCTGCCGCGCATGAAAATGCAGGATGCTTGCCCCCGCTTCGCGCACAGCCGCGGCATCCGCGGCAATCTCCTCGGATGTCCAGGGCACATGCGGGTTGCGCTTGCGCATTGCATATTCATTGACCCGCGCCTCGATAATCAGCTTTTCCATTCATTTCTCCCCTGCGGATATATCCGGCCACCTGTTTGGTTGTTCTTGCGCGGCCGGACTTGTTGTGCCCTACACCTCGGGAATGTGCGGCACCTCAGGAATGGGCGCGCACAAATTCGCCAATCCGGTCGATCGCCTGGCTGGCCTGCGGCAGATAGGGAGCGAAGAGATGCCAGACATGCGGCATATCATCCCAAACCTCAATCTCCGAAACGACGCCCGCCGCTTTCGCCTTCTCATGACAGCGGCGGCTGTCATCGAGCAGGGTTTCCGCATCCCCCACATGAAACAGCAGCGGTGGCAGACCGGAAAAATCCCCGTAAAGCGGCGAACCCAACGGCGTTTCCTGTGGCTTGCGCCCCTGAAGATAGGCCATAACCAGCGCATCCATCGCATCACCGCCAGCAATCGGGTCGACATCGGCGCGGGTTTTCATGGTTTCACCCGTATGAGCCAGATCGGCCCAGGCAGAGATCGGAATAGCAGCGGTTGGCAGCGGATCGCCCGCATCACGCAATGCCATCATCGTGGCAAGCGTCAGACCGCCGCCAGCGCTGTCACCGGAAACAAAACTCTTGCGCGCGGCGGAAGGTCCGCTCGGCCCGTTCTGCAGCATCCATTTAAAGGCTTTGGTCGCATCTTCCACCGGTGCCGGAAATGCATGTTCGGGCGCCAAACGATAATCGACCATCAGAACCGCGCAGCCCGTCGCCTTCGACAGGCGCGAAGCAAGTGCCCCGTGGCTGTAAAGCCCGCCAGCCATATAGCCACCGCCATGCAGATACATCAGCCGCCGGTCCTCATCACTGTCAGGGTGGCTGTGCCAGGCGCAGGGCACCCCGTCGACAGTGATATTCTCAACCGTGCCGCTGACCTGCATCGTCTCTTCTGAGACTTTTGCATAATCGTCGAATGACGTCCGCAAATTGGCTATCGGGTCGTCGCCGCCCCCTGCCCGCATCACTTTCCGGATATGATCGCATACTGCCTGAGTTTCCGCAGAAGGCATCCTGTCTCTCCCTGGATTGTTTTGTTGGTTTGTTTGGCGCTTATGTTGACGGATGTACGCCCCCGTCCGCAACGACAAATCGCCCCCGCAGCCCTATTTACCCGCTGACACAGCAGATCATCGCCCCCGGAAATGAAACAGGGTACCCCGCGAATTTGCGCGATACCCTGATTGGTCGGGCAAAAGCCCCCGACTGGTTTCAGACGCGCCGCATGTGACGGCACGGCAGGATTAGTTGGGTATCGGCTGACTTTGCAAATCCATCGGCAATCCCAGCGCACCAAGCTTGCGCCGCGGGCCCGCATCAGGTGCCTGATCCGTATCATCGCGGCGCGCTTCGGGACGCGGCTGGAACCGGTCCTGCTCCACCTCATCGGTCACGAAATAAGGATTGCCATCGGGCCCGATATAAAGCCGCTTCTGTTCTTCAAGTGTGAAGGGGCGCGAACCGAGCCGTCCGAAAACCGCGATCTGCCCACCGGTTTCATCAACGCCCCGATCCCGGTCAAGCCCCTTGGACAACGACGTCGCCGGCCAGCGTGTTTCACGCCAGGCAATCAACTCAGGCTTGGGTTCGGGACTGAAACCGTAAAAGCGCGGCTGACTATCGGGCGATGTCAACTGAATGACCTTAAGGCCATTCACCCCATCGGCGACATAGGCAAACAGTGACGCATTGGTCGATCCGACCACCACATCACGGGCATCGCTTAACGCACCGTCGGCGGTGTATTTCTGGTAGACCGTGGGCTTTTCGGCATTTTCGATATCGATGATCGCCAGCCCTTCGCTGCCCGCCGCCACATAGGCATAAGTCCGGGCAAGATAGATCCGCTGCGCATCGGCCAATGGTGCCAGCGCCCCGTCAACATGGCGCGGTGCCTGCGGGTCCGTTACATCGATAACCTCAAGCCCTTTTGCCGTACTGACGAACAGATAGCGGAACTGCAGCGCGGTTGCACGGGGATCCTGCATCGGGATCTGCGCAACAAGCTGTGGCTTCAGCGGATCAAACATCGACAGCACAACGATATCGCGCGGCGTTGCGATATAGAAATAACTGCCTGCAATCGTGATATGGCGCGCGCCGTCAAGCACACCGTTCTCATTCCAGGTAAGCGCGCGTTCAAAGAAATTATTGCGCGGCTCCCCGTCAGCCAGCGTTGTGACATCGACAACGATCAACCCTTCCTCGCGGTCGGTGATGAAAGCATAGCGATAAATTTCGTGCATTTTCTGCTCCTGATTTGTCTTCAGGATCAGATCGCCCTCATTGAGATCGATGTTGATATTCTGATTGGTCGGCAGTGCAACGCAACTCGCATCGCGCGTTTCCAGATGGGTGTCGTGCCCTGGCGCAGCAAATGGCGCGGTGATGATGCGATCCGAAAAGCCCTTATTGGCAATCGCATTCACATCATAGGCCTGAAAGCCGTTTTTGCCTTCGGCGATGAACACATATTCACCGCGCAACATCAGACACCCCACATTGCCCGCTTTCTGGGTGTAGGCTTCGGGTAGATTGCGTTGCCGGTCCAGATGCTGCTGGTACCAGTCGGGATAGGCATATTTGTGCAGATAGCTGCCCAGTACCGCCTGCGGTTCGTCCCACTCGGTCACGCGCACCGCTTCAAAGCCGCCTTCCGCGCCGACATAGGCGTTGAAACCGACAAGATTCACGAAATTGGTCCCGTGCAGCATAAGCTGCGCCATGATCGCATTATTGTCGTTGGCTTCCGACAAATGACAATCGGTGCAGGTCTTTGTTTCCGTCTTCCGCGCGGTATGCGGGAAATGCGGCGCAAAAGCCTGACTTGAATAGCCCGAAGCGGCAATCGGCGGCTGCTGAACGTAAAGACGTTCGCGATTGATATTGGTCGAAGACAGTACCAACGCAGAGGACGACCGGATCGGAGCGATCGTGTTGCCTTTCACCGTTGCATTAATCCCGAGCTGGAACATCTGATCACGGACAACCTGCGGATTATAGGTCGCATAGTTCCGCGTTTCCCCGCCTTCAAAGTGATTGCGCGCGGTTTTCCAGTTTGCCTCGATCGGCAGATGGCACCCGGCGCAGCTCGTCGTCCAGGAGAGATGGCAGGTAAAACACTCCATCTCCTCATCCTTGTGGGCAAGGTTCTCGGGCGACACACCGGGCCCCCAATCGAACGGCGCATCGGCGGTGCCCAATTTCGACATCAGCTTGGCGCGTGCCGCCTTGGCATTGAATTCCTTGTGTCCGGGGTCAACGCTGTCCTTGACGAGCGACAATTCCCATTCCAGATCCCCGTCAAGCATCGAGCGCTGATAGAGCTTGCCATCCACCCACTGAAAGCGGCGCTTGCCGAACGGCGTATAGCTCAGCGACAGATCCTTGCCTTCACCTTTGGCGGCCGGTCCGCTGGTCCGCAATGAGGGATAACGTTGCGCCGTGCCGTGGCAATCGTCACAACGGATTTCAATCGCCGCTGCCGCCTCGCCATACAGATGCCCGTCGCCGTGCACATCCTGCTCGAAATGGCAATCCACGCAATGCATGCCCTTTTCCAGATGGATAGATTTCATATGCACCGCTTTCTGGAACTTATCGGGATCGTCGGGATCAACGATATTACCTTCCGCATCCAGCAGATTGCCCTTGCGGTCCTTCTTGAAAATCGCGCGGAAATTCCAGCCATGGCCGTGATAGTCGGCAAATTGCGTATTCTTGAGCTGTGGATTAAGCAGCGACACATCCTTAAGGAAATCCGGATCGGACCATTTGCCGCGGATTACCGCCCCTTCAGGATTGCGTTCAAGCGCTTCATGCTGCTCCGCATTTGTGGGATAGCGCTGCTCCTCAGGCCACATGAACGGCGCATCGGATTCATAGTCCCACATGGTGTAACCAAGATAGGAATTCACAAAGATATTCGGCTGATGCATGTGGCAGTTCATGCATTGCGCCGTCGGAATGGCGCGGGTGAATTCATGCTTGAGCGGATGCCCGGGCTCATCCTTGGGGATCGTCGGATCAACCGTCTGCGTCAGCCCTGTATTGCCATATTGCGCATAGGGCCCGGAATTATAGGGATCGCGGTCATTCGCATAGGGCACATGGCATGCACCGCAGCCCGATGTGCGGAAATCGCCCGGATTATCATTTGTGCCCAAAAACCACATGAAGGGGTCATTAAGCCGGGTCTTGTGAATATTGATAAGCGGCACCGCGATACGCAGCCCCGTTCCCGGTCCCCGCATCGACTGGCGCAGATCGGGGCGGCCGGGCTCCTCCAGCCGCTGAATAAGGCCAAGGGAGTTTGGAATCGCAATTTCGGGAAACTGCGTGACGATATTGCGCCCGCCGCGTTCAAACACCCGGAAGATATCAGCCGGCGGCGTGACCTCCCAGGCCGGCAACGGCAGCAGGAAGGGGCGCACGCCACGTGCCTCCATTTCCGGGGTGACAGGACCAAGAGCGGTAATTTTCGCCGCCGTACCGTCCATGTCATACGCTTCGCCAAGGATATAATTCTTATATGGCAGGATACCGTTGTTATAGGCCGCCCCGCCCCACAACAATGCGCCTGTCGCCATGATCGAGCGTTTGGCTTTGGCGATAATTTCCGCATGGCAATTGCCGCAGGCCAGATGCGCAATACGGTAATCGCTGGGATTGACGAAACGCACATATTCCGATGCTTCCGCATTCAGCAGCGTAAAGCTGCCCTCCGGATTGGCGCTATCGGGATAGTGCCAGGTCAGCGGCAGGGTCGGGCGTACATGGGCGCGTTCCTGGGCCGCGAAATATTGCGTATCGCCCTGATGCGATCCATCCGGTTTATAAATACTGGCATCGCCCCCATGGCAATCCGCACAGCCGATGACTACTGCGGGATTGCGGTGCATCGTTGCCGCATCTGTCGCGGTATGACAGCTTTCGCAACCTGCGCTTTTCTCTGCGGCCTCCTCACGGGTTTGCCGCGCAGGAGCAGGCGGATAGTCGGGATAATCGATCTTCTGCGGCTTTTCACCCCCTGCCGCAAAGACAGGATCCGCAGCAAGCATGCCGACCCCAAGCCCGAGCAGCAGGGTCAAAAACAGCCAATTCGTCTTTCGCAGCAAGGGCATGATCAATACGCCAGTGTCAGGTTCGCAAGGATTGTGTAGAAATGCTCGTCATCGGTCTGATAGAGCGCTTTGAAGCCGTCATCGGCAATCAGTCCGGCATAGGACAGCCGGAAGACGATATTCTGGCTCATCAGCGGGCGATAGATTGCCGACGCGGACAAATCCCAACCGATCCCGGTATCGATTTCACCCTGGTTTCGGACAGTCTCCAACACATCGGGTTCATTGAAATCAAGCCGGTTGAAGTTCGTCGAAATCCGCAACTGTGGCAGAACGTCAAAATCGGTCCCGATGCCCAACAGGCGTATACCGGGGTTAACGAAATTGGACTGCCCATGCTCCTTCGAAGCCCGCAAATCAGCAAGCAAGCCGTTACGTGGTGAAAGCGTTACCCCACCGCCCCCGATAAGCGGGATGTTCTGGCGTATCCAGAAGCTTGTGTCGGCGCCGGCAAACTGCGGATTTTCAAAGATCGCGGAAAAGCCTTCCGAACGCTGATCAAACGGATCGTCATCGCCGCTTGCATAAAGCGCCGAACCGCGCAGCCGCATCCAGCTATAGTCAATCGAGGGTTCCGCCGCCAGGAAATAGGCGCGGATGTCACTATCCTCATCGGTAAAGGACGAGCCACGCTCTTCACCCAGCGCGTAATAGCCCGAGACCGACAAGTTCAGCCGGCCGAAATGGCCATCGCCATTATAACCCAGATAGGTCACGTCATATTCACGCGGCCGCTCAAGCCCCAGTGACGCCGGCCGCTGAATGAAATCGTTATCATCGAAGAAGAAGCTTTCCTCGCGATTACGATTATAGGCAATCGTTGCCTGACTGACGAAGCCCAGAACAGGGAAATCCTGATAGTACAGGTTCGCAAGGAAGGTATCGTCCTCGCGATTGTCCTCGCTAATATCGTTCAGGCCGCTATTGGTGTCTTTCTCCAGCCGCCTGATCCAGGCCAGATTATACTGGAAGATGTTATTGTTCCGCGTACCAAAGAAGCGGACGCCAAACTGATTGTCCTGGAACAGGAAACCACGGAAATCAAAGTTGAAAGGCTGAATTCCGACACGGATTGAGTCAAAGTCATAACGATCCGACACATTGCGGATATGGTAATCGACAAATGCTTCCTGCAACCCGATATGCTTATCCGAACGGTCGGTCCCGCGATCAGGTGCGCGCTTGAGAATGCCAAGCTCTTCGACTTTCACATAATTATAGTTGAAAACGGGTGTCAGCCGGAATTCCCAATCCGGTGGCTTATAGGCGGTGTTGCCCTTGACGATCGTCAGGTTCGTAATCAGATTCTGATTGAAGACAGTCTGATCCGGATCACCGAACAAGTCGTTCCGATCCCGACGCTTTGTCGTCGCGATCCCGAGCGGCACCGGGAAGGCCCGCGGTTCGTAAATCGTATCTGAAATAATGTTCAGCAGCACAAACCAATCATCGAAGATCGGCTTATCCCCCTTCAGAACATTATTGTTGTACGGATCGTACCATTTCCCCTTGATGCCCAGCCCCTCAAGCAGGCGCCAGCGATCAGGTATCGGCACCAGATCAACTTCCCGATTATCGAGATAGCGCATCAGATCCTGAAATGTCCGCGGCAAACCCGATGGCGGCGCGATACCTTCACGCGCACGCGCATCCCGATCTTCGGGGACCGTACCGTCAAGCTCATCTGCGCCGCTCTCTCCGGGTCGGCGGCGCGCCTGCGCCAACTGATCTTCAGCACGGCCGATATAAGGGTTATAGCCCGGCACGACGGTGAATGGTGGCTGATAGCTTGCCACCGGTTGCCGGTTTGGAGCGGTATCCGCGGCCCCTGACTGTGCCTGCAGAAATGCCGGCGCTTGTGCCACGGCTGCCGGCCGTGAACCAATCGCGCGCGCCCAGTCGGTATTGTCCGGCTGTGCCTGCGGTGCCGTGACGATCGGCGCGGGGGGCATGGCCGCAACCGGCATTTCTACGGGCTGCACGGGGGCTGGTTGCACGGGGTTCGGCTGCGCATAGCGCGGTATCTGTTGAACATATGCCGGCTGGCTGTAAGTCGGCTGGCTGTAAGTCGGCTGGTTATAGGCTGGTTGCGCCTGCTGGCCGTAATAATTATTTGCCGCCGGATAAGCTGTTGCCGGAGACGCATCGTAGGGATTGTATCCGGTCTGCGGCGCATAGCCTTGCTGCTGCGTATAGGCCGGCTGTGGATATCGTGCCTGTGGCGCGGGTGGGGAGTAAGCCTGCGGTGCAGGTACGGCACCGCGCGAATAGCCGGAGTTGTACCCCTGATAAGCGGCACCACCCTGATAACCGGCCGCCTGCCCCACGCCCGCTGGCGTACCGGCAGTTACCGGTACGCCATATTGATTGAGTGCTTCCTTACCCGCAAAAACCGGCTGCAGTGTGCCGACCAGAATTGCCGCAATACCAACCGACGCGCTGAGGGATTTCATAAAACGATTTCCCACCCTATTTCCCCTCACATACGTTCTGCTCACGGGACCCGAGGAATGGCGCGAACGGACAGCTGACATAACGCAGGCGCACCCCGTTCGGTCGCAAGCCATCCGCCCTGACCGCCGAGGGCGCATTGCCGACCCCGTTAGCCAGCGCCACACCGGCATTGTGCAGACCGAGGAAAGAGATCATATCATCCTGGTCGACGCCATCGCCCGACACACCGATCCCACCGACAAGCACACCATTCTTGAAAATCGGGACACTGCCGGGGAAGATCTGCAACCCGTTCGCCAGCGGATTAAGCCCCGAGGTTACCGACCGGATCGGCGAACAGCCAAACCCCGTATCATTGACAAACCCGTCCCCGTCGGGATCGAAATCCGGCACACCGTCACCGGTAATATCAATATTCAAATTCAGCACAAACAGAATGTGATTGAGGATGTTTGGCACAACCAGATCAAGCTGCATACCGGTCGAGAACGGGCTCCAGTTGCCAATCGGCCGGCTGAGCGGCCCCGGTCCGTTCGTATCCACCCCGTCTGGGAAGAAGGGCCGCGACAGGTTGCCGCCCGACCGGTCGGCAAAGGCGATTCCATCACGTAATGCATTCGGACCGATGAAGGCCTGCACCTGGCGTACATAATTCGGAATATTGTAATTATGCCCCGGGATAAGCCCGTTCAGCGTATTTGCGGTGAGCTGAATAACAGGGAAAACCTGCGGGTTCTCAAGATTTGCTGCCGCATTGGGGCTGGAAATCAAGGCCGCAGTCCGTGCCTTCTGCAGTGACACATCGATGCCGAATAATGGCCCGTCCGGTGTCCTGGCCTGACCAAGCACCTGCCCTTCGGCATCCACGACCGATACGGTGACCTGAATGAAGCTCTGTAACGGCCGCCGGATCTGCGCACGACCGCTAAACGCTACCCGCAGCGCATGGCCGATGATCGTCGACACGTCATTGACCGTCAGATTCTGACCGCCATTTGGCGCACCGGCAATAATCGGGAAGTAAGGGACATCCGCCCCGCTGACCAATAAAAACGGATTAACCCCGGTGATGTTGACGACATTTGTATAGGCCGCGCCGTCAGTGGCGGTATTGATCGCCCGGATACCGGATGCAGAAGTACCGTAAACCTGCCCGGCAATCGGCGCGCCATCGGTGTAACCGGTGACAGCGACGAAGTTCGCAGGCGTCGGTGCGGGCGCCGTTGCCGGCGTAGTTACCAATGCGCGTGTATCCACATCGGTGTAGCGGAAAGACTTTCCTTCGACGAAAATTCTGTCGGCGCGAATATTGCGCGGCGCGCCGAACCCGACCGTCCCCGCAATTGCAATGATTTCATCGGGATTACTGTCGATATTGCTGGTTACAGTATCCAGGCCGTAAATGCCGTCTGCCACGATGCCGATACCGCCAACCGGCACGCCGCCCTTGTAAAGCGGCAATCCACCCGGATCGGCAGACAGCCCCAGGGGCGAGCGCTTGGGTCCGCGGAACTGATCCGCCGGAACCGGTGCCGCGGCATTGATGAAACGCCGGCTCAGATCCGAACAGGGCAACTGACTGAACTGCACACCGAACAACGGACCGCTTGGCGCAAAATCTTCCCCCGGATTGAAATGCTCCTGCACGATCTGGCTTGCCGTGCGGGTCGTAAAGGCATTGCCCCCTGACGACAGATAGGCCCCGGTAATCGCTTTTGCGATTGCCCCAAGGCTTGCGGGCACAACCCCGGCCAGGCCGTCAATCCCGGTACCGATTGCCCGGCCTGACGTGACTGTTACCGTCGCCGGGGCGCCCGGCATCTGATACACCGCCAACACATTACCCACACGATCGACAACCGCGATTGTCGCGGGCAACCCGCGAACATTGGCTTCCTGCTGCGCCTGCGCGACGATCTGATTGACATCGGCAATGGTCAGATTTTGTGCAACTGCCTTGTCTGTCGCGGCCCAAACCCCGCAGACAGCCAGCATGACCGCGACAAAGCCAAGCGCACGGCCAGCCAGGGCGGAGATAGAACTGAGCTTTTTCATGCCACGATTCATCCTGCTCTCACTTGCCCTCGCATCAAGATGATGCATTCCGTTCCTCGCTTCACTGACGATCCCCATCGGCTAATTCCTGCGAAACACGTCAAAGCTGCCGAACTTCAACACGCCGGCCGCGCGATAATAAACAGTCACTTTGATCGGAAAATTACTGGCCGACAGATCCTGATTGAGAACCTGAAACTGCAGATTATCCCCTGCCGGGACAAAGCCGTTATCGGGCAATGAAGCAAGGTCGCGGTCCCAGGGCTGAAACAGCCCCGCATTGTCGCGCAGCAAGGGCTGGCTGCCCGAAGACTGAATGACCACATGGGTCGCGGTCGGTACATCCCCTCCCAGAGCGATCGTCTTGTTGACGACACCAGCGGTGACATTCGCCAGCACAACCGGCGTCAGCACTCGCCCATCCACATTCAGATCAGGCTCCGCCAGAGCAGGAGTCGCCCCCGCCGCCAGCACAAACAGCGCCAGAAGATTCGTCGGCCGTAAACCGGAAATAAACCGCAACACCCGCATCATCTAACTTCCATTATCCCCTGTTCCGTATTCCGCATCGCGTTGCCCCGCCGGCATGTCCGGCCCTGTCCAGGCCGCTGCGGCGACCGGTTTCATCATCGGCTCACCGTCCAGATGATAATCATGACAGGTCACACAGTTCGACGGCACCTTGTCTGCGGCATTCTCACCCGAGTGACAATCCTGGCAAATTTCGATTTTCGGCAACAGGACGTCGGTTGCAAGATGCGATTTGTCCGCAGCGTGACAATTTTCACAGGCGACGATCTCAAAATGGCTCTTATGGTCATAACGCCCGCCGGGCAGCCAGCGGTTGCTAACCGATGCAGGCACCACAGACCAGTTGAGCGGCCCGGCTCCTTCGCCGGTCATCACCTCGTGACATGTCCCGCACATGGTACGGCCAAATGCCTGATCGGCAACTTTCCGCGCCTGCTGCTCGGCCCATTCCTTGGGATTGGCCTTTACGACTTCCTGTCTGACGGGCTCCGACCCCGGACGGCGGCGGCTGATCAGCTCTTCCCGGCCGCCCGCATCTGAGACACCGCCGCGCAGGGCAAAATCACTGTAGAACTCGCGAATAAGCAATTGCGCGTTATCAACCTGCCCGTGCGGCAAAACACGGTCCGGCCGCCGCGGCTCGAACTTGAGCTGATGGCAGCGCTCGCATTGCGCCTCCATCTCTATCGGGAAGAAACTCGCACCCGATGGTTCGCTGACATGACAGGATTCGCACACAAGTTCTTCGCGTCCCTTCGGGCCACGAATACCGTCTTTCTTCAGATGCACATCATGCGGAAAACGCAGCCCCGAACGCTCGACAAGCTTCTCGGGCTCGTTCAGCGAAATTCGCTTACTCTGCTGCGCAAGGGGATCAAGCATGACCACGGGGCGGAATTCGGGGTGTTCTTCCTCGAAATTCGACGCATTGAGCAAATTCGTGTCCGGCGCCGCCGCTTCGATATCCGCATGGCAGTCCGCGCAGAAGCTGTCCTGCATGATGGAAATCGCCGCATCGCCATTATGTTCTTTATGGCAACTCTGACAGGCGCTTGCAGCCGCATCCTGATACAGCCCGACCTCCGCAAGCTCGGGCGCCTGCGGGTCAAAATGGTGCGTTATTTTCTCGTGGCAGGAAAAGCATGCCTCATCCTTCACCTGCACAAACGCTTCCTCATGACACACGTTGCACTGCATGCTGATGAAACGGTGCGCTGTCGAAATCGTGCCGCTGTCCCAGGATTGGTCAAGCCGAAAGGCAATTTCGCTGCGCGGCTTGGGTTCCTCATGCTGAATGAAGAATACAATTGGCGCGACCAGAAACAGCGCGATAATCGCCAGCGCCCAGCCCCAGGACCAGGCACGTTTGCTGACACCGCGATCAGCAAGGTTTGTAACGCTTCTTGCGGCGAGCGCCTCGTAATCATCGCCAAGCGGCCGCACGAGTTCGACATCGATTGCGACATCCTTACCCTCAGGCGCCTCGACCACCGTCACGTCATAGGGGCCGATACCGATGACGTCGCCAGCATCCACCGCGCGGGCAGGCACGGAAATGCCATTGACCCGGATATCGGCATCTTCCTCCGCCTCGACGAACAGGCCGCCGGGACGATGGTGTATAACGGCATGCTCCAGCCGGACGCGCGGATCCGCCAGATAAACTTCCGCATTGGTGGCACGGCCAAAACGCAATGTTTCGGCTTCAAGCTCTTCCGGCTTGCGCGAGACCCCGCCCCTCGACAGGCGTGTCAGATATGTAACAACAGCTTCCACGCCAGCCCCTACCAGTAAAAGAAGACCGCCACGATATGCGTCGCGAGCGCTGCAAGCAGCGCAAAGGAAATCGGCACGTGAATATACAACCAGACGTCAAGCAGTGCCTTATAGCGGACATCGCGCCGCGCCCGGCGCACCAGTTCCTCTTTCCGCGCCATCAAAGCAATAAGCCCGCGCAGATTCTCGCTCTGTGCGGTTGAGGCGGATGCGGCCAGGTCCTGCAATTGCCGATTGGCGGCGATCGTCGGGCAATCCGCATCGCGCCCGGAGAGCTGCTGACGAAAGCTTCCGCCGATCACCGTATCTTCCGCCGCATGCAGAACGATCTGGTTGATTTTATCGCCAAGCGACATCGCCATATCACGGCACTGCGCATCAAGCTCGGCGATATCCTGCAATATCTGATCGAGCGTCGCACCACCCCGGTTACGGGTCATCAGATCGGGCACCCGCAGATAGGCCACCAATCCGAACACGCCGCTGCCAATGACAAAAATCATCAGCGCATAGGCCAGCGTATGAACGTTCCAGCCGAACTGAAAACCGGTATGGAGGGTAGCGACAAAAATCAGCGCCAGCCCGAGATAGACATGCGCGCTCAGCCAGTCTTCGACCGACAGGCTGGCAGCCCCGTAGCGACGCTTGCGAATACCGAACCACATCAGCCAGACAATCAGCAGCGCCCCGATCGTGCCCAATCCATATCCAAGCCAGGTCCCCCCATTCGCAACGCCATAGGCGGGATCATGCAGAACATACAGACCGATCGCCACCGCAACGACCAGCAACGCCCACTTCAGATATAAATAATTCCTGAAAACCAGGATGGATTGATGCATGTCTGCCCCTTATTCGACCGCATGGCGCAACGCCACCCGGCAACCCCTCAACAATCCCTGTTTTATCTTCTTCGACCAGACGGGGGCCAAGATCCGACACACCGCCACACAACTGATTCTACACTGTTTTTGCCTGCCGCCCCCGGCTGGCACCGCACAATCTTTATCTTCCCTGCGATACGATCTTGAAAAACTCGGACGGATTCACCCGCAACGCCGCACCGGTCGGGCAGGCGCGAACGCACGAAGCACCCCCTTCAATATCCTTGCACATATCGCA
This sequence comes from uncultured Alphaproteobacteria bacterium, assembly GCA_947258435.1. GTDB lineage: Bacteria > Pseudomonadota > Alphaproteobacteria > UBA11222 > UBA11222 > CALAQW01. The sequence continues at coordinate 247,262 of CAMYID010000023.1, forward strand.
TTTGACGGCCTTTTTCGCGCCCCCCTTGCCATGCGCCGCAAGCCATTCCGCATCCGGCTGCCCCGGCCCCGGCCCGCGGCCGAACAGCAGCCATTGCAACAGCCCCGGCTTCTTGGGCTGCGGCGCCGCCATGTGGATCACACCGTAAGGGCAGTTCCGCTCGCAATTGCCACAGCCAATGCAGGAATCGCTGACATAAACCTCGCCATTCGGATTACGCCGCAGCGCATCGGGCGGACAATCCACCATGCAATGAGGATGCTCGCAATGCCGGCAGGATGTCGGCACATGAATCGACTCATAAGTCGGCCCGGCCTCCCGATTCAGGCGCGATTGCCCAAAATGGGTTTCCGCACACGCTTTTTCACAATTATCGCAGCGGACACACAAGGCCTCATCGATCAGCAACACATCCGTTGCCTCCCCAAGCCCCTGTTCAACCAGGAACTGGATAATCCCGCCCGCCTGCGGCTGCTTGGTGCTTTCGATATTTTCAAGCATCCGGCCGCGATATTTTTCTTCCATCAGCTCCCGCACTGACGGGTTGCGCTCCATCAGCTGCTGAAATTTCTCCCCGTCCAGCCGCAGCGCCTCGACCGGCACCGCGGCCTTGATGGTCGCTGAACGCGGCGCATTGCTGATCAGCGCCATCTCGCCGACATAATTGCCCGCCGCGACATAGGAAATCACCGATTCCTTACCACCGATCTCGCGCGAGACGGTCACCGAACCACGCTGGATCAGATACAGGCAGTCCCCTGCGTCCCCTTCCCGGAACAGCACATCGCCCTGATCGAACTCTTCGACCTGAACTGCGTGAATAAGCTCCTCAAGTTCCTCCATCGGGATGCCGGGCGCGATATAGGTCTGGATCTGCCGGCCAACGGCCACCTCATCCATAACGCGCTTGACCGCCTCCACCGAGTTGATCAGCTTGATCATTGTCCGGCGCGGCGTTTCGATCAGCAGCGAAGGCTGTGAGGCCAGCACCGTCGCTGTCCGCCGGCGCCCGGACAGCAGCCCCATTTCACCGAAGAACGCCCCCTGCCCGAGCCCGACGGTAACGGAAGGATCGTCGGGATTGACCTGAATATCGACGCCGCCATCCACGATCGAGAAGAAGCTGTTGGTATAGTCGTTGCGCTCAAACACAATATCGCCCTTGGTGGGCGTGTGAACATCGCTATCGATCAGAAATTCGCGCAGTTGCAAGGTCGTCAGCCCCGCCAGCAGCGGTACCGAATCCTGAATATGTGCAATCACCTCATCAACCGGCGGATTGCCCGGGAGATTGCGGAATTTTTCCTCAAGCAGCGGCTCATCCGCAGGTTTGACGTGATTGCCCTGTATATATTCGACAACCTCATAGCCCTGGTTCATCGCCTGCTTGATCAGCGGATAACCCGCCAGCGCACCGATGATGTAGAGCCCGGGCACATTGGATTCATATTCGCCACTTAATTCAGGTAGTGCCGCCGGGTCATCGCTGGGAAATTCGATCCCGCAGCTTTCCACGAATTTACGGGGCGGAATAGCGCCAAGCCGCGCAATCACACGGTTGCAGGCAACCTTGGTCTCACCTTGCGGCGTTTTAAGGATGATACCATCATCTTCGACCCGCAAAGGCGACGCACTGTAAAGGCACTCAAGCTCGCCCTTTTCGATGGCAGCGGTAATCAACGAATTATTACCCTGCTTCGCACGGGCGAATTCGTCGCGGCGATTGACGATGACAACATTGTTCTGCTTCGACAGTGCCACCGCATTTTCAATCGCGGCATCACCCGCACCGACCACGACGATCGTTTCATCGGCATATTCATCAGGGTCGTCGAGCTGATACTGGATCCATTCGCGATCCTCGCCCTCCACCCCCATCTTGCGCAGGTTACCCTGCAGGCCAATCGCAAAAATAACGAATTCGCAGGTCAGCGTATCGCCATTGCCCAATGTCAGCGTGAAGTCGCCCTTACTGCCGCTGATCGCCGTAACTTCAGCCTTGTAGCGGACATTGACCACATGCTTTGCGGCTTCATCGTCCCAGGTCTGCAGAATGTCTTCGCGAATCCCCATGGCAAAGGACATATCGCTGCGCAGCGGCAGGATATCGGGCGTTGCCATGACAAGCTTGCCCTTCTGATACTTGTAGATCGTATCAGACAGATGATCGGTCTGTTCCAGAAGCACATGAGACACACCGGTAACGGCGGCATGACCGGCCGCACTCAAGCCGCCAGGCCCGGATCCAACGATCGCTACCTTAAAATGCTCCCCCACACGACCCTCTTTGTTATCGGTACACCCGTCAGGCGCCAGTAAAATTGATCGACCAGTATTTCTAGCGAATCAATACTATCCGCCCCAGCATGTCATGAACAATATTTCCATGATGCGGCAAAAACATTAAGCACAACGACAAACTTTACCCGCAATTCCCGAGATTTAAGCCGGTTTGTTGCACGACCGCCACAAATTCGCCCTTATTGCCTGCGATTTTCCACACTTTGCCGCTACGCACTAATCTATTCAAGAGCTGCTATACTCCGCGAAATCGCCTGGGCCTCCATGCTGCCTTCAGGCAATAGCGTGCGCAGTTGTTCCCAATAAGCCCGGGCCTGCGCGTTATCGCCGCCCTGGGCGGCATGCACACCCAGAAGCCAGAGCGCCTGCCGGTGTTCAGGCGCAATCGCGAGAATCTTCTGCAACAATTCCGCAAAGCGATCGCTTACCGGATCCGCCTCGCCAGCAGCCTGCAACGCCTCCGCATAACCGCCAAGCACATCGAGATCGCCCGGCGCGGTCGCCGCCGCACGCCCGAAAGCCACAATCGCATCATCGGTCCGGCCAAGCACATTGTATGCGCGTGCCAGACGCAGCCATCCCTGCGTATTCTCCGGCTCCTCTTTTTCCAGGCGGTCCGCAAGCCGGGTCACCATCCCCTCGATCATGGATTGCCGATCGCCTTCGGACATCTGCGCGGCGGCGGCCATATCCTCCGCACTCGGGCCCGAAATATTGGGACCTGAAGCCATCATCGGCGGACCGGACGGCTGTTCTGCCTGTCCTGAAGATACGGAAGATGTCGCTTCTGCCCCTGCCCCGGATGCCGTGCCGGTCGCGGGCGCAGCGGCCGGCTTTTGCAGCAGCTCAGCCACATCGAGTTGCAAGATACGGGCAGCTTCATCAATTTGCTGACGGACAGCACCCTGCCAGGGCGCATCCGGTTCGGCATCATTGACAAGCGCAACCCAGTCATTCAGCGCACCGCGCAGATCGCCTGACTGCGCCCGCTCAACGCCGAGATAAAAACGCGCGCGCGGTTCCGACGGCACAATCTCAAGCACTTGCCGGAACTGCGCCGCCGCCTGGGGCGTAATCTCACCTTCCGCGGCGAACACCAATGCCTCGGCATATTCGGCAAGCACCATCGGTGCCCGTCGCCCCTCAAGCAGGTCCACCGCCTTTCGATAGGCTCCGACAGCCGCCTTGTAATCACCCATCGACGAATAAGACCGGCCAAGCAGCATCCAGCCTGAAAGATCTTCCGGATTCTGTTCAAGCCGGCCCGCAAGCTGCCCCACAAGGGCACTCATATCCATATGCTCTTCATCAGCGCCGCGTACCTGCGCCACAAGAGAGGCAGGCTTCAGCTCCGGGCTGCCGACATTGAAATAAATCGCAAAGGCGGCACCGGGCATAAACAGCAGCAGCGCGACAGCAAGCCCCCAGCGCCATATCGCAGCAGGAGCAGGGACGGACCGATCAGCGGGAGCGGCACCTTGCACCCCCGTATCGGGTTCGGTGCCGGTATCGGCCACAGCCAGCATCCGCCGCTTGATTTCGATTTCCGCCGCGGTTGCATTATCGGCACTGATCAGCCCGCGTGCGCGATCGGCGGCGACCTCAGACAATTGCGCGCGATAAACCTGTAAGGCATGCGCGTCCCGGCGCTGCCCCGCACGCTGATGACGCAGGAGCGGAAGCAGGATCAGGGCGATGGCAGCAAGCGACATGAAAGCCGCGATAATCCAGAAAGTGACAGGCATGGAAAGAGCCGTAGCACAAGCCCGTGCACTTGTTAATCCACTCCATCATGCAATGACGCTTTCGTCACATTTTCCATGAATTTACGTGCAAGAGGCGTAGTGCGTATTCAAGCCTGGATGCGGCAATATGGCCCTGCCCTAACCGGCGTGACGCACTGTCAGGCGTGCCCCGACTGGCCCGACAGGCTGGACGGGTCCACCCCGAGCTTGGCCAGCGCCATATCCCATTTTGCGCCCATATCGGGCGAAAACAGAATATCTGAATCCTCATCGCAATGCAGCCAGGCATTTGCCTGCATCTCCGCCTCAAGCTGTCCGGGACCCCATCCTGCATAGCCAAGCGCAACAACCGACTGCACAGGTCCCTTGCCGTCCGCAATCGCCCGTAAAATCTCAATACTCGCGGTCAGGCCGATTTCGTCTGATACCGGCAGCGTGACTTCATCGAGAAAGAAATCGCGCGAATGCAGTACAAAGCCCCGCTCGGTTTCGACCGGCCCGCCAAGCTGCACCGGCTGATCCGCTGTCTCGGGCGTGCATTGCAGCCCGATCTGTTCCACCAATTCAGACAAGCGCAAATCGCCCGCATGCTTGTTGATGATGATCCCGAGCGCACCGGATGGCGAATGCGCGCACATGAAGATAACCGTCTTGCGAAAACGCGGATCACTCATATCGGGCATGGCGATTAGCAGCTTCCCCTCAAGCCAGGGGCCGCCGCCGGGACGTCCAAATTGAGGTGTTGCATCAAACGGCATCTCTATCGCTCTGATTCATCTACAAAAAATGTCTCTATCGCTGCTTTTCCGCCCCTGCCGAAATAGCAAGACAGCAGATACGGAATGAGATCGGGGTTATGGCAGCGTTTTTCAAGCGGTCACAGGATCGCCACCGGTAACCGCTAACCGGACTCCTCCACATTTATATACTGACTTGCATTTTGTAATCAGTCATTTGCAGTCATTACTTCCCACAAATTATCAGCCCCGATCTCGACCACGCGTCTGCCAAGGGCTTCGGCCCAGCGTTCACCGGTGCCATATTCCGCCCGCCAGGACCAAAGCCGCCGGGTCGAAAAATGCAGGATATGCTCATAGGTAAAACCAAACGCGCCATGCGCCTGATGGGCGATGCTGGCGGCCTTGCCCGCCGCCTCGCCAGCGCGGGCCTTGCCCGCCGCAATGCGAAACCAGGCATCGTCCAGCACGCCGCTCTGCAACGCCAGATCAACCGCGGCACAAGCCGATGATCCGGCCGCGCCCACCGCAGCCACCTCATCGGCAAGCTGCGCGAGATTTTGCTGCACCGCCTGAAACTTGCCGATGGGCTTGCCGAACTGCACCCTGTCATTCGCGTACAGAACCGATTCATGCAGCGCCCGCTCAAGCGCACCGCCGATCTGCGCTGTCCGGATCAGCGCCCCGAACAACGTCACCGCATCAGCGGGCAGATTATCGATCGTTCCCGCCACATTGACTGGCGCATTGTCAAAGCGCAGCGTATCACGCGGCTCGCGCGCCATATTCTGGCTTGATGTGATATTAAACTCGCCTTTGGCCACAAGGCCGACCCGCACCGCACCCTCTGCCGGGGCGACCACCACGACATGGTCGACCTGCCCGCCCCAGGGCACACGCGGACATTCCCCGTCCACGCGCCAGCCATCCGGTTCACGTGTCAGCCGCAGCGGTGCACCATCGCTACCGCCCGCGATACTCATGGGTCCGTGGGGCGGTTCGATGCCCGCGCGGTCCAGTAGCCAACTTGCCAATATCGTTTCGGCAAGCGGAATCGGTGCTGAATAACGCCCTGCCCCATGCAGCACCACCCGCGCATCGAGCCAGCCGCATCCGACGCCGCCATGGGCTTCGGATACAAGCGGCATGGTCAGGCCGTTTTCCTCAACGGCATGCCAAAGCGCGGCGGGCCATTCCCCCTGCTCCGCCGCAATCAGCAGCTCGGTGGTCATCAGATCCTCAAACAGCCGATTGACGGTATCGGCCAGCATTGTACGTACTTCACTCATAATCTTATCTGCCCCGGATTACCTGAGACCCAGCCCGCGCGCGATGATGCCGCGCAGAATTTCGCGCGTCCCGCCCCTCAGGGAATAGGACACAGAATTCTGAATCAGAAAGCCCATCACCTGCTCAAGATCGCTGCCTTCGCCCAGTTTCGGCTCCAAATCGAACACCTGTTGCGCGATAGTCGGTATTTCCTGCTCGAACACCGCGCCAAGATCCTTGACGATCGACCCCTCAAGCGCGGGATCTTCCCCGGCATTGAGCTTGCCTGCCACCGATACCGACATCTGCCGCAAGGTCGCAAGGTGGGCGACAAGCCGCCCGACCGCAGCATGCCCTTGCGGGGTGGGACTGGCGGCAAGCGCACGGATCATTTCCAGCACAAGCTGGATACTTGAGAGATACCGTTCCGGGCCGCTGCGTTCGAAGGCCAGTTCCGCCATCACCTGCGCCCATCCTCCATGTTCAGTACCGACAACGGCACTGTCCGGAACAAAGGCATCCTCAAAGATTACCTCGTTAAAATGATGCTCGCCGAGCATACTGATAATCGGGCGCACCGTGATGCCGTTCTTTTCCTTCAGATCGGTGCCATCGGCCTCGCGCAGATCGATCAAAAACTGGGTCAGCCCGTCATGCCGGTTATCGGGGTTATTACGCGTGCGCAGCAGGGCAATCATCACATGTGCGGTATGGGCACCGCTTGTCCAGATCTTGCTGCCATTGATGCGGTACCCGCCATCCACCTTGGTTGCCCGGGTGCGGACAGACGCCAGATCCGACCCGCTATCGGGTTCGCTCATACCGATGCAGTAAAACATCTCGCCGCGTGTGACGGGAGGCAGATATTTCTGGCGCTGCTCTTCTGTTCCGAAATTCAGCAGCAACGGCCCGCTTTGGCGGTCGGCGATCCAGTGCGCGCCGACCGGCGCACCGGCAACGAGCATTTCCTCGAGCATTACATAGCGTTCAAACGACGTCCGTTCATGACCGCCATATTTTTTTGGCCAGACCATGCCAATCCAGCCCCGCTCCCCCATTTTACGGCTGAAATCAGGATCCGAGCCGCTCCAGCTTTGCGCCCGGTCAAGCGGCTTGCGCGCCGCATTATGCTCAGCCAGAAACTCCCGCACCTCGCGGCGCAGCTCGGCTGCGGCAGGTGGCAGTTCCACCGGATCGAAACTGAAAGTCTGCATCGTCACTCCCTTTTACATACGCTTGTTCACCTGGCTTTATTCACTCACCGTGACTAAACGCGCAGGATCTTGCCCGGATTCATCAGGTTGTTTGGATCGAACGCCAGCTTCACCGCACGCATCGCACTTACCGCTTCGCCATGTTCGGCATCCAGAAACTGCATCTTGCCCATGCCGATACCATGCTCTCCCGTGCAGGTGCCATCCATCGCCAGCGCCCGCAGGATAAGCCGCTCATTGAACGCCTTGCAGCGCGCCACCTCGTCCGCGTCATCGGGATCGAAGGTCAGCAATGTATGAAAGTTGCCGTCCCCCACATGGCCGATGATCGGCGCATCGATCCCGCTTTCTGCAAGATCGCGCTGGGTGTCTTCAATGCATTCGGCAAGTCGCGAGATCGGCACGCAGACATCGGTCGGCATGCCCTTCTTGCCCGGATACATGGCAAGCGCGGCGTAATAGGCGGTATGGCGCGCCTCCCACAGCTTGCTTCGTGCCTCAGGCCGTGTCGCCCAGTCAAAATCACCGCCGCCAAACCCCGCGGCAATCTCACCAAACCGTTCCGCCTGTTCGCGCACACCGTCATCTGTACCATGAAATTCCAGGAAGAGGGTCGGCTGCTCGACCAGGTCAAGCTTTGAATAGGCATTGATACCGGCGATCGACTTGGCATCAATGAGTTCGATCCGCGCGACCGGCAGGCCCGACTGGATCGTCAGGATCGTGGCGTTCACAGCGCTTGCCACATCCGGGAAACCGCAGGTCGCAGCCGATATCGCCTCGGGTATGCCGTAAAGCCTGACCGCAACCTCCGTAATGATACCCAGCGTGCCCTCCGAGCCCACGAAAAGCCGTGTCAGATCGTAGCCCGAGGATGTCTTGCGCGCCCGGCGCGCGGTGCGCACCACCCGTCCATCCGCCAGCACAACCGTCAGGCCCAGAACATTTTCGCGCATCGCACCGTAACGCACCGCATTGGTGCCTGACGCACCGGTTGCCGCCATACCGCCGAGCGACGCATCGGCTCCCGGGTCGATCGGGAAGAACAGCCCCGTATCACGCAGATATTCGTTCAGCGTCTTGCGGGTAACCCCCGCCTCCACGACACAATCGCTATCTTCCGCATTGACCTTGAGAATGCGGTCCATGCCCGACAGATCGACACATACACCCCCATTGACGGCGGCAACATGCCCCTCCAGCGAGGTGCCGGTGCCAAACGGGATCAGCGGCACATCATGTTCGGCACAGATTCTGACAATAGCAACCACCTCATCGGTCGATTGGGCAAAAGCAACCGCGTCCGGCGCCTGCGCCCGGTGATAGGATTCATCCCGCCCATGCTGCTCGCGCACCGCGGCAGACGTGGACAGGCGATCCCCCAGAAGCGCCTGCAACGCCGTGATCGCATCTGCTTTTCGCGCGGCCTCGCCCATTGCCAGTTCCCTCGTTTCGCTCCTGCCGCCGGGGCGGCATGTTTGTTCATTACCCCTATTATTAGCGCAGCTGCCGCGCAAACGCACCTGCTTCGCACGGGCCGGGGATTATCGGGCAATTAACCATTCCGGCCATAGGCTGGAGCGGGCGATCAAGCGGAGGAAATGATGAACGCAGTTCCGCAACAGGCACAGGCACAGGCTGGGCCGGAAGGGCTGACCTTTCTACCCGATGCGCGTATCGGCATGCCTTTTTTCTATGAACCACAAGTGTCGCTTGGCAGCGCGGCCATCGGGGCCAATTGCCGGTTCGGGCGCGGCAGCTATATCAATGACGGTATTATGCGCGAGAATACGACTGTCGGCCGCTATTGCTCGATCGGGCGGCGGGTCACAATCGGTGCCCCCAATCACCCGCTCGATTTCGTGACAAGCGCAACGGCGCTGCTGTCTGAATGCGATGCCCGGCAGGGGATCATAAGAGACACTGGAAAGCCCTCGAAAACCCTCATCGGCAATGATGTCTGGATTGCCGAAAATGTGATTATTCTCGAAAATCTGATGATCGGGGACGGGGCGGCAATCGGCGCGGGCGCCGTCGTTACCGCAGATGTACCCCCCTTTGCGATCATGGTTGGCGCGCCGGCGCGTATCCTGCGCTACCGTTTCGATGAAGAGATTCGCACACAGCTTGTCGATACGGCCTGGTGGCAGTGCGACCATGATTATCTGACCACCCTGCCGCTGCGCGATATTCCGGAAACGCTCAAACGTCTGGACGCAGACAAGCCGGTCCCCGTACCGGTAAGCTATACAAGAATAGCCCCGCCATCCTGACTGCCACAAGCCTCATCCCCGCGACAGGCGCAGCATCGTCCGGGTCAAAACAGATTCGGACGGTAATTGTTTACGCCCGCCCCTATATAGTAGGTTGAGAAAAACCGGAATCGGCAGGGTGCAGGTGAGCGACAGGAAATTCGACCAGCAACCGATCATGATCGACGGGCAGCAAGTGCTTGAAGACTGGATCGACTATAACGGCCATATGAATGTGGCCTTCTACGTGCTGGCATTCGACCGCGCGCTCGACCGGGTATTCGACAGGATCGGTATCGGGGTCGATTATGTGACCGGGACGAACAATTCGATATTCGTGCTGCAGAATCATGTCAGCTATGTGAATGAACTTAAGTTGGGCGACCCGATTTCCGTCAGCTTTCAACTGCTTGACCATGATGCGAAGCGCTTTCACTATTTTCTGCAGATGTATCACGGGCAGGAACGCTATCTTGCGGCAACAGCCGAACAGCTTGCCATTCATGTCAGCCTGGACAGCCGCCGTTCCGCCCCGTTTCCGCCTGATGTGGAAGGCAGCCTTGCCGCGCTTGCAGCCGCGCATGCGCACTTGCCAACACCTGAAAGTGCCGGCGCCCGGATCGGCCTACGCCGCAGGTCGGTCGCATGAGGCAGGGTACGCACGTGACTTGCAGATTGCTGTATTTCGGCCTGTCGCTTTTCTCCCTGATGATCTTGACGGTCACGGCCCAGGCAAAATGCGCCGATCCGGCGGCGGCCGGGGTCGATTGGCGGCGCTGCTATATGGAGGAGCTGCCACTCGCCGAGGCGGCCTTGCCAGGCGCGCAACTGCGCGAGGCCCGCTTTAACCGCGCCGATCTGGCGCGGGCCGATCTGACAAAGGTGGATGCGCGGCGCGCAAAATTCGTGTCGGCTGACCTGCCGCAGGCAAAACTCGATGCAGCCGATCTGCGGGAGGCCGATTTTACCCGCGCAAACCTTGCCGGTGCCAGTCTGCGCGGCGCCAATCTGCAACGCGCGCGCCTGTTCCGGGCCAATCTGCGCGAGGTCGATCTGACCGGCGCACAGCTTGAGGGTACCGATCTGTTAAAGGCCGACCTGTCGGGTGCGATCTGGATCGATGGCAAGCGGATCTGCCGGCAGGGATCGATCAGCCAGTGTAAATAGACACAAGATTTGCCTGTTTGCGCGAAACCGGCCGATGAGGCGCGCAAGCAAGACCGGATATGCTAAAGTCACCCCGTGATGAACGAATTTGATTCCGACCCTTTCGAACTTGGTTCGCCCGCCGCGCCATCGCCTGCGACCGGGGCCAACAGTGCCGCAGCCGTACCCCGCCCGGCCTTTCTTGACGGGCTGAATGAGGGGCAGCGCGCCGCCGTCGAGGCGCTGGACGGCCCTGTCCTTGTGCTGGCGGGGGCGGGTACGGGCAAGACGCGCGTGCTGACCACCCGGCTTGCCTATATCCTGACGAGCCGCCGCGCATTCCCCAGCCAGATCCTTGCGGTTACCTTCACCAACAAGGCCGCACGCGAGATGCAGGAGCGGATCGGCACGCTCATTGGCGGTGCGGTCGAAGGCATGCGCTGGCTTGGCACATTTCATTCGGTAGGCGCGCGGATCCTGCGCCGGCATGCCGAACTTGTGGGGCTGACCTCGAATTTCACCATTCTCGACACAGATGATCAGATCCGGCTGATCAAGCAGCTTCTCGCCGCCGCCGAAATCGACGATAAGCGTTGGCCCGCGCGGGTGCTGGCCGGTCAAATTGATCGCTGGAAAAATCAGGGGCTGACACCCGATAACATCCCCGAAGGGGAGGCATTCAGCTTCGCCAACGGCAAGGGGCGCGAAATCTATGCCGCCTATCAGGCCCGGCTCAAGGTACTGAACGCAGTGGATTTCGGGGATCTGCTGCTGGAATGCCTGCGGCTGTTTCAGAACAATCCCGACGTCCTGACGTACTATCAGGACCGGTTCAAATATATTCTGGTCGACGAGTATCAGGACACCAATGTCGCGCAATATCTGTGGCTGCGGCTACTGGCGCAAGGGCGGCGCAATATCTGCTGCGTCGGCGACGATGACCAGTCGATCTATGGCTGGCGCGGCGCCGAGGTTGGCAATATCCTGCGTTTTGAAAAAGATTTTCCCGGTGCCGCGGTCATCCGGCTTGAGCGCAATTACCGCTCGACCCCCAATATCCTGGCTGCGGCCTCGGGCCTGATTGCCGCCAATGAAGACCGGCTCGGCAAGACCCTGTGGACCGACGATCAGGATCCCGGTGATCCGGTGGCGATCAGCGGCGTCTGGGACGGGGTGGAAGAAGCCCGGCAGATCGGCGAGCAGGTCGAGACGCTGCAACGTGAAGGCCACCTGCTTGACGATATGGCGATCCTCGTGCGGGCCGGGTTTCAGACCCGCGAATTCGAGGAACGGTTTCTCACACTCGGCGTCCCCTACCGGGTCATCGGCGGTCCGCGCTTTTACGAGCGGATGGAAATTCGCGACGCCATCGCCTATCTGCGGGTCATCGCGCAGCCCAATGACGATCTGGCGTTCGAGCGGATCGTCAACAAACCCAAACGCGGGCTGGGGGACGCAACCCTGCAGACCCTGCATCGCACCGCCCGGGCCGAAGGCATTTCACTCGCCCGAACCGCCGAAACCCTGATCGATACTGATGAGTTGACCAAACGCGCTCGAAACTCGCTTGCCGGGTTGATGGAGGATTTCCGCCGCTGGCGCGGTCAGGTGGACATGATGGACCATGTGGCGCTGACTGAAATGGTGCTCGATGAATCGGGTTATACCGAGATGTGGCAGAAGGATCGCTCGCCCGATGCGCCCGGGCGGCTTGATAACCTCAAAGAGCTTGTCATGGCGATGGAAGCGTTTGAAAACCTTGCCGGCTTCCTCGAACATATCTCGCTGGTGATGGAAAATCAGCAGTCAGACAATGAAGACAAGATCAATATCATGACGCTGCACAGCGCCAAGGGGCTTGAGTTCCGCACGGTGTTTCTGCCCGGTTGGGAAGAGGGGCTGTTTCCGCATCAGCGCAGCCTCGATGAAAGCGGCAATGCGGGGCTTGAGGAAGAACGACGGCTTGCCTATGTCGGGCTGACGCGCGCGCGCGAACGGGCGCGGATCTTTTTTGCGGCGAACCGGCGGGTGCATAATCTCTGGCAATCGGCCCTGCCCTCTCGCTTTATCGATGAAATACCGCCCGAAAATGTCGAAATCCGTACCGAGCAAGGGCTTTACGGAGGCGGATTTCAGGAAGGCCCCAGCAGTTTCGATCGCGATTACGGCACGCCGGGCTGGCAGCGTATGCAGTCAGCGGTCAAGGCCGGTCGCTATCAGCCCAGGAACAATCGCTGGCAACAATATGGTCACGGGCAGGTTATTGACGCACAGGCCGACCTGGTGACAACGAACGACCCGGCCGCGACACGCTTTAAGGTTGGCGAGCGTGTTTTCCACCAGAAGTTCGGCTATGGCGCGATCATGGCAGCCGACGGTAACAAGCTGGATGTGGAATTCGAAAAGGCGGGTCGCAAGAAGGTCATCGACAAATTCGTCGAGCCGGCATGAGCGAACAGACCGCGCCAGCCTCCAGGCTTTACGAACTCTCGCTTGTCGTGCCGCATAACGGTGCGTTTGCCGTTGCCGATCTGCTGGAAGGGCTCGGCGCGGACATCGAAGATCAGCCGCACACCGCACCTGACCCCGCCTTCATGCCCGCCCATGATTCCCCCTTGTCAGTCACATTCTTTGAAGTGCCCGGTACCGCGGATTTCCGGGTGAGCGCACTTTTTTCCGAACCACCGGTAACTGAAACCATTGCCCGTTTCCTGGGCCCGCTGATCGACAGTCTGGCCCTGTCGCAACCTGCGCTTTCAATTACCGCAATCGATGATCGCGATTGGGTCAGCGAATCGCTGAAGGAATTGCCCGCCATCGCTGCGGGGCGTTTTCACATTGCCGGAACGCATACCCTGGCGGAGGCACGCCGCTGCGCCATCCGTTTGCAGATCGATGCCGGGCAGGCCTTCGGCACCGGGCATCACGAGACGACGACCGGATGTCTGCTCGCACTCGATTATCTGGCACGGCAGCGTGCTTTCAGCACTATCCTTGATCTGGGATGCGGCACCGGGATTCTGGCGATGGCGGCGGCAAAACTCTGGCACAGGCAGGTTCTGGCGAGCGATATCGACCCTGTCGCCATTCAGGTGACACGACAGAATGCGCGGCTGAACGGTCTTGCCGCGCTGACCCGCCCCGTCGTTGCAGCAGGTTTCCGCGCAGCCGCCCTTACCCGGAATGCCCCCTATGACCTGATCATTGCCAATATTCTGGCGCGGCCGCTGATGTCGCTGGCTTATCCGCTCAGTCACCATCTGGCGCGCGACGGAGTTGCCGTCCTGTCAGGTCTGCTCGCCAGTCAGGTGCCCGCGATACTTGCCGCCTATCGTATGCAGGGCATCTATTTGCGGCGGCGGATTTGTCTTGGCGATTGGTGTACCCTCATACTTGGCCGATAATGGCGCCAAGCCAAGCACAGGACAGTTCTTGACGAAACAGGCCAGTAAACTGAAATTTCATAAGATGACGAAAGACACAAACCCTGTATCCCTGCTGCGTGCCGAACTTGCGCGCCGGAAGCTTGACGGCTTTATCGTGCCCCGCGCCGATGCGCATCAGGGTGAATATGTCCCGCCCTATGCAGCAAGGCTTGGCTGGGTGACCGGCTTTACAGGGTCAGCAGGCGTTGCGGTCATCCTGCGCGACAAGGCGGCCATTTTCGTCGATGGGCGCTATACACTGCAGGTCCGCGATCAGGTGGATATCACGGTCATTTCACCGCACTCAGTGATCGATGAACCGCCCGAGCAGTGGATTGCAGCAAACCTTTCGGCGGGTCAGAAATTGGGGTTCGATCCGTGGCTCCATACCCTCGATGGGACGGAGCGGATTGAAAAAGCCTGCGAGAAAGCCGGAGCCGACCTTATTGCCTGCACTACCAACCCCGTGGATACGGTCTGGCACGATCAGCCGGCCCCCCCGACCGCGCCGATCGTGCCGCACCCTATCGGCTATGCGGGGGAAGCCAGTTCGGCCAAACGCGCCAGAATCGGCCATGAAATCAAACAACTCGGTGCGGATGCGGCGGTTTTGACCCTGCCGGACTCCATTGCCTGGCTGCTCAATATCCGTGGCGGCGATGTTGCGCATTCGCCCCTGCCGCTCTGCTTTGCCGTTCTGCATGCCGATGCGACAGCGCAGCTATTTGCGGCACCCGCCAAAATCAGTGACGCGTTACAGAAACATCTTGGCGATGCGGTGCGTATTGTGCCGCCCGAAACATTTGATGCCGCACTGACCCGGCTGGGCCAGCAACAGGCGACAATATTGATTGATCGCGCGACCGCCGCCGTCACGATTGCAAGACAGCTCGAACAGGCAGGTGCACGGCTTCTTTTCAGGCCCGACCCCTGCCTGTTGCCCAAAGCACTGAAAAACGATGTCGAAATTGCCGGCATGCGTGCGGCCCATCTGCGTGACGGCGCGGCACTCAGTAATTTTCTGGCCTGGCTTGACCGAGAAGCACCAAGCGGCAAGCTGGATGAACTGACAGCGGCAGCAACCCTGCAACGCTTCCGCGAGGCGACGGGCAAGTTGAAGGATCTCAGCTTCCCTACCATTTCAGGCGCGGGCCCGAATGGCGCAATCGTGCATTATGCCGTGACTGAAAAGACAAACCGGCTACTTGAACCGGGAAGTCTTTATCTTGTGGATTCAGGGGGTCAGTATCTTGACGGCACCACCGATGTTACCCGCACCGTTGCGATCGGCACACCGACGCGCGATCAGGTGATCCGCTTCACTCAGGTGCTGAAAGGTCATATCGCCCTGTCCGGCATTCGTTTCCCAAAAGGGGTGAACGGCGCGCATCTTGATGTTCTGGCACGGCAGTTTCTGTGGCAGGCGGGGCTTGATTTCGACCATGGCACAGGTCACGGGGTCGGCAGCTATCTCAGCGTGCATGAGGGGCCGCAGAATATCTCACGCCGCCCGAACAATGTGCCACTGCAACCGGGCATGATCGTGTCCAACGAACCGGGTTATTACAAAGCCGGGGAATTCGGCATCCGGATTGAAAATCTTGTTTGCGTCACCGCAGCCCGCATCCCCGAGGGCGGCGAGCGCGAGATGATGGGTTTTGAACCGCTGACCCTCGCCCCGATTGACTTGCGGCTTGTCGACCCGGCCCTGTTGAATCACGATGAACGCGCATGGCTGAACAGCTACCACGCAACCGTGCGCGACAAGCTTGCTCCCCTGGTTGCGGCCGAGACGCGCGAATGGCTGGTAAACGCCACGCGCGCACTTCCGTAGTCGGCAAGCGAACCGCCTGAAATCAGCGTCAGACTGAGGCCGAAACAATTACTGAATGCAAAGACTGCAAATTGGACGCTTTGCCGCACCCGTAGCCGTGCTAAAATATCTTATCATAATTAGAAAATCCGATAGCCAGCGTGGCAAAGCCGCACAGCAACAGGGAAGGGAAACAAACTATGTCCGGAAATACACAGGAATTTGACGCAATCATCATCGGTGCCGGTATTGCCGGCATGTACCAATCGCTGCGGTTCCGGGATCTTGGCTTTTCCGTGCGGGTATTTGAGGAAGGCTCAGGTGTCGGCGGCACCTGGTACTGGAACCGTTATCCCGGCGCGCGCTTTGATTCTGAAAGCTATAGCTACGGCTACTCCTTTTCCGAGGACCTGCTTCAGGAATGGGACTGGACCGAACATTTCTCGCCCCAGCCTGAAACTTTGCGCTATCTCAACCATGTGGCCGACAAATTCGATCTGCGCAAGGATATTCAGTTCAACAGCCGCGTGAAATCCGCGATCTATGACGAAGCAACACAGCGCTGGAATGTCGAGCTTGAGAATGGCGACCACGCGAGCGGGCGGTTCCTTGTCACCGCGATCGGCCCGCTTTCAGCCCCCACGCTACCCAATATCGAGGGGCGCGACAGCTTTGAAGGGCAATCCTTCCATACCGCGCGCTGGCCACAGGACCCCGACGGCTTCGGCGGCAAGGATGTCGGATTTGCGGGCAAGCGGGTCGGGGTGATCGGCACAGGCGCAACAGGCGTGCAGGTCATTCAGGAAGTGGCCAAGACTGCAGGGCATCTGACGGTGTTCCAGCGCACTCCGAACTTCTGCGCACCGCTTAAGAACAGCCCGATCGATGCGGAAACGCAGAGCAAGATCAAGGCAAGCTATCCCGAGATCTTTGCAAAATGCGCGCAATCGGGCGGTGCCTTCATCCATCTGCCCGATCCGCGTTCTGCCCTTGAGGTATCGGACGAGGAACGCGAGGCACTGTTCGAGCGGCTTTACAACGAACCGGGTTTCGGTATCTGGATCGGTAATTTCCGCGATACGCTGATCGATGCAGATGCCAATGCACTGCTGACCGAATTTATCAAAAACAAGATCCGGCAGCGTGTCAAAGATCCGGAAACAGCCGAAAAGCTGATCCCGACAAATCATGGCTTCGGCATGCGGCGTGTCCCACTCGAAACCAATTACTACGAAGTTTATAATCAGGACAATGTGGAGCTGGTGAGCCTGCTGGAAACCCCGATCACCCGCATCACCCCCAATGGGGTGCAGGTCGGCGACCGGGAAGTCGAGCTTGATATCCTGATCTACGCCACCGGTTTTGACGCGGTGACGGGCGCCTTCAGCCGGATCGATATTCGTGGTGAAGGCGGCAAGACACTGCAGGACAAATGGGCGAATGGCCCGCACACCTATCTGGGCATCCAGACAGCGGGTTTCCCGAACATGTTCACCCTTGTCGGCCCGCATAACGGGGCGACCTTCTGCAATATCCCGCGCTGCATCGAACAGAATGTGGACTGGGTAACCAAGCTTATCGGCTATATGGAAAACAAGCATCTGACCAAAGTCGAGCCAAGCGTGCAGGCAGAGGAAGAATGGACAGAGCATGTCAACGAAGTTGGCGCGATGACCCTGTTTTCCCAGGTCGATTCCTGGTTCATGGGAATCAATCAGAACATCCCCAACAGAAAACGCACAATGCTGCTTTATGCAGGCGGCAACCCCGCCTATCGGGAAAAGTGCGAAGCGGTCGAATCAAACGACTATGACGGCTTTGAATTCGCCTGATACTCGCACTGCTGTTTATGCTGTGCCGAATCCTTCCGGCACAGCATATTTCCCGCCCCACCGCCGCTGTCGAGAAATGTCACGACCGTGAACTTGTCAAAAAAACGTCGTTTTCTGTCGCTAGTGTGGCGTATCCGCTCAGAACGGCTGAACCTCGCATTGCTGTTAGCGGTAAACAAAATGTGCACTGCATTATTGCCATTATGACAATTGCAGCTATAACCAGAGGGTGACAGATCACCGTTGAAAGCTGCAAATGCGCGAAACTGCAGGCAGATTAAGATCGAATTAAGGTAAACTAGGTTTAAACGAACAGAAATCAGGATAGCGAAGCCACGCTTGCCGCAACTGGCAAAAAACGGCGAGCTTGCAGCGTCGCCTCCCGACAAAGCCGGCCGCAGATTCAGATAAGCCGAAGTGGCGGCGTCGGATATTCACGGTCAGGGCGATTTGCGCTGATTTGGGCCCGCAAGCTGCGGATTATCCGAACTGAAGGTTTAATAACGAACAGAGAGCTTTTGAGGATTTTTATTACGCGATATGCTTAATCAACTGACGATCGCCTATCAGCAGAATTTTGCGCCTGAATATTTCCTGCTTGTGGTGGGGACTGCTTTTCTGGCGTCGCTAGCTATCTATTTGACGCGGGATATACATCTTGGCCGCACCGCACGCGGTCATGCAGGCAGCGCGGTTCAGTCCTGCCACGATAACCCAACCCCCCGGGTGGGCGGGATCGCAGTTATACTGTCCCTGATTCTGGGCATCTTTGTAAGCTATCGCAGTGAATATCAGACAATCGCCATATTGCTGGTTTCCGCATTGCCAATTTTCGCAGCCGGGCTGTCGGAAGATCTGAGCTGGCATGTTTCCCCGCGTGGCCGGCTTGCAGCAGCAGCATTATCGGCACTCCTGATGGTTATGCTGTCAGGCGTCTGGCTGACCCGCGCCGATGTACCTATCCTCGATGAAATGCTCACCCTGGCTCCTCTAGCGATCATTTTTTCGGTCTTTGCCGTAACCGGCATGTCCCATGCGCTAAACCTTATCGACGGGGTTAATGGACTGGCGTCTGGCGCTGCGATTATTGCGGCAATTGCATTTGCCCTTATCGGCATTGCGGTCGGGGATAATTTGGTTGTTGTTCTGGCGTTAACGATTGCCTTTGCAACCTTTGGCTTTTTTCTTGTGAACTTTCCATTCGGCAAAATCTTTCTCGGCGACGCCGGAGCCTACACGATTGGCTATCTATTGGGGTGGACGGCCATTCTGCTCGTTGTACGTAATCCGGAAGTTTCGGCCTGGGGCGTATTAATGATGCTGTTCTGGCCGCTTGCCGATACACTGCATGCAATCGGTCGGCGCTGGACCCAGAAACAATCCGCGGTAGAGGCCGACAGCTATCATATGCATCATGTGATTATGCGCGCGCTGGAAACCCATGTGCTCAGGCAGGAAAATCGGGCCGTTTCAAATCCGCTTGCATCGGCTTTGATTTTGGTTTTTCTGCTCGTACCGGCCGCTCTCGGCGTTTTATATCATGACAGCGTAACGCAAACGGCCCTGGCGTTTGCTCTTCTGCTCATCATCTATTTCGCCATTTACACGGGTGCACGGCGGGTTGAGACCCCCTTCCATCTCGATAAATTCGGCGGTAAGGGCGCGACCTGAAGGGCCACAGCCTTTCGCGCAGCAACATTCACCGCGCTCACCTTTCCTTTCTTTCCGCCCCCCATTCCACACATCGCAGAATCGCGCCCACAGGCGGCATGAGTGCGATACTCAACGCGTCGGAAAGACTGATCGCAAAAAAATGGCCGGACAAATGCCCGGCCAATTCACAGCATCAGGCCGCATGACAGTGCCCGCCCGCATAATCACTCATATACGAATTCCGCGCCTTCCAGATCGATATTGGGCAAATCGTCTTTTTCCGCCCAATAATCCTGGGTGTGCTGCCATTCCGGCTTGTCCCCGCGCTGCGGCATCAGATGCATGCTGCGCATCAGATAGCCGGGATTGAAGTTTTCCGGGTCAATCCAGGAACTCAGCGGCATGTCCTTATCTTCGGGGCGCAGGGCAACTGTTACTTTCTTGAACCCCTTCTCATCCATATGCTTCAGCAGACGGGAGATGAAGTCCCCCATCAGATCCACGCGCAATGTCCAGCTGGCGCGGAAATAACCAAATACCCACGCCATATTGGGCACGCCTGTAAACATCATGCCACGATAGGTCACGGTATCGGCGAAGTTGACCTTCTTCTCGTCGATCGTGAAGTCGATATCCCCCAGCACACACAGGTCAAAGCCCGTCGCCGTGATGACGATATCGGCCTCTAGCTCCTCCCCCGATTTGGTAAGGATGCCCTTTTCGGTAAACCGCTCGATCTCATCGGTCACTACCGACGCCTTGCCTGAGGCGATACCCTGGAACAGGTCGCCATCGGGAATAAAGGCAACCCGCTGACGCCAGGGCCGGTATTTCGGAGTGAAATGCGTATCGATGTCATAATCTTCACCCAGGAACATCTTAACCGCGCCAAGCAGCTCGTTACGTACCTTTTCGGGCTCCTCAAAGGAGCGGCGGGTAAACTCGGCCTGCTCCATCAGGATCTGCCGGCGGGCGATTTCGTGAATCCACTGCTCATCGATTTCCAGCTTGCGCAGTTGATCCGCCAGCGCATTCTCGTTACGCGCGGGGATGAAATAGGTGGGCGAGCGTTGCAGCACCGTAATATGTTCGCAATCATCCGCCATCGCGGGCACGACTGTCGCCGCGGTCGCCCCCGATCCGATCACGATAACCCGTTTGCCCTTGTAATCGAGATCGTCAGGCCAGGTCTGCGGATGGACGATTTCTCCCTTGAAGTCATCCATCCCGTCCCAATCGGGAGTGTACCCCTTCTCATGCCGGTAATAGCCCTGACACATCCACATAAAGTTGGTGGTGAAGTGAAGCGTCTCACCTGTATCGGTACGTTGCGCCTGCACAGTCCACACCGCATCGTCGCTTGACCAGCTGGCCGACAGAATTTTATGGCGGTAGCGGATATGCGGACCGATGTCGTTTTCCTCGATCACCTCGCCCATATAGGACAGGATCTCCTCCGCGGTGGCGATCGGCGCGCCGACCCAGGGCTTGAAGCGGTACCCGAAAGTGTAAAGATCGCTATCGGAGCGAATGCCGGGATAACGATGGGTGTGCCAGGTTCCTCCAAAACTGTCGAGCGCATCCAGAATGACAAAACTCTTGCCCTGGCACTGCTGCTGCAGATGATAGGCTGCTCCGATGCCCGAAATCCCCGCCCCGACGATGAGAACATCGAAATGCTCGACTGTCTGGGAAGATGGTGACTGCGGTTTTTCTGCTGTATCGGCTACTGACATAACGCTTGGAGTCCGTTCTACTCTAGAATTCGACAATATGTTTGCTGCCGCCTGACATTAGCGGCGTAAGGCATGAGAATGATTGATCTATATCAATTCGCTGCCTGATGCAAAATGCAACGAATCCGCAATAGCTCATACAACCGGTCACGGCTTGGTCGGAGCGCCGTGATCATCGGGAACAGCGGCGGGTTCCCACAATTCCACCTTGTTCCCTTCAGGGTCGAGAATCCATAAAAACCGCCCATTTTCGTGGGATTCTGGGCCTTGCAGAATCGTCACCCCCGCATCCTGCAACTGCGATACCATACCGTCCATATCATCGATACGGTAATTCACCATGAACGCAGCATTGCCGGGGGCAAACCAGTCTGTATCGGCTTCCGCAATATGCCAGACCGTTATACCGCCATCAGGGGCGCTGTCCTGCCCCCAAAACAGAATGGAACCACCAAAATCGGCAAGCTCCATCCCCAGAATTTCCCGATACCATTCAACCAGTTCAGCGCGATCTCCCCGCGCCTTGAAGAACACCCCGCCAATACCGGTTACCTTTGCCATCTTTTTCTCCCCCATCCGAATACATGCCGCAATGCCCGAACGTGCACCATTTCCCCTGGCAACAACAAGACCCTGCCCTGCCCGTTTCAGCTTTCACGAAAGGCGCGGCGGAAGCTGCGGATCAGTGGTTCGAGGAAATAATCAAGCACAGTGCGGTTGCCGGTGAAAATGAACACCTCGACGGGCATGCCCGGTGCGGGATCAACATTCTCCAGCTGGCTGACAAATTCCTGATCCAGCTCGATCCGCGCCAGAAAATAAATCGCGCCTGTTCGTTCATCGGTAAAACTGTCCGCCGAAATAGTCTGCACCATTCCGGGCACCGGCGGTATATTGCGTAGATTATACGGTGTGAGCTGGATATGGGCGGCAAGCCCCGCGCGCACGATATCGCGATCCACAGGGTCAACCCGCGCCTCTACGACAAGCCGTTCCTTGCCCGGCACAATATAGAGCAGCGGCTCCCCCGCCTTGATCACGCCCCCCTGGCTGTGCACCTGCAGTCCCACCACGATACCGCCCACCGGCGCTTTTACCTGCGCCCGGCGAACCACGTCACGCGCCGCCTGCAGCTGTGCCGCGTAATCGTCAATATCGCCGGTGAGTTCGGCGAGCCGTCGTTGCAGCGCCAGCAGTCGCGGTTTGCGTGCAAGCCCTTTGTCAAGCAGCTCCTCAACCGAAGCGATTTCCTCCCTGATCAGCGCGATCTGCCGACGCGCGGAGTTGAGCTGACTTTCAAGCCGGAGGATCTGCGACCGCGATGCTGTATCGTCAAGCAGAATAAGCGGCTGCCCACTGCTGATCCGCTCCCCTTCCTGCACCAGGATATCGCGCACGATGCCGCCCTCAAGATGCTGCACCGTCTTGCGGTTACTTTCCACATTGATGATGCCGGGTGCGATGGCGGCACCACCAAGTGGCGCGGTGGCCGCCCAGCCGGCCAGCCCTCCGAAAAATGCGAGCACCGTGAAAAGTCCGAATAAAGCCGCACCGCGCGCACCGACCGGTGGCAAGCGCTTGCTCTCACCCGAAGGCTCCGACTTTGATTCTGGTTGCGGCTTCTCACTCATCGTCAGGCTTCCGAATCCTGCGACACATCGGAACGCGGGGCAGAGAATGCGGATGCCTGCGCGGCAGGCCCGCGCGGCCTGACAAAAGCTGCCAGCACCTCATCGCGGGGACCAAACCGTTCAACCACACCATTGCGCAGCACAAGCACCCGATCCGCAAGCCGCAGAATATTGGGCCTGTGCGTAATGATAATGACACTTACCCCGGTTTGCTTCAGCTGCGTGACCGCATTCATAAAGGCAGCTTCCCCCTCTGTATCGAGATTGGCGCTTGGCTCATCGAGAACAATCAGCCGCGGATCGCCAAACAGGGCGCGCGCCAGGGCAATACGCTGCCGCTGCCCGCCCGAAAGGACCGCCCCTGCCTCCCCCACTTCGGTTTCATAGCCCTGCGGCAAGGAAAGGATCAATTCATGCACCATCGCCCGCTTTGCGGCGGCGATTACCGCTTCGGCATCCGCGTCCTGCATGCGCGCGATATTTTCGCGTACCGTGCCGCTGAACAATTCCACATCCTGCGGCAGATATCCCAGATAACGCCCCAGATCGTCCGCGTCCCAATCGGCAACATCCGCGCCGTCGAGCCGCACATGCCCCACCGTCGGCTTGAGATTTCCCACAATCAACCGCGCAACCGTGGTTTTTCCGGCCGCGGTCGGACCGATAATGCCAAGCACCTGCCCAGGGTCGAGGCTGAATGCAATATTACGCAGCAAAGGTTCAGTCGCACCCGGCCAGCCGAACATCAGCTTTTCAACCGTCAGCGCGCCGCGCGGCGCGGGCAATTGCATCGGTTGCGTCCCGCCCTGCAACAGCTGCGCGCGGACGGACACCCGCCGCCAGGCCTGCCACGCCGCAACGGCGTTCTTCCATGAACTGATTGCCAGATCGATTGGCGCAAGCGCCCGGCCGACAAGGATCGATGCCGCAATCATCGCACCGGCCGTCAACTCGTTCATCAGCACAAGGTTCGCGCCAACGCCCAGCACTGCCACCTGCAACATGAAACGCACAAACTTCGCCAATGCCGCTATTCGGCCGCTGCGCAGGCTTGCAACCTCCTGCATTGCAATCAACTCATGATTGTGGCGCGCCCATCGACCCAGAATCGCCGGCAGCATCCCCATCGCCTGTATCGCATCGGCATTGCGTGCCGCTGCCGCCGCACCTTCAGTCGCCCTGACATGCATATCGGAAGATTGCCGCAATGGCGCACGGGTCATGGCTTCATTACCAATTGCAAAAAGCAGCAAAGCCAGCGCCCCGCCAATCGCTATCCAGCCGAGCACAGGGTGCAGCAAAAAGACAACCGCAATGAAAACCGGCGTCCAGGGCACATCCAGAAAAGCGAACAGCGCATGGCTGGAAAGAAAGATACGGCAGGTGGACAGGTCACGAAGCCCCTGTACCGACGGTTCGGATGAACGGCGAAGCGCGGAAACGATCGCATCCCCCAGCACCGCACCGCTCATCTGCCGGTCAATCCAGCTACCAAGGCGGATCATCATCTGACTGCGCACCGCTTCGAGCAACCCAAGGGTAACAAGCGCAATCATCGCCGCAAGCGTCAGATATAGCAGGGTTTCGACACTGCGGCTCGTCAGCACCCGGTCATAGACCTGAAGCATATAAAGCGGTGCCGTCAGCATAAGAATATTTATGCCCAGACTGAACAGCGCAACAAACCAGACAACATGCCGGGCCGCCGACCGGATCGCCGCAAAGTCGATTTGTCGCATCTCCAGCCGCCTAACCTGCGTTGGATTCCGGCGCAACGCTCAGCACACGGCGCACCTCATCGGTCTTGAGGCCCAGTGCGGACGGGCGCCGTGCGCCGGGCAAGGTCACAACGTCATATAGCTCCTGCACAATACCGCTGATCCGCAGCCAATGCACAAGATCGCCTGTACGCGTATCGATGACCACAAGACCACAGCGCGGTTCCGCGTCGGATCTGGCAAGGTTATCGTCAAGTGCCAGGCCCGAAAATGTCTTGTGCCGCGGCAGGGAAAGACCAGCCACCGCATAATCGCCGATAAAACTCAATCCGCGCAGATAGCCGGGGCAGAAAGTCACCGGATTAAACACCCCCGCTTCCGGATCGACGGTGCCAAGATGGCCGGTGCCCGAATTGCAAACCCATAACCTGCCGTTATGGATGCGTGGGGAATGCGGCATCGACAGACCATCGACAAGGATTTCATCATGCGCGACATCGATGAGCACACCACCATCGGCACGCCGGTCGCGCCAGCCATCGGCAACATCGGAACCGCTGATGGCAGTGGCATATCTTGGCTTGCCATCCTGCATCGCAAGTCCGTTCAGATGACACCGGTCTTCAGCCGCCAGTCTGGAAATGAAAGGCGGGCGCCATAAGGGACGAAAGCTGTAATCTTCGTCCACCGTCGCCAGACAGCAAAACAGCGTATTGGCAAAAACCACCTGACCATCGCCATCCACCGCGATATCGTGAATATCGATATCACCTGTGGTCCAGGCGATGCGGGGGACATATAGCCGGTCATAGCCACCGGTCTGTTGACCTGGCTCCAGCACATTTCTGAATTTCCACAGCTGATACAGCGTGCCCATCCACAATGTATCGCCTTGCGCGTGAAGCCCCATGCAGCGATTGAATGTTCGCTCAAAGACCGACAGCCGCCCGTCAGCTCCCGCGCCGACAAAGATCAGCTTTCCCGCCTGGTAGGTGGTGAAAGCAAGGCTTGCATTCTGCTCGGCGAGCCAGGCGGAAAATTGCCGTGAAGCGGTCAGCTCGAACCTGGGTGCAGACTGCGTCATGCCGGTAGCCAAACCGGCCCGCTGCGCCGAAGCAGCTGAAATACCGCCAATATGCGCTTGTGTGCCATCCGCCGCCACATCCTTTCTGCCATTTTCAGCATATGTAGCAGCCGTTATGCCTGTTGCACAACTTGCCGGCAAACGCCTTTACGAGAAAATAAAGTCGTCGCCATGCAGATCCGCAAGCTGCACATCCAGAAGTGTCACACTGTCATCGGCATCAAGCGCAACCAGCACATCATCGCCAATCTGCGTCGAGGCGCTCAGCACACCGGCCAGATCCGCAAAGGCGAAAGTCTGTATATCCAGCACATCATCAGTCCCGGCACCGGCCACGAAATCCAGCACGATATCGTCGCCATCGCCGTCGAAAATTACAAACCGGTCATCGCCCGCACCACCGCTCAGGGTATCGTTG
The DNA here is from genome assembly GCA_947258435.1 of uncultured Alphaproteobacteria bacterium. Lineage (GTDB taxonomy): Bacteria > Pseudomonadota > Alphaproteobacteria > UBA11222 > UBA11222 > CALAQW01. Next base: position 273,236 of record CAMYID010000023.1, read on the forward strand.
CCAGGTCCACCGGCCAGCACATCATCATTTGGTCCGCCGGAAAGTGTTTCGACAAAATCTGGAAAGCCTCTGCCAAACACGACATAGCTTTCACCCGCATCGTACTGGGCGCCGGGGTCAGCCTGGGGCGCGCCGATCAACAGATCGTCAAAGCCATCGCCATTGACATCGCCCGCCGCGCTGACCGCCGTACCGGACGCATCATAGTTATCGATGCCCCGCACGACAAAGCCGTCATTTCCATCACCGGTCTCGATATCGGACAAAGATACCGTGGTGCCAAAGCTGCCCAGCCGTCCAAAAACGACATAGCTTTCGCCCGCATAACTTCTGCCGTCCGGGCTTCCCCCGACAGCACCGATCAGCAGATCGTCAAAGCCATCCCCATTTACATCGCCGGCACCGCTGACCGACATGCCCGCTGTATCATCCGCATCCACGCCAATCAGCATGAACCCCTGACTGCCATCGCCATTCTGAATATCCGCCAGATCCAATGTGGGCGAAAAGCCGGAAGCACGGCCGAATATAACGAAGCTTTCACCGGCATAATCGATACCGCCCGGATTGCCACGCGGGGCACCGATCAGCAGATCGTCAAAGCCATCGCCATTGACATCGCCGGCACCGCTGACGGAAAAGCCTGCCCAGTCATTGGCATCAACACCATTGATCACAAACCCGTCGCTGCCATCGCCTGCCTCGATCGCCGACAGTTCGACACTGCCGGGGAAGCCGCCATTGCGGCCAAATACGACATAACCCTGGCCGGAGCCCGGCTGCCCGTTGGGACTGGCCTCAGAAGCACCGATCACAATATCGCCGATACCGTCGCCATTCACATCGCCGGCATTGCTGACTGAAATGCCTGACAAATCATAACTGTTGATGCCGTTGATGACGAAGCCATCGGCACCGGAACCACTTTCGATATCGGCTAATTCGACAGCGGCAGCAAAGCCTGTATTCCTGCCAAAAACGACATAGCTTTCGCCCGCATAACTCCGCCCGTCAGGGGTTGCCATAAACGCACCGATCAGAAGGTCGTCAACGCCATCGCCATTCACATCTCCCGCACCGCTGACCGAAATGCCTGAATAGTCATAAAAGTCAGCACCATTGACCACAAATCCCTCACTGCCATCGCCGGCCTCGATAGCCGACAGATCGATGCTGGCGGCAAAACCGTCACCACGGCCGAGTACGACATAGCTTTCCCCGGCATAGCTCTGCCCATTGGGGCTGGCAAAGAAGGCTCCGACAATCACATCATCAAAGCCATCGCCATTGACGTCACCGGCACCACTTACCGAGAAACCCGAATAGTCGTACGGATCAATGCCGTTAATGACAAACCCTTCGCTGCCGTCACCGTCCCGGATATCCGACAAAGCGACGTTTGAAGCCGCGGCAGCCGCATTGCCGAACACGACATAACTTTCGCCTGCATAGCTTTGCCCGTCGGGACTGGCCAGATAGGCACCAACAATCACGTCATCAAAGCCATCGCCATTGACATCACCGGCACCGCTCGCCGACCTGCCCGAAAAATTTCCGGCCGCGATGCCGCTGATGACAAATCCCTGACTGCCATCGCCGTTCTGGATGTCGGAAAGCTCGATGACCGCATCATTCACACCCGTTACCGTGATCGTCGCCGTCGCCACCTGGCTCTGCGCGTTGTGGCTATCGGTTGCGCGATAATCAAAGCTTACATCGCGGGTTTCGCCTTCCGCCAGATCCTGAAAATCAGTACCGGGATCAAAGGTAAATGTACCGTCGCCATTATCGATCACCGTGCCTTCCGAGGGCGCGCTCAGGATCGTATAATCAAGGCTTGTCGCATCATCGTCGGAATCCACATCCGCACCGGCAAAGGCCGC
>CAMYID010000024.1 GCA_947258435.1 uncultured Alphaproteobacteria bacterium
CCGCCGCGACCCGCGCCGCCGTTTCGCGGGCCGAGGCGCGGCCCCCGCCGCGCGGGTCGCGAATGCCGTATTTTTGTTGATAGGTAATATCGGCATGGCCGGGGCGGAACTTGTCCGCAATATCGCTATAGTCTTTTGAGCGTTGATCGATATTCTCGATCATCAGGCTGATCGGGGTGCCGGTCGTGCGGTTTTCATACGTACCCGACAGGATCTTTACCTGATCGGCTTCGCGGCGCTGGGTGGTGAAGCGCGACTGGCCGGGTTTGCGTTTGTCCAGCCAGGGCTGGATATCGGCTTCTGTCAGGGCGATTCCCGGTGGGCAGCCATCGATCACGCAGCCAAGCGCCGGCCCATGGGATTCCCCCCATGTGGTGACGCGGAAAAGATGACCAAAGCTGTTATGGGACATGCGCGGGTTTTATCCGGCATTGCGGACAGGGTCAAACGGTCCCGTCATCCCTTGTCGCCCAATGCGACTGCGATATCGGGGGCGTTTTCATCTTTCATGCCGACCACGTGATAGCCGCAATCGACGTGATGCATCTCACCTGTGACGCCGCTGCCCAAATCGCTGAGCAGGAACAGTGCCGCCTTGCCCACATCCTCGATCGTGACATTGCGTTTGAGCGGCGAATTGAGTTCGTTCCATTTCAGAATATAGCGGAAATCGCCGATCGCGGAGGCGGCAAGCGTCTTGACCGGGCCCGCGGAAATCGAGTTGACGCGGATATTCTTACTGCCCAGATCGACCGCCAGATAGCGGACGCTGGCATCGAGCGCGGCTTTGGCAACACCCATGACATTGTAGTGGGGCATAACCTTCTCAGAGCCGTAATAGGTCAGCGTCAGCAGGCTGCCCCCCTCATGCATCAGCTTCTCCGCACGCTGGGCAATGGCGGTAAAGGAATAGCAGGAAATATTCAGGCTGAGCGCGAAGTTTTCTGCTGTCGTATCGACGTAACGCCCCTTCAGCTCTTCTTTTGCGGAAAAAGCGATGGCATGTACGACGAAATCAAGACGGCCCCATTTTTCCTCCAGCGTATCAAACAACGCATCGACGCTTGCGGCATCGGTTACATCGCAAGGCAGGACAAGATCCGAAGCAACCGATTCGGCAAGCGGCGCCACCCGCTTGAGCAGCGCATCCCCCTGATAGGAAAAGGCGAGCTCCGCCCCATGTAAATGACATTGCTGCGCAATGCCCCAGGCAAGTGAGCGGTCGTTCGCGACCCCCATGATCAGGCCGCGCTTACCTTCCATCAAGCCACCGCTCGAAGCCATGAAAACCCCTGAATTCTCTGTTAAATTGATATTGACACCATCCTACACAAAAGGTGAATCCCGTCAATCTCGCGCGGCACCCCGGGCAGGTAATAATTGTGTCTTGCCCGCTTTACACGCGCGTGCCATCGCCCAAAGCGTGCGTGCTGCAAGCATCGCGATTGTCAGGCTAGCCAATGCAAGCAACAGGCCGCAAATGGCGGCGGGCAGAACCGAACCGATCGCGGCGCGATAGTCAAAGGCCGCACCGGCAAGGGCCGCCAGCGGGAAGCTGAAAGACCAGCAGCGAATGCTGAAGGGGATGCGGATGAAGCGGTCGATCATCGCCAGGTTCAGCAGGAGGAAAAACAATCCGGTGAAAAAGAACAGATGGCCGGGAAAATCAATCAGCGCGTGGTTGAGCTCGGGATAGGCCATAAAGGCAAGAGCGGGTGGTGTGATGAAGATCGCCATCGCGGGAAGCTTTTCCACCGGAATGGCGCGGAAGCCGGCCAGTCGGCCAACCAGCAGCACAAGTAATACCAGCCAGCCGATCAAACCCATGGTGAACATAAGCCAGGATGCCCCGGCAAACCCGAGCGATATTCCGCTAACCGGCCCGAGCAGATTGCCGGCAAGCGGGAGAAACAAAAGCGGTGTCAGGGTCGCAGGCGGGTGTGGGCCGCGTATGAGCAGGCTTATGGTTGCAAGCCCAAGGGAAAACTGCATCGCCGCCCCCGCGATCCACAGCCATTGTGCCGGCTGTGTCGCATAGGGCAAGACCGCAGCGGAAAGCAGCAGCAGGCTTAACGGGACTGTCGCCGTAAAGCACAGCCGTTCCATTTGCTCGGGGATTGAAGAATGTTCCGCCTGCGGCCTATCCATAATCAGCCGATAACCGGAATAGAGCGAAAAGAACGCGAATAAAACTGCCCCGCAGAGCAGCAAAATCTCTGCAATCCAGGGCGGCACCCCATAGAACAGATGCGCCTTCCGCCAGGTGAGCCCAAGCCCGGTAACTCCCATGACAATACTGAAAAGCGATATGGGCGGCGTTGTGAGAAGCGGCTGTGAAGTGTCGGACATGATGGCGCTTTCGATTTTCCCGGAATTCCCAGCTTGCCGGCTCATCAATCGGTGCGCAAGCAGCAGATCGCATCAAAAACGGCGCCAGAATGATCCGAACACGGCGTGTCCGGCACCGCTATTCCGGCCCGCCAGTTCGCTGAACCCGCCAAGCTGAACCGCCGAAGAAGTCGAAATATCCTTCAACACCGAAAGCTGTATCTTGTGAAGGTTGAATCTGGTGCCCGGATCACCCGACTGGGGCGCTGCATATATGTTAAAGTTCTGCAGCAGGAACTGCCAGTTACGTGTCGGTCTGAAGCCGGCTGTCATATCGACACGGAATTGATCCGCCGCGCCGCCGGTCCGGTATCTGTAACCCGCTTCCGTGCTGAAGAAATAGTCCCGCCGCCGCCACTGGCCGCTATTACCCCACAATAACCTTGCTTCGATATCGCGATAGTCCTTGCGTTCGCGGCGGTCGATGCGCGTTGAATTGCGGCTGCGAAACTTTGCGTTCACTTGGCCCGATACCACCCAGCCATTGCCCCTTCGGATTTCCCGGCGGCCGAAAAATTCGATATTGTCCATTGTGGTGCGCGAAGGGGAGTTTCTGGTGCTTGTCGTCCTCACGCGTACAAATGTCGGCTGCAATCCGATCGTCAGCGTGTCCGAGTAACCATAGGCCAGATAGGACGACAACTCGAATTTCTCAAACCTCTCGGTCTTTTGCGCGCCGCCGTCAGACGTGAAAAATCGATCGGCCTGGTAGGCTGTCAGTGCAGAAATGGTCAGAAGGTCGCCACGCGGTTCAACCCAGGCGGCCAATGCGGACATGTTCCAGTTGCCAAGAAAAGCCATGCATATGGCAGCGGCATGCGGAATAACCGCATGCCGTACCTTGCACGATATCGTGCCCCAATTCCAATTCACCTGCCCCCCCGGCAAATATCATCCCAATGCGATGGCTAACGCCAGCGCTTGTCCTTACAGCTCGTTATTTGAATCCTCTTCTTCGCGTTTGGCGAGTTCCTGATAGATCTTGCCGCCACTATTGCGGAACTCAGCCGATTTTTCGGCCATGCCGCTGGCAGCGAAATCGCGGACTTCCTGCGTGATCTTCATGGAACAGAATTTCGGCCCGCACATGGAGCAGAAATGCGCAACTTTATGCGCTTCCTTGGGCAGGGTCTGATCGTGATACTCGCGCGCGCAGTCAGGATCGAGCGACAGATTGAACTGATCTTCCCAGCGGAATTCGAAACGTGCCCGGCTCAGCGCATCGTCGCGTGCCTGCGCGGCGGGGTGGCCCTTGGCCAGGTCGGCGGCGTGGGCGGCGATTTTATAGGTCACGACCCCGACCTTCACATCATCGCGATTGGGCAGTCCCAGATGCTCTTTCGGCGTCACATAACAAAGCATTGCGCAGCCGAACCAGCCGATCATCGCCGCGCCGATACCACTTGTGATATGGTCATAGCCGGGTGCAATATCGGTGGTCAGCGGGCCCAGCGTATAAAACGGTGCCTCGCCGCATTCGCGTAATTGCTTGTCCATATTCACCTTGATCTTGTGCATCGGCACATGGCCGGGGCCTTCGATCATTACCTGACAGCCTTTGGCCCAGCCCCGCTCGGTCAGTTCGCCCAAAGTTTCAAGCTCCGCGAATTGCGCTTCGTCATTGGCATCCGCGATGGAACCCGGGCGCAGCCCGTCACCGAGCGAGAAGCTGACATCATAGGCGCGCATGATGTCGCAGATCTCGTCAAAATGGGTGTAGAGGAAACTTTCCTTGTGATGGGCAAGGCACCATTTCGCCATGATCGAACCGCCACGACTGACAATGCCGGTCACACGCTTTGCGGTCAAAGGAACATAGGCCAGTCGCACCCCCGCATGGATTGTGAAGTAATCGACACCCTGTTCCGCCTGTTCGATCAGCGTGTCGCGAAACACTTCCCAGGTCAGGTCTTCGGCGACGCCATTGACCTTCTCAAGTGCCTGATAGATCGGCACCGTACCGATGGGAACCGGCGAATTGCGAATGATCCATTCGCGGGTATTGTGAATGTTGCGCCCGGTCGACAGATCCATCACCGTGTCCGAGCCCCAGCGGATGGACCAGACCATTTTATCGACTTCCTCGGCAATTGAGGAAGCGACGGCGCTGTTGCCGATATTGGCATTGATCTTGACCAGGAAATTCCGGCCAATGATCATCGGTTCCAGTTCGGGATGATTGATATTGGCCGGGATGATGGCGCGGCCACGCGCGACTTCCTCGCGCACGAATTCGGGCGTGATAAAGTCGGGGATTTCCGCACCAAAAGCTTCCCCGTCACGTTCAGCTGTTTCCGCCATGGCGGCGCGGCCCATATTCTCCCGGATCGCGATGAATTCCATTTCCGGGGTGATGATGCCTGCGCGGGCATATTCAAGCTGGGTCACGGCCTTGTCACCGGTTGCGCGCAAGGGGCGGTGGCTGACCGGAAATTCGCGGGCAAGGTGGCTGCCGGCGGCATTGCCGTTATCTTCGGGTTTGACTTCGCGGCCCTCATATTCCTCGACACCGCCGCGGGCGCGGATCCAGCTATCGCGCAGGCGCGGCAACCCCGCATGGATATCGATTTCGATTGCGGGATCCGTATAAGGCCCGGAGGTGTCATAAACGCGCAGCGGCGGTTCATTGGCTGATTCATGCAGCGCGATGTCGCGCATGGGGACCTGAACGCCGGCAAGCTCACCGGGGACATAGACCTTCGTCGAAGCGGGCAAGGGCCCGGTGGTGACGGAAATCTGCGTATCTTTGGCGTGGATATTCATCTTGGGTCTCCCCTAACAGCTGCGCGGAGATCCGGGACGACGCGTGAGGTGACAGCGCAAATATGCTTGTCTTGTGATTCAAAACGCCTTGCAGACAGTCAGAGATTCTGCAGCAGGCCTTCCGTTCCCTCCGCCGGCGTTACCCGGATCAGGTTCAAAGGGTTGTTCCCCGTGACCAGATCCGATCACCGGATCAAGTCCGACTATCGGAAAAGCGGAGACGGGAAGCTCTCAGCCCACAGGGCACCCCTCGGCTGTGTCTATACTGGACCGGACCAGGCGACGACGCAAGCACGCAATTCAAACGGGGTGCTTGCGCTGCGAATTGTGTTACGTCCGAACCGGATTATTGGCCCGTTGCGGTCGCAGTCGTCGATGTCGCAGTTGTTGTGCTTACCGCCACCGCATTGTCATTATTGCCGTCATCGCCCGCTGCCGCGCTGATACCGGCTGCGGCGGCCCCGGCGGCGGCCACACCAAGGCCAATTGTGCCCAGGCCAAGCCCGGTCCCCGCAATTCCCGAGCCAGCGGCACCCGCGGCTGTGCCTGCGCCTACCCCTGAGCCGATACCGCCTGCCGCGGCAATTGCGGAACTGACATTAGTTGCAGTCACGACACCTTGGGCGCTTGTAATCGTGCCAATCGATCCGGTGGAGGTGGTGATCGCGGTGGGTTGTGCGATATTGGGGACGGTCTGCATTACGCCCTGAAAGCCTGCGGGCGGTGGGGCAGGCGCAGTGGGTGCAGGTGGCGGTGAGCCGGGAACAGGCGGCGATAAAGTCGTCGACATGCCCGCGGGCACAGTAACCGAAACGCCGGCTGCGTTGGTGATGACGGCAACGCCTTCCACCACATTGACCGTTGTCGCACCGTTGGCTGCGATCGCAACTTCGATGACAGTGCCCCGAATCCCGATTGTCGCCGTCGGCGCGCGGAGTTTGATGGCCGAACTTGGCATTTGACCGGAAACAAAGCGGGCGGCGCCGACTGCCATCGTCACAACCATTGAGCCTGTCGACGCATTCGGGTCATAGACAAACTCATCCATCAATACAGATGCATTTTCGCCAATCGAGAGTGTGCTCGTATCATTGAAGACGATACCCGCAAAGCTTGCCTGACCGGTCTCAATCACCTCCTGCGCATTGATTTGCGCATTCATCGACATCGCACGCTTTTCAGTGCCGGCCTTGGCGTTTACGTCCTCGACGATATTGATGGCCTTGCCGATCGGAACTTCAGCGCCAGCCGGCATGATGGCTGCGCCGGACGCGAATAAAAAACCGGCAACTATCCGATACGCGCCGGATTTGCCGCGCCGAAGTCTGCGATGGATAAGGCGATTAACCTGTGGAATATTTTGCGCCATCTCTTCCTCTTCTCTCGATCATTGCCGATGTTATGGTGGCTAATCGGCATATTGCAAAGGGAATCTAAGGTCAGCAGGCGCATTTTCCGGCAAATGTTGCAAGAAATCCAAGATTGCCGGCCATCGCAGCGCGTTTCGCGCTTACAGCGGCTGTTGGCGCAGAAATTTCTGGCAATCCGCTGTTGTGAGTATGCTGTCCAGTAAGCCCTTGTCAGAGATGCCGGCATAACCTTCGCGCAATATGGCAAGCGAACGGGCGTGATACTTTTGTGGTGCCTGTTTAAAGGGTTTGCCCTCAAGCCTGACCGAGAATTCTTCCTTGCCCTGTTCAAGCGCGATGGCGTTCGCATTGGACCAGGGCAGAAACAGGCCGCCGATTTCGGCCTGCAGGAAGGGCAGCAAGGTTGCTTCCAGGCTATCCCAGTCTTCGAACGCGCCTTCGGCCGACGGGTCCTGCATCTGCTCGGCCCAGGCGGCGACATTAGGGGCCTTCTGATCGAACAGTTTGCGCGGGGTCGGGTCCGTCCAGCATTGATATAGCTGCGCGGCAAGCCCGAAATCTGCAAGTGCGGGGCGTTCCCCAAACAGGAAGGGCCGATGAGTGAGGTGTTTTTCAAGCAATTTCAGTGTCCGGATGAACGAACTTTCGATCTGTTCTTTTGTGGCCGAATGCGAGCCGACAAAACCAAGCCGTTGCACCATCCGCTCACGCAGCATCTGCGCGATTGCCTCGATATCGATATCGGCGGCATGGGGGCGGGCGTCGCGCGCCAGCCTTCGCGCGGCGGATTGCTGATCGGCGTCGTACCACCAGCGATAGTGAAACATATATTTATTGGCCCATTCATCCGCATATTCTTCGATCAGTGCCGAAATGAAGGCGAGCGCAGGATCATCGGGGATGATTGATGGATCGGGGAACATCGTTTCGAATTCTTCGATGATCGGCGTTGAATCCTGCCAGGCATCGCCATGGTTTGACACCACAAGCGGGACCAGCGGCAGTTTCGCGAATTTCTGGAACTCGGCCATGTTTTCGTCGGTGCGCGGCAGCCAGTCATGAGGAATGCCCTTATACCTGAAATAGGCGCGGACCTTGACCGAATAGGGTGAAAGCTCGGCTCCGAAGATTTGATAGTGATCCGACATTGACCTGGGTTTCCTCTCGTTTTGGCGCCGGGCGATGAACCGCCGCCGGTGATCGTTCGCCGATCCCGGTCATCAGCGCGCCTGTTGTGAGCGGCTTTCGGCGCGCCCTGATGCGCCGAGGGTCGCATCTTCTGCATATGAGGCAAACTTTGTGTTGATTCAAATCAACGGAGATGAATTTATCGGTAACGCAGGGTCGATGGGAGCCGGCCAGAAAAAATGAATTTTCGGAGGAAAGGGCGATGGCGGACGAAATTTTATATGAGATGCGCGGGCAGGTGGCAGTGATAACGATCAACCGCCCCGAACAGCGCAATTCGATCAATGCGGCGGTACGGGCGGGATTATTTGCGGCATGGGAGCGGTTCGACAAAGACCCCTCGGCAAAGGTTGCGATCCTGACCGGTGCGGGTGACAAGGCGTTTTGCGCCGGTGCCGATCTCAAGGAGATGTCTGAAACCGGCTTGCAGATCCTGCCGCGCGATTTCATCCCCACCCTTGGCGATAATGTGCGGCTGAGCAAGCCGGTGATCGCAGCTGTCAACGGGGCGGCATTTGCGGGCGGCTGGCTGTTTGCGCAAATGTGCGATCTGTGCATCGCAAGCGAGACCGCGCGGTTTGGCATTACCGAGGCCAAGGTGGGGCGGGGCATGCCCTGGGCAACCCCGCTTGTGCATATGATTCCGCAGAAAATCCTGCTTGAGATCCTGATGACCGGCAACCCGATCACCGCCGAGCGTGCTTATGAAATCGGATTCGTCAATCACGTCACAGCCCCCGACGCGCTGATGGACAAGGCGATGGCGCTTGCCGAAACGATTGCCGGTAATGCGCCGCTGACCGTCGCCGCCGCCAAGGAAATGGTCTATACAGCGACCGAAATGGGGCGTAGCGCGGCGCTGGAAGCAGGGCGGCGAATTTTCGATCACGTCTATCTGAGTGAGGATGCCCAGGAAGGGCCCAGGGCATTTGCCGAAAAACGGGCGCCGAACTGGCAGGGGAAATAACCTGGAAACCTCGGACCCGCAGCGATAGTCGAGCATTGGTGCGAAATTTGGTTTACAGTTGTCGAATGTTTGTTCGAAAATGAAGGGCAATTCGATTGCAAGTCGTTTGGGCACCGCCTGAGCAAACTGTGGAGATAATAAGTAGGGTGTGTTTGCCTGCGCCAATTTTGGCAGGCTGCAAGGTGGTTCAGCCATTCTTGTATCGCCCCGGTAAAGGAGGGAAGAATGGATTTTAGCCTGTTTGTCTATGGCACCATGGGGCGTCGGGCCGAGCTTGAGGCCGGTATGGCGGGGCGGCGGCCTGAACTGTATCAGCGCATGATCGAAGAGCTTGGGGAACTTGTCCGGTTTACTGACAAGGCCGGTTACTACGCGTTTGGTCATCCTGAGCATCATCTGCAGATCGAAGGGTTTGAGGCCACGAACGATCCCTGCCTGATGGCCATGTGGCTTGGCAAGCATATGGAGCGGATGCGGGTGTTGACCTGCGGCTTTGTGGCGACCACCAATAACCCGCTGATGACGGCTGAAAAGATCGCCACGCTTGATCATATGCTCGATGGGCGGTTCGGGTTCGGCATTCTGCGCGGTTATCAGGCCCGCTGGGTTGAAAATTACAAGATTCAGCCGCAGCTTTCTGCGGTCGGCCCCTGGAACGCGGACAGCCCGGCGGACAATCTGAACCGTGAGTTCTTTGCCGAATTCGTCGACATCGTGCTGACGGCCCTGCGTGAGGAAACCTTCAGCTATGAAGGCCAGTTCTGGAACTTCCCGCCCAAGGATTTTGTCAATCCGCACGAACATCCTGTCTATACCAAATACGGGCAGGGGGTCGACGCGGATATGCGGGTACGTGAAATCGGTATCGCCCCGAAACCGCGGCAGAAGGAAATCCCGCTATATGGTGGTTTCTCGGCCAGCCTGCGCACGGCCAAATTCTGGGCCCAGCATAAAGGCCGGCCAATTGTGCTGGCTGGTGATCTCGACTTCCTGCAACTGCTCTGGAAAGAATGGGGCGAGGAAGCCAAGAAACACGGTCATGATTTCGAACCCGGTGATCAGGCCTGCTGGGGCGGTCTTGGTATCTGCGCGGAAACCGATGAGAAAGCCTGGAAGCTCTATGAGGATATGGAGTGGTTCTGGAAGACCTGGTCCACCCCTTATGGGCAGGGCATACCGGAATTGCTGGTCGGCTCCCCCGATACGTTGAACAAGCGGATTGAGGAAGTCTCGAAAGCCGTGCCGATCAAGGAGGCTTTCCTGCTGATTCCGCAGGGCGTTCATACCCCTGATCAGTTGAAGGATTCACTTGGACTGTTCGCGGAAAAGGTGATGCCGAACTTCCAGTAGACAGCCATTTGATACGCCGCGCGGCAGATGCCCGTGGCACCGGAAAGGGGCCGTCCGGCAGGGCGGCCTTTTTTCTTGGTGAGGGTGCGGCAAGCGCCCGCAGCACCCTTTTTGCGCAAGTCTTTGTGCAGGGGGGAGCGGACGCATTTTGCGTTTCGGGTCATTGAAAACGCCATTAAAACAGTGTAATTAATACGCAAACGACAAAATTGCGCCAATCTCGGGCCGACCGGGGGCATTTACTGGAGACCGACATGGAAAATATCACAATTGACCAGGCTTATGATTGCTGTGCGCCGGACGATTTTCCCGCGATGCTGGAGGTCGATCGCTACGGCAAGCGTTCAAGTGCGTTCGACAAGATCATTTCCGCGACCCATGACCATTTCTGGGATCCGACCGATTCGCGTTATGTCGATTTCAGCGTGCCTTTCGACGTCGAAAACGAAATGATCATGCCCGAGACGCTCAATCTCGAACTGCGCACGGCGGTGGCTGACCGCTTGGATGACAAGCAGAAGGTCCGGCTGGTCAATGGCACGGTGCATTTCACCTTGTCGAGCATTCTGCATGGCGAACAGGCGGCGCTGAACCTGTCGGCCAATCTGTGTCACATCTTGCTTGATCCGGGCGCACAGGAATATGCCGCCAATCAGGCGCGCGAGGAAGCGCGGCATGTGGCCGGATTTACCCGCTATATTCAAACGCGTTTCGGCAAGCCGACCCCGATGGATCCGTTCCTGCAGGGGCTGATTACGGACATGGTGCTGACCCCGCTTGTCTGGAAGAAAATTGTCGGGCTGCAGATGGTTCTTGAAGGGCTGGCCATGGGGCTGTTTGCGAACTTCTATCAGTTCAGCAATGACCCGCTTCTGACCCGGCTGCTGCAATTCACCATGACCGACGAAGCGTTCCACCATAAATTCGGCAAGATCTGGGCTGACAAGACCGTTCCGCATCTGCCCGAAGAAGAGCGCGTTGCAATTGAGGACTGGGCCTGGGAAATCTTTTCTGCGCTGCTTAAGAACAATATGGGCTTTGAGCAGAAGAAGGGCCTTTACGCCGAGCTTGGCCTGGAATGGGAATGGGTGCAGGGCGCGGTGATGGAAGCGATGACTGACAGGCGCCGCCGCGACAGCATGGCCAAGACCACAAGCGTGTTCCGCGCCCTGGTCAAGACGCTGCTGAAGGCCGGCATCATTACCGACCGCACGGCGTCAAACTATGCCGCCTTTGTCGATCTTAAGGAGCTGCATGCCGAAGGCGATAAAATGGTTGGTGACGACATCGCCGAAGAAGGTATCAAATTTCTGAAAGCGATCAATGAAGGCAAGGATCCGGCAACGCTTGCTGCCGCTGAATAGCCCGTTTGTGCCCGTCTGTACCCGTTTGGGTGCAGACAGTGAATTGACATGAAGTTAAGGCCGCCTGTGTTGCCACAGGCGGCCTTCTCTTTGTCGGTGTGTATATGCGTGGAGCGGCTTCTATTTGCGAAGAATTGGGTAAAAGCCTGTAAACACCATATCCTCATCTGCGTTCGCTGTATGACAGCCCGAGCAGTTTTCTGCAGGAAGCGCTGCGGCCGTTTTTTGATAGGGCGGCTTATGGTGACCATAGTTGAAAAAGCCCCAGCCATCGGTTGCCGCATAGCGTTGCGTATCTTTCACCATCATATCGATGCCGCCAAATTCGCCCGCGAAGAAGCCGCGTCCGGATGCCTCATCGCGTGATCCGTCGTCATATTCCGGCGATTTGAGGGTAACGAGCTCTTTGACGATAACCGTGCCTTCGGGGAATACGCCTGTTTTCTCATAGGCTGCATAGGCAATCGGCTCGATATAGACATGGTGAAATTCGGGAAACGCGGCCGCGCCGCCATTCAGCCCGTTAGGTGTTAATGGCGCGCCGATAAACACCCACTCACGAAAGCCTTCGGGCAATGCAACTTCCCCGTTTTCCATTGCTGTGCCCGGCATCTTGGACATTTCCTGCGTTCGGGTCATACGGGTCATGTCTTCGGCCATCGCCGCATTGCCCTTTTCCGTCATCGTCTGGGCCCTGGCGGGAAGTGCCACAAGACACAAGGTCAGGAGTGAGGCGGCTGCCACAATGGCCGTCCCTACCGTGAAGCCACGCGGTGGCAGCGCCGGTCTTACATGCATTGAGTTTCTCCTCTTGATCGCTTGTCATGCGCGTTGGGTTTCTAGAAAGATACTGATCTGTACCCATATAAAGATACAGATCAGTATCGTTGTCAACTGACCTCGCCCGATTGACAGGGTTGCTTGAATTCAAGAAAACGTGAATATTCGCGGTGATCACGCGCAAGTGTCGGGAAAGGCGCGGTTAAAAAAGTACAGAGCTGTTTTATTGAGGTTCCGATGAAAAGGGCTGAAAAGCGGGCGCATTTGATCGACGTGGCTGCGGACCTGTTCAACCGCTATGGTTATCACGCTGCGGGGGTGGATCGTGTCATTGCCGAAGCAGGAATCGCAAAAACCACCCTGTACCGGCATTTCAAATCGAAAGAGGATTTGATCGTCGCAGTCTTGCGGCGAATGGACGAAAAATTCCGTACAGAAATGCAACAATATGTGGCGCAGGCAACCCCGGACCCCCGACAACGGATATTGGCGACGTTTGACTTTCTCGAAGAATGGTTTTCAGAAAGCAGTTTCTATGGTTGTCCGTTCGTCAGCGCGGCAGCGGAATATGGCGATCGCGCAAGTCCGGTGTTTCAGGAGGCGATGGTGCATAAGCGCCTGATGCTGGCCTATCTGGAAGAGCTGGCACGTGCGGCGGATTTCGCCGATCCGGCGGAAGTCGCGCAGCAGATCTGCCTGATACAAGAAGGCGCCACGGCGGTTGCCCAGGTCACCGGAGATCCCGATGCGGCGCAAAGAGCCAGGCGCATGGCGGCGCACTTAATCTCCCGGATGGGGCTGTAGGGCGGTTGGAAATTCCGGTGTGGCGGACGCAAGGCCTGTCTGCCGGTCGGCGCCCCCGAACGCATTGCTGCCGATCGGCCAGAGATTGTCGAGAAACTGACCTGCGCAGGCACGCCAGGAAAACTGCAGCGCATAGTCGCGGCAGAATTGCGGCGAAATCTCAAGCGCCTGGCGGGCCGCCGCTCCCAGATCCTCGCTCAATATGCCCGCGCCTGATTGCCCAACCACATCAAGTGGCCCGGCAACCGGATAGGCCGCGACCGGTAGTCCGCATGCCATTGCCTCAAGCATGACAAGACCGAAGGTATCGGTGATGGAGGGAAAGACAAAAACATCGCCCGCGGCATAGTGCCGGACAAGCTCTTCCCCCTGTTTCGCGCCGACAAACACGGCATCGGCAAATTCTTTCTCAAGCTTCTCACGTGCCGGGCCGTCACCGACGATCAGTTTAGTGCCCGGCAGATCAAGCGTCAGGAATGCGCGCAGATTTTTTTCGATCGCCACCCGGCCGACATAAATGAATACAGGGCCAGGCAGATCGATCGCAGGCTGTGGATGCGGGTGGAAAATTTCCGTATCCACCCCGCGCGACCAGGGGCGCAGATTGTCAAACCCATGAGCTGCAAGTTCGCGTGCCAGCGTGGGCGTGGCGACCATCACACCTTTGGAGGGACCGTGAAACCAGCGCATGAATTTATAGCCAAAGCTGATCGGCACCGGAACGCGCGCCGATAGATACTCCGGAAACTTGGTATGATAGCTGGTTGTGAAGGGCAGTCCCCGTTGCAGACAAATCCGGCGTGCGGCAAGCCCCAATGGGCCTTCTGTGACAATATGGATGACTTCGGGGCCGAATGCCTCGATTTCACTTTTGATCCGTCTACGGGCAAATAGCGAAAGCCTGATCTCTGGATAGGTCGGGCAGGGCAGGGTCCGGAACATGGCGGGATAAACCAGGCGGACTTCGTGGCCCATTTCCTCGCATTCGCTGATCACCCGCGTCATCGTACGCACGACCCCGTTTACCTGGGGGTGCCAGGCGTCTGTCACGATCAGGATGCGCATCAGGCGGCCTTCGGCACTTTTGGCAGATCAACAGGTTTGGGCAATTGCCGATTGGCGAGCAGTTCGAGCTTGAGCTGTTCCCAGCGGATGATTTCGAATCGCCCGTCCGGATGTTCGACCGCTGCTGAGCAGCTTTCCACCCAATCACCGTCATTGATATAAAGCACATCACCCCAATGCCGTATTTCGGCATGGTGAATATGGCCGCAGATCACCCCGTCGACTTCCCGTCTTTCCGCTTCTTCGGAAATCGCCACCTCGAAGCTTTCGATGAACTGGATGGCGTTTTTGACTTTGACTTTGAGGAACGCGGATAAAGACCAGTATTCGAGCCCCAGCCATTTACGCGCATGGTTGAAATGGGTGTTGAAATTCAGCAATGCCGTATAGGCCCAGTCGCCCAGCACCGCGAGCCATTTCGCATATTTGACCACCACGTCGAAGTCATCGCCATGGGTCACGAACATCTGACGCCCATCGGCGGTTTCGTGAATATCGTCCAGCTTGACTTCGATACCCCCGAAATGGGTACCGCAATAGTTTCGCAGCGACGAGTCGTGATTGCCTGGAATATAGACGATCTGGGTGCCCTTGCGCGCCTTGCGCAACAGCTTCTGCACAACATCGTTATGCGCTTGCGGCCAGTACCAGTTGCGCTTGAGCCGCCAGCCATCAAAAATATCTCCGATGAGATAGATTTTGTCGGCTTCGCAATATTTGAGGAATTCAAGCAACTGCTCGGCTTTGCAGCCGCGCGTGCCTAAATGGATGTCTGAAATGAAAAGGGTGCGGTATTTGCGAGTCTCAGTGATCGTTCCCAAAACGCATCTCACAATATTCAATTAATGTGATTACGGTACGGATTAAATAATTAAACTGTGAATTCCATCTGAACTTTCCATGTAATATTTGTTACACGCAAAGAAAATTTTCAAATATCAGATATATACGTAAATAATATTTGATTCACAAAAACGACATGGAACTTTCATATGAAAAACTGATCGTGGGACATTCTGCGAATCACTTTCAGAAGTCAGTTTATGCGGTTGCTGGTCATCTATAATCCGGTTTCCGGGCGGGGGCGCTCGCGGCGTTTGTTTGAGAAGGTCATCGATCATCTTGAAGCCTGGGGCTGTCATCTGCGGGTCATTGAAACGGCGGCTGCCGGCGATGCGGAGATGTGGCTGCGCCGGTTGCATGTCCGGTCCTATGACAGGGTGGTGATCGCGGGTGGCGATGGCACGATCAATGAGGCGGTAAACGGTCTTGCCGATGGTGACGCTGATTGTCCGCTTGCCATCATTCCGACCGGCACCGCGAATGTGCTGGCCTGCGAAATGGGTCTGCCGATCAGCGCTGATGTGATTGCCCGCACGATTGTGCGCGGTAAAGCGGTGCCTGTTGCGCTCGGTATGGCCGAAAGCCGCTACTTCATCCTGATGGCGGGGGCGGGGTTCGATGCGCATGTCGTCGCGGGGGTAAGTGCATCCCAGAAAGCCCGTCTGGGCAAGTTTGCCTATGTCTTCTCCAGCATGCGCAATTTCTTTCGTTATGGGTTTCCCGCCTATCATGTGACGATTGATGAGCGTTCTTATGAAGTCGCCTCGGTCATTGTCACCAATGCGTGCCACTATGCGGGTCCTTATGTCATTGCGCCGACGGCCAGGCTGCAGGCAGCGAAGCTGCATGTTTGCCTGTTTGAAAAGTCAGGCAGGCTGGCCGCATTCAGATATGGGCTGGGGCTTTTACTGGGGCGTCTGCCGCGCATGTCCGGTTTTACGATCGTTGAAGGCAAGCGTATTCATATTGAGGGGCCGCCGCTCGATCCGGTGCAGATCGATGGCGATCTGTCCGCGCTGCTGCCGCTCGATATAAGGATGCTGAACGAGGCGATTGATCTTGTCGTTCCCGACGGCTATGCGGCCTTGTCGGAAGTCAGTGCTGTGAGTGAGCAGTTGCCGCCGGCCGAGCGGCTGCGCAATTCCGCCACAGCCTAGCGTCCGGTGCCGCAAGAACCGGTTTACATATTCGGCGGGGGCAATCACGGCATGCGGGATCGTTTGGCAAGCGGCGCGGGCTGCGGCATAGTCTGACGCATAACAAAGCAAACCGCAGCCGCCCATATCAGGCGCATAGCCGAGGAGACGCCCTATGCAGCTCTATGAACTGGAACTGAACGAAGGCCGCAGGATAAGCCCGTTTGTCTGGCGTGTGAAACTCGCCATGGCGCATAAGGGTCTTACAGTCGACACAATCGGTATCGGCTTTGGCGAAAAGGACAAGATTGCATTTTCCGGGCAGGACCTTGTGCCGGTCCTGCGCGACGGCGATACCGTTGTCTGCGATAGCTGGGATATCGCCTGTTATCTTGAGGAGAATTATCCTGACACGCCGTCGATCTTCGGCGGACCGGTCGGGCGGGGGCTTGCGCGTTTTGTTGCGCGCTGGACGGACATAACGATGCTGGGCAATCTGGCCATGTTCATGATGCCCTGCGTCTTCGATCATGTGCCCGCGCGCGATCGCGACTATTTCAGGCAGGACCGTGAAAAACGGTTCGGGATGACGCTTGAAGAGATGCGGCACGATCCCGAAGCGAAGATCGCCGCCTTCCGGCAGGTCCTGCTGCCGATGCGTGTCTGCCTGCGCGATCAGCCCTTCCTGTCCGGCGATGCCCCTGCCTACGCGGATTTCTGCGTGTTTGGCGGCTTCATCTGGGCTGCTTCGGTAAGCGATTACAAGTTATTAAGCAATGATGACCTATTATATGCGTGGCGGGAACGGATGATGGGGCGCTTTGAAGCGCTGATATCGGCATCACCAGGGGTTGTTTTTACGTAAGCTAAGCAGCGCCGGGCCGGGTCAGTAACGGCATTTGTGGGAAATGACGATACTTACGGATGAACAACTTGGTTTGCAGGCACGGCTGGGCGGAACAAATATCAACCCTGTCAGCTTTCTGGCAACTGACTATCTCAATCATTTCAATGAAATCATCATGCTGATGGAGATGATCATGGATATGCCGGACTGTATCGAGGATATGGTTGACTGGCAGCCCAAAAGTTATCAGGCGCATTTCACCGACAGCGCTTTCTCCGACAGGGAACTGGCGATCGAGGCATTTGAACTGGCGCCCGAGCCGTATAAATCGACATTTGACTCGATTATCTGCGATATGGATCAGCTTGCTGCAACGGCGATTGCGGAAATCAAGCAGGCAGTGGATGCCGACGATATGGCAGCGCTTGAGATCACAGTGCAGGGTCCCTGTCGTGCGTTGCGACTGGCAGCAGAAAAAGCAGGCGCTGTGATCAATGGCGACTGCAGCGTCAACAGTCAGGATACCGCCGATGAGCTGATCGAAGAAACCATCGATCAGGATGCTATCGACGCGCTATTCGACTAGCCGCACGCGCACCCGGCATGTGCGGACAGTTGGCTCGTTACAGCAGGCAGGCCTTGCGGTTTAGAGCAAGCAATCGCGATCATTTGTGCTGCATATGCCAGACCCCGTCCCAGTGATTTGGCAGTGTGCCGTGCCGCAACTGGTCGATCCGGGTCAGGAAGGTTCTGCTTGGTCCGTCATCGGGCATTATCTGCAGGCAGTTTGCGAACAGGGTTGCCGCTTCATCCCATGATTGCGTGCGATAAGCGGCCAGTGCGCGGCTAAACCGGTCAGCCAGTTCCAGCCTTTCGGGCGGACTGTCGGTGAGCGGTCCGAGCGGTTCGTAAATCGCGGTCGCTTCGGTTTTGCCTTTGACTGCCAGCAGATCGATCTCGCGAAAGTGAAACAGTGCCTGTGCCGCGTGGTATGTCTGCGCGCAGACAAGGATCTGCGTGCCGTAATTCTTATTGGCGCTTTCAAGGCGTGCGGCCAGATTTACCGTATCGCCCATTGCGGTGTAGTTCTTGTTGGTGTCTGAGCCGATATTGCCGATCACGACCGGACCTGTTGCAAGCCCTATCCGGCAGCGAAGTCGCGGGGGCTGTGCGCGCAACCCGGTAATTTCGGGAATATCCGCGGAAAAGGCGTCAAGCTCGGTCAGGTTGCGTAACGCTGCATTGATAGCTGCAGGCGCCATATCCTTTTGCGCCACGAAAGGCGGCCCCCAATAGGCCATGATGGCATCGCCGATAAATTTGTCGATGATGCCGCCTTCATCGCGAATACCGCCCGACATTTTCGTGAAATAGGCATTCAGCAGGCGCACAAGCGCGGAGGCGGTCAGCATTTCGCCGATTCCGGTAAAACCGGACAAATCCGAGAAATAGATCGTCATATCGCGACGTTCGCCTTCCATTGCCGAATGGTCGGACTGATCGATGATCTTGTCCACGATGCGCGGATCGATATAGCGGCCAAATGTGTCCTTGATTTCTTCCTTGGCGCGAATTTCACCCACCATATGGTTGAACCCCGCGGTCAGACGGCCGATCTCGTCACGGTTCTTGACCGACAGCTCCATACTCAGATCGCCTGCCTCGACATTCTCAAAACCGATCAGAAGCTGGCGGACCGGGCGCACAATACCGCGGGTGATGGCAAATGCGATCAGCAAGCCAAGTGCTGCGCCCGCAGCAGTCAGCGCCAAAGTCGACAGCCGTGCCTGATGTTCCTGCAGGGCGGTTCGGGTGGTGGCGTCACGGGCAAGTGCCACCGCCTCATCCCGGATTTCCGCCAGCTTTCGATCAAACTGGGCTTCTTCGGCTTCCAGAACGACAATCAGCTCCGCGGCAATATCGGCGCGGTTTTCGGATTCCAGTGTCAGGATCCGTTCGGCCAGCACGGTCATATCCTGATATTCCAGGGCAAGATCGGCAAAGCGCCGGTCGAACAGGCGCAGTGGCAGCGCCTCCTCATAATGATCGTCATCGCGCAGAAAGCGGGCAATCTGCGCCCTGATATCGGCGATTTCAGATCGTACCCGGGGCGTATATGCCTGCCATTGCGCCAGATAGTCTGCTGTTCTCGAAGCGGAAAAGTCGCTTCTTTCCTGACTGCGCAGCAGGCGTGTGAAGATAATCTCCTGTTCAAGCGCGGCCGCGTCAATGGCGGCGACCTTGCCGACAAGCGGAATCAGACTGTCAGCGGTGACCGCCAGCCGGTCTTCAATTCTGTCGACCGTGATGACCGAATAGATCGACAGGCCGATCATCAATGCGACCAGCATCACCGCGACACCGAGAATTTTTGCACCGATTGTGAAATGCATGGTCCCCAAACCCCCGATTTTATTATGCGCAGAGATTGCCTTTGGGCGTCTGGCCGGTACAGCATATAGTGGCACTGTTTGGCATGCCAGTACCGTGCGGTGTTGTCGACAGGTGCAAATTTTCGCCGGGGCTAGCCAAAAGTCCCGTCTCAGCCTATAACCCGGCTTCGCGAAATCTAGAGAAAATGGGGCGCACTGCCCCTGTGGTCAGGTGTAATCATGACGGAAAAATGGACCCCCCAAAGTTGGCGCAACAAGCCAATCGTGCAGGTGCCGAGCTATCCCGACCAAGAGGGACTGGAACAGGCGGAGGCGCAACTGCGTACCTATCCGCCGCTGGTATTTGCGGGGGAGGCGCGCAATCTGAAGCAGGAACTTGCGGCAGTGGCGCGGGGCGAGGCTTTTCTGTTGCAAGGCGGCGATTGTGCGGAGAGCTTTGCCGAGTTCAAGCCCGATAATATCCGCGATACGTTCCGCGTCTTGCTGCAAATGGCTGTTGTGCTGACCTATGGTGCGAAATGCCCGGTTGTGAAGGTTGGCCGTATGGCAGGACAGTTTGCCAAGCCGCGTTCAGCCGACACGGAAACGATCGAAGGCGTTGAGCTGCCAAGCTATCGCGGCGACATCATCAATGGCATGGATTTCCAGTCGAACTCTCGCGTGCCCGATCCCGCCCGCATGGTGCAGGCTTACGGCCAGGCGGCATCGACACTGAACCTGCTGCGCGCCTTTGCAAGTGGCGGTTACGCGGACTTGCATCATGTGCATAGCTGGAATCTGGGCTTTGTTTCCGATAGCCCGCAAGGCGAACGGTATCAGCATATCGCGGAACAGATTTCAGAGGCACTCGACTTCATGGAAGCATGTGGCGTCGGACCTGCGAGTGTGGGCCGTTTGCGCACAGTCAATTTCTATACAAGCCACGAGGCCCTGCTGCTTGCCTATGAGGAGGCGCTGACGCGGATCGATTCAACTTCGGGCGAATGGTACGATACCTCGGCGCATATGCTGTGGATCGGCGACCGGACACGCCAGCCAGAAAATGCGCATCTGGAATTCTGCCGTGGCGTGAAAAACCCGATCGGCATCAAGTGTGGGCCAAGCCTGGCCCCTGACGAGCTGCTGCGCCTGATCGACATTCTCAATCCGGAAGATGAAGCCGGCCGGCTTACCCTGATTTGCCGGTTTGGCGCGGATAATGTCGACAAGCATCTGCCGCAGCTTATTCGCGCTGTCGAACGCGAAGGCCGCAAGGTGGTCTGGTCGTGCGATCCGATGCATGGCAATACGGTCAAAGCCGAAGGCGGCTACAAAACGCGGCCCTTCGACCGTATTCTGGCTGAGGTGCGTCAGTTTTTCGCCGTGCATCAGGCGGAAGGCACCTATGCGGGCGGTGTGCATTTCGAAATGACGGGCCAGAATGTTACCGAATGTATCGGCGGTGCGCAGGCCATTACAGAGGCGGATCTGTCGGATCGCTACCACACCCATTGCGACCCGCGACTGAATGCAAGCCAGGCGCTTGAACTTGCCTTCCTGATTGCCGAGGGGCTGAAGGAAGAAAGGAAGCGCGTCGCGGCCTGATGGTCTGATCCGGAGGCGGATTAAAGGTGATACCGGCACGACGGCAACAGAAGCGAACGAGTGATACGCACCAGCTTTGCAAGCGGCCGCGACGTCATGCAGGCGGGTTTACGCTTGTCGAGCTGCTCGTGGTGCTTGTTGTGCTGGGGCTTCTTATCGGGATTGTGGGGCCGCGTGCTGTCGGATATCTGAGCGGTGCCCGTGCGGATACCGCGCGGATACAGCTTGAAACCTTTATTACCGCGCTGGAACTTTACCGGTTGGATATGGGACGTTATCCCAGTTCAGATGAGGGCTTGTCCGCGCTTGTCGCTGCACCGCAATCGGCCGCCAAACGCTGGCGCGGCCCCTATCTCAGTAGGCGGACGGTTCCCCTTGATCCGTGGGATAACCCTTATATCTACCGCGCGCCCGCACCTGATGGCGGACCGTTTCAGCTTGCCTCGCTTGGTGCGGATACGCGCGAAGGAGGAGAGGGGGATGATGCGGATATTATCGCGCCCTGACCATACCGAACGCCGCAGCCGCTTCGCGCAGGGCGGTTTTACACTGATTGAATTGCTGATCGTGATGAGCCTGATTGCGGTCGTTTACGCGCTTGCGCTTCCCTCTCTTGCACGGCTGACCACGGACGGGCAGCTTGATCGCGCGACGAACAGGCTGCATGCCGAACTGCGTGCTGCCCGGGCGCAGGCTTTGCTGGAAGGGCGGGCGGTTGCGCTGGATGTGGCCGCTGGCATGGCTGGGTCCGATATCTCTGTCATTGTCAAACAGCTGCCGGCCGGGGTGGCAGGCGCGCGCGCAGAAATTGCCAAAGATCAGCAGGTGACTTTTTTCCCCGATGGCAGCGCGACCGGCAGGCAGATCATCATGTCGGCAGATGGCAGCCAGCGGCGGCTGGATCTGGATTGGCTTACCGGCAAGGTGTCCCTTGCGACACAATAGTCGCCAAGCCGTCAGGGCGCATGGCCTCGGGCGGTCCGAATCTGTTGCGCAGGCGGGGTTAAGCTTGCTTGAGGTGGTTGTGGCGCTGGCAATTCTGTCATTCGGTATGAGTGCACTGGCTGGCGGTATTGTCGCCGGGCTGCGCGGTGCTGATCGCGCGGCGGAGGCGGAATATGCGTTGCTTGTGGCGCAGTCATTGATGGCTGAGGGCAAGGTGCGTGCTGCGCAACTGCCGGCGGAAACGGGGGAGACACTACCGAACGGTTATCGCTGGCGGCGCAGTATCGGCGATTTTCCGGTCGACGCCACCGCTTCCGGGTACCGGCTGGCCCGCATCACGGTGGCGGTCAGCCCGCCAGGCGGTGGTGCGCCGGTTGAGCTGACAACGCTTGCACTGCAGCCGGTTGCGGGGTCTGACAAATGATGGCCCGCAGCGGCAGCCGGAGCCGGCAGGGTGGCTTCACCTTGCTTGAGATGATGGTGGCACTGACGATTCTGGGTATGATGACGGTCCTGATTGTCGCCTTGCTGCCGGCTGGTATTACAGGTGCCGCCCGTGTTTCTGACATCAGCGAAGGGGTCGGCCAGATCCGCGATGTTCAGCAATTGCTGCGCCGGCAGTTGACGACCATGCCGCCTCTTACCCGACGGGATGTGCATGAGGACCGGTTGCTGTTCAGCGGGCGGGAACAGGTGCTGCGCTTTCCTGCTTACCCGCTGTCCGGCCAGGGGGGGCTTGCGCCTGTTCTCATCACATTGCGTTTGCAGGCGCGGGAAAGCCGGACTGCGCTTCTTTATCTTCAGGGGCGCGAGGAGCGGGAGCTGATGTCAAACATCAATGACGGGCAATTCAGCTATTACGGTGTCTTGTCCCCCGAGGTTGCGCCGCGCTGGCATCGTGCCTGGACCAGTTCAGAGCGTCTGCCGCAACTTGTCCGGTTAACGCTGCAGCCGGCCGATGAGCGGCAATTCTGGCCGGCGCTGATTATCGCACCGGCCACGCAACCCCCGCCTTTTGGCTGACCCTGCGATCGGATGACGGCTGGCAAGATGACCGGACAGCAAGATACAGAAAAGCACGCCTACTGCCACGATGCCACGATGAACGGGCAACGGGGTGTTGCCTTGCTGCTTGTGATCTGGGCGATTATTTTGCTGGGCGGGCTTGTCGGGGGGCTGCTTGCGACAGGCAGCGGCGAAGTGCGGCTGGCGCGCAATCTGATCGCTATTGAAAAAGCACAAAATCTTGCGGATGCCGGGATCAATCGCGCCATTTTACTATTGCTGTCGAGCGACGATCTGGCAGAAATCGAACTTGGCGATGCAACCGGATTCGGGCTTCGTTTTGATGACGCGGCTGAAATAACGGTGACGATCCGCGATTCATGCGGCCAGATCGATCTGAACTGGGCACCAGAACCGCTTCTGTCGGCATATGCGCTGGCAGCGGGGCTCTCACCCGCATCGGCGCGGCAGTTTTCCGCGGCTGTTATCGCCGGTCGCGGGGCGGCTGATGCGGCATCGGGTGATGCGACCGCAAACAGCTTCAGCCCGCCATCCGCAAGGCCGCCGGTTGCGGCTTCCGGCGGCATTCCCGCGGCGCCCTGGCAGACAAGGCGTGATATTGCCCGGCTCGCCGGGATCAACCGCCAGGAGCTTGCGGCATTGCTGCCGGGCTTAACGGTAAATTGTCGCGAGCAGGGGGCGGATCCGGAATTTGCAGGGGCCGCGGTAAGCCGGGCGATCGCGCTGACCGGACTTTCAGGGCGGTCGCATCGGCTGGCCTATGATATAACGGCGGAGGTCAAACTACCTGACGGCGCGACGGCGGCGACAGAGGCAGCGTTGTGGCTTACCCGTGACAGTCGTCAGCCATATCGCATTGTGCATTGGTACAGGCGCTGACGCGGCGCTCATTTTGTTGTTTGTTTGCCGTTGGCTGGTGCGATGAAACTGTCATAGTCCGATGCCGGGTGGTAGCGTCGATTCAAGAGTGTGAATAGCGGGGACTGATGTCCGAGGCAATTGATCAGGAAACAAAAGCCGAAGCTGCGGAAGGCGAAACCGTCGCCAAAGACGGCTTCGTCGGTCAGTTCTTGCGCTGGTGGGGGCAGACCCTGCGCGCCATGTTGCCCCACAATGTCGCGGTTTGGCTTGGTCTGACGCGGGACACAATTCTTGTTATCCCGGAAAAGGAAGGCTTCCGGCTGCAACTTGCGCGCGGCAAGCAGATAACGACCATCGGATCGCTCAGTAAGTCATCGCCCGAAACCGCCAATCAGAAATTGCTGACCCTGGTCACAGATCAGCTCGATCAGGGGGCTGAAACTGTCTTGTCGCTGCCTGCCGATATGGGGTTGCAGCGCCTGGGCGAAATTGATGCCGTCAGTTTGAAAAAAGGGCGCCGCGCCTTTGACGACGAGATAGAGCGACAGACCCCGTTTGCGCCCGATAAGGTGGATTTCGGTTATGCGATAACGGGTACAGTGGATGGGCGTGGCAAGGTGCCTGTGGCCTTTACCGTGATTCCCCGCGCTGCGGTGGAGGAAGTTCTGGCCGCCGCGGCCTGGTTCGATATTCACCCTGACCGGGTATCTGTCGGCAGTGGGCCGAAGGGCGGCGACATTGTCCGCACGATCCGTGTGCCGGAGGGCGGTGCATCGCCCTGGCTGAAATTTGCGGTCTGCCTGCTTGCGGTTCTGGCGCTTGGCTCACCGCTGCTGCGTAATTATGTCGAGACATCTGACAATCGTGATACGGCCGCGAAATTGCGGCTGCAATTGGGGCCGGGCGGATTACAGAAAGCCGCTGGTCGCGCGTCGCAGAACCAGTTTGCTCCCCTGATTGCACAACGCAATGCCCGACCGCCGGTGGTCGCCGTGCTGGAGGCGGTAACACGGGCACTCCCCGATACGGCGTATCTCGTGCAGTTGCAGCTTGAGGGCGATCAGTTACAGGTGCAGGGGGTGGCGCGGTCGGCCTCTGACCTGATCGCGCCGCTTGAGGCTTTGCCCATGGTTGTCTCGGCCGCCTTCGCGGCACCGGTGCTGCGCGATCCGGCAACCCGTAACGAGCAGTTCCAGCTTGCCATCGCGCTTGCGCCCGGCGGCCCTTCGAATGGGGAGGGAGAATGATGCGGGAATTGGATAATCCCTCTATGCGCGACCGGGTTCTGGCGGTAGCGGCGCTTCTGGTAGCGCTTCTTCTGGTCTGGTTCGGCCTTGTCTGGCCTTATCTGGCTTTGCTGCAAAGCTCGCAAGAACAGTTGACCCAATCACAGCAACAGCGGGAGCTGTTCACACGCTATAGCGCAGAAATCGGGCAGCCCGACAAGGACGCGGCGCAGACCGGTATGTTGCGTGACCTGCTGCTTTTGCCCGGATCCAGTGTTGCCAATTCCCAGGCCGGATTGCAGCAGCTTGTGGATGATCTCGCCGGTGGGAGCGGTGTCAGTCTGTTGAGCTTCGAGCCCCTGTCGACGGAGGCTGCAGATGACGGCTTTGCCCGTATTGGCGGGCGCATACGCGCAACCGCCGATCTGGCCGGGCTACAGCAGTTTCTGCATGGGCTTGAAAGTCATCGCCCTGCCTTGCTGCTTGATCGCCTTTATATTCGCGCCCGTGCCCCCCAGGGGCAGGAAAGCAAGGGGCTTGATATACAGCTTGATATTTTCGGCTTTCAGGATCCGGGCGGGGCGGCAGCGTCATGAGGGTCCGCGCCGCGCCATTAATCTTGCTATGTCTGCTTTTTGCGCTGATCGCAGTGTTTCCGTGGGGTTATGCGGTTGGTGTCAGGCTATATGAGCGAATCCAGCCTGAAGCAGCGGGTATGGGCGAGGTGCCTGAAACGCGCCAGCAAGTGCCGACATTGCTGATGCCCGCACGATTGCAGGACTATCCGCAGACATTGTCGCGGCCTTTATTTGTCGCTTCGCGACGGCCTGCAAGCGGTGCCGGTGCCCCCCCGGTCGCAGCACAGCCAGGGCAAAGACTGCTGTTGGACCGGTATCCGGTGCTTGGCGTCGTGGTGGCGGGTGAGCGTCGCATTATCTTGATCCGTACGGGGCGGAGTGACAAAGTGGAACGTCTTCAGCAGGGGGATGTGCTGGATGGCTGGTCGATTAGTCAAATCGCGCCTGGGCAAATCACTTTGGAAAAAGCCGGCGCGGAGGAAATATTTCTGCTCCATGATAAGCGGGAATAGCGGAGTGGCACGGAGTTGCGGGAAAAAAAGGGGTTTGTTTTGCGGAACAACAGGTTAGTCGGTAACGCGTTTGCGCGGCGGCTCATTGCTCTTGGGCTTGGTTTTGCGCTTGTCGCCTGCACGGTCCAGCAAACGGCGCAGCCGCCCGCGACGCAGCCACAGATAGCGGCACCTGCAGCACCTGCCGTGCAGCGGCAGCCGGAATCGCAGCGTCCCTATAATCCCGGCGCCTTTGCCACCGCCCAGCGCGGCATGTCGACCCCGGCTGCACAAAACACAGTGATGGGCACATCCCCCTCAATCGATGAGTTCTATCCTTCCGTTGGCGGGAAAAGGGCGAAATCCGCCCTCAAACGCAATCTGGGTAAAGGCGATATCTCGCTGGAGTTTCAGCGGGCTGAAATCAGTGAGATTGTGAGTGTCATTCTGGGTGACTTGCTTGGGGTACCGTTCACGATCGATCCTGATGTCCGGGGGACCGCATCGCTGCGGACCGGGGAACCGATCAGCGCCGCGGGACTCGTGCCGGTGCTTGAAACGGTGTTGGCCAGTGCGAATGCGGTGCTGATCAATCAGGGCGGGGTGTACCGTGTTTCGCTTGCCGATGCGCAGAGTTTCACGGGCGGTGCGGTCGGCGCCAATATGCCGCGGGCGAATGGCGGCGGTTTCGAGGTGTTCCCGCTGTCCTATATCGGCGCGACGGAGCTTGCCAAGATCATCAAACCCTTGCTGCCCGAAGGGCGTCCGCTTGCTGTCGATGCGGCACGCAATATTCTGATCACGGCGGGGACCGGGCCTGAATTACGTACCGTGCGTGACACGATTGCCGTATTTGACGTCGATCACATGGCGGAAAAGGCTGTATTGCTGACAAGCCTTGAACATGTTGACGTTGAAACGATCCTGCTTGAGCTTGAAAATATTTTCGGTGACACGGGCAAGGGGCCGCTGGCCGGGCTTGTCCGTTTTGTTCCGGTTGAGCGGCTGAATGCGGTCATGGTGATCTCGACCCAGCAGGCCTATCTGCAGGAGGCGCGGGACTGGATTGCGCGGCTTGACAGGACAAGGCGGTCGGATGAGCGGCGGATATTCGTCTATTTCATGCAGCATGGTTCGGCCAGCAATATGGTGACGACCCTGCGCGATATCTTTGGCGCGGCGCAGGGTGAAAAAGGTGATGACGGCGCGTCCTTGAACGTTGAGGGCGGTTCCGGGGAAGCGACCAGCAGCCCCTCACCGCGCGTCACGGCCGAGCAGTCCAAAAACGCCCTGCTGATTCATGCCAGCGAACGGCAGTATCAGCAGATTCTCGAGGTTTTGAGCACGCTTGATGTCGAACCGTTGCAGGTCATGATTGAAGCGCAGATCGTTGAGGTCAGTCTGGGCGACACATTGCGTTACGGCGTGCAGTATTTCATCGATACGGGTGGGCTGGGTGAAGCCACCGATAGTATCGCGCAACTGACCACCGGCATCTCGCCGACCAGTATCAGCCCCAATCTGGGCGCTGCGACGCCGCCAACGGGCGGTTTTGCCTTCACCGTTCAGGGCGGGCTTAATCAATCGCGGGTTATCCTCGATGCCCTGTCGGATCTGACTACGGTGAACATGGTTTCAGCCCCTACTGTGTTCGTTCTCGATAATCAGGTGGCCCGGCTGAGTGTCGGTGATGAGGTGCCCATCATTACCCAGACCTCCGAAGGGCTCACCGATGACGCGCGCACGGTGAATACGGTGCAATATCGCAGCACGGGGGTGTTGCTTGAGGTCACGCCGCGGGTGAATTCGGGTGGCATGGTGACGCTTGAGATCGTGCAGGAGGTGAGTGCCGCCGTGAATACGCAGGCCTCAGGAACCTCCACAATCGATTCGCCGACGATCCAGCAGCGTAGCTTCCTCAGCACAGTTGCGGTCAATGATGGAGAGACGGTTCTGCTTGGCGGTCTGATCCGCGAAACCGGAACGAAGGGTAAAAGCGGTATTCCCGGTCTGCATACGGTCCCGGTACTTGGCCATCTGTTCGGTCGGACCACAAAGACTGCGCAACGCACCGAGCTGATGGTGATGATCACACCGACCGTTGTACGAAACACGCAGGACCATCGTGATGTTACCCACGAAATCGGCCGTCAGTTCCAGGGCGTCTTGCGAGTGCAGCAGGAGGGCGCCGCCCAGCCGCGCCAGGAATTCAGCGACTAGATAATTCTCTTATGCATCGCTGCATGATGCGGGCTGAAGCGTCGGCATGAAGGGTCATAGTAGCACATGGCCGTGTATGCTGCTGTGCGGCCTGTATTCATATGGCAAGGCAAAAAGGAGGGTAGATACTCTTTTCTCCGCATCGGGAGAAAGAGCCGATACCGTCACATGGAAAACAGGCTCCATGGCGCGTTTGCCTGTCTGAGCAGATCGCACGGGAAAACACTGCCTTCGAACGCGCAATTTGCGGCGGTATCGGGTTTCAGATGCTTTATAGCGGGTTGAGAACCGTATCGAGTTGATAGCGGCCTGAGCCGGAACAGCAATGGCGCACCGCCAACACATAGGTGCCGGGATTGACCACAGTCTGGACGGCAAAGTTATAGCGGCTGCCGCTATTGTCATCGTCGCCCACGAGTGTGCCGTTCGAGTCGGTAAGGGTTGCGGCAATATCGGTGGGTCCGCTTGAGGCAATGGTCAGACTGCCCGGCGCGGTGACGGTCAGGCTGAACATGTCAACATCGTCCGGGCCGCCAATATGTCCTGTGACGCTTGCGCTGACCGCGCCGCCGCCAAGCAGCGGTGTCGCGGTTGCCGTCGTGCCACCATGATCGTCAGGTTCGGCAACTGGCGGCGTTGTCTCGCCGCCGCGCACGGCAATATCATAGCTTGTCACGGGGGTCAGCGAATCAGACCCGCTGAACAGCAGAATTTTGCCAAATCCGTCTGCGGTGTCAGGGCCGATCACAATATTCGTCGTCAGCGTATCGCCACTGACGGCTGTTTGCCCGACACGGCTGCCGGCAGGGCCGGCAATCACCGCGAATTTTCCCGCCGTTTCAACATCGGGCCCTGTAATCGTCAGCCCGACTCGCTGATTGCGGGCAAGCACGGCAATAGGGTCCGGTTCAAGGGCTGCGAGCAGGTCAAAGCCGGCATTCGCGTTCGGCGCACTTGCAAGAGTATCGACGACAGCCGCGACCACTGGCGCGACGGCACCGGGCAGCCGTTCATCGTTTGCCGCGATATCGCCGAGGCTGCTGCCCAGCGCATCCCCCGGCTGTGCGGAGACATTGCCGTTTTCTCCCTCCAGCGCGGAAAACAACCCGTTCGCCGTGCGTTGGATGAGGAGCGGACGCTCCCCCGGATCGCCGCCAATTTCCCGATAAAGATCAAATAGCCGGCCGCCCGCCCGCGCAAGTTGTCGATCAATATCAGACAATGTACCCAGATCGCCGGCAAATTCACCGGTTTCAGGCAGGATTGTCAGAAGCGGGCCTTCCCCTTCAACATTATCAGGTGCCAGGCGGCGGATATCGTTCATGATTTCCGCAAGCCGGTTCAGATAGGCATCGCCTGAAATTTCTGTATCCGCAGTCAGAACCGACTGCGCGACAACCGGCGTTGCCAACACAGATAAAGCAAGCCCGGCGCTTGCGATCCGGGCGATGCGTTTTGCAGCTACATTCATGTGCTTTTTCACCAAACTGGTCCCATGCAGTTTTTAGGAACTGTGACGCGGATGCCGCGACTAAAATAATTGATAAAAGTGTTGCCTGTACATGGTGCGCGGGTAAAGCCGATATTGAAGAAACCATCGGCTTTTACGCGCGTCACCTCGACAAAGTGATAGGCCGCGTTTGAATCGCGTACGATTCCGCACCATTTCGACTGCCCGCCAAACAGCCCCTGCAGCGAACAGACATAGCTGCCAATTTCAGCATTGCGGCTGAACAGCGGCGAAGTATCGCGTTCAGACATCCTTGTTGCGGCGGCGGCTTTTTCAGCGGCGCTCCGGGGGTCAATGCGCTGCGGCGTGGCGGCGGCTTGTGTGAGGCGCGCCATCCGTTCCCCGGCCAGCTGCGCAACCTGACTTTGCGGATATTGCGCGGCAAGTGCCGAATAGCTTGCCAGCGCTTGTTCGGTCTGACCGGCCTGCTCGGCACTTAGTGCGGCGACAAAGCGCTGTTCGGGCGTTGCGATACGGGCCTGGGGTGTGGCTGGCGGCGCCGACCGGTACGCTGAACCTTCTGAAGGTGCGGCAGCGGGCGGCGCAGCGGGAGCCGGGTTGCTGAAATTGCCGGTCTGTGCGATCTGCATTGCCGGCTGCGGTGCAGCCACCGGCGTTGCGACGGGTGGCGCATTCCGAGGTGTCAGTTTATCGGCGGCGCCTGTATCGGTGCCGACCGCGGCGGGTGCGGTTGCCATTGCGGGCAAGGGGGCCTGAAAGCGACCATTACCGTAACGATAGCGCGGGGCATCTGCCCGGCCCGCATTTGCCACCTGATATGCGTTGGACCCGATAAAGGCACCGCTATAATTGTTTTCGATGCCGCTGCCTGAAATCACCACCGTGTCATCTGTCATGCCGATGTCGATGCGGCTATTTGTCGGCCATCCGTCATTCTGCGCCAGGGAAGATCGTGCTGCTGTGCGTGCAAATCCCCGCTGCGGGTTCGGGGCCGATGCGGCTGTTCTGGAGTACGAGCTGCCGGCAGTGCCTGCTGTCCCTGTCTGCCTGGGCGATTGAAATGCCGGCGATTGAAGTGATGCGCCGACCTGACGTTCGGAAATCAGTTGCCCGCGGTCAAAGATGCTGACCGTATGGCTGCCATCTGTGCGAAAGGTCATGAACTGACCATTGCGCATGCCGGCCTGATAGGTGCCGATCAGCTGGGTCCTGTCGGGATAGGTCGTCGTGATCGGGCCATGCATTTCGCCGGCCCAGAATGTTCCTTCATTGCGCTGCGTTTCCTGACCGTTCTGATACCAGATCAGGGTTCCGTGTCCGGACAGAAGGCCGTCCTGACAAGCACCGTACCAGCGAATGCTTTCACCATCGCTGGGGAAGGGGTTGCTTGTTCCGCAACCGCTAACCCGGTCACGAATGACATTGCCCGCACCGGCTGCCGGCGCCCAGAATGCCGCAACGACAGAAAACAGAAACAGCTGTCCAAGCAGGACAGATGCAGGCCGGCTCGATTGTTTGCGCCGTACCACTATCAATGCAGAACCCCTTATCAACCCCGGGGCCAATACCCCGCCCACTGAATCACATCTGACTTTACCGGATTTCGGGGATAAAATAACAGTGATTATGTTATAAAGCGGGCAGCCGGATCACTTTCGAGCAGGGCAAACAGCAGGTGATCGCGCCAGGCGCCATTGATACGCAGATAGCGCCGCGCCAGCCCCTCATACTGAAAGCCTGTGCGCAGAAGAACGGCTTTCGATGGCTCATTTTCAGGCAGACAGGCGGCTTCCAGCCGGTGCAGGCGTAATTCGCGAAATACAAAGGGGATGATTGCGCGTACCGCGTCCTGCATCACGCCCTGGCCCGCATAGCGTTCGCCTGTCCAGTAACCCGCCGAGCAGGACTGGGTGACGCCACGGCGGATATTTGACAAGGTGATGCTGCCCTGCAACGCATCGTCCTGCTTGCGGAAGATAAAAAACGGGTAGGCCGTCTCCTCGCGCAGTTCCTGGGCATAGCGGCGCAGCCGGCGGCGGAACGCAGGGCGTGTCAGATCGTCATGCGGCCAAACCGGTTCCCAGGGCGTCAGATAAGCACGGCTTTCCGACCGCAATTCCGTCCAGGCGTCGAAATCGCCAAAGACGGGCAATCGCAGATAGACATGCTTGCCTTCCACACATAACTCGTTATCCGCCGCGCCCAGTGAGCGTAAAATAGACATCGGCGCTTGCCTCCCAACCCGGGAAAATTTATTGCCGCGTGAATCTTGCCTTTATTTCGTCCTGGCTGGCAAGTCGGGAAATCGGACCGAGCGCGGCGACGGTGGGGGAGGCCTGGTTCAGAAGCCGCTCGGCAAACAAAGCGATTTCGCTTTCATCGATGCCGTCAAGCCGGGAAAGCAGTTCCCCTGTCGGGATGATGCGGTCATAGATCATCAACTGCCGCGCCAGCTGTTCGCAGCAGGCAGCCGGCGATTCAAGGCTCATCATAAGCCCCGCCTTCAGTTGCGTGCGCCCCCGTGCGGTTTCTTCCGCGCTTGTGCCGGTTGCCATCGCGGCGATTTCATCGGTGATCACGGCGACGATATCGCCAAGCCCCGCTTCGCCTGTTCCCGCATAAATGCCCATCAGCCCGCTATCGGCATAGGCGGAGGAGAAGGCAAAGATGCTGTAGCACAGGCCGCGTTTTTCGCGCACTTCCTGAAACAGGCGCGACGACATGCCGCCGCCCAGAATGGTGGTGAACAGCTGGCCGGTATAATAATCCCGATGCCCATAAGCCTGTCCCTCAAGGCCCAGCAGAAGATGTGCCTGTTCAAGGCTTTTTTCCTGCCGGGTATCACCGCCCCGATAGGCCGCCGCCGCCGGCTTCTCGGGCCGGCCCTTTGCCAGTGCGCCGAAATGGGTGTGTGCAAGCCGCACCAGTGTCTCATGGTCGACAGCTCCCGCCCCTGACAGCACCATCCGCGTACCGTGATAATGGCGCTGCATATATTCGGATAGATTATCCGAAGTGAAACCGCCGACACTGTCGAGTGTGCCCAGGATCGGCCGGCCGAGCGGCTGATCGGGAAAGGCGGCTTCCTGCATCCTGTCAAAAACAAGATCGTCCGGGGTATCAAGTGCCTGGCCGATCTCCTGAAAGATTACATCGCGCTCACGGGCAAGCTCTGTCTTGTCGAAAGTCGAATTTTGCAGGATATCGGCCAGCAGATCGACAGCCAGCGGAATATCGTCTTTCAGGATTCGCACGAAATAGGCGGTCTGCTCGCGGCTGGTATAGGCATTCAGATGGCCGCCGACCGCTTCGATTTCCTCGGCGATCCGGCGCGCATCGCGCCGCTTTGTGCCTTTGAACGCCATATGTTCGAGCATATGGGAAATGCCATGTGCCGCGATCTCTTCATGCCGCGCGCCCGCATCCACCCAAACGCCGATCGCGGCGGTCTGCACATGCGGCATATGGGTACTGACGACGCGCAGTCCATTGGGCAGCGTGGTTAGTTGATGGTCCATAAATGTCAGATACGTGAGTTGATGAAGCTTTCAACAGCTTGCAGGTCATTGGGTAAGATTTCGTAACGCTCCTCGCATTGGCGCAGATCCGCGTAACGGTCGGGCAATGGGGGTGTCTGGCCGGTTGCCTGCCGCACCGCTTCGGGAAATTTGCCCGGATGGGCGGTGGCCAGTGTAACCATCGGCGTATCGCTGTCGGGCTGTATTTGCTGGCGCGCGGCGGCCCGGCCCACAGCACTGTGCGGGTCCATGAGATAGCCTGTTTCGCGGTAGCTCTGTGCGATTTCGTCGCGGGTTGCGGCTTCATCTATCCGGCAGGCGGTAAAATCCTGGCGGATCCGGCGCAGTGCCGGATCGGACAGGGTGAAAGCCCCTGACTGGGTCAGCCCGTCCATATAGCGGCGCACTGCTGCCGGATCCCGATCTGTCGCATCAAACAGCAGGCGTTCGAAGTTGCTCGATATCTGGATATCCATGCTGGGGCTGATCGTCTGGCTGACCTCGCTCACAGCGTAATGTCCCGTGGCAAGGGTACGGGCCAGAATATCATTCACATTGGTCGCGATAACCAACTGCCCCACCGGCAGTCCCATGCGCTTGGCGGCATAGCCCGCATAGATATCGCCGAAATTCCCCGTCGGCACACTGAAATCGGTCGGGCGGCTTTCCCGACCAAGCGACAATGCGGCATGGAAATAATAGACGATCTGGGGCATGACGCGGGCCCAGTTGATCGAATTCATCCCCGACAAGCGTGCTTTGTCACGGAAACCGGCATCGTTGAACATGGCTTTGACCAGCGCCTGACAATCATCGAACGTCCCCTCGATGGCAATATTATGCACATTGGGTTCGGTGACCGTCGTCATTTGAAGCCGCTGAATGTCCGAGGTGCGACCGTGCGGATGCAGGACAAAAATATCCGCTGCCGCGCGCCCGGCGATTGCGTGAATAGCGGCGCTACCCGTATCACCCGATGTCGCAACAAGGATCGTCACGCGGGCTTTGCGTCGGGTCAGCGCGTCATCGAACAGCCGGCCCACAAGCTGCAGCGCCACATCCTTGAATGCGAGGGTCGGACCATGAAACAGCTCAAGCAGCCAGTTGCGCCGGTCAAGTTGAACAAGCGGGGTCACCGCCTTGTGGTCGAAGCTGGCGTAAGCGGCATCGATCAGCGATTGCAGGCGCGGGCCGGGCATGGCATCGCCGACAAGTGGCGCCATGACGCGGAAGGCAAGCGCCGCATAGTCAAGCCGTGCCATCTCCGCCAGATCGGTGGCGGAAAATTGCGGCCAGCTTTCAGGCACGTACAGTCCGCCATCGCTGGCCAGTCCGGTCAGCAATGCGGATTCAAAATCGACGGGGCCGCCCCCGCCACGGGTGCTGATATAGTTCACTGAATACTCTTCATGCTGGTGGCCGCATGGCGGCAGCCGGTGGTGCGGTAACCTAATCCGCCGGCATGGCTGCTGCAACCGGCGCGTGGAACTACGTTATGCCCCTACTGGCTGTGGCGCTGCCCAGCCCCTCAGTCAGGCAGATAGCGGCGCTTGAGATGCTGCATATAGGCATCAGCCGATAACAGGCTGCCGGTCGCCTTTTCAAGCAGCGCATTGGTGCCGTATTTGCTGCCATAGCGGTGTACATTCAGGCGCAGCCAGTCGGTCAAAGGCGTGAAATCCCCCCGGGCGATCGCATCGGGGATGTCGGGTCGGGCGGCCTGCGCGGCAGCCATGAACTGCGCTGCGGCAAGCGCGCCAAGGGTATAGGTCGGGAAATAACCGAACAGCCCGGCAGGCCAATGCACATCCTGCATGCAGCCATCCGCATCATCAAACGGTGTGATACCGAGCAAACGGCTCATACCCTCATTCCACGCACCAGGCAGATCGGCAACCGCAAGCTCACCAGCGATCATTGCGCTTTCCAGCCGGTAACGCAGGATGACATGCAAGGGATAGGTCACCTCATCGGCATAGACCCTGATCAGCCCCGGCTTCACCTGTTGGAAAAGCCTTTTGATGTTTGCCGTCGACCAGCTATCGCCGGCATCGCCAAGGGTTTCGGCAAGTTGCGGCGCGACATAGCGGATGAAAGCATCGCTGCGGCAGGCCTGCATCTCGATGATCAGCGACTGGCTTTCATGCAGGGTCATGCCCAGCGCCTCGCCAACCGGTTGTCCCTGCCAGTCGGCGGGCAGGCCGCGTGTATAGAGTGCGTGGCCCGTCTCATGCAGAACGGCCATCAGCCCTTGCAGGAATTCGTCAGTCGAATAACGCGTCGTCACCCGCACATCGTCAGGCACACCGGAGGAAAAGGGATGATGGCTGACATCGAGCCGGCCATGTTCAAAATCGAAACCGAGCGATGTCATCAGTTTTTTGGCCAGTGCGCGCTGTGCTGCAATTGGAAAGGGGCCGGAGGGGATGCCGGGCCGGGGCGCGCGGCATTGCCGTTCAACGACCTGTGGCAGAAATGCGGGCAGAAATCCCTCAAGTTCGGCGAACAGCCGCTCGACAGTGGCAGTTGACATGCCCGGATCAAAAGCGTCGAGCAATGCGTCATAGGGCGTGGTGTCGAGCCGCTCTGCCTTGGCGGTGGCGGCCTCGCGCGTGAGCTGCAACAGTTCGGCAAGTTTGGGCGCAAGTGCGGGGAAGTCGTTCGCTTTCCGTGCACTGCGCCAGATCATTTCGCATTCGGACCCTGTTTGGGACAGGGCTTCGACAAGTCGTGCCGGCAGCGCGGTGGCATGTACCCAGCTGCGCCGCATTGCTGCCAGATTGGCCTGCTGCCAGTCATTAAGGGTTGATTTGTCAGACTGGGCCCGCTGCAACAGCTCGTCCAGCGCCGGATCGGTCATCATCTCATGACGGATAAGGCGCAAGGTGGACATTTGCTGTGCCCGCGCCGCCGCGCCGCCCTCAGGCATCATTGTCGCATGATCCCATTCAAGCAGCTCAAGTGCATCGTCGATATGCTGCGCGCGGGCGAAGCGTTGCTCAAGCGCGGTGTAAGCTGCAGGTGTTTCTGACTGGTCAGGCATTTCTGCGATTGTCGCTGACCACAAAGGCGGCATAGACCGCGGCAAGGATCACGGCCAGGCTGTACCAGGTCAGCGCATAGGAAAGGTGATCATTGCGAAAGCTGACACGGCTTTGCCCGCCGATGGGAAAGCCGCCGGGATTGACGGTGGCGTCCGCTTCGACAAAAACCGGCGCATAGTCGGTGATATTCTGGGCTGCTGCCATGGCATCGATATCACCGAAGAACCAGACATTGGCTTCAGGCTCGTTATCGGCCACAAACAGATGCTGCGGCCAGGGCAGACGCGCAAGCCCGCTTATACTGACCGTGCCGCTAATCTGCCCTTCGGGGCGTGTCTCAGGCAGCCGCTTTTCCGGTGGCACCCAGCCGCGATTGACAAAGACAAAGCTGCCATCCGCACGTTCAAGGGGTGTGATAATCAAATAGCCCGGGCCGCTGTGCTTGTTGTGACCGAACAGGTGGAGTTCCTTGTCATGGTGAAATCGCCCTTCGGTTCTGGTGGGACGGTATTTCCAGTCGGCGGGGTCTGAAATTTCGGCGGGCAGCATCACCGGCGGCAAGGATGTTTGTGCTGCAATTGTCTCGGTCAGTTCATTCTTCCATTGCAGCCGTTGAATCTGCCAACTGCCGAGCAAGAGCAAAACAATCAAGGCAGGG
The DNA here is from genome assembly GCA_947258435.1 of uncultured Alphaproteobacteria bacterium. Lineage (GTDB taxonomy): Bacteria > Pseudomonadota > Alphaproteobacteria > UBA11222 > UBA11222 > CALAQW01. The sequence goes on from CAMYID010000024.1 coordinate 36,881, forward strand.
ATAGCAAACAAAGTCGGCCATAGGGGAAGTTGATAGTTCGCGATGCGCACAATAGGGTTCCGTTTGTCGGGGCTGCGTTGCGGTGGGCTTAAGACATTTCGCAATGCGATAACAGGGCTAATTTATCCGGCACTATATCTTCTCACACGCGCGGCTAGTCAAGCAGCCGTCCTTCCTGCGCCCTGCGCTGAAACTGGATGGCGATCAGCGTGGCTTTGAAAGGGCGGAGCAGACCTAAAGACAGGATCAGGATCAGGGGCAGCCAGATCAAGGCATGGACCCAATAGGGTGGCTGGTAACTTACCTCCACCACCAGGGCCGCGCCGACGATAATAAATCCCACAATCAGCATGATGAAGATCGCCGGGCCATCGCCGGAATCTGCTTCCCCGAAATTGGCGCCGCAAACGCTACACTTCTCGTGCAGTTGCAGGTATCCGCGAAACAGGGGTGCTTTCCCGCATTCGGGGCATTTACACCGCAGCCCTGCCGCGATTGCGGAAATTTCCTGTCCCATTTTTCATCTGTCCTGAATGGCGGGTGCCGGCATTCAGGCATCCCGGTACCCGGAAAAGCAAATGCCCTGCCGCTTAGTCTGTGCAGATAAGCAGCAGGGCATTCGATAGCAAGCGCTGTTGTTAAAGCGGTGTGATCAGCTGCCCCAGATGTAGATGCAGACAAACAGGAACAGCCAGACGACATCGACGAAGTGCCAGTACCAGGCCGCGGCTTCGAACCCGAAATGATGATCAGGCTTGAAATGCCCTGCCTGCGCGCGCAGCAGGCAGATGATCAGGAAGATCGTCCCGACAATCACATGGAAGCCGTGGAAGCCTGTCGCCATGTAGAAGGTCGAACCGTAAATATTGCCCGCAAATTCGAACGTTGCATGCATATATTCATAGGCCTGGATCACAGAAAAAAGCGCCCCCAGCACGATTGTCAGAATCAATCCGCGCTTCAGCCCCACGCGATCGCCATTCTGCAGCGCATGATGTGCCCAGGTAACCGTGGTTCCCGATGTCAGCAGGATCAGTGTGTTGATCAGTGGCAGATGCCACGGGTCCAGCGTTTCGATGCCTTCGGGCGGCCATACACCGCCAATATTTGCATCCGGAAAAATGCTGGCATTAAAAAACGCCCAGAACCATGCGACAAAGAACATGACCTCTGATGCGATGAACAGGAACATCCCATAGCGATGGTGTAGCTGCACAACCGGTGTGTGCTGCCCGTCATGCTCAGCTTCCTTGATGACCTCGCGCCACCACCCGACGAAGGTGTAAAGTACGCCGGCGGTACCGACCAGCAGGACCCAGGGGGGACCGTCATGCATGAACATGATGCCACCGATCGCCATGATGAAGGCACTGATCGAGCCGATGAATGGCCAGGGGCTGGGGTCTACCAGATGATAATCATGTTGCGGAGCGTGTGCGTCTGCCATGTTATTTCTCTTTGTTGCGCTTACGGTTCAATTAAAACTTTTATTACCCTCCGTCGGGGCGGAATTGACCCGGCCGGGATAGGCAGTGGTGTCGGTCGCTTCCGCCAGCGTATCATGCGCGCGGTGGAAGGTGTATGACAGGGTAATTGTCGTTATCTCATCAAGGTTTGCATCTTCAACGATTTCAGGGTCAATGAAGAACTGTACCGGCATATCCATTTCCTGCCCCGGTTCAAGGCGCTGTTCCGTGAAGCAGAAACAGTCGATTTTTGTGAAGTAGCTGCCCGCTTTCAGCGGTGTCACATTGAAGCTTGCGGTGCCGATCACAGGATGCTCCGACAGGTTTTTTGCCCGATAGAAGGCGAGGCCAACTTCACCCACATTGACGGTGACGCTGCGTTGTGCGGGTTTGAACTGCCAATTCAGGCCCTTTGCAAGGCTTGCATCGAACCGGACTGTTACCTGCCGGTCAAGCACGGTGTCAGGCGCCGCGTCGGCCTGTTGTGTGGTGCCGCCAAAGCCGGTTACCTGACAGAAAATCCTGTAAAGCGGTACCGCCCCATACGCTGCTGCCCCCATGCCCGCGACAACAACCAAACAAATCGCCGCAGTTCGCCAGGGCGCCGCGCGCTTACCGTCGGGCATTGCGCGGCTTTCACGCGTCTGCTCCTTTGCGGAATTATTTGCGCTGGTTCTGGTCATTGATCTGTGCGGTTGCCTTCTTGTCCTAATAAAGCTTGTCGGGGTTGGCCGGCCTATAGTCCCGCGGCGGCAGGTGAGCCACTGAGTTTGATGATTGTGATGACGAAGAACAGCACGATCAGCGCAAGCAGGATACCTGCAACTGTGACGTTCTTGGCGCGTTTACGCTGATGAAGATCGCTTAAGGGCATGCTCACCAACCTGTGATTGCGCGCAGATCGAAAACCCCCTCGGCAAGCAGGGCAGCGAACAGCAGCATCAAATAGAGGATCGAGTAGAAGAACAACTTCCGGGCATGCTTTTCGGCCTGGGCAGTCAGCCTGTCCTGCGGGCCTTCAGCGGTTGCGACACTGCGCCAGACCTGCCAGGCAAAGATCAGGAATGCCGCCGTCAGCACGCCGGCAATGCCGCCGTAAAGCAGGCTTGCAAATCCCATGAAAGCCGGCAGCAAGGCAATTGGAGCAAGGATCAGGGAATAGATGAAAATCTGCTTGCCGGTTTCCGCCTGGCCAGCGACCACCGGCAGCATGGGAACGCCGACTTTTTCATAGTCGCCACTGCGATAAAGCGCCAGCGCCCAGAAATGCGGCGGGGTCCACATGAAGATGATCAGGAACAGGACAATGGATTCCAGGCTGACCGATCCGGTCACCGCAGCCCAGCCGATCATCGGGGGAAATGCCCCCGCTGCCCCGCCAATGACGATGTTCTGCGGACTGCGCCGTTTCAGCCACATCGTATAGATGAAAAGATAAAATCCGATTGTCACCGCAAGCAGCAGGGCGGATGTGTAATTGACAGCAAGCGCCATCACCGCAACCGCCCCCAGTGACAGGGTGACCCCGAGATTAAGCGCTTCGGCGGGTGCCACGCGTCCTGTAGGAATGGGACGGGTTCTGGTCCGTTCCATCTTTGCGTCAATATCGGCGTCATACCACATGTTCAGCGCGCCCGACGCACCCGCGCCCACAGCGATGCAGAGCAGCGCCACAAAACCGATAAATGGATTGATTTCACCTGGCGCAAGCGCAAGGCCCGCAAGCCCGGTAAACACCACAAGCGACATGACACGCGGTTTGAGCAGCGCGAAATAGTCCGCGACACGGGCATCTTCGGATGCCGTATGCGGGCTGTCGGTCAGCTCGATCTGCTCGAAATGGGTGTTGCTCAATGCTGCTCTCCGCAACGGAAACTACCGTGTTCAGTCGCCGTGGTTGATCTCAGTTGCCGTGTTTGATCAGTGTGTCGTAAATGGCAAAACAAATAGGAAACAGATGATAATATCGGGTGAGATGGCTGCGGGGAGAAGATCGCGCTCCCCGCAGCCTGTCTCTTATTTGATTTTCGGCAACACGTTGAACTGGTGGAACGGCGGCGGTGACGGCAACGTCCATTCCAGTGTGGTGGCGTGTTCGCCCCAGGGATTATCCGGGCAACGCTGATTGCGCAGGAAGGCATGCGCGACTGTCAGCAGGAACAGAATGGTTCCGCCGAAGGTCACATAGGCCCCGATGGTGGATACCATGTTCCAGCCCGCAAACGCATCCGGATAATCGACATAACGGCGCGGCATGCCCGCAAGCCCGAGGAAATGCTGCGGGAAGAAAATCATGTTCACACCGATAAAGGTGATCCAGAAGTGCAGCTTGCCCAGAACTTCCGAATAGACCCGGCCGGACATTTTGCCGAACCAGTAATAGAAGCCGCAGAAGATACCGAACAGGGCGCCCATCGACATGGTGTAATGGAAGTGGGCGACAACGTAGTAGGTGTCGTGCAGGGCCGTATCGATCCCCGCATTCGACAGCACAACGCCGGTCACGCCGCCAACTGTGAACAGGAAGATAAAGCCGATCGCCCACAGCATCGGGGTCTTGAATTCGATGGAGCCGCCCCACATGGTCGCGATCCAGGAGAAAATCTTCACACCCGTTGGTACGGCGATCACCATCGTGGCGGCCACGAAATAGGCCTTCACATCAACGTCCAGCCCGACGGTGTACATGTGGTGCGCCCACACGATGAAGCCGACAAAGCCGATCGCCACCATCGCATAGGCCATCGCCATATAGCCGAATACAGGTTTGCGTGAGAAGGTGGAAACGACCTGGCTGATAATGCCGAAGCCGGGCAGGATCAGGATATACACTTCAGGATGTCCGAAGAACCAGAACAGATGCTGGAACAGCACCGGATCGCCGCCGCCCGACGGATCAAAGAAGGTCGTGCCGAAATTCCGGTCGGTCAGCAGCATGGTAATGGCGCCTGCCAGTACCGGCAGCGACAGCAGCAGCAGGAAGGCTGTGACCAGCACCGACCAGACAAACAGCGGCATCTTGTGCATGGTCATGCCCGGGGCGCGCATGTTGAAGATCGTGGTGATAAAGTTGATCGCACCCAGAATTGAGGACGCACCGGCCAGATGCAGGCTCAGGATTGCAAAATCCATGGCCGGACCGGGCTGTCCCGCAACTGATGAGAGTGGCGGGTAAATCGTCCAGCCGCCGCCAACGCCTGTGGCACCTGGAGGGCCCTCGACAAACATTGAGATGACCAGCAAGGCAAGGGCAGGGGGCAGCAGCCAGAATGAAATATTGTTCATTCGCGGAAATGCCATATCCGGCGCGCCGATCATCAGTGGTACGAACCAGTTGCCGAAACCGCCGATAAATGCCGGCATGACCATGAAGAACACCATGATCAGCCCGTGTGCCGTTACAAACACATTGAACATGTGATAGTTGCCGGCAAGGATACCGTCACCTGGCGCGGCAAGCTCGGTCCGCATGATCAGCGACAGCACGCCACCGATGAGCCCCGCGATAATCGCGAAGATCAGGTACATCGTGCCTATGTCTTTATGGTTCGTCGAATAGACGTAACGGCGCCACCCGGTCGGATGATGCGCGTGATCGTCATGTGTCTCGGCTGCCGTTGTCATGGTGCCTTGTCTCTCTTTGTTTTTCGTAACGTTCGAAATCTATCTGCGTGCAATCACATGTCAGCGTGTTGCCGCATTCACAGCCAGTTGAACAGGCTGCTCCTGATCAACCGCACCAAACTCGTCCTGTGCCTCTTCAAGCCAGGCAGTGAACTCCGGCTCGCTGACCACGCGGATTGCGGTCGGCATGAAAGCATGTCGCGATCCGCACAGTTCCGAGCATTGCCCGTAGAAAATGCCTTCGCGGGTTGCCTTGAACCAGGTTTCATTGAGCCGGCCGGGGACCGCGTCTATCTTGACCCCAAGCTCGGGGGTTGCGAAGGCATGGATCACATCGACAGATGTCGTGATCACCCGTACGGTCTTGTTAACCGGCACAACGATATCATTATCGACAGCCAGCAGCCGTGGGTCGTCCGGACCGCGCTCATCGTCTTCCAGCATAATGACATCGAAGCTCAACTCGTCATGGTCAGGGTATTCGACGGTCCAATACCACTGATTACCGATGACTTTCACTGTCAGATCGGATTCAGGCACAACATCTTCGGCATATAACAGCCGGAAAGACGGTATCGCGATGACCACAAGAATAAGGATCGGGACCGTTGTCCAGATAACTTCCAGCAATGTGTTGTGTGTGCGGGTCGAGGGTTCGGGATTACTGCGCGAATTGAAGCGAAGCATGACAATGACCAGCAGAACCAGCACAAAAAGCGTGATTGCTGTGATGACTACCAGCAGAAAATTATGAAAGCTTGTGATGCTTTCCATGATTGGCGAAGCCGCGGGTTGAAATCCAAGCTGCCAATTCTCGGGCAGCGCTGCAAAGGCGGCGGTCGCGCCATAAAACGGTGCGAGTAAGAAAGTTAAAAACCCAACCCAATAAGCGCGATACTTTTTTATGGAGCGCATCATCTGTTTCCTGTTCGTCTGACCTGACTTGTCCGAACTGTTGTCCGACCCGGCGGGGAGCGATGTGCGACGTCTTCCGGCCTGTTCAAGTCCGGCACGAATGATCCCGCACCACATCTCAGCACTAAAACCCGCTCCCCTCAATGCTGATCCGTTATGATCGACCTCACAAAACATAGCTGTCTTTTTTTCGCAAGCTTCGATCACATAGGGGGCCGATACTAAGCGGATTTTCCCCCAGCGCAAGGTTTTGTCCCCCCTGGAAACATATTTCAGACAAAATCAGGCAAATCCTTTTGTTATCAGAAGGTTGCGGGGAAATCCGTGCTTCTGGAACGGGAAAATCGGCTGCATTTGCAACAGTTGCGCGGCCAATTGTCGCAAATTTTCCGGCTGGCTCATTTCAGGTGCTGTGCGCACCGGTTGCCGCCGCCCCGCACCCGGAACAGCCCATGCAATGCGTAGCGATTTCAACAGCAAAGGTTTGAGTCGGGTGGTTGGTTGTCGTCATGCCTGTTGCGGACAGCGTGCATCGGGGTCGAATGTCTGTTAACTCTGCTTATCTATGATAACAGGACAGACAACAGCCTGAGCGGGAGTAAGATCAATGGGAAACAGCAAGCCCGATGGGTCACCTGAAAAGGATTTCTTTTTTGAGAAATCCGGGATGGACCGGACACGCGTTCAGGGTCTTGTCGATTCCCATGTTGGCGGCGGAGATGATGGCGAGTTGTTTCTGGAACATGCCGTTTCGGAAAGTTTTGCTTTTGATGATGGCCGGCTGAAGAACGCATCATTCGATACGGCCCAGGGGTTTGGCCTGCGCGCCGTGGCGGGAGATTCGACCGGTTATGCGCATGCGGCAGAGTTGAGCGAAGATGCTATTCAGCGGGCCGGCGAAACGGTCAAGGCTGTTCAGGCGGGAAAATCGGGACAGCTTGCCCTGCCGCCGGTCGGCACAAATCAAAGCCTGTACAGCGCAGATAATCCGTTGCTTGGCCCCGATTTCGGCACGAAGATAAAGCTGCTTGAGGATATCGATGCGTATGGCCGGGCCAGGGACCCCCGGGTGCGGCAGTTATCCTGCTCGCTGAGCGGTGAGTGGCGTATTGTCGAGATTATACGCCCCGGCGGGCAGACGGTGCGCGATATCCGCCCGCTTGTCAGGCTGAATGTCTCGGTCGTTGTCGGTGACGGTGATCGTCAGGAATCGGGCAGCTATGGTGCAGGCGCGCGCACCGCTTACAACAGCTATCTTCAACCTGAAACCTGGCAGCCATTTGTCGACGAGGCGCTGCGGCAGGCTGTCGTCAATCTTGAATCGGTGCCCGCGCCGGCCGGGGAGCAGACCGTTGTCCTTGGCAGTGGCTGGCCCGGCATCCTGTTGCATGAGGCGATCGGGCACGGGCTTGAAGGTGACTTCAACCGCAAGAAAACCAGCGCCTTCTCAGGCCTGCTCGGGGAACGGATCGCTGCGCCCGGGGTCACGGTTGTTGATGATGGCACCCTGACGGACAGACGTGGCTCCCTGACCGTTGATGATGAGGGGACGCCAACCGCCAATACGGTGCTGATCGAAGATGGAATTCTCAAAGGATATATGCAGGACCGGCTGAATGCGCGTCTGATGGGTGTGCAGCCGACCGGCAACGGGCGGCGGCAATCTTTCGCGCATATGCCGCAGCCACGGATGACCAACACCTATATGCTGGCGGGTAGTCACGACCCGGCCGAAATCATCGCCTCTGTCGATCGCGGGATTTACGCGGTTTCGTTTGGCGGTGGTCAGGTGGATATTACAAGCGGCAAGTTCGTCTTTTCCTGCACCGAAGCCTATCTGATAGAGAATGGCAAGATTGGCGCGCCGGTCAAGGGCGCGACATTGATCGGCAATGGCCCCGATGTGCTCACACGGGTCTCGATGATCGGTAACGATCTGGCGCTTGATCCGGGGATCGGAACCTGCGGCAAGAATGGCCAGGGCGTTCCCGTCGGCGTTGGGCAGCCAACCCTGAAAATTGATCGACTGACGGTTGGTGGCACGGCCGCCTGAGCCTTGCAGGCCGCCAGATTGCACGGCAGGCCGGTTGGTTTGAGACGGGAAAAGGCTCCCACTGACGGTGCTGTGAGCAGTTTTGCGTAAATTTTACGTGAATTGTGCGCCTTGTTACATGTGAATTGTTGCGCGCCCAACGGTGATCAGCTACCGTTCAAGCCTATTTATTGTATGGCGTAACTTAAAGAACTCACAAAAAAGGGCGTCAACATGATGAAATCACATATCATAATTGGTGCGTCTGCCGCTTTCGCTCTGTTGTTGACAGCTGCGCAAGCAGGCGTGCCTGCGGATGTTGCGGACCGGTTGGATAACGATTTGACGCCAATGGGCTCGCAACGTTCGGGCAATGCGGCGGGAACGATCAGCGCATGGGAAGGCGGACTTGCGGAACCGCCGGCGGGATCGAATTACAAAATTGGCGATCGGCACCCCGACCCGTTTCCCGATGATCAGATCCTTTTTACGATCACATCGGCCAATGCCGCACAATATGCCGATAATTTGACCGAAACCGGGGCCACGATGCTCAAGGTTTACCCTGATACATACAAGATGAATGTGTATCAGAGCCGGCGCAGCTGCGCGCAGCCGCCCGCAGTTTATGAGGTTAATAAACAGAATGCGTTGAATGGCCGGGTAACTTCGGGCGGCGATGGCCTGGAAGGGGTTATCCGTGCAACGGCCTTCCCGATCCCCTCCGTCGCACAGGAAATGTTGTGGAACCATAAGTTGAAATTCCGCAATTTCAAACTGACACGGCAATTTGCAGCGGCGGCACCGACACGCGGCGGTGACTTTACCCTGGTAACCGTGCAGGATGAGGTGTTGCAGCATTACTCCGACCCGTCAAAGAACGATGTGAAGGATCTGGGTAATATTTCGCTGAAATATATCGCGAACACGATCGCGCCGGCCCGTCGCGCGGGCAATGTCGTGTTGGTGCATGAAACCATTGATCAGCGGCAGGGTAACCGAAAGGCCTGGGTATACAGCCCCGGGACCCGTCGTGTTCGCCGGGCACCGAATATTGCCTATGACAATCCGGGTACAAACTCCGATGGTTTGCAGACGACCGATAGCTTCGGCATGTTCAATGGTGCCATGGACCGTTATAACTGGACCTATGTCGGGCGCGGTGAATATTATCTGCCGGCGAACAACTATCGCATGGCGCAGCGCGATATTCCTTATGAGACCATCTTTACCGCGGGTGGCCATATTAACCAGGACTTGCCGCGTTACGAACTGCGGCGCGCCTGGGTGGTTGAAGCCAATCTGCGTAACGATACCCGCCATATCTACAAAAAGCGCAAATTCTGGATTGAGCCGGATGCGTGGCTTGTAATCAACACCAGCCAGTATGACGGCCGCGGCGAATTATGGCGGCTGCAGGAAGCTTTTCCGCAGGTTTTCTATGAAGTGCCTGTCTGCTTGCGGGTCGGTGCGGTCAGCTACGATCTGAATGCAGGCCGCTATCTCGCGAATGCTTTCATCAACCACGAAACGCAGATCAACTTCTTTGCTGATGAGCTGAATGAGGAACGTTATACTCCCGATTCAATTCGTCGGCTGGGTGTGCGCTAACAGCCATACCCGATCAGGCGTTCAAGTCAGGGCGGCCCGGTCGATCCGATCCGGGCCGCCTTCATTTTTATGCGCCTTTAATTCTTGTGCGCTTTTAACTCTTGTGCGCTTTTAACTCTTGTGCGCTTTTAACTCTTGTGCAGTGAATCAAAATTACTATTCAGTGTCCGGAGGGTCGCGCTTCTGACAGGCGTGGTTTTCGCAGACGTGATGCCTAATAGGCATATTCATCGAAGATAGGATGAATGTCGCCGTTCCATTCCGTTTTGTAATTATTCAAAAGCTCTTCCGCAGGACATTGGCCGGAGGATACGATTTCCTGCAGCACATCGAGGAAATGTTGCTCATCCCTGCCGCTTTGGTCGCGTGTTGCGCGCGCTTTCAGCCCGCCACGGGCGATTGACAGGACTTCAACCGCAATCTCCCTTAACGGACGGTCACGAAATTCGGTGTGTAATGCCGTTTTGGGCACATTATCGCGCAAGCACTGGCGTTCTTCAGCGCTCCACCCTTTTACAAGATCCCAGGCTGCATCCAGGGCGCTTTGGTCATACATGAGGCCCACCCATAAGGCGGGCAGGGCGCAGAGCCGCCGCCACGGTCCGCCATCGGCACCGCGCATTTCAGCAAATTTCTTGATCCGGACCTCGGGGAAAATTGTTGTCAGATGGCTTGCCCAATCTTCCAGCGTCGGTTTCTCGCCTGGCAGGGCAGGCAATCTGCCATCCAGAAAGTCGCGGAAAGACTGACCGGCCGCGTCGCGATAGACTCCGTCGCGCTGGACGAAATACATTGGTACATCGAGCGCATAATCGACATAACGTTCAAAGCCGAACCCGTCTTCAAAGACGAAAGGCAGCATGCCCGATCTGTCCGGATCGGTATCGGTCCAGACATGGCTGCGGAAGCTGAGATAACCGTTGGGCCGGCCTTCGGTAAAAGGTGAGTTGGCAAACAGTGCCGTGGCTATCGGCTGCAAGGCCAGCCCGACGCGGAATTTGCGCGTCATATCGGCTTCTGAAGCGAAATCGAGATTTACCTGCACCGTACAGGAGCGGTACATCATATCAAGACCAAGCGTGCCGCGGGTGGGCATGTACCGGGTCATGATCTCATACCGGCCTTTTGGCATCATCGGCGTTTCCGCCCGTGTCCAAAGGGGCGAAAAGCCAAGCCCCAGAAAACCGATATCGAGATTGCCTGCGACCTGTTTGACCTGCTTGAGATGGGTATTTACCTCTCCGCAGGTTGCGTGCAAATTCTCAAGCGGCGCGCCGGATAATTCAAACTGTCCGCCCGGCTCCAAAGTGATCGAGGCGCCGTCCTGGCTCAGGCCGATGATATGTTCGCCTTCCATGAGCGGTTGCCAGCCGAATTGCTGCAACCCCTCCAGCATCGCGCGGATGCCGTTCGGTCCCTCATAGGGGACAGGGCTGTGATCTGACAGGCGAAAGCCGAACTTTTCATGTTCGGTTCCGATCCGCCACGCCGATTTCGGTTTGCAGCCCGTTGCAAGATAGTCGATCAGCTGTCGGGGGTCTTCGATGGGCGTGTTATTGCTTTCTGATTCCGCCATCTGATTATCCTTCCAGCAACCGTTTTCTTGCGCCAACCTTGCGCATTCTGTGTGTGAGCTTATTTAGGGGCGTGCAAGAAACCATACAAGAAAAAAGGAATTCCGGTCGCTTCACGAGATTGTGGCCGGGGGAATGAATTTTCCCGCGATATGCCAGTCCCCAAGCAGCGCCTGCCACACTGACAGGGCTGCTACTGCCGCTGTTTCGGCGCGCATGATCCGCGGGCCAAGCGAGACAGGTACGGTAAAATCCAGACCCCGCAGCCGTTCCTGCTCGGCGGTGCTGAATCCGCCCTCGGGCCCGATCAGAATGGCCCAGCGCCGGGGTGCGCTGGCCGCGGCGGTGGCTTGTGCGAAGGGACGCAGCGCTTCGGTTATGGGGGGGGACTGACCGCTTTCATCGCAGAACAGTACCCGGCGATCGGCCGGCCATCCTTCGAGCAGGGATTCCAGTTTTGCCGGCGCGCTTATTTCAGGCACCGACACAAGCCTGCATTGTTCCGCCGCCTCGATCGCATTGGCTTGCAGGCGTTCCAGATTGATGCGTGTGGCATTGGTATGGGCGGTGAATACAGGTTGCAGGGCACGCACGCCCAGCTCTGTCGCGCGGGCGGCAAGATAGTCGACCTTGCCTCGCTTGAGCGGCGCAAATAGCAGCCACAGATCGGGGGGTTCCCATTGCGCCTGCGTTTGCTCTGCAACAGTGCAACTTACGGCTTTCTTGCCCAGTTCGACGATCGCGGCGCGCCATTCGCCGTCACGCCCGTTGAACAGGCCGATCATGTCCCCGATCTTGCGCCGCATTACATTGCGCAGATAGTGCGATTGCTGCGCGTCCAGTACGATCAGGCCGCCCGCTGCAAGCGGCGCTGCAACAAAGAGGCGGATTGCTTCGGAATTTTCGCTCATCTGTGCCTTGAGTGCGCTTCTGAGACCTTGTAGGGGATATCTCATGACAGATGATAGCCTGAAAGATCAAGCAGCAGATCCCGCGGTGGCCGATACCACCGGTAACTGGGTCGACAGGAAGGCGCCTGCGCAATTGCGCCCTTATCTGCGTTTGGCGCGGATGGACCGGCCGATCGGCACCTGGCTTTTATTGTGGCCCTGCTGGTGGAGCCTGGCGATGTCTATACCTGGCACCGGCGGCTGGCCGTCAATCTGGTTGTTTGCGGCATTCGGGGTCGGGGCGGTTCTGATGCGCGGTGCGGGCTGCACCTTCAATGATATTGTCGACCGGGATCTTGATGCCAGGGTTGCGCGGACGGCAAACCGGCCCCTGCCCGCAGGCCAGGTCACAATTGTCGGGGCAGGGCTGTTCCTGTTTGCACAATGTATTCTGGGCCTTGCCATTCTTTTCAGCTTTAACGGTTTTGCGGTGACGGTCGGGCTGCTGTCTGTCGGACTTGTGGTGATCTATCCGTTCATGAAGCGGGTGACCTATTGGCCGCAGCTGTTTCTGGGGCTGACATTCAACTGGGGTGCGCTACTTGGCTGGGCAGCCCATAGCGGCGGCTTGTCGGGGGCGGCCTGGCTGCTTTATTGCGGCGGCATTTTCTGGACGATTGGCTATGACACGATCTATGCGCATCAGGACAAGGAAGACGATGCGCTGATCGGTGTGAAGTCCAGCGCCCTGCGGCTCGGTTCGTGGACGGGTGCCGCCATGTGGGTGTTTTACGGGCTTGCTTTGCTGCTGTTTGCGGCTGCGGCCCGCGATGCGGGGCTTGGCTGGGCTTTTTGGCCGTTTTGGCTTTTATCCGCGGCGCATCTTGGCTGGCAGGTTTGGCGGCTTGAAATCGATACCCCTGATATGTGTCTCAAGCTGTTCCGCAGCAATCGCGAATTCGGGCTTGTTATGTTCGCGGCAATGCTTGCCGGTGCCTGGACTGCGTGACCCGTGATCGCTTGTTTCTTTGCGTATGGCACGGCATTTCCTATATCTATAACAGGATAACCGGCGGCGTTGCCTGTAAAGGCGCGTGGATGACGCCCTTGCGGAGTGAGAACTGATATGATCCGGCCCGCGGATTATTTCACGGTAGAAGAAATTGTGCGATTGCGCGCGCGGAATCCGTGGCGTTCGGTCTGGCTGATCTGTCATGCCTGGGGCGTGATTTTCGGCGCGATGGCGGTGTTTGCGCTGTGGCCCAACCCGTTGACGTTTCTGCTGGCGGTGGCGTTGATCGGTGCGCGGCAGCTGGGGTTGGCGATCCTTGTGCATGACGCGGCGCATGGCGCGTTGTTTCCTAGCCGGAAGTTGAATGACAGGGTGAGCGACTGGTTGCTGGGGTTTCCAGTGCTGACCGATACCCGTGCTTATCGCGCGTATCATCTTGAACATCACAAATATACGCAACAACCCGAAGACCCTGATCTTGGTTTGTCTGCGCCGTTTCCGATTACCCGGGGCAGTTTCCGGCGCAAGGTCTGGCGCGATATATCGGGTCAGACCGGATTCAAGCAGCGAGGGGCACAGATCAGGGCGGCGCTTGGCACCGCCGATATGCCGCTTTCGGCGCGTTTTTCCCTGTTCAGGCGCAAGCTCGGCGGGGCGCTGATCGCGAACCTTGTATTGTTTGGCGGGCTTTGCTTACTGGGTTACTGGTATCTTTATCCGCTGCTTTGGGTGCTGCCGCTGCTGACCTATTACCAGTTTATCACGCGGATCCGGAATATTGCTGAACATGCCATGGTGCCCGATAATGACGATCCGTTCCGCAATGCGCGCACGACCCGCGCGAACTGGTTGGTCCGTGCATTTCTTGCCCCATACTGGGTGAATTATCATGTCGAGCATCATCTGATGATGTTTGTCCCCTGCTACCGGCTGCCTGAACTGCAAAAACTGTTGTGGCGGCGTGGGGAGGGGGGCCGTATGGAGTGGCAGCCGGGCTATCGCAAAGTATTGTCGATGGCGGTGTCGCGCAGCGAAGCCGCCGCCTAGTTGCGGCCTGGAGACACCGATCTGATGCTTGAGCAGGCCGCCACCCTCAATCCACAGAAATTCATACGCCGGAACACGGCCCTGACCGAAACGCCGCTTGTGCCTGAAATAAAGCTGCATGTCGCAAGTGAGTTTCTGCCGTTGTGGCAGATGACAGAAGATGAGATGGCACAAGTCGGGCTGCCGCCACCTTTTTGGGCGTTTGCCTGGGCCGGTGGCCAGGCAATGGCGCGGTTTCTTATCGATCATCCTGAATATGTAGCGGGCAAGAAAGTGCTCGATTTCGGGGCGGGCTCGGGTCTTGCGGGGATCGGTGCCGCAAAAGCCGGCGCGGCGCGTGTGACAGCAAGTGAAATCGATGCCATCGCAGTTGCATCTATCTTGCTGAATGCGCGGGAAAATAATGTCGCGATCGACGCTTTGGAAGCGGACCTTGTCGGCATTCTTGATGGTGGGTGGGATGTCGTGCTGGCGGCTGATGTTTGTTATGAAGGGCCGGCAGCCGCGCGCATTGTGACCTGGCTGGGGCAACTCGTCTCAAATGGGGTAACGGTGCTGATGGGGGATCCGGGGCGCACCTATTTCCCCAAAACCGGTCATGAGAAGCTTATCAGCTATGCGGTGAAAACCACCCGGGAACTCGAGGATACAGACCTTCGCAATACAAGCGTCTGGCGGTTGCTCGGGCCTGCAGCGGGCTGAGGCAAATGCGAATTCCCCAACCGGCGGAATTGCGTTAGAACAGGTATATGTCTTTCAAATCACTTCGCGATTTTTTAGCAGATCTTGAGCGTGACGGTCAGCTTGTCAGGGTCGATGAGCCGGTATCCACCATGTTGGAGATGACCGAGATACAGACCCGTCTGCTGGCCGAAGGCGGGCCGGCCGTCCTGTTTGAAAATCCCGTCAATGCGGATGGCACGGCTGCATCCATGCCGGTGCTGATCAATCTGTTCGGCACGGTTGAGCGGGTGGCAAAGGCGGTCACCCTTGGCGGGGAGGTGCGTCGCACCGCTGCGCAGCTGCGTGAGGTCGGGGAGTTGCTGGCATTTCTGCGCCAGCCTGAACCACCCGCAGGGCTGCGCGATGCCGTGGAGATGACACCGGTTTTGCGGCAGGTCATGCAGATGCGCCCGAAAACAGGCCGCAGCGGGCCTGTGCATGACATCGTGCTGGAAGGTGATGACATCGATCTGTCCGCACTGCCGGTGCAGACCTGCTGGCCGGGGGAGCCTGCACCGCTTATCACCTGGCCCATGGTTGTGACAAAAGGCCCCGGCGACGCGGCAGAGGATAATTTCAATCTTGGCATATACCGGATGCAGGTGATCGGCCGTAACCGGACGATCATGCGCTGGCTGAAGCATCGCGGTGGGGCGCAGCATCATGCGCGTTGGGGCAGACAGAAGCCCGAACCCCTGCCGGCCGCAGCGGTGATCGGTGCGGATCCGGGCACGATCGTTGCGGCTGTGACGCCTGTACCCGATACGCTCAGCGAATATCAGTTTGCAGGCCTGATCCGCGGTCAGCGTGTCGAACTTGTGGATTGCAAGACCGTGCCGCTGAAGGTTCCCGCACAGGCGGAAATCGTCCTCGAAGGCCATGTCTCGCTCAGCGATTATGCCGATGAGGGACCTTATGGGGACCATACAGGTTACTATAATTCGGTCGAACAGTTTCCGGTCTTCACGGTGAGTGCGGTGACCATGCGCCAGCGGCCGATTTATCTGTCGACTTTCACAGGGCGCCCGCCGGATGAGCCGAGTATTCTGGGCGAAGCGCTGAATGAAGTGTTCGTGCCGCTGTTACAGCAGCAATTTCCTGAAATCACGGATTTCTGGCTGCCGCCCGAGGGATGTTCATACCGGATCGGTGTTGTAGCCATCCGGAAAGCCTATCCCGGTCATGCCAAGCGGATAATGATGGGGATCTGGTCGTTTCTGCGGCAGTTCATGTACACGAAATGGGTCATCGTCGTGGATGACGATATCGATATCCGCGACTGGAAAGATGTGATGTGGGCAATCTCAACGCGCATGGATCCCGTTCGCGATGTGACATTGATCGAAAATACGCCCATCGATTATCTCGACTTCGCAAGTCCCGAGAGTGGGCTTGGCGGTAAGATCGGCCTTGATGCCACCAACAAATGGCCGCCTGAGACACGGCGCGAATGGGGGCAGCAAATTCGTATGGATGATGAGATTGTGAAGCTTGTCAGCGAAAAATGGCCGCGGCTGGGATTGCCGGGCTCAGGCAAACCGATTTGGAAGTAAGCGGATTTTGGCGCTAACCTTCTGCGGTTGCGTTGCTTAAATACCAGTTGCGTTGCTTAAATAATTGAGTCGTTCTGAGCGACTCGCAATCAATCAGGCCGCGATCGGCCCTAAAAGGAAGGTGAGCAAATGCAGGAGTTGGCAACAGGTATGGAAGCGATGGGTGGGGGCCCGCTTGCGATTTCGACATTGTATATCGGGTTGAATGTGTTGCTGAGCCTGGTGTTGGCGATATTGGTCGTTCGCGCCCGTCTCAAAACCGAAACCGAACTGGGTGAAGGCGATAATGCGGAAATGCTGCGGGCGACCCGCGTGCACGGTAACAATGTTGAGTATGTGCCGTTTGCGCTGCTCGCTATTATTGCGGTTGAGCTGGCTGGCGCCCCTGTTTGGTGTCTGCATACACTGGGTGCCGGGCTGACCGTCGGCCGGCTGGCGCATGCGATTGGCCTTTCGGGCAATAGCGGCCGTTCGCCGGGGCGTTTCCTGGGCACCATTCTGACATGGCTTGTCATGCTGGTTGCGGGCGGTCTGAGCGTTTACTACGCGCTGACCTGATCCGGGCGGGGGGCTGGCGATGGCTAAAGCATTAATCACTATCCATTATGTTTTATCGGTATCAAAGTGTACTGGGATGACGGTGCGCCACCCCCCGACTATCAGGAGAGAGTATGCCGGAAAATAAAACATCTGCGGCGTTGGGCGATGTTTCAGATATGCAGCAGCTTGCCGGTGATCTGATCGGTAAGATGAAATCTGCGGGCGCGGATGCAGCAGATCTTCTGCTTGTCACGGGCACATCGGTATCTGTGTCATGCAGACTGGGTGAGATTGAGGATGTCGAACGCTCCGAAGGGCAGGATCTTGGTTTGCGCGCCTTTGTCGGCAATCAGCAGGCAGTTGTGTCTACAAGCGATCTGAGTACGGCAACCCTTGATGAGATGGTGGCGCGGGTGGTCGCGATGGCGAAATCCGCGCCTGCCGATCCCTTTTGCGGTCTGGCGGCGCCTGAGTTTCTTGCGGAAGAAATTGCTGATCTTGATATCTTTGATCCGACCGCGCCCGACATGCCCGAACTGATTGCCGCAGCCCGGCAGTGTGAGGATTCCGCGCGTGCCATCGATGGCATCACCAACTCGGAAGGCGCAGGCACCGGATGGGGGCACAGCCAGGTTGTTCTGGCGACAAGTACGGGCTTCAATCAGGGCTATAAATCCTCGTCCTACAGCATTTCCTGTTCCGTTCTGGCGGGCGAGGGAGTGGCGATGGAACGGGATTACGAATTTTCGTCAAGTCGGCATTATGCCGACCTGACCGCGGCGGAAGAGGTTGGCAAAATTGCTGCCTATCGCACGCTGAGCCGGCTTAATCCGCGCAAGGTGAAAAGTGCTCAGGTCCCTGTTGTCTATGCTCCGCGCGTGGCAAACAGTTTGCTGGGGCATCTTGCCGGGGCGATCAACGGGGCCGCAGTCGCCCGCGGCACAAGCTTTCTGAAGGACTGTCTGGGACAGAAAATTCTGCCTGAACAGCTTTCCGTAATTGATGACCCGCATCGGCTGCGCGGATTACGCTCGAAACCGTTTGATGGTGAAGGTGTGCGCAACAGCCGCCGTGCCATGGTGGAAAACGGCGTGCTGCAGGGCTGGTTTCTGGATAGCGCCGCTGCGCGCCAGCTCGGCCTGCAAAGCAGTGGTCATGCCGCCCGCGGCACGGGCGGTGCACCCGGCCCCGCCCCCACAAATCTCTATATGACGCCAGGCGTTGTGACGGCTGACGCATTGCTGGCCGATATCAGGGAGGGGCTGCTGATAACCGAGCTGATCGGTATGGGTGTCAATGGTGTGACCGGCGATTACAGCCGGGGCGCGTCGGGCTTCTGGATTGAAAATGGCAAGCCGGCCTATCCGGTCAGTGAAGTGACCGTGGCAGGCAATCTGCGCGAGATGTTCAGGAACATAACTGCCGCAGACGATCTGCAGTTCCATTATGGAACGAATGCACCGACCTTGCGGGTTGAAGGGATGATGGTCGCGGGTGAGTGATGCGGACCAGATAGTTTCCACTGCTGAACATAACGTTGCGGTCGATGCGGCGCGCGAGGCGGGCGCTGTTGCGATGTCCTATTTCGGCGGCGAGTTCGCGCAGTGGGACAAGGGCGATGATAGTCCGGTAACCGAAGCCGATATCGCGGTCGATAATCTGCTGCGGAAGAGATTGGGCGAGGCGTTTCCCGGCCATGGCTGGTTGTCGGAGGAAACCGAGGATAATTCCGACAGGCTGGCGCAGCATCGCATCTGGATTGTCGATCCGATCGATGGCACCCGCGCTTTCATGCGGGGAGAACCGCATTTCACGATCTGTATTGCGTTGGTCGAGCAGGCAAGGCCGATCAGTGCGATTGTTTTTAATCCCGCATCGGGTGAGATGTATGAAGCTGTGCGTGGCGGTGGTGCGCGGTTGAACGGTCAGCCGATCGCGCCCAGCGGCAAGGCGCAGCTCGCAGGTGCGCGGATGCTGGGCACACCGTCATTTTATCACAGCAAACGCTGGGCTGTGCCCTGGCCCGATATCCATGTCGAAAAACGCAATTCGATTGCCTACCGTGTCGCCCTGGTTGCGGCGGGGCAATTCGATGGCTGTATTGGCCTGTCATCTGTCAATGATTGGGATCTGGCGGCCGCGGACCTGATTCTTCACGAGGCCGGGGGGCGGATCAGCCGTCGCGACGGGACGGAACTTCTTTACAATCAGCGTTCCGTACGGCATGCAGGCTTTATTGCGTCTGGTCACGCATTGCACCCTGCGCTTATCGGCCAGCTTGCCAATTGGCGACCACGCGCATCGAACTTGGTGTCAAGTTAGAGGCGGCGTTTTGGGCCGGACTGATGAAAATTATGCCGCCAATGGGGTGGCGTCGCTGCGCGACAGGTTACGCAATTCGGCACGAAGGATTGTCGATTTGCCGCGTAACACGACATTGTTCCTGACCGCAGTCGTCGATTTTTTTGTCCTGTCGGCAATCGCGGTGATCGGCGTTCTGGCCTATGGGGTGCTCTGCCGCTGCCAGTTTGACCCGTCGGCCTATTATCTGCTTCCTGCCGCTGTTTCAGCTGTTACCGTGCTGGTCTCGCTGGCGAGCGGTCTGTATCGCCCCATTCTGCGATATAGCGATACAATCATCATTTTTCCGATTTTGAATTCGACCATTTGTGCGGGATTGACGGTTTCACTCGGATTGACCCTGTGGCTTGGTGAGCCACGGGTCAATCTGATCATCGGGCCGCTTTGGCTTGTTACGGTCGGTATGATGCATGGCTGGCGGTTGATTGCGGTTACGATCCTGAATAAGGCGGAACGCCCGCGGCTGGATATTGAACGCCGTGTTGTGATTTACGGCGCAGGCCGGGCCGGTGCGGGTATCGGGGAGGCCATGACCCAGAACGGGCGAAGCGAACTGCGCTGCTATGTTGACGATGACCGCAATTTGCACGGCCGCACATTATGCGGTGTGAAAATCTATTCGCCGGGCCGGATTACCGGGCTTGTTCAGCGTGGGGAGGTGGACCTTGTCGTGCTGGCCTTGCCCGCCACGTCGACGCTCAGGCGCGCGGCTATCATTAACCAGCTTTCCGAACTGCCTGTACGCGTGGAAACAGCACCAACACTCGAAGAAATGCTGGTCGGCGGTCAGGCATTGACAGATATAAGGGGCGTATCGGCCGAAGAGTTGTTGTCGCGCGATCCGGTGACACCCGACAATCAACTTGTTACCAACGAACTGCGCAATAAAACCGTGCTGGTCACGGGTGGTGGCGGCTCGATCGGTTCGGCGATCTGCCGGGCGGTTATTGCGCATCAGCCCGCAAAACTCATTATATTCGAACAATCCGAGTTTGCGCTTTATTCGATTGAACGGGAACTGCGTGAATGGTCACGGGCAGCAGGGCAGCAGGTGCAGCTTGTCCCGCTACTTGGTTCCACACTCGATCACGGGCAGGTTGGGCGGATATTCGATCAGCATACGGTTGATATCGTGTATCACGCGGCTGCCTACAAGCATGTACCATTGGTTGAGATGAACCCGATTGTCGGCGCGGCCAATAATATTCTGGGTACTTTTCATGTAGCCGCTGCGGCGCAGTCCCGCCAGGTTGGGAAATTTGTGCTGATTTCCACCGACAAGGCTGTGCGGCCGACCAACGTCATGGGGGCATCGAAACGCGTCAGCGAGCGGTTTATCCAGGCTTTTGCCCATGAATCCCGGGATACGGGGTTCGTGCTTGTGCGCTTTGGTAATGTGCTCGATTCAGCAGGGTCTGCTGTGCCCCTGTTTCGGGAGCAGATCGCCCGCGGTGGCCCGGTCACCGTGACCGATCCTGAGGTGGAACGCTATTTCATGACAATCCCCGAAGCGGCCGAACTTGTCATTCAGGCCGGTGCGATGAGTGCCGGGGGCGGCGAAATCTTCCATCTCGATATGGGGGAACCTGTGAAGGTTGCCGATCTTGCGCGCAAACTTGTGCACTTGTCCGGGTTGCGGGTGCGCGAGCCTGGTCAGTACTCAGGCGATATCGAAATCAAATTCGTAGGCCTGCGACCCGGTGAGAAACTTGTCGAGGAACTGCTGGTCGATGAGGAAAGCGGCCCGACGGCACATCCGCGTATTTTTCGGGCAGCTGCACCCAATGGAATGACGCTTGCCAAAGCTGAAAGCTATCTGGCGCGGTTCCGTGTGGTTATTGATGCAAATGATGTGCAGGGGCTTCTGGATCTGCTGTGTGAACTTGTCGAGTCCTATGCAGAACAACGGCAGGTCGCCCCCATGGTGGCGGGGGCAGCGGTGGCGGATGCTGTGGACATCGATCAGGCCAATTCGGGTTGAGGCATTAATTCTCCATGCCTGAACTTATTGCGAATCTTCCGGTAACCAGCGTTGCATTATCGCATGCTTTCTTCGCGCTTATATTGATCGGGCTTTCCGCATTCCTCACCCGTTGGGTTATGGGGTGGAATATCGCAGATATTCCCAATGCGCGTTCTTCTCACATCCGGCCGACGCCAAAAAGCGGGGGGGTGGCAATAGCGATCAGTTTTCTGGTGGGAATGACTGTCATCCTGTCTTTGCATGATGCGGCCCCCTTGCCGAGCTTGCCGTTCGCCATCTTCCTTGCCGTGATTGCGGTGACCTTTGCAGCTGCGCTTGCAGATGATCTGATCGGGCTTGCGCCTTTTGTCAAACTTGCCTGCCAGCTTGCTACAGCACTTGTTTTCAGTCTGTTTGTCGCCCGCATTGACGGGTTGGCGGTGCCTGTTACCGGCAATCTCTCATTCGGCTGGTTCGGGCATCTGGTGACGATCGGGTGGTTTATCCTGTTCATGAACGTGTATAATTTCATGGACGGGATCGATGGGCTTGCGGCGGGCGGTGCATTGATTGCACTTTTCATGCTTGGCGGAATCGGGCTCGTTCTGGGTGCGCATTTCGTTTATCTGAGCGCATTGTGCCTGTTTGCGGCAATTGCGGGGTTTTTCGCCTTTAATTTTCCACCAGCGAAAATCTTTATGGGGGATACCGGCAGTCAGGTTATCGGCTTTGTGATAGCGGGGCTTGCGGTGATCGGCGCGCGAGGCGATGCGGGGCAAATTTCGATTGTTATCGTGCCGGCCTTGTTCAGCTGTTTTATTGTCGATGTCCTTGTGACTCTGCTTTACCGTTTTTTCAGGGGGCAGAAACTCACCCAGGCGCACCGCGAACATTTGTTTCAGATTTGTAACCGGCTCGGTTTTTCACATTTCAGATTGAGCGTTATCTATTACGGCTTGTTTCTGGTCAGTGGTATTGGTGCGCTGTTGCTGCAATTTGCAGATCCGGCTGCGCGACTGCCATTGTTTATCTCCGGCCTTCTGGTTTATGTGCCGCTGGCTGTCATGGTCTATCTCGCGGGCATGGCGGGCGGGATCGTGCCCGTGGGGCGTGATGGCGCTGAACAGCTCTAATCGGTCCATTCGAAATCAAGGCCCAGATCAAGGCAGGGCGCGGAATGGGTAATCCAGCCGACCGAAATCAGGTCAACCCCTGATTTTGCGATAGCGGGTGCTGTTTCCAGGGTAACATTGCCCGAAGCTTCAAGCAGGGCGCGGCCCCGGGTCCGCTGCACCGCCTCACGAAGTAAATCCGGCGTCATATTATCAAGCATAATGATGTCGGGGTTTTCCTGCAGCGCCTCGTCAAGCTGATCCAGCCGGTCTACCTCGACCTCGATCTTCACCATATGGCCGGCATGGGCGCGCGCCGCGGCAATTGCAGCTCCGACGCTGCCAGCAACAGCAACATGATTATCCTTGATCAGAATGGCATCATCGAGCCCAAAGCGGTGATTGCTGCCACCACCCGCCCGGACCGCATATTTTTCAAGCGCGCGCAGTCCAGGTGTTGTTTTGCGTGTGCAGCAGATCTGCGCCTTATGTCCGGCTGTCGCGGCAACTATCCGGGCTGTTTCAGTTGCGATGCCCGAGAGATGGCCAAGAAAATTAAGGGCGGTTCGCTCGGCTGTTAATATGGCCCGCGCCGGCCCTTCGATGGTTGCGACGATCGAACCTTCCTGCAGTTCGGCCCCGTCGAAGAGCGCGGGTGTTACAAGCAGCCTGTCATCGATTGTCCGGAACACGGCGGTCGCAATATCAAGGCCTGCCAGCCGACCCTGTCTGCGGCTGCGGATTGTAACGCGCAGTCCTGCGGACGCGGGCACCACTGCTTGCGAGGTAATATCGCCCGCGCGGCCCAGATCTTCGGCCAGGGCATTTTCAACCGCAGGCTGATAAAGCGAACGCGGAAGCGGCGTTAGCGCAAACGAAGTCGTCATAAATTTTTCGGCCTATGCCATGATTTGTGGTGGCTGTTTTGCGAAAGCATCATCGCCGCGCATGAAAGAGCGCTGCCGCATTGCTGGATTGGGGCCCGGATAGTCCTCGCGAAAATGTCCGCCGCGGCTTTCACAGCGCTGCAATGCCGCTTCGGTAATCAACCTCGCGGCAAGCAGCATATTTGCCGCCATGGCGGATTTGTCATCGATCTGCGCCATCAGGCCGTCAAGCTCATGCAGGGTTGCAAGCAGATCTTCCTGCCGCCTTACAACGCCGACATTGGCTGACATGAGTTGCCGCAACCGGGCCAGTGTCAGCGCGCTGATTTTTGCGTCATAGCGGCGGAATCTCGCGGCAGGGGTTGCGCGGTTTGCCGGCGCGTTCTTGCCGCTACGGTTATCGTTATTGAGCGTGCGGCAGATATCATCGGCGGCGGCGGCACCAAAGACCGCCCCTTCCAGCAGGGAATTGCTGGCAAGCCTGTTGGCGCCGTGAATACCGGTTGAGGCAACCTCGCCACAGGCCCAGAGCCCGTCAAGGCTTGTGCGTCCGTTGCGGTCTGTTGCGATGCCGCCCATGTGATAATGCGCTGCCGGGGCCACAGGCACAGGCATTGTAACCGGGTCAATTCCGGCATCGCGGCAAAGCTGATAAACGGTCGGAAAGCGGTTCTGAAATGCCGGCCCGATCGCGGCGCGACAGTCCAGAAAGACCTGGCGACCGGCATGAATTTCCCGCCAGACGGCCCGGGCGACAATGTCACGTGGTGCAAGCTCTGCATTTTCGTGCACCTTGATCATGAAACGTTCGCCCCGGTCATTGATCAGCGTAGCGCCTTCGCCCCTTAACGCTTCTGTGGCGAGCGGTGCAGGCGTAATGCCAACATTCATGGCTGTCGGATGGAACTGCACAAATTCAAGATCAGCGAGTAATGCCCCGGCACGTGCTGCTATTCCCAACCCTTCTCCGGTGCATTCGGATGGATTGGTCGTCACTTCGAACAGCCCGCCAATGCCACCGGTCGCCAGTATCACTGCTGGCGCAAAAACTGCCTGTGCCGGCATTTCGGGGGAATTCAGATCGCGGCAGTAAAGGCCGACAGCCCTGTCATTGCGAATGATCAGCTCTTCCGCCGCACAATATTCACGGATCGTAATGGTGCGCTGCCGCTGCGCGGCGGCGCAAAGCGTTTTCATCAGGCCCCGCCCGGTGCTGTCGCCGCCGATATGCAATATGCGATTGCGGCTATGGGCCGCTTCTCGGCCAAGTGCGGGACTGCCGTCATCTTCTGTGTCAAAGGCGACGCCCCATTCGCGCAAGCTTTCGATGCAGTCGGGCGCGCTATGGGTCACGATGCTGATAATATCGGGATCGGCGGTGCCTGCTGCTGCACGAAGGGTATCGGCCGCATGAAGTTCAGGTGAATCGTCCGTGCCGATCGCCGCGGATATGCCACCCTGTGCCCATAAGCTGGAAGCGCCCTCGCCGAAGCCTGCCTTGCTGATCAGCAGAACATGCCACGACGGCGACAGGCGGAGTGCGGCAACAAGCCCGGCTATCCCGCCACCCACAATGATCACATCCGCCGCCGCTGGTCTTGCGGTCCCGGCTGTCAGCGGAATTGATTGTGATTGCATGTCCTTCGGCATATGCGGAACTCTGTTTGCCGTTCAACCCGTTTATACCCTGTCGCGGTCAGGCGGGACAGCGATGCCCAGCTTACGCAAGCGCGACTTCCTTCGGTCCGCCGACCAGCTGTGCATAATGCGTCTGCGGCAGATTGCTTTGCCACTGAGCGGCGTCGGCAGGTGGCGTACCGATATCCAGCATCCGCTGGACAGCCAGCCGCGCGCGGTCAGCGACTTCAGGCGCGATTTCCACCTGATGCTGCATCAGGCGCAGGCTGCGTAAAATTGCCGGCAGGGTGATCTTCTTCATGTGCGGGCAAAGATTGCAGGGGCGAATGAAATCGACATTCGGCAGTTCGGCGGCGACATTATCGCTCATCGAACATTCGGTGATCATTACAATTTGGGGAGGCTGTTTCTGTTTCGCATAGTTGATCATGCCCGATGTGGAGCCTGCATAATCGGCAACTTCCAGCACATCGGGTGGGCATTCGGGATGTGCGAGCACGACGATGCCCGGATGGGCATCACGATATTCCTCGATCTCCTGAGCCGAAAACCGTTCATGCACCATGCAGCGCCCGCGCCAGGCAAGAATTTCGACATCTGTCTGCCGTGCGACATTCTGCGCGAGAAACTCATCGGGCAGGAACAACACGCGGTCCACGCCCAGCGATTCAACGACATGCAATGCATTCGATGAGGTGCAGCAGACATCCGTCTCAGCCTTCACATCGGCGCTGGTGTTGACATAGGTCACTACAGGAACACCGGGATAGCGTTCTTTCAGCAACCGCACATCGGCCCCTGTAATTGATTCAGACAAGCTGCACCCGGCACCAAGGTCTGGAATAAGAACGGTTTTTTCAGGGTTCAGCAATTTTGCGGTTTCGGCCATGAAATGCACACCGCATAGAATAATGATGTCGGCATCGACATCCACAGCTTCCCGGGCAAGCGCAAGGGAGTCCCCAACGATATCCGCTACACCGTGGAAAATTTCCGGGGTTTGGTAGTTATGCGCCAGGATAACCGCGTTCTTTTCTTTTTTCAGGCGGTTGATCGCATCGATATAGGGCGCGAAAACCGGCCACTCCAATTCCGGAATGACATCTTTGACGCGGTCATAAGCTTCCCTGGTGGCGGCTGCCACTTCGGGTGTGTAGTCCAACCCGTCGCGGGCCATGTCTGCGACGCTTATCATTTTCCGGCCTCCCTGTAACTCATATTTATGCTCTAATTGAGTATAAATATGAGTAAAAAAACGCCCGAATTCACATCGGGTAGATAATGCTATATTTGAGCATTTCTCCCTGTCAATCAATTCTTTTCAGTGATGTTACGAAAATATTATTTCTGGGCGAAATGGCGGGGGAGAGGCTGTATCAGCGCGATCCGGAAATCCGCACGCCTGCGGCCAGCCGTTCGCGCAGCACTTCCCGGCGGAAGCGGAATTTTGCCGCCGGTCGTCCACGGGTCTGTGGCTCTATTTCACCGGTGCTTTCCACAAGGCCGCTATTTTCCACAAGCCGCCGGAAATTCTGCTTGTGCAGATTACTGCCCAGAATGGCTTCGACGGTGCGTTGAAGTTGCAGCAATGTGAAACTTTCCGGCATCAGTTCAAACACCACCGGCCGGTATTTCAGTTTGGCGCGCAACCGCCCCATGGCGGTTGCCAGGATCCTGCGATGGTCCGACATCATCGGCGTGCCGGGGGGTGGCACTGCTTGTCCGTCCAGCGCAAATGTGGCGGCCCCGTCGCGTTGCGCTTCCGCAGCCAGTCCCGCCTCATACAGCAGCTCAAACCGCTCAAGCACGATTTCTTCGTCCCAACCGCCGTTATCTTCGGGAAAGCAGATAGTCGCCCGGTCCTGGCGCCTTGCTCTCTCCGCAGGGGATTTGGGGGCGGCGATCCATTCCTTTAGAAGCGGTAGAATAAGTCTGTCGATCATGGGCGGGCGACCTTCACGCCAGTCTTCCCATGGAAAATAGTCATACCATTGCCGCCAGGCGGTGCTTTCGGGTACAGGCATCTGCGTTTCGCGTGTCAGGGCCAGATAGCCGACCGAGATCACGCGAGGCCCGCCCTCACGTTCGCGCGGGTGCCGGCCCCGGTCCCCGAATGTGTAAAGCTGCTCGACATAACCAAGATTGACGCCGATACGCCGTGACACGGTTTCGCGCAGCCCCAGCTCCAATGTCCGGTGCCGCGTCGGATCAAAGGCACCTGACGGTAATGCGTCACCCGCAATATCGAAACCGCGCGCAATCGAACGTGCTTCTGCCGCATCGATCGCGGGGCCTTGCCGTGCAAGGGTCAACGGGCGCCCGTCGGTGACAGCAACGATGACCGCGCCAAGATCGATGACAACGCTGTTTGTATCATTCATCGGATATGAGCTTGGCAGCGTTGTCGGCGACTGGATTGCCCTGACCCGGCGCGCTCATCCGCGTGGACATTGTACCCGGCGCGCTCATCCGCGCGGACATCGTAAATGTCGTGCCTTCGAACTCGATTTCGCCCGGACCCATGGCCTCAACCGCCGAAATCATGCGCCCCTGGCGCCCCATCAACCGGTCCGCAAGGGCAACAAGCCGGCGGTTTGGCTGGGCGTGACGCGCCTGCCGCCGCATCAGACTGGCTGCCGCGGTTTCATGCCCGTCCCACCTGTTGAGATGGCATAAGGTAATGAAGGCCGCAGCGGTTGAACGGCTGATGCCTGCCCAGCAATGAATGATCATCGGTGCATCATGATCCCAGCTATCGACAAAGTCGAGCATCTGCGAGATATGCGATTCTTCGGGTGCGACCAACCCCTCGCGCGGCGCGGCAATATCGTTGAGCGCAAGCTGTAAATGCCGGCCATGGCGGAACGAAGCCGGAGTGTCGACCATCGTATCGGGGCTGAGCAATGTCATCACATGCGAGGGCCGCACATCTTCAATCAGCATGTCGAGCTGGCTTAGCGGGCAAATGTAAATCGTCGAACTACCGGTCATGGCTAATGCGCGGTCATCATGGTTGTTCATTCTCCGGTTTGTGCCGGAACGGCATAGCGGGCGTTTGCTTTCCTGTCTCCCTCATCTGTCACTATCGCATGAATTTTGCAGAAATATGATTGCTCAGTCATCGGACAGCGCGGAAAACGCGGATAAATAGGCGCGCTTGGCACGTGTCGGCGACAGGGGGCTGATCGCGGGACAGTCGAGCCCGCGCGGCTTCTGAAATATTTTCTTTGCTTCTGCTTCGGAAAATCCGGCGACACAGATCGCCTCGAAATAGGCGGCGGCCCGATCGGCACGCTTGATATCCTTGCGGATTTTGTCAGGCAGGTGCGCGGGTAGGCCGAACCGCAGGTGGATTGCGCTTTCCAGCCTGAGCTCAAGGGTCTTGTAGTCGCGCCCGACGGCGGCTTTGAACGGGCTGATCAGATCGCCCACGACATATTCCGCCGCATCATGCAGCAACGCGGCCAGAAGCCAGCGGGGGGCCGCATCGGGGCGAAAACCGAGATAAATATCATGAACCAGCAAGCAATGCTGTGCCACACTGAAAGCCCAGG
This sequence comes from uncultured Alphaproteobacteria bacterium, assembly GCA_947258435.1. GTDB lineage: Bacteria > Pseudomonadota > Alphaproteobacteria > UBA11222 > UBA11222 > CALAQW01. The sequence goes on from CAMYID010000024.1 coordinate 65,383, forward strand.
CGCCGCTTGTCTGCCCATTCCATCGGGCAACCCGGCTCAACCCATGGGCGATATCGTCAATTTCGACATCAAGCGGGGAGGGATCAAGCAGGTCAAGACGGCGACCGCTGAGCATGCGTTGCCAGGCTCTGCCTTGTGTTGAAGGGGCGTTACTGTTGCGCGACATAAATTCAGTCAGAAATATTATTATGTAAAAATTGAATAAATACAGTTGATATCTGGATGATTAAAATACGAATTATTAACAAATAAGGTATTTTTGTGTTTACTATTGTTACAGATTGAATTCAACTCCGGAGTTTCTATATCCTGTTATTGGGAGGTGCTTGAGTTGCACAATAACAGGATCCTATACAGTATTTTTAAGTATTGGCATGCGCGGATTCAAGCAGGCCATCTTCCCGCACGGGCGCAGATTTTTCCTGCCCAGATTTCAAATTTACTTCCTTTTCTGTTCCTGGCTGATGTCGAAAGCGACGGTGGCATTCGTCTGCGTCTGATCGGAACACATATCGAGCGGTTGCTGGGGTTCGATCTGACAGGCTGTGTACTTGATGCAAGAGACAGTTTCCATTCCGCTTGCGGGGTGCAGCGCGATTTTTACGACGCGGTAACGCAGCGGCTTGTCATCGGTTCGACCCACGAGCTGTACTATGACACGACGCTTGAGATGGGTATACACGATCAGCGGACCGCCGAAAATATCGAGCCAATCATGTTGCGCTACGATCGGCTGATTTTGCCTTTGTCGCGCGATGGGGAGCGGGTCGATATGCTGTTTGGCGGACTTGTAGCAGTACAACCGTGCCATTCGGTGCCGCACCGTGATGCGGAGCCGATTGTCTTTACCGAGGTTGAGCGTTTCTGTTTGCCGCCGCCCTATATCTGGCCGCAGCGGGAAGGCGTCTGGCAGGGCGATCTTTCACAAAGCCGCGCGGTTCTGTCCTGAACCGACTTTCCGTACAGCGTGCATCGACGGATCAGCCTGCTGTTTGCTCCGCCGGCGGGGTGCCGTTGTCTTCGAGCGCAATTTCCACGCCCGGCTGCGATTTGGATGTGCGGATGGTCAGTGAGGTCTTCACACTTGCGACATTTGGCGCAGCGGTCAGATGTTCGGTCAGAAAAGACTGGAATTCCGACAGATCGCGCGCCACGCATTTCAGAATGAAGTCGATTTCTCCATTCAGCATGTGGCATTCGCGGACAATAGGCCATTTTGCGACACGTTGTTCAAATGTGGTCAGATCCGATTCCGCCTGACTGCGCAGCGACACCATGGCAAAGACCGTGACCTGATATCCCAGCAGTTTCGTATTCACCTCCGCATGATAGCCGGTGATAAAACCCGCTTCTTCCAGCGCCCGTACCCGCCGCAAACAGGGTGGCGCGGAAATGCCGACCCGCCGCGCAAGCTCGACATTGGTCATCCGGCCGTCCGCCAGTAATTCGCGGAGGATGAGTTGATCGATTTCGTCGAGTTTTACCCGTTGCATATCCTGCGTCCGTTTGTGTCTGACCGATTAGCGCGCTGCCGCCATGCGTGTTATGAGTGGCGGCAGAATGAAGGGGGGATCGATCGAAGCTTTTTTAACTTTCATCATGTCTTTGGGCAGGTTGCTCCCGACGTCATGCTATTTCCTGGCGGTTGAATTGCATCCGGAAAGTAATAAAATTACCCAATTGCGCAAGTATATAACCCGCCGGCCGGGCTTTGGTAACCCTCTTTGATGCTTGATTCGGGAAATTCACCAACATGCTGGATCGTAACCGACGGCGCTGCCGGTATGGAGAATCAGTGCCTTGGCCTTGCCGAGCGGCTGGGGCTTGTGCCCGATATCAAGCGTATCGCATTGCGCGCGCCCTGGGGGTGGTTGCCACCGGCAATCGGGGCGCGGCGTTTGGCATTTCCGCTAGCCGGCATAGAAAACAGGCAGGCGGCGGGGCTTGTTCCGCCCTGGCCTGACCTGCTGATCGCGACGGGCCGACGCACGGTGGGAGCAAGTGTTGCGATCCGCCGCCTAAGCGCCGATGCGCGACCGGTGCCTACCCTGACGGTCCAGATCCAGAACCCGCGTTTCCCGCTTTCAGCCTTCGATCTGGTCGTGGTACCCGCCCATGATCGGCTGTCCGGGCCCAATGTGCTGACGACACGGGGGGCACTACACCGGGTGACGCGCGCCAAGCTCGATCAGGCCGCCGCGCAATTTGCCGCAGCACTCGCCGAATTGCCCCGCCCGCTTGTGACGGTATCAATCGGCGGCCCCAATAGCGCTTATCGCATGACACCGGTGGAAATCGGGCGGCTTTGCGCGGGGCTGCGCGCTCTTGCCGTGGCGAGCGGTGCAGGCTTTGCGGTCACCGCGTCGCGCCGGACGGGGGATGCGAATATCGCCGCGCTGCGGCGCGGGCTTGCCGATGTGCCGCACACGCTGTGGGACGGGCAGGGGGCGGGCGAAAACCCCTATTTCGGCTATCTGGGGCTGGCCGATGCGATCATCGTCACCGGGGATTCGGTCAATATGGTGACCGAGGCCTGCGCGGCGGGCAAACCGGTTTATGTGTTTGATCTGCCTGGCGGCTCGGTAAAGTTCGATATGTTTCACACGTCCATGCAGGCCTGCGGTGCGGTGCGCAAATTCGTGCCAGGCGAGGTGCGGCAGCTTGAATCATGGACCCTGCCTGATATTGATGATACCGGAATGGTGGCAGCGGCGGTGCGGCAGATGCTTGATGCCCACGCCCAAGGACAGGCGACCCATGGATAATTCCGTATCTAGATTTATGGATTTGCGGGCATTGCAGGCAAGCCCGCTTCATACCGATCCGTTCGATTACATTGTCGTACCGAATTTCGTAAGCGGCGCGGCGCTTTCCGATGTCAATCGCGACTATCCGCAGGTGCCGGGTGCAGGTTCCTATCCGCCGTCTGAATTATCTGTGGGTGGGGCGTTTGCCACCTTGCTTGCGGCGCTGGACGGCGCTGACTTCGCTGCGGCGATGTCGCAGAAGTTCGGGATCGATCTGTCTTCTTATCCGACGATGTTCACGGTGCGGGGCTATTGCAGGCTGGGGGATGGCAGGATCCATCCCGACAGCGAAAGCAAGATTATCACGGTTCTGCTATATCTGAACGATGAGTGGCGGGATTCAGGTGGCCGGCTGCGGCTGTTGCGCAGTGCTGAGGATCTGGAAGATTACGCGGCGGAGGTTCCACCCCACGGTGGAACATTGCTGGCATTCCGCCGCTGCGATCATAGCTGGCATGGCCACGAACCGTTTGAAGGGCAGCGCCGTGCAATACAGATGAACTGGGTCACAAACGATGGCATTGTCCGGCGTGAACAAAGGCGGCACCGCGTTTCGGCACTGGCGAAGCGGCTTAACCCGTTTTCTTAAGAGGTGGCATGGCGCTTCGTATCGAGACATTTTCCAATAGCGATCTGCGGCGTGGGTGGCGTCCGGGGAACAATGCCGGCGGACATGCCTTGTTCAAGGCGCTTGGACATCCGCTTGCGGCGCGAAAGGGGGCTGCGCTTGTTGATGCCTGCGCTGCGGCAGGTCCGGTGGCAATTTATGATCCGCGCGACACGGCAGCAGCATTTGATGCGCTGTTTCAGCTTTCCACCCGCTGTGAGATTGCGGAAGTGTTTGTGCAGCGCGTCGAGGATCGCGGGCTTAAGCGGCTCGGTCAGTCGGCAAAACTCATCAGTGAGCTGAAGAGTTCGCGCGCCGCTACCCTGCTTGTTCTGGCATTCGACAGTGCGCGTCTGATCGATCAGCTGCGTTCCCTGTTACCCGAAGGGATGCGGGTTTTTTCCCTCGATGGGATGCGGCTAGATGCGGATATGCTTACCAATGCGGATGATTATGTCGATCCGCTGAACTTTGCGACGAATTTCGCCTTGCTGCGCGATGTCGCACCCAGCGGAGCGTGCGCAGGTCTGCACACCCGTCTTACAACCGCAAATTACTGGTCGATGCATGGGGCGCCCGACCCTGAATTGTGGCTTTGCCTGTTCGATGCGCAAGGGGAGGTGCTGGCCGAATGGCGGCAGCCACTACCCGAAGCCGGCGCGCTCATCACTATCGACAGTCAGCAGATCCGCGAACGTTTCGGGCTTGGTGATTTCTGCGGCTCCTTGTTTATCCATGCGTTGCGGGTGGCGGGGCACGATATCGTCAAATATGCGCTCGATATTTACGGGGATGGGGGGCGCGCGCTGTCCTGCAGCCATGACGCCAATGCCTGGCCGGCAGATTATTTCGCGGGCATGCCTGCGCCGGGGCCCGATGAGCGTTTGATCCTGCATATCCAGAACAGCCATCCGACCCCGATCCCGTCCGGGGCGGTCGGGCTTGGCATCATGGGCGGACAGCAGGTCAGTTTGCTTGAGCGCGAGATCGCGCCATTTGCGACCTATTCGCTCGATATTGCGGATTTGCTGCCCGATGCAGCCTGGCCCGATCAGATCGAAATTCACGCCGGCCGCTATTTCGTCCGGCCGCGTTATGAACTGGTGGGCGACAATGGCCGCCGTCGTATCGCGCATGCCAATGTGGAACGCACCGATCTTGTTCCGAACCCGGATATTCCCGACCTGTCTGAGGTGATGGGCAAGGGTTATATCATGCCGTTGCCGGTGTTGCCGATCGGGGAATTCAGCTCGACAATCCTGCCCACGCCCATGGCTACCGGGCAAATGGAACTGCCGGTGCGGGCCGATCTTTACGATATGAGCGGGGAATGTATCGTGCGCCGCTTCATGGGGCGGCTGCAGCGGCGCGACAGCGTGCCGCTTGCACTCGATAGCTGGCTTTCGGAAGCGGGCGCCGCCCTGCCCTCCGGTGCGGGGCATGTCGAGCTTGTCTACGATTTTCGCGAGGGTGGGGAAGCGGATGGCTGGCTGCACGCGCTTGGACAGTATACCCAGCGTGCAAGTGGCCATATGGCGGAGACGATCTTTGGTGCGCATATCTATAACACGCCGATCATCTACAAGGATGAGCCGCAATCCTATACCGGATCCCCCCCAGGCCTGACGACGCGGCTGTTTTTGCGGCTTGGGCAGAATTACGGCTCCGGTATGGACGGGCTCTGCCATCTTATTTATCCCGCCTCGATGCCGTGGCACCCGCTGTCCGACACCTGGCTTATACTGCATGACGGTGATGGCAAGCCGGTCTGCGAACAGCATCTGCAGATCCCCTGTGGCGGCAGCCGTTTCTGGCGGTTCAGCGAGATATTCGCACCGTCAGAACGGGCAGCGGCAGGGCCGGATGCCTATGTCATCGTGCGCGATACAAGCTGCCGTCTGTTCGGGTTTCATGGCCTGCAGCAGGGGGATGCGGGGTTCTGTCTCGACCATATGTTCGGGTTTTGACAGCTGCACCCAATCCCGGGAAGATAGGCTGTATGCTGTGCCCGATTGTCAAAAGGCAGCCGGGCAGGGAGCTTGTCCAGTAAAAATGGCAGGGAGAATGGGGATGCGAAACAGGCAGATGGTCATCGCGAAAATTCCGCGCGGGGCATTGCAGGTCTCCGACTTTGAGATGCGGGACACGGAAATCCCCGAACCGGGGGCGGGGCAACTGCTCGTCCGGACCTTGCGCTTGTCGATGGATCCGGCAACGCGTGCGCGGATTTCTGATGCGGGATATCCCGGCATGCTGGGAGTTGGCGATGTGATGGCCGGTTCGGCGCTTGGGGAAGTGGTGACGGCGCACGCGGAGGGTTTCGGGCCGGGCGATATTGTTGAATGCCATACAGGCTGGCAGGACTATTCGCTGCAGGAGCCGGATGCGGTGGCGACATTCGACAGGCTCGGTACGCTGGAGGAACATCTCAGCCTTTATGGTGTCAGTGGGCTGACCGGTTATTTCGGTATGCGCGAAGTGGGGGAACCGGCGGCTGGCAAGACAGTGGTGGTTTCGGCTGCTGGTGGCGCGGTCGGCCATATTGCGGGGCAGGTGGCAAAGCAGCTTGGCGCGCATGTGGTGGGTATCGTCGGTTCCGATGAGAAGGCGCGCTGGCTGACCGAAACGCTGGGGCTTGATGCGGCCATCAATCGCAGGGGAGAGCCATTGTCGGCGCAGTTGAAGGCCGCCTGTCCCGATGGGATCGATATATATTTCGATAATGTGGGGGGTGAAATTCTGGAAGCTGTTCTGCCCCGGATGAACGAGCATGGCCGGGTCGTCTGCTGCGGCTATGCCTCGCAATATGACGTGGCGGCGCCTGTGACGGAGACAAAGGGTGTGCCCGCGCTGCTTGTCCGCAAACGTTTGCGTATGGAAGGCTTTGTCGTGATGGATTATTACGACAAGAAGCAGGCAGCGCGTGAGACACTGGCCCAGTGGCTTGGCGCGGGCCGGATCAAACTGTCGGTCGATATGCTTGAGGGGCTTGAGCGCGCGCCCGAGGCTTTTGTCGGGTTGTTTGGCGGTGACAATCGCGGCAAGCGACTGGTCAGGGTGGCCGACCCCTCGGCGAATGCCGGTTAACGCTTTACCGCATAAGCCATGCGGTTCAGGATTTCGTTCAGCACGGTCGGGGTGGTCGCAAAATTGAGCCGCGCGAATTTTTCCGTGGCTGAGCTGAAATCCGATCCCGGATTAAGGCCGACTTTCGCCTGGCTGAGAAAAAACTCCTGCGGGCTTTCATTGAGCTCGATTGCTGTGCAGTCAAGCCAGGCAAGATAGGTTGCCTCGGGCATATGAAAGCCGATTTCGGGCAGGTTGGCGGACAGGAAGATTTCCACCCGCTGCCGGTTTTCATCAAGCTGGTCGCGCACCAGAGACAGCCATTCCTTGCCTGATTGCCAGGCTGCGCGGGTTGCCGCCATGCCCATGATCGATGGAGTGCCGAACAGCCGCAGATTGATCCCGGAGAATTCGCGACGCAGTTCGGGCGAGCCAAAATGGGCAATGGCGCAACGCAAGCCGGCAATATTGAAGCTCTTGGTCGCAGCGCTCAGCGTGATGGTGCGGGCTGCGATTTCGGGCCCAAGGCTTGCGAAGGGGATATGCCTCAACTCGGGATAGACCAGATCCATATGAATTTCGTCTGAAACCACGATCAGATCATGTTCCAGCGCAATCGCGGCAAGCTTCTTGAGCTCCTTGCGGCTGAATGCCCGCCCCGTGGGATTATGCGGATTGCACAGCAGCAGCATTTTCGTGCGTTTGTCGATGACAGCGCGGAGCTGATCAAAGTCGATACCATAGCCGTTCGTCTCGCGGATCAGCGGGCTCTCGTCAAGTCGGCGATTATTGGCTGACACTGCACCAAGGAAGGGCGGATAGATCGGCGTCTGCACGATGAGCCCGTCGCCCGGCTCGCTGAAGCGCATGATAGCCGCATGCATGGCCTGCAAAACATCGCCAAGCAATAGCGTGTCGTCAGGATCGATGCGCCAGCGATGCTCGCGTTTCACCCAGTCAGCAAAAGCTTCGCGAACCGCCATCCCGGCATCGAGCGCGGGGTAACCAAATTCGTTATCGGCCTGAATTTCGTCAATCGCCTGTTGAATGGCGGGAGCAACGGGAAAGTCCATATCCGCGACCCAGGCGCCGATGACATCGTCGCCATAGCGCGACCATTTCATGCCATGTTTGCTGCGCAGCCGGTCAAGCGAGATGTCGAGGAAAGACGCGTCCATCATTCACCGAAAATGCGTTGGAACAATGTATCCACATGTTTGGTGTGGTAACCGAGGTCGAACAACTCGGCCAGCTCATCAGCGCTGAGTGCGGCGCTGACTTCACTATCCGCGCGCAGCAGGGTCAGGAAATCGGCCTGCTCGCGCCAGACTTTCATGGCGTTGCGCTGCACAAGACGGTAGGCATCCTCGCGGCTGACGCCAGCCTGGGTCAGGGCAAGCAGCACACGCTGGGAATGGATCAGCCCGCCCAGCCGGTCGAGATTGGCGCGCATATTTTCCGGATAGACGACCAGATTATCGATCAGACCCTTCAGGCGCATCAGCGCAAAGTCGAGCGTAATGGTCGCATCCGGGCCGATCATGCGTTCGACGCTTGAATGCGAAATGTCGCGTTCATGCCACAGCGCGACATTTTCCATCGCCGGCAGCGCATAAGCACGAACCATGCGCGCCAGACCGGTCAGGTTTTCCGACAGAATCGGGTTGCGCTTATGCGGCATGGCGGACGAGCCCTTTTGCCCTTCTGAGAAAAACTCCTCCGCCTCCAGCACTTCGGTGCGCTGCAGATGGCGAACTTCCACCGCAATCCGCTCCACCGAGCTTGCGATCACCGCAAGGGTTGCAAAAAATGCCGCATGCCGGTCGCGCGGAATCACCTGGGTCGAGATCGGTTCCACCGTCAGCCTCATTGCCTCGGCGACATGCGCTTCGACCTCGGGCGGGATATTGGCGAAGGTCCCCACCGCACCTGAGATGGCGCAGGTCGCGATTTCGGCCCTTGCCACCGACAGACGGTCACGGTTGCGCGCCATTTCCGCATAAGCCTGGGCAAGCTTGAGGCCGAATGTCGTGGGTTCGGCGTGGATGCCGTGACTGCGCCCGACGCAGACATCATTCCTATGTTCATAGGCGCGGCGCTTGAGGACCGTCAGGATCTGATCGAGGTCATCGAGCAGGATATCGCTTGCGCGCGCGAGCTGCACCGCAAGACAGGTATCGAGCACGTCAGAGGATGTCATGCCCTGATGTACGAAACGCGCCTCGGGCCCGACATATTCGGCCAGGTTTGTCAGAAACGCGATGACGTCATGCTTGGTTTCACGTTCGATTTCATCAATCCGCGCGACCTCGAAATCGCCCCGTTCCCATACTGCTCTGGCGGCGTCTTTCGGGATGATACCCAGTTCCGCCAATGCATCGCAGGCATGCGCCTCGATTTCGAACCAGATGCGAAATTTTGCTTCCGGTGACCAGATGGCGGTCATTTCGGGACGGGAATAACGTGGGATCATCGATACGGCCTGGCTTGTTCGGTTGGCGCTTGAAAAAAGCGTCCGCGCGGGTAGAAACAAGCCGCACGGAACGGCCTTTAACTAAGGCGAAAACGCGTTGTTTGTCAAAGACAACGCATGCGCGATTTTCGGCCGGAAATATTGCCTAAAGAAGCCCAAGCTGCCGGAAGCTGGCACTGTTGCCGCGGCCGATTATGACATGGTCGTGCAGCGTAATGCCAAGCGGCTGACCCGCTGCGGCGATCTGCTTTGTCATTTCGATATCCTGTCGCGATGGTGTGGGATCGCCGCTTGGGTGATTATGGACAAGAATAAGTGCCGAGGCCGACAGCTCCATCCCGCGGCGGATCACCTCGCGCGGATAGACCGGCGCATGGTCGATTGTGCCCTGCTGCTGCACCTCATCGGCGATCAGAACATTCTTGCGATCCAGAAACAGAATACGAAATTGCTCGCGCTTTTCGAACGCCATTGCCGCATGGCAGTAATCGATCATCGCGGACCAGCTCGACAGCACCGGCCGCCCGATTACGGCAGCCTTGCTGAGCCGCAGGGATGCCGCCTGCACGATCTTGAGCTCGCGCACGACATTCTCGCTGTTGACGATTTCGCGCAGGGCGTTCGGTTCGGCGCTGATTACATCTGCAAAGCTGCCGAACCGGCTGATGAGCTGCTTTGCAAGCGGTTTGACGTCGCGGCGCGGTATAGCCCGGAACAGCAGCAGTTCAAGCAGTTCGTAATCCGCAAGCCCTTCGCCGCCGGTCTCCATAAAGCGGGCGCGTAACCGCTCACGATGGCCGGCATGATGCGGTGCGTTGTCGCTGTTCTGGTCTTTGCCCTGCCCCATAGGGAAAGATCTGTCCGTTAATGTCAGTTGATATCAGTCGATAAATGGATGATGCAGCCCTGTGGGCGAGGTTGTGAAAATCTCATTACCGGTTTCGGTGATGCCAATGGAATGTTCGAACTGCGCTGAAAGCGATTTATCCCGTGTGACCGCAGTCCAGCCATCGCCCAGAATCTTCACTTGCCATTTGCCCAGATTGATCATCGGTTCGATGGTGAAGATCATGCCCGGTTTAAGCTCAAGCCCTTCGCCCGGATTGCCGTAATGCATGATGTTGGGGGCGTCATGAAATACCTGTCCCAGCCCATGGCCGCAAAAATCCCGCACGACCGAGCAACGGTGGGATTCGGCATATTCCTGAATTGCATGGCCGATATCCCCGGTGGTCGCCCCCGGTTTCGCCGCCGCGATACCGCGCATCAGGCATTCATAGGTCACCTCGATCAGCCGCTTTGCCTTGATGCTGGGTTTGCCGGCGACATACATCCGGCTCGAATCGCCGTGCCAGCCATCAAGCAGCGGGGTCACATCGATATTGAGGATATCGCCCTCGCGCAGTACCCGATCGCCGGGAATGCCATGGCACACAACATGGTTGAGCGAGATGCAGCTTGTCTTCGGGTAGCCGCGGTAATTGAGCGGTGCGGAAACGCCGCCGCGCGCCACGATGAATTCGTTGCACAGCCTGTCAAGTTCGGCGGTTGTGATGCCAGGTGCCACATACGCCCCGATCATATCGAGGGTTTCCGCGGCAAGCCGGCCGGCGGCACGCATGCCGGCAAAGGCGTCCGCGCCATGCAGTTTGACCAGCCCGTTATTACGCAGGGGCGCTTCGCGTGCATCGATGTAATTCATTGCTCTTTCCACATGTCACAGGCTTCTGGCCCGGTACGGATCTGCAAGCCTGCATCAGCCTGAAACGATTCTTACTATAATCGGTGAAGGCCGTGAACTCTCTCCACTTTCCACGATTTTTAAATTTCGCCGCTTTGTCCGGTTTATCCGGTCTGCCTGACTGTATCGGGTGCGGGATGGAAAGGTAGCGATGCATTCAGACTGATGCCTTCGGGTGAAATATCGCAGTCATAGCACAGTGTTTCAACGCCGCGTGCGCGCGCATCGGCAAGTGCGGCGGCATAGCCGGGGTCGATGTCGGCTGCGATCGTGCAGCTCCGGCAATCGCTGCGTTGCACCAGATAGAACATGACGGCACGGTGTCCGGCTTCGGCCATCAATGCCAACTCCTCCAGATGTTTTGCACCCCGTGCGGTTTTGGCATCGGGGAATTCCGCCAGACCTGCTTGCCGCATCAGGGTGACATTCTTCACCTCGACATAGCAGTCAGCCTTCTCATCGTCCTGCAGCAGCAGGTCGATACGGCTGTTTCTGCCATACTTTACCTCCCGGCGCAGTGTGCGATAGCCCCGCAGTTCAGGTAGTTGGCCTGCGGTGATCGCCTCTTCCACCAGGCGATTGGGATGCGCTGTATTGATCCCCACCAATCCGTCGCCAACGGCGATCAGTTCCCATGAATAGCGCAGCTTGCGCTTTGGGTTGTTGCTGTCCGAAAGCCAGACTTCGGAATCCGCCGCCGTCAGCCCCATCATGGAACCGGGGTTGGCGCAGTGGACGGTCATCTCAGTACCGTCATCGCAGGTGACATCGGCCAGAAAGCGTTTATAGCGCTTGTTCAGTTTCGCGCGGATCAGCGGTGTCGGGAATTTCATTGCGCGACCATAACGGCTGGCCGGCAAAGCGGCAAACACAAGCTTGAGATGGACTTCCCGCTTTAACGGCCGGGCGCTGGGGTCTATGATCCGCTTTCAGCCTGTTGGATAAACCAGAAAGCAACATGTCAGAGACAGTCAGACCAGCTCTTGTCACAGCCGCAGTACTCGTGATCGGAGATGAAATCCTGTCCGGCCGGACGCAGGATACGAACTCTTCCTATATTGCCAAATGGCTCGGTGAGGTGGGAATCCAGCTACGTGAAATTCGGGTTGTGCCTGATATCCAGGACGAAATTGTTGCCGCGCTGAATGCGCTGCGGGCACGATATGCTTACGTTTTCACGACCGGCGGAATCGGTCCCACCCATGACGATATTACAGCCGATGCGGTTGCGACCGCCTTTGGTGTCGGAATCGATTATCATCCGCAGGCGATGAAAGCTCTGGGTGCCCATTACGCACCCGGCGAATTTACCGAAGCGCGCAAACGCATGGCGCGGATACCTGATGGCGCGGAACTGATCGAAAATCCGATCAGCAAGGCACCTGGTTTTCAGATCGGCAATGTGTTTGTGATGGCCGGTATTCCGGTTGTTATGCATGCGATGCTGGAAAGCCTTCGCCACCGGCTGGTGGGTGGGGCACGGGTCTTGAGCCAGGCTGTCGGGGGTGCGGTTGCGGAAGGGCAGGTTGCCGAGGCGCTGGGCGTGCTGCATGCGGAGTTTCCCGAAGTGTCCTTTGGCAGCTATCCCTATTATCGCGACAATGGCTATGGCGTGAATTTTGTGATGCGATCCACCGATAGGGAGCAGCTGGGCAAGGCTGTGGATGGCGTCAGGCAAATGATCCGCGCTGTTGGAGCGGAACCGGTTGAGGGCAACTGACCGCTTTCGCGCCACCGGCACGACGTGCCATAATCCACCGGCACGACGTGCCATAATATTGGCAAATTTTTGCAAGACTCTTTGCAAACTCTTCGGTTAATGTAACTTTTCGCTGGAATCGCGTAGGAAAGTAAGTATGGTCATGCCGCGATCTTGTGCGGAATAACGTGATGACAACGATAATTGGCTTATAGGGAGAAGCACGGCATGGTGAAAAAAATCGCTGCAGTAGCGGGCCTGGCATTTGGCGCCGCGATGATGGTTGGGGTTGCAAATGCGGAGCCGGGCTATGTTGCCGGCATGATGGATGTGTCGCATTTGGATTCGTCGCGTGAAGCCTGGGAAAAAGCCGGCAAGCATGAATTCTACGTCAATTGCACAAGCATTGGCGACTATATCACGCAGGCTGACGGCCCGAACCGCGAAGCGGCTCAGAAGACAGCCTATGATGAATCGCTGGAGAAGGCGGGCGGCAACACCTGCTGGCCGGTCTGGCGCGGGCTGGTGAAATAGGAAATTTTATTGGCCGCTATCACCGCGGTCGATAAGCTATCCAGCGAAAGTTGGCGGGCGGTTTTTCAACGCCCGCCTTTCTTTTGTCCGTTTGACCGTCTTTCTCTATACCTGTCTCTGTTTATACCTGTTTCCGGGAAAGAGCTGTCTTAACGCGCTGTCCGGTTTTGATACATTGTTGAGGCCGGGCATATGCTGCCCCCGCGTTGCTGATCAGGCAGCAGCGCGCAAATCATGCTATGCAATGCATTCTATTCATTGCATAAAGCCCCCCGTCATCGCATAAAGCGAGCTCAGGCCGCGTGGTGGAATTGGTAGACACAGCAGACTTAAAATCTGCCTCGGGAATACCGAGTGCCGGTTCGAGTCCGGCCGCGGCCACCATCTTGCCCGCGAACGATTTCGCCCCGACTGTGCCAGTGTCCGTGTGATGGTTGGCCATGCGGTTGTTCCCATGACGGCTTCGTGATTTTCCCGGCGCGCAATTATCCGCTAATTCATGCCACAAATGCTGCGCTGCGCGCGGTTGCGGCTTATAATGCCTGAAATGGCCGGGATTGGTGAAAATACCTGGCGCGTAACAGTAAAAAGGGCAGGGAACATGGCGGCGGAAAAAACGATCAGGATCGGCGGGGCGACAGGTTTCTGGGGCGATACAGCGCTCGGCGCGCAACAGCTTATCCGCGATGGGGCCGTCGATTATCTGGTTTTCGATTATCTGGCGGAAATCACCATGTCGATCATGGCACGCGCGCGGGCGAAGAAGCCCGAGGCAGGCTTTGCGCTTGATTTCGTGTCGGGTGTATTGCGGACGATCCTGCCCGATGCGGCACAGCGCGGCATCAGGATTATCTCCAACGCGGGCGGGGTGAATTGCCTGTCGTGCGGGCAGGCGATCGAGGCGCTGATTGAGGAGCTCGGGCTTGATCTCAAAGTCGCGGTTGTTACCGGTGACGACATTCTGGATCAGGCGGACAGGCTGCGCAGCGCGGGTATCCGTGAAATGTTCAACGGCACCGATATGCCTGCCGATCTTATGTCGATGAATGCCTATCTCGGGGCGCCGGCAATTGCCACGGCGCTGGCGCAGGGGGCTGACATTGTCGTGACAGGGCGCTGTGTTGACAGTGCGGTGACCCTTGGCGCCTGTATTCATGAGTTTGATTGGCCGCTAGACAGTTATGATGCGCTGGCCGGCGGCAGTCTTGCGGGGCATATCCTTGAATGCGGGGCACAGGCGACCGGCGGGATCCATACCGATTGGCATCTGTCGCGCGACTGGGACAATATCGGCTTTCCGATTGCCGAAATTTCAGCCGATGGCAGCTTCATCGTCGGCAAGCCCGACGGGACGGGCGGGCTGGTCAGCTTCGGCACGGTTGCCGAACAGATGCTGTATGAAATCGGCGATCCGCGGGCCTATTTCCTGCCCGATGTGACCTGCGATTTCACGCAGGTGACGATTGATGAGCTGGATCAGGACAAGGTGCGTGTGGCTCACGCCAAGGGGCGCCCGCCCACCGCGACCTACAAGGTCTCGGCGACCTATGAAGATGGATTTCGGGTGGGCATTTACCACACAATCGGCGGGATCGATGCGCCGGCCAAGGCGGAACGGACCGGTGCGTCAATTCTCAAACGCTGCAGCCGCATGCTGCGCGACAGCAATCAGCCGGATTTTGCCGAAACGAGTATTGAAATCATCGGCGCGGAAGGCAGTTATGGCCCCCATAGCCGGGCGCGCGGGGCGCGCGAGGTTATCCTCAAGCTCGCCGCGAAACATGAAACGATGCAGGCGCTGAACATGCTGGTGCGGGAATCGACGTCGGCAGCTACCGCAATGTCGCCCGGCATCTGCGGGATGGCGGGTAACCGCCCGAAAGTATCCCCTGTCGTGCGCTTGTTTTCCTGTCTTGTAGCGAAAGCCGATGTGCCGGTTTCGGTACATGTGGGCGGGCAGACTATAGCGGTCGATCTGCCGTTGGATGGCGGGTTCGATGCGGCCATGCTTGTGGAGCCAGGGGCTGCCGCCGCCGGTACCGCGGCAGATGCGTCAGAAGCGGTGGCCGACGCTGCCGCGATGGTGAAGGTGCCGCTTGTCGCGCTGGCCTATGGCCGCAGCGGCGATAAGGGAAACCACGCGAATGTGGGTATCATCGCCCGGCGGGCTGATTACCTGCCCTGGATCAGGCGCACCCTGACAGAGCAGGCGGTCGCAGATCATTATGCCCATATTCTTGAGGGCGAGGTCCGCAGGTTCGATCTGCCCGGCGTCCATGCTCTTAATTTCCTGCTTGAAAATGTGCTGGGGGGCGGGGGTACGGCCAGCCTGCGTAACGATCCGCAGGGCAAGGCTTTTGCGCAAATGCTGCTTGACTATCCGGTCGAGGTGCCGCGCGCCCTGGCCGTGGCGGACAAGCTTGAGGTGCTGGCTGCTTGAATGGCTGAAAATCTGCCAGCGCTTGTCAGGGAGATCAGGGCATGCCGCGCCTGTGCCGAGACATTGCCGCATCCGCCGCGGCCTGTGTTGCAGGTATCCGCGCAGGCGAGGCTGTGTATTGTCGGGCAGGCGCCCGGCACGCGTGTTCATGAAAGCGGCATACCCTTTACCGATCCGAGCGGCGATCGATTGCGCGACTGGTTGGGGATCGACAAGGCAACCTTTTACGATGCCGATAAGCTCGCCATCATACCGATGGGTTTCTGTTTTCCGGGGCTCGATGCAAAGGGAGGCGATCTTCCGCCGCGCAGGGAATGCGCGCCACTGTGGCGTGCGCGTCTGTTTGCCGCTTTACCGGCCATGCAGCTTACCCTGCTTGTCGGGCAGTATGCGCAGGCCTGGCATTTAGGTGCGCGGCGGCAAAAAAACCTGACGGAAACGGTGCGTTGCTGGCGTGATTATCTGCCCGGCGCCGTGCCAATGCCACATCCTTCCTGGCGCAATAATAGCTGGTTGAAGCGGAACCCCTGGTTTGCGGCTGATCTGCTGCCCTATCTGCGGAAGCAGGTGCAAGAGTTGATATAAGGGAGCCGGTGGGGTGAGTGATAGTGGCGGCAGGAGACGCGTTGATCGGCTATTTTGGTTTCGCGTGCCGGTGGGCCGCCTGGCCGCGTTCTGGCTGCTGCTATTGATAGCGGCCTGCGCGCCGCGGGTGCAGGACACAGGTCCCGCACAGTATCGCCCGGCGCTGTCAGCCGAGCGGTATCTGACCGCAGATGGGCTGAAGCTCAAAGTAAAGCAGCATGTGGCGACCGCGCCGCGCGCCGCAATCGTGGCCTTGCATGGTTTTAATGACTATCGCGCGGCATTCGATGCTGCGGCGGCGTGGTGGTCTGACAACAACATCACTGTCTATGCCTATGATCAGCGCGGTTTTGGCAGCGCACCGATGCGCGGTATCTGGCCCGGGGATGCGCAACTGGTCGCAGATGCCCGGACGATGGTTGCCCTGGTTCGGGATCGTCATCCCGGTCTGCCGGTTTATCTTCTGGGCGTCAGCATGGGGGGCGCTGTGGCATTGGCAGCAGCGGCCGGGGAGCCGCCGCTTGCCGCCGACGGGATAATCCTTGTCGCGCCGGCCGTGTGGGGCTGGTCGACCCTTAATCCGGTCTATCGCGGTGCTTTGTGGTTGGCGGCCCATACCGTGCCCGGCAACAGGATGACGGGGCAGGGATTGGGTATCGTCGCTTCGGACAATCTTGCCATGCTGCGTGCACTGGGCAGTGATCCGCTGGTCATTAAAGAAACACGGACCGATGCGGTTTACGGCCTTGTCGGGCTGATGGAACGCGCCTACCGCTCGGCCGGGCATGTGCAGTTGCCCAGTTTGCTGCTTTATGGCGCGCGCGATGAACTGATTCCCAAAGCGCCGATAGACCGCGTCGCCGCACAGTTGCCCGCGCCACGCAGGGTCGCCATCTATGCCGATGGTTACCATATGTTGTTGCGCGATCTGCAGGCTGAAATCGTCTGGCGCGATATCGCGGCCTGGATACTGAACCCGGATGCGCCGCTGCCGTCCGGTTATGAAAGGCTTGAACAACGCGCTGAACTTCCCTGAGGCTGCCGGCTGGGCCTTAAGCTTTTGTTAGGTTCCGCTTGCTAACCTCACATGAGGGAGTAGGGATGACCAAAGTATAAATTCCGGGGTATTCGACGTGAAGGCCATGCTGGAAGAGACATCCAGCCGTGTCCCAGGGTTCAAGCAGAAACTGGCCGCCTGGTGGCATGGTTATGACGTGGATGCAGTTGATGAAAAGACGCCCGAATCAGAACAGGATGCGGACGAGCCGCGTGTCGTTTCCGCGCCACGCTTCAAACAGGATTTGACGGCGCGCGCGGCTGTCCTGCAGGAGCTTTGGGGCTCTGGATGTGTGTCGCCGGGACCGGCTGAATTCATGCGTGAAATTACAGCTTATCTGGGGCTGACAGCCGAAATGAGCATGCTCGATCTCGGTGCGGGGCTTGGCGGACCGTCGCGGGCGATCAGCGAGGAATATGGCATCTGGGTCACGGCCTATGAAACCCGCGAAGACTGGGTCAGCGCCGGCATGGAACAGTCGAAAATGGCGGGCATGGCCAAGAAGGTCCCGATTGCACAGTTTGACCCTGAAACGCTTGAATTGCCGGAACGCAAATTTGACTGCGTCTTGTCAAAGGAGCTGTTGCACGCCCTTGGCGGCAAATCTAGGAAGCGCCTGCTTGGCGAGGTCAAACGGACCCTAAAACCCAACGGGCAATTGCTCATCACCGACTATATTGCGGCCGCAAAATCTCTCAACGATGAGATCATCGGCGCGTGGAACGAAGATGCCGAACTTGAAAGCCGTTTCTGGACGAAAGACGATTATGAAGCCGCGCTTGCGGAAATCGGGCTTGAAGTTTGTGTGACCGAGGATATTTCCGCAAGGCAGGTGGCATTTATCAGTGCGGGCTTCAGAACCCTGAGCCGTCGCATGGAAGAGCTGCTTGCTGACGAGGCGGATGCGGAAAAACAGTCGAATCTCCGGCGCGCGCTGGCTTTTGAGACACGGCGATGGGCGATTCGTTCCGAGATTCTGCAAGGTGGCGATGTTCAGCTGCTCAGGCTCAGCGCCATTAATCATGTCGAGCCTGAAATCCGCTAATTCGTCACAGCCGCAGCGATCTGAAAACAGGGAACTACACGGCCCGCACACCGGCCGCAGTGTTTTTACGCTTTGCGGAAAACCGGCGGCCAACTAGTCTCTGGGCATGCAGAATGAACTCCCCGCCGATATTGCCGCAACACAGGCCATGCTTGAGGCTGGCGGCTATATTACCGACCGGCCGCTTGCAACCGTCCTTTTTCTTGCTCTGACGCTTGGCCGGCCCCTGTTCCTCGAAGGTGAGGCGGGCGTCGGCAAGACGGAGATTGCAAAGGTCCTGGCTGATGGGCTTGGCCGTCATCTGCTGCGTTTGCAATGCTATGAGGGGCTTGATACCGCCAGTGCTGTGTATGAATGGAACTATGCCGCGCAGATGATCGAAATCCGTATGGCGGAGGCCGAGGGGGTGAGCGACCGGCAGGCACTCGGGCGTGATATCTTTTCGCAACGGTTTCTGATCCGCCGCCCGCTGCTGCAGGCGCTCAGCCCCGATGTCGACGGGCCGCCCGTCCTGCTGATTGATGAACTTGACCGCGCCGATGCGCCTTTTGAGGCTTATCTTCTGGAAATCCTGTCTGACTTTCAGGTGACGGTGCCCGAGATCGGAACGATCCGGGCCGCCAGGCCCCCGATTGTGATCATCACCTCGAATCGCACGCGGGAGATACATGACGCGCTGAAGCGGCGATGTCTTTATCATTGGCTCGATTACCCCGATGCCGCGCGCGAGCTGGCGATCCTGCGGCAAAAGGCACCTGATGCGGCAGCCGACCTGTCGGCGCGGATTGTTGCGTTCGTTCAGGCGCTGCGCCGTCGGGATTTGTTCAAAATGCCTGGTATTGCCGAGAGCATAGACTGGGCACGCGCGCTCACCGCGCTCGACAAGCAGGCGCTTGAGCCTGGCGTGGTGCAAGACACGCTTGGTGTGTTGCTGAAATATCAGGACGATATAGCGGCGGTTGATGGCGATGTGGTGAGCGAAATTCTGAACGAGGACAGTGATGCGGAACAGCGGACCGGCAATGCAGGCTGAGTCCGCCAGCCAGCCGCGCGAGGGGGAGTTTGCAGCCAATATTATTCATTTTGCACGGCTGTTGCGTGCGGCGGGGATTGTCGTTGGCCCTGACCGGGCGCAGCTGGCAGTGGCGGCGATCCGCGCGCTTGAGGTTCCGGCGCGCGATGATGTTTACTGGGCGCTGCATGCGGCACTGATTGGCAGGCATGCGGACAGGGCGTTGTTCGATCAGGCTTTTGAGCTGTTCTGGCGCGACCCGGATTTTTTGCAGCGTGCCCTTGCGGAAATTTTGCCGCAGCCAGCTTTGCCCGCTCATGCGCGCCCCGAGCGGGAGCTGTTCCGCCGGCTCAGCGAGGCGCTGTTGCCGCAAAAAGCCCCTGCGCCGCGCGAAACGTTAGCTGAGACCGAAGTCGCAGCACTCAGCTTCTCCGCCGAGGAACAGTTGCGCGGCAAGGATTTCGAGCAGATGAGCGCCGAAGAGTTTCGTCAGGCGCGACAGGCAGTGCGCCGGATCGCTGCGTCCCTGCCACCGGTTCGCACGCGGCGCTTTCGGCCTGCGGGTGCGGGTACGCGGTTCGATATGCCTGCCAGCCTGCGTGCGAGCGTGCGGGCCGGTGGCTTGTTCCGCCCGCGATTCAGGCGCGCCCCTATGTTGCGGCCCCCAATCATTTTATTGTGCGATATTTCCGGTTCGATGAGCCGGTACAGTCTTATGCTGCTGAGTTTGATGCAGGGGTTCGCCGCGGCGGGCGAGCGGGTGCATAGCTTCGTTTTCGGGACCCGGCTGACCAATATCACCCGTGATCTTGCCGGCCGCGATGTGGATCTTGCGATCGACGCAGTTGCGCAACGGGTGCCCGATTGGGATGGCGGTACGCGGATCGGTGCGTGTCTGCGTGCGTTCAATCTGCGCTGGTCTCGGCGGGTTTTGTCCCACGGTGCGGTGATAGTATTGATTACCGATGGGCTCGATCGGGATGGGGCAGCGAACATTGCGTCTGAAATCGACAGGCTGCACAGATCCTGCCGCCGACTGATCTGGCTTAATCCGCTCTTGCGCTACGCTGAATTCGCGCCCAAATCCATGGGAATAAAAGCGATATTGCCGCATGTAGACGAGTTTCGCCCGGCCCACAATATTGATAGTCTGGCAGCGTTGGCGGCGGCTCTGACATGTCCGCAACCGGGATTCGGTCTGGCGAAATATCGCGGCGCGGGGCAACTGAAAGCAGACGGCGTACCGTCACAAGAAGGCCGCAAGCAGCCTTATTGGCGGCAGCGGGTGCAAACCGCACAGGATAATGGGCGCGGGTAACGGGAAGAGTGGCGATGGGCGAAACGGCACGTGAAAACCACGACAGGGTTCTTGAGCAGGCGGCTGAATGGCAGCGCGCAGGTGAGGGTGTTGCGCTTGCAACGGTGGTTGAAACCTGGGGCTCCGCACCGCGCCCGGTGGGCAGTCAGCTTGCCGTGCGCGCGGATGGTGCCTTCATCGGCTCGGTGTCTGGTGGCTGTATCGAGGGGGCGGTTGTCGTCGAAGCTCAGGACATTATCGAATCAGGGGCACCCAGGCTGCTTGAGTTCGGCGTCAGCAACAGTCAGGCCTGGGAAGTCGGGCTTGCCTGCGGCGGCAGGATCCGCGTGTTTGTCGAACGGGTGGGATAGTACCGATGCGGCGCGACACACTTGCACAGATACTTGCCGCCAGGGCGGAAAAGCGCCCGGTTGTTCTTGCGACCAATCTGTTAAGCGGGGAAGAAAGGGTCATTGATCCTGCCTCTGCCGATCCGCGGGACCCGCTGGGTGATGCGGCAATGGCGGCAGCCCGTGATGACAAGGGGCGCATCGTCGAAACCGGGGCAGGCGAGGTGTTTCTCAACGTCTTCAACCCGCCATTGCGTATGCTTGTCGTCGGGGCTGTACATATTGCGCAGCCTTTGGCCGAAATGGCCGCGATCGCAGGATTCGACGTGACGATTGTCGATCCGCGCCGGGCATTTGCCACAGCCGCGCGCTTTCCCGATGTCGCGCTGCGCCATGACTGGCCTGACGATGGTGTGGCCGATTTCGCCCCCGATCACCGGACCGCGATTGTCACTCTGACACATGACCCCAAGCTTGATGACGCCGCACTTCAGGGCGCGTTGTCGAGCGATTGTTTTTATATTGGCTGTCTGGGCAGCAAGAAAACGCATGCGGCGCGGCTTGAGCGATTGCACCGTGCGGGTTTTGAGGCGGCGGCGCTTGACCGTATCCATGGCCCGGTCGGGCTTGCTATCGGCGCGAAAAGCCCAGCTGAAATAGCGATTTCCATTCTGGCTGAAATCGTCTGCCGACTGCGCGGCGGGGCGCTGTGACATGGAGTTCGGGGATATAGCAACCGATAAGGCGCTGGGCGCGATTCTGGCGCATGCGCTGCAGCTCGACGGGCAGCGCTTTGCCAAGGGGCGCGTCCTGTCAGCGGAAGATGTTCTGGCGCTGCAGCAAGCTGGTATCACCCATGTTGTGGCAGCGCGGCCTGGCCCCGAAGATATGCCCGAGGATGAGGCGGCTGAGGCGCTGGCCCGGGCGGCGGCTGGCAAGGGGGTGGCGTGTGCCGCGCCCTTCACGGGACGTGCCAATCTGATTGCGGATTGTGACGGGCTTGCACTGGTCGATATTGCCGCACTTGATCGTTTCAACATGCTTGACGAGAGCCTGACGATTGCGACCGTTGCATCTTATGAGCCGGTTGACGCGGGGCAGATGATCGCGACCGTCAAGATCATCCCTTTCGCCGCGCCGCGCGCGGCCGTGGCGCGCGCGACGTCGTTGCTGCAGGATCTGCCGCAGGGGTTGCTGCGGGTTGCGCCCTGGCATGCGCACACGGTCGGGCTTGTTTCTACTTATCTGCCCGATAGCAAGCCATCATTGCTCAACAAGAACCGCAAGGGGCTTGAAGACCGGCTTGCGGCAATGGGCAGCCATGAGATTATCGAACGGCATTGCCCTCATGCGGTGCCTGATGTGGCAGCCGAAATTGAATCCTTGCGCGATGCCGGATGCAGCCTGATTTGTCTGTTCGGCGCGTCTGCTATCGTTGACCGGCGTGATGTGCTGCCTGCGGCGATCGGGCAGGCAGGCGGGGAGGTCGAGCATTTCGGCATGCCGGTGGACCCCGGCAATCTGCTATTGCTTGGCCGTTGTGGCACAGTGCCGGTAATCGGGTTGCCGGGATGTGCACGCTCACCCAAGCTGAACGGTTTTGACTGGGTGCTGCAGCGGTTGGTCGCCGGGCTGCGGGTGCAGCCGCTGGATATCATGAAGATGGGTGGCGGCGGGCTGTTGAAGGAAATTGCAACCCGGCCGCAGCCGCGCGAAGGCGGGAAGGCGACAATCCGCAAGGCGCCGCGGATCGCGGCGGTTATATTGGCGGCAGGTCAGTCACGCCGGATGGGCGCGATCAACAAGTTGCTTGCGGAAATTGACGGTGAACCGCTGATCACCCGCATTGTCCGGGTGGTAGCTGAAAGCAAAGCCGGACCCCTTGTGCTTGTGACAGGACATGAGGCAGACCGTGTACGCGCGGCGGTGGCGGGCCTTCCGGTCAGCCTTGTCCATAATCATGACTATGCGGATGGGTTGAGCGGGTCGCTGAAAGCAGGCCTGTCGGCGCTCGGGCCGGATGTGGACGGGGCCATTATTTGCCTTGGTGATATGCCGGAATTGCGCGCCGATCATCTGGCCCGGCTGATGGCTGCCTTTGATCCGGGAGAAGGACGCGAAATCTGCGTTCCGACCTTTGAGGGAAAGCGCGGCAATCCGGTTCTTTTCGGCCGCCGGTTTTTTCCTGAAATGATGGGAGTGTCGGGGGATGTGGGCGCGCGGCATCTGATCGGCGAATATGCCGAGGCAGTCTGCGAGGTACCAAACCCTGACCGCAGCATCTTCCTTGACCTTGACACACCCCAGGCGCTTGCCGCTTATCGTCAAAATCGTCCCGAATGATACGTTTTTTTCACATCCATGTGATCACACTGGGCAACTGCCCGCTTTTGGGTCAATAATATCCTTGCGGGTGGGCACACAAGAGATGGAGTGCGTGCCATGGGGATGTTTGGTGGTTTCAGGCGTGCGGTCTTATCCGGCATTGCCCTGTTGGGCGTTCTGAGCAGCGCTGTTGCCGCGCAGGCGATGAGCTATGCCGAGGGTGAAGATCTTTATCGGCGCGGCTTTTATGCGGAGGCGCATGACGTCTGGCTTGCGCTTGCCCAAGCCGGTGATCGCGAAGCGCAATACAGACTTGGCGCATTGTTTCACGATGGCGTCACTGTACCGCAAGACTATGAAAAGGCGGCCTACTGGTACAAGAAAGCTGCCAATGCCGGCAACTATCACGCACAGTTCGACTTAGCCACGCTTTACGATATCGGGGCTGGCGTGCAGAAGAATCTGAAGCGGGCGGCCTATTGGTACCGCCGCGCGGCGGATCAGGGGGCACCGGCAGGCCAGTATAATATGGCGGTCATGCTGGAAGATGGTGTCGGGGTCAAACGCGATTATCCCGATTCCTACTTCTGGTACGATCAGGCGCTGCGCCGCGACTTCTTCGATATCAGGGGCGGCAGTCGGGAGCGTGTGTCCGCCAAGATGACGATGGCCGAAATCCTGTCGACGCAAAAACGTGCAAGGAACTGGCAGCCGGTTCGCGAATAGCGCGGCGCCGCCAATGCTGCCCGACGACCCGCTGAGCTGACGACGTCACGCCGCACCGCTGCCGCGCAACAGGATCGCTGAATTTATCGCACAAATAAAAAGACAAGCGGCTTTGGGCAGCTTGTCTCAAAATATGGCCTGTCCGCCGAGCTGGGTAGCCGGCCGAACAAGCCAGACAGGAACCGGTAGCCCGATCAGCGCGAATAAAATTCGACGACGAGATTGGGTTCCATCATCACCGGATAGGGGATTTCGTCAAGCGCGGGGGTGCGAACGAATGTCGTCTTCAGTGCGCGCTGATCCACATCCAGATATTCCGGTACATCCCGTTCAGCCGATTCGGTAGCTTCAAGTACCAGGCCGAGCTGACGCGATTTTTCCCGCACCTCGATCACATCGCCTTCAGAGATACGGTAGCTTGGAACCGTCACGCGCTGACCGTTCACCATGATATGGCCGTGGCTGACGAATTGCCGCGCGGCAAAGACGGTGGGCACAAATTTCGAACGGTAGACGATCGCGTCCAGGCGGCGTTCCAGCAGGCCAACAAGGTTTTCACCGGTATCGCCACGGCGACGCGAGGCTTCCTCATATGTCCGGCGGAACTGTTTCTCGCTGATATTGCCGTAATAGCCTTTCAGCTTCTGCTTGGCGCGCAGCTGAATACCAAAATCCGACAGCTTGCTGCGACGGCGCTGGCCATGCTGACCGGGGCCGTATTCACGTTTATTGACCGGGCTTTTGGGGCGGCCCCAGAGGTTTTCGCCAAGGCGTCGGTCGATTTTGTACTTTGATTGCTGCCGCTTGGACATCAACTAATCCCGAGTTTTTGTGCTTACAGAAATGCGAAAAGCGACGCGGGCCCAATCAGGCCCGCGAGTGGGCGGTAATATACGTGCGCATTGCGCTGTGTCAAATGCATTTGTAGCAAATCTCAGGCTTTATAGTCTCTCGGGTCCGGAATCGGCAGAATAAATACATAGATTGCGATACCGAGTGAAATGAGAAGCGAGACGATATAGGGGATCTGCGGCATTATCTGGTAAAGCGCGGTGCCAAGTATCGGCCCCAGTGCGAATCCCAGTGAATTCGCCGCCATCGTAATGCCCGCAAGACTGCCCTGCTCATGCGGTGCGACAGAAAGGCTGGCCGCCGCCGAATTACCCGGCATTGTCATGCCAAGCCCCATCCCCGCCAGCACCATGCCCAGGATCAATCCCCATAGGCTGCCCGCAAACAGCAGAACGGTGCCCCCTGCGCAGGTCAGCGGTCCGCCCCAGCGCAGTAAGGTTTTGGGGCGCAGTTTGAAGGGCCGGATAATCAGGAATTGTATACCCATGGAGACAATCGCCATGGCGGCAAGCGCCATACCGATGCGCTGGGCGGTTTGTGCCGCTGTTGTGCCCAGAACGTCCTGAAAGTAGAAGCCGCCAACCTGATGCACGGTTGCCATCGTATAGGCGGCGCAAAACCCGATCAGCAGTTGTGGACGGATGCGCGGATCAAAAAACCGCAAGGGCTTGCCGCCTTTGGGCATGGGCCGGCGTGGCGGTTCGGGCAGCAGCCACCAGATCATCAGCGCACATATCAGCGCCAGCAACGCCGCCACATAAAGCGGTGCGAGCAAGCTGATGAAGACCAGAACACCGCCGAGCGCGGGGCCAAGAATACTGCCAAGCCCGAATGCCGCCGCATTCAGCGCGACACCCGATGTCCGGTCCTCCGCCTTTGTGGTCGTGGCGACAAAGGCCTGCGCTGCGGGGAAGACACCGCTTGACAAGGCGGCGAACGCAACGCGTGTCAGGATCATCAACGGATATATCAGTAACAGGGTGACAGTTCCGCTCAGGCCCCATTCAACGACCTGTGCAAAGGCAACTGTTGTTGCGGCATAGCCCAGAAATCCGATGACCATGACCGGGCGGCGGCCCATTTTCTCGCTGCGCCTGCCCCAGAAAGGCCCGCCGAAAAAGAACATGATTGCGGTGCAGGTTGAAATCGCCCCGATCTGGATTTCAAGCAGTCCCAGTTCGCGGCCGATCGGCGCAAGAACCGCCAGCGTCACCGACCGCCCGATGCCGACAGCGAGCAGTCCCCCAAACAACAGCCAGTATGACCAGGCCGGAACCGATGGAATTTCCCATTCCTGAGATTCTTGTGAGACAGATGAAGGGGAAGTCACAAATCAATCCGGTCGACAGCAGGTATG
Source organism: uncultured Alphaproteobacteria bacterium (assembly GCA_947258435.1). Taxonomy (GTDB): domain Bacteria; phylum Pseudomonadota; class Alphaproteobacteria; order UBA11222; family UBA11222; genus CALAQW01. The sequence goes on from CAMYID010000024.1 coordinate 91,356, forward strand.
AAAGGGAGATCAGCAGACAATCATCGGCAAGCGCCCCCACGCATATTCGATCGCGCGATCACGCGGCAATTATGCGTATCTTATAGTATATGCGAATGGTTTGGGGAATGCGCATGCATTATGTTTCTACCGTGGCGCGCGGAGATCAAGGAATGATGTGTTGAGCTGGTTCGGGCCTTCTGCAGTGCAACAGGATAAGTGCGCACGCCTGCTGTTCGTGCTTTGCACGGCTTTTTTGGTGCAGGGCTGTGCGGCGCGGGGACCGGCGTCCGACCCGGTCAGTCGGGTGTTGAGCTGGTTCAGCTATATGAACGGGGATGATTTGCGTAGCGCCTGCGCGCGTGGCGCCACCGACAGATACCGGCTGATCTATAACGGCCGGTGGACGGAGCAGGTGCGTAGTTACGATCTCGTTGCCGCGCGGGCCCTGCCGGGCACGCAGGGGCAGGCTGTGCCCGTCGATGCAAAGCTGATGGCGCAGTCTTTCACCCCCGCGCCCCTCTTCAATGCCTATCTTGAGCGGTTGAACGGGGGCGATGCGACACAGGTTGAAGAGGTGAGGCTTGAGCCGGATGATTTCAGACGGCTTGAAGGCGCAATCTCGGAGATTGCTTCCCGGATGGACGGGGAGGGCAGCTGGTTGCGATCGGATCGCTATTTCTGGCTGATCATGGGATGTCGCGACGGGGAGTTCCGCCTGACAGGATTTGAGGTCACCCCCGAAATCCATGACGGACTTGTTTTTCTGGCCCCGCTGATTGCGGTCGATCCGGTAGCAGGACCGCTTGCCCGTCCGCGTGCCTTGCCAGAGCAGCCTTACGCGCAGACCGCCGGCCAGCGGGAGCGCAGGGAGGTGCGCTTCCGTGTGCAGGTGCGGGACAATCGTTTGGTCGGGCAATAGCAAAGCCACAAGGACGTTGACTGTGGATCGATTCCGCCAGTCCTGATTTTTGTGCACCGCACAAAAAATTAACTTGACTTCTCGCTGTCGCGATATACGTTTGGGGTATGTTGCACTGCAACAATATGTTTCGCGACGTTAATCGGGCCGGGATGAACCTGCCCATATCCGGAGAATTTACTGATGCCTACCAAAGCGAAAGAAACAGTCCCTGGTTTTGACAAATCGACGATTGAGGCGGTTCAGCAGGGTGCTGAGAAGTCCGTCGATATGAGCAAGGACAATATGGAAGCATGGATGCAGTCCGTGTCCGCCACCGCGAAAGGGTTTGAAAAGCTGAGCGGCGAAAACCTCGAATTTGCAAAGCACACGATGGATGAAAGCATCAAAGCCAGCAAGGCAATGATGTCTGCCAAAACGATGCAGGAATTCATTACTCTGCAGACCGATTTCACCCGCTCCATGTTCGATCAGTTCGTCAATCAGGCGACCAAGATCAATGATATGACGATGAGCATGGCCAAAGACAGCTATGCCCCCATCAATGATCGGGTAACGGCATTTGCCGAACTGATGCAGAAGGCGCGCGCGGCGTAACCTGTGTGTCTGTGCCGCCGCGTGCTGACCTGTCACGAGGCTGTGTGGCGGCGAGTGTTGGCTTCCTGATCCGCGCGGATATTCGGCGCGTCGCGTAAGTTGGTTGCGATCGGGTAGGCCTGCCGAAAAAGAATAGTAGAGAGCCGGGGACCAAGATGCGTATCATCTCCCGGCTTTTTTTGTTTTCTGCACTGATCTTGTTTTCAGCACCGACCGCCCGGGGGCCGCGCATCCGCTTCGATGCTGTCGGGCGTTGCCGATATTCCGATAGCCACCCTCTTCATCTCTCTTTTCTTTGCTGTCTTCCGGAAGACAGGGTTACACTTTCCGCAAGCGCTTGAGAAAAAGCCCGGCGCAGGCAACAAAAAGAGTGGGAGGATGTGGGATGCAGGATGCGGCGCCCATACTTGAGGGGATCAGGGTCCTTGATTTTGGCAGTTTCGTTGCCGGTCCGGCGGCGGCGACCATCATGTCGGATTTCGGTGCCGACGTCATCAAGATCGAACCGCCCGGAATTGGTGATACCTATCGCTATCTGCCGATGACGACGGCGATGCCCGATTGCGATCTCAACTATTCCTGGCTGCATGTTGCGCGTAACAAGCGTAGCCTGGCACTCGATCTTAAAAAGCCCGGCGCGCGGGATCCGTTCGAACGGCTCGTCGCTGAATGCGATGTCTTTCTGACCAATCTGCCGCCCAATGTGCAGGAACGTCTGAATATACGCTATGACGATCTCAGGCCGCTCAATGAACGAATGATCCACGCATCGCTGACCGCCTATGGTGAGCAGGGCGAGGAGGCAAGCAAGCCTGGCTATGACGCGACGTCCTGGTGGGCGCGGTCGGGGCTGATGGAATATACCCGCGCCCAGGGCGCATCGCGCACGGTTATGCCGCCGGCGGCCGGAGACATGGTAACCTCAATGGGCATGTTGTCGTCGATCCTGATGGCGCTTTACCGGCGCGAACGCACCGGCAAGGGAGCGCGTGTGCATACCTCTTTGCTTGCCAACGGAATCTGGTCGAATGCGGTTGCCCTGCAGGCGGAGCTGTGCGGTGTGGAGGTCTTTGATCCTGAAAAGCCCGAAGTCAGCCCGCAAACGCTGGTCAATCACTATGAATGTCGGGACGGGCGTGCCTTTATCGTCGCGGTGCTGCAAAGCAATGCAAGCTGGGAGAGTTTTGCCTGCGCCATCGGCCGCCCTGATCTGGTGACCGACCCGCGCTATGAAACACCGGCGGGGCGGCAGGAAAATCTTGCGGGGCTGACCGCGGAGCTTGACGCTGTGTTTGCTGAAAAAGACTGGCCCGAATGGCGTCAGCTCCTGCTTGAGAACCGGGTTACGACCGGCCCGGTCAACCGTAATTGCGACGTGATCAGCGATCCGCAGGTGCTGGCGAATAACATGCTGGTCGATCTGGATCTGCCCGGTGCCCGTTCGGTGAAGACCGTCGACAGCCCGATCTGGGTCGAGGGGGCGGTCAAGGTCAAGCCACGCCGCGCCCCCGAAGTGGGCGAGCATACAGAGCAGGTGCTGCGGGAAGCCGGTTGCAGCGATGCCGATATCGCCGCGCTGCGGGCGGCGGGTGCGATTATCTGACGAAAAGCCCCTGTGTCCTGTCAGCCTGTATCCGGTCAGCCTGTATCCGGTCAGCCTGTATCCGGTTGGCCTGTTGCCGTTCGGCAAGCATCCGTTCGCGCAGCATCCGGCCGGGCAGTGGGGGTGTGCTCCGGCCGGATGCGCCGGCTATTCTGTTCAGTCGAGCATACCGCCACGCACTGGCAGGATATCGTCGAACTCCGGTGTACGCTTTTCTTTCTGGGCGGCCATCGCCTCTTTCATATCCTGAGAGAAATACATGCCTGCCTGCCAGGTCGCGATATGGTTGAGCCCGTCCTGTACGGAGTGGTCGCGCGCATAATTCAGCATTTCTTTCGAGCCCCAGATGGCAAGCGGCGATTTACCGGCGATTTCGCCGGCGATTTCCATCACCCCGGCAAGCATATCCTCATGGGTATCGAAGACGCGATTGATCAGGCCGCAGTCGCGTGCTTCTTCGGCCGGCATCCGCCGACCGGTATAGGCCAGTTCGCGGGCGATGCCTTCGGGTATGATCCTTGGTAAACGCTGCAAGGTGCCGACATCGGCGGTGATGCCGATATTGATTTCCTGAATGCAGAAGAAGGCGTCGCTGGTACAATAGCGCATATCGCAGGCGGTAATCATATCGACGCCAGCACCGATGCAGCCACCCTGAACGGCGGCGATGACGGGCATGCGGGCGCGCTCGAACAGGCTGAAGCATTCCTGAATCCGCAGAATATCCTGCCTGAAATGGGCGCGCTTGCGGCCCATTTCCGCATCCTTGTAGGGGCCAGGGCCGCCAAAAACACTCAGATCCATGCCTGCGGTAAAATGTTTGCCGGTTGACGAAAGCACGATAACGCGCGCCGAGCCATCCTCGTCGATCTGGCGCACCGCATCGGGTAATTCGCGCCACATATCCTTGTTCATGGCATTCAGCGCTTTGGGGCGGTTGAAGCGCAGATGCGCGATCTTGTCCGAAATCTCCAGTTCGATTGCCTGATAACTCATTTGTCTGTTTCTCCCTTGCGCATTTCGCCAGCTTGCGGGCATATCTGTAGCATGTGCTGCTGTGTGCAAACAGCATTAGACATGCGCGGGAGATATGCGCGGGGCGATAACAGGCTTGCCCGCCACGCCATTTCGCGTTTTTCTAGGGCAAGATGACAACGAACCAACAGGGGAAGAAACCAATGGCAATTGATTATGATCATATCATGTCGCTCAAGGTCGAAGGGCTGGAATCGAGCTATCGCGACCGCGACAGTCTGCTTTATGCGCTGGGCGTCGGCTTCGGGCGCGATCCGATGGATGAGCGCGAACTGCCGTTCGTCTATGAAAAAAACCTCAAGACCGAAAACATCCAGACCGTGCCGAGCATGGCCGTCGTGCTGCCGACAGGGGGGCGGATGCTGGCCGATGCAGGCATCAACTTCCTGATGGTTCTGCATGGAGAGCAGCGTGTCGAGCTGCACCGTCCGTTGCCTGCGGCGGGGACGATCGTTCATGACTCGCGGGTGATTTCGGCGGTCGACAAGGGCAAGGATAAGGGGGCTGTCGTATGTACGGAAACGACGGCGCGGCTGAAAGAAACCGGTGAGCCGCTCTTCACGCTTGGCAGTTCCATGTTTGCACGCGGCGATGGCGGTTTCGGCGGCCCGTCGGAAGGCGGGTTTGTGCCTCATGAGGTGCCCGGCCGCGCGCCCGACCAGAGCTTTGAAGCCGAAACCCTGCCGGGGCAGGCCCTGCTTTACCGGCTATGCGGTGATCGTAACCCGCTGCACGCCGATCCGGCGGTTGCCAAGGCTGCGGGATTTGAGCGGCCGATTTTGCACGGCCTTTGCACCTATGGCACGACCTGCCGCGCTATTATCCAGAATGTCTGCGATTATGATGCAACGAAGATTACGGGCTTTGATGTGCGCTTTTCTTCGCCTGTCATCCCTGGTGAGACGATCATCGTCGATACCTGGCGCGACGGTAATGTTCTGTCCTTCGAGTGCAAGGTGAAGGAACGTGACATCACCGTCATCAAGAACGGCAAATGCACGCTGAAGGACTAGCGTTGGCATTTCCAGCATGAAGTGACCGGGCACGGCGGCGTGGAGGTGCGCTGCCGCCCGGTTTCCGACAGGCCCCGCAAAAGAGGCGCGCAACAGGTGCCTCTTTTGCGGGGCTTTTTTTTGACAGGGCTGTGCCGGGCTTGCGAAACCGGCGCATTCTGCCTAGAATCCGGCGCGGAGCGGATGTGTTTGCGTCGACCCGGTTTCCGGCGCAGCCTGTAAACCGGGACAGCATGGGGAACCGATGGGAAATTCGGCGGTATCACCCGGAACCCGCTGGGCGCAACTGTGCCGATCAGCGTCTATCTGGTCCGTCCCGTCGGGGGGCAACTCCCTGAGGACGGGGAAAAGCAGTTGTTTTTGCCGTTGTTTGCGCAAGCTTTGCAAGCGCGTCCGGCAAGGGGAGAGAACAGATTAAGAACATGTGATCAAAATCAACCTTTTCGAGGAATTCAGCGAGTTTCCCAGAAATTCCCACTTGATATCCATGGTTTATCCATCGTATACCCATAGCTACTCCATTGGGAGGCGTGGGCGTTGTGTGAGGCATTTGTAGAACGCGGGTAGGCGGGCATATCGTGCCGCGACCCTATACGGACACAAAAATCAGTCTCAGAATAAATCGGCCCGTCGCCTGTCGTGAAGAACGCATAGAGGGATTGCGGCGTGGCTGGGTTTCTGTCCTGCACAGTCAACAAGATCGATCGGAAGGACCGGCTTTCGGTGCCGGCCCAGATCCGCATCGCGCTTGGGTTGATGCGGCCTGATGGGGGTACCGGCGGGACGAGCAGCAGCTTTATCTGCTTCCCCTCGCTCGCGGGGCCCTGGCTGCAGGCGGTGACGCCGCAGCAGATGCAGCAATTCATGGCCTTGCAGGATCCGCTCGCCCCCTTCGCAGCGGAAATAGACGCATTGGGTATCGCATTTTATGCGCAGGCGGCCGAGCTTGCGCCAGACAGCGATGGCCGTATTACGCTACCGGCGCATTTGCGCAGCTATGCGAATATTGACACTGAAGTCATGTTCGTGGGTCAAGGCACCAGCTTCAGTATGTGGAGCCCGGATATATTTGCCGAACATTCGGCGAAATTGCGGGATCAGGCACGCGAACAATTTTCCGAACTGGCGGCGCGGCAGGCGCGCCCGCAGCTGGCGGAGCCCGTGCTGCAGGAAGCGCAAAATGGGTGAGCGGCATCCGGATAAAGATGCAGAAAGGCCCGTTGCGGCACCCCACATTCCGGTTTTGTCTGCAGAAGTTGTTGCGGCGTTGCAGCCTGTCGCCGGCGGTGTCTATGTCGACGGTACGTTCGGCGCGGGCGGCTATAGCCGGAAAATTCTGGAGGCTGCCGATTGCACGGTGCTGGCACTGGATCGCGATCCGACGGTCAGGCCGGCCGCCGAAGCGCTCGGTCAGCGTTATCCCGCGCGGTTCTCATTTGCGCTGGCCCGGTTTGCCGAACTTGAGGCCGCAGTTGGTGCGGCCGGTCTGTCGCAGGTGGACGGGGTGACGCTCGATGTCGGGGTGTCGTCGATGCAGCTCGACCAGCCTGAGCGCGGTTTTTCGTTTCAGACGGATGGGCCGCTCGACATGCGCATGGGTGACAGCGGGCCAAGCGCGGCAGATGCGGTCAATCACCTGTCCGAAAGCGATCTGGCCGATGTCATCTACTATTACGGGGAAGAGCGGCGTGCACGCCAGATTGCAGCCAGAATTGTGTCTTGCCGTGCAGTGCGGCCACTGACGCGGACAGCCGAACTTGCCGCGCTTGTGGCCGAGATTGTCCGGGGCGCAGGCCCGAAACATCCCGCGACCCGGACTTTTCAGGCCTTGCGTATATTCATCAATGACGAGCTGCGCGAGCTTTACGGGGCGCTTTGCGCGGCTGAGCGTGTCCTGCGTCCCGACGGGCGGCTTGCGGTTGTGTCATTTCACAGCCTTGAAGATCGGCTGGTGAAGGAATTTCTGGTGCAGCGCGCGGGCGCGCAAGGCGCAGGGTCGCGGCACCTGCCACCCGTCGAAAGCGATTTGCCCGAGCCGAGCTTCAAGCTGTTATGGCGGGGCGCAAAAAAAGCCGGCCGGCCGGAGCTGGCAGCCAATCCGCGTGCGCGTTCGGCCCGGTTGCGCGCGGCGACACGGACAGCCGCCCCAGCCTGGCCCGCAACGCAGCAGGGGACGCGTCGTCCCATGCCTCAATCCGTTGCCGAATTGCTGGGGGAGGTGCAGTGATATGAGCCGCTTCTTCATATTCTTCATGTTGCTTCTGGCGCTGGGCATCGCGGCGGGAGTCTATTACGGCAAGTATACGGTCGAACATATGCAGCAGGAAAATAGCGCGCTGCGGGCGGCGATCGCCAAAGAGGAAGAGGCCATAGCAATCCTGCGGGCGGAGTGGAGTTATCTGAGCCGGCCCGCGCGGCTGAAAGAGCTCAGCGCGCAGTTCCTCGACTTGCACCCCATTGAAGCGGGACAAGTCGTAAGGATGGCGAGTTTGCCGCCCCGGCTACCCGATCTGGACATACTGAACCGCTATACCGCGCAGGCGCCGGGTGGTCCGCGCCCCAACCCGCTGCGGTTGCAACAGCGAGCCGATGCCGCAGGAGGCCTGCGATGACCGCGACGGATATGCCGCGCCGGCGCGTTCATGTCCCCGCCGATATGGCGGGTGCCAATGGTCAACCGGTCGTTACCGGTCGCGTCAATCATGCGATTGAACGCGGGCGCAACCGGATTATTATTGTGGCGGGCCTGTTCCTGCTGATCTTTGGCGCGATTGCGGGACGCATTTTCGACCTGGCATTGCCGGGACATGTCGAAATGGCCCGAAACGGGGGCTTGCATCAGCCATTGGGTAAAATTCCGCGCGCCGACATTACCGACAGAAACGGGCAGGTCATTGCAACCAATCTTGTCGTTGCAACACTTGAGTTCGATAAAGGTGAGGTGCCGGACACAGATGTCGCGCTGACGCGTATCGAAAAGGCATTGCCGGGGTTCGATCGCAATCGCGCGCAACGGGCGATCGCAAATAGCGGTCGTTATGCGGAGATCGCTGATCGCCTCAGCCCGTGGCAGCAGCAGCAGATCAACGAGCTTGGTATTCCGGGGCTGCGGTTCAAGCGCAAGCTTGAGCGTATTTATCCGTCTAAAGAGCTTTTCAGCCATGTGGTCGGCTATACCGGCGATGATTATCGCGGCCTGAGCGGGGTTGAAAAGACCTATGACAGTTTGCTGGCCGCCGGGGCGGGGCCGCTGCAGCTGTCGCTTGATTTGCGTGTGCAGCATGCGTTGCATGACGAACTGCAGAAATCGATGACCTATTTCAGTGCCGTGGCCGCGTCCGGGGTGGTTCTGGATGTCCGTAATGGTGAGTTGCTGGGGCTTGTATCCTTGCCTGATTTTGACCCCAATCATGTGCAGGATCCAAGGCACAAGCGCTATTTCAATCAGGTCACCAGCGGGCTTTACGAATTGGGTTCGACATTCAAGATATTCACGACAGGCATGACGCTGGATGCCGGATTGGCGGCCCTTGACGATGTGTATGATGCGACCGATCCGATACGCGTCTCGCGTTTCTGGATCCGCGATTATCATCCCGAACGCCGCCCCTTGTCGGTGACTGAAATCTTTCTGCATTCTTCGAATATCGGCTCGGCCAAAATGGCGATGCAGCTCGGTGCCCGGGGACAGCAGGAATTTCTGTCAAGGCTGGGAATGTTTGAACGTCTGCCTGTTGAGCTGCCTGGTGCCATGACGCCGCAGGTTCCCGGTTCCTGGGGTGATGCCAAGACCATGACTGTTGCTTATGGGCATGGCATTGCGGTTACGCCCTTGCATCTGGCGACAGGCGTTGCGTCGCTTGTTAATGGTGGGCGGCGTGTCCACCCCACAATCGTACGGCGGATGGCAGAGGAAGACGGGCTTGGCGAACGCATCGTTTCCGAAGCAACCAGCCTCAGCATGCGGCGCCTGATGCGTTTGGCCGTCACCTCGAAGGAGGGTACCGGGTCGCGCGCGGATGTGCCGGGCTATTCGGTTGGCGGTAAAACCGGTACGGCGAATAAAGCGACAGCCGGGCGCTATGCGAAGAGGGCGAAACTCTCCTCCTTTGTCGGCATCTTTCCCGCAGAAGCGCCGCGTTATCTTGTTTTTGTCGTCATTGATGAGCCGCAGGGGCGGCCGGAAACCTTTAACTATGCAACTGGCGGTTGGACTGCGGCACCAGCGGTCGGTGCGGTTATCAACCGTATCGCGCCGGTGCTGGGCGTGCGCCCACGGTTTGACGATGATCCTTTGCAGCTTGCTGCCATGCGCGGGGTGGAATAACGATGCGTCTGGCCGAACTGACAGCCGCGGATCGCGCCCCTTCATATGAGGGGGATGTCGATATTACCGGTATCGCGACCGATAGCCGTATGGTGCAGCCGGGCTATTTGTTCGCGGCCCTGCCGGGCAGCAAGGCCGATGGCGCCCACTATATAGAAGAGGCATTATCGCATGGTGCGGCGGCATTGCTCGTTTCGCCCAGAGTGATGAGTAGTTGTCCGCTGCTGGCCGATAATCCGCCGGTCGCCATTATTGTTGATTCAAATCCGCGCCGGCGGCTCGCGCGCATTGCCGCCCGCTTCTACGGTCCCCAGCCTGATGTCGCGGTTGCTGTAACCGGGACCAATGGCAAGACCTCAATTGTCGACTTCACGCGGCAGATCTGGCTGGCATTGGGGCGCAAGGCGGCGAGTATCGGCACGCTTGGTGTGCTGGGTGACTGTCAGCTTCCGGCGCAGGCCTATATCCACACCACGCCGCCACCTGAAATTCTCTATAGCCAGCTTGCGGCCCTCGCGGCGCAAGGGGTAACCCATGTTGCTGTTGAAGCGTCAAGCCACGGGCTTGCGCAATACCGGCTTGACGGAATGCAGCTGCGCGCCGCTGCCCTGACCAACATCGCGCGTGATCATCTGGACTATCACGCTGATGAGCGCGCATATATGTATGCCAAGCTGCGTCTGTTCGGGGAAGTGCTTGCACCGGGCGGTGCGTCTGTTCTGAACCGGGAAGCAGACATTTTTTCCGAAGCGGAATCCCTGAGTTGGGCACGCGGACAGCAAATTGTTTCCGTTGGAGGGCGGTTTGGCGATCTGCGTCTTCTGTCCTGCGAACCGGTGGGCGACCGGCAGCGTTTGCGTATCGGTTCCGGTTCGCGCGAATGGGAAATCGATCTTGGGCTGCCGGGCCGCTTTCAGGCAATGAATGCGTTGATGGCGGCTGCGCTTGTGATCTCGGGCGGTGAAGACCCTGAAGATGTTTTCAGGACGTTGCCAAAGCTTGTGGCGGTGCCCGGAAGGTTGGAGTTTGTCGGCAAGACACCCCATGGCGCACCGGTATTTGTGGACTATGCGCATACTCCCGATGCCTTGCGTGCGGTGCTGGCAACCGTGCGGCCGCATTGCCTGGGGCGGCTTCATCTCATATTTGGCTGCGGTGGTGACCGGGACCGGGGCAAGCGGCCGATGATGGGCGCTATTGCGCAGCAGCTTGCCGATGAAATCTACGTAACAGACGATAACCCGCGTTCGGAGATTCCGGCGGAAATCAGGGCGGCAATCTGTGCGCAGTGCCCCTCCGCGCGCGATATCGACGACCGACGCGCGGCCATTGCGCAGGCAATCGCCGCGATGGCAGCCGATGATTTGCTGGTGGTCGCGGGCAAGGGGCATGAGACGGGTCAGCAGTTTGCCGACCGGACCGAGCCGTTCGATGATCGGCTGGTTGCAAAGGATTGTCTGGCTGCATTAACGGCTGCTTCGGCAATGCCGCCTGACCCGGGGAGGCGCGTATGAACGGGCGTGAGCCGCTCTGGCATTGTGGCGATGTGGTGGCCGCGACAGGCGCGGATGGCAAAGGGGACTGGACTGCAACTGGCGTTTCGATCGATAGCCGCACGGTTGAGCCGGGCGATCTGTTCGTTGCGATCCGCGGGCCAGCGCAGGATGGGCACCGGTTTGTCGGCGATGCGCTGGCCAGGGGTGCGGTGGGCGCGCTGGTGGATCATCTGCCTGAAGGGATATCTGGTGACGCGCCCTTACTGATTGTCGGCGATACGTTTGCGGCCCTGAACGCGCTTGGCGCTGCCGCGCGGCAGCGTATGGAGGGCAAGATTATTGCGGTCACAGGCAGCGTGGGCAAGACCGGCACGAAGGAGATGTTGCGCGCCGCCTTCGGGGCAGTCGGCAAGACGCATGCCTCGGTTGCGTCTTACAATAATTTATGGGGTGTGCCGCTTAGTCTTGCGCGGATGCCGGCCGATACGCGGTTCGGTATCTTTGAGATCGGTATGAACCACGCAGGTGAGATTGAGCCGCTGTCACGGCTTGTCCGCCCTGATATCGCGATCATTACCGAAATCGCCGCGGCACATATCGGGCATTTCGCTTCAGTTGCCGAAATCGCGGAAGCCAAGGCGGAGATCTTTGCCGGTCTGGCGTCCGATGGTGTTGCGCTTGTCAACCGCGATAGCGAATTTTTCGATTTGCTGCGCCTGCGCGCCGGTGACGGGGTGCGTACTGTTCTGGGCTTCGGCCGGTGTGAGGCGGCTGATATCAGGTTGCAAAAGGCGGTGCCGCACAGTCACTGCACCTGCGTGGCCGCGACGATATCGGGGCAGGCTGCGACCTATAAGATCGGGCTGGTTGGCACCCATTGGGCAATGAACAGTCTGGCTGTCATGGGGGCTGTTCAGGCCTGCGGGCAGGATCTCGCTTTGGCCGGCCTGGCATTGGGCGAACTCGTGTCGCTCGCGGGGCGGGGGAAGCGCCATCACTTGCCGCTCGCTGCGGGTGAATTCACGCTGTGCGATGAAAGCTATAACGCCAATCCGGCTTCGATGCGGGCTGCGATCGAGAATTTGGCATATCCTTCGCCCGAAAGTTCCGGCCGGCGGATTGCCGTTATCGGCGATATGGCCGAGCTTGGCGCGCACAGCCAGGACTATCATCTGGAACTGGCCGATATCATGCAGCAGCAGAAAATCGATCTGGTATTTGCTGCCGGCCCTGAAATGGCGGCGATGTACGCGGCACTTCCGAAAAAGATGCAGGGCGGGCACCGGGGGGATGCCGCGGCGCTCGCACAGCCGGTCATCGATAATCTGCGCCCGGGTGATGTTGTAATGGTCAAGGGGTCGCTGTCCAGCGGCATGTCGCAGGTGGTGAGCGCGCTTCTGAAACTGGGCGAACTGCAGCAGGCAGAAGATCCACGAGGTGCTGAAGATGTTGTATAATCTGCTTGTTCCGCTTGCTGACGAGTTCGGGCCGCTGAATCTGTTTCGTTATCTGACATTCAGGACCGGCGGTGCATTGATGACTGCCCTGTTCATCAGCTTCCTGTTTGGGCCGGCCATTATCAGGCGCTTGAAACAATTGCAGCCTGACGGTCAGCCGATCCGCGAGGATGGGCCTGAAAGTCATATCGTAACCAAAGCCGGCACACCGACCATGGGCGGCTTCATGATCCTGCTTGGTCTGACTGTCGGAACTTTGCTTTGGGCTGATTTGTCCAACCGCTATGTGTGGGCTGTCATGCTGGTGACGCTGGGCTTTGGATTGGTCGGATTTGCTGATGACTACCTGAAAGTGACAAAGCGCAACAGCCGCGGTGTGCCGGGCAGGATCAAGCTGCTGCTCGAAATCGCGATTGCCTTCGGGGCGGTCTGGTGGATCGGGCAGATTGCCGCTCCCGAACATGCCGACATTCTGGTCGTGCCGTTCTTCAAGAACGGTCTGGTCGATCTGGGCATCTTCTTCCTGCCGTTTGCGGTATTTGTTATTGTCGGCACCTCCAATTCCGTCAATCTGACCGACGGGCTGGACGGGCTTGCGATTATGCCCGTCATGATCGCGGCGGCGAGTTTTGCGCTGATCGCCTATCTTGTCGGCAATGCGGTCTTCAGCAACTATCTGCAGATCGTTTCGGTGCCCGGCACGGGGGAGCTGGCTGTATTCTGCGGTGCGATGGTCGGTGCAGGGCTTGGTTTCCTGTGGTTTAACGCGCCGCCCGCCATGGTAATGATGGGAGATACAGGCTCGCTGTCGCTTGGCGGGGCGCTCGGCGCGATCGCGGTGGTGACAAAGCATGAAATCGTGCTTGCCATTATTGGCGGGCTGTTCGTTCTGGAGGCGGTATCCGTGATCGTGCAGGTCGCCTCGTTCAAATGGACGGGCAAGCGGGTTTTCGCGATGGCGCCAATTCATCATCACTACGAGAAACGCGGCTGGGCCGAGCCGACCATCGTCATTCGTTTCTGGATCATCGCGCTGATCTTGGCGCTGATCGGTCTGTCATCGCTCAAGCTGAGGTAGCCGATGATCGACGTCACCACATATGCGGACCGGAATGTTGCGGTACTTGGCATGAGCCGAACCGGTATTGCCGCCGGTCATGCGCTGCTTGCCGGTGGCGCACGGGTGTTTGCCCTGGATGATATGCCTGCCGCCCGCGAACGGGCGCGCGAATGTCTTGGTGCGGCTGTGGTGGTTGATGATGCGGCGCAGATAAGCTGGTCCGATATTGCCACGCTTGTTGTCAGCCCGGGTGTCCCGCTGCATTTTCCCAAACCACACCCGGTGATCCGCAAGGCGCGCGCCGCCGGGTGCGAGATATTGGGGGACATTGAGCTGTTTGCGCGCGCGCGGGCCGAGCGCACGCGGCTTGTCCTGATCACCGGCACAAATGGGAAATCGACGACGACGGCGCTGCTTGGTCACATCATTGCGGAATCCGGCTTGCCGGTTGCGGTTGGCGGCAATATCGGCAAACCGGTACTGGAAATGCCCGGCTTGCCCGATCAGGGTGTTTATGTTGTTGAGATCTCATCCTTCCAGCTCGATCTGACCAGCCATAGCCAGGCCGATATCGCCATTTTGCTGAATATCACACCGGATCATCTCGACCGGCATGGGGATATGGCCGGTTATGTCGCCGCGAAAAGGCGTATCTTCGATGGCTTATCGGTGGCGGCCGGCTGCATCGTCGGTGTCGACGATACCTATGGTGAAAATATCTGCAGCGATCTGCGCGCTGCGGGGCATTCGGTGGTGCCGTTGTCGATTGAGAATGAAACCGCCGAATCTGGTGAAGTCACAACTTGTGAAATCACAGAAGGTATCGTCGTCCGCGACGGCAAGCTGTGCGAGGTTGTGGCGGGAACAGAACATCCGCAAATGGATCTGCGTGATCTGTCGCACCTGCCCGGTTCGCATAACTGGCAGAACGTTGCCGCTGCCTATGCTGCTGCCCGCGGCCTTGGCCTGGCGCGCGCGGAAATTTGCACAGCCATTGAAACCTTCCCGGGCCTTGCCCACCGGATGGAGCAGCTGGGCAAGATCGGCACCGTTCGTTTTGTGAATGATTCAAAGGCGACAAATGCGGACGCAACAGCGCGGGCACTGGCATGCTACACCGATATTTTCCTGATCCTTGGCGGGGTTGCGAAATCGGGGGGCATTGAGGGGCTGAAGCCATTCTTTTCCCATATCGCGAAAGTCTATCTGATCGGGGAAGCCGCGGCGGCATTCGCGGCCGCGCTTGATGATGTGCCGCATATCATCTGCGGCGATCTGGAAACCGCTGTTTCCGCGGCCTTCGCCGATGCGTCCTCGCAGAAGAAAGAGGCCGTCATACTGTTGTCGCCCGCTTGCGCATCCTTTGACCAGTTTGAAAATTTCGAAGCGCGCGGCGCGGCGTTTCGCGCATGGGTCGAGCGATTGCGGCAGGATAACTCAATGGCCGGGGGGGCAGTATGAGCAGCTTTGCCCGAACCGATACAAGTATCCTCAGCCAATGGTGGTGGACGGTAGATCGCTGGATTCTGGGTGCTGCGGTCACGTTGATCTTTTTTGGCATTATCATGTCTTTTGCCGCCTCGCCAGCCTATGCCGAGCGGATGGGTTTCGAGACATATATATTCGTCCGTAAGCATTTCGTATTCCTGCCCGCTGCGATCATCCTGATGATCGGCATGTCGACATTGTCGGTGCGCAATGTCCGACGGGTGGCGGTGGCGCTTCTGGTGCTTTCCGTGCTGGGTGTAATTTTCACACTGCTGTTCGGGGCAGAGCGTAACGGCGCGCAGCGGTGGATTTCATTTGCAGGCATGTCCTTGCAGCCATCGGAGTTCATGAAGCCTGCCCTTGTCATCGTGATGGCATGGATGTTCGCGGAACAGAATCGCGGCAATGGCGTGCCGGGATACTGGATTGCCTGCTTTCTGTGGGGCGGGGCGGCGCTGCTGTTGATGGCGCAGCCCGATTTCGGCCAGACGGTACTGATCACCGCGACATTCGGTGTGATGTTCTTTGTTGCGGGTATGCCGCGTATCCTCATTGTACTGAGCGGCGCTGTCATGGCGGCGGGTACGATGCTGGCCTATCTGTTCGTGCCGCATGTCACAAACCGGATCGACCGGTTTCTGGATCCGCAATCGGGTGATACCTATCAGGTCGACAAGGCGGTCGATGCGTTTTCGATCGGCGGGCTCCTGGGGCAGGGACCGGGGGAAGGCGAAATCAAACGCATTCTGCCCGATGCGCATACAGACTATATCTTTGCTGTTGTGGGCGAGGAATTTGGCGGCATTGTCTGCCTGCTGCTTGTCGGTCTGTTTGCGTTTATTGTGTTGCGGGGGCTGGCGCGCGTCTTTGTCAGCGAGGATAATTTCGTGCAGATCGCTGCTTTTGGCCTGATCTTTCTGTTCGGTATGCAGGCGGCGATCAATATGGGGGTAAGCCTTGATCTGTTGCCCTCCAAGGGAATGACGCTGCCATTTATCAGCTATGGGGGGTCTTCACTGATTGCTGTATCCCTGACTGTCGGCATGTTGCTTGCCCTGCTGCGGAAACGGGCGGGGATCGGCATTGGCGGTGTTTCGGTCAGGAGGGGCGAATGAAGACGCCTCAAAAAGCCCCTTATGTGATGCTGTGCGCCGGCGGCACCGGTGGGCATATGTTCCCCGCGCAAGCGCTGGCGCAGGAATTGCGCCGTCGCGGTGTCCCGATCGGACTGATCACCGATCGGCGCGGGGCAGCCTATGCGAATGTATTCGGCACGGCAGATATCTCCGTGATAGCGGCCCGCAATCCGTCCGGCGGGTTGTTTGCCAAGCTGTGCGCCGCATTTGTGCTGGCCTGGGGTGCGCTCCAGTCGCTGGTGATCTTATGGCGCAACCGACCTGCGTTCATTGTCGGGTTTGGCGGCTATCCGGCATTGCCGGGGTTGCTGGCGGCGACGGTCTTGCATATTCCCGCAGTCCTTCACGAACAGAATGCGGTTCTGGGCCGGGTCAACCGGCTTCTGGCCAAACGCGTCCATGCGATTGCCGCATCTGTTGATGAGCTGTCAGGGCTTGGCGGTGCGGACCGGGCCAAAATTACAGTTACCGGCAACCCGGTCAGGGCGGAAATCGCGACCTGTCATTCCATCGCCTATTCCGCGCCGGCCGAAAACGACATGATCAATATCGTCGTCTTCGGTGGCAGTCAGGGGGCGCAAATCTTCAGCGATACGGTGCCCGCAGCACTGGCCAGTCTGCCACCTGCCGTACAGAAGCGTGTTCGCATTCTGCAGCAATGCCGCGCGGAAACACTGGATTCAGTCAGGGCGCAATATGCCCGCACCGGGATCGTCGCCCGGTTGCAGACATTTATCCGCGACATGCCCGCCGCACTTGCCGAGGCGGATTTGGTGATCGCGCGTTCGGGCGCAACAACCGTAAGCGAGCTGACGGTCGCGGGCCGCCCGTCAATCCTTGTGCCCTATCCCTATCATGCGGATCAGCAGCAATTGGCAAATGCCAGCCAGCTCGCACAGGCCGGTGCCGCTTGGCTTATGGAGGAAGTGGATTTTACACCCGGCGCACTCGCCAAGCTTCTGCAAAAACTGTTTCGCCATCCCCAACAGCTTGAGTCCGCTGCCGTGGCAGCACACGCAATGGGCCGCCCCGATGCGGCCGAGGCGCTTGCCGATATGGTGATGCGCCGGGTGCCTGCCAATGCCGGTTCAGATGCCGCGCGCTCGGTTGTCGATCCCTCGGGCAATGTGGTTAAGAGGGTGAGCGTATGAGCAGAATTCCATTCGATATCGGTGCGGTGCACATTATCGGGATTGGCGGCATCGGCATGAGCGGCATAGCCGAGGTGATGCATAATCTCGGTTATGATGTGCAGGGATCTGACGCGGCCGAAAACGCCAATGTCGAGCGATTGCGTGGCCTTGGTATTCCGGTTGCGATTGGTCAGTCAGCGGATAATTTGGCGGCAGCGGGAGTTGTGGTTATCTCATCCGCCATTCGCCCCGACAATCCTGAATTGCTGGCGGCGCGGGAGCGCTCCCTACCGATTGTGCGCCGCGCGGAAATGCTTGCTGAGCTCATGCGTCTGAAATGGTGTGTGTCTGTTGCCGGTACCCATGGCAAGACGACCACCACATCGCTGGTCGCCTGTCTGCTGGATGCCGGGGGTGCCGACCCGACTGTGATCAATGGCGGGATTGTCAACGCCTATGGCACAAATGCACGGCTTGGCACCGGCGACTGGATGGTTGTCGAGGCAGATGAATCCGATGGTACATTCGTCAAACTCCCCGCAACACTTGCGGTCGTGACGAATATCGATCCCGAGCATCTTGATTTTTATGGCGGTTTTGACGGGTTGCGATCGGCCTTCGAGGCTTTTGTCGAGAATATTCCCTTTTATGGCTGCGCGATCGTCTGTATCGACCACCCTGAGGTTCAGGCATTGATCGGCCGGGTGCGGGATCGCCGTTTCGTGACCTATGGCACCTCACCCCAGGCCGATTTGCGGGCAGTCAATATCTGTACCCAGGCAGGCGGATCGCATTTCGACCTTCAGATCACGGATCGGCAGAGTGGGGAAGTGATTGAGATCGCCAATATCCGTACCCCTATGCCCGGTATGCACAATGTTCGCAACAGCCTGGCCGCGCTGGCCGTGGCGCGCGAGCTCGATATTTCCTGGGATGTTGCCCGTGATGCGTTGCGGGACTTTTCGGGCGTCAAGCGGCGGTTCACGCAAACCGGAACCTGGAATGGCTGTGCCATCATTGACGATTATGGTCACCACCCGGTTGAAATTGCCTCAGCTTTGCAGGCAGCGCGCGAAATCTGCAGCGGCAGAATTATCGCCGTGGTGCAGCCGCACCGCTATTCGCGTTTGTCGGAGCTGTTTGAGGAATTCTGCACCTGTTTCAACGATGCAGACACGGTGGTTGTTGCCGATGTGCACGCGGCCGGGGAAAGCCCGATACCGGGGATTGACCGCGACGCGCTGGTGCAGGGACTGCGCGATCACGGGCACCGGCATGTGATTGCCTTGCCTGAACCCGGTGCGCTGGCTGCGATTGTCAGGGCTGAAGCCAATCCCGGCGATATTGTTATTTGTCTGGGGGCGGGCAGCGTCACCCAATGGGCGAATGCACTGCCAGGTGAGCTTGGCGACAGCGCGCTCAAGGCAGGTGCGGGATGAATGCCATCATGACCCGCAAGCCAGATTTCATCGATCTTTTGTCGGATATCGCCGGGGAGTTCACCGCCAATGCGCCGCTTGCACCGTTAAGCTGGTTTCGCGCCGGCGGCGCGGCGGAGCTGTTATATCGTCCCGCGAACAGGCAAGCGCTTGCCGCCTGTCTGGCGGCGCTGCCGGCGGAAATTCCGGTGACTGTCATTGGCGCGGGGTCCAACCTGCTTGTCCGTGAGGGGGGTGTACCCGGCCTTGTCGTGCTGTTGGGCCCTGAATTTGCGGGTATCGAACGACTTGCGGCCAACCGGTTCCGGGTCGGGGCGGCGGCGATGGATGTCAAGCTGGCGGTAGCGGCGCGCGATGCGGCAATAGCGGGATTTGAGTTTCTGCGCGGTATTCCGGGAATGCTTGGCGGTGCCGTGAAAATGAACGCAGGTGCGTATGGCGGGGAGATCTGCGATATTTTCGTTTCCGCTTCGGGCATCGACCGGCAGGGTATGCTGCGTCAGTTCAGTTTAGCCGATGCCGATTTTTCCTATCGGCATAGCGCAATCCCCGATGATGTAATTCTGACCGAAGTGATACTGCAGGGTGAGCCGGGCGATGCGGATCGGATTTCCGCCCGTCTGGCAGCGGTGATCGAGGCACGTTCAGATGCGCAGCCGGTCAATCAGCGCACGGGTGGCAGTACATTCCGTAACCCGTCCACCGATCTGGCGGATGGCCAGAAGGCCTGGGAGCTGATCGATGCGGCGGGCTGCCGTGGGTTGCAGCTTGGCAGGGCGATGGTGTCTGAAAAGCATTGCAATTTCCTGATCAATACCGGCGGTGCGACGGCGGATGAGCTGGAAGCGCTGGGTGAGCTTGTGCGCGACAGGGTGCAGCAGGATTCAGGCGTCGATCTGATTTGGGAAATAAGGCGCATTGGCTTGCCGGCGGGTCATCCTTCCGAAGCGGCCCCGTTGCTGAAAAGAGGCCGCATATGAGCGGCGGCGAACAGCATATCGCCGTCCTGAAAGGCGGTTGGTCGGCCGAGCGGGAGGTCAGTCTTGTATCGGGTGCGCAATGCGCTGCCGCGTTGCGGCGTTGCGGTTTTACCGTAAGCGAAATCGACGCGGCGCCCGATCTGCCCGCGCGGTTGTCGGCAATAGCGCCTGACATCGTCTTCAACGCATTGCATGGCCGCTGGGGTGAGGATGGCTGCGTGCAGGGGCTGCTTGAGCTGATGGGCCTGCCCTATACCCATTCAGGCGTCAAGGCATCGGCCATCGCTATGGACAAACAGGTTGCCAAGTCATTGTTTGCCGCGGACGGGATCAGATGTCCTGAAGGCCAGCTTGTTCCCTATAGGGATATCAGCCTTAAGGATCTGCCCTACTTCCCCTGTGTGGTGAAACCCGTCACGGAAGGCTCGAGCGTCGGGGTCGCGATTATCCATGAAGGGCAGAACACTCTTCCTGCGGGGCTGTCGGGCGAAAGCTGGCAGTTCGGTGAAATGGCCCTGGTCGAACGTTTTATCCCCGGTCGCGAAGTCACCGTTGCGGTGATGGACGGAAAGGCACTGGCGGTCACTGAAATTGAGCCCAAAACACGCTTTTACGACTATGAGGCAAAATATGCCGATGGTGGGTCGCAGCATAATCTGCCTGCAGATCTGCCCGATGCCATCGCGGAAATGGCCTGCGCAATCGCCGAGCAGGCGCATCGGGCGCTGGGGTGCCGGGGCGTAAGCCGGGCCGATTTCAGATATGACCCGGCAGAGGGTGGAGAAGGGCTGTATCTGCTTGAGATCAATACGCAGCCGGGTATGACGCCGACATCGCTGGTTCCCGAGCAGGCGGAGTTTCGCGGTATCGGTTTTGATCGGTTATGTCAGTGGCTGGTGGAGGATGCGTCATGCGCACGCTGAATTTCTTCCGTAAACTGACCGGGCCGAAGGCTAAGGCAAATGGCCGTGCGCGGCGCGCCGGGCGTTTGAGTGCGCTTCTGCGCCTTGTGCGCACCTATCCGCGGGCAGGGTTTGCGGCGGGGTTTGTGCTGCTTGCTTTATGTGGCGGGGTGGCCGGTTTTGTTGCCGCGCAACTGGGATATATCGATTTACTGAAGCAGGAAAGCAGCCGGATCGCACGGCAGACATTGCTTGATCTGGGGCTTTCGGTCCGATCAGTAACCGTTGCGGGGCGCGAGCAGACCGAAACACAGGAAATTCTTGAGGCGCTGGGGGTTGCAGTCGGCGATTCTATTCTGCATACAGATATTGTCGCTGCGCAGCAGCGATTGGCAAAACTGCCCTGGGTCGGGCATGCCACCGTTTTCAGAAAATTGCCCGATACCCTGCATATTGAAATCGAGGAGCGGCAGCCGATTGCGATCTGGCAAATCGATCGCAGGATGGTGTTGGTCGATCATCTGGGGGCACCGATCACCGAGAAAGATGTGCCTGAATATGTGCATCTGCCACTTGTGGTTGGAAAGGGAGCTGCGCAAGCAGCATCGGAATTGCTGACGATATTGTCGCAGGAGCGGTGGTTGCAGCGGCGCGTCGCTGCGGCCGTTCGTGTTGGCGGACGGCGTTGGGATCTGAGGCTGCAAAACGGGATCGATATCCGCTTGCCCGAAACCGATCCGCAGGCTGCCTGGCGGGCGCTTGCGGCATATGAGGCGCGCGAAGGGCTGCTTGGCCGCGATGTCGAGGTTGTCGATCTGCGGCTGCCCGACCAGCTGATCGTTCGCTTAAGCGAAGGGCGTGTTCAGCGTATCGGACCCGAGGGGCGGGAGGCCGGATTGCAGAAAGTCAAGATGCGGAGGTGGTCATGAGAATGCAACCTGTGCGTAATCGTCTTGTTTCGGTGCTTGATATCGGCACCACAAAGGTGAGTTGTTTTGTCGCCCGTGTCGAACAGGAACGTAATCGTGGCGAACTCCGGCCCCGGATTGTCGGTGTCGGCAGTCATGCGGCGCGCGGGGTGCGCGCTGGCAGCATCGTCAATATGGCGGAAGCTGAAAGCGCTATTCGCGCCGCGGTCGATATGGCGGAAAGAATGGCCGGCGCGACAGTGCACCGCGTCACGGTGAATATCAGTTGCGGGCAACCGGAAAGCCATATGGCCCGCGCCGAAGTCACCCTGTCGGGACCGGAGGTGCGTGAATTCGATGTGAAAAAGGTGCTGCACCAGGCGCGCCAGCGCAACCGCGATCCGGAGGGGCATGTGATTCACGCTATTCCCGTTGGCTATGCACTGGATGGCAATAAGGGAATCGCCGATCCACGGGGCATGTTCGGCACCCGGCTTGGCGCCTGCCTGCATTTCGTAACGGCGCTGGCAGGGCCGATGCGCAATCTTGCTATGTGTATCGAGCGGTGCCATTTGGAAATAGTCGGCTGCGTCGCCTCGCCTTACGCGGCTGGTCTGTCCTGTCTGGTTGAGGATGAAACAGACCTCGGCGTGACCTGCGTTGATATGGGCGGCGGGCAGACCGGAATTGCATTATTTGCCGCCGGCAATCTCATTCATGTGGACCATGTGCCCGTTGGCGGCATGCATGTGACAAATGATGTGGCGTATGGGCTGTCCACAAGCTATGCGACCGCCGAAAGGGTCAAGGCGCTTTATGGCAGTGCCACGGTCAGCCCGTCTGACGAACGCGAGATGATCGATATTCCCTGTATTGGCGAGGAAGAGCGTGACAGCGCCAATCATGTGCCCCGGTCGATATTGAACGGCATCATCCAGTACCGGCTTGAAGAGACATTCGAGATGGTTCGCGACCGCATTGCCGCCTCGGGAATGCAGGAAATCGCAGGCCGTAAAGTCGTGCTGACGGGCGGTGCGAGCCAGCTTTCGGGCGTTCGCGAACTGGCGTCCGAAATTCTGGGCTGCCAGGTCCGGGTCGGACGGCCGATCCGGCTGGACGGGTTGCCGGCCTCGGCGGAAGGCCCCGGAAGTGCAACCGCGGCAGGACTGGTCGGCTTTGCGATGAACGGACCTGTCGATAATGGCGATCTGGTGGAAACGGAATCAGCGCAGCTGCCTGCGGGGCGGCTGGCGCGGGTCGGGCAGTGGCTGCGGCAGAATTTGTAGCGGGGTGCCGGTGGCATCTCATTTTGAGATCAGATGTGTGATGACTGATGCGGGCAAAAGGTTGGAGGATTGAAAATGGCTATTTCTCTTAGTGTACCTGAACAGCTGGAACTGAAACCGCGGATTACGGTTTTTGGCGTTGGCGGCGCTGGCGGCAACGCTGTCAGCAATATGATTGATTGCGGACTTGAAGGCGTCGAATTTGTCGTCGCCAATACCGATGCCCAGGCGCTGTCGCAGTCGCGCGCGGCGCGGCGTATCCAGATGGGTGAAACCGCAACCCAGGGTCTGGGCGCGGGGTCGCATCCCGAAGTCGGCCGGGCCGCCGCGGAAGAGGCGCTTGAGGAAATTACCGATCACTTGTCAGGCTGTCATATGGTGTTCGTCACCGCGGGCATGGGTGGCGGTACCGGCACCGGTGCTGCGCCCGTAATCGCCCGTGCCGCGCGCGAGCTTGGTATTCTGACGGTTGCGGTTGTGACAAAACCCTTCCAGTTCGAAGGCGCGCGCCGCATGCGGATTGCCGAGACGGGTCTGGCCGAACTGGCCGAGCATGTGGATACAATGCTGGTTATCCCCAACCAGAATCTGTTTCGGGTGGCCAACAAGCAGACCACTTTTGCCGAAGCGTTCGGCATGGCGGATCAGGTGCTGTTCTCCGGTGTCAGCGGAATTACCGATCTGATGATTTCCCCGGGGCTGATCAATCTCGATTTCGCCGATGTGCGTGCCGTAATGGGGGGCGCGGGCGCAGCGATGATGGGCGCGGGCGAAGCGGAAGGTGAAAACCGCGCGACCGAAGCAGCCGAATCGGCGATTTCCAACCCGCTGCTTGAAGATGTCTCACTGGCCAGCGCCAAGGGGGTTCTGATCAATATTATTGGCGGTGCGGACCTGACATTGTTCGAGGTTGAGGAAGCAACAAGCCGGGTCAGCGC
Organism: uncultured Alphaproteobacteria bacterium; assembly: GCA_947258435.1. Lineage (GTDB taxonomy): Bacteria > Pseudomonadota > Alphaproteobacteria > UBA11222 > UBA11222 > CALAQW01. The sequence goes on from CAMYID010000024.1 coordinate 115,055, forward strand.
GGAAGTCGACCCCGAAGCCAATATCGTCGTCGGTTCGACGCTGGATCCGAATCTGGAAGGGCGGATGCGTGTTTCTGTCGTTGCGACAGGGGTCGATAACCTGTCGGCACAAGACCGGAAGCCGAAGCTTGCTGTTTCCAATCCGGCGGTTGAAACGCGTGAGGACGCCGCCGGCCAGACAGAGATGCCAGGCCTCAGCATCGTTGCAGATGAAGCTGCTGCCGAAGCCGAGCTGAAAGGCGAATCCGAAGGCCAGCCCGAGGAAATGGCGGAGACAGGTGGAAACGCCGAATTCGTTGCTGAAATGCCTCAAAACAGTGCCGAGGCGGGCGAAAGTGCCGCAAAGGTCCCTGAAGGCCAGGCTGAGGCAGATGCGGCGCTTGCGGCTGAGGCGGAACTGGCGGCCGCTGCGGCGGCGTCATCTGCCGCCGCCACTGCGCCGGCAACACCGCCGCGCAGTGAAACCGATATCGTGGCCGCCGCGGAAACAACCGGCTTTGTGATGCCGCCTGCCGCAACGGCGCAGACGGCGGCCCATCATGTGACCCATGACCCGCTTGCCGGGCAGCCGGCCACAGATGTCGCGGTCGCGGAAAAAGCCGGCAAAAGCGGTAATTTTCTCGAACGGATGGGGCTGTTCGGGCGTCGCAAGCGGGTCCGGGAGGTTGCGTTTTCCGAAGCCGCGGAACAATCGCGGATTGAGCCTTACATGCAGGCGCAAATGCCGGCATCTGCCGCAGCCACCTCTGAAACGCCCCCTGCGACCGGCAAAGGGCGGGGCAACGCCGAAACCGAACCGGCACAGCAGCAAAAGAACCCCGGCGATATCGAACAGCTTGAGATCCCCGCCTTCCTGCGGCGAACCGCTGGTTGATTGATATAGAACCGGCATGCCTGCGGCCCGGCTATCATGGGCCGCAGGCGTCCGATTGCCGTAACAAAACGAAATAAAGAGTGATTTGAGGCAATTAGGTGGGGCTGATAGCAAGTAATCACGCATGAATCAGTGTGATTCGCTATGATCAGAGAATTGGAGTGCGGTGTTGGGTGAGGGGTTTGAAAAATCGGGGCAGGTAGAGTTTGGCGGCGTTTTTCAGACGACGTTGCGCAACCGCGTTAACTGTACCGGTATCGGCCTGCATTCGGGTCAGCCTGTGCAGATGAGCCTGCACCCGGCGGAAGCTGATCACGGCATCGTATTTCTGCGGAGCGATCTGGTCGGGGCCGAAGGGCGGCAGCACGCCGACTGTCTTGTGCCTGCCCGGTTCGACGCAATCAGCGATACGACCCTGGGCAGCACTGTCGTCAACGCACAGGGTGTGAGTGTCGCGACTGTGGAACATCTGATGTCTGCGTTCGCCGGGCTGCGGATCGATAATGTCCTTGTCGAGCTGGACGGGCCGGAGGTGCCGGTATTTGATGGCAGTGCCGAGCCGTTCCTGTTCCTGCTTGAGTGCGCGGGGATCTGCGCGCTTGATGCGCCGCGCAGCTATATCCGCATCTTGCAGCCGATCACCTTTGAAGAAGATGGCAAGCGTGTCACGCTAGCGCCTTATGACGGGTTTTCGGTTGGCCTGGAAATCGAATTCGACAGTGCCGCGATTGGCCGGCAATCCTATGAAATCGATCTGGAAACAGGCAGTTTCAAGAATGAAATCGCCCGCGCGCGGACTTTCGGATTTTTGCAGGATCTTGAATATATGCAATCCCTGGGGCTTGCGCAGGGGGGATCACTCGACAATGCGGTCGTGTTGGACAAGGATGTCGTCCTGAACAGCGACGGCCTGCGCTACAATGATGAATTTGTGCGCCATAAGATCCTTGATGCAATTGGTGATCTGTATCTGGCAGGGCATGCGATTATCGGCAAGTTCCACGGCGTCTGTTCGGGACATGCGATGAATAACAAGTTGCTGCGTGTATTATTCGCCAATGCCGACAAATGGGAACTGACGAACCGTTCAGTCGCGGGTATGCAGTTTGTTGCCCCCGGCCGCCTGCTTGAGCAGGGCGTCGCCGCCTAGCAGCCTGTTTGTCGGATCTCTTTCCTTCATGAAATAGTTTGCCGCTTGTCGCCGGACGGGTGCTGCGGTAAGAATCATCCAGATTGACTTGGCGCCTATCGCTGCCGGAATGAGGTGGCGCGCGCAGAATATTCACATATCCTGTATCTGTGCGGAAGCAGCAGGCCAGTTTGTGAGGCAATAGGGATTGCATTTCGGTTGAAGATGGTCCGCGCAAAAAAATCAAGCCAACTACAATTCGTACAAGCTGGTGCGGCGTGTGCCGTTGCGCTTTGTATCTTGCTGCTTGCCGGGTGTAATTCGGCGGGTCCGAAGGAAGTCGAATATGTCGAGCGGCCTGTAGAGGTGATTTACAATCAGGCGATCGACGAGCTGCAGAAAAAACGCTACTTCCAGGCGGCCGAGCAGTTCGATGAGGTGGAACGTCAGCATCCCTATTCGGTCTGGGCGCGCCGGTCCATGTTGATGGCGGCCTATGCCAAATATCAGATGAATGAATATGACACGGCGATTTTATCGGCGCAGCGCTTCATCTCGCTGCATCCGGGCAATCGTGATGTGGCCTATGCCTATTATCTGATCGGCGTCAGCTATTACGAACAGATTTCCGATGTCGGGCGCGATCAACGGATGACCCGTGAAGCGCTGCGGGCCTTGCGGGAAGTTGTCCGCCGGTTTCCAAGTACCGACTATGCCAGGGATGCGCGTTTCAAGATCGATCTGACGCGTGACCATCTGGCGGGCAAGGAGATGGCGGTCGGGCGCTATTATCTCAAGCGTGGCGAGGTGCTGGCGGCGCTGAACCGTTTCAAGGCTGTCATTGCACAATATCAGACCACAACCCATACCCCCGAGGCATTGCACCGGCTGACCGAAGCATATCTTGCACTTGGTGTTATTGATGAGGCGCAGACCGCCGCCGCCGTTTTGGGATATAATTTCCCCAGCAGCGATTGGTATATGGACAGCTATGCCTTGCTGACAGGCCGTAATTTGCGTCCCGAGAAAAACGACAAGTCCTGGATCAGTCGTGCTTTCGATGGATTTGGATAGGGGATATTAGGTGCTGATCGGTCTGTCGATCCGCGACCTCCTGCTCATCGACCAGCTTGATATCGAGTTCGGCGGTGCGCTCACCGTACTGACCGGTGAAACCGGTGCAGGCAAATCAATCTTGCTGGATGCGTTAGGGCTTGCGACGGGCGCGCGCGGTGATAGCGGAATTATTCGCGCGGGATGTCGCCAGCTGTCGGTCAGCGCCGAATTTGCGTTGCGCACGGACCACCCTGTATGGCGGCTGATTGAAGAACAGGGGATAGTCGGGGATGCCGATCAGGACACGCAGCAGGCCCCGGGTCTGTTGCTTCGGCGTGTGGTGACACAAGAGGGGCGTAGCCGCGCATTTATCAATGATCAGCCGGTCAGCATCGCAACCTTGCGCGAAGTCGGCGCAATGCTGGTCGAAGTACATGGTCAGCAGGATAGTCACGGGCTGCTCAACCCCGCAGGCCATCGTGCACTGCTTGACAGCTTTGCCGGCATCGCGGCGGAGCTGGGCACTTGCAGGGCGGCGTATGACAGGTTGTCCGGGGCGCTTGCCGCGGTAAACGGTGCGGAGGAAGCGCTGAGTTCGGCGCAGGCTGAAGAAGCATATCTTCGCCATCTTGTTGAAGAGCTTGAGGCTCTTGCGCCGGAAATCGGCGAAGAGGACAGGCTTGCGCAGGAGCGGGCGATGATGATGAATGCCGAAAAACTGGCCGGCGATATGCAAAGGGCCCTGGCGGATATTTCCGGAACGGACCCAAACGGCGATATGGCTGTGGATGGGTTGCTGGCTGGCGCGTTGCGGCGGCTTGAACGTATTGCACCACAGGCGGGCGGGCGACTTGATTCCGCGATCGACGCGCTTGAGCGCGCCTGTTCTGAAGCAATCGAGGGGCGGGCATTGCTTGAGGAGGCATGCCGGTCGCTGGAGTTTGAACCACACAAGCTCGAGCAGGTAGAGGCGCGGCTGTTCGATTTGCGGGCCATGGCGCGTAAACACAATGTTGTCGCCGATAATTTGCCTGAACTTTATGAGACAGCAATAACTCAACTGGGCCGCCTTGATCAGGGGGTTGAAGAAATCGACCGGCTGCGGGCGGAAGTTGCGGCGGCACGCGCAGCTTATCAGCAGGCGGCGCAAACACTGTCCGACAAGCGCCAGGCCGCCGCAGCCAAGCTTGATGCGCTGGTCGCCGCCGAGCTTGCGCCGCTTAAGCTCGACAAGGCGCGGTTTGCCACCTGCGTCAACTATGCCGTGGATCAGAAACCACGTCCGCATGGGCTTGACGATGTGGCGTTTCAGGTGGCGACAAATCCTGGCGCAGCGCCCGGTCCGCTATCTAAAATTGCATCGGGGGGGGAACTGTCGCGATTTATGCTGGCGCTGCGTGTGGTGCTGAGTAAAGCTTCCACGGTCACCACATTGATTTTCGATGAAATCGATGCGGCGGTTGGCGGTGCGACCGCTGATGCGATTGGCGATCGTCTGTCCAAGCTTGCCGGTATTGTGCAAATTCTGGCGGTGACACATTCGCCGCAGGTCGCCGCGCGCGGACTTGGGCATTTCCAGGTGGCAAAGTTTCAGCGTAAAGAAGAAACCGTCACTGCTGTCCGGAAGCTGGCACCTGACGAACGGCGGGAGGAGATTGCGCGCATGCTGGCAGGTGCCGAAGTTACCGATGCAGCGCGTGTGGCAGCAGATAGTTTGCTTACTTTGGCGCAATAAAAGTGAAGACACAATCAATAGAGGTCGCGGCGCTGACAGAGCCGCAGGCGGAAGTAGAGCTTGCGCGGCTCGCCGCAGAAATCAAAGCGCATGATGAGCGCTATTATCAGCAGGATAAACCGGCTGTCCCCGATGCCGAATATGATGCATTGCGCCTGCGCAATGCCGAGATTGAGGCGCGTTTCCCCCAGTTGCGCCGCCCGGACAGCCCGTCGCTGCGCGTCGGGGCGGCCCCTGCCGAGGCATTTGAGAAAGCGCCGCACGGGCAGCCGATGCTATCGCTCGACAATGCGTTTGATGAACAGGATGTCGCGGATTTTTGCGCCCGTATAAGGCGGTTTCTGGGGCTGGACCAGGCTGAGCCGCTGGTCCTGACAGCGGAACCCAAGATCGATGGAGTATCGGCAAACCTGCGTTATGAAAAAGGGCGTCTGGTGCGTGGCGCAACGCGCGGCGACGGGTTGGTGGGCGAGAATGTGACCGCCAATCTGCTGACGATTTCCGATATTCCGGAGTTTCTGGCCGGGGATCGTTTGCCGGACGTGATTGAGGTGCGGGGCGAAGTTTATATGTCGCACGCTGACTTTGCGGTTCTGAATGAAAATCAGCTGGCTGCGGGGAAGCCGGCATTCATGAACCCGCGTAATGCGGCAGCGGGGTCGCTGCGCCAGCTTGATTCCGGAATCACGGCCGCGCGGCCATTGCGATTCTTCGCTTATGCGTGGGGGGAAGCGCAGTCAGTGCCCGCTGATACGCAAATGGATGTCATTCAGGCCTTTTCCGGGTGGGGTTTGACAATCAACCCATTGATGCGCCGTTGCGCCGATGTCGCGGAACTGCTTGCTGCCTATAGTGAATTCACCGCCCTTCGTCCCACGCTTGATTACGATATTGACGGTGTGGTTTATAAGGTGGACCGGCTCGACTATCAGCAGCGCCTGGGGACTGTCTCCCGCGCGCCCAGATGGGCGATTGCGCATAAATTCCCGGCCGAACAGGCGCAGACTGTGCTTGAGGATATTGATATTCAGGTCGGACGGACCGGTGCTCTGACGCCGGTTGCCAAATTGCGGCCGGTTACCGTTGGGGGCGTTGTTGTATCGAATGCGACGCTGCACAATGAAGATGAAATTGCGCGCAAGGATGTGCGTATCGGTGACACGGTGGTCGTACAGCGGGCCGGTGACGTGATTCCGCAGATTGTCCGTGTGCTGGCCGATCAACGACCAGAAACTGCGGTCCCCTTTCAGTTTCCACAGCTGTGCCCGGCTTGCGGCAGCCATGCGGAGCGCGAAACAAATAAGAGTACGGGTAAAACCGATGTGGTTCGTCGCTGCAGTGGCGGGCTGATCTGTCCCGCCCAGGCGGTCGAACGGCTGAAGCATTTCGTCAGTCGCGATGCCTTTGATATTGACGGGCTGGGAAGCAAGCAGGTGGAGGCGTTCTATGTGCTGGGGCTGGTGCAGCGGCCATCCGACATTTTTACGCTTGCGGCGCGCGACAAGGGTTCCCTGACCCCGCTGTCGAAACGCGAAGGGTGGGGGACGCAATCGGCAAATAACCTGTTTGCGGCCATTGCGGCGCGACAGCAGATTGAATTGCCCCGATTTATCTATGCCCTGGGAATTCGCTATGTCGGACAGATGACAGCGCGGCTTTTGGCGAAACATTTCGGAACAGCGGTGAAATTTGTTTCAGCCATGCAGCAGTTGGCAGCGGAGGTCGGGCAGGAAGAGCAGCCGGTCCATGAAACATTGCTGGCCATAGACGGTATCGGGCCGGCGGTACTTGGCGCATTGGAGATATTCTTTTCAGAACCACATAATCGCGAAGAAATCAGCGAACTTCTCAAGCTTGTCGAGGTGGGGGAATTCATTCAGTCGGGGCAGCAATCGACGATTTCAGGCAAGACGATTGTCTTTACCGGCAAGCTTGAAAAGGTTACGCGCAACGAAGCCAAGGCAAAGGCCGAAGCGTTGGGCGCCAAAGTTTCAAGTGCGGTATCCGCAAAGACCGATCTTGTCGTCGCAGGGCCGGGGGCCGGCTCCAAACTGAAAAAGGCGCAGGAACTCGATGTGGAAACAATCGACGAAGATGGTTGGCTTGACTTGATCGGTGGGTAGCGGGATACGGCTTATCAATCATGTAATGGCGGGTTTGAGAACTTCTGTCGTGATCGGGCGAAATTCGCGGGCGATATATTGCCGTGAGCGCCAGACAAAACCGGATTGCCTGTCTACCCAGTAGTAATTTTCAAACTTCCAGTTGGCATAGCGTGCTTCGCATTTTTCGCGCAGCACCAGGGTATTGAAAGTCATTTCCAGTATTTCGATTGCTTCTTCTCCGGCAAGTTCGAAAACCGAATCAATCGTATAGGTCTTTCTTTGCGCATTTTCGGCAATGGTCTGCGTGTGTGAAAAGCCGACGGCATTTCTGATCAGGTGGGGATTATTCGCCAGCGGATCAGGGGTGAGATAGGACGTCTCCACCACTGCGCTGGGAATGCCGACCACCGTCACGACCCGCCCCGCACGGGTTACCAGTGAGATATTGTCGCCTGTAACCCAGATCAGGTTTTTGTTTCGTTTTGTATTCAGGACGACAAGAACCGGCGGACCGTTGCCGATCCGTGCGCGCATTGTCGCGTAAGGCAAGTCCGAAATATATTGCCGGCTGATCTCATCACCAGGCAGGCCTGTCGTCAGAAAACGCCCGGTATCGATAAGTGACTGTAGATACCCCTGATTGCCGCATCCGGCTAGTGGAACCGAGGTCAGGCCTGACAGGAATAATCGTCGGCTGATCCGCGCCGGATTTGCGTGCTGGGCCATAGACTGAAATTCTCGCGACGAAACAGACGTGTTTGGGCAACGCTTTCTCTCACAATAAGCAGGATTGCCAAAGTCTTTATAGCGGGCTTGGACGGTGTTTGCTATGAGAAGGGGCGAGATCATATATCAGCAGGGGAGCCGGAAGGCATTGGCTACAGATTCAAGCAAAAATTCAGGGTAACATTACCACGTGCCTGGACCCCTGTTTGATAATCTGTCGCGCCTATTACAGATAGCTGTTTTATCTGTGACAGTTGCTGTTTTTGTATCGTCAGCCACCCTTGCAGAAGAGTTTCCGCATTCACCAAGCGATCTCGGTCCCACGGGCTTGATGAACATGCCGACGGCGCGGATGGCTGACGATGGCGAATTCAATGCCGGTGTGTCATATGTCAGCCCGTTCCGGCGCTATTTTCTGTCCTGGCAGGTTTTCCCCGCAGCACAGCTGACTTTTCGCTATACAGACAAACGGCGTGAAAATGGTCAACCGCCGACTTCGTCGGTGCCAACCAATGAAGACTTTTTTAAAGGTATTGTCGGATCGAGTGAAACAGATATTTATCTGGACCGGGGGTTCGATCTGAAGTTGCGATTGCTGCATGAGGGCGAATATGCCCCCCAACTCGTCTTGGGTTTTCAGGATTTTATCGGAACTGGTTTATTCAGTGGTGAATATCTGGTTGCCAGCAAGCGGTATCAGGATTTCGATTTTACGGGTGGGTTTGGCTGGGGGGTTTTTGCGGGGCGCAATCAGCTGTCCAATCCCCTTGCGGAATTTTCGGATGGCTTCCGCGACCGCCCAGGATTTGAAGGGCTTGGTGGGGAAGCCAATTTCGGTACGCTGTTTCGGGGAAATAATATCGGGTTTTTCGGCGGTGTTGAATATTATACGCCATTTCGCGGTCTCACGCTGAAAGCGGAATTTGACAGTTCACCACAACGCCGTTTTGTTGTCGACCAGTTCATTGACAGGGACTCACCGATTAATTTTGGCTTTAACTACCGGCCATTCGACTTCCTGAATTTCGCGATGGGTTGGGAACGCGGGAATGCATTGATGGCGCGTGTTGCCGTTCGCGCAAATATGCATCAATCCGACATGACAAAGAACGATCCGGTGCCCAAACCAGTTGCGCCGCGCCCGGCTGCCTGGGGGAGCGTGCCGACAAATCCAAAACAGGCAGACTTGGCCCACATGCAGCGCTTGCCGCGCTATGCAACAGCCAGCGGGCCGGTTTCTGTCACCGTCAGCCAGCCTCCGGCCGCAATGTCGACAGCTCAGACAGGCGATAGCGCGGGGGTTGATGCCGTTTTTGCACGTTTTTCGAAATCGGGTTTTGAAATACTTGATATCGAATATATCGCTGCAAGCGCAATTGTCACCTTGTCGGGCGCCGATCCGGCGCGCATAGAACCTGAGGATGCTTTGGCGCTTCTGGATCTGGCCGGCGCTGGGCGGGCCAGTATCTGGCTTGTCAGTGCTGACCCGGCATACCGTGCGACCTCGCCAATTGAAATTCGCCGGCAGCAATTTGCGCAGGCACAATCAACGGACCGGTTGTTTGCCGCAGTCGCTGAAATGGGCATGGCGATCGATGCATTCGATATGACCGGCGACCGGGTATGGGTGACGGTACGTGCAGCATATCCGATTGAGACGTCACAAGCCCGGCAAGTTGCGCAAAATGTTCTGACGCATCTTGCGCCGATGGTGAGTGAGGTGACGTTGATCGCTTATGGCCCGGCGGCGGCGCAGCAGACAGTCGCGGTCATGCGTGAGGGGCACCGCGCACGGCAAGAGTATGGGCCATTGCCTGAAACGCCGGAAATAGTCGCCAGAAAACAGCAGGTGGCGAAGGCAATTTTCGATGCGCTCGAAGGGGCCAAGTTCGGGGCGGAATCTGTTGCGCTGGAGCGCAAGCAGGCCACGATTTATGTCTCGAATGTCCGCTATCGGCAAAGTCATGAAAATATTATGCGAATCGCACGCATAGTTGCCAATGAGCTGCCGGCGGATATCGAGCGGATCACAATTGTGTTCGTCGTCGAGAATATCGCGGGTGACCGGATTACCCTGGCACGAAAAGATATTGAAGAGTTTGCCGTAACCCGCATCGGCGTAGCTGAACTTGTCGCGAATTCGCAACTGGAACGCTCCGCCAGGCACGACCCTGTTCGCAAGACGGCGTTCAGGAATGATCAATCATATCCCAACTTCCAGTATTTCATCCGGCCGAAGTTGCGGCAGCATCTGGGAAGCGTTGACGGTTTGATCCTTGCTGATTTGAATATCGCGCTTTCTGCCCGTGTCGGTCTTGCGCCGGGATTGTCATTGCGCGGCACGGCAGGCAAATTCGTGGCAGGTAATCTCGATGAGTTAACCACTGCCGGGACAAGCGCCCTGCCGCAGGTGCGGACGCTTATTCGCCGTTATCTTCAGGAAGGCCGGGATCATATTTCCAACTTGCAGATGGATTACATCGCAAATCCCGCCGACTATCTCTATACACGCCTGTCGGCGGGTATATTTGAATGGATGTATGGCGGTGTCGGCGGGGAGGTTCTTTACTGGCCTGATCAGTCCCCGATTGCGATCGGGGGTACCCTGAACTGGGTCAGGCAGCGCGATTTTGATCAGCTCTTTTCCTTCAGGGATTATGATACGGTCGAAGGGCATGCCACGATTTATTATCGTTTGCCATTCTATGACATGTTCACGCAGCTGCATGTTGGCCGTTTCCTGGCCAAGGACAAGGGCGCGACAATTGATATTTCGCGGCGCTTTGATTCAGGAATTTCCTTTGGCCTGTTCGCAACATTTACCAATGTTTCCGCTGCAGATTTTGGGGAAGGCAGCTTCGACAAAGGCTTTTACATGAATGTGCCTTTCGATCTGTTCCTGAACCGTTCAAGTCGCAGGCATGTTGCTTTTGCCTTCAAGCCCTTGACGCGTGATGGCGGGCAGCGTGTCGGCGTCGGGCCTGCGCTTTACAGTGTCGTTGAAAGTGGTAGTGCCGCTGATTGGGGTACAAACTGGGGCAACGCACCCGATTAGAGCTTTACGCGGTCTGGCCAGGCAGGTGATCGCCCAGCTAGATTGACTTCAAATAAGAATAGGGCAGATCTGCAGAGAAAGCTCTAGCTTGCGCTGCGCAAAACGGAACTCACGATCCGCTCCAGATGGAACAGGGAGTTGCAAACCTGGACCTGATGGCAATAGGGAGTGAATTTCCGCATGACTGAGTCAGCATAGTTCCAGGTATTCTTTTCTTCCGGATTGAGCCACATGACCCATTTGGCACGGTCATAGATCTTCTTCATGATCTCGGAGCCGGGATCGCCATAGTTGCTGCGCGCATCACCGAGCATGATCACTGTCGTCCGGCTGTCGATATCATTGAGTGCAATATCGGCAAAATCGTTGAGCGACTGTCCATAATCGGTTGAACCCTGCCCCCATTCATGCAGGGTTTTGGTCATTGCATCTTCCACATTCCCTTCGGCGAACAGATCGGTGACCTCGCCCAGTCGTGCCGAAAAGGCAAAGGAACGGACGTTCGGCATAACTTCATTGAGGCTATAGAGAAACATCAGCATGAAGTTCGCGACAGTGGCAACCGAGCCTGAAACGTCGCAAATTGCGATGACTTTCGGGCGGTCGACTTTCACCGCTTTCCACCGCACATCGAATGGCACGCCATCATAGGCATGGTTCTTTGCCATGGTTTTCCGGATATCGAGCTGGCCCCGATTGTAAATCTTACGGCGCCGCGAATGCAGGGCGATCAGGCGCTTTGCCATCTTATGCACCATGATCTGGACCTGCCGGAAATCGCGTCGCTCAATATTTGTCAGCCGCACTTGCGAGAGCACTTCCTCGCGCAGTTGACTGCCATCAACATCCGCATGCAGCATGAATTGCTGCTCCACATAATCGCGGACCTGCTGCATCAGATAGTTGCGACCCTTGCGCAGCCGTTCGGCAAGCTCCTTGGTATCGGGATTGGCCTTTTTCTTCAGGCTGTTGACATCGTTATTCAGCGCCTTCAGCCCCATATGCTCCATGATGCGGCGGCTAAATAAACCTTTCTGCGTGAAAATCCGGATATTGCGGACGCCAACCGCATCGCCGGCTTCCGCCATCGCAAGCGCCAATGCGTTGCGATCGCCAGACAGCAGCATGCGCGACAGCGATGATAATTGCAGTTCGGTGTTTTTATCCGCCGTTTCAACCGCATCGGTAATGTCGGGAATGCCCTCACCTTCGCCGCCGCCCTGAACGGCGCAGCCCTGGCCCCCGCCCCCGCCACCTTCTCCCATAGCGCCTTCGCCAAGCTCATCAGACAGGCTGGGAACGATGTTTTCGGCGCTGAACGTGTCATCGAGCTGATCGGCACCTTGCTCGTCAAGTTTCCGGAATTCAAAAAAACGATCGAACGTATAGTCATAGATCGCTTTTTCTTCCGGCGTTTTGGGCAGAACGAGGGCAAGTGAGTTTTTCAGCATATCGCGGTCGCGATAGCCGACCAGATCGACCACGTGATGGGCGTCAACCGCCTCCATGCTGGAGACGCGCACCTCGGAATTACGCAATGCTTTGATGAAGTTGCCTAATGTCTGGTCCATTTCGGCTGTCCCGATCCTGCCCGTCGTGTTCTAGGATGCCCCGGCCGGCAGGCTTGCCGATTTCAGGGCTTCATTTGTCAGTGTTGTCAATTCGGCTTCTACCGTTTCGATATCATCCTGGAATTTCAGGATAACATTGAGTGTGTCGCGCACCATGTCCTGACTAAGCGTAGTGGCATGCAGCAACACGAGCGTCCGCGCCCAGTCGATCGTCTCGCTTACCGCAGGCAGCTTTTTCAGATCCTGACTGCGCAGTTCCTGTACAAAGGCCACAAGCTCTTTCCGCAAGGTTTCCGAAACATCGGGAACACGGGCCGCAATGATCTTGTTTTCAAGCTCTGTACCGGGGAATGGTATGTAAAGATGCAGGCAGCGGCGTTTCAGCGCGTCGCTCAACTCTCTTGTATTATTACTGGTCAGGAAGACGACCGGCGGGACCTTTGCCTTCACTGTACCAATTTCCGGAATCGTGATCTGATAATCCGATAGCAACTCAAGCAGGAAGGCTTCGAACTCCTGATCGGCCTTGTCGAGTTCGTCGATCAGCAGGACAGAGCCGGATTCGGCGCGCAAAGCTTTGAGCAGCGGCCGTTCTTCCACAAATTGTTCGGAGAAGAACACATCGGAAAACTGGTGCAGCCGGTCCATCGACTCGCCAAGTCCCTTGGCCCCTTGCAGAACTTCGCCAAGTGTCTCGCGCAGGATCTGCGTGTAAAGCAGCTGCTTGCCATATTTCCACTCATAAAGTGCTTTGGACTCGTCAAGCCCCTCATAGCACTGCATGCGTACGAGCGGCAGGTCCAGAAACTTGGCGGTGGCAACCGCAAGCTCGGTCTTGCCGACGCCCGGAGGGCCCTCGACCAGCAATGGTTTGGCCAGATGCCGTGCCAGATAAATCGAGGTGGCAATCTGGGCGCTTGTGATATAGCCCAGCTCTTCGAACCCCGCATGGATCTTGTCGATTGAATCCATGCGCCCGTCCGTATCAAAACTCGTCTTTGCCACCGTCACGTTCTTCCTACTTTCATGATCATAGATTTAGCCAGTTTCCCCTGTTTAGCGCGGTCAACGTTGGAGGCCAACCCTCCTGATTTCGCCATATCCCCTGTCAGGCGAATTAATTCGCTATTATCTGCGGTTTCCGGCAGGTTCAGCGTGTCCAGAAATACACTGAAATCCGTCTGAAAATCGCGCGACAGGCGCCGCGCGGCCAAAATGAGAGCTGTGGGGTCACTCTCTTTGTTCCCATCAAGGCGTTGGGCAACCGCAAACGCAATTGTGCGGATCGCTTCCTGCATAGCGTAAAGTCCGCCAAGCGTTTCCAGCTGTTCAGGGCTTAAGCTCTGCGTGCTGTCAAGTGACCGGACCAGCAGCTCAAGCTGTGCCGCGCGGCCGCCAAGTGCAGTGCCAAGGGCGACAGCATCTTCTACTTCGCGCAACGGTTTGGAGATTGTCTCAAAGGCTTCGCCTTCCGGGCCGAGCAAATTGGCGTTCGGTATCGCGCACCCGTCGAGGCGAAGCCCCCCATGCCGGGCAGGGCGCAGAAAATCAACGGCGCCGGCCCTGGTTTGCGTCAGGCCAGGTGTGTCCCGCGGTACAAGAAATGCGCTGAATTGCTTGCGGCCTCCGACCACATCGCTGATCGCAAGAACCACATAAAGCCCTGCAATCGGCCCATTGGTAAGCCAGGCCTTTTCACCGTTCAGCCGCCAATGAGTGTCACCGCGTTCGGCACGGCTTTTCAGGCGCTTGGGATGCGCGCCCGCATCAGGTTCGGAAATGGCGACCGAAGGGGTCAGATGGCCCGCGGCAAGCGCGGGCAGAAACTGCTGGCGCTGCGCCTTGTCGCCCTGACCATGAATAATGAGCCGTGAAATCAGCGTATGACTGAGCCAGGCCACCGCCAGCCCTAAATTCCGCCCGCCCCGGACCAGCGCCTCACCGGCAAGGATCAATGTCCGGTAATCCGCGCCACCACCGCCATATTCGCGCGGAATACCAAGCCCCAGAATGCCGGCCTCTCCCATTGCCTGCCAAAGTTCGTACGGAAACTCTGCCGCTTCTTCATAGAGCTCATGCCGGCCCGCAATCTGCGCTCGTGCAAATTCGGCGACCGCATTGACTTGCGGGCTTGTATTGTCCCGGTCCGGGGTTTGCTGATCTGGCTCATGCTGCATGAGGAAGCTCTGAAAAAAGTAACTGGTCTTGCGTTTGAAATGGCAGATAACCGGGCGTTGGGCCGGCATCATCTTTTTCTGTGGCCGGGAATGGCCTTGGCCCTACATCACCGCGTTATAGCCGCCATCCACGGGCAGCGTCACACCGGTGACAAAGCCCGCGGCATCCGATGCTAGGAACAAGGCCGGTCCTGCCATATCGTCGGGTTCGCCCCAGCGGGCCATGGGCGTGTGTTTCAGGATTGCGGTACTGCTTTGATCGTCGGCTTCGATGGGGTTGGTCATCTTGGACCGGATCCAGCCCGGTGCAATTCCGTTTACGCGAATGCCTTTGGGTGCGTAACTTTCGGCAAGCGCCATGGTAAGCTGCACGATGCCCGCCTTGCTTGCGCCATATCCCGGCACACCGGGTAACGAGGCATAGGCGCTCATCGAAGCGACATTGATGATCGATCCGCCCGCCGCACTCAACGCGTCGCGAAATGCCTGACAAAAACGATAGGTGCCGACAAGATTGATATCGATGGTCTGGGCGAAGATGTCCGGGTCTGCCTCGCTCTTGCCGCCGGGCCGCGCATTGCCGGCGCAGTTGATCAGCACATCGAGTGTGTCGAACTCGGAGGCGAGCTTCAGGATCGCTGCCCCGTCGCGGGTATCAAGCCGGAGATAGCGCATGCGGGCGAGATCCTCATCCGGATAGTCGGCTGCGCTGTCGCGCGTTCCGGTGATTGTGACCGCTGCGCCGGCGTCCCGGAAGCCGCGGGCAAATGCACCGCCAATACCGCCGCTGCCGCCGGTGACGATCACCTTGCAACCGGAAAAGTCATAGCGGGTAAGTCTGTAGTCAGGCATGGGGTAACCTTTCCGCACTCTGCAATAAACATTCGCTCACACCCCGCTTTATGGCAAGCTGCGGGGAAAATAGCCAGTATGAGGCTGCCGGGTCTGGAAGAAAGGGAGAGGGAAATGCTGGTCATATCGGGAATTTTCCGGATTGCACCTGAAAGCCGCGCCAATGCCGTGGCGCTGGCGCAGGAGATGGCGCGTGCCAGCCGGGAAGAGGAGGGCTGCCATGCTTACAGCTTCTACGCTGATATCGAAGATCAGAATGTTTTGCGGATTTTCGAGCAGTGGGAGTCCGACGAAGCGCTTGCCGCGCATTTCCAAACGCCGCATATGAAGACGTTTCAGGCAGGAATGTCGGGGCTGAAAATCCTGTCCCGCGAAGTCACGAAATATGAAGTTGCGCGTGCCGCCGCACTTTGAAGGAAGCAGGCTGCGCCTTGACAGAAAGCAGTAACCGCAAAGAATGAAAGGAATGCCGCCATGCCGCGTATGACCCCCCTTCATCGCGACGCGCTGAAAGATTACAGCCAGTTTTTCGAGATGGTTGAGAGTATTCTGGGATTTGTGCCCAACAGTCTGCTTACCATGGGGCGCAGGCCGGAAATTTTGCAGGCATTTCTGGGATTGCTGACGGCCATCAACGGGCCGGGAAAATTGCCCGATGGGCTGAAGCCGCTGATCAGCTATATGGTCAGCCGTTCGGCCGGTTGCAGCTATTGTCAGGCGCATACGGCCCACGGCGCGACCCACACGGCCGGCGTCTCGCGCGAAAAGCTCGAGGCGGTATGGGCCTATGAGACAAGCCCCCTGTTCAGTGAGGCAGAGCGTGCGGTGCTGCAAGTGGCGCAGGGGGCGGGACAGGTGCCCAATGCGGTCAGCGATGCGGATTTTGCCCGGATGCAGAAATATTTCGATGATGAGCAGATCGTTGAAATTGTCGCCGTGATCTCCCTGTTTGGTTTTCTGAACCGCTGGAACAGCACCATGGCGACCGAACTTGAGGAAGCCCCCTGGAAATGGGCCGAGCAGACATTGGCGGGCGACAACTGGCAGGTCGGCGCGCATGCGACAAAATAGCAGTGGGTGGGAAATAGGCCTTGCCCGCTGACTTTCCCTGCGCGACAAGATAGTTCACCCAAGGTCAGGTAGCGGCCTTTTGATACACATGTATTGACCTGTGGCAATGCCTGCCATATACAGCGACCAAAAGTCTAAGAGCGGTTAGAAAATGGCAAAAATTACCTATATCGAGTTCAGCGGCTCCGAACATGTCATCGATGTCGAGAACGGTTTGTCCGTAATGGAAGGGGCCATTCAGAATATGGTGCCGGGCATTGACGGTGATTGCGGCGGCGCCTGCGCCTGCGCGACATGCCATGTTTATGTGGATGACACTTGGGCGGATAAGGTAGGCGAGCGGTCGCAGATGGAAGAAAGCATGCTCGACTTCACATCGGAGGTGAAGGAAAACAGCCGGCTTTGCTGCCAGATCAAGGTAAGTGACGAACTTGACGGTCTTGTCGTGCGCCTGCCCGAGCATCAATATTAATCGGACCAGCAATTAATATTAATCGGACCAGCCATTAGCAGCGTCGCAACAGCGTCGCTGCTGCTGCACTGCTGCGCTACTGCTGTACTATTGCTTCACCATTGCTTCACCATTGCTTCACCGGCCCTTTTACGAGCCGGGCGGGTGAGGACGGCGTTTCCGTCGCAGATTTCTCTATTGCGGATATCAGGGCCGGCTTCATCCCGCTGGCGGGTAATGCTTGCGTCCGGTCCGGCTGGGGCGGTATGGCTTTACGTGTAATAATGTCAGGGCAAGCAGGGGCTCATACCCGTCTGCAGCCTGTTAAAGAATAGGGGAACGTGATGAAGATCGGCATGACGCTTGGATATTCCGGTGGCACCTTCGATAATCAGGTGGATTTGGTGCGGCAGGCAGAAGCGCTGGGATTTGATTCCGTCTGGACTGCGGAAGCCTGGGGTTCCGATGCGGTGACGCCGGCAGCCTGGCTTCTGGCCAGCACGACGAAAATCAAAGTCGGTACCGCGATCATGCAGATGCCGGCCCGTACCCCGGCGATGGCGGCGATGACGGCGATGACCCTGCAGGCGATGTCAGGTGATCGCTTCATCCTCGGCATTGGCCCGTCCGGCCCGCAAGTAATCGAAGGGTGGCATGGCGTGCCCTATGGGCGACCACTGACGCGGACCCGCGAATATATCTCTATCATTCGCAAGATTCTCGACCGCAAGGAACCGCTGACCCATGACGGGTTCCATTATCAGATTCCGGCGACCGGTGAAGGGACGACAGGCCTTGGCAAACCGCTCAAAAGCATTCTGCACGGCAAGCCGGGGCTTAAGATCGTGACCGGCTCGATCTCCCCTGCCGGGGTGCGTACCGCGGCTGAAATTGCTGATGGCTTTATCCCCGTCTTCATGAATCCCGAACGGTTCGATGTTTTCGAAGGGCCGATCAAGGAAGGCTTCGCCAAGGCGGGTGGCGACAAAAGCATGGCGAATTTCGATGTCATGCCCTTCGCCAATGTCATCATGGGCGATGATCTCGACAAGTGCCGTATGCCGGTGAAGCAGTTCCTGGCGCTGTATATCGGCGGCATGGGCGCGCGCGACAAGAATTTCTACAATGACTATGCCAAACGCCTTGGCTATGAGGGGGAAGCCAAAATCATTCAGGATCTGTATCTTGATGGCAAGAAGGCGGAAGCCGCCGCAAATGTGCCTGACAAGCTGTGTGATGAAATTGCATTACTTGGTTCGGCGGACCGTGTGCGCGACCGGCTACAGGCCTGGAAAGAGGCCGCGAAGAACAAGCAGATTACCGCAATGCTTGCCGCGGGTATCCGCCCCGACGGGATGCGGGTTCTGGCTGAAGAGCTGCTCTGACATCGGCTTTGATCGCACGGGCAGGCAATGCCGCCCGTGCGGATGATCAGCCAAGTTCGGCCCGCTCATGCGGTTCGGTAAAGTCGAGGGTGGGGCCAAGCGGAACAATCTGCGTCGGGTTCACCTTTTTCTGGCTGACATAATAATGCGCCTTGATCTGCGCGATATCCACTGTCCTGGCAATTGCGCCGGTCTGATAGATATCGCGGACATAAGCTGACAGGTTCGGATAATCCGCGATCCGGCGCAGATTGGTCTTGAAATGTCCGTAATAGACCGCGTCAAACCGGATCAAGGTGGTAAATAGCCTGATATCGGCTTCAGTCATCTGCCCGCCAACCAGATAGCGTTGTCGTGCCAGCCGGCCTTCCAGGAAATCGAGCGTTTCAAACAGCGCTGCAAATGCCGCCTCATAAGGGGCCTGCTCGGTAGCGAAGCCCGCCTTGTACACCCCGTTATTGACAGTGTGATAGACACGCTGGTTGATCGCATCGATCTCCGCGCGCAGGGCTTTGGGATAGTAATCGTCGCGATTGCCAGTCAGATCGTTAAAGGCTTTATTGAAAATACGGATGATCTGCGCGCTTTCATTATTGACGATGGTTTCGGTCTGTTTGTCCCACAGCACAGGTACCGTGACCCGGCCGCTATAGTCGGATACAGCCTTCGTATAGAGCGCGTGCAGATAGGGCAGCGCGTAAAGCGGATCCCCTTCTTCATCGAACGCCCATCCGTTTTCAAGCATATGCGGATGCACCACCGTCATGCCGATCAGCGGTTCAAGTTCTTTCAGTTGGCGGAAGATGATCGTTCTGTGCGCCCAGGGGCAGGCAAGTGATACGTAGAGATGATAACGGCCCGCCTCCGCGATGAAAGGTGTGTCTTCATCTGCCCCTGTCTGCGCGACCGGTTGGGCGCCCGCCTCTGTGGGGGGCGGTTTTATCCAGCCCTCGAATTTCGCGTCTTCGCGCTCAAACCTGCCGCCTGTCCTGCCGGTATCGTACCATTCGTCTTTCCATATGCCATCCACAAGGCGACCCATCTCAGCTTCCTTTCGTCTGCATCTGTTCGCAGGCGGTTGCAAAACCCGCAATGTAGGCGGCAAGACGCTTATCCACTGCGGCATCGCGCAACTGTCCGTCCGGTCCGAACGCCTCCCCCGCGCGCGTCAGATAGAACGAACCGCCATCGCTCCATGCGGACATCCTCAGTGCACGGAAAACAGGTAACCATGCATCCTGCGCGAAAGCGGTCCCGAAAGTGCCGACCGTCGCGCCGATCAGCGCTACGGGCTTGCCGTGCAAAACCCGGGCCTGATCCTGCGGTGGACGCGAAATCCAGTCGATCGCATTTTTCAGTACGCCCGGTATGCCGTGGTTATATTCAGGGGTGGCGATCAGAATGCCGTCCGCCTTGGCAATCGCGGTTTTGACGGATGCGACGATTTCGGGAATGCCGACATTGTTCTCGATATCTTCGTTATATAGCGGGAAATCCCCGATTTCGGCGATCGTGATCCCGTGTCCGGCAGGAAGATGCGCGGCGGCAAGCTGCAACAGACCGCGATTGTAAGAGTGTTTGCGCAGACTGCCTGCAATTCCCACCAGCTGTGCCATAACGATTCCTTTTTGTGCCCGGCGACCTTGCCAATACCGATCTATATGTGGCCTGCCTGCCGGTTTCACAATGGCGGCGCCAAAGGTCAGGGAAACAGGCATTGTCTGAGTGTCGCACGGAATCGCCGGTCGCGTTTCAGGTGCCATTCGCGGTGCATCGCCTCGCTTTTCGTGCGGTAGCATTCCGCATAGAGCAAAGACCATTCGCGGCCGCGTGTGCTGCGTGCGCCAGTGCCGCTATTATGCGCGGTAAGCCGCCGCCTCAGATCGGTCGTCCAGCCGACATAGGTGCGTATATCATTGCCACTATGGCTGCCCAGTACATAGACAAAGCAGCGGGAAGTTTGTGGCGCGTCCGGTTTGCTCGTCATCTGGGCAGTGTTGACCTTCTTTGCTGTCGCTGCGCCGGCGATCAATATTGTGATCGCGGGCATTGTCCCTATACTGCCGCGCAGGGAGGGGTAGGGAAGTGATTCTGCCAAGTCTATTCGTTCAAAGAATTTTATGTCCATGAGGCAATCGGCTGCGCGTGTGGAAGAAGCGCGGCGCGTTCTTGAGCAGACTTTCGGCTATGAAGGCTTTCGCCCCGGCCAGGAGGATGTGGTCGCCGCGCTGCTCGGCGGTGAGCATGTGCTGACCGTTATGCCGACAGGGGCCGGCAAATCCCTGTGTTTTCAGATTCCGGCGCTCGTTCTTGGCGGGCTCACGATTGTCGTATCACCGCTTGTGGCGCTGATGGAGGATCAGGTGGCCGCCCTCAAACTGGCGGGCGTCGCGGCGGAGACGATTAACTCCGCGCGCCCGCGCCCTGACAATGTCGCCGTCTGGCACCGGGTTGCGGCTGGGGAGGTGCGGCTGCTTTATCTTGCCCCTGAACGGCTGATGACCGCGCCGATGCTCGCCGCGCTCAGCGAGTTGCCGGTGCGGCTGATCGCAATCGATGAAGCGCATTGTATTTCCCGTTGGGGTCCGGCGTTCCGTCCCGAATATGAAGCGCTGTCCAGCTTGCGCGACCATTTTCCCGATGTGCCGATCGCCGCGCTCACCGCGACGGCCGATCCGGCCACGCGGGAGGACATTATCGGCCGGTTTTATAAAGGGGCGGCGCGCGCTTTCGTCACCGGTTTTGACCGGCCCAACATCCAGCTCACGGTTTCGGAGCGGGAAAACTGGAAGCAGCAGCTACTTGCTTTCATCCGGGAACGGCGGGGCGAAAGCGGCATCGTCTATGGCCTGTCGCGCAAGATGGTCGAGGAAGCCGCGCATTTTCTGCAGCAGAATGACGTGCCCGCGCTTGCCTATCATGCAGGGCTCGATGCGGCATTGCGCAGCCATCATCAGGACCGGTTCATGACCGAACCCGGCATGGTCATGGTGGCGACCATCGCCTTTGGCATGGGGATCGACAAGGCGGATCTGCGCTATGTCTTTCATCTCAATCTTCCGGGCAGCATGGAAGCCTATTACCAGGAAATCGGCCGCGCCGGTCGCGACGGTGCGCCCGCCCGGGCGCATATGCTGTTCAGCGCGGATGATATACGCATGCGCCGCATGTTCATCGAAAATGAAGCGACGGACGACGCGCATAAGCAGCGTGAGCATAAACGGCTGGATTTGCTGATTGCCTATGCGGAAGCGCCGGAATGTCGCCGCACGGCATTGCTGCGCTATTTCGGCGATGCCCCCGCGCAGTGCGGCAATTGCGACATCTGTCTTGATCCGCCGCAACTCGCTGACGGGACAGCGCTTGCGCAGCAATGCCTGGCTGCGGTCCAGGCGACGGGGCAGCGGTTCGGCGCAGCCCATATCGTCGATGTGCTGTGTGGTGCCAATACGCAGAAAGTGCGCAGCACGGGTCATGACCGCTTGCCGGTCCACGGCGCGGGGCGTGCGCTTGGTAAATCCGAATGGCGCGGGCTCGTGCGGCAGATGCTCGCCGCCGATCTGCTGGGAACCGAAGTTGCCGCCTTTGGCGGTTTGGCGCTTACCGCAAAGGGGGAGCGGCTTCTGGCCGGGCACGGCACGTTCCATTACCGCCCGCTGCGCAAGGCCCGGTCGGAGAACGTGCCCCAGAAGCAAAAAAGTGCCGAAGATCTGGGTGAGGCCGAAGCACAGCTGTTCGCCGCGCTTAAACGTTTACGGCTGGAACTGGCGCAGGCCCGTGGCGTGCCCGCCTATGCGGTTTTCCCCGATCGCAGCCTGATCGATATGACGCGGCGCAAGCCCGCAAACACCGAAGAATTTGCCATGATTCACGGGGTGGGTGCGGCAAAGCTGCGCGATTTCGCCAACCCTTTCCTCACCGTAATCGGCGAGTTCATGTTATAACAGGACGATATTCCGGATAAGACTGTATTCCGCATTATAGGGATTTGTCTGTATGCGTTTGCAGCAGGATCACCACTGGCACGCAATCCCTGTGGATGAGGTGCTGCGGGAGTTTGGTTCAGACGCCGGGGGACTCAGCCGGGAGGTGGCGGCGCATCGCCAGGCGGAATATGGCCCCAACCGAATGCCGCCGCCAAAAAGGCGCGGTCCGCTTATGCGGCTGCTGCTTCAGTTTCACAATCTGCTGGTTTATGTGCTGCTTGCGGCGGCTCTGGTGACAGCCTTGCTTGGTCACTGGCTGGACATGGCGGTGATCTTGAGCGTTCTTGTCGTCAATGCGCTGATCGGTTTTGTGCAGGAAGGCCGTGCCGAACAGGCACTGGCGGCGATACGCAGAATGCTGTCACTGCAGGCGGTCGTTATGCGCGATGGCCAGAAATATGCGATTCCCGCCGAAGCGCTTGTGCCAGGTGATCTGGTCTTCATTCAGTCGGGCGACAAGGTGCCCGCCGATTTACGGCTGACCTATACCAGGAATCTGAAACTGCAGGAAGCTATCCTGACAGGGGAGTCCCTGCCGGTCGACAAGCAGGTTGAGATCGTGGCTGAATCCGCGGAACCGGGTGATCGCTTCTCGATGGCCTATAGCGGAACATTGGTCAGCAGCGGGCAGGGCACAGGTATTGTTGTCGCAACGGGCGCGGCGACGCAGATCGGCAGAATCAGCGCCTTGCTTGCCCAGGTGCAATATCTGACAACACCGCTGCTGGCGCAGCTTTCGGTGTTTGGCCGTTGGCTGACCTTGGCGATTGTGCTGCTTGCGGTTGCGACATTTGTCTTTGGCGCATTCGTTCAGGGTTACCCGCCAGGCGATATGTTCCTTGCCACGGTCGGTCTTGCCGTCGCGGCAATCCCCGAAGGCCTGCCCGCGATCATGACGATTACCCTTGCGGTCGGCGTGCGCTGTATGGCGGCGCGGAATGCGATCATTCGCCGTCTGCCCGCGGTTGAAACACTTGGCTCGCTGAGCGTTATCTGTTCTGACAAGACTGGCACGCTGACGCGTAACGAGATGACGGTGCAGGCAGTTGTCACAGCGCATCATACATTCGATGTCACAGGCGTCGGTTATGTCCCCATTGGCGGCTTCCGACTTGACGGTCAGGATATTCTGCCCGACCACCGCGCGCTGCTGACCCGGATGACGCGCGGTGCAATGCTCTGCTCTGATGCGCAATTGCGGGAGACGGAGGGGCAATGGGTGGTCGAAGGCGACCCGACCGAGGGCGCGTTGATCGTGCTGGCCAGAAAGGCGGGGCTTGATCGGGCGTTTGAGGAAAAGACCTGCCCGCGTACGGATGTCATACCTTTCGAGTCCGAGCACCGCTTCATGGCGAGCCTGCATCACGATCATCAGGGCACCGCCCAGATTTATGTGAAGGGTGCGCCTGAGCGCATCATGGAAATGTGTCACATGCAGCGCGGCTATAACGCGGACGAGCCGCTGGATGCACCCTATTGGCACAATGCGATCCAGCAGCTTGCCGACCGCGGACAGCGGGTACTTGCCCTTGCCCGCCGCGATGCGCCTGCCGGCAAGGCAGATTTGTGTTTTGCCGATGTGGAGCAGGGGCTTGTTCTGGTCGGTCTGTTCGGGCTTGCGGATCCGCCGCGCGACGAGGCAATTGCCGCAATCGGACACTGCCGTGCCGCCGGGATTCGCGTCAAGATGATCACCGGCGATCATGCGGCGACCGCAAGCGCCATCGCCGGGCAGCTGGGTCTTGAGAATAGCGGTTCTGTGCTGACCGGGCGGGAACTTGACCGGCTTTCACCTGAACAGCTTGCCGCGCAGGCGGAGGCCGTGAACGTCTTTGCACGGACAAGTCCCGAGCATAAGCTGCGGCTTGTCGAAGCGTTGCAGCAGACCGGGAATGTCGTCGCGATGACCGGCGATGGGGTGAATGACGCACCCGCGCTCAAGCGCGCCGATGTCGGCGTTGCAATGGGTATCAAAGGGACCGAGGCGGCAAAGGAAGCGGCTGAAATGGTACTTGCGGACGATAATTTCGCCGCTATCTCGCATGCGGTGGAGGAAGGGCGCACCGTTTATGACAATCTGAAAAAGTCGATCATGTTCATTCTGCCGACAAATGGCGGTGAAGCGCTGACCATCATTCTGGCAATTGCGCTCGGCCGGCTTATGCCGATTACACCGGTACAGATCCTGTGGGTCAATATGATTACCGCTGTGACCCTGGCGCTTGCGCTGGCGTTTGAACCGGCCGAGGACGATGTGATGAAACGGCCGCCGCGTGCGCGTAGGGCGCCTTTGTTGTCGCGCTTTCTGATTTGGCGGATTTGCTTCGTCTCGCTCATTCTTGTTTGCGGGACATTCGGTATATTTGTCTGGCTGCGCGAGCAGGGGGCCAGTATAGAGCTTGCGCGAACTGCGGCGGTGAATACGCTTGTCATGTTCGAGCTGTTCTATTTGCTCTGTACACGTTTCCGGCTTGCATCCGCGCTGCGGGTTGAAACGGTTTTTGGCAGCCGCCCGGTCCTGATTGCCGTGGCTGTCGTGCTGTTCTTTCAGATGGTTTTTACATATACCCCGCCGATGCAGCTTCTGTTTGCGACCCGACCGCTTGATCTGGCGAGTTGGGGCATCATCACGCTTGTTGCTGCATCGGTCCTTGTTTTTGTCGAGATCGAGAAATCTCTGTTTCGCCGCTTTGACGGGCTGCGTCGTATTTTTAACGATTGACGCTACTGATGCGCGGCCACGCCCTGCGCGACATTTGCGGCCGCGGCGCGTTTCCATTTTAGCCTGCGCTTCCTGGCGGGCGCCTTGGTGTTTGACCGGCTTCCCGTGTTGCGGGTCGGGCGGCGGGATGCGGCGGTGCGCCCCTTGCGCGCGTCGCCGCCCTTGCCCAGCGGACTTGTGCCGCTGGCAGCCGGGATATCGATCTTCATCAGCTTTTGTATCTGGCGCAGCAGATCGGCTTCCTCCGGCGCACAGAAGGCGATCGCTTCGCCCTCACGTCCTGCCCGTGCAGTCCGCCCGATGCGGTGGACATAATTGTCGGGGACATCGGGCAGTTCGTAGTTGACGACATAGGCGACACCGGGGACATCGATGCCCCGCGCCGCCACATCGGTTGCGACGAGGATATTCACCTTGCCGTCGCGGAATGCCTTGATGGCCCGGTCGCGCTGATTCTGGTTTTTATTGCCGTGGATCGAGGCGGCGTTATAGCCATCGGCCACCAGCCCTTTCATCAGCTTTTCCGCTCCATGCTTTGTGCGCGCAAAGACCAGTGTCAGCGCGGCCCGGTCCCGGGACAGGATTTCGCGCAGCTTGGCGGGTTTTTCCTGCTTGGCCAGAAAATGCACAGACTGGGTGATTTTATCCGCCGCCTTGCCCGGAGGGGCCACCTGCACACGTTGGGGATCGTTCAGATAGGCGCGCGACAGTTCCTCCATCTGCTTTGGCATTGTTGCCGAGAACAGCATCGTCTGGCGCGGTGTGCCAAGGCGTGGGGCGATCTTGCGCAGGGCATGGATAAAACCAAGGTCGAGCATCTGGTCGGCTTCGTCCAGAACAAGATGCCGGACCTGTCCCAGATCGACGGCACCGCGTTCCATCAGGTCGATCAGCCGGCCAGGCGTTGCCACCAGAATATCCGTGCCACGGGACAGGGTGTTGATCTGTTTGCCGATCGACTGGCCGCCCACGACAATCGCGATGCGCAATTTCGATCCGGCGAGCAGCGGACGCAGGCTCTCGGCGATCTGGTTCGTAAGCTCCCGCGTGGGGGCCAGGATAAGTGCCTTCACCGCCTTGGGCGCCGGTTTGCCCGGCTGGGCGAGGAGTTGCTCAACGAGCGGCAGCCCGAATGCAAGGGTTTTGCCCGTGCCGGTCTGTGCCAGGCCCAGAATGTCATGACCTTCCAGGGCCAGCGGGATTGCCTTGTTCTGGATGGGGGTTGGTTGTTTGAAACCCGCGCGTTTGAGTGCGGTATTGAGCTTTGGCGTAAGGCCAAGCGTGTCGAAATCGAACAAACTGTATCCTTCATGCACTGCGGGCGGCATGCTGGCCTGCACCGCAGCGTTATAAAAGGCCGCGAATGCGCAGCCGGTGAGGGGGCGCGCCGGTTTTCGGGCAGACGGGTATCGCCCGTGCTTGCCAGCCGTCGCGTCAGGAACCTTGCGTGATGGGGAAACTGAAATTCGTTGCGCGCTGTCGGCCCGTATACGGGCGCAATATGCTCACGCGGCGGCGCAACATTGGAAGACGATGCGCTATCGCGCCGAAAGTGTCAAGCATTCCTTTCTGCACGCAACTGCCCGATGCCACCCTGCTATGACGAGGTAAGGTCGTGACATGACGTTTGAGCGACCCGAGACATAGGTGACAGAACGTAGCGGGCACATGGGTAACAGTTTTCGCTTTGCGGGAGGTGTTGAGGCCGTGGAGAGAGAGTTCGGTTATTGAAGAACGTTTACGTTTGTCGCCCGCCTTCTGGAATGGAGAAGGCATGAGCGATGTGTGCCGGGATTTCGGGATTTCCCGCAAGACCGGCTACAAGATTCTCAATCGCTACAGGGCGGAAGGTATTGATGCGCATTGTGATCGCTCGCGGCGTCCGGTGCGCTACGCCAACCAGTTGCCCGACCAGATCGAGCGGCTGATTGTCGAGAGCAAGCGCGAGAAGCCGCACTGGGGCGCGAGAAAGATCAGGGAGCTTCTGGTGCGCAGGCTGGCCGGCGACGCGCGTATTCCGTTCAAATCGACGGTGCATGCGGTGCTCGACCGTCACGGTCTGGTCAAGCACGCCAGGCAGAGGCGGCGCGGCAGCAAGGCCGAAGGCACGCCGCTGTCGCAGCCCACCCGACCCAACGAGCTTTGGTGCGCCGACTTCAAGGGCGAGTTCAAGACGGGCGACGGTCGCTACTGTTACCCTCTGACGGTCACCGATCAGACCTCGCGCATGATCCTTGCTTGCGAAGCCCTTGAGAGCACGAAGGAACAGCCGGTCATCGAGACCTTTCTGCGCCTGTTCAAGGAGCGCGGTCTGCCGGACGCGATGCGCACCGACAACGGTTTGCCTTTTGCCAGCCCCAACGGGCTCTACAACCTGTCAAAGCTCTCGGTCTTCTGGCTCAGGCTCGGCATCGCCATCGAGCGCATCAGGCCGGGCAACCCGCAAGAGAACGGTCGCCACGAACGCATGCACCGGACCCTGAAACAGGAGACGGCGCCCCCGCCCGGCATGAATGCCCTCCAGCAGCAGGCCCGCTTCGACGACTTCATCAGCGAATTCAATGAGGAACGGCCACACGAGGCGCTTGATATGAGGATGCCTGCCGAACTCTATGCACCTTCCTCAACACCTTATGAAGGCCTGCCAGACTTGGAATACCCCTTCCACGACCGCGACATCCTCGTCACCGCATGCAGGTGCATCTGCATGGCGCGAAAGAAGATCAACGTCTCGACCGTGCTCGCCGGTCAGAAGCTCGGAATCAGGGAAGTGGACGATGGCATTTGGCTCATAAGCTTCATGCACTATGATCTGGGATATATCGATCTGGAACAGAGAACATTGCAAACAATCGACAACCCGTTCGGCACGAGATTGTCACCCATGTCTTAGGTGCAAACTGTTACCTGTGTCTCCGGGCTGTACAGACGAGGGCTGGCCTCCCCGAGAGGATTCGAACCTCTGACCTACTGCTTAGGAGGCAGTCGCTCTATCCTGCTGAGCTACGGGGAGACGCTGAATTTCAGGATACATTTCTGCGTAAAAAAGGGGAAGATCAAACTGGTCGCCCCATACGCCGCTGCCGCCATGCTGAGATGACGGTCGAGTGGATGGAAGAAAAAACAAATCCCTTCAAATATTGAATACGTCAATTCACAATGAACCATGAGCAATGACCGACAAAAACATATTGAATGCTTCTACGAATTGCTGAATGAGCTAGAGCAGCAACTTGGTGGCGCGCGGATGTTGTCAGAATGCGATGGTCGCATGGGCTGGCCGCAGCGGGGTGTTTACTTCTTCCGGGAGCCGGGTGAACTCCGAAGCGATACGGGTTCTGGCCCGCGCATCGTCCGCGTGGGAACACATGCCCTGAAAACCGGCTCCGGCACCAAACTCTGGACACGGCTGTCCCAGCACAGGGGACAGGCGCGTTCCGGGGGCGGCAATCATCGCGGTTCGATTTTCCGACGGATCGTCGGTGTGACGCTAATCGAACGAGCCGGTCACAACTATCCGACATGGGACAACGGAAGCTCCGCGCCACGCGAAATCAGAGAACGCGAATTGCCAATGGAGCAGGAAGTCAGCGAAGTGATTGGCGCGATGCCGTTCCTCTGGCTCGCCATCAACGACGATCCCAACCCGGACAGTCTTCGGGGCCATATCGAACGCAATGCGATTGCGCTCCTGAGCAACCACGGCAAAGAGCCGCTCGATCCCCCTTCACCTGACTGGCTTGGCCATCACTGCAACAGGGAACGTATCAGATCGTCCGGTCTGTGGAACCAGAACCATGTCGATGAGCAATATGATCCGGCATTTCTCGACATTCTTGAGCGGCTTGTCCATGAAATGGGGGCCGCCGCATGATCGTCGTTTTTCAATGTGCCGCATCAAAAAAGCCCAATGCGGGATATCTGCAACGTCGCGATGGCCGAAAGGTTCTGTTCGTTGCCGACCCGGAAGAAGCGCCGACGGATACGCCCTATGCCTACGCGCGGCCCGACGATATGGCCGGCACCGGCACATCATGGCGAGACGAGTTGTTCCGCTACAACAAGTCATCGGACAACAATCCGTTCAGACTGCTCCCGGTATGGCAGCTCTATGAGAACAGGACGTATGAACTTCTGGCCGAGAGGTTTGGGATGGACTGTCTCTATATCCTCTCTGCTGGCTGGGGGCTGAGCGCAGCAGATTTTTTGACGCCGAAATACGACATCACCTTCAGCACCCAGGCAGACAAATACAAACGGCGGCGGAAAAAGGATCGGTACAACGATCTCCGCATGCTGCCAGCGGAGACGGAAGAGCCAATCGTATTCTTTGTCAGCAAGGAATATGTCCCGCTGGCTTGCGACCTCACTGCAGAGGTAAAAGGACCGCGACACCTGTTCTACAATTCCAATAAGGCACCGAGCGCACCGGGCTGCATCCTCAAGAAATACGAAACCCGAACACGCACAAACTGGCAATATGAATGCGCCAAAGCGTTTATGGACGGGAAAATCGGCATCTGATTCATAAGATAAAACACGAAAGTAATACGCCATGAACGACTACTATGTTTATATGTATATTGACTCTCGCAACTTTGAGGAATTTTATTTCGGCAAGGAAAGGGGTCTCGAAAAGACACCCACTTATCATCAGATACAGATTCGGAGAAGACGCGGCGAATCAAAGCCATTAAGAAGGCAGGATTAGAACCCATTGTTCGAGTGATTGCTCGGGAATTATCTGAACATGATGCTCTTCTTGTCGAAAAAACGCTTCTTTGGAAGCTAGGTCGCCAGTTGACCAACATTTCCTCGGGCCACTACGCACAAAATTTTCGGCCACATGACACTTTGCACATGGACTTGTCCGGTTTTGATTTCCAAAACGGCATTTACTACTACAACGTTGGAGAGGGGCCTCACCGGAATTGGGATGACTATATTATGTTCGGATTTATCTCCGGCGGACAAGGAGTGAGGTGGCGAGACGCAATGATGGGCTTTCAAGTTGGCGATGTCATCGCCGCATACCTTAAACGTCATGGCTTTGTTGGAATTGGCCAAATAACTGCTGCGGCTCGACCGATCCGAAAAGTGATAATCAACCGGAAACCACTTCTTAGCCATGAGCTTGAATGTGACAATATGGGGGATAATTCTGAATCGGACGAATTTTGTGAGTATGTTGCACTCGTCCATTGGAGCCGAACGACCGAACGAAGCGACGCGAAATGGAAACCACGTTCCGGCCTCTATACAACAACCCATGTACGCGCCTCATTGGGCGCTCAACCCACCACTATCGAGTTCTTGGAGAAAGAATTCGATATCGACCTTAGGCAGCTAGTGGCCTAGCGACGGGATTACCCCAAAGCCTCATCACTTCCCGACCGTCGCCGCACGGCATTAACGTCGGCAGCAGCAGCAGCCCGCCTTGCCAAGGGGCACTGCCGGAGGTGGTTTTCACTTTTTTCCCGCAGACAGGCCGTTATACTGCGCCGCCTTACGCGTTCCCAACAGAAAGCTGTCCCGTGGCCCAGACATCCCCCAAAGACATCGAAAGCTATAAGAAACAAGCGGCCCTGCGCGCGCTGGATATGGTAGCGGATGGCATGCGGATCGGTATCGGCACCGGTTCGACCGCCGATTACTTTACCCGCGCATTGGGGGAGGCCGTGCGCGAGGGGCTGAGGGTGATCGGGGTCGCGACCTCAAGGCGCACCGATGCGCTGGCGCGCGAATACGGTATTCCGCTGGTCGAGCTTGATGCCATTGATGGGCTTGATATGACGATCGACGGTGCGGATGAGCTTGATCCCGCGCTGCGGCTGATCAAGGGCGGCGGCGGCGCGCTGCTGCGCGAGAAGATCGTCGCGGCGGCCTCGCGCCGGTTATTGATTATTGCCGATGACAGCAAATATGTGGAAACGCTGGGGCGTTTTCCCCTGCCGGTCGAGATCACGCCCTTTGCCTGGCGCACCACCGCGCGCCGGATCCGCGATAATCTCAGCCATTTCGATGTCGGGAATGTGGCGGTCGCGCTGCGCCGGGGCGGTGAAGGCGACAATGCCCCCTTCGTCACCGATGGCGGCCATAATATTATCGATTGCGATCTGCAGAGCATTGGCGATCCCGAAGGGCTGTCCGGTTATCTCAACCAGATCCCCGGCGTGATGGAGCATGGGTTGTTTATCGGCATGGCAAGCGAGGCAATTATCGCCGGCCCGGAGGGGGTGAAGCTGTTGCAGGCACCGCGCTTCCCCGGTCAGACCGAGGTGGAAACCAGCGACGGTTGAGCCGACGGGAAGGTGAATTTCAGGCACGCGCAAGAGGAGCGGAAGCATGGCGGAATATGATTATGACCTGTTCGTGATCGGCGGCGGTTCTGGCGGGGTCAGAGCTGCGCGCATGGCCGCCTCCCACGGGGCGAAAGTCGGCGTGGCCGAGGAATATCGCTATGGCGGCACCTGCGTGATCCGCGGCTGCGTGCCCAAGAAGCTGTTCGTCTATGCCAGCCACTTTCATGAGGATTTCGAGGATGCGGCGGGCTTTGGCTGGCAGGTGGCGCGAACGCAATTCGACTGGCCGACGCTGATCGCGAACAAGGACCGGGAAATAGCGCGGCTGAGCGGCATTTACGAGAGTCTGCTGCGCAATGCGGGCACGGAATTCTTCCACAGCCGCGCGGAATTGCGCGATCCGCACAGAATTTATCTGGTCGCCGAGGAGCGTGAGGTCACAGCCGCGCGTATCCTGATTGCGGTCGGGGGCTGGCCGTCCCTACCCGAAATTCCGGGCATCGAGCACGCGATCACCTCGAACGAGGCCTTTCATCTTGAACGCCTGCCCGGGCAAATGCTCATTGTCGGTGGCGGTTATATCGCGGTCGAGTTTGCCGGCATCTTCCAGGGGCTTGGGGTTGCAACCAGCCTGCTTTATCGCGGCCGGGAAATTATGCGCGGTTTCGATCAGGATGTGCGGACCCATCTGCACACACAGATGGCAAAGAAGGGGATCGATGTGCGGGTGAATACAAACCCTGCCGCGATCGAAAAAACCGCCGACGGCTATCGCGTAACGATGGAGGACGGCACGGTCAGCGAGACAGACCTTGTCATGTATGCGACAGGACGCACCCCCAAGATCGACGGGCTCGGGCTAGAAAACGCAGGGGTCGCGGTCGCGAAATCGGGTGCGATTATCGTCGATGACTATTCCCACACCAATGTTCCCAGCATTTGGGCTATCGGCGATGTGACCGACCGGGTCAATCTGACACCCGTTGCCATTCACGAGGCGATGTGTTTCGTGGCCACCGAATTTGCCGACAATCCGACAGCTGTCGATCATGCGCTTATTCCCACAGCCGTGTTCAGCCAGCCGCCGATCGGCACCTGCGGTATGAGCGAGGAGGAAGCCCGCGCGCAATATGGCGATGTGGATATTTACAAGTCCAGCTTCCGGCCCATGAAGCACACATTGTCCGGTCGCGATGAACAGAGTCTCATGAAGCTGATCGTCGATCCGTCGTCGGACAGGGTGCTTGGCTGTCATATCGTCGGCCCCGACTCAGGCGAGATGATCCAGTGTCTGGGTGTCGCTATCAAAATGGGGGCCAGCAAGGCGCAGTTCGATGCGACCATGGCGGTGCATCCCACCGCCGCCGAAGAGCTTGTCACCATGCGCGAGAAATGGGTACCCGAAGCGGCTGAGTAAATCCGCAGCCGCGTCAGAACCGGTGGGCGCGGCTGGCCGGCGGGGCCGGTTACCGTTTCTTGCGGTCGAAATAGATTTCCGCCATCAGGCCGAATAGCTGCAATGTGTCGGGCGCTGATTTATCGCCGGCAAATTCGCGATAGGCTGTTGCGACATTCACCGCAATCCGTTCCGCGTCCCCCCAGCTATCATAATCGCCCAGCGCGATGTCGCGTGCAGCCTCCGCCGCATCGAGCCCCGCATCATAGCGTTTGCGCGCTTCCGCATGGACATAGCCCAGATAGTCCCGGACCGCATTTACCCCGCGCTTGTCGGTGATCGGTCCGTGACCGGGCACAATAATATCCGCCTCCAGCGCCAGAATGCGGTCGCAGGCCGCGATCCAGTTGCCGATCGGTCCGGCCCAGACGATGGGCGTTCCCTCGACAAACAAAATATCGCCGGTATAAAGCAGCTTGTCTGCGGGTATATGCACAAGGGTGTCGCCCGCGGTATGGGCGGGTCCGACATTGTACAGCTCGACCCGCTTGTCGCCGACGTTGAGGGTAAGGGCGGTGTCGAATGTGCGGGTGGGCAGTTTCTGAATAACCCCTGCAAAATCGAAGGGGGCGAAAACCTCTGCAAAGAATTCCCCCATCAGCCCCATATTCGCGGTATTTTTCTGCATTGCGGCAAGCATTTCGGGCGGTTCGGCGGCAAGCTGTTCCGCACAGGCGCGCGAGGCGATGATCTCCGCCTCCCCGCAGCAGGCATTGCCGTTACAGTGATCGCCATTGGCATGGGTGTTCACCACCATATCGAGCGCGCGGGCTGCGGGCTCGGCATCGCGCATGGCGGCCAGCATGGTTTCTGTCATCGGCATGTCGAACAGCGTATCGACAAGCAGGGCGCAGTCGCCATCGGCAATCAGTCCCGCATTGCTCCATCCCCAGGAACCATCGGGCGCAAGCCAAGCATATGCGCCATTACCCAGATCATGCAGCCCCTTTGTATAGGCAAACTTTCCCAGTCCGAGTGACATATGATTTTCCACCCCGTATTCATCTTGCGCTGCTGCCACGCGTTCGCGCCGGCCGACGTCCTGAGGGGCAAGCCTACTTCGTCAGGGCAAGAAATCAAACGCCCGGGTTGTCCCGGTTGTGTTAACAGGATGTTACCTATTATTCTTATAGGCTGCGCTGCTCTTGGGCAGGCGTGTCGCGGTACGAAGGGATGATCATTGGTCGCTGAAATAACAAGCGGGCAGCGTGTAGCGACTGCACAGCCTGTTGCCGGACGTCGACAGGGATATTTGTTTGCCGTTTTGGGTGCCGCTATTGCGTTGGTGGCATTCGTAATCGATATCACGACGCCGCCGGGTGTTGCCGCGGGGGTATTCCCCTATTTTCTGGTTGTGCTTCTGACGGCGTGGATGCCCTGGCGTTTCGCGCCGCTTATTGTTTTGCTGGGTTGTTCCGCGCTGACGCTTGTCGGTTATGCGGCGATTGACGGTACCCCTCATCCCATAACTCTGGTCAACCGCATATTCATCATTTTGGCGATGGTCGTCATGACCCTGCTTGTGATGCTGCGGAACAAGGCGGAGAAAGCATTGGTCGACCATCATGCCTGGCTTGAGCATCTCGTCGTTGAGCGGACGGCTGAACTGGGCGAACGCGATGCCGCGCTCGAGCGCGAGATCGATACGCGTCAACGGAGTTGCGCGGCATTGGAGGTGCGCGAAAGACAATTCTTCGAAATGGTCGAGATTGCGCCGGCGGCAGTGCTCGTCCTGTCCAGGGAGAACGGGAAAATTATCTACGCCAATCCCGAAGCAAGGACGATCCTGCAACTTGATCCTTCGGATTTCGGGCGGCGGGAGCTTGCGGATTGTCTTATGGATTCGAAGGATGCCGCCGCCCTCCGCGATGAGATTCTGGGAAAACCGGGCACCACGCGTGCCGCCTTCACATTCGCCACGGTCAATGGCAAAAGGATGGAGGCGGCGATCATGCATGCCCGTGTGGAATTCCGCGGCGCCGAGGCCTTCTGTATCATGCTGCATGATGTCAGCCCGCATCTTGCCGCGATCAGGGAACTGAAACAGGCCAAGCGTCAGGCCGAAGCGGCAAGCGCGGCGAAAACCCGTTTTCTGGCCAATATGAGCCATGAGCTGCGGACGCCGCTGAACGCGATTATCGGCTTTTCCGACGTGATGCGGAAAGAAATCCACGGACCTCTGGGCAGTGCGCGTTATGCGGAATATTGTCGCGATATCCGTGATAGCGGCCATTACCTGCTTAATCTGCTGCAATCGGTTCTTGAAGAATCGCAACTGGAGGATGGCAGCTACCATCTGCATGAAAATGTGGTGGTTGTGACCGAAGTGGTCCAGCGCGCCGTTCACATCATCCGGGGGGAAGCGGAAAAATCGAAAATTGAAATCGTACAGAACTGCACGCCGACGCTGCCGGATCTGTATTGTGATCCTGTGGCGTTGCAGCAGATTATTCTCAATCTGCTGTCCAATGCCGTCAAATTTTCGCCCGACGGATCGATCGTCAAGATCCGGCTTTGGGCGGAAGATGGCGGCATCCGGCTGCAAATCGTGGATCACGGCATCGGTATTTCCGCCGATGAGCTTGATATGGTCCGGCTGCCTTTCGAACGCGGTGCCGATATCCATGTTTCCGGGGTCAGCGGGGTCGGGCTGGGGCTATCGATCTGTCAGGCGCTGGTGGAGCTGCACAAGGCCCGGATGACAATTGAAAGCGCGCCCGGCAGCGGTACGAGCATAACGGTCCTGTTTCCGGCTGAACGCAGTCGGCCCCGGTCCTGATTATCCATGGTGCGGTTCTGACGCGCTGTCAGGCAAATCTGCCGCCGCAACGCATCGCTGTCGAACTGCTGGCAGAACGGCTATACTCCCTGCATAATAATCACGCTGCAAAACAATCGCGTCCGCAAGACAATCGGGCCGAACAAGCTGTGGGGCAGGAAGATGTCAAATATGGAGCGGCGGGACGAGATTTCGTCGAATTCTGCACCGGTTGCGCCGCGCTACTTCGCGCATGCCGTATTCCGGACACCCAATTATCAGGCAATGATCGACTGGTATGGCAAGGTTCTGAACGCACATATCGTTGCGGGCGGGCCGATGCTGACCTTTATGTCGTTTGACGATGAACATCATCGACTTGCCTTTATCAATCAACCCGGGCTCAAACCCGCCGATGGCAGCCAGGCCGGGGTTGAGCATCTGGCCTATGGTCTTGCGGATCTGGGAGAGTTGCTCAACACCTATGCACGGCTCAAATCATGCGATATCGCGCCGGTCTGGTGCGTCAATCACGGGCTGACCATATCGATGTATTTTCAGGATCCCGACGGGAACCGGGTTGAGTTGCAGGTTGATAATTTCGATACGGTTGAAGAATTGCAGGGCTGGTTCAAGGGGCCCGAGTTTGCGCAGAATCCAATCGGCAAATCCTACGACCCCGAAGAGTTGCTGCGGCTCTATGCAGCCGGGACGCCCCGCGCGGAACTGATTCGCATCGGGTTTGACGCCTAGCGGCGAACAGGCTGCCTGTTCGGGCAAGGATGGCAGGGGCAGATCGGATCATCTTTGCCGGGCTGCGATGCTGGAGGCGACGACCGGAATCGAACCGGTGTACACGGATTTGCAGTCCGCTGCGTCACCACTCCGCCACGTCGCCCTATTGCACCGCCCAAGGCCAGAATGGGCCAGGCTGAACAAATGCTGAATGCCGCGTTTCCCATGGGAATGCATAGCTTCTGTGGTGAAAATGCACCCGCAGCAGATCAGGGCCACCCGTCTATCATAACAGTTGCCGCAGGGCAATTGGCAGTTGACGGCATCTGGGGGGCCGGTTCTCCCGGGCTTTGAACAAGGTGTTGCGTGGTCTTTCCCCTCTTCTGGCGGGTGGCTGTGCGGACCGGAGCGGTTGTACACAGGCACCAGTAGCGGGGCAATTTGTTGCTAATAGTCGGTCTGGCCGGTATAAACACACAAGTTTTCCGCACTGCCTGCATTTGTATCGGGAGGCAAAGCAGGCAGACTTTCGTAACTCAGCGCATCCCAAAGGCTTTGCATATGTCCGATCCGGTCACTGCAAGACGTATCATGGTGGAAAGCCAGATCCGGCCCCGCAATATTACTGATCCTCGAATTTTGGCGGCGCTGCGGGAAATTCCGCGCGAAGCTTTTGTTCCAAAAGCGAAAAAGTCCGTCGCCTATAGCGAAGGGGATATTGAGATTGCCGCCGGGCGCTATCTTCTGGATGCGGGCACCCTGTGCACCATGATCGATGCCGCTGACATAAAGCCGGAGGATATCGTTCTGGTGATCGGCGGGGGGGATGGCTATGCCGCCGCGTTGATCGGCCGGCTTGCCAATGCCGTGCTGGTACTTGAATCGGAGTCGGAGCTGGCGGAGAAGACCGCTTCGCTGCTGGAAAGTCTGGACGGTGATAATGTGGCGATGGTCAACGGGGAACTGGCGGCTGGGTATCCCGATCAGGCCCCCTATGACGTGATTCTGGTGAATGGCGGCGCGGAAGTGCCGCTTGAAGGCCTGGGGTCCCAGCTCCGCGATGGGGGGCGGCTTGTCGGGGTGGAGTATGAACAGAATATCGGCCGCGTCCGGCTCTACCGCAAGGATGCGGGCATTGTCAGTGGCCGCACGGTGGAAGATGCGAATGCGCCCTTGTTGCCGGGATTTGAAAAGCCCCGACAATTCAGTTTCGACGCTGCCTGAAACACAGGTTCTGGCGGTTTTTCCCCGGGGCGCAGGGCAGGGTGCAGACAATTTGGTGCAGACGAATTAAAGGGAAGCAGCGTTTGAAGTAACGCTGATTTTCACAGGATATTAACCTTATTGGCTTTCGTCTTATGGTTAATGCGGGAAGTAAAAACCGGGTTTCAGGGCATGCGTCTTTAGGCGGAACATGCAGAACCGGCTTACGGACTTGTTAGAGAGATGAAGAGTATGTGGATGCCGCGTTTTTCTGTTGGGGTTAACTTCCGGTTTGGCACAGTGGGGGCCAGGAGCCTGCTTCTTGCCTTGCCGTTTGCCTGTTTTTCCATGCCTGTCCATGCTGAAACATTGATTGATGCGCTGGTTCAGGCGTATCAGTCCAACCCGCAATTGCAGGCCCAGCGTGCTGCCTTGCGGGCAACCGATGAAACGGTTCCGCAAGCCCTGTCGGGCTGGCGGCCACAGGTAACTGCGACAGGCTCCTACGGGCATCAGCGTACACGCACTGAACAGCCGTTGAGCTTCATTGGCGCGGGCGCGACGATTTCAAATGATCGCACGGTCAGCCCGCTTGGCGTCGATGTAACCGTGCAGCAGCCGCTATTTCGCGGTGGGCAGACCTATTACGGCACGCGTCGTGCGGAAGCCGGCGTGCGTGCCGGCCGCGAGCAGTTATCGGCAATCGAGCAATCTGTGCTCCTTTCCACGGTGACCGCTTATATGGATGTCGTTGCCGATGGTTCTGTCGTTGCACTGAACCAGAATCAGGTGGATGTGTTGTCGCGTCAGCTCGAGGCAAGCAATGACCGGTTCCGTGTGGGGGAGATTACGCGCACCGGTGTGGCACAATCCGAAGCGCGGCTCAGCGCCTCAAAATCCAGTCTGACGGCTGCAGAAGCCGCATTGACGGCGAGCAAATCTGCCTATCAGCGGATCGTCGGCCAGTTGCCGGTGCAGCTCGATCCGCCACCGCCTCTGCCGGCGATGCCGGAGACGGAGGAAGCGGCGGTCGAAATGGCCTTGAGCAGCAACCCGACCTTGCGTGCCGCGCTTGAGGCGGAGCGTGCCTCCGCGCATGCGGTGCAGGCGGAGATCGGGCGGTTGCTGCCGTCGGTTTCGCTTCAGGGGAATGCACTGTTGTCTGAAGATCAGGGGTCTGAAGGGTTCCAGCAGGACCAGATTGGCGTTGCGATGCAGGTGTCGGTGCCGCTCTATCAGTCAGGGGCGGTTTATTCATCCGTCCGGCAGGCGCGGGAGGTTAACAGCCAGCGGAAGCTGGAAGCCGCGCAGGCTCGCCGGCAGGTGATTGAGGGGGTTCATAATGCCTGGGAAGGGCTGCGTTCGGCACAGGCCCGGATCAGGTCGGACGAGGCCGCGGTGCGGGCTAACCGGATCGCGCTCGATGGTGTGCGGCAGGAAGCTGAAGTTGGTTCAAGAACCACGCTCGATGTTCTTGATGCGGAGCAGGAGTTGCTGAATACGCAGGTTGCGCTTGTCCGTTCACAGCGGAACGAGTATGTCGCCGCCTACAGTCTTTTGGCGGCAATCGGCAGGTTGACGGCGGGACAAATCGGCCTGCCTGTGGAAATTTACGATCCCGTCGAACATTATGACCAGGTGCATTACAAATTGTTCGGTACACGTGATCGTTGGCAGTTGCCGGGGTTCGGCAATGACGAAAATGGGAAATGAGATAGCGGAAGTTCATCGTCCGTTAACTGCAACATGGCTCAATCCCATATTGGAATGATTCTCACTTCGGTGGTGAAGGCATGAGCGAAGAGCAGCAAGAAGGTCAGGAAGACGAACCGACAATGGAAGAGATTCTGTCTTCCATTCGGCGAATTATTTCTGACGATGATCAGGAAGAGCCTGATGAAGGGGCTGATGCTTCCGCGCCGGCTGAAGACGATAGCACTGAAGAAGAGCCCGCTATTGCCGAGGAAACAGAAGCCGAAGCAGAAGCGGGCACTGAAAGCACCGATGATGAAGTTCTCGATCTGACTCAGATGGTCAATGAGGATGGTTCGGTGACCGATCTTGAGGATGAGGTTGAGCCGGATCCCGAACCGGTTGCCGGGGACGCTGAGCCTGAGCCCGAAGCTGAACCTGAAGACGATTTTGTGCTTGAGGCTGAACCGGAGTCAGACCCCGAACCAGAGCCGGAACCAGAACCGGATTTTGATATTTCATCGGCATCTGATCCGGAGACGGATGCGGCCGCTGACATTGAGGTGGATGCAGACGCGGTTGAATCCGGAATCGTCGATAAGGTCACAGCGCAAGCCACCGCCGCCGCGCTCAATCAGCTCGTTGTCGATATGCCCAGCTATGTGGGCATGGGGCAGGGGCTGTCGCTTGAGGAAATCGTCAAGGAGCTTCTGCGCCCCTTGCTGAAGGAGTGGCTGGATCAGAATCTGCCCGGTATGGCCGAGCGTCTGGTGCAGGAAGAAATCTCACGTATTTCCCGCGCGCGCCAATAGTGCTACATCGCTTTTAATTCACAATATATGCCGTGCCGGTAAGGTGCGGCCATATCTTTTACTGACGCATTGACGGAAGGCTTTGCGCATGCTCGACAAGCATTATCGGCCGCAAGAGGTCGAACAACGGATCTATGATGCCTGGGAAGCGGGGGGCGCATTTGCCTGCGGGCAACGCATCGGGGCCAAGACCTTTTCGATCGTTATTCCGCCGCCCAATGTGACCGGCAGCTTGCATATGGGGCATGCACTCAACAACACGGTGCAGGATATTCTGGCGCGCTTTGAGCGGTTGCGGGGCCGCGACGTCCTGTGGCAGCCGGGTACCGATCACGCAGGGATCGCGACCCAGATGGTGGTCGAACGGCAATTGACGGAAAATCAGGAGCCTAACCGCCGCGATATGGGGCGCGATGCATTTGTCGAGCGGGTATGGCAATGGAAGGCGGAATCGGGTGGCACGATCGTGCAGCAGTTGCGCCGGCTTGGGGCGTCCTGCGATTGGTCGCGTGAGCGTTTCACCATGGATGAGGGGTTATCGCGTGCGGTTATCAAGGTCTTTGTCGAACTTTACCGGCAGGGGCTGATCTATAAGGACAAGCGGCTTGTCAATTGGGACCCCGGTCTTCTCACCGCGATCTCGGATCTTGAGGTCGAACCGCGCGAGGTAAACGGCCATCTGTGGCATTTCAGATATCCGGTGGCCGACATGCCCGGACAATTTGTTGTTGTTGCGACCACACGGCCTGAAACCATGCTGGGTGACAGTGCGGTTGCGGTGCACCCGGACGATCCGCGCTACCGCGATCTCGTCGGCAAAATGGTCGAACTGCCGCTTGTCGGGCGGAAAATTCCCATTGTTGCGGACAGCTATGCCGATCCCGAGCAGGGCACCGGCGCGGTCAAAATCACTCCCGCGCATGATTTCAACGATTTCGAGGTGGGGCGCCGGCATGACCTGCCGATGTATAATATTCTGGACGCGCGTGCCTGCCTGAATGACGAGGTGCCCGAAGCCTATCGCGGTCTGCCCCGCTATGAAGCGCGCGAGCGGATCGTTGCCGATCTTGACGCGCTGGGGCTGCTCGACCGGATTGAGGAACATGTCCATATGGTGCCCTATGGCGACCGGTCGGGCGAGGTGATCGAACCCTGGTTGACCGATCAATGGTATGTGGATGCCGTGACACTTGCCGGTCCCGCGATTGAGGCGGTCGAACGCGGCGAAACCGTCTTTGTACCGCGTAACTGGGAAAAGACCTATTTCGAGTGGATGCGGAATATTCAGCCCTGGTGCATATCGCGGCAGCTTTGGTGGGGGCATCAGATCCCTGCCTGGTACGGCCCGGACGGCGAAATTTTCGTCGCCCCTGACGAGGGTCAGGCAAACGAGGCGGCGCAGGCCCATTATGGCAAGTCGGTCGAGCTTGTCCGGGACGAAGATGTGCTCGATACATGGTTTTCTTCCGCACTATGGCCGTTTTCTACGCTCGGCTGGCCCGATGAGACGCCCGAGCTTGCGCGTTACTATCCGACCGATGTGCTTGTAACCGGTTTCGACATCATCTTTTTCTGGGTTGCGCGGATGATGATGACGGGGCTTCATTTCATGAAGCAGGTGCCGTTCCACACCGTCTATATCCATGCGCTGGTGCGGGATGAGCATGGCCAGAAAATGTCGAAATCCAAGGGCAATGTGATCGATCCGCTTGAGCTTGTCGACGAGTTTGGTGCCGATGCGCTGCGTTTTACGCTTGCCGCCATGGCGGCACAGGGGCGCGATATCAAGCTGTCGAAAAACCGGGTTGAAGGCTATCGGAATTTCGTCACCAAGCTATGGAATGCCGCGCGATTCTGCGAGATGAGCGAGTGCCGGCGGGTCGAGGGATTTGATCCGCGTGACTGCAAACTGCCGCTGAACCGCTGGATCGGGGGGGAGCTGGCCCGTGCGCATACCGAAGTAACAGCGGCCATCGAGGCCCATAAATATAACGAGGCGGCGAATACCCTCTACCAGTTTGCCTGGCATCTTTTCTGTGACTGGTATGTTGAGTTCGCGAAACTGCCGCTGAACGGCGACGATGTCGGCGCGCGCGATGAAACCCGCGCGATGGCCGCCTGGCTGTTCGATCAGATGCTGATCCTGCTGCATCCTTTCATGCCATTCGTGACCGAGGAACTGTGGGGGCTGACAGGGGAATGGGGCAGCCCGCGCGCCCATATGCTGATCCATGCGGATTGGCCGCGTGATCTGGGTGAACTTGCCGATCCGGCGGCGCAGGGCGAAATCGGGTGGGTGATCGATGTGGTCGCTGCGGTGCGGTCGGTCCGTGCGGAGCTGAATGTGCCTGCGGCTGCCAAAGTG
Organism: uncultured Alphaproteobacteria bacterium; assembly: GCA_947258435.1. Lineage (GTDB taxonomy): Bacteria > Pseudomonadota > Alphaproteobacteria > UBA11222 > UBA11222 > CALAQW01. Next base: position 157,273 of record CAMYID010000024.1, read on the forward strand.
CCGCTGCTGTTGCGCGATGCCGACAGCGCGGTTGTGGCCCGGCTTGATCGGCACGGGCAGGCGATTGCGCGGCTTGCCCGGGTTGAGCCGGGTTTGCTGGAAGCGGACGAGCCGCCGGCGGGCGCGGTGCAGGAAGCGCTGGAAGATACCGTCCTGGTGCTGCCGATTGCCGATGTGATCGACGTCGCGGCGGAGAAGGCGCGGCTTGAAAAGTCGCTGGGTAAACTGCAAAACGAAATCGGCAAGCTTGCCGGCAAACTGAAAAATGAGAAGTTTATCGGCAAGGCGCCGGCGCATATCGTCGAAAAAGAGCGTGAAAAGCTGGTCGAGCAGGAGACCGCCCACGCCAGGGTGTCCGAAGCGCTGGCGCGGTTGCAAAAGGTCGCCTGACCGGTACACCGCGTCCGGTGTGATCAATCGGTGGTGGTCGGCTGTCTGTCAGGCAGTGCGAAGGCCATCAGTGTTGCGCCTGGCGGTGACAGCCGCGAGAAATGGCCGCCCGCCGCGATCACGACATATTGCCGTCCGTTTTCCTTGAGCCGGTAGCTCATCGGCACCGCATTGGCCGCGGTCGGCAGATGAGCGCTCCATAATTGCTTGCCGGTTGCGATATCGATCGCGCGGAACTTCCGGTCCATTGTGGCGCCGATGAAGATCAACCCGCTTTCTGTCACCATCGGGCCGCCGAAATTCGCCCCACCCTTGATCAGCGACAGCAGGCCACCGCCAACCGCGCCCAGGGGTTCTGTCCACACAATTTCGCCGCTGTTCAGGTCAATGGCCGATAAGGTGCCCCAGGGCGGTGCTGTGCAGGGGATTTTCAGCGGTGAAAGAAGCGGTGTATTGGCATAGCAGTAAGGTGCCGATTTCTGCGGGAAGGCGACCGCTTCCTCATCGCATTCCCCGCGCGGGATCAGACGGGCCGCCACCGGCAGATGGTTGGTATTGGCGATCAGCCAGTTGCGGCTGGGGTCGATGGCCGGGGACCCCCAGTTATTGCCGCCGATTTGCGAGGGCAGGATCGCGGTTCCCTTGAGCGAGGCGGGGGTATAGATCGGTCCGTGATCGAGTGCGGCGATCTTGCGCCGGCAAACGCCGCGATCCCAGAATGTCAGCCCCCACGCATCATCGGGTGTGATGCCCAGGGCGTTCAGGGCAGGCGGTTTCTCCGGAAATGGTTGCGTCGGGTGCAGATATTCGCCGGGCACCGCGCCGGTCCGGGGCACGGGTTTTTCATGCACCGGGAAAACCGGTTCGCCGGTCTCCCGATCAAGTATGAAAGTCAGGCCCATTTTTGTGACCTGGGCGAGGGCAGGCACGATTTCCCCATCGATGGTCAGATCAACAAGTGTCGGCTGTGCCGGGACGTCATAGTCCCAGATATCATGATGCACTGTCTGAAAATGCCAGACGAGTTCGCCCGTCTCTCCCTTGAGCGCGACGACAGAGCTTGCATAGTGATCATAGCCGTTGCGGTCGCCGCCATAATAATCGGGGAACGGATTGCCGGTGGGGACAAAAACCAACTGCCGCTCCGGATCGACGGAGATCAGCGACCAGACATTGGCGGTGCCGCCACGAAAATTGCCCTGCGCGTCATACATGCTTTCACCTGGCGGCACCGCGTTCCAGCCCCAGACAAAGCGGCCGTCGCGGGCGTCATAGGCGCGCACCACGCCCGACGGCGTGCCGCCATGGGTCGCATCGATCACGAATGCGCCCAGAATGACCAGATCGCCAAGGATCGCGGGTGGGCTTGTGATCGCATAGTCGCGCATCTTCTGATGTGGTGACAGCCCGGCTCCCAGATCGACTGTGCCGGTGTCGCCGAATTCGGCGCAGGGCCTGCCGGTAGCGCCATCGAGCGCGATCAGGCGGCCATCCATCGTACCGAAGAAAATCCGGTGCCGGCAGGGGCCGTCGGTTCGCCCCCCATCGGTCCAGCTTGAGACGCCGCGCGATGGCGGGGTGAAAAAGCGCGGGTCTATCTTGACCTTCGGATCGTACTGCCAGCGTTCGGCTCCTGTAGCCGGATCAAGGGCAAATACACGATTATAGGGGGTTGTGTAGTAAAGCGTGCCATTCACCATCAGCGGTGTCGCCTGAAACGAGGTGCCCCGCCCGCGCTGAATGGGGCCGGCTTTTTCCGGATCTTCATACACATCGTGAAAATCCGGGGTCTCATGTACCCAGGCAAGTTTCAGCGCATGCACATTCTCAGGGGTGATCTGGTTCGCAGCGGTGTAATGGCCGCCGCCTGGCGCACCGCCGAATGCGGGCCATTCCGTGGCCGGGCCATCGGGTGTATGAAAATCGGTTGGGCCGCCACATGCGCTTGCCACAATCAGCAATAACCCGCCCGTCAAATGCCCGATGCGTAACGCCATATCCTATCCCCTGTTTGCGTATCGCAGTTTAGGCGGATTTGCGGGCGACGGGAATATGCTGTCGGTTACTGAAGGAAGCTGAGTGCGTCCTGAACCGTGGGCAGGGCGGCTTCCATCGCCTCTTCACCCAGTTCGATCAGTTCCGTGGCGCGGTGAAACTCCATAAGGCCGACATGGGCCACTTGCGGATTGATCGTCACATCGGGCGGGTCGCCTGCAAGACGGCTGCGCGCCAGACGATCCTGAATAATGTTGAGGGAAGCGAACATAACATCGGTCAGCCCCGGTGCGCTGTTACCGACGCCGAAAAGTTGCCGCAGCAGCAACCGGTCGGGTCGATTGGCTCCGGAGAGCAGCGATCTGAAGCCGCTATCCTCGTCCTCTTCCGTCTCATTATGGTGCAGATGCTCCGCATCCGCGAAGGTGCCCTTGCCAAAGGAATCCGCATTCAGATTGACGGCAATAACAAGTCGCGCGCCGAAGGCGCGGCAGGCCGAGACCGGCACCGGATTGACGAGCGCCCCGTCGATAAGCCAGTGATTATGCACCTTGACCGGGTTGAATATGCCCGGCAGTGCGTAGGAAGCGCGCAGATTTTCGACAAGATTACCTTCGCGCAACCAGATTTCATGACCCGTCGCCAGTTCGGTGGCGATGGCGATAAAGCGCTGGCTGAGATGCTGGCTCTCAAGATCGCCAAGCTTTTCTGTCAGCTCATCCGCCAGCCGGTTTCCCGCAATCAGCCCGCTGCTGCCCAGCCGGATGTCAAGAAAGCGAAACAGCCGCGACTGGGTGAGGCCCCTGGCCCATTCCTCAAGCTGGTTTAGTTTGCCTGCCGCATAGCAACCGCCGACAACCGCGCCAATCGATGTGCCGGCAATGATATCGGGACGGATGCCCGCGCGTTCCAATGCACGCAGCACCCCGATATGTGTCCATCCCCGCGCGACGCCACTGCCAAGTGCGAGGCCGATCGGTGCGGGACGGCTGAACCAGTTGGGTCTGTCCGGATGCCCGTTCATGCGCACCGCCCAGATGTTTGTGCCCGGTTAGAGCTGCGTCGGGTTGGGCGCGTCGCCATAGACGGCTTCCGGGTCGAACACCTTTTCCGTCTCTTCAAATTTCAGGCTGACCGTGCCAGACGCGCCAACCGGAACCGAACGGTAAAAGCAGGAACGATAACCCACATGGCAGCTTGCGCCGCCGTGCACATCAACGCGCAGCCATACCGCGTCCTGATCGTCATCGATACGCATTTCGACCACCTTTTGCACAAGCCCGCTCGTTGCACCCTTGTGCCACAGGCATTTGCGGCTGCGGCTCCAATAGACCGCCTCGCCAAGTTCAACGGTTTTGCGGAACGCTTCCTCGTTCATATAGCCATGCATCAGCACCTCGCCCGATGCCGCATCGGTCGTGACGACCGGAATAAGACCGTATTCGTCGAATTTCGGGGCAAGCTCGTCGCTTTCCTCCACCTGTTCGACGGTTTTGCGCGCCGAAAACTGGATTTGTTCCTGATTACTCATCGCCGCTAGTTTCCATCAATCGGGTTAAGCATGCGCTAATAGCGCTAACTCAGCTGCGGTTCAACATCTGCATGAAGCGTTCTTCAAGGCGCGGATCTTCATGGAACGCGCCGATCATGCGGCTTGTGATCATGGAGGTGCCCGGTTTGTGCACGCCGCGCATTGTCATGCACTGATGCGACGCCTCAACCAGAACCGCCACGCCCCGTGGCTTCAGATGGCGATCGACAGCATTGGCGATCTGCGATGTCAGTGTTTCCTGTGTCTGCAACCGTTTGCCGAATGCATCGACAATGCGTGCAAGTTTGCTGATGCCGACCACGCGCCCGTCGGGGATATAGGCCAGATGCACTTGCCCGATGATTGGCACCATATGATGTTCGCAATGGGATTCAAGGCGGATATCACGCAGAACCACCCAGTCATCATAGCCCTCGACTTCCTCAAAGGTACGGGCCAGAATCTCTTCGGGATCTTCCTGATAGCCGGCAAAAAATTCGGTATAGGCTTTTACAACTCGTGCGGGCGTGTCAGTCAGCCCTTCGCGGGACGGGTCATCGCCCGCCCAGCGGATCAGCGTTTCAACAGCGGCTTCCGCTTCTGCGCGCGTTGGCCGTTTCGGTTTGCTTGTTTTGTTTGAATTCTCGTCAAATGCAGTGACGACCTTACTCGCCTCTTTTGCGATGGCATCCATAGGAATGTAACTCTCTCGATTGTAACCCCGGCGCGCTCTCATGAGGGATAACGGGGATTTGTCCCTTACGCTTCTGTCCCGTAAAAAAGGACGAAGCCCTCTAATTTTGTTAAACCTGCGCTGCGAACTTCAAAAACACCAATAGAGCAGAGCCATTGAATGCCCCGAATTCACATCCAAACTGTAGCGTGATTGGTTATATAAGGCAATCACGGCTTGTTTTCCACGGATCGACGGGGAATGGGCCATATCCGGCTCGCTAGAAGAAATAGGACATATTGTGCAGGCGCAGACATCAATTGCAGAAGATCAGGCCGAACTGATCGACGAATTTCAGTTTTTCGACGACTGGATGGACCGTTATCAGTATCTCATCGATCTGGGGCGTAAACTGCCCGAATTTCCCGAGGAATGGCGGACCGATGCGGCCAAGGTGCATGGTTGTCAGAGTCAGGTCTGGCTGCGCGCCGAGGGGGACGCCGATTGCCTGACATTTCAGGCGATCAGCGATTCTGCCATTGTGTCGGGGCTGATTGCGGTGTTGCTGCGTATCTATAGCGGGCGGGCGGCACGCGATATTCTGGCGACGCCGCCCGATTTCATTGCGCAGATCGGTCTTGATTCCCATCTCAGTCCGACACGTGCAAACGGGTTGCACGCAATGTTGAAGACGATCAAGCAGAGGGCTGCGGAACTTGCCGCATGACGGAATTGAATATCCGTGGCGACATAACCTGGTTTATATTGAAACTCACGCCGGTTCCGCGCGGGGCGTCGCATCAAGCGATCAGCCGGGACGCACCGCCCGAATATGGAGGCGGGTGAAGGACATCTGATGGTTGCAGATCTGTACAATAAAACGATCCTGAGCCTTGCAGGAAATATAGAGCGCACAGAAAGGCTGGGCGCGCCGGATGCGACGGTGTTTCTCGACAGTCCGCTCTGCGGTAGCCGGATTACCGTCGATCTCAAAATGAATGGCGACAAGGTCAGCGATTACGGTGCCGAGGTGAAGGCTTGCGCATTGGGGCAGGCCGCGTCGGCTGTAATGGCAAAGCATGTTGTCGGACAGTCATCGGCCGCGCTGCGCCAGCTGGCAAAAGACATGCGGGCAATGCTGAAGGAAAAGGCGCAGCCGCCTGGCGGCGTTTGGGCGGAACTGGAGGTGTTACAGCCGGTCGCCGATTACAAGGCCCGGCACGGATCGGTCATGTTGCCGTTTGAGGCGGTCGTACGCGCGATCGACGAGATTGAGGCGCAGCGCGAGGCAGCAACCGATACAGCCGCTGCCGATCCGGCGCATGCAACCGTCACCGATAATCATGGCCGCTCGTGAAAAAGGGCGGATGGGCCTGACCGGCCGGTTGAGCGGCGCTGTGCAGATCGGGCTGACCGGCCTGATCAGGCTGTATCAGGTGACGATCTCCCCGCTTCTGGGGCCGAATTGCCGATATGCCCCAACTTGTTCGGAATATGCGCGCGAAGCGATCGCGCGGTTTGGTCCGCTGCGGGGTGGCTGGCTCGCGCTGCGCCGGCTGGGCCGTTGCCATCCCTGGGGTGGGTCCGGCTATGATCCGGTGCCGGAGAAACCACGGTGATTTACGCGCCGGTGAAATGATGGTGATAAGGTGCCCCGGGGCTTTCTTCTGACTGCGCCTGCTGTATAAAGCGGTTCTGCCAGAGTGTTTGAGAATTGCGGAACGTTTGAAATTTTAAGAGTTGAGAAGATGATTGAGATTGCACTGCCAGATGGTTCGGTTCGTCAGTTCGACGCCCCCATCACCGGTGCCGAGCTTGCGGCCGACATTTCAAAATCCCTTGCAAAGAAGGCCGTTCTGTTGCGGCTTGAGGGGGAATTGAAAGACCTGTCGACACAGATCGACCGGAACTGTGCAGTGGAAATCATCACGCGTGACCATCCGGCGGCGCTTGAGACTTTGCGCCATGATGCCGCGCATGTGCTGGCAGAAGCGGTGAAGGAGCTTTATCCCGAAACGCAAATTACCATCGGGCCGGTTATCGAGAACGGTTTTTTTTACGATTTCGCGCGCCCTGAACCTTTCAGTCTCGATGATCTTGAGGTGATCGAACAGCGGATGCGCGAGATCGTGGATCGGGATGAACCGATTGTGCGTGAGGTGTGGGATCGCGACGAGGCGGTCGGCTTCTTCCGCTCGATCGGGGAGGAATACAAGGCCGAGATCATCGCCTCCATCCCGCAAGGGGAAGATGTGGGGCTCTACCGGCAGGGAGAGTGGCAGGATTTGTGCCGCGGGCCGCATCTGCCATCGACCGGCAAGTTGGGCAAGGCTTTCAAACTGACCAAGCTTGCCGGTGCCTATTGGCGCGGCGATTCCGACAATGAGATGCTGCAGCGGATCTACGGCACCTGCTGGGCCAGCGACAAGGAACTCAAAGCCTATCTGCATATGCTGGAGGAGGCGGAGAAGCGTGATCACCGCCGTCTCGGCCGGGAAATGGATCTGTTCCATTTTCAGGAAGAAGGTCCCGGCGCTGTATTCTGGCATCCGAAGGGCTGGACCCTGTTTTCCGCGCTGATCGATTATATGCGCGAACGGCAGCGCCTTGCCGGCTATCACGAGGTCAATACCCCGGAATTGCTGGACAGTTCGCTATGGGTGGCTTCCGGCCATGCGGAAAAGTTCGGCGAGGAGATGTTCTCAAGCCATACCCCCGATGAGCGGCATTTCTGCATCAAGCCGATGAATTGTCCCGGTCATGTACAGATCTTCAAACAGGGGATCCGCAGCTATCGCGATCTGCCTTACCGGATGGCGGAGTTCGGCAAGGTGCACCGCTATGAACCATCAGGCGCATTGCACGGATTGATGCGGTTGCGTGCCTTCACCCAGGACGATGCACATATTTTCTGCACGGAAGATCAGATAACGGAAGAGTGCGTTACCGTCACCAACCTCATTCTGGAGATCTATCGCGATTTCGGTTTCGATCAGGTGCGTGTGAAGTTTTCCGATCGCCCCGAAAAACGCGTCGGTAGCGATGCGATCTGGGACAGGTCGGAAGCCGCGCTGAAAGTCGCGGTGGAGGCGGCCGGGCTTGACTATGAGCTGAACCCGGGCGAGGGGGCGTTTTACGGGCCAAAGCTTGAATTCGTGCTGCGCGATGCGATCGGTCGCGACTGGCAGTGCGGCACCTTGCAGGTCGATCTGAACCTGCCAGGCCGGCTTGGCGCGTCCTATATCGGGGAGGACGGTCAGAAGCATCAGCCAGTCATGCTGCACCGGGCCCTGTTCGGCTCGCTTGAACGATTTGCAGGTATTCTGATCGAGCATCATGCGGGCCGCTTTCCGCTATGGCTTGCGCCGGTGCAGGTTATTGTCGCGACCATTACTTCCGATGCCGATGCGTATGCGCAGCAGGTGGCACAGGCATTGTTTGCGCAAGGCGTGCGGGTCGCGACCGATTTGCGCAATGAGAAAATTAATTATAAGGTGCGTGAACATTCCTTGCAGAAGATCCCGGTTTTATTCGTCGTCGGGCGCAAGGAAGCGGAAGACGGTACGGTTTCGATCCGGCGGTTGGGTGCGAAACAGCAGCAGGTCGTCAAATCCGAGGCAGCAATTGCTGCATTGTTAAAAGAGATTAAAGAAAAACAAAGTTATTCTGACGATACGGAAAGAACGCAGGCGGCCGAGTAGTGGGCCGTTTTGCGGGCTTGGCATTCCGGAGGCAGGCAGCAATATTTTCGCTGTGTTTCGGAAATGTCCGTCAAATTTATATGACTGTGGGCATAATCAGGATCTGATTTAACAGGCGTACCTGTCGACCCACCGATGGGTAATATGCAGGACAAATTTATTACGGCATTGCCGTCGCAATCATTGTTATTCGGTGCATCCAGGCCTGTCCGCTCGGTCATGTTCCGCATGGTCTTTCTGACGTTGGGCTGTGCGGCGCTGGGTGGGGTGGCTGAATGGTGGTATCTCAGCGCAACCGGACAGATCACACTTGCCGAAGCTGCCGGGCTGGCGATTACCGAGCTGTCATTCCTGATAATCATCGCATTGGCTTTCCTTAAATTTCGCAGACGCGCTGAGGAATCTGGTCAGCCGTTAACTGTGCTGCAATGGATGGCATTTGCCGTTTTCTGGCTGGCGGTTTTGCATATCCTGCTGATGGTTTGGGGAGCCATGTTTTTTGGTGGGGCACCCGAACGTGCGCTACATAGCGTCTTGTGGATCCATCCAGCATTGATAGCGATGGCATTGACACAAAACCTTCGAACCGCAGGGCGCCTCGGCCTTGTTGCGGTGGCGGTAGTTGTACTGTCATCTGCTGCATTTGCATTCCAGCTCAATACAGAGCTTATGGCGCATGCGGGTTTTGTAAGTTTTATTCAGTTGTCATTGTCGGTCTGTGCCTCCACCGCGCTTTTGTTTGTACTCGCCGCGTTGCGTGAGGAGCACGGTGCCATGAGGGCTGAAGTCACCATGATGGAGAAGACGCAGGAAGATTTGCGCCGTTCGGCCGAACTTGCACAAGATGCCCGCGCCGCGGCAGAGCAGATGAACAAATCGATGACAGCGTTTCTCAACAATATCAGCCATGAATTGCGTACGCCGCTTAACGGGATCATCGGTTTTTCAGAAATTATCCGCGATGAGATGTTCGGCGCGCATGCCAGCCCGCAATATAAGGAATATGCCGCTGATATCGCCGGTAGCGGGGCGCATCTGCTGGGGCTTGTGAACGATTTGCTGTTCTTTTCGCAACTTAATGCCGGGCGGGTGACGATCACGCCGGAACCGTTCGATATATACCGGCTATTGAACGAAATTGCAGAAAGCTATGCCGCTCAAACCGAGGAGGCCGAGTTGACCATCAAGGTGGATGATGCGGCAAAGCCTGGTTGTGAGGTCAATCTCGATGCCATCATCATACGGCAGATTTTGCGCAATCTGATCAGTAACGGTATCAAATTTTCCCATGCAGGCGGTGTGATTTCGCTCGGCTACCGGATGATGCCGAACGATCGGTGTGAAATCTGGGTCAGCGATACAGGCATCGGCATTTCCGAAAAAGAGCGTCAAGATATCCTGAAACTGTTCCGACAGGGGACAGATAGCGACCGCAAGGCAGTGCAGGGAACAGGCCTTGGTCTTGCGATGGTAAAGATGCTGGTCGATATGCAGGATGGTGTAATTGATTTCGAGACCAGCGCCGGTTGCGGCACGACGGTGCGGATCCTGTTGCCCGAAGCAGCGGAAAGCACGGCGCGTGATCCGCTAGGTGCAGTTGCGGCTGGCTGAAATCAGCCGCCGGTAGTCGACATATGCCGTTTCACCGCCGGTTTGCGGCCTTTCCGGTCAATCACAAAGTCATGACCTTCGGGTTTACGGCCGATTGCTTCGTCGATCCGTTCCATCAATTGCCGGTCGCCGGTACCTGCCGCGGCATCGGCACGTAACGCTGCACGCAGATCGGCCGAATCTTCCTGACCCAGGCACATAAAGAGCGTGCCTGTGCAGGTCAGCCGGACCCGATTGCAGGATTCGCAGAAATTGTGGGTCAGCGGTGTGATCATCCCCAGCTTGCCGGCGGTTTCCTCGACCCGGTCGTAACGCGCCGGGCCACCGGTGCGTTCGCTGAGCGGGGTCAGGGTAAATTCACGCGCCAGCGCCTCGCGCACCTGCGACAGCGGCAGATACTGATCGGTCCGATCGCCGTCAATATCGCCAAGCGGCATGGTTTCGATCAGGGTCAGATCCATATCGCGGCCATGCGCCCAGCGGATCATCTGCGGAATTTCTTCGCCATTGACGCCTTTGAGCGCGACCATATTGATCTTGACTTTAAGCCCGGCTTCCTGGGCCGCATCGATCCCTGCGAGTGCCTGTTCAAGCCGGCCCCAGCGGGTGATTTCAGCAAACTTTTCCGCATCGCGGGTATCGAGTGAAATATTCACCCGTCTTACCCCGCAGTCGTAAAGATCGCGCGCGAATCTGGGTAGCTGGGTACCGTTTGTCGTCAATGTCAGCTCTTCCAGCGCGCCGCTTTTCAAATGCCGGCCCAACCGTTCGAACAGCCACATAATATCGCGCCGGACAAGCGGTTCACCGCCGCTGATGCGTAGCTTGACCACACCGCGCGATATGAAGGCGCTGCATACATGATCAAGTTCCTCAAGCGTCAGCAGGTCGCGTTTGGGCAGGAATGTCATATGCTCGGACATGCAGTAGACACAGCGGAAATCGCAACGGTCTGTCACCGAAACGCGCAGATAGGTAACTGCCCGCCCGAACGGATCGATAAGCGGTGTGTCTGTCCCGGCTGCAGGGCGGGACAGAAAATCGGGGTCATGCAGTTCGAGTGCCATAATGCTACAACTTATATATGATCCGGGGGTATTTCGCCCCTAAAAGCAATAGGGCTTTTCCGCCTTCAGATGGTGAGCAGGCCGATGCAAGACAAGCGTTATATCCTTTCTTTCGATCAGGGAACAACAAGCAGCCGGGCGCTGCTTTTCGATGCGCAAGCGCGGCTGTACGGCATGGCGCAGCGCGAATTGCCGCAGATTTTTCCCCAGGAAGGCTGGGTCGAACATGATCCCGAGGCAATTTGGCGCGACACGCTTGATGCGGGACGGGAGGTGCTGCGCACCACCGGGGTGGATGCCTCTGAAGTGGCGGCCATCGGCATCGCCAATCAGCGCGAAACGAGCCTGCTATGGGATCGCGAAACCGGTACGCCGCTTTATCACGCGATCGTCTGGCAGGATCGCCGGACCGCCGATTACTGCGCCGCCCTGCGCGCTGACGGGCGCGAGGAGATTGTGCGTGAACGCGCCGGGCTGCTGCTGGATCCGTATTTCTCGGCCAGCAAATTGAAATGGCTGCTCGATAATGTGCCCGATGCGCGGGAGCGTGCCAAACGCGGTACGCTGGCTTTTGGCACGGTCGATAGCTGGCTGATCTGGAAACTGACCGGCGGGGCGGAGCATCTGAGCGATGTCAGCAACGCCAGCCGGACGAGCCTTTTCAATCTCGCGCGGCGCAAGTGGGACGATCAGCTATTGTATCTGTTCGGCATACCGCGGCAGCTGCTGCCCGGGCTACGCGATTGTCAGGGGGATTTCGGTGTCTGCGATCCGGCGCATTTCGGTGCGGCAATTCCGATCACAGGTGTCGCCGGCGATCAGCAGGCGGCAACAGTGGGGCAGGCCTGTTTCCGCCCTGGTATGCTGAAATCTACTTACGGGACGGGATGTTTTGCGGTGATGCATACGGGCGATACGCCGGTTGTCTCGCAGCATCGGTTGCTGTCCACCATCGCCTATCAGCGTGCCGGTACGCCTGCCTATGCCCTTGAGGGCAGTATTTTCATGGCAGGTGCGACGATTCAGTGGTTGCGCGATCAGGCGCGCTTTATCGGCCACGCGGATGAAAGCGCGGGGCTGGCGGCCAGGGCGGCGGCGGATTCGCAGGTTTATCTGGTGCCCGGTTTCGCCGGGCTTGGTGCGCCCTATTGGGATCCGCATGCGCGCGGTGCCATTCTGGGTATGACGCGCGATACGGGGATCGCGGAAATCGTGCGCGCAGGCCTTGAATCGGTTGCGTATCAGACACGCGATCTGTTGCAGGCGATGGTGAAGGATGCGGGTACTTTGCCCGACACGTTGCGGGTCGATGGCGGCATGGTCGCGAATGACTGGGCCATGCAGTTTCTGGCAGATATGACCGGTCTTGTCGTGGAACGGCCTGAAATCATTGAGACAACGGCTTTGGGGGCGGCTTACCTCGCGGGGCTTGAGGTCGGGCTGTACCCCTCGCTTGATGCGCTGGCCGAAAGCTGGCGGTGCGAGCGGCGGTTCGAACCGCAAATATCCCAGGATCAGCGGGACAGCAAATATCGCGGCTGGAAAGCGGCGGTCGCGCGCGTGCTGACCACGGATTAGTTACGCGCCGTTGTCGGGGCAGGCGGATTCAGTTTCGCCGCGCGGCACATCGGGCACAAGCCCGTTTTCCCAGTCGACACCCGGCACCCGCAGATTTGCTTGCGGATACAGCAGATGCCAGCGTTGCGAAACGGGGATCACCTGCTGGCTGTAGCTCTTGCCGCGGGTGCGGCTCCCGATCAGACGCGCATTGGCGAATTTCTTCAGTACTGCCGCCAGCGCCTCGCCACTGCTTGCCGTGCCCGGGCCGATACGCACCGTCAGCCGCCCTGAAAAGACCGGTGAGTGATCGGCTGTGATAGGCAGTGAGCGTGAGGCGCTGCCTGCCGTCTTCAAAATCAGCGCCTGTTCGATGGGACCGGTAAATAACCCGGCTGCCGACAACATACGCTCGACATCGCCGCCACTATTGCAGCGCAGATCGAGCACGACTTCCGGCACCCCGCCTTTTACCGCGACCGGCAACAGCGCCTCGCGCAGTTCCGTCTGTACCATGCGCCCGAAATAGCTCAGCCTGATATAGCGGCGACCGCCGCGCCACTCGGCACGGCTGATCGACGCGGTTCGTTTCTGCAGGCGGATGCGATTGGTGTCGGGGGCTGGAACCCGTTGCAGCCAGGCACGCGGTTCCACATCGACAATGCGTTGCGCGGCGCAGACCGCGTCCGCGCCGCATCTGTTTTTCAGCTCTTCAAGCGGGGGCAGGTTTTCTGCCATGCCCTGCTGCGCCAATTGCCAGATTCTGCCGATCCGGTCAGGCAACGCAAGTGCCTGACCGGCAACAAGGCTAGTGGCAATAGTTAGCAGCGCCAACCATATACGCACCCCAGGGCTCCTCGCCGACACGCTCGATGGTGCCGGTCAATGTCGCGGTTGCCGTGTCGATTACCGCAACCTGATTCGAACTGCTGAGGGCGACATAGAGCTTGCCGCTGCCGGGTGCCGTCACGCCGGTTTCGGGCGATCCGCCAAGCGCGATTTCGCCATGCGCGCGCATCTGGACCAAATCCAGCACCACAAGCTTGCGATCACCACGGGAAATCACATAGGCAAAGCGCCCGCTCGGATCGGTGTTCACTCCGGTCATGTCGGCAGCGCCTGGCAAGGTGGCAACTGTCTGCTGCGTTACCGCATCAACAATCGCCACGGTTTTGTCGCCATTGCGCGGGACCACCATGAATTTGCCGTCCGGCGTTGCAAAGGCGCGCCAGGGCCGCGCGCCAACCGACAGGTTCCTCAGCAACTCGCCGCGATCCAGATCGATCACAGCCATCTGGCCGCTTTCGCCATGGGCGGCAAAGCCAAGCTTGCCATCGATGCTGCGTGTGACATTGATCAGGCCCTGAAAATCAGCATCTGCTTCGCTGCCGCGATAAGCAACCATCTGCGGATCGCCGACCGGGATTTCACGGATGATCCGGGCCTTCGCGGTATCCACGACGGAAATGTGATTGGCGCCCAGATTCGCCGCAAACACCAGGCTGCCTGCGTTATTCCAGGTCAGATTATGCGGCTGGAAGAACCCGTCGATCCGTGCGGTTTCGACATTCTTCTGTAAATCGATCAGCGATACCGTGCCCGCAGCAATATTGCCCACCGCAAGCGTCATCCCGTCGGGGCTGAGTTCCATATGCTCAGGCTCGGTATCGAGGATCAGGGTTGCGGCGGTTTGCTGCGTTTCCAGATCGACAATTGACAGGCTGTTATCTTCGGTATTGCTGGCGATGAGCGCGCCGGCGGCGGCCGATACGGTGACCTGATGCGGCACATTGCCGACCCCGACCCGGCCGATCACCTGATCCTTGCTTGTATCGATGATGGTAACATCTGCGGAGGCCCGGTTGGGTACGTACAGATAGTCTGAATTGGCCGCGCCGTCGGGGCTATGCGCCTGCGCGCCGCTGCCGGCCAGTATCAGCGCGCCGAGCGCCATCCCGATGGCAGCGCATGAGCGCTGTACTTGTTGAAAACCAGATGGCATATGCACCTCTCCATTTTAAATGTTCGAAGAGACGCCGTCGCGGCCCGAATTCCCCTCATCATCGAAGCCGAACACAGGCCCGAAGCCAACCCCGGCCCCGGGTCTCGCGAAGACATCACCACCGGCAAGGTTTCCTGGCTTGCGGTTCATCGCCCCTTTTCTGCCTTCCCGGCACAGACCAGTGGCTTGATGCGAAAAGTAAGCTCGCCGCTTACAGTTGCGGGGGCAGCCCTGGTGCGGCAAATCGCGATTGCCCGCAATATACCGTCCATGTTCCCTTGCATGTGCCTTTGTCTGATTTGACTCGGCGCAAACCGTTGGTGCGGCGATAATGCGCGGCAGGCTGCTTTCAATCAACTACTGAATTGGCTAGCCCCACATATCGCGGCTTTCGCGGTCTTCGAATTTCAATGTCGCAGGGGCCGGCAGCTCGGCTTCGACCAGTGCCTTTGCATCCAGTATGCCGGTATCTGTCGCATCAGGGGCATCCGACGGTGTGCCCTGCGATGTCGACTTCAGCAGGCTGCGAAAGGCTTCCGTAATCATCCAGGGCGTGTCCTTGTACAGTTCCCCGATTTCCGCGCCGCGCCGGGCAAGCCAGATTGCCGCGGTACCGCTGACCGAGGCGGCGGCATAGGAGGAGCCATCGCCATCCGGTTCGGGGCTGTAATGCTGCTGTACCGTGCCGGGGGTGCGCTTTTCCGCCCTAGCGCGGAAGATCATATCCGCCGGTGCCCAGATATCGACGAACTGATAATCGCTATCCATCAGGGCCGGGTCCTGCGGTTTCCAGATTTCGACATCGCCGAGCCTGTCGCCATTGAATTCCGGCTCAAGACCGCCGGCGCATATGCTGCGCCAGAATTTGGCCGGATAGGTTGCCCGGTCATGCACATTATTGCCAAGCGCGGCAACCACGATGACCCCTTCCTCATAGGCGTGATCGCAGGCATCCCCCAGTTTTTTCAGGGCCCGGCGGAACGCACCCCAGGGATTGACCGTCGGGCGCGCGCCAAGGCTCATATTGATGACCGCGCAATAGCTGCTGTCGACCGCATGATGAATGGCGTCGGCGACACGGCTGATCTCGCTTGGGGTGATCAGGGCGACCGAGGTTACGGCCCGGTAGGGGACGACCGGCGCGCGCGGCGCGATGCCGACCCAGTTGCCCGGCGCAAAGCCATACATCACGCTGCCGATGCGGGTGCCATGGCCGGGGTTGAGCCCGCCATCGACCGGATCTGTCGGCCGGGGGTCCCGTTCCGGATCGACCAGATTCATGCCGCTATCGACAAGGATATGTTCGCTGAGACCTGTATCGGTCCAGGAACCGAACACCGTATGTTCGATATAGCCTGTATCGATATGGCCGATCCGGACATCCCCATAATCGAAATCGTCCCCGGCTGTCTCCTCAAGCAAAGGTGCCCAGGCCTGAGCCGATCTGATCAGCTTGGTGTTCCAGCCCTTTTTGCCGCGAATCCGTGCAATCGCCATTGATTACCCCCCCTTTGGCAATGTTGAAGAAAATTGCTGTCGTTCAGCGTGCGCCTTCGGTGGCCATACGGGTCAGATTGCCGATCACCGCATGCGCTTCCTCAACGATATCACGCATTACTTCGGCTGCCGGTTTGACCGCATGAATGAGGCCCGAGGTTTGTCCCGCCGGGCAGGAGCCATTCGCCATATCGCCATTTTCGCGGCCCGCGACCGAGGCCTTCTCGCCCGCGATCCGCAATTGCTTGGGAAAGGGTTGCACCTCTTCGGGGTGCGAATCCCAGTAATCTGTGAATTCGTTCCTGATCAACCGGCAGGTCTTGCCGCTATGGCCAAGGGTGACCACCGTGCCGTTAATGTCGATATCGACGATCTTGTCCTTGTAATTCTGGTGGGCGTAGGATTCCCGGGTGGTGATGAAGCGGGTGCCCATCCAGACCCCCTGAGCGCCCATCGCCAATGCCATCACAAGTCCACGCCCATCCGCAAATCCGCCCGCCGCGATCAGCGGCAGATCGGTTACATCGACAATGGCGGGGATCAGCACCGCAGTGCCGATCTTGCCGACATGGCCGCCCCCTTCCTGGCCCGAGGCGATCAGTGCATCGACCCCGCCTTCGGTCGCTTTGGCCGCATGGCGCGGTGCGCCGATGACCGACATCACGAAAATGCCGCGCTTATGCGCCTCCTCCACGATATGGGGGGAAGGGCTGCCCAGCCCCGAAATGATGACCGGCACTTCCGCATCCAGCGCCACCTGCGCCATCCGCTCGATATGGGCTTCGTGCCGTCCATCCTGCTGTCGCGGGCGACCGAACAGGATGTTGACGCCAAAAGGCTTGTCAGTTTTGGCGCGTAATGCGGCGATCTCGTCCTTCAGGACTTCCGGGGTCATATAGCCCGAACCGATGCAGCCAAGCCCGCCCGCTTCGGATACGGCCGCCGCCAGTTCGTGACGCGCCACATAGCCCATGCCCGCCTGAAAAATCGGGTAGTCGATCCCCAGCCTTTCGCAAAGCGGGGTGCGCAGCGCACCCATTTCGGTGATTTTCTTTTTCGCTGTCGTCGTGCCTGCCACTTTTCCCTCCCCACTTGCCGATTGTTCTTGCCTGGCGGCTTTATGGGATCAGTTTAGGCCGCTTCCGTGACGAAGGCGAGAAGTGCTGTGGCGCGCGTGCGAAAATTCACTCACTCAAACGCTGAAAAATCCGGCGCGCGGCGTTCGGCGAAAGCGCGCATCGCCTCTTTCGATTCAGGGGTGCGCAGTTGTGCGGCAAACACCTGCGTTTCACGATGCATTGCCGCCTCAAGCTCGGGACCATGCTGGCGTATCAGCTTTTTTGTTTCGCGGATCGCGCTGGGTGCCTTTTGTGCCAGTTTTTCGGCCACGTTCATGACATGCGGCATCAACTGGTCAGGCGGCAGGATGGCGTTCACGAAGCCGCATGTCTGGGCGGTTTCGGGACCAAACTGATCGCCGAACAGGAAAAGTTCGGCTGCCCGCTGCCGTCCCACCGCGCGCGGCAGCAGCAGCGAGGTTCCCGCTTCGGGCACAACGCCCAGATTGACAAAAGGCATGGCAAAGCGGGCAGCTTGTGACGCGTAAACCAGATCGATATGAAACAGCATGGTTGTGCCGATGCCGATGGCAAGGCCGTTTACGGCGGCAATGGTTGGCTTGTCGACACTGGTCAGCGCATCCAGCAGGTCCGGCACGGGGTGCCGGTCCCGGCCTTCGGGTTTGCGCGCATTATCTTCCTTGCTGGCATTTGATTGCGTCACGAAGCTGCCGATATCGTTGCCCGCGGTGTAGCTGTCGCCGGTGCCGGTCAGCACGATCACCCGTACAGCGGGATCGGCATTTGCGGTACGCAGCGCATCTGCCAGCCCGTAATACATCTCATCGGTGAGCGCGTTCTTCTTGTCGGGTCGGTTGATCCGGATGGTTGTGATCCGCTGCGCGGTTTCGCTGTCGATAAAATTGGGCATGTGACGCTTTCTGTTGCTTGTTCGGTTGCCGCCGGGTTTTCTGCCCGGTTTTGCCTTATGTGTATATCCTTGCGCAACCGGCGCAGGCGGGCAAGTTCTTCGGATTTGCGTCGATACTATTGTGGCGCGGCGGCGCTTGAGGGTAAGTAAGCTGTTCCTTGTGGAGAGTGGCGAATGACAGATCGATTGAAAATCGCATTGGTGCAATACAACCCGGTTGTCGGCGATGTGGCGGGCAATTGCGAACTTGCCCGTGACGCGCGCGCGCAGGCGGCTGCAAGCGGCGCTGATCTTGTGGTGTTTTCCGAATTGTTTCTGATCGGCTATCCGCCCGAAGATCTGGTGCGCAAGCCCGCCATTCTTGACGATGTGGCGGAAGCGGTCGCCGCGCTTGCTGTGGAAACCGCCGATGGCGGGCCTGCCCTGCTGATCGGTGCGCCGTTACGCGAGGATGGTAAATTGTACAATGCCATGCTGCTGCTTGATGGCGGCGAATGCACTGCCTGGCGCGCGAAATATGACCTGCCCAATTACGGGGTATTTGATGAAAAGCGGGTGTTCGATGCCGGTCCGATGCCCGGCCCGGTCAACTTTCGCGGTGTCCGGCTGGGTATCCCCATCTGTGAGGATATCTGGGGTAGCGAGGTCGTGGAATGCTTGCAGGAAACCGGTGCCGAAATTCTGGTGGTGGCCAATGGCTCGCCCTATGAGGTGTCAAAACTCGATCAGCGGATGAGCCGGGCGGTGGCGCGTGTCACCGAATGCGGGTTGCCGATGATTTATGTCAATCAGTATGGCGGGCAGGATGAGCTTGTGTTCGATGGCGGGTCCTTTGTGCTGAATGCGGATCGGAGTTTCGCGCTTCAGATGCCGTTCTGGCAGACCGGTATGACGATCAGCGAATGGCAGAGGACGGCTGAGGGCTGGCGCTGCGCGGAGGGGGAGAAAAACACGCCGCCTGAGGAACTTGGCGCAATTTATCAGGCAATGATGCTGGGATTGCGCGATTATGTGAACAAGAACGGTTTTCCCGGCGTGGTGCTGGGTATGTCGGGCGGTATCGACAGTGCATTAAGCGCGGCGGTGGCCGCTGATGCGCTGGGGCCTGAGCGGGTGCGCTGCGTCATGTTGCCGTCCAGATATACCAGCGAGGAAAGCCTGCGGGACGCCGCCGAATGTGCGGAATTGATCGGGGCGCGGCTGGACAGCGTATCGATCGCGCCGGCTGTCGAAGCTTTCGATGCGATGCTGGCGCCCATATTTGAAGGCCGCGATCCCGATCTTACCGAGGAAAATATTCAAAGCCGTACACGTGCGGTTGTGCTGATGGCGCTATCGAACAAGTTCGGCGATATGGTGCTGACGACAGGTAATAAATCGGAAGTGTCGGTTGGTTACGCCACCCTGTACGGGGATATGTGTGGCGGATACAACGCGCTGAAGGACATCTACAAGATGACGGTGTTCAAGTTGTGCCACTGGCGCAATCAGCATTTTCCCGAAGGCGCGCTGGGCAGCCGCGGGCGGGTCATTCCCGAGAATATCATCACCAAGCCGCCAACCGCCGAGTTGCGTCCCGACCAGAAAGATGAAGACTCGCTGCCACCCTATGCCGCGCTTGACGACATGCTCGATTGCCTTGTCGAGCGCGAGATGAGCGTTGAGGATGTGGTGGCGCGCGGCCATGCGCCTGAAACGGTCAAACGCGTCGAGCACTTGCTCTACATCGCGGAATATAAGCGGCGTCAGGCGGCGCCGGGCGTCAAGATCAGTATGAAGAGCTTTGGTCGCGACCGCCGCTACCCGATCACCAATCGCTTCCGCGATGCGCGCTAGGAACCCATAGTGCCGAGGAACCCGTAATGCCCAGGAATTCCTGATGAGTGTCATCACCCGTTTTGCGCCAAGCCCGACCGGGCGGCTGCATGTCGGTAATATCCGCACCGCCCTGATCAACTGGCTGTATGCGCGCGCCCATGGCGGTCAGTTCCTGCTACGCATCGACGATACCGATGCGGAACGTTCGACCCGCGCGTTTGAGGATGGCATTGTGGCCGATCTGGACTGGCTCGGCCTGTCGCACGATCTGTTCATGCGTCAGTCCGAACGGTTCGCGCGCTACGATGCTGCGATCGCCGGGCTGAAAGCGCAGGGCCGTCTTTACCCCTGCTATGAAACGCCCGAAGAACTTGAACTCAAGCGCAAGGTGCAGCTTGGCCGTGGCCGGCCGCCCGTCTATGACCGCGCGGCCCTGAAGCTGACCGACGATGCGCGCGCGGATTTCGAGGCAAGAGGTATCAATCCGCATTGGCGGTTTCTGCTCGATCATGAAACGGTTGTCTGGTCCGATCTTGTGCATGGGGAAATCAGCATCGACACGGCCAGCCTGTCCGACCCGGTTCTGATCCGCGCCGATGGTCAGCCGCTCTATACTCTGCCCAATATCTGCGATGACCTCGATTTCGGGGTGAGCCATGTCATCCGGGGGGAAGATCACATCACAAACACCGCCGTCCAGGTTCAGCTTTTCCGCCTGCTGGGGGAGCGGGTGCCCACTTTCGGGCATCATCCGCTGATGACCGGCGCCGGCGGGGAGGGGTTGTCAAAGCGGTTGGGGTCGCTGTCCATCGGGTCCTTGCGCGAGGAAGGGTTCGAGGCAATGGCGCTCAACAGTCTGCTTGCAAGGATCGGTACATCCGATCCGGTAGAACCGTTTCAATCGCTCGGGCAGTTGGTTGACGCTTTCGATATCAGTCGGATCAGCCGGTCGCCCGCGAAGTTCGATCCCGACGAGCTTGCCCATCTTAATGAACGGCTGCTGCATGATATGCCTTTTGAGGCGGTGCGCGCGCGGCTTGCCAATATGGGGGTCAAGGGGGAAGGGGAAGTGCTGTTTTGGGAAACGGTGCGGCCCAATCTTGCCAAACTGTCCGATACTGTGGCGTGGTGGCAGGTGGTGACCGGGCCCCTCACACCGATAATCGAGGATGCAGCCTTTATTGCGGCCGCAGCCGATTTGCTGCCCGGTACCCCATTCGGGCCCGATAGCTGGAAAGAATGGACCGGCGCGGTGAAGCAGACGACCGGGCGTAAGGGGCGCGATCTGTTTCTGCCGCTGCGGCTGGCGCTGACCGCACGCGATCATGGACCCGAAATGAAAAATCTGCTAATGCTGATCGGTCCCGAACGCGCCCATGCGCGGTTGCGGGGCAAAACGGCATAAAACAATCTGCAACCCTGCAGAAATGGCGGACAGGCGCATTCGATGCGTAAGTTGATGATCTATACTGACTTTACAGCAGGTCGGTTACCCCACCACCGGACAGACGGCTGTCCGGACGGGATGATTATTGGCGGCTGACTGCCGCCTGCCGTGCCGTTCTTCCATCGGTCAGTTCCGACACATGAAATGAACCGCGCACGGCGGGGCAGAGGGAATTTTATTGCCGCTGACAGCTAACCATGTGCGTAAGCGCGGCATGAAGAGGACGTAACAGTGCGAATTTATAATTCCCGGACCCGTCAGAAGGAGGAATTTGTTCCTCTCGATCCCGCGAATGTGCGGATGTATGTATGCGGGCCCACGGTTTATGACTATGCGCATATCGGCAATGCGCGGCCTGTCATTGTGTTCGATGTGCTGGCGCGCCTGCTGCGCCGGATTTATGGCGCATCGCATGTGACCTATGCGCGCAACATTACCGATGTGGAGGATAAGATCAATGCGCGCGCAAAAAGCGAAGGGGTAACGATTTCCGAGCTGACGGCGCGCACAACGGCGCAATATCATGCGGATATGGCCGCGCTGGGGGCATTGCCGCCCGATGTGGAGCCGCGCGCGACAGCCCATATCGCGCAGATGATCGTAATGATCGGCCGGCTGATCGACAAGGGCCATGCCTATGCGGCGGAGGGGCATGTGCTTTTCCATGTGCCCAGTATGCCCGATTATGGCGCGCTGTCGGGCCGCGATACCGATGAAATGCTGGCCGGTGCGCGGGTCGAGGTTGCGCCTTATAAGAAAGACCCGATGGATTTCGTCCTCTGGAAGCCGTCCGACGAGGACACGCCGGGCTGGGACAGCCCCTGGGGACGGGGGCGGCCAGGCTGGCACATTGAATGTTCCGCAATGAGCGAAACGCATCTTGGAGCAAGTTTCGATATTCACGGCGGCGGGGTCGATCTGCTGTTTCCGCATCATGAAAACGAGGTGGCGCAAAGCACTTGCGCGAACGGGTCGGGCACGTTCGCCCGCTATTGGATGCATAATGGCTATCTGATGGTCGAGGGGCGGAAAATGTCCAAATCCGAGGGCAATTTTCTTACCGTGCATGAGCTGTTGGCGCAGTGGCCGGGGGAGGCGATGCGCCTGCAGCTGCTGATGACGCATTACCGGCAGCCTTTCGATTGGACCGAAGCGGGCAGCCGTGAGGCCAAAACCGTGCTCGATAGCTGGTACCGGCTGGTGGACGGGGTGAGCGCCACCGGGGCCGATATCCCGCAGCCGGTGCAGGCCGCGCTTGAGGATGACCTCAATACGCCCCAGGCGATCGCTGAAATGCACAAGATCGCACATCGGGCCGGGCAGGGCGATGCCGCGGCGAAAAGGCAGTTGCGCGCGGGCGGCGAGTTTCTGCTCGGTGTGCTTTCCCGGACGAGCGCGGACTGGTTCCACTGGCAACCGCCGGGGCAGCAGATCGATGAGGCGGAAATCGATACCCTGATTGCGGCCCGAAATGCCGCGCGTCAGCGGAAAGATTTTGCCGAGGCAGACAGGATCCGCGATATGCTGAGCGAAAAGGGCATCGTGCTTGAGGACGGGCCGGGCGGCACAAGCTGGAAGGTGGCTTCATGAATAGTGGGACGGTCCGCGAGCGGCTTTATCTGTTCGATACCACCTTGCGCGACGGGGCGCAGACCCAGGGCGTCGATTTCAGTGTTGAGGATAAGCGGCTGATCGCGCGGCTGCTTGACGAGCTTGGTATCGATTATGTGGAAGGTGGCTGGCCCGGCGCCAATCCCACCGACACGGCGTTTTTCGCGGATGTGCCCGCGCTTGAGCGCGCCACCTTTACCGCCTTTGGCATGACCAAGCGGGTGGGCCGCTCAGCCGCGAATGACCCGGGGCTTGCGGCGTTGCTCGATACGGCGGCACCGGCCTTGTGCCTTGTCGGCAAGTGCTGGGATTTTCATGTCGATGTGGCCTTGCAGGTCAGTCTGCCCGAAAATATCGCGGCAATCGGCGATTCTATCGCGCTGCTTGCCGAACGCAAACGCGAACCGTTATTCGATGCCGAGCATTTCTTCGATGGCTATAAGGCAAACCCGGCCTATGCGCTGGAATGTGTAGGCGCGGCCTATGAGGCGGGTGCGCGATGGGTGGTGCTCTGCGATACGAATGGCGGCACGCTGCCCCATGAAATCAGCGAAATCGTGACCGCGGTGACACAGCGTATTCCCGGCGACCATCTGGGTATTCATGTACATAACGATACCGAAAATGCTGTCGCCAACAGCCTGGCCGCGGTGCGTGCGGGGGTGCGGCAGGTACAGGGCACGATCAACGGGCTGGGGGAACGGTGCGGTAACGCCAATCTCACCGCGATTATCCCCTCGCTCATGCTCAAGCGCGATTTCGCCGAGCGTTTCGAGACAGGCATTTCACCTGACCGGCTCAAAAAACTGAGCCGGATTTCCCATACGCTCGATGAAATTCTGAACCGCGCTCCGAACCGTCATGCGGCTTATGTGGGGGCATCCGCCTTTGCTCACAAGGGCGGTTTGCATGTCTCCGCCGTGCAGCGTGATGCGAAGACCTATGAACATGTGGCGCCTGAAACGGTTGGCAACCAACGGCGGATTCTGGTCTCCGACCAGGCGGGAAAATCCAACCTCATCGCCGAGCTCGACGCCATCGGTATCGCGGTCGATTCCAAAGACCCCCGGCTTGAGCGGTTGCTGGAAATCGTCAAGGAACGTGAGTTTCTGGGCTATTCCTATGACGGGGCGGCGACCTCTTTCGAAATGCTGGTGCGGCGGTTGCTCGGGCAGGTGCCCGACTATTTCGCGGTCGACAGTTACCGGGTCTGGGTGGAACGGCGCCATAACGCGAAAGGCGAACTGATCACCGTGTCCGAGGCAACCGCCAAAATCACGGTGGGGGGAGAGACCCTGCGTTCCTATGAGGAAGGCAATGGGCCGATCAATGCGCTTGACCGGGCGCTGCGCAAGGATCTGGGCCAATATTCGCGCTTTATCGACGATCTTGAGCTTGTCGACTACAAGGTCCGGATCCTGACCGGCGGCACGGGGGCGGTGACCCGGGTGATGATTGAAAGCCGCGACGGTGCGGGGCAGCGCTGGTTCACGGTCGGTGTATCGGAAAACATCGTCGATGCCTCCTTCGAGGCGCTGTATGACAGCATCACCTACAAGCTTTACCGCGATGGTGCGACCGCCTGATGTCACCGCCTGCCATTATCCTTGTTAAACCGCAGCTGGGTCAGAATATCGGTACCGCCGCGCGTGCGATGGCAAATTTCGGGCTGCGCGAATTGCGGCTTGTCGCGCCGCGCGATGGCTGGCCCAACCCCGAAGCGGTGAATGCGGCGTCGGGCGCTGACTGGGTGCTTGAGGGCGCGCGGGTATTTGAGCGGGTGGAAGACGCGCTTGCCGATCTGCATTATGTTCTGGCGACCACCGCGCGGGTGCGCGAAATGGTCAAGCCGATGGTGACCGCCGAACATGCGGCGGGGCACATGCACGCCCGGGTGCGCCAGGGACAGCGTTGCGGTGTGCTGTTCGGGCCTGAACGCACCGGGCTCGACAATGATGCGGTGGCGTTGGCCCATGCGGTGCTGCGCATTCCGGTGCATCCCGATTTCACCTCGATCAATCTGGCGCAATCGGTGCTGCTGATCGGTTATGAATGGTTCCGGCACGCCGATGAAACCCCTGACACGCTGCTTGAAACCAGGATTGCGGTACCCGCGGAAGGGGCCGATCTGCTGCGCTTTTTCGAACATCTTGAGGGAGAGCTTGACCGCTCCGGCTTTCTGCGCCCGCCGGAAAAGCGCCCCTCCATGGTGCGCGCCCTGCGCAATATATTCCAGCGGATCCAGCTTACCGATCAGGATGTGCGGACCCTGCGCGGTGTGGTGTCCTCGCTGACCACCGCGCGGCAGCGGCGCGAAAACGAAAAGTAGCGAAATTCGCCGTCGACAGACTTGGCAAGCGCGGGGCGCTGGGGTAGGTTCCGGCCCCTGACGCGCTTTACATGCGGCCTTCCGCCATATGCATGTCTTGACCGGACGCACAGCCCGCGGCCCCGCCGCCGCCCGCATGCAAATACACAAGCGCTCAGCAGGAGAGGTGCCGGAGTGGTCGAACGGGGCGGTCTCGAAAACCGTTGTGCCTTTGCAGGTACCGTGGGTTCGAATCCCACCCTCTCCGCCATTTGCAACAGTGTACAGCCCGGAGACACAGGTAACAGATTGTACCTAAGACATGGGTGACAATCTCGTGCCGAACGGGTTGTCGATGGTCTGCAATGTTCTCTGTTCCAGATCGATGTATCCCCGATTGGCGTAACGCACCGGACGCCGCGAGCGATCACAATGCGCATCAATACCTTCCGCCCTGTAGCGATTGAGAATCTTTTAGCCGGTCTTGCGGGAAATCCCGAAATCCCGGCACAC
Source organism: uncultured Alphaproteobacteria bacterium (assembly GCA_947258435.1). Lineage (GTDB taxonomy): Bacteria > Pseudomonadota > Alphaproteobacteria > UBA11222 > UBA11222 > CALAQW01. The sequence goes on from CAMYID010000024.1 coordinate 182,983, forward strand.
ACCGCTCATGCCTTTTCCTTCCAGAAGGCGGGCGACAAAACGAAGTCGTTCTTCCATAACCGAATTCTCTCTCCACGGCATCAACACCTCCCGCAAAGCGAAAACTGTTACCCATGTGTCCGGTACGTTCTGTCACCTATGTCTCGGGTCGCTCACAGAAAATTCCATCTATGGATGGCATTGCGACAAAAATAACCTTGATTTAAAAGCGGTTTAGGTCACTATGATCCGTACTAGAGGGTTTGTGAAAGGTTCGATTTTCCGTGTCTTTTTCTCTCTATAGACGCTTTCTCCTGTAAAATCTGCTTGGGAAAAATCATCTAAAGTACGGGAAATGATTGAATTTTAGACCCGTACCTCGGTTTTTGTGGTACGGGACTATAAAATGCTCTTTAAGTCATTCCGCATCAAATCTATCAATTCTTCGCGTAGCTTGATAAACTTGCACCCTGTTGATTCATCATTAAAGAATTCTTGCGCTTTATCAACGATAGATTCGGGGGCTAAAAGCTTCATACGTGTAGTCCAGTAAACAACTTCTTGGCGCGCCTCTTCGGATGATTTATTTTTCACTACATCACTTAGCGCTTTAAGATAGCCAGAATACACCTGCTCCTTCTGTTGGAACAAAAACTTCTTCTTATCGAATTTTTCTTTCAGAAGTGTTGTTAGCATTGAGCCAATCCCCAACCCACCAACTAACGCCAACAATAACTTCACTACTTCTTCCATTCACATACCGACCTTTATTCATTTTCAAAAATTGCCCACCATTGGAAACGCCAACGCCACCAGCATAAATCATTCTCCAGTCATGGAACCCATTAGCAAATCACGCACAAAAATTCTTCAGTGATTTTTGAGTCCATGAACCG